>CAWCJP010000008.1:0-259986 GCA_963795925.1 Bryobacterales bacterium | reverse complement strand
CTCCTACGCGACCAGATCGCTCACGCCGACCAGCTCTATGACGAAGGACTCGACGCGATCCCGCTCCTCACCCGTGGACAGCGTGGTATGGCACTCGCCGCGGCGCTCTACCGAGAGATTCTGCGCCAGATCGAACAAGCCGGCTACGGGCGCACAGCCGGGCGCGTCACCGTGCCCGCCAGGGCGCATTCGCCTGCTGACCACCAAGCACCACTCGTCACGCACTACCGGGGCCGGTTGGAACCTCGCTTGCGATCTCCTACTCCTCGGCCCACGGGCAACCAGCGTCCCCGGGTCGATGATCACGCCGTGCTCGACCCGTCTCAGTCAGATGGCCAGTAAGATCTAGTTCAAGATGGAGAGATTGTTTTGGCCATCGTCAAGCCTTCGTCGGGCCCGCACACCCCGTCGATTGGGGGCCACGGGGTGCGGCAAGCCAGGGCCACCCCGCTATTACGGAGGGCCGGTGGTGCTCGCGATCCTCGCCATCGCGAGCACCACGCTCGTCGGCGTCGTCGACTCCACCGCCGCCGGCCACACCCAGCGCACAGGCAGCCCGAACGCTGAACGGAGCCGCCACCGCGCACCTGCATCTCGTCAAGGCGAACGGCTCGCAGCTCGAGGAGGAAGGTCCCGTGACCGGCGCACTCCCCGGCACGATGCGCGCCGTGCTCACCACTGGCGTCGTCTTTTCCGGCAGCTTCACCATCCACACCAACGGCGGCTCAATCGACGGCCACGGGAGAGCGACCTTGCACGGAGCGGGGCGCTACCAAAGCTTCAGCGGCTCGATCACGGTCACGGGCGGCAGCGGCCGCTACAGCCATGCGCATGGACGCACCGGGCTATCCGGGACCTTCGACCGCCGCACCTACGCAACGGTCATCAAAACAACTGGCACGCTCTCGTATTAGCCCCCAACGCACACACTTGACCGACCAAAGCGGCTCAGCTTTTTTCAGGCCAGCTTCGGCCGCGTGGTGCTTTTCTGCGGCTTCGCTTTCCTTCTGTTCCGCGAGTTTCTTCAACGCGGAGGACTTCCTGTTCCTTTTGGGCCGAGCTGGTTTTGTCTTTGCTCGCCGTTGCTTCATCGCTTTTCGCGATTTCCCGTCCCGCCGTTGCTTGCTTTTGCAGTTCTGAAGCTTCTTTTTCCGATTCCGCCGCTTTTGCCTTCCTCTTCAGCCTGCTTGCTTTTCGGAGTTTTTCCGCAGCCTCGCTTCCGCTGCGTTGGCCGCACTTTCAGCTGGGCCGACAGCGGCACGATCCGCTTTTTCTCGCTGTTCGGCTTCCTCGGCTGGGGTACAGACGTATTTGGGGTTGCAGACTTGTTATACGCTTCTTCGGCGCTTTGTCTTTCGTTTTCCGCGTCGCGTTCGTCTTCTTGAGCACCTTCGCGGTCTGTGACTTCAGTCGCTCCTCGTTTCCCGCTTCTGCCTTATCTTCTTCCGCTTTTTTCTTCTCTTCTTCTGCCAGTTTTTTCACCGTTGGCTTCGAATTCGGTTTCGTTAGACCGTTCCAAGTCTGTTTCGGCTTCGCGGTAGTCGTCCCTGGCTTCGTTGAGAAGCTGCGGAGCTTCGTGTTCATCGTTTGTCGCGGCCGTCTTGTCCGCCGTGGCTTCTGCTTCATCCTTTGCCGCGGCTGCCTTGTCAGCGGCTACTTCTTCGGCTTTCTTCTTAGCGGCGGCTTCTTCTTCGGCCTTCTTCTTCGCTGCCGCTTCTTCGGCTTTTTTTTTGTCAGCAGCTTCTTCTTCCGCCTTCTTCTTGGCGGTGGCTTCTGTTTCGGTCTTCTGCTTCGCTGCGGCCTCGGCTTCCTCGGTCGCTGTTGCTTCTTCCTTGGCCTGCTGTCGCGCCGCGACCTTTTCATCGGTGCGCCCGCGGGGTGTTGACACCGATCGTGGCGGTGCTGGTGTGCGTGACGACGAAGCCCGGCTGCGGTCCTGAGGTTGCGATCAGAGTCAACTGAATCATCACACGGGGATGCTTCTTTTTTCGCAGCAGTCCCTTCCCCTTGCCATCGGGGGAGAGGCGGACGGTGAGGGTGGAGACCGAGCTCAGCTGCCGCTTGAATTCCTTCGCGTAAGCCGGCGTCGTCTTCACGCTCAACGAGCCCGGGCCGCACCTCTTCAGAGTCACCGTGATCACGCCGGTGGCCGAAGAGCGAAGCGCTGGCGACTAGCACGTGGGTCGCGTCGCCGGCGCAGACGCAGCGTCCGCGGTCGCGGGGAGAGCGGCAGCGCCGCTGGCGAAAGCGACGAGGAAGGCCGCCCGCAGAACGGCTCGACGACTACTGTGGCGAGGGCTGGACGAGACGATAGCCGCAGGCTATAGGGGGGCGCGGACGGCGGTGGAGACTGGCACCGGTTATCGGCTCTCACTGGTCGTCGCGGCAGTCGACGAGCGCGCGTCTTGAATAGTGACAACGACGACGCGATCCTCCGACTCGATGAACGCGTACAGCAGGAGCAGCCAGCGCCACGGTCCCCAGAGAAAGCGGAGACCCTCCCAGCGTCCGCCCAGCGCCGGTCCCATCAGCGGGAAGCGCTCCAACGCTCGCAGCGATCTCGCCACCCGGCCGCGAGTGTCGGCCGACAGGCTGTTCGTGCGGATCAGGTCTTCGAGGTCCCCGACCGCCGCACGGGCAAGCTCGACACGAGCCACTGACTACAGTTCGTCCAGCGCGATCGTCTCACCAACTCGCGCCTGCCTGAGACCGAGCTGCGCGCGCTCGTGCGCCCCGGGGATCCCACCCAGCAACTCCACCACGTTCCGCGCATCCGGGTCCCACGTAGTCGAGGGCGCTCGAGAGCAGCGAGCGCGCAACGGTCCCCGGTTGGACGTACATGCGCTCGGCCAAGCGCGTCAGCTCTTCGGCCTGCTCGTCGTCAAGGGTGATGTTCAGCCGCTCCATACGCCCACCAATCCTACACAAAAACACACGCGGCGTGCAGCGGTCGCGAACAGCGCTGCCATTGGATCAGAAAGTCATGTCCGGACAGATGTACAGTACGATGTGCGAATGGCTTCGCATTCGACAACGCAAAAACACGCCGGATCGAGATCAGGATCACCGAGGAGGAGCGCGGTCTCGAGCAGGCTGCGGCGACCGTCACTGGCGAGACCCTCAGTGAGTTCGTACGCCGAGCCGCGCGCCGCGAGGCCGTGTTTCACGATGGCTGAGCGCACCCGCTACGTCATCGATGACGAAGCGGCGCAGCGGTTCCTCGCGGCGCTGGAGCAACCTTCTCCCGAGGCCGAACAGGGCCTGCGCCGGCTGACGGAGAAGCCTAGCGTCCTGCCTGCCGCGTGACGGCGCCCCTCACCGCGCCCGCCGCGTTCGATCGTAAAGCTCACCGCGTCGAGGCATTCAGCTGCGGCGAGGAGGCTCTGGATCGCTGGCTGCTTGCCTATGCCAGCCAGAGCCAGCGTCGCGACGCTGCCCGCACCTTCGTAACGACAGAAACGGACGGCAAAGTCGCCGGCTACTACACGCTCATCGCCGCGCAAGTCGAGCATGATCAGGCAACCGTCGGCGTTCGCCGGGGACTCTCGCGGCACTTCCCGATCCCCGTCGCGCTCCTTGCCCGTCTCGCGGTCGCCACACCCCATCAGGGCACTGGCGTCGGCCGCAGTCTTCTGCTGGACGCACTGCAGCGTGTTTTGCGCGCCTCCGGCCAACTCGCCATACGCGCGATCACCGTCGATGCCCTCGGAGATCGCGCCGCATAGTTCTATCGACGATTCGGATTTGAGCCCTCGGATCTTGCCCCAAACACGCTCATGGTTCCACTCCACGCTGTCCGAAGAACCCTCTCGGTTGATGTCGAGTAGCGGCAGTCCATCACGGCCGGGTCGACGATGCCGAGCATTTCGACTCGCCGCCTTCTTGGCGTACCGGCCACAATGTAGACAGAGACGGGGATCCAGAGTCAGGGAATACTCACCACGATGTCCTGCCGGACGGTGTGTCCGGCGGTGATCGTCACCTTTTGCGGCGGTGTTCTGATGGGCTGGCTGTTCCTGGTCGCGTCACCGAAGGTGCCAACAACGGTGTAAGTGCCAGGGGCGAGCGGAATCGTGGCGAGCTTCCCGCTGGCGACGCTGTCGCTCGCGACGACCGCGCCGGTGGTTGGGTTGGTCACCGTGATGGTGCCGGGAGATGGTGGTCCGGGCCGGCAGCGCGGGGTGAACCTGTGCGGGCCCCCATCCAGGTACAACCCGCTGATCAGCTCAGTCGGTCCACGTTTCACGAGCGGCTCGCCGGCGGGCGGTCCCGGGTCCGCGGACTGAGAGCACAGCGGTTTCGAGCCAGATTGTGACCGTCCGCCCCGCGCGGCCTGCACGCGGAGCCTGACGCACGACGATTTGGGCGGCTTGCGGACCATATGGTTCCTTTTTGATCAGCTGGCCGGTGCTTGCTTCACGCACCTGCAGCTTGCAACCAACTCGTGTCGCCCGGTCACGCGCCGCCGACAGGCTCAGGCCGATGAGCCTCGGCACGCGGCGGCACGCGTGCCGCTCCGCCGGCGTGGCCGCAACGGACGTGATGGTCTCCGCCTCTCCCGCGATGGTCGCCGGATGGGCAAACGTGGAAGCGATCGGACCCCGGCCAAAGAGAGACAGGACGACGACAGCGGGAAATAGGAGTCTTGGGGTACGACTCACGATCCTCGTTATACAGCGTCACCGGGCAGCTCGTCCCGCGGATCGTCTCGCCAACTCGCGCCTGCCTGAGGCCGAGCTGCGCGCGCTCGTGCGCCCGGGGATCCCATCCAGCAACTCCGCTACACACGCGGCGTGCATCGTGGTGGCGGAATTACGTGACGACTCGGCATGGCTGTCGGCTCGTGCGAGGCGTGCATCGGTCGTGAGCAGCGGGATCGAGTTTCGAGCGCGCCTCTGAGCCAGCCACGACGGCCTCACGCATCGATGAACGTGGCTTCGACGCCCATCGCCTGGTAGACGCCGCGCGCCCGGCGGTCGGCGCTGAGCAGCGTTGCCCCATGCTTGGAGGCAGTCGCCGCTATCAGCGCGTCGTAGAGCGCGCCGCCGCGCACACCGGCCTTGACGGCGCGCTGCAGCGCCTCGCGCTGATCGGCGGCCTCGAGTGTGAGCCAAGGTTGGGGAAAGCCCAGTTCGAGGGCCTCGACACCACGGCCGGCGCGATCCGAAGCCCCTCGGGCATACGGCTGAGAGCCGAGGTGGTCTCGAAGGCGACTTGGGCAGGCAATCCCGACGCCGCCGGCGAGCAGCGCCGCACGGGCGGGCTGGTGAGCCTCGTGCCATGGCGCCAGGGAGGCGATCACGACACTCGAGTTCGGGGCTTTCACCGCCGAACGCGCTCGATCGCCTCACGTGTCTCGGCGACGCTCATCGGCGCCATCGGCTGGTCCGCCGCCGTGGGAGTATTGGCCACAATGTAAGTTTCGTGTGCTACCTTCCAGCAGTGGCGACTGACGGCGAGTCGGCATCCCGGAAAGCGTTGCTTTGAAAAAGCCGCTCGGCGATTCGCCGATCAGAAAGACAGCGATTCGCTGCCGCCTTACGAAATTCTCGACCAGGTTTTACGCGCCTATGTGGAGGACTATCAGGCGCCCCGGCAGATTGCGCGAGGATCTGGGGCTGCCGCGTCGAAACAGTGGTGGATATCGTGAACAAAGTGGACCGCAACGAGTACAAGAGGCAGCAGGCGGCGCCGGGCCTTAAGGTCACTTCCAAGGCGTTCGGCATCGGCCGCCGTTTCCCGATCGCCCAGAAATATGCGGAGTAAGCAAGCGGCGGAACGCCGCTGCCGCTCTTCGCCGCGCGGCTCGAGCGCGCCTCTCCACATGCCGCTCCACGCGCGGACCCGCCGGACGCGCCGCCGGGTAGGCGTATGAATGCACATAGCTGCCGCGATTCACCCAGGTGCGCCCCCACGGGCGATGATCGATGATAATGTCGTGCGTGCGCCATCCGAACGCCGGGCCGGCCCAGCCAAACGGCGCGAACGCCCCCACGTATATGCCGGGTCCGAAAGTGATGCCTACGCCCGCGAAGAAGCCCGGCCGCGGCGCCGACAAATACAACCACCAGGGATTGTAATAAGGCACATACACGTAGCCCGGATTGACGGGCAGAATTTCGATGTCTCCCGGGCCGCCACCACTACCCGGTCTTGCGCGTTGCTTTGCAGGTAGCCGGCTCCATGGCTTTTTGGCGCATCCGCTGCACGGCGTCCATCACGTCGGGGCGCTGGCTCAGTACCGCGTTGCCGAGCGCCTGCGTCCAGCCCGGATCCCGGCCATCATATCGAGCACGGACGGAAAGGGCATCAGCGCCAGCACGCTGGGATCGAACTGAAGATTATCCTCATACATGGCGCGGGACAATTCATCGCCATGCAGATAGCTGTGCTGATTCGCCCATGTGGCCGCGTCGGCTATTTCGTTCCAGTAAGTGGCTCCGGTCATCACCTGGGCCAGCAGCGGGTCGGGATAGAGCGCGATGCGCTCCACCAGTTGATCCAGTTGTTGCGGCCCCAGTAAGGGCGCTGCTGCTGCGGTAGCCTTGGGCCGCGGATAACCCTGCTGCGGCGGATATCCCTGCTGGGATATCCCTGCTGCTGGGATATCCCTGCTGTGGCGGTGGATACCCGGTTGCTCCGGGTACCCTGCTGCGGCGGTGGATAACCTGCTGCGGCGGAGGAGGAGGCGGAGCCTGCGCCACCGCCACCGCAGACACGCACAGACGCGGAAATCGTGCCTGCCCACAGAATGGCTTTCATCGACATGATTTATCTCCTGAGTAGGCGGCTTTCTCTGCCGGGCCTGCGCGGACTTATCCGCTTGCTAACGTCTACCGGCGCGCCCCAGCCACGTCCCCAATAGCCCGCCGGCCCCAATAGAAGCTCGTCCGTATAAGCCGAAACCGCCCCCCAATAGTAAGGATAGCCATAGGCATAGGGGTAAGCAGTATGCGTAGGGATACGGGCGCCATAGCCTATAACCTGCGTTCGGCTGGCGTACGGTTCTGTACATCGTATAGGCCGATCGTAATCGCCTGGCCCCACCCAACGGAACGCCTGCGGCGCCGCCTCGGTAGAGACAGGAATGGCAGCTTCCACCCGGAACGTCAGGATCTGCTCCGGATAGAGGTAGGTCGGGTGGCCCGCGCGTCACCAGCACGCCGATGATTCCCACCACGGCACCCGCGCCGGCGCCTATCGCCGCGCCCCTGCCCCAGTCCGCCGCGGCGCCAATTGCAGCGCCAGCGGCGGTAGTGCCGCCAACGGCGCCGACATCGCGGCCCACCGATGTCGGACCGTTCTTGCTATAAAGTTGCGTTTGAATCGGAACCGGCTGCCCATCCGTCAGCGTCAGATCCGTCAATTGCACCGCCAAATGCGAAACGCCTTCCACGCGGCCCGCCTTCTTGGCTTCGGTCGACCTTCCCGCCGACGGTCTGCCCGCGTTCCGCAACCACCACGCCATCCACCATCACGGGTTTCGCCAAGGTAGCCGCAAAAGCGTCGCCGGTCTGATTCCGGTCGGACGACAGACCCTGATTCAGGCGCACGGTGATGAATGTGCCGGGCTTAATGGTCAACTTTGCGGGAATCGGACCGCGATTGTAGGTTGCGGCGGGTGGATATGGATTGGGACCTCGCGCATGGATATTGGTTCGGATATTGCTGGTTGGGATACTGATTCGGATATTGCTGGCTCGGATACTGTGGCGGATATTGGTTTGGATACTGCTGGACCGGCCTGCGCATTCGGATACTGCTGCATTAGGATACTGAGGGTTTGGATATTGCGGATTCGCATCCTGCGGCGAACCCGCGGAATAATTCGGATCCATGGTGGCGCGCGGAGCGGCTTCGGCCGGCAGCGGCTGCGTCGGCGGGCGGCGCCTGCGCGGCGGTTCTGACCAGGCGGCGGATCGTCGGCCTTGCGCCATGCGCCATTGGCGGGGGCGCTCTGCTGGCTGGTCCGGCGGCGGTGGCGGCGGCCCGGCGGGCTGATCTTGCGCGAACATCATACCCGATGCAACCAGAAAACTGAATGCAACGGTAGAAATGGCAGTACGAATCGGGCGTATGGAATTGGTCTTCATATATATCTGCCTCATAAGTAGACGACGGCTTATTGTATGCACCCGTTTCGCCAATCGCTGAGCGCCGCTAAGTATATGAAATAAAGAGGCCAAAAGCCGGTATTTCCTGGCCGCAATGCACCGCCGCTGGTGCATTTCAGCCACTGGAAACCTATACCTTCAGTGATAGTCTAATTGGCAGGTGATTTATGAGAAAAACACTCATTATGTTTGCATGTTTGCTGTTGGCAAGTGTAGCCTTCGCCGCGCAAGGGCATGGCGGAGGCGGCGGTCATGGAGGTTTCGGCGGTGGCGGTCACGCCGTGACCGGCGGTGGCGGTCATTATGGCGGCGGAGGCTATGCCGGCGGTGCCAGAGGATACTACGGCGGCCGCGGATACGGTGGCTACGGTGGCTATGGATATCGCGGCGGTTATGGCTAGCGCGGCGGTTGGGGTGGTTGGGGTTGGGGTGGTGGCTGGGGCCTCGGCTTCGGCTATTGGCCTGGATACTACGGGTAGGGTTATCCGTACGGTTACGGCTACGGATATGGATACGGATACGATCCGTATTATTCGAGCGATCCCTATGATTATCCTTATCTTACCCAAGAACGTATGCGAACCCCTATCCGTACGGCTATTATCCGAATGCCTACGTGTATGGCGCGCCCGGACCGCGTGTGGGTGTAGTTGTGGGCGTAGCGGACGGCGGCTGGCATCATTTCGGCCGCTAACTTCGCCGGTCATTGTCTTTGTGGCGTTCCTAGCGGCGCTGCTGCTCGATAGAGCAGCAAGCCACCAGCCCTTGCGGGCAGGCAGCCAAGGTATGATCGTAGGCAGGATGCGTCCATACCTCTTCATTGCACTCCTTCTGGCCGTGGCTGTCTTGTGTTCCCAGCCCGCGCCGCGCGAGCAGGTCGGGCCGCTTCCGGGCGGCGGATTCCTGCTCAACAGCGGCTGGCGCTCTGGACCCGCCGGCAAGCAAATTCCGCTCGACACGTTTCCGATGTCCACCGCCCTCTCGCCGGATGGCCACTACCTGCTGGTGCTGAACGGCGGATACAACCCGCCCACCATCAGCGTGCTCGAAGCGGCCACCGGCCGCGAGACCAGCCGCGTGCCCGTGGCCGACGGCTGGCTGGGCCTGACCTTTTCGCCCAAGGGCGACCGCGTGTACGTGGGCGGCGGCTCGCAGCGCCGCGGTCTTCGAATTCTCTTTCGCCAATGGCGCGCTCGAACCCACCCGCACCTTCACCGTCGTGCCCGCCGGACAAGCGCACGCATGCAGGACTTCATCGGCGATGTGGCGCTCACTCCGGACGGCCGCCTGATCTATGCCGCGGACCTGTATCACGATTCGCGTGGTGGTGATCAATCCGCAATCCGGCATGCTCATCGACCGCGTCAAGACCGGCCGCCGGCCCTATCGCATCCTCTTCCATCCCGACGGCAAATCGTTCTTCGTCACCAGTTGGACGGACGGCTCCGTGGGCCACTACGACACCGCCTCCGGCAACCAGCTGGCGACCGTGCGGCTGGGCCCGCATCCCACCGACATGGTCTGGCGGCCGGGCAAGAGCGAAGCGCGCCGAAGGCGAAGACGCCCTGGGTCGCGCGCCTGTTTGTCGCCGCCGCCAATACCAACAGCGTCTACACGCTGGGCGTCTCCGAAGGCAAGGAACTGCGCCTGGTCGAGACCATCAACATCGCCATGACGCCGCGCCAGCCGCCGGCATGACGCCCAGCGGCCTGGCGCTCGGCCCGGATGGCAAGCGCCTCTACGTGGTCTGCTCCGATGCCAATGTGGTGGCGGTGGTGGATATCTCGCGGGAGCGCAGCCACGTGGAAGGCTTCATTCCCACGGGCTGGTATCCCACCGCGGCGCGCGTGCTGCCCGCGGGAACGCTGGTGGTGCTGAATGGCCGCGGGCTGCGGCTCGCACCCGAATCCCAACGGACCGAATCCCACGCGCCGGCCGGAAGCCAGTCACGAGGGCGTCGCGCCGCCGTCGAATACGTGGGCCGCATTCAGACCGGCACGGCATCGTTTATCGAGCCCTTCACCGACGAGCAACTCGCAGGCCTATACCAAGACCGCCATCGCCAACTCGCCCTATCGCGACGAGAAGCTGGAAACGCCCAACCCGTTCCCGCCCATCCAGCACGTCATCTACATCGTCAAGGAAAACCGCACGTACGACCAGGTGCTGGGCGATATGAAGGAGGGCAACGGCGATCCCTCGCTGGTGCTGTTCGGCGAAAAGGTCACGCCCAACGAGCACAAGCTGGCGCGCCAGTTCGTGCTGCTCGACAACTTCTATGTGAACGCCGACGTGAGCGCCGACGGCCACACTGGTCCACCGCGGCCATCGCCACCGACTACATCCAGAAGATGTGGCCCAACAGTTACGCCAGCCGCCGCAAGAATTACGACTACGAAGAGCAGGAGCCCACCGACGCGCCGCCCGCCGGCTATCTCTGGACCAGCGCCGCCGGCGCCGGGCTCTCCATGCGCAACTACGGCTACATGGCGCAGAACCGCGCCCAGGCCGCGCGCCGGACGGCGACGCAGATCGAAGCGGTCCGCGACCCGGTTCTGAACCGCGTCACCAACCGCCTCTACCGCGACTTCGATCTGGACTATCCGGACGTGGAGCGCGTCAAGGTGTTTCTGGCCGATCTCGCGGAGTTCGAGAAATCCGGCCAGATGCCGCGGCTGATGTTCATGCGGCTGGGCAACGATCACACCAACGGCACGCAGGCCGGCAAGCTCTCGCCGCTCTCGCTGGCCGCCGACAACGATTACGCGCTGGGCATGCTGGTGGAGGCGGTCTCGAAGAGCCGCTTCTGGGCCAGCACCGCCATCTTCGTGCTGGAGGACGACGCGCAGAACGGCCCCGACCACGTGGATTCGCACCGCTCGCCCGCGTTTCGTGATCTCGCCCTACGTGAAGCACCAGGCGGTGGACAGCTCGATGTACAACACCACGTCGATGCTGCGCACCATGGAGCTGATGCTGGGGCTGCGGCCGATGACGCAGTTCGACGCCGGCGCGCGGCCCATGTCCGCCGCCTTCCAGCGACCGCCGACCCGGCGCCCTACGTCGCCGAGAAGCCGCGCGTGCCGCTCGACGAGCGCAATCCCGCGCATTCGCCGACCGCGGAGCGATCCGCCCGGCTGGATTTCAGCGAGGAAGACCGCGCCGACGACGACGAGCTGAACGACATCCTGTGGCTGGCCATCAAAGGCACCCACCCGCCGCCGCCCGCGCGCAGCTTCTTCGCGCGTTAAGACTGCGTCAGCCCGCACTACGATGCCGCACATCTATCTCTGCTTCCTCTGGCACATGCACCAGCCGTTCTACAAGGATCTGGCCTCGGGCGAGTACAAGCTGCCGTGGACCCGCCTGCACGCCCTCAAAGACTACTACGGCATGGTCGAGATCCTGGACGAATTTCCCGAACGTGCGCCAGACCTTCAACCTGGTGCCGTCCATGATGGCGCAGGTGGAAGAGTACGCCCGCGGCGAGGCTCGCGATCCCTATCTGGAGGCTCGCTCTGAAGCCCGCCGAAGCGCTCACCGAGGGCGAGCAGCCTTTCCTGCTGCAGCAATTCCTTCTAGCCGCATCCGCCGCGCATGATCCGACCGTTTCCGCGCTACGCCGAGCTCTACGAAGCGCGCCACGCCCAGAAGAGTCTGGAAGCGGCGCGCCGCCGCTTCTCGCACGCAGGATTTTCGCGATCTGCAGGTGCTCTCGCAACTGCGTCTGGTTCGATGAAGAGTTCCGCGCGGCCGACCCGGAGGTCCGCGACTTGTTCGCCAAAGGCCGCGATTACACGCTGGACGACCAGGCGCTGGTGGGCGCGCAAGCAGCGGGAAATCGTCGGCAAAGTGATCCCGGTCTATCGCGAGCATGGCCGCGCGCGGGCCAGATCGAAATCTCCACCACGCCGTACTACCATCCCATTCTGCCGCTGCTGTGCGATTCCAACATCGCCGCGGTGTCGCATCCCGGTGTGCCGCTGCCGCCGCCGTTCCGCTATCCCGAGGACGCGCGCACGCAACTGCGAGATGGCGCGCGAATACTGTGCAGCGCGAGTTCGGCGTGGCGCCGGTGGGCCTGTGGCCGTCGGAAGGCTCGGTTTCCGATGAAGTCGTTCGACATCGCCGCCGAAGCCGGCTTCCGCTGGGCCGCCACCGACAGCGGCGTGCTCGGCCGCACGCTGGGCCGCGCCATCGGCGTGGATGCCATCTATCGCCCCTATCGCTGGGAGCAGAACGGCCGCCAGATGGGCGTGATTTTCCGCGACCACTTTCTGAGCGATCTGATCGGCTTCGTCTATTCGGGCATGGACGCCGCGCAGGCCGCCGACGATTTTCTGCAATCGCATCCGCGAGAACTGCCGCGGCATTCTGGCGGGCGGCCGCGACGCGCTGGTTCCCATCATTCTGGATGGCGAAAACGCCTGGGAATATTACGACCGGAACGGCCGGCCCTTCCTGCGCGATCTGTACCGGCGTGATCTCGGAAGACTCCGCAAATGTCGGCCGTCACGGTCGAGCGAAGCGCTGGAGCAAAATGGAGCCGGAGCCGCTGTCGCACATCTTTCCGGGCTCCTGGATCAACGCCAACTTCGACGTCTGGATCGGCGCGGAAGAGGACAACCAGGCGTGGACCCAGCTTCTGCGCGCGCGCGCAGGCCTACGAGGCCGCGCCCGAGACGTGCCCGACGAGCGCAGGCGCCTGGCCTACGAAGAACTGCTGATTGCCGAGGGCAGCGACTGGTGCTGGTGGTACGGCCCGGAGCACGATTCCGGCCAATCGCGTGGAGTTCGATCAGCTTTACCGCAGCCACCTGGCCAACGTTTATCGCTTCCTGAATCTGAGCCCGCCGGAGGAGCTGTCGCGGCCCATTCTGCGCGTGGCCGTCAGCGCGGTGCACGTGCCGCCGACGGGCCCGATTCATCCGGTCGATCGATGGCGAAGTCACTTCTTACTTCGAGTGGCTGGGCGCCGGCTTGTATCGCGTGGACGAGCGCTCCGGCTCCATGCACGGCAAGAAGTTTCTGGTGCGCGAAATGCAATACGGCAGCGATGGCCGATAACCTTTATCTGCGGGTGGATTTTCATCTCGGCTCCGAGCAGTCCATCTCGGAGATGGAAGCGCGCCTGAACATCGCGGCGGGCGATCCCGCCGCAATCCAGCCAAGTGACTGTGCGGTTCGACTATGGCCGCGCCCATGTCACCGAGTTGAAGTTGGCGGCCGGGGCGCCGGGGCCGAACGCACGCGGCGAGCCGCCCGTCGAGTTCGCTTTCAAGCAGGTGCTGGAAGCGCGGCTGTCGTTATCCGCCCTGGGCGCGCGGCGACAGCGCGCCAGTACGCTTCCAGTTCTCGCTGTGGCAGGGCGGCTTGCCCATGGATGCCGTCCCGCAGCAAGGATGGATCGAAATACCGGTCGCGCATCACGTGGATTGGACCGTCTGAGGAGTGGGAACTTTTTACGCGCTCAGCCCGCTCTAAGAGGTTAGGTTACGCACGAAGCAGAGACTCATTTGGGGCATAGTCTCGTCTGAACGTGATGTTCTGTTCAACGGAACAGCGGCTGCACTGTAACAGGCTGTTCCAACTTGGAGGGAACTATGAAAAAATTCGCAACCGCGGCGCTTGTCCCACTCTTCGCAGGATTCCTTTGGGCTCAGTCGGACCAGCCCGCCGCTCAAAACGAAACACAGACGACCACGACCACAACGACGTACGATGGCACCCTGGTGGACGCGGCTTGCCGCACTACGCATACCGAGCACAGCAGCAGCAGCACGAGCACTCCGGATGCAAACACCACTAAGACCGAAACCAGTCACAGCACTACGGATAAGGTGGATTGCCCTGTGACCACAACACGACTTCATTCGGACTGATGACTCCGGAAGGCAAGTACGTACGGTTCGACGACCCGAGCAATACGAAGATCGTTGAGATGGTGAAGAGCAACAAGAAATGGAATAAGTACATTTCCGGTAGCGAGCCACTCCAAGTCCGTGTGGTCGGCAAACCGCAGGGCGATGTGGTAGTGCTTGAAACCATTCGATAACTATACTCATGGCCGACAGCAGATAACCCTGACCGCACGTAAACGCGTGAGGCCAGGGTTCTTTATTTTATGCGTTATCACTGCAGCGAAAGCGTAGCCTGTCCCGCCGAGCCGCTATAGATCAATTCGATGAGATTGAATCTTCTCCGTCTTGCCTCGCAACAAAAAATAGATCAATCCCGCTTGCGGAAGGGCGCGGTCTCCTTCCGGCAGTGAGAGCTTTTGCAGCCGCTGGCTCCATTCGTGCCGCGTTGCATCCGGCACCCGGTACGGCGGCGGCGGTTCGTTGCCACCACCTCCACCGCCAGTGCTGACGCTGGTCTTCGACTTGGTTTCTTCGGCGGTCGGTTCCAGCTCGGGATCTTTGAGAGTCCTGACGACCGCTCCGTATGGCTGGCCCTGGAGCGCCATCTTCTTCTTCCCATTCACGCGGAGCGAAAAATCCTCGTGGGATATCTTGATGTGCGTCCCGGGCGGCCCATAGATGGCCGCTTCGATCACCACATAGTCTTCCGTGGTGAGAGTGCTCTCAGGCGTCGCGAGCGAGTGCCCCGTGAATTCGGCCGCTATGGTCAACGGGCCTGCCTGCGCGTGGGACTGGTAATCCGTGGGCGCGGCGCGGGCAGGGATGCCCTCGGCTTTGGGCGGTGTTGTATTCGGTTCTTGCTTTGGCTCTTGCGCGCACAGGCTTAGTGTGGCGCTCAAAATCGCGGCGGTCAAAACGCCGGTTTTCAAGGCGGAAGCGATTGGCATTTCTGCCTTCAACTTACCATAGTCGCGCATCCCTCCAGGTACGCTACTTGCCAGTGCCTGCCGCCGGTGTGAGCACGAGATCCTGGAAGTCGAAGCTGAAATCCGTGAGCCGCGAAACCGGGACCATGTTTACCTGCCGGATGGACCCATCGGGCTTCAGGGCAAACGTGACGAACGCATCGGCCGCCAGGCTGCGGTCGCGCCACTTCGCCTTAAACGTATCGTACTGCCAGTGCTCCAGATCGCCCGTGAGCGCGGGCGTGTGGCTGAAACGCATCACCAGCTTGCCCTGCTCCAGAGCGATGTCGATATCGCCGTACCAGGCGTCGTTATAGTGGCCCGCGTACTTCTCTATCGGCAGCGACGGTTTGGAATCGGCCGCGCGCGCAGATGCCGCCTTCTTCTCCGCTTCCTGCGCCTGGGCCCGCTGGCGCCCGGCCAGGTCGTGATAAGCTTTCACCCAGTCCACAGCCGGCACATTCATATAGTTGTCTAGAACGCGGTAAGTAATCGAGCTGAACATTCCTCCGGATTCTTGGTTGGTCAGGACCACCACTGCCAGCTTCATATCGGGAATCATGGTCACTTGCGAGACATAGCCGGGTAATCCGCCTGTGTGGCCCACGAATTTGTGACCGCGATACTCGCGCAGAAACCAGCCCAAACCGTACGCCGCGAAATCCGTGCGCGTCTGGGCCAAGGCCGGCGGCGGTTCGGGCGTGGGAAGAATCGTCTGCGGCGACCACATCTCCCGGCTTTGGCGCGCGCTGAACAGGCGCTTGTTCTCCGCCCCGGGGATTATCCCGGCATTCAGTTGCACGGTAACCCACTTGGCCATGTCGCTGGCGCTGGAGTTGATAGCTCCCGCCGGCGCGGTGTTGTCGATCCTGGCGGGCGGGAGGGGTGTGAGAGTGCCTTCCACTTCGGAATGCGGTGTCGCGAAGTTGCCGCCCGGATGAAAGTCCGCCACGCTGGTATTGCTGTCCGTCATCCCCAGGGGCCGGAAGATCCGCTCGCGGATAAAATCTTCCCACTGCTGTCCGGACACCGCGGGAATGATCTGCCCGGCTGCCAGATACAGCAGATTGTCGTAAGCATAGTGGCTGCGGAAGCTGGACGCCGGCTTCATGAAGCGGAGTCTGCGCAGGATCTCATCGCGCGTGTAGCTGGATGGCGGGAAAAACAACAAGTCGCCTTCGCCCAATCCCATTCCGCTGCGGTGCGTCAGCAGATCGCGAATGGTGATCTCGTGCGAGACGTAGGGATCGTACATCTGAAACCATTCCAGATGCTGATCCACTGGATCGTCCCACTTGATTTTGCCTTCGTCGACGAGAATCGCGAGGGCCGCGCTGGTGAATGCCTTACTGTTGGAGGCAATGCCGAAGAGCGTATGCTCATCTACGGGCGCCGGCTCGCCCAAACGCCGGACGCCATAGCCCTTGGCTAGAACAACATCGCCGTCGTGCACTACGGCCACGGCCACGCCCGGCACGTCAAACGTTTTCATCGCCTGTGCGATGTACTCATCGAGCCCGCTCAGAGGCGCGGTCTGGCCGTGGAGTAGACCGAAGCAGGCAATCAATAAAAAACAGGTGCGGCGCATGATGAGATTCTAACTCAGCAGCGCCGCCCACCCCGCGGCGGCTCTTAAAGTGCCGCCGTTTACCGCTTAGCCTTCCTTGCGCGCGGAATATCGATCTAGCTCCACAATCAGCGGACGCGCCGCTTCCGGCGGAGCCATGCTAGTCATCAGAATCTCTTTGCTGTTCATGCGCTGGCCGTAGAGTTCCCGGTTGTCGTCCATGTCAGGACGTAATGTGGCGCCACTCAGCGCGACGCCCGCGAATATGCCCTTGGTGCGCGACCACGATAGAATCTCGGCAGTCATCGCAGGATCCGTACCCGCCGCCGCCGTCCGTCCAACGGGTCCCGCCGCAATGCTGGCATCCGCACCCAGCGTGAACTTGTCTCTATCCAACATCCGCATGCCGTGTTCATTCATGATTAGCATCACGACATCGGTTGACTGTCCGCCGATCTGAAAGCCAAAGCTGCCGCCTTCGACGCGCACCGCCGCCGGCGCGCCCCAGCCCGCATGCTCTCTGCGGCAAATCGCGAACCCTTTTCCGTATTGGCCGCCCACAATGAACGCACCTTTTTTCATGCCGGGAACGATGACCACACAGGCTGCCTTCGCAATCAAATCCTGCGGAATCCCCTTGTCGGGCGTGGCCATGATCTCATGAAACACATCCGCCGAATCGCGCAGTCTCTCTTGTGCTGTCTCCGCCAATAACCCAGCCGCTGTCGTCAGCACTGTCGCGGTCAATATCAGGATCTTCCTCATTCTCCTAGCCTCCTAACCGATTATCGCGCGCGGCGGTTCTCGGGTCTGTACAGGCTCGTACAGTGGTCACTCCTAATATTGCGTAACTTACAGGGAATCCCGATTGCTTAGTGTGATACTAGTCGCTATTGCGGCGTAGCCCGCTGCCGCGAGTGCCTCAGACGATAGAATGTTATCGAATGAAGCGCTCCGGATTTGCCGATCTGCCGTTGCATGGCGGGCGCGTGCCCGCTTGGCTTGCGGAGCGCATGACCAGTTTGGGCACGGCCATCGCGGAAAGCATTCTCCGTGAATACGGCGTCACCAGAGTTGCTTACCCGCCTGAGCGATCCATTCTGGTTTCAAGCGCTGGGCTGCGTAATGGGGATGGATTGGCACTCCTCCGGCATCACCACGTCCGTGCTCGGCGCCCTGAAACGCGGCCTGGCTCCGCGCGCCGCCGAACTGGGTATATACATTTGCGGCGGCCGCGGCCGGCATTCGCGCCACACGCCGGATGAGCTGCGCGCGGTGGCCGAGGGCTGCGGCCTGGATGGCGAATCGCTGGCGCGCACCAGCCGCCTGACTGCGCGCGTCGACAACAACGCCATCGCGGACGGATTTCAGATCTATCTGCATACGTTCATCGTGAGCGCCGCGGGCGATTGGGCCGTAGTGCAGCAAGGCATGAACGAAGCGAGCGGCCTCGCGCGCCGCTATCACTGGCATTCCGCCGCCATCCGCGATTTCACTTGCGAGCCGCATACGGCGGTGGTCGGCGAGCACCAGGGCGACATCATGAACCTGGTGGATCAGCAGGCCGGCCCCGCGCAGAACGCGCTGCTGGCCATCGCCCGCGAACATCCGGACGCCACGCTGCGCGAAGCCCGCCACCTGAAGCTCCCGCGCCATCACGACGTGAGAGCCGAAGACCTCGATCTGAAGCGGCTGGGCGCCGTGCTGGCCGTAGCGTATGAGCGGGAGTTCCGCGATTTCGCGTCGCTGCTGCTGCTCGAGAACCTTGGCCCGCGCACGCTGCAATCGCTGGCGCTGATTGCCGAAGTGGTGCACGGCGCGCCCACCCGCTTCTCCGATCCGGCGCGCTTCTCGTTCGCACTGGGCGGCAAGGACGGCCATCCATTTCCGGTGCCGCTGCAAACCTATGACGAATCGATCGCGGTGCTGCGCCGCTCTCTGGATCGGGCCAGGCTCGATGGTCCCGAGAAGGTCGGATAGCTTCCGGCGGCTCGACCACTTCGTGCGCGCAGTGGAGGCACATCGTGCGCCCGAGGCGAATTTCGAAGCCATCGTGGCGCACGAGCACGCCATCTCGCCACGGCTCGGCGGGCGCACCGTTTTCAATCGCCGTACGGCCCGGCCCGCTCCCGCATCCAAACAGTTGACGCTATTTTAAACATCACTGCGGTATCCTCAAATAAAGGCGCATTTATGAGTTGCCTGAAGGCGTTATGCGGAGCGGGATTAGGCATCGCCTTCCTCGGCGGCATCTATGCCTTTCAGCGTCCCTTCCGCCAGTTCCCCGGTGTCGAATACGAAAATTTCGAACTGCCTCAGGATTGGAAACAGCCCGGCGAATGGGCCTTCGCCCGTTTGATGTATCCGCCGGGCCCCAACGACGGCTACGCCGGCCGCTTCGATGGCGACTGGCACGAGGGCCTGTCCCTGTGGACCCAGGATTACCCGCGCGCCGACCGCCACTTCTCCCTGGCGCTCCGCCGCTTGACTCGCATCCAGGTGCGCTCCGTCGAGCAGCCCGTCAACCTGGATGAAGGCGACGCCTACGATTGGCCGTGGCTTTATGCCGTGCAGGTCGGCGAATGGGGCTTAAGCGACACCCAGGCAAAGGAAATGCGCGAATACCTTCTGCGCGGCGGCTTCTTCATGGCCGACGATTTCCACGGCACGTTCGAATGGGAGATGTTCGAGCAGCGCATTAAGCGTGTCTTTCCGGACCGGCCCATTGTCGAGATCGACGACAAAGACGCCATCTTTCACACGGTCTACGATCTGGATGAGCGCTACCAGGTGCCCGGCGCAGCGCATTTACGGCTAGGTTATAAGAACAACGGCATCGGCGCGCACTGGCGGGCCATTTACGACGATAAGGGCCGTATCATGGTGGCGATCTCGTATAACTCCGACTTAGGCGACGCCTGGGAGTGGGCCGACGAGCCGCGTTATCCGGAGCGATTTTCGGCGCTGGCCATTCGCATCGGCGTGAACTATGTCGTCTATGCGATGACGCACTAAGGCCAGCCGCCCGGCACAGTTTTCCCTTTCATCTACGATCAAAACCGTATATAGTGTCAGCGTGTGCGATCCGCACATGGTTGGCCTGCTGTTCGGGCGGAGCGGATTAAAGGAGACCTATGACACAGACGAAGCAAAGGCTCGCCAGGGGCCGCGGTATCGGCGCACTCGGACTGGCGTTGGCACTGATAGCTTTCGGACTAGCGTCGGGTAAGGCGCAGGAAACGGATGAAACCGTGCTGCATAGCTTTTCCTTCGCGCGCAAAGGGGCGCGTCCCTCCGCCGGCGTGGTTCGCGACGCGGCTGGCAGTCTCTACGGGACCACTTCCTTTGGTGGGTCTGCGAACTTAGGAACGGTTTACAAAGTGGATACCGCGGGACATCTGACCGTCCTGCACAGCTTCACTGGCGCCGATGGGAGCAATCCCTTCTTCGGTGTGATTCTCGATTCATCAGGCAATCTGTACGGAACCACGATCTCTGGCGGCGGCTGGGAGGATTATGGAGTAGTGTATCGGCTCGCACCATCCGGCGAACTGACCGTGCTGTACACCTTCGCGGGTCCCAATTGGGCCAGCCCATCGAGCGGTGTGATCCGCGACTCCGCCGGGAACCTCTATGGAACTACTTCAAAGAATGTATACAAGCTCGACACGGCTGGGAATATAACGATATTGTACGGGTTCCCGAATGCGGCCGACGGAAATAATCCCTACAACGGGATAATTCGCAATCCGTCGGGCGACTTCTTCGGCACCACTGTCGGCGGCGGCACAGCGAACGTGGGCGTGGTGTACAAGCTAGGCCCGAAAGGGAACGAACAGGTGCTGTATAGCTTCACGGGCGGAAGCGATGGAGCTTACCCCAACGCGGTAACCCGCGATTCGGCCGGCAACCTCTACGGAACCACCGAGGCCGGCGGCGTGGTGAACTCGAACTGTAGCGTCGGCTGCGGTGTTGTCTACAAGCTGGATCCGGCCGGACACCAGACGGTGCTGCACAGCTTCACTGGCGGGGCGGACGGAGGAATTCCTTATAGCGATTATGGCAATGTGGCTCTGGATTCATCCGGCAACCTCTACGGGACCGCGACGGCCAGCAGCCCTGGGAATGCTGGAGTCGTGTATCAGATCGACACCTCCGGCCAATTCACTGTGCTATACACCTTCAGCGGCGGGGCCGATGGGGCCTACCCTACTGGCTTGACTCGCGATTCGGCGGGTAACCTCTACGGAACCACCGAGGCCGGCGGCGCAGGCTTAGGCGTTGTGTTTAAGGTGGATGCGACCGGGAAGGAAACAGTGCTCGCAACTTTTCCCGCCCCGTCCGGCGGCAATACTCCGCTTTCGGGTTTGATCCGCGATGCAGCGGGAAACCTATACGGGACGGCGTCCGCGGGCGGATCGGCCGGCGCCGGTGTTGTCTACAAGCTGGATCCGGCCGGACGCGAGACAGTGTTGTACAGCTTCAGCGGAGGCGCCGATGGGGGTGCCCCTTATGCCGGGGTAGTCCGCGACGCGGGCGGCAACCTCTATGGGACCACGACGATTGGCGGCACGGACAACTGCGGTGTAGTCTACAAGCTGGATCCGGCCGGACAGCAGACGGTGCTACACAGCTTCACCGGCGGCGCCGACGGAGGGGGTCCTTATGGCGGTGTGATTCTAGATTCTTCCGGCAATCTCTACGGAACGACATTCGGCGGCGGCACAGCAAACGCCGGTGTGGTGTATCAAATCGACACCTCCGGCCAGCTAACGGTGCTGTACAACTTCCTTGGCGGGACAGATGGTTCCAACCCCTTCGCCGGTGTCACACGCGATTCGTCGGGTAACTTATACGGTACGACTAACAGCGGAGGGACAGCGAACGAGGGCGTGGTCTATGAGTTGGATGCTTCGGGCCAGGAAGCCGTGCTCCACAGCTTCACGGGCGGAGATGATGGAGCGATCCCTTGTGGGTACGGTCCTAGTACTACTGTGTTATAAAAGAACAATTTGATGTAGAATTGTTCTGTGGGCAAAGATATCGCGCCAGGCCCACAGGAGAGACGCTTTGCGGCATATATTGAGGGCCTGGCTGAAGCCGCAGGGCATGCTGACCGGAACGTTCCGCTGAAGAACTACTGCACGGCGCTGTTGTTGCCAGGCGAGCGGAAGAGCGTGGAGCCCATGGCTGCCCGACTGGCTCCCGAGAACTTGCAGCGCATGCATCAGTCACTGCATCATGTGGTTGCCGACGCCCCTTGGAATGACGAGGCCGTCCTGGACCGTTGTCTGGATTTCGTGCTGCCCACCATGCTCCGACACGAGCCCGTAGTGGCGTGGGTGGTGGATGATACCGGCTTTCCGAAAAAGGGGCAGGAGTCCGTTGGAGTGGCCCGACAGTACTGCGGTCAAGTGGGTAAGCAGGACAACTGCCGGGTGGCTGTAAGCCTTTCGGTGACCACCGAGACGGCAAGCATGCCCATAGCATTCCGCCTGTATTTGCCGGAGGCATGGGTAAAAGACCGCAAACGCCGGAAGAAGACGGGCGTCCCGGACGAGATCGAGTTTCAGACCAAAGCGGAAATCGCGCTGGAGCAGATTCAACGGGCCCGGGAACGACGCATTCCTGAGGGGGTGGTGCTGGCCGATGCCGGATATGGAAACGACACCAGTTTACGCACGGCGCTGACGGAGATGAAATTGACATACGTGATGGGCGTGCAAAGCACCGTGACTGTCTGGAAGCCCGGCGAAGAAGCCAAGCCAGCGCCAGCGCGCCAGGGCAGCACAGGGCGTCCACGCAAACTCCTACAGCGCGACTCCAAGCACCAACCAGTCTCCGCTTAAAGTGCTGGCCGCGTCATTACCGGCCGAGGCCTGGCACAGGGTGACTTGGCGCCAGGGAGTGAAGAAAAAACTGCAGTCGCGCTTTGCCGCTTTGCGCGTGCGCCCGGCGCACCGCGACTACTGGCGGGCGGAACCGCATCCGGAAGAATGGTTGCTGATCGAATGGCCGTCCAATGAAAATCAACCCACCAAGTACTGGCTGTCCACCTTGTCCGCCGACATTCCTCTGGTCGAATTGGTGCACATGGCCAAACACCGGTGGATCATCGAGCGGGACTATCAGGAACTGAAGCAGGAACTCGGCCTGGGCCACTACGAAGGACGGGGATGGCGGGGTTTTCACCATCACGCCACCTTATGTATAGCGGCTTATGGATTCCTGGTGGCCGAACGGAATCGTTTTTCCCCCTCAGTCCGGGTCGGCAATCTTGGGCTACCAGCCCCCGAACCGCCGACGGACTTCCGGCCGCGCGGCTCGCCGCGTGCGTCCCGAGCGGCATAATCCGCGTTCGATTGCTACTCTCCGCATCATCCTTGCCCGTTACCTGCTGGGGCGGATGTCTCACTGCCCGTTCTGCGGGACACCCTCCGGCTAATCCTCCGCATCGATATCGGCCTCCATCACGCAACTGGCCGGCCGCGAATGGTTCGGCGCGGATCTCCAAGGACCCTCCAACAGTTCCACCGATCTAAGCTTCTCCAGCACGACGCAGCGCCAGTTTGCCGGCGAACCCGTTGCCTCCAGGCCTCTTTCGCTTTCTCCCCCATATTGATAGCAGAGCACACGCAGTTGGCCGACCCGATTGCGGCCTAATCTGTGAGGGCAGAACAGCCGAGGGAGGTCCTTGTACATTGCGCTCACGGGCCGCTTGTGGGCTGCGGCAGTCCAGATCAAGCGATAGATATCTTCCACCGTCTGGATTTTGGCTTCGACAACACCCATCTCACCTCCAAGATACCGTGGAGTCGGGAACTTCAATCAATCCAATCTTTTATAACACAGTAGTACTAGTGCCGGCGTGACTCTGGACTCAAAAGGCGACCTTTACGGGACCACATCGGCGGGCGGTACGTACGGTTATGGCGTCGTATATTTGCTGAATTCCTCCGGCCAGGAAACGGTGCACAGTTTCATGGGATATAACGGGGAGGGCCCGTGTGGCGGAGTGGTTCTTGACCCGTCTGGCAACCTCTACGGCACGACTTACCGCGCCGGCACCGGAGACTTTGGCGTCGTCTATAAGCTGGATGGGTCGCTGGGCGTCGAGACCGTGCCGTATAGCTTCGCGGGCGGGGCCGATGGAGGATACCCTGAGGCCGGCGTGATCCTCGACGCTGCCGGGGATCTCTTCGGCGCCACTTCTATCGGCGGCAAGAATGCTGGGGGAGTCGTATTCAAACTTACACCGCAGTGATGCCGGAGAGCCTCGTTCACTAGCTTTCAAGTCCGGTCCCGCAAGAGCTCGTCCGATCGACAATGCGGCGCCGCGCTACAATCCAGATAATGCCTAACGAAATCTACGCCCTGTTCGACACCACGGAAGGGTCAGTTCAAAGTTAAACTGCATCGACGACAAAGCCCCGCGCACGGTCGAAAACTTCGTCAGCCTGGCGGACGGCACCAAGACCGGCAAGCCCTTCTACGACGGCACCATCTTTCATCGCGTGATCCCCGACTTCATGATCCAGGGCGGCGATCCCGAAGGCACCGGACGCGGCGGTCCCGGTTATAAGTTCGCCGACGAGTTTCATCCCACGCTGAAGCATTCCAAGCCCGGCCTTCTCTCCATGGCCAATGCCGGCCCCAACACCAACGGCAGCCAGTTCTTCGTCACCGTGGCGGCCACGCCGTGGCTCGACAACAAGCACAGCATTTTCGGCGAAGTCGATCGAAGGCTACGACGTGGTGAAGAAGATCTCTGAAGTGCCGCGCGGCAGCCAGGACCGTCCGGTGAAGGAAGTGCGCGTCAACTCCGTGAAGATCGAAAGGAGCCTGAACCATGAAGCGCCTCCTGCTGTTGCTGGCCTTTTCCGCCGCGGCATTTGCCCAGGACGGATTTCAGCCGCTGTTTAACGGCAAGAACCTGGACGGCTGGGACGGCGATCCGCGCATGTGGAGCGTTCGCGACGGCATGATCGTGGGCCATACCGAAGGCGTCACGATGACCGACAATTCATTCCTGATCTCCAAACAGCCGTACCGCAACTTCATCCTGCGCGCGGAGATGAAGCTGCGCAACCACAACAGCGGCATTCAATTCCGCAGCGAAGCGTTGGCCAACTGGGTGGTGCGCGGGTATCAGGCCGACGCCGCCGAAGACAATTACTGGGGCAATATCTACGAGGAAAAAGGCCGCGGCACGCTGGTGGATGGCTGGAAGGGCAAGGCCGAGAAGGTGGTCAAGCTCAAGGACTGGAACGATTACCAGATCCTGTGCGACGGCGATCATATCCAGTTGACGCTCAACGGCACGGTGACCGCCGACCTGCACGACTCGGCGCGCCTGGAGGGCATCATCGCCTTCCAGTTACATCGCGGTCCGCCGATGGAAGTGTACTTTCGCAACGTGCGGATCAAGATTTTGAAATAAGCACTTGAGACTGGCGATCTTCGGCGGCACCTTCGACCCGATTCACAATGCCCATCTGGCGGTGGCGCGAGAGGCCGCCGCGCGTTTCGAGCTTCACCGCGTGTTGTTCGTTCCCGCCGAAAGGCCGCCGCACAAGCAGGGCGTCACGCACGCCCCCTATGAAGACCGCTTCCGCATGGTGGAACTGGCTTGCCGCGACGATCCGCAGTTCGAAGCGTCGCGCCTGGAGCAGGGCACCGTCAGCAGCTACTCGATCGATACCATCGAGAAGGTGCGCGCGCGGCCTGGAGCCCGGCGACGAGCTATTCTTTCTGATCGGCGCCGACGCCTTCGCGGAAATCGAAAGCTGGCGGCGCTGGCGGGATGTCATCCGCGCCGTGGAGTTCATCGTGGTGAGCCGGCCCGGGCCATTGTTACGCGGTTCCGCCAGGCGCGGCGGTCGACCGCCTGGAAACGCGTGGACCTGCCGGTATCGTCATCCGAGATCCGCCGCAGGCTGGCAGCCGGCGACGATCGCGTGGAGGCGCCCGCCGCCGTGCTCGAATACATACGCGCCAAGGGACTCTATCGTGGATAGGCGCCGGCTGGCTTACGCCGGGTTGGCGGGGGCGATGGTGCTTTGCTGGCAGTCGACTACAGTGCGCGTCAACTACGGCGGAAACTGGACGGCTCTTTATTGCACGGGCGCGCGGCTGGGGGTCCCCGCCACGCTGGCTACGGAGCACATCTACCAGTTTCCCGATAGCTACGGCTATGACGGGCAGATGTACCACTACGTGGCGCACGACCCGCTCATCCGCAACCCGGACTTAAAGGCGTACGTGGATATGCCCCGGTTGCGCTATCGCCGGATACTGGCGCCCGGGCTGGCCTACCTGCTTGCGGCGGGCCGGACGAATCGGGTGGATCCCGCTTATTATGCGCTCATCCTGATTTTCACCTGCGCCGGCGTCTATTGGACCGCGGCATGCTGCCAGGCGCGCGGCCGCACTGCCGCCTGGGGACTCTTGTTCCTGCTGCTGCCGGCCACGCTGGCCAGTATGGATCGTATGGTTGTGGACGTGCTTCTGGCCGCGCTGGCGGCGGCCTTTGCGTACCATGTGCGGACGCCTTCCTGGCGGCTGTTCGCCATCCTGGCAGCCGCGGCGTTGGCTCGCGAAACCGGCTTTCTGCTGCTGGCCGCGTATTGCGGATATCTCCTCCTCGAACGCCGCGCCGCACGCGCGGCCCTATTCTCGCTGGCCGCGGTTCCGGCCCTGGCTTGGTACGCCTATGTCCACGCGCATACTTCGCCTGCGAGCTTCGATTCCAGCCTGATACCGCTTGCCGCAATCTGGGCTAACTGGTGGCACCCCTTGGTGTACCCCGCCGGCATGCGGTTCCAATGGTTGGCCGCGATGGGCGACAAGCTGGCGCTTTGCGGCATGCTGATCGCCTTTGCATTGGCGCTCTATTGGAATGTCAGGCGCAGGCTCGACCCGATGGCGCTGGCCACGCTTTCTTTCGTGGCGATGGGCATCATCGTCCAGCAGACCGACATCTGGACGCATGTTTACAATTACGGCCGCATCTATTCGCCGGTCTTGTTGTTTGTGGGACTGCGCAGCATCGAGCGCAGATGATCGCGAATCGTGGGCCGCGCTGGCGCCCATGGCGCTGATACTCCCGCGCATCGGCATGCAGCTTAGCGCGCAGATCGTGGGGATCGTGAAATCGCTTTAGCCAGCGGGCTTTTAAGCGGGCTTTTATGTGTGTAGGGGCGTTACCGGGTCGAGAAAGCGCCACAGCAAAGCGGCCACCAAATAACTTGCCGCGGAGACGTAGAAAGGCGCATTCCAGTCGTTCTTGGTCCAGTGGAGCATGTAGCCGATCACCATGGGGGACAGGGCGCCGCCGATATTGCCCATCATGTTCATGGCGCCGGACAGCGTGCCGGCGTATTTGCCGCCCACATCCATGCACGCGCCCCAGGAGCCGGGCATTACCAGGTCGTTGCAGAAACTGGCCAGCCCCATGGCGAGCATGGCCAGCAGCGGATTGTGCAGGCGCATGGAAACCACCAGCATCACGCTGGCGCCGCCGAATCCGATGTACGCCAGCAGCCGGCGGGTCTGCAGCAAGCTGCCCGTCAGGCGCGTCAGCGGCGCGGCGACGAATCCGCCTGACCAGCGAGCCCAGACCGCCGAGAAACAGCGGCAGGATACCCAGCACGGCGCTCTCGCCGCGATCGCAGCCCGCGCGCTTCCTGCAAATAAGTGGGCAGCCAGGTGATGTAGAAATACCAGCCGTAGGAAGAGCAGAAGTACTGCCCGCACAGCAGCCACACCTGCGGCGATGCCGCGAACTTCCGCCAGGGCACGTGCGCGTGGCCCGCTGCCAGCGCTTCGTTCGGCAGCAGCAGTCGGCGCTCGGCGTGGTTCAGCTCGGCGGTTATCGCGCGGATCGTCGCGATACCACGATAGAAAAAGACGGCCCACACCACTCCGATGCAGCCGAATATCTCGAAGGCGTGCCGCCAGGACATCAGGTTGATCACCAGATACACCAGCGGCGGCGTGAACGCGCCGCCCCAGCGCGCGCTCAGCCACATGATGCCCTGCGCGCGCACTCGCTCGTGATGCGGAAGCCAGGTGGTGAAGGTCTTGGTCAGATTGGGGAAGCAGCCGGCCTCGCCCGCGCCGAACAGGAAGCGCGTCACCGCAAGCGAGGCGAAGTTCCAGGCCCACCCGGTAGCGGCGGTGAATAACGACCACCACAGCACGATGCGCAGCAGCACCCGGCGCGGGCCCATCCAATCGCCCAGAAATCCGCCGGGAATTTCGAACAGCGCGTAAGCCCAGCCAAAAGCCGAGAAGGCATAACCCATCTGCACCGGCGTCAAGTGCAGTTCCGACCGGATGAAGGCGCGCCGCAATCGAGATGCACACCCGGTCGATATACGTGATGACGGCCAGCGTCACCGCGAACACCACCACCCAATAGCGGACGCGCGTGGGGCGTGGCTGCGGCGGAAGGGGCAACTTCCTATTAAGACACAGATGGAGCCCGCCACTACTCGGCCTTGCGCCGGGCTGGCGGAATCGGAGATGCTGAAGATACTCGTGCACCGGACCGAAGACTTCCTCCACGATCTCCGTTACGCCGTTCGATCGCTCTCGAAGAGTCCCGCTTTCGCCGTTACTGCCTTGGCCGCCCTGGCCCTGGGCATTGGCGCGAACACCGCCATCTTTCCAGGTCGTCGACACTGTCCTGCTTAAGCCGCTCACTTACCCGGACGCCGGCCGCATCGTGCTGTTCTTCCAGACCACGCCCGCCGGCCCTAATTACGGCGCTTCGGCCACCAAGTTCAACGCGCTGCGCGGCCTGAACGCCGCCTTTCAGGACGTCTCCGCGTACGAGTACGGCGGCTCCGAACTGAACCTGACAGGCGGCGCTTTTCCCGAACAGATCCACGGTATTCGCGTGTCGGCCGATTACTTCCGGCTGTTCGGCGCACCCATGGCGCTGGGCCGTCCCTTCACCGCCGATGAGGATCGCCCCAACGGCGCCCGCGTGGCTGTTCTCAGCTATGCGTTGTGGCAGCGCCATTTTGGCGGCGATCTGCATATGCCGGGCAAAACCATTTCGCTGAGCGGCGTGCCTTACACGGTGGTGGGTGTAACCGGCCCGGGCTTCAACACCGAGTTGGACTCGCCTCCCGGCGTCTTCCTTCCGTTTCAGATTGATCCCGCCAGCCATGACCACGCGCAATTCTTCAACGTGGTCGCGCGTCTCAAGCCCGGTGTGACTCTGGCGGGCGCTGGCGCGCAATTGCAACTCGCATCGCAGGATTTTCGCGGCCGGTTTCCTAGAATCATGGGCCCGCGCGATAGCTTCGTCATCGAGCCCTTTGCGGATTCCCTCGTCAGCGATGTGCGCCCTTCGCTTCTGATTCTGGCTGCGGCCGTGGGCTTCGTTCTGCTCATCGCATGCGCCAATGTCGCCAATCTTCTGCTGGTGCGCGCGACGGGCCGCCAGCGTGAGATCGCCGTGCGCGCGGCTATCGGCGCCGGCCGCGGCCGCATCATCCGCCAATTGCTCACCGAGAGTGTGCTGCTCGCCGTTGCGGGCGGCGCACTGGGGCTCATGCTGGGCCTCGCGGGTGTCCGCGCGCTGATGGCCGTGATCCCGGGCGACATTCCGCGCATCGGAGAACACGGCGCGTCGATCGATGGATTGGCGCGTGGCCGCGTTCACCGCCGCGGTCTCGCTGGTCACCGGGATCCTGTTTGGACTGATCCCCGCGCTGGACGTCTCCCGCGCCGATCTGTGCCTTACGCTCAAGGCAGGGCGGACGCTCCGGCGCCAGCATCGGCCAGCGCAAGACCCGCTCTCTGCTGGTAGTCAGTGAAATGGCGCTGGCCCTGGTGCTGTTGGTGGGCGCCGCGCTGCTCATCCGCACGTTCGCCGCATTACACGCCGTCGATCCGGGTTTCGACGGGCACAACGTCCTCACCATGCGGATGTCGCTGGCGGGCATCGCGTTTCCGGAAGACATCCGACGTGACTCAACTGGTCGATGACGCCGTCCGGCGTTTGGAGGCGTTGCCCGCGGTGGCCCGCGCAGGCGTCAGTTATAGCCTGCCGCTCGAGGGCGCATTCGGAATTCCGTATAACATCGTGGGCCGCGCGGCTACGAATGCCCGCTACGATGGCCGCGGATGGCAGGCCGTCTCGCCGGGCTATTTCGATATCTTCAAAATCCCCGTCCTGCGCGGGCGCGCGTTTGAACCGCAGCGACCGACGCCGGCGCCGCGCCAGTAGCCATCGTCAACGCCGCCTTTGCGCGCAAGTTTCCGCTGGCCGAACGCATGGTGCTCGGCCATGGCTACGGGCCAGAGTTCGAAGAACCCGCCCGGCAGATCGTCGGCGTGGTGGGAGATGTGCACGATTGGGGACTCAATCGCGATCCGCAGCCGATGGTGTACGTGCCCGCCGCGCAGGTCACGGATGGCATCACCGCGCTCGCCAACCGCGCCTCTACCCTTGCCTGGATCGTGCGCACTCGTGTGGCGCCGCAAACGCTGCGCGCCTCTATCGAGAAGGAGTTGCGCGATGCGAGCGGCGGCCTGCCCGTGGCGCAGGTCCGCTCCATGGATGAGGTAACTACCCGATCCACCGCGCGCGAACGCTTCAACATGACGCTGCTGACCATCTTCGGATGCGCGGCGCTGCTGCTTGCGGCCATCGGCATTTATGGACTGGTGGCTTTTTCAGTACAGCAGCGCACCCGGGAATTAGGAATCCGGATGGCGTTAGGAGCCGCGCCCAGCAGTGTGCGCAATACCATTGTGATCGAAGGCATGCGCCTGGCGTTCGCTGGGGTAGTAATCGGCGAGGCGGCAGCTTTCGGCCTGACGCGATTTCTCGCGGCCTTTCTCTTCGGCGTGAAGGCTTGGGATCCGCTGGTATTCACGGTCGCGCCCGCATTGCTAATGGTGGTGGCATTGATGGCAGTTGCGTTTCCCGCGTTGCGCGCGACGCGCATCGATCCGGTCAGCGCGTTGCGTTGCGAGTGATCACTCTGGCAGCCCCTGCCGCGTTATAGCATAGGAGCATGCACTCCATTTCCCGCCGTACCCTCCTGACGGCTGCCGCCGCCTCGGCTGCGTCCCTCTACGCTCGCGCTCTCCCAACGGTCGGCGTGCAGCTTTACACCGTCCGCCGCGTCCTGCCTAAGAACCCGCTCGAAACGCTGCGCGCCATCGAGCAGATCGGCTATCGCGAGGTGGAATGCACGGCCGATCATCTCGACGAGATCTGGCCCAGCCTGAAGCAAACCTCACTCAAGCCCGTGAGCGTACACCTGGACGGCCAGTTCTTCATTCACCAGCCGGAGAAGCTGCCGCGCCGCCATCGACGACGCCAAGAAGCATGGCTTCGAATATGTTGTATGTCCGTGGATCGACCCCAAAGACCGCGGCGGCGCCGAGATGATCCGCAAGCTGGGCGCGTCGCTCAACAGCGCGGGCGAGCTGGCCAGCAAATCCGGCATGCGTCTCTGCTATCACAATCACGCTTTCGAGTACAAGCCCACGGAGGATGGGCGCCTGCTGGACGTCCTCATGAAGAGCACCGACCCGAGCCTCGTCAGCCTGGAATTGGATGTGATGTGGGCGCAGGTGGCAGGCGTGGATCCCGTGAGTGTTCTGAAGCAATATGGCGATCGCATCCCGCTGCTGCACTTGAAAAATGTGGCGCAAGGCACCAAGCAGCGATTTAACGAGAATGATCCCGCGGGCCGCATTTCACGATCTCAGCGACGGCGCCGTCGATATTCCCGCCGTGCTGCGCGCCGCCAAACAGGCCGGCGTGAAGCATTACTTCGTCGAGCAGGATGAGACTCCGGGCGATCCGATCGAATCGCTTCGCAAGAGCTTCCAGTATCTGGAAACCCTGAGTTAACAGCTCTGACAGAAACCCGGCCGCGCCCGGCAGCCGTATGCTGAAGGTGGAGTCCACGAGTGTTTTCGTCATCGGAGGCGGGCCCGCGGGTCTGGCGGCAGCTATAGCCGCGCGCCAAAAGGGATTCGATGTCACACTCGCCGATGGCGCTACCCCGCCTATCGATAAAGCTTGCGGCGAAGGACTGATGCCCGATGGACTCGGCGCGTTGCGCAATCTCGGGGTAATCCTGGATGGCGCTGGCGCGCAGCCGTTCCACGGCATTCGATTCGTGGGCGATGGCGCCTCCGTCGAGGCATCGTTTCCGGAAGGCCATGCGCTCGGTATGCGCCGCACCGCTCTAGCATTCCAAAATGGTCGATGCCGCGGCCGCGGCCGGTGTGCGGATGTTGTGGGGCACGCCCGTGCGCGGCATCGGGGCTGGTGGCGTGCCGATCGCGGATCGGATCATATCCGCCCGCTGGATCGTCGGCGCGGATGGCTTCCACTCTTTCGTGCGGCGTTGGGCGGGTCTCACCGCGCCGCCCGCGAGCCGGCGTTTCGGCTTTCGCATCCACTATCGCGTCGCGCCCTGGACCCGCTTCATGGAATTGTATTGGGGCGCGGGCTGCCAGATATACGTAACGCCTATCGGCCCGCACGAGGTCTGCGCCGCGCTGATCTCGCGCAATCCACGATTGCGCATGGACGAAGCCCTGGCGCAATTTCCGCAACTGGCCGCGCGCCTCGATGGCGCGCCGCACACCACCGCGGAACGCGGGTCGGTTACCGCGAACTGCCGCCTGCCGCGCGTCTATTGCGGGAATGTCGCGTTGATGGGAGATGCATCCGGCTCCGTGGATGCGATCACCGGGGAAGGGCTCTGCCTCGCTTTCCATCAGGCGATCGCGCTGGCCGATAGCCTGGCGTCCGGCGATCTCTCGGCGTATCAGCGCGCGCATCGCCGCCTGGCGCGGCGGCCGACACTCATGTCGAACCTGATGCTCTCGCTCGACCGGCGCACCTGGTTCCGCAAGCGCGCGTTGCGCGCCTTGGCGGCCCAGCCGCGGCTCTTTCAAGCCATGCTCTCCTTCCACTTATGCGCTTCCGACTTCTCCTGATCGCGCTGGTTCTGTGCCCCGTTGCGCGGGGCCAGGAAATCCTTCTCGACTCCGATCCCGCACATGCCAGCGTGCGATTTACATTACCGGCCACTCTGCACACAGTACACGGCAGTTTTAAGCTGTCGCACGGCGCGATCCGCTTCGATCCGGCCACAGGCAAGATCGGCGGCGAATTAGTGGTGGACGCTTCGAGCGGCGCGAGCGGCGACGAAGGGCGCGACCGCCGCATGCATAAGGATATTCTCGAAAGCTGGCCGTTATCCCGAGATCGTCTTCGCACCGGATCGCGTGGATGGTAAGGTCGCTCCGGAAGGCGTGTCGCAGATTCAGGTGCACGGAGTGTTCCGCATCCACGGCGCCGAGCATGAGATTATCGTACCGGTGGAGGTGCGGATGGCCGGCGGCAAGGCCACCGCGTCCGCTCACTTCACCATCCCTTACGTGAAATGGGGCATGAAGAATCCGAGCACCTTTCTCCTCCGCGTGAGCGACCACGTGGAGGTTGATGTTGCCACAGGTGCGCTACCCTAAAGCCATGTCCAAAAGTGAAACTACCACGCTCGCCGGAGGATGTTTTTGGTGCCTGGAAGCCGTGTATGACGGCATGGAAGGCGTCCTCTCCGTCGAGTCCGGATACATGGGAGGCCGCCAGGCGAACCCTAGCTATCACGATGTCTGCACCGGCCGCACGGGCCACGCCGAGGTCGTTCAAGTCACATTCGATCCGGACGTGACCAGCTTTCACGATATTCTGGAAGTCTTCTTCGCCATCCACGACCCGACCACTCTTAATCGCCAGGGCAACGATGCGGGTACGCAATACCGATCCGCCATCTTCTATCATTCCGAAGAGCAGCGCGCTATCGCGGAAAAGATGGTCCGCGACGACGCCGTGGCGCAGTGACTGAGGTAACGCCCGCTTCCACGTTCTATCGTCGCGGAAGACTATCATCAGGAGTATTTCGCGAACAATTCGCGGCAACCGTATTGTTCATACGTCGTGGCGCCGAAGGTGGAGAAATTCCGGCACAAATTCGCGCGGAAAGTTAAGCAGGCGGTGTAGTGCTGTAGCGCTGTCGCGGGAAATGTTGGAACTTTCCGGCCACCTGGCGCGTTATCCAGGGCATGGAGAAACTGCTGGCCGACCTGCGCCATGCCGTGCGCGTTTTCTGGAAGAGTCCCGGCTTCACTGCCATTGCCATCGCGGCGCTGGCGCTGGGCATCGGCGCCAATACAGCTATCTTCTCCGTCATTAACGTAGTTCTGCTGCAACCGCTGCCTTTCCCGGAGCCGGACCGGATCATGCAAATTTCCCGCGGCTTCCCAGGTGGAAGTGGCGGCTCGAGTTCCATTCCGAAATTCAATGTCTGGAAGAAGAACGACGTCTTTGAAGCCATGGCCGCCTACGATTTCTCCGGCATAGGGATGAGCGTCGGCCGCGGCGATCATGCCGAACAGGTTAAAGGCATCCACGTCTCCTCGGAATTCTTCAAGGTTTTTGGCGTATCTCCCATCATGGGCCGGACGTTCACCGCTGAAGAGGATATGCCCAACGGGCCGCGCGGTCGCGGTGATCAGCTATCAACTCTTCAGCCGGCGATTAGGCGGCGACATGCGCCTGGTGGGCCAGCCTATCGATATCGCGGGCGCGCCCACCACGGTGGTGGGGTTCTGCCGGCGACTTTCAAGTCCGATCCGCCGGCGGACATTTTCATTCCCTTGCAGGCCGATCCGAACAGCACCAATCAGGGACACTATCTGCTGGTCGCCGGACGCCTGAAGCCGGGTGTCGCAATCCAGCGCCGCGCGGGCGCAGATGAAGATCGCCGGCGAGCGCTTCAGGGAGGCCAACCCTAAGTGGATGGACAAAACCGAAAGCGTCGCCGTAATCCCGTTGCAGGAAGCCGTGGTCGGCGATGTGCGGCTGCCGCTGATGATCCTGTTGGGCGCGGTCGGCTTCGTGCTGCTGATTGCATGCGCGAATGTGGCCAATCTGCAGCTTGCACGCGCCTCCACGAGGCAGCGGGAGATGGCCATCCGCACCGCGGTAGGCGCCAGCCGCATGCGCATCGTGCGGCAACTTCTGACGGAGAGCGTGGTGCTCGGCCTGGCCGGCGGCAGTCCTCGGCTTCGTGATTGGCGCCTTGGGTGTGCGGGCGCTGCTGGCTGTCGCGCCGGGCAACCTGCCCCGCATCAGCGATATCATGCATTCCGCCAACGCGGTTTCGGCGCTCGATTGGCGCGTGCTCGCGTTCACACTGGCGATTTCCGTGGTCACCGGCATCCTTTTCGGACTCTTTCCGGCCGTGCACGTCTCCCGGCTGGATGTGAATTCGTCGCTCAAAGATACGAGCGGCCGCGCGGGAACGGGCCGGCATCAGAACCGCGCGCGCGGCTTCCTGGTAGTCGGCGAGATTGCGCTGGCGGTAATTCTACTGGTGGGCGCGGCGCTGATGATTCGCACGTTCGCCAGCCTGCGCGCGGTGAATCCGGGTTTCGATCCGCGTAACGTCCTCACCTTGCAGACTTCGCTTACGAGCGGCCGTTACGGCACCACCGCCCAGGTCGACAACCTGGTCCGGCAGATGACGCAGCGGCTGGAGAGCCTGCCGGGGGTGCAGTTCGCCGCCAGCAGCATCATGCTGCCCATTGAAGGCGGAATCGACCTGCCTTTCAACATTGCCGGCAAACCGCCCGCCAAGGGCGATGTATATAATGGCGACGAGCAATGGCGATCCGTCTCGGCGCATTACTTTTCCGCGTTCAAAGTTCCGCTCCTGCGCGGACGCATTTTCAGCGAGCACGATAGCGGCAGCTCCGCGCGCGTAATCATCATCAATGAGGCGATGGCCAAGAAATACTGGGGCAAAGAAGATCCTATCGGGCAAAGCATGATCGCTCGGCAAGGGACTCGGTCCGCAATTCGAGGAGCCCGCGCGCATGATCGTCGGCATCGTCGGCAACGTGCGCGAAAACGGGCTGACAGACGACCGTCAGAGCGTGATGTACGTGCCTGGCGGCCAGATCACGGACGGGCTGACGCAGCTTGCCAACCAAGTGCTTCCGTTGAGCTGGGCGATTCGCACCTCCAGGGAACCTACGGCGCTGGCGCTCCGCGATTCAACAGGAATTCCGGTCTTTCGATGGGCAGTTGCCGGTTGGCAAAATTCGGACGATGGAGCAGGTCATTTCGGATTCCACCGCGCGCCAGAGTTTCCAATATGCTGCTGCTGACAGTATTCGCCGGCGTAGCTTTGCTGCTGGCCGCCATCGGCATTTACGGGTTGATGTCGTACTCGGTTGAACAGCGCACACAGGAGATCGGCATACGCGTGGCCCTGGGCGCGAGCGGCGGCGACATGCTGCGGCTGGTGATTTTGCGCGGCCTGGCGCTGGCGGGAATCGGCCTGGCCGTCGGACTGGCGGCGGCATTCGGCATCACGCGTCTGCTCTCTAGCTCTGCTGTTCGGCGTGAAAGCCAACGATCCGATGGCTTTCGGCGCGGTAGCCTTGACCCTGGCGGTGGTCGCATGGGCCGCGGCTTACATTCCCGCGCGCCGCGCCACCCGGATCGATCCCATCATCGCGCTGCGTTACGAATGATCCGGCATGGCGCGCAGGTTCGCCAGCATGCGGCGATGGAATCCGCCGAGGATGCCCGGATGGATCCGCACCAGCCACCATAGCAGACGGGCATAAAAGGGAAATACAACGATCGATTGATTGCGCTCCACGCCGCGCAAGATTTTGCGTGCGGCATCCGGCGCCGAGACCAACCGCACCGGCAGCTTCCGGAGAAACTCATCCTTATCGATCCGCATGCCGATGGCGTTCTCATAGATGGCCGTATCCACGAAGCCGGGGCACACCACGGTGACGCGCACGCCAAACCCACAGGCCTCCTCGCGCAACGCCGTGGAAAGCGCCACCACGGCGCTCTTGGTGACGGAATACGGAATCAGGCCGGGCTCACCGATCAGTCCCGCCGCCGAAGCGATGTTGACGATATGGCCGGACCCTTGCCGCAGCATTGCGGAGTACGCCGCGGACGTGCCATAGATGACTCCCCACAGGTTGATGTCGATGGCCTTTCGCCAATGGTCGAGCGAGAGGTCCCGCACCTCGCCTCCCACGCCGATGCCCGCATTGTTGAACATGAAGTCCAAACGGCCCTGATCGCGGATGGTGTCTGTTACGAGCCGTTCGACGTCTTCGGCGCGCGTGACATCGAGGCGGACGGCTACCGCCCGTCCGCCGTGAGCGGCGATAGATGCGGCCACCGTCTGGGCGCCTTCGGCGTTGATGTCGGCTACCACGGCAAGAGCACCTTGCCGGGCCAGTTCCTCGCACAGCGCGCGGCCGATGCCGGATGCGCCGCCGGTCACGATAGCGACCTGGTTGTGGAAGGCCATTCCGGATTATAGCCTGCGGAGCGGCCCGCGCCCGGCAGCGCCTTGGTGAAAAACGCGGAAAACCGCTTCCTGACGGGCGCGGCCCAGAATCGCACCCTTGCGTCTACAGCCACTTACCGAGCCGCGACCGTCAGGGAGCGGATGCCCGAGTCCTTTTTTCAACAGGCTCTTACGCGATGCGAAACAGATGCCGCGTGCGGGCGGTCCACTCGGTGCTCGAAAAGATACGCGGTCCCACCTGGATCAGGCGCGGAAGCATGTCGAAGACCGATCCGGGAGTCCAGTTGCCGCCGGCGCGGGTACGAAATCCCTTGCGGTTCAGCTCCTCGGCGACCAGTGAGAGCGGGGCATCCTGGACGATCAGATCCATCATCAGGACCAGGGCCTGCTTCTCGGCGGGATTCTCTTCGAGGTGGCTGCAGTCGGCGGATACCTTCAATCCGAAAGGAACTTCTTCGCTCAATGCAGGGGGCTGCGCGGCCGGCTCTTCCACCTCCCGCTCCCATTCGACGGCAGTTAACCTCCAGCCATCCTTGCCCTTCTGGTTTACATAATCCTCGGTGAGCGGACCGGAGGGAACCTCCCTCACCCTCTGCAACCTGGACATCGACACTACCTCCCGCGCGACACTGAGCAAGCCGGATTCCGCTCTAAGAGCTTGGCGAAAAGCGCGCGAACCGCTTGCTGGCGCGCGCGGCTCGGAAACCCGCTCGCGTGTTTTCAGCAACTTACAGAGCCGCGACTGTAAGAAAGCGGTGGTCGGACACGTTGGATTCTGGTGCGGTGGATCCTGGGATTGTGCGTTGGTGGGATTGGGCGTCCCAGGGGCGAGACGGTGCATTTTTTGGCTGTGCGATACTGTTTGCTGTTATGGCGACGCGTTGGAGCATGTATTCATGGTGTTGCCTGGCAGCCTGCCTGGCGCTCGGCAGCGGCGCTCTGGCCCAGGCGCCTGTACGCCGGATTCGGCAACGGATGACGGAGAATGTGAACCGTACGCCGGACTTTGTCTGTTCCGTGTCCATCGAGCGAACGGAAAAAATGGGCGCGGGCGCGCCCGCCACACTGCCGCCGGTGCACGCCGATGCGGGCGTAATCAACGGCAAAGAGCTGTATGCCTGGCCTGCCTCGGATGACGACAGAACCCGTCTTAAGCAAGTTCTCGCGGTGTACGGCAAAGCCGGCACAGGCAGCTTTGCGCTTTATGCGCGCGCCGTCTTTCTCACCGCCGCCGCCACCTTTTACGATGTGCCGGACGAATCCAAGGATGGCAGACGCCTGGCGCGCGAGGATTTCGCGATTCCGCGCGAGTCGAGCAAGTACTCGCTGATCAAAGACGGGCAGGCGGTGACGCTCGGTTACTCGGGATCGATCTGGACCGACCCGGAAACATCGGATGTCGTCCGGTTGGCGCTTGAAGCCGAAGGCTTGCCAAAGGAACTGGGTCTAAAGGCGGTATCTCAAACGCTGGAGTATGGCCGTGTCAAGATCGGGGGTAACTCCGTCCTGCTGCCGGTCGCCTCGGACCTCAAGCTGCAAGAGTTGGCGGGACGGGAAGCGCGCCTGACATCCCACTTCAACGATTGCCACCCACACGCCGCAAAAAGCGGCGAGCTTTTCGTCGAAGACGCGCTGGTGGCGCCGGCGGCGGTGTCTCCCGGGGCGGTATCTTCGCCGGCAACATATCTGGCGGCGGCGCCCACGGCCGCGGCTTCCCTCTCACCGGCCCGTAACGCGGCGGCATCCGTCCAGGAGCCGTTACCGGCGCATATCCGTTTCGATACTCTGCTGGACGATCGCATCGATGAGCGAGTTACGGGAGACGGCAGCGCACTCTCGTTCCGCCCCTTGCAGGATTTAAAGAAGGGTGGCAAAGTAATTGTACCCAAGGGCGCCGAGATAACCGGACACATTACTCGAATCATCCGGCAAAAATTCGTGGTGTACAGCACTGTGAAAGGTTACTACGTGGTTGGCATTCAAATGGACAACGTGACGGTGGGAAACAAGAAATTGCAGGTGTGGGCTAACCTCGAAACCATCGGTCCGCCCGCCGACTCGATCGGCTTCCTGCCCTATTCGCACAGCCCCGACCGGTGGGGACTCTTCGAGGATATCCACATCGAGTTCGTGACCCCGCCGGCCGCGCCTGGCGAATCGTTCTTGGGAATTCTGCAGGAATATCTGCGGCTTCCGCGTAAGATGCGGATGAGCTGGGTTACGGTAGAACCGCCATCATAGAAAAAGGGGGCGAGAGTTACCTCGCCCCCTTTCGATCCTGCCCGATTTTAGCTAGAAGCTGACGCGCAATCCAAGCTGTATGATGCGCGTATAGTTCGGCGATGCACCAGCGCCACCCAGCGTCAGAGCGTTGTACTGGCCGGTAAGCGCGCCGAACCCGGACTGGTATCCAAACAAGCCGATGCCGGGGTCGCTCCACATAAAATGGTTCAGTGCGTTAAACGCCTGGGCATAAATCTGGAAGCCAAAGCGCTCCGTGATGCGGGTGTCTTTCGTCAATCCCAGATCCAGGTTCCAGCGATTTTGGCCACGGAGCTGACCGCCGCCGCCGCAGCTTGTATCCTCGCCGACCAGGAATGGCCGGAAGTTGTTGTATACTGCCGCCGGATTCGAGAAAAGGTTGGCGCCAGTTCCACCGTTGGCGATGTTGTTGCCCTCGGCGACGGTTGTGCCAACGTAGTTGTAATTGACACTGGGAGTGTAGCTCATGGTAGTCAGCGGGATCGCCTGGCAACCATTGCCGTCAAACCCGTTGCCTAACTCCTGGAACGAGCCGGTGTACATATCGAGGGGTGTGCCACTGGCGATCGTGAGAATCGGAGAGAGCGTCCAGCCACCCAGGACTCTCGTTGCGACCAGATTGCTATTCGCCCACCGCCTGCCTTTGCCAAACGGCAGAGTATAAGAACCCAGCAGGTTGAAAGTGAATTTGCGATCCCAGAACTGCGGGCCATAATCGTAGTTGAGGTCCCAGGGATTGTTGACGTTGTTCAACGTATAGGCCTGGTTGAGCGCGAGGGTGCCCATGGACCTGCCATAGGTAAAGTTGGCGTTGAACGTGAGTCCGCTCGAATACCGCTTTTGCACTTTGACGACTAAGGCATTGTAGTTCGAGAAGCCATCCGAAGTATCCATGTAGCAGTAGAAGCACTGCCCGACGCTGGACGGCAAGGCCGTACCGAAGGCGGTCCAATTGCTATCCAGATCCGACCATAGGTTCGTCACCGAAGCGGTTGTGATGTAACTGGATTCGTTGGTGGCCACCGCCGCGGTGCAACTGGAGAAGCCCGAGCAGTACGGGCTGCCCTTCAGAGCTTGTTCGAAGAAGGGCTGCGGCGTAACAGTCTGCCCTTTGCTCAACTCGTTGTAGAGATTATCATACGCGCCGGCAAAAGTCTGCCCATTCAATTTGATCATCCAAGGTACGTCGTTCACATCGATGCCCTGGAACAGATGGCGGGAGTAGATTCCTACGTATCCAACTTCCAGAATCGTATTGCCGGCGAATTGCCGCTGGATGCTGAAGTCGACTTGGTCGGAAACGCCCGGGCGGAAAGCGGGATCGATTCCCGCGACCAATTCCGCGCCAGCCGCATTTATGCCGGGGAGGACAGGCGATTGCAGGGTCTGGGGGATCGCCGGTAGGGGCGCAACCTGGCCGTCTACGCCGATGCGAAAGGCGTTGGTAGGATCGACCGCCAGCGGACTTGTGCAGGCCCCCGAGGAATTGGGAGCCGAACACGCGACAGGTTGTAGAAAACCATCGCCAAGGACTGGAGTCGATACCTGATCAATTCCCAGGTTGCGGCTGTAAGTGCGGCCATAGCCCACGCGAATGACAGTGGCTTTACCGCCCAACAGCTTTTGCATCCAACCGCCTCCGGCGTCGGGGTTCCAGGCGAGCGCCAGGCGCGGACCGAGTGCACCCCAGAAGGTGTGGATCGGCGAACGGACATTAGGACCAATAGCGCCGACGGGAGAGAAACCCAGACCGGGGTTATAAATCTGTCCGAGATTCGCGTTGGTTTGTATCTGAGCCAAATAGTTGTTTACCGAGATGGGAGTTCCGGCCGGATCGACCAGCACATCCTGCGAACCGTTGACGTCATAAGGCGCTACCTGCACGTTCCAGTTCAGGCCGTAGTTCAAGGTCAGGTTCGGTTTGATTTTCCAGGAATCGTTGAAGTACAGGCTGTAAGAGTTTCCGATGACGTTAGAGCGGACGGGCGTACCCAGGGGATTGAGGCTCAGGTTTGCTCCAGTACGCGTAGCTACAATCGACGTGTCGGCTACGATTCCAGCTAGCTCCGCATAAGCGCCATTCCAGTTTCCAACGCCGCTGCTCGGCAGACAATTTGTCGTGACCGACCCTGTGCAGGGTATGGGCTGAAAATTGGAGCCCATGTTCAGGTCTGCGCTCGAGATGTTATAGACCAGCGAGGTCAAGCCGCCCACCACATTGTCATACCGGTCGAAGCGCCAGTTTTGATGCAGCACGTCGCCGCCAAACTGAAGCAGGTGGGTTCCGCGCAACCAGCTCAGGCCGTCGCGATAGTCATAGTCGTGGCCGTCCCAAAGGCGGGCGCGGGCATCCTGCGTGTCGACATTGACGGGGGCCAGCGGCTGGTTGGTTTCACCACCGACTTCAAGCGAGCCGGGGATGCCCGAAATTTCGGGCACGGCGCCCGCCCGGATCCAACTCCAGTCGTTCCGCAGATAGCTGAAGTGGAAATCGTTGGTCAGGCTGGGAGAAATGGTAGTAGTGAGGCCGCCTACAAAGTAACGCGGCTCGAGCGGATCGGAGGAGGCAGTGGCGGGCACGCCCAGCTTGTCGCCCGGCAGCACGCCGCCGATATCCACCTGGTTGGTGGTGGGGTCGACACGTCCGAAGTACCGGTAGCTCACAAAGGCGCGCCACTTAGGACCGAAGTCGTGGTCCACGCGGATGACACCAAAGTTGTTCGAAAGCGGGTAGGTCAGGTTTCCGGTAAAACATTGGGTGTTGAGTTTATCGCCGCATTGCAGGCCATTGGGCATCGGCTCATAGGTGTTCCACAACTGGCTGATCGTCGGGCTGATCCCAATGCCTCGCGGGTCGCACTGCATCCCGCCAGCCGTGCCGCACATGGTGGAGGTCTTAAGATTATATTGGACTACGTTTCCAGTGGCGTCGTACTCCTGAATGATTCCCTGCCGAAACAGAGCGGAGGGCACGTTGGTGGAAAACGGGCCGGTACGCGGATAGCGCTCACCCTCGTAGTTCAAGAAGAAGTAAGTCTTGCCGCCGAGAAAGTCGGGGAGCATTGGGCCGCCCAAGGAACCGCCAAACCGGTTGTAGTGCGACTTAGGCTTGCCCTGGTCGTATTCGGTGTTATACCAATCGTTGGTGGAGAGCACATCCGACTGGAACCAGTCGTACATGGAGCCGTGAAACTGGTTGGTGCCGCGCTTGGTGCTGACTTGAATCTGGCCGCCGGCCGATGTGGAGAAGTCGGCGGTCATATTGTTGGTATTGACCTGGAATTCCTCCACGCTCTCCGCGGGCGTGGGCATCACGCCGGAACCATTGTGATTGACATAGGTGGCGTTGTCGCCATCCAGATCGCTGGTGTTGTTGCCGCCATCCAGCATGAAGGTATTCTGGTCGGCCATGGCGCCCGCCACGTTGCCGCTGGTGGTGTTGCCTTCGGCCCCGTTGAAGGTCGGCGCGGTGGTGGCCTGCAGGAAGGTCAGGGCCGAAACGTCGCGCGCGATGAGCGGGAGTTGCTGGATCACATCGCCTTGCAGGGTACTGCTCATCGTCGAATTCAGCGTTTGCAACTCGGCTTCCGAGGTGGCCGTTACCTGTACGGTTTCGGTAACCGCCCCGACTTCGAGAGCGAAGTTCAGTGTCAGCGTCGCCCCGGCTACGACGGGCTGATTCGGCACCACCGACTTGCGGAATCCGGCGTTGGAGACGCTCACATTGTAATTTCCGGGCGCAACCGAATCGAATATGTAGAGTCCGGCTGAGTTGGCCGTAGCTGTGATCGTGATGTTGGTGCTGGTGTCGGTCAAGCTAATCATAGCGCCGGCTATCACCGCACCGCTCGCGTCAGTGACGCGCCCGGTTACGGTTCCCTGTCCGGTGATGTTGGCTTGCCCCAGAAGCAGGGCAGGCACCAGCAATGCCAATAGAAACGCTAACTTAACGGTTGTTGCACGTAGATGCATGACAGTATCCCCTTTTAGCGCAGATAGCCTGCAGCCGGTCGAAGAACGACCGGACCGTTACACCATTGTCCCCGGTGAATAGCAATCGCCGTCGGCGCCAGACACAACACCTACAACACGCGCGCCTTGCCCCCAAAGCGACAACGTACTCCCGCAATTACACCTGTTCCAGTACAACCCGTGGGTACTGGAATTACACCTTAATCAGTCGCAGTGTACTACCGCGCCGAGGTGAATGCAATAGAAAAGTTTCAAAATTGCGAAGTTTTTTTGAGATCCCTAACTCTATGGTTCTCCATAGGATCTTATGATTCTCCGTAGGGTTTTTCGTAATGGTACGTGCAGGTCGCAGAGGGCTTATTGCAGGCTTATTGCAGGCTTATTGCAATGGGAGCGCAGCGCTGGCCGTGGGGCTGTTGTAATCCAATTCGAGGGTATGGATGCGCTTGAGTTTGCCGCGGTAAGCGAAATACAAATAGCCACTCACTGGTCCGTGGTGCTCGCCTTCGGGCAAGGCAGTTTGGATCACTAACTCATCCGCTTTGACGGCATCCTGCTTGTCCATGCCGCTGGGATTATCCGTGGGAGCCCGGGGCGCCGGGGGCGCGGGCAAGCCCTGCGGATCGCCCGGAAAACGTTCCGTCGGCGGGGGTGCGCCGAAGATCACGGGACCCACGGAGGCCATCGTGCGCGGATGCGTCTCCCAGTCTGGATATTTCAATGAACCCGCCACGAACCCCGCGGGTTGCGGGTCGAGCACCTGTTTGCCGTTGATGCGCAGACTGAATTGCGCGGCGTTCACGGCGAGGTATTCGCCTTTGGCGGGGTACAGCGCCACTTCCACAACCAGGTAGTCATTGGCGATGAATGTAGCGCTGGCATTTGGGGGACCACCCGAGAAGCTGTGTACCAGATACTCGGCGCCGATGGACAATTTCTCCAGTTTGGCGTGCACAGGGTAATCCTGCTCGCTGGGCTTGGGAGCGGTTCCATATTGAGCAGGCAGCATGCCCACCAGCAGGGAAAGCAGAGACACCGCGCGGTACAGCATGACTTAAGTATGACGCAAGGGCGCTGGTGGAGCGGTACGGATGCCCGACTATTCGTGGCGGAGCGCATCCACCGGATCGATGCGCGCGGCGCGGCTGCCCGGAATCCAGCCGGAGAGCGCCGCCACGAGCACCAAGGCCAGCGAAGCGCCCGCGAAGACTGCCGGATCGGCGGCCTGCAATCCGAAAAGTTGCGATGCCACCAGCCGGCCAAGCGCCAGCGCTACCGGCAACCCGATGGCCAAGCCGAGGAGCACGAGCATTCCGACATCTTTCATCACCAGCCACAACACGTCGCGCGGGACCGCGCCCAGCGCCACCCGGATGCCGATCTCAGCGGTGCGGCGCGCCACCGTGTAAGCCACCACGCCATACAATCCGATGGCAGCCAGCAGTGTGGCAAGCGCCCCGAAAGCGCATGAGAGGATGGCGATCAGGCGATCGATTTGTACGGATTCTTCAACCTGGATCTCCACCGGCTGCATGTGGAATACAGGCAGGCCCGCATCCATTTGCTGCACCAGGCGGCGAATCTGCGGGCCCAACTCGCCGATTTGGCGCTGGCCGCGAACATAGAACTCCATGCGATCCACTAGTTCTTCGTTGGTGTATGCGGAGTACACGGAGGGTTGGGGCGCGTCGCGCAGGCTCCTGTGTTTGAGGTCGCGCACCACGCCCACAATTTCCATATCGGGCAGGCGCTTGTTGCTGGCGCCGAACATCATGCGGACGCCCAGCGGGTTACGCGCGCCGAAGAAACGCTTGACGAACGCCTCGTTCACCACGACGACTTTATCCGGCGAGTGGAGATCGCGGTCGGCGACCTCGCGGCCGCGCACCAGCGGGGTTCCCAGCGCATGAAAGTAACCGGGGCTTACGTCATACGCTGCGACGTTCATGTCCTCGTCCTCGCGCGCCTGATAGCCTGCCACGGTGACGTTGCTAATGTGGTCGCTGTGGGTGAAAGGACCGGGATTGGCTGCGCCCACAGCCAACACTCCCGGCAGACGCCCCAGCCGCTCCCGCAAATCCTGATATAGGGCGAGGGTGCGTTCGCGCGAGTATCCGTTGAGCCGCGGATCGATGGCGAACGTGAGCAGCCGCTCGGTACGGAAGCCGGGGTCCACGCGCATCAGGTTAAACAGGCTGCGGGCAAACAAGCCGGCTCCTACCAATAGCAGCAGGGAGAGCGCCAACTGCACTACCACCAGGAAGCGCCGGAAGCGGGCCGCGCCGCCTCCCGATGCCAGCCCGGCCCGCTGCTCGCGCAGCGTGGAAGCGACTTCGGCACGGCCGGCCTGCAGCGCCGGCGCGAGGCCGAATAGCAGACCCGTACAAATGGATAACGCCAGGGCAAAAACCAGCAGGCGGGCGTCAATGGTGGCCGCAATCCATCCGCCCGTGGCATCCGCGGGCAGGATGCGGAGCAGCGCGCTGGTGGTCCACACGGAAACCAGCAGCCCGAGCAGTCCGCCGGCCACCGAGAGGGTCAGGCTCTCGATCAGCAACTGGCGCAAGAGCGATCCGCGGCCCGCGCCCAACGCCAGGCGAATGGCCATTTCGCGGCGGCGCGAGGCGGCGCGCGCCAGCAGCAGGTTGGCTACATTGGCGCACGCGATCAGCAGCACCAGGCCCACCAGCGCCATCAACGCGACCAGTGGCTTCTCCCACTCCTGCCGCAACTGGTTGATGCCCTGCGCGGCCGGTTCGAGTTCCAGCTTTTGAGCCAGGATGAGTTTCTCGGAACGCTTGCTGCCAGGCGGAAACTGCTTGACCTGGAGTTCCAGAATGGGCCGGTAGACGGTTTGCATGGCGGCTTGCGCCCGCTCGACTGAAATGCCCGGCTTCAGGCGCGCCAGAATGTTCAACCAGCGCGAGGAGCGGTCCGTGAGGGCATCCCACCCGGGAGTCAGCTCACGCTTCATGGCGATGGGCGCCAGGACTTCGGGATTGTCTCCGGAAAGCACGCCGCGAAAACCTTCCGGAGCGATGCCAATCACGATCATGGGATGGCCGTTGATGGCTACCTTTTGGTTGAGGATACCGGGATCGGCGGCGAAACGGCGTACCCAATAGTCATGGCTGAGCATAACGACAGGATGGGCTCCTGGCGCGCCATCGTCGTCAGGAGTGAGCGTGCGGCCGACCGCGGCCGGCACGCCCAGCACCTCAAAGAGGTTGCCGGAGACGATTTCGGCGCGGGCGCGTTCGGTCTGGCCGTTCCATGAGACGCTGACGGCCACGCCGTGCCGCGCGATGACGCCGTCAAACACGGTCCCGCGGTCGCGCAGATCCTGGTACATCGGATAGGAGAAAACGCTCTGGTTGTTGTCCGCCGACGTATCGCCTGAGCTGTGATCGTCCACATGGAAGACCACCAGCGTCCGCGGATCGCGCACCGGCAGCGAGCGGTACAGCACCTGGTCGAGCAGCGAAAAGATGGCGGTGTTGGCGCCGATGCCGAGCGCCAGGGAGAGCACGGCGACAGCGGTGAACAAAGGACTGCGCAAGAGCGTGCGGATGGCGTAGCGGAAATCGTGTCCCATGGATATTGAGTCCAAGATATCATGTGGTTTGCCAATCGCCGTCCGCAACTTGACCCGCAACACGGTACTGGCCGACTCGGCCGATGTGGCCGACACCAGCGAAAAGCGCCGCACGGGACTGCTCAAGCATACCCAACTCGACCCTGGCAAGGGCTTGTGGATCGTCCCCTGCGAATCGGTACACAGCTTCTTCATGAAGTTCGCTATCGACCTGGTGTATCTGGACCGGGAGAAGAAGGTGCGCAAGGTGCGTCACCGCATGGTCCCGTGGAGGGTGTCCGCCTGTCTCACGGCGCACTCTATTCTGGAGCTGCCCGCGGGCGTCGTGGAAGCCACTGGCACGCAGGCGGGAGATCAGTTGGCTATTGAAGAACACCGTTGAAGAACGACAGCTACGAGCTGCCGATCAGAACCCCCGCCAGAAACACCAGCACCCCCCCGACCACCACTTGCAAAGCGGCTGTGAGGAACGGGCTATCCATGTAACGGTGGCGGATATAGCTAATCGCGCCCAATTCTACCGCCACCACCAGCACCGCGGCCGAGAACGCGATATGAAAGCTCGGAATCAGAAACGGCAGCGTGTGGCCGATGCCGCCGGCAGTGGTCATCAGGCCGCACACCACGCCGCGCACGTAGGGATGCCCGCGGCCGGTGAGCGATCCATCGTCGGAAAGCGCTTCGGCGAAGCCCATCGAGATGCCCGCTCCGACCGAGGCAGCCAGGCCGACCAGAAATGCGTCGTGGCTGGTGTGCGTCGCGAATGCCGCCGCGAATAGCGGCGCCAGCGTGGATACAGAACCATCCATCAGGCCTGCCAGGCCAGGCTGCACGATCTGCAGCACGAATAGACGCCTGCTGGCGGCTTCTTCCTGTTCGCGCGCGTTGGGGGTGACGCTGCGCCCCAGCGACTCCGCGGCGGCCTGGTGTTGGCGCTCGATCTCCGCCAGATCGCCGAGCAGCTTCCGCGTGGAAGCGTCGGTCACCCGCTCCTGGGCCTTCTCATAAAACTTGCGGGTTTCGAGCTCCATGATCTCGGCCTGCCGGCGCACGACGTGGATGCCCAGCGGCCGCACCAGCCACACCGGGCGAGGCGTAATGAAGCCCTTTACATCGTGCCGGCGGATCAGCGGGATATGCTCCCCGAATCTCGTCCGGTAAAGATCGATCAAAGCACGGCGATGATCGGATTCCTCCATCTGCATCGCCTCGAACACCTTCGCGGTAGCCGGATAGGTTTCCCGCAAACCATCCGCGAAATCGCCGAAGATGCGGCCGTGCTCTTCCTCAAGCGAAATAGCCAGCGCCAGGATCTCCTGCTCGGACAGGTCTTTGAACTTCCTCGCCATGCAATCTCCCCAATGTGCTATGGATACAGCGACGGGTGGGCCGCGCGCATTCCCGCGCCGCATTGAGACATTGTACGCGTCGCGCGGCGATACGGCTAGCGGACCGCCGTCCTACAATGAAGCTATGTCCGACACCCTGACAATCGCCGGCCGCACTTTCCGCTCCCGCCTCATTGTGGGGACGGGAAAATATCGCAGCTTTCCGGAGATGGCTCGCTGCCACGAAGCCACCGGCGCCGAGATGGTAACCGTGGCCGTGCGCCGCGTCAACCTTACCGACCATTCCAAGGAATCGCTGCTCGATTATATCGACCGGTCGAAAATCTTCATCCTTCCTAATACGGCCGGCTGCTATACCGCGGACGACGCGATTCGTACCGCCCGCCTGGCGCGCGAGGTGGGTCTTTCCAACTGGATCAAGCTGGAGGTGATCGGCGATGAAAAGACGCTGTTCCCGGATAACGAAGGGCTGCTCGAAGCCACCCGGGTGCTGGTGAAGGAGGGCTTCGTGGTGCTGCCCTACACCAATGACGACGTGGTGAACGCGCGCAAGCTGATCGATGCGGGCGCCGCGGCCGTGATGCCGCTGGCCGCGCCGATCGGCTCCGGCATGGGCGTGCAGAACAGCGCCAACCTGCGTATTATGCGGGAGACGGTCACCACCGTGCCGCTCATCGTGGATGCCGGCGTGGGCACCGCGTCCGATGCCGCCATCGCCATGGAATTGGGGGCGGATGGGGTGCTGATGAACACCGCCATCGCCGCCGCCCAGGATGCGGTCAGCATGGCCAGAGCCATGCGGTTGGCGGTGGAGGCTGGGAGGCTGGCGTACCTGGCTGGACGCATGCCGAAGAAGCTGTACGCCAGCGCCAGCAGTCCGGTGGCGGGGGTAGTGGGCGCGTAAGACTGTCCCCGTTCCGGCGGCGCGAGTGCGTGCGCCACGTCGTGTTACACTCCGATTTCAATCGGGAGCTATCTCGTGAAAACCTACGAAGGCAAGGACATCCGGAACGTTGGTGTGGTGGGCCACGGCGATTCCGGCAAGACCACGCTCACCGCCGGGTTGCTCTTCACGGCTGGGGCCACCAGCAGGCTGTTGCGGGTGGATGAAGGCAACACGATCACGGACTTCGACGAGGAAGAGGTCCAGCGGAAGGTCTCCATCTCGACCGCCATTGCCGTGGCCGAGTGGAAAAAGACCAAGATCAACATCCTCGATACGCCCGGCTACAACATCTTTATTAACGACACGCGCGCCGCGCTGGTGGCGGCCGATGCCGCGCTGGTGGTGGTCGACGGCGTGGCCGGCGTCGAGGTACAGACCGAAAAGGTCTGGACATACTCTGCCGATTACAAGCTACCGCGCGCGCTGGTCATCAACAAGCTCGACCGCGAGCGCTCTTCCTTCGAGCGCGCCTTGGGCAGCGTGCAGGAAGCCTTCGGCCGCACTGCAATTCCCATTCAAATCCCGATCGGCGCTGAGCGCGAATTCAAGGGCGTCATCGACCTGGTCCGCATGAAAGCCTACACCTACACGCCGGATGGGGACGGCAAGGGCAAAGAAGGCGACATCCCGGCGGATCTGGCCGGCGCCGCCGAAGCCGCCCACGAGGCGCTGGTGGAGATCGTCGCCGAAGCCAACGACGCCCTCATGGAAGAGTTCTTCGAAAAGGGAACTTTGCCGCCCGAGCACATCCTGGAGGGCCTCAGGTCCGGCATCAAGGACATGCGCATGTTCCCGGTGCTTTGCGGTTCGGCGCTGCACAATATCGGGTCGGACCTGATCCTCAACTTCATCGCCGAAAACCTGCCCGCCCCCACCGAGCGTGAAGTTACCGCCATCACCAACGGCGAGGAGGCGGCCCGCAAAATCACGGATGGCGGTCCGGCTTCCGCCTTTGTCTTCAAGACCACCGCCGATCCCTTCGCGGGCCGCATCACCTATTTCAAGGTCTACTCGGGCGTGGTGAAGAACGACGCCAACGTGCAGAACGCGCAGAAAGGCACCACGGAGCGCCTGGCCCACATCGGCGTCGCCGATCGGAAAAACCATCACGCCTGTCACGGAGATGCATGCAGGCGATATCGGCGCCGTCGCCAAGCTGAAGGATACCTTCACCGGCGATACGCTGGCCGATAAGGGCGTGCCGTTCACGTATCCGCCGGTGAAGCTTCCGGAGCCGTCCATCGCCTTCGCCATCGAAGCCAAGTCGCGGCAGGACGAAGACCGCATGGGCAACGCCGTGCATCGCATCCTGGAAGAAGACCAGTCGCTGCGGTTTTACCGCGATCCCCAGACCAAGGAATTCCTGCTGGGAGGCAGCGGCCAGCAGCATGTGGAGGTGGTCGTCAGCCGGCTGAAGAAGCGTTACGGCGTGGACGTCGACCTTAAAGGCGCCGAAGATTCCGTATCGCGAGACGATTCGCGGTCACGCCGACGTGCAGGGCCGGCACAAGAAGCAAACCGGCGGGCACGGCCAGTTCGGCGATTGCTGGATCAAGATGGAGCCGCTGCCGCGCGGCGCCAAGTTCGAATTCGTCAACGAGATTTTCGGCGGCTCCATCCCCAAGAACTACATCCCGGCAGTGGAAAAAGGCATCCTGGAAGCCGCCGAAAACGGGTTTCTGGCGGGATACCCCATGGTGGATTTCCGGGTGGTGCTGTACGACGGCTCGTACCACGATGTGGACTCCTCGGAGCTCTCCTTCAAGCTGGCGGCGCGCAAGGCTTTCAAAAACGCCATGCAGGAAGCCAAGCCCGCGCTGCTCGAACCCATCATGAACGTGGAGATCCAGGCGCCGGTGGAGTATGCGGGCGACCTGATGGGCGACCTCAACAGCCGCCGCGGCCGCATCTCCGGCATGGATACCAAAGGTAATACGCAGTTTATCCGCGCGCACGTCCCCATGGCGGAGATGTTAAACTATCAGAATGATCTGACTTCCATGACGCAGGGGCGCGGCTCCTTCACCATGGAATACGACCATTACGATTTCGTGCCGGCTCTGCAGGCGGATAAAGTCATCGCGGCGGCCAAAGCCGCCAAGACAGGAGAAGAGGAAGAAGAGGAGTAGTGGACAAAGTTGCCTCTTCCCGTGTCGCTCAGACACACTTGGTTTGCAACACTACCCGGTTGACCGTGACCGGGCGATGCGATACAGTTTAGGTTTCATTTCGGCTACAGCATCCGCGGCAGCTTTAAAATCAGTTCGAAGGATCGTTTAGTGACCAATCGAACCCAGCGGTTTTTCTATATTTTTGGCGCCTCCATGGTCTTGGGCATATCCGGCTGTGCATACAACCAGCAGTCCAAGTTCCAAACGGCTTTCCTTCCGTCCACACCGCATCCATCCGCGGTCGCCGAGGTCGACGAGCCCCCTTCGCTCGCGCCAAATCCATATCTCCGCGATGAGCCGGCGATTCTGATGGTGCGGGAAAAGCTCGCCGCACCCTCGGCAGGCCGACTATTTGATGCAACGCGCCGATCAAGCGTTCCAGCGCGGGAGGAAATCCTACCAGGCGAACGATGCTGTCACAGGCGCGCCAGGAATTCGACACGGCCATCGACCTGATGCTGGAAGCCTCCGCAAACAACCCGTCGGACCGGCAGGCATTTGAAGCCAGGTTGGACGAAATGGTGGACGCGATCCACCGCTACGATCTGGCGGGGCTGGGCGCGGGCGTGGATGTGGACGAGGCCCGCTTTGACAAGGCGCCTCTCGAAGACCTTCTGCAAATGACCTTTCCGGTGGACCCCAAACTGAAGGATAAAGTCAGGGAGCAGGTGCAGGCCACCGCTTCCCAGCTTCCGCTATCGGAAAACGATGCGGTGCTGGGCTACATCAACTATTTTTCGGGCCGCGGGCGGAGGACTCTGATCGCCGGCCTGGAGCGCGCCGGGCGCTATCGCCCGCTGATCAGCCGTATCCTTCAGGAGGAGGGCATTCCCCAGGAATTGATCTACCTGGCGCAGGCCGAATCCGGATTCTTCCCGCGGGCGATTTCGCGCAAGGCGGCCGCAGGGATGTGGCAGTTTGTGGCGTGGCGCGGGCAGCAATACGGCCTGATGCGGACTGCTAACACCGACGACCGCCTGGATCCGGAAAAAGCCACGCGCGCATCCGCCCGGCATCTGCACGATCTGTACAACAGCTTCGGCGACTGGTATCTGGCGATGGCGGCCTACAATTGCGGGCCGGTGGCGGTGGCCCGGGCGGTCGAGCGCACCGGATATGCGGATTTCTGGGAACTGCGCAACCGGCACGCGCTTCCGGTCGAGACCACCAACTACGTGCCGATCATTCTGGCCATGACCATCATGACGAAGAACGCGGCGGAGTACGGCCTGGAAGGCGTGGTTCCGGAGGCGCCGCTCGAATACGATACGATCGAAGTCTCTTCGCCGACGCACCTGGCGCTGGTGGCGGACATGACCGACGCGCCCTTGCAGGAGTTAGCTGGAACTGAATCCGGCGCTGCTCAAAGGTTTGGCGCCTGCTGGATACGTCCTGCATGTGCCCAAGGGAACCGGCGGCACGCTCTCGGCATCGCTACAGATGATTCCGGCCGACCGCAGGGCTTCGTGGCGGATGCACAAAGTCGCGAGCGGCGAGACGCTGGCATCCATCGGCAAGCACTACGGCATGGCGGCCGGCAGCATCGCCGCAGCCAATGGACTGGCGGCGGCATCGCCCGCGCCGGGCGAGCGCCTGTTGATCCCGGCAGCGTATCGTGAGGCGGCCGTGGTGAAGCGCCCGGTTTCCCAAAAACGTATGAAGCCCCCGCGCAAACGTCCAACCCTTACCCACACCGCTTCGAACCGGACGCTGCGAGCCGCGGGCGGCGAATAACCCCGCGACGCAGGGTATTCACGCCTCGAGCACGGCGTTCATTGTGATCTTCGTATTAAACAGCTTGGAAACGGGACAGCCGGCCTTGGCGTTACCCGTCGCCGTGTCGAAAGCGGCTTGACTGGCGCCGGGGATTTTCGCCTTTAATTCGAGGTGGCTCTCGGTAATGCCGAAGCCCGCCTCGGTCTTCTCGAGTGAAATAGTGGCAGTCACGTCGATGCGCTCGGCTGTGAGACCGGCCGCACCCAGTTGTCCGGAGAGCGCCATCGCGAAGCAGCCCGCGTGCGCGGCGGCCAACAGTTCCTCGGGATTGGTTCCGACGCCATTCTCAAAGCGCGCGGCGAACGAGTATTGCGTATTGGAAAGCACGCTGCTGGCGGTGGATATGGTTCCCTTGCCCTGTTTGAGATCGCCTTGCCAGACGGCCGATGCGTTACGTTTCATGAATCCTCCTGTATCAGGTTAATGGATGCGCGGCGGCTGCGGCGGGATACGGGAATTACCGAGGAGGAGCGTTGGCGGCCACGATCTCCGCGGGCAGCGCCAGTCCATTCAAGCGAGCGTTCGGCAGATCGCCGGCGGGCGGCAGGGCCAGCGACCAGGCGGTCTCGCGGTCCGTGGGTTTGCCGAAGTAATAGCCTTGGGCATACTCGCACCGCAGGGCTTTGAGTTCCGCGATTTGTTCAGCCGTTTCTACGCCTTCCGCGATGACGTTCATACCGAGGTTGTGGGCCAGCGCCACGATGGTGCGGATGATTTCCAAGCTCCCCTCTTCCAGACCGATCCGGCTGACGAAGGCGCGATCGATTTTGAGCGTCTGGACGGGTAGGTGCTGCAACTGGCTCAGAGAGGAATAACCGGTGCCGAAATCGTCGATATCCAGGCCGATATCCAAGTCCCGGAGGCGGGCCAGGAGCAGCGTCAGAGCCTCGGAGTTTTGCATCATGGTGCCCTCGGTGATTTCGAAGCTCAGTCCGCAGCCGCGGCCTCCCGGCCAACTCCGCAGCAGGATGCGCTCAATCTCTACCAAGGCGTCCGGTTCCGCTAATTGCACGGGAGAGAAATTGATGTGGAAGGTCAGGCCGGGTAAGACCGTCTGCCCCCTCCCATTCTGCAACCAGCGCTGTACATCCTGGCAGGCCTGCTCGAGGATCCAATGTCCGGCCTGGACGATGAGCCCGGTCTCCTCGGCCACGGGTATGAAGTCCACCGGATAAACCAGGCCGCGCAGTGGGTGCTGCCAGCGCACCAGCGCCTCAAACCCGGCAATCTTTCCCGTGCGGAGATCCACAATCGGCTGGTAATGCAGCCGCAATTCGTTGCGCTCGATCGCCCGCCGCAAGTCGGTTTCCACCTGCAAACGGGTAATGGCGCGCCGGCGCATCTCCGCGTCGAATATTTCAAAGCGCGCACGGCCCGCCATCTTGGCGCAGTGCAGGGCGGTGCCGGCATCGCGCAGCAAGTCTTCCGCACGTTCGTATCCGGGAACGCTGCCGGCGATCCCCATACTGGCGGTGACAAACACCTCGTGCCCATCCAGCATGAACGGCGCGCGCAATGCGGCGGTGATACGCTCGGCGACCGTTACGGTGTCGCCGGGCTGCCGGATTTCATACAGCAGCAACGCGAACTCATCGGCCGCGAGGCGTGCGACACCGCAGTCTTCGTGCAGCCGGGCGATAGTGTCGGAAGACCGAACCGCGTCCCGCAGGCGCGCGGCCAGCGATTTCAACAAGAGGTCGCCCACGACATGCCCCAGACTGTCGTTGACATTCTTGAAGCGGTCCACATCCAACAGGATGACCGCAAACTCGCGTTCGGGGTGACGTCCGGCCTGTTCGATGCGGCGTTCCAGCCGGTCCATAAAGAGCACCCGATTGGGAAGGCCGGTCAGCGGATCGCCAACCTTGGCGGCCGTAATATCGGTTTGCGATCCGGCCATGCGGATCGCCTCGCCGCTTGCGCCCCACACGGCCAGCCCGCGGCCCAGCATCCAGCGGTAGGTGCCGTCCCGAGTGTGCATGCGATACTCGCAATCCAGTTGCGGGCTCTCCCGCCGGCAGTGAGCCGCCACGGCGGCCTGCAATCGCGGGAAATCCTCCGCATGCACGCGGCAGAGCCATTCATCAGGGCGGCGGCCGATCTCGCTATCCTGATAGCCGAGCATCTCTTTCCAGCGCGGCGACAAATAGATCTCGCCAGCCTCCAGGTCCCAGTCCCACAAGCCGTCGTTGGCTCCGCGCGCCGCCCGGGCATAGCGCTCCTCGCTCTCGCGCAAAGCCGCCGATAACGTCTTTTGATTGAGATGCGTGCGGATGCGCGCCAGGGCCACCGGCATATCCACCGGCTTAGTGACATAGTCGTTAGCGCCCATTTGCAGGGCTTCGACCATGCTGGCGCTATGGCTCTCGGCGGTCACCATGATCACCGGAAGCTCTGTGGGGGAATACCGCTTGCGAATTTCCTGTAGCACCTGCATGCCGCTCATACCCGGCATGCGAATATCGAGCAGGACTATATCCGGCGCCTGTTTCCAAATACTGGCCAACGCCTGGGGCCCATCCTCGGCCACCTGGACCTCGAATCCCTGGCGCTGCAGCCGGCGAGACAGCATGTCCCGGTTGCTTTCTTCATCGTCGACAATCAGCAGCGCCATCTCAATGGTTCCCCTGGGGCACAAGGCCCTTCGCCGGCTGCCGGCATCCCCTTAATAGATCGGCAATTTGGGTTGCTAACCCCACGCCGGCGACATCTTTTTTCTGCAGAATGGTCCGGACGGCCCCGTTCAGCCGTTCCCGGTCGTGGGCGCCGATTTCCTTAGCCGTCAGGATCACGATGGGAATATCGCGCCAATCGTCGACCCGGCGCAACGCCGTAACGAAATCGAATCCGTCCATGCCGGGCATCATCAGGTCCAGCAGAATCAGTCCCGGTTTCTGGCGCGCTACGCAGGCCAGGCCGGCGGGGCCATCGGCCGCCTCCATCACGCGGCCAAAACATTTTCGCAGGACGCGGGCGGCCATATCGCGGGAAACGGGGTCGTCGTCGACTACCAGCAAGGGTCCCGCCAGCATGCTCGACTGGCACTTCTGAAGCACGGCAACCAAACGCTCCGGCTCCACAGGCTTTTGCAGAAACTCGGCGGCGCCCAATAGGCAGGCTTGGCCGTGGTCGTCGGAGATGGTCAGCAGGACCACCGGGATCTGGGACAGATCCGGCTCGGTCTTCAAGGCATTCAGGACGGCCCAGCCATCCATGCCGGGCATGAACACGTCCAGCGTGATGGCCGCCGGACGGATCTCCCGGGCTTTGCGGAGCCCCTCTTCGCCGCTGGAGGCCACCACGACATGGAAGCCTTCCCTGGCCAGCGAGCGGCGCAGCAAGTCGTGGACGGTGGGATCGTCGTCAATGACCAAGACCGTGTTCGATGGCGGCGGACCGGCTGCGGGAGGTTCCGCGGCGGTGAGCGCAGGCGGCGGAGGATGGACCGCCGCCGCGCCGCTGTTGGGGCCCCCGACGGGCAACCGAATGGTGAAAGTGGAACCTTTGCCGGGCTCGCTCGCGACCGTGATGGCGCCGCCCATCAGTTCGCAAAACCGCTGGCTGATGGCGAGACCCAGGCCCGTGCCTCCGTACTTCCGCGTGGTGGAGGCGTCTAACTGCGAGAACGGCCGGAACAGCTTCTGCATCTGATCGGGCGCAATACCGATCCCCGTATCGCCGATGCGCCACTCGATCCAGTCCGCGCCCTCCACTCTGACCGGCGCCACCTCGACTGAGACCGTACCGTTTTGGGTGAATTTGCACGCGTTGCTCAACAGGTTATAAAGGCTCTGCCGGAACTTTACGATGTCTACATACATGCCGGGCAGGTCCGGATGGCAGTTGACGATCAGCTTGTTGCCGTTCTTGTCCGCCAGCGGCGCCAGGGCGCCCACCGCGTCCTCCAGGATCTGGGCTGGCTGCGCTTCCTCCCATACCAGCTCGATTTTGCCGGCTTCGACCTTGGACAAATCCAGCACATCGTTGATCAGCGTGAGCAGGTGCTTGCCGGCCGAAGTGATGCGCGCCAGGTCCTGCATGCTGCCCTTTTCACCGGCTTCCTGGGCATCCTCGCGCAACATCTCGCTGTATCCGATGATGGCATTGAGGGGCGTGCGCAGCTCGTGGCTCATGTTCGCCAGGAAGGCACTCTTGGCGCGGCTGGACTCCTCGGCAGACTGTTTGGCCGCCACCAATTCTTCCTGCACGCGCTGGCGCCGGGCGATTTCGTCGCACAAATCGGCAACATGCTGCTGCAGCGCGCCCTCGGCTTCGTGCAACGCCAGTGTGCAGGCCTGAATCTGCCCCATCATTTCGTTGAAGCTATCCACCAGGATGCCGATCTCATCGTTGGCGAGCTTGGCGGCGCGCAGCGAATAGTCTCTTTCGGCGGATACGCGGCCGGCCATTTCAGCCAGACGCAAGATGGGGTCGGAAATCACCCGTTGCAGCTTGGAGGAGAGCAGCAGCGCCGCCAGGGACGAGGCCAGCAGGACGCCCAGCACGATTCCGCCATACTGCTCCAGGCGGGCGTACTCGTCCCCCATGTCTCTCTTCAGATAGACGGTCCCGATGAATTCTCCATCGAGGATCACGCGGTGAAACAGGACCAGATGACGATCCACCACATGCGCGCTTTCCCGCTCCGGACGCTGCGGCAGGTCCCGGCGCGATTCTCCGCGCAAAAACACCGCGAACGGCCGGCCGTCTTTGGTGTAGATGCATGCGGACACCAAGTGCGGCTCGGCCCGCAGAGCGGCCAGCGTTTCAGTGGCGGAGGCGTGGTCGTCGAAAGCCAGCGCCGCGGTGCTGCTGGCGGCCACGATCTGCGCCAGAATGGCCAGGTGCTGGGTTACCGTTTTTCGATACGTGATGAATTCATATGCCAGAAACGTCGAGCAGGCGAGCGCCAGCGCCACGGTGCTGGTCAGCATGATGATGCCGATCAGCTTGCGCTGGATGGAGACGTGCCGGAAAGGCTGCATATCAATTCTTCACCTGCGGGAACGAATCCCGCCATATAGTAGCCAGCCGCAGCAGCTTCGAGCTGATCCGGAAACCGGCGCGGTCCGCGGCGTCCAGGTTGATTTCAAACCGGATGCGATTGCCGTCGCGGATGAACGCGATGACGCCTCCCAGCCGGGAAAACTGGACGCGCTCCCCGATGGTCAAGGTAGGCGAATGCCCGATCGACTGGAGTATCTGCGCCGCCCGCGCCCGCTCGGAGTCGCCTACAAAGAGCACCTGGCAATTCTTGGGGTCCGCGCCGGGATCGAGACGATGCACGACGAGCGGATGTCCGGACACAGTCTTGTTCAGCAGAGCGGCTTCCAACACCTGGACCAGAGCATCGCTGCCCAGAACGCCGACCACCAGCGGGGCGCCGTCCTCGCCGAGAGCGCCGGCCGGCCACTCGACGAACCGCGTGAAGTTATACAGCAAGGCGCTCTTGATCTCATCCTCGGAGTGGGCCGCGGGCAGGGGCGCATCGGTGTCGGCCGCCAGGGACATCCCGGCCGCGATCAACGCTACCAGACAACAGGCAGGGTAGGAGAATGCCGGGAGTACTACCCGGGGGACCACCAGGCGCGCTGCTGGCGAATCGGTCATCACCACGCCTATCGGCGGCGCAGCGAGCGGACTTTATGATGCGGCGGCGGGACCGGCTATGGCTTCGCCGGGCGATTCAAGGGCGCGGCGCGGACCGAGCAATAGGATGTGCAAAGGACCGGTGGGCACGGCCTCGGGAAAGCCGCCGGATTCGCCGGCGCGACGGACGGCGCGCAGCAGATCCAGCGCTTCGGGCAGGGCAAACTGTTCACCCAGGAACGCGTCCGCGAACCGGCCGCCGCGGATTTCGCCGCGCGCCTCCATACGCCGTAATTCCACCAGGATGTCGCGCCACGGAGGCGCCAGGGTTTCGCGGTATGCCAAGTCGCGAAAGACGACCCCCCAACGGCGCAATAACTGGCGGGCGAAGGATGCGGGCGAGATCTCAGCTTGCGGCGCGGCGCGGCCCAGCAGCGCCCAACGTCCGGCGGCATGGCGCGGACGCGCGGTGCGGCCACGGCCTTCACCGCGGCGGCGTTTGGGATCGAGCAGCGCGCGCAGGTTCTCGAAGCCATCCGCGGTCACGAGGCCGGGCCGGGGGAGATCGCGGCCGCGGTACGTTTTCTGGCCAGCGAAGAGGCGGGATATATTACGGGGCACGTGCTGAACGTCAGCGGTGGGATGTATATGTAGGTGTTTGGATTCTTAACGATTTACTGCCTTTTCGATGAGCGGCAACCTTGCTATCATTTTGGTTGAGGTGTTCGATCATGGCAACTTCAAAAACCAAGAGGGACAGCTTTACGTTGGAGAATTTGTTCGGTATCGGCGGTCATCACGAGACTACGATATCGGACGGCAAGCGCCGGGTTGAGGGACTTGGCAGGACCGCTGAAAAATCCCAGAAGGTCGCAAGCAAAAAGTGGGATAAGCGCAAGGGGAAATAAACGAGCGGCGGCGTGAGGCTCTATGGTTGAATTTAGATCACGCCGCCATCGGCCTCGCCAGCGCCCATTCCATCTTCAGTGTTGTTCCGGCCTCTGCTTCAAACCCGGCACGAGCCAGGGTACCCAACACAGGGCCGGTAGCCACCCTGCGACGAAGGCGCCCGCGTAGAGAGCCACGAAAACAATTAGGCCGGGCCGACTGAGTCTCAAAAAGACTCGTGGTTTTGATCTCAACATCATGATGCCCAGGACGCCTGCGGCAAGACCATAAACGATCATAATTAGGAGAACTGGATCGGCGAGCACGCGGCCGCCAAGCATGTTCACCAAAGTCTGGTGCGCATCGGAGTAGTACCACTTAAAGCCGATGCCAAGAGCGATGCCCCCTATTACGAGCATAACGATGCCGGACGGCTTCAGGTGGTTTCCTGCTTTAGAGGGGTTCGCACCTGACCCGCAAGTTGAGCAGAACTTGACATCCGCGCTCAAGCCTGCACCGCAGCTACCACAAAATGCCATGCTTTTACTCCGGTTAGTTTGACGAAGCCGACGAGATTCTATTCATCTGGCGCACCGCTGGTCCAGCCCATGCGAGGAGCAGCCAGGAGGCTTGCCAGCAATCGGGAGTGACTTACTTCAATCTCGGATCGAAGTCGAACGGCTCCGCCGGGCTGAAAGCGATCAGCCCGAAATCCGGGTGCCGGGGGTTGATGAGGTGGTTTCTTTCACGGTCAACCACTGCGGACGGAACCGACAAAACGGCACTCTCCATGGACGAGGCCCAATTCGTGCCAATGTCCTTGGTCGAATCGCTCGGAACGGCTCGATTCCAGTCACCCGGCAGATCGGCCTTCTCCAGCGTTCTGATTTTCATGGTGTCAGGAATCCACGCTTGGATAATCACCATGTGCGACGGCAGGCCGGCGCTGTTGGCAAGGACTTCCAGAGCAGCGAGGGAGGCCGTCTGTCCGCAGTAAATCATGGGCGTGCCTTTGTGGTTCCAGCGTCCACCGTGAAGTCTGGCACCCGCGCCGTCATTTTTCGGATATGTGGCCTTGCAAATGCGGTCGGCAGTCAATTACCAGACACCATGCTCCATCTGGCCGACGACATCCAAGACCCGTTTTTTTCCAGAGGGAGTCGCCATCATCGAAATCGGCGTCGCAAAGTCCAGTGCGCGCACCGGTGTTCCTAGCCACCGCATTGCTTGCTCCCGGTCGCCCATCACTTCAACGATTGTTTCAATGATGGGATCTATTGTCATGCCCAATTTCGCTTCTGCCGTTACTGGAGCCAATACCGCCTTCCCGATCTCCTTGGCCGCGGCCTTCTTCGCTATTGCCTGCCCTCTGGTTTCCGTATCTCTGACCTTCTCTATTACCGAGGTCTTGAAATGGACGACATCCTCTTTAGCTTGTCCCATTTTCCCTCGTTTGATTTCCAGCGGGCTGCTGGAATCAGGTTGGCGGGGGCGTACTTTTTCCATCGACTTTATTATACGGCTTCCCGGCGATGGTCGCGCTCTCGACCTGTCTTCAAACCCGGCAAGCAGACGAGAACGTTTTCGGCGAAGGTGTAGCGCTCCGTCGCGGCGATGTGCCCGGCCAGATCGCCAGGTGAGAAGACCCCGTCGGAGTGCCTCCATTCGAGCTCATCGGCGGGCAACGCCTCGACTACGCGCAAGGTGCGCGCGCGGACGCCGCCGAAGTAGGAAAGAAACGATTCGATTTTCGGATCTCCATGCATCACACTCCAATCACGGGCTAGAGGCTTGTGCCATCGGGCGTCACGAAGAGTCGGGACGCGGCACGCAGGGTGCGTGCGCCACGGAGTGCAGCGGATCCGCAGGCCAGACTTCGGGAAAGCCGCCGGATTCGCCGGCGCGACGGACGGCGCGCAGCAGATCCAGCGCTTCGGGCAGGGCAAACTGTTCACCCAGGAACGCGTCCGCGAACCGGCCGCCGCGGATTTCGCCGCGCGCCTCCATGCGCCGCAATTCCACCAGGATGTCGCGCCATGGAGGCGCCAGAGTCTCGCGGTATGCCAAGTCGCGAAAGACGACCCCCCAGCGGCGCAACAACTGGCGGGCGAAGGACTGCGGGCGAGATCTCAGCTTGCGGCGCGGCGCGGCCGCAGCAGCGCCCAACGTCCGGCGGCATGGCGCGGACGCGCGGTGCGGCCACGGCCTTCACCGCGGCGGCGTTTGGGATCGAGCAGCGCGCGCAGGTTCTCGAAGCCATCCGCGGTCACGAGGCCGGCGGCCACCAGTTCCCACAGCGCGTCTTCCACTTCGCTTGCAAGGCGCGCGGTAGCGCGTGTGAGTTCCGGGAAAAATGACGCACCATTCCGCTGGAGCGCCGCCAGCACTTCGCGCGCGGGATGCGAAAGCGAGCCCTCCGAGGCAGGCTGGGGGCCCGCCAGCAGCCACCCGGCATCTTCCCGCAGGAAGAGAGTCAGCGGCGCCACGCGCGTGGGGCGTACGCGATGCGTCCGGCCGTCCGGGATCGTGATCGAAGGCAGGGTGCGGGGAAAGGCGGCCCCACATCACCTCGCCCGACAGGCAAAGCTGGTCGAGAAACTCGGGACTATAGTGCGCTACCCGGCTGGGCAGGATCTCGCCTTCCCAGGCAGCGGCCGAGATCTCGTATCCCTGAAACTGCCGGATGATGTGCAGCACGCCATCGACGCCGTGCAACTGCGCACCGGGCGCGGCGTGCTGCCAACGCTCCAGGAAGCGCGCGAAATCCGCCGTGGTGACGGGCTCGATCTCACGGCGCAGGCGTCCGATGGTCAGGCGATGGATGCGCGCCAGCAGGCGGCGATGGCACCACTCGGGCTCCGCATCCTGGGCATAAGCGCCAGGGTGGAATCGGCCGCGCAGAATCTGCCCTTCGGCTTCGAGTTGCGCCAAGGCGGAATCGACCAGTCGCGACGGGCATTGCCAGGCGCTCCGCAAGCTCGGAGGCACGGTAGGGACCGCCGGATTCGAACCAGCCGCGCAGGATTTCAGCGGCGCAGGCTTCCTGGGTGGGGGGCACGACGGATTCAAAGTGGATGGCAGGCTCAAGGGTGGCTTCCGGGTGGACGGCTCTTGCGATTTGGCTGCGCTCGGCGGGGATCCAGAGGCCGGACTGATGCCCTCCAAGGAGGGTGGCGGCGCGGCCGGCGTCGACAAGCGCCGCAAAGAATGGCTCCCACGCGGGCACGGGCGGAACGGTGACGAGCGCCAGCAGCGCCTCGTGCAGCTCGTCGGAGTCGCGCACCACCGGCCATGCCTCCGCGGCCACCTGGGCGATGGCATCCGGATCGAGCGCGCCGGCGCCTTCCACGAAATCGGTGCGCACGGTGCGCCGCAATTGCACGGCGCGGGCGCGGCGCTCCTCAAGAGGCGCGTCGTCCAGGAAGGCGTAGGGGTTGGCATTCAGAATCTCGTGCGAGAAGGGCGTGGCCTCCGGCGTGTCGATGGCGGTGGTGCGAATCGCCCCACTGCGGATGCCTTCGAGCACGGCGATCAGTCCGTTCAGATCCATGGCTTCGTGGAGGCAGTTGCGAATGGTTTCGCGGACCAGCGGATGGTCGGGAATGCGCGGCGGTCCGGTGAGATTCTCGGCACAGGCGGCCTGATCCGGAAAGGTGGCGGCCAGCAGGTCGTCGGCGCGCATACGCTGAATGGGCGCGGGCACGCGCGCGCCGTGCGCAAATCGCAGGATGGCCAGCGCGCGCGTCGCATTCCATCGCCAGCGCGCGCCGAACATGGGCGCGTCCAGGAGGGCCTGCGTAAGCACGTCCCCGACGGTCTCGGGGCGCAGAAACTCGAAGACGATTTCGAGCGGAAACGAATGCTGCTCGCCGAGCGACAGCACGATGCCGTTGTCGGTGGCCGCGGCTTGCAGCTCAAAATTGAACGTGCGGCAGAAGCGCTTGCGCAGGGCCAACCCCCAGGCGCGATTGATGCGCGCGCCGAACGGAGCGTGCAGCACGAACTGCATGCCGCCGCCTTCATCGAAGAAGCGCTCGGCCACCACGTGGGTGGAAGCGGGGAGCACGCCGAGCGCGCGCGCGCCGGATTGCACGTAGGCGATGGCCTGTTCCGCGCCCAGGCGATCAAGGCCGGCATCCCGCAGCAGCCATTCGATCTGGGGCTCGGCCAGAATATCGGCGCGCAGCCGCGAGACCTCGGCGGACAATTCCGCGGTGCGCCCAGGCGCTTCGCCATTCCAAAAAGGGATCGAAGGGGCGGCGCCGTGCGCGTCTTCCACGCGTACGCGGCCCTTTTCCACGCGGCGGATGCGCCAGGAAGTTGTGCCCAGCAGGAAGACATCGCCGGCCATACTTTCCACGGCGAAATCCTCGTCGACCGTGCCGACGGTGGCGCCTTCCGGCTCGGCCACCACGAGGTAATTCGCGTTATCCGGAATTGCGCCGCCGGACGTGATGGCCGCGAGGCGGGCGCCACGCCGCCCACGCAGGCGATGGTTCACCTGATCGCGATGCAGGAAAGCGCCGGCGCGCCCGCGCGCGGTGACGATGCCATCGCTCAACATGGCGACAATGTCGTCGAAATCGCGGCGGTCCAGCGTGCGGTAGGAATAGGTGGAACGGACCAGGGCGAAGAGCGCGTCTTCGGTCCATTCTTCGCAGGCGCAGGCGGCCACTATCTGCTGCGCGAGAATATCGAGCGGCGAATTCGGAATCTCCGTGCGGTCGAGAGCGCCGGAACGGATGGCGCGCACCACCGCGGCGCATTCGATCAATTCGTCGCGGGTGGTCGAGAAGAGGCGGCCGTGGGGACGCGCGCCGACCCAATGCCCGGAGCGTCCGATGCGCTGCAGGGCAACCGCGATGGAGCGCGGCGTGCCGATCTGGCAGACCAGGTCCACGGTGCCGATGTCGATGCCGAGTTCGAGCGACGCGGTAGCCACTACGGCGCGCAACTCGCCGCTCTTGAGACGCGCCTCGGCTTCCTGGCGCAGGCGGCGCGACAGGCTGCCATGATGCGGCAGTACGGCCTGCTCTCCCAAGCGCGCCTGAAGCTGATGGGCCACGCGCTCGGAGAGCCGCCGCGTATTCACGAAGACCAGCGTGGTGCGATGGGCGCGGATCAGCTCCGCTACGCGGTCATAAATCTCCGCCCACATTTCGTTGCTGGCGACGGGACCAAGCTCGTCGCCGGGCACCTCGACCGCCAGTTCCATGTCGCGGCGATGGCCGACGTTCACGATGTGCGCCGTTTCGCTGAGGAATCGGGCGACTTCATCGATGGGCTTCACGGTGGCGGAGAGGCCGATGCGCTGCGGCTTGGCCCCACCGGCAGCCATCACCAGCGTATCCAGGCGCGCGAGCGTAAGGGCCAGGTGGGAACCGCGCTTATCGTCGGCCACCGCGTGGATTTCGTCCACGATGACGGTGCGCGTCGCGGCCAGCATCTCGCGGGGCTTTTCGGCGGTCAGCAGGATGAAGAGCGATTCGGGCGTGGTGACCAGCACGTGCGGGCGATCCTTGCCCATCTGCTGGCGCTCGTGCGCGGGTGTATCGCCGGTGCGCACGGCCGTGCGAATGGGCGCGAGCGGGATGCCTTTCGCTGCCGCGGCGGCGGCGATCTGAGAAAGCGGCACTTCGAGGTTGATACGGATATCGTTGCTCAGGGCCTTGAGCGGCGAGACGTAGACGACTTCGGTCTGGTTGGGCAGCGGACCGAGCCGCGCGGCGCGCACCAGGCGATCGAGGCAGAGCAGAAAGGCGGCGAGAGTTTTGCCGGAACCGGTGGGCGCGGAGATCAGAACGTCGTGACCGGCGCGAATTTCCGGCCAGCCGAGTGTTTGGGGTTCGGTGACCTGGGCGAAGCGGTGTTCGAACCAGTCGCGCACCAGGGGGTCGAAATCGGCTAGGGGCGACACTTTCTATTCTAGCGGGTGCCGCAAGGGAGCGACTTTCGGACAAAGTATCCGCTGTTCCATGCGCGCGCGGTCCAGCGTGGACTGCGCCCTTTTTTGAGACAACTGCGGATTTGTGCAGTATACCGTTCGCTGAAATTCCATTCTGCCTCAAAAGCCCTCGTTTTACCATGGGACTGCCGGTGAAGCGGAGACAGGCTCTGCTGGCGAGCAACCTGATCGAGGAATAGCCGGCCGGAACTCATCGCGGACGATGAGCAGGGCGCGGGGTAAAAGCCGCGCCCTTCTGCACGGCTCGCTGGTAGAGTAGGAGAGAAGGCGACACGAGTTGCGCGACCCGCTCTCCCCTCGTCGAACCGGAGATGCAGATTTCCCACGTCCGGCTCTCCTGAAAGCTCTCGCCTCAGGCTTTCGCATTGCCCGACAGACGGATCAGCCCCAATCGCGCCAAATGCTGTAGCCATCCCTCGCCTTGCGGAGGACGGTATGGCCGTTGACTGCGTCGTTGCAGATGCTGGATTAGACGATCCCGAACATAGCGTTCGATCTCACAGTAAACGCTTGAGGGGTACCCAAAGGAGAAGTAGTTCATCCAGCCTTTCAGGTGCCGATTCAACTCGCCAATTAGAACCGGGATCGGCTTGACGCACTGATGACGGTTCGTCATTTCGCGCAGCTTTTCCCGCTCCCTCCGGACGGCCTTCCTCGACGGAATCACATTCAGGTATTTTCGGTCGCGTCCTTTCAGATCGCGGTCGTACCGAAACGTGTAACCCAGAAAATCCAGACTTACTCTTTCTTCCCGCAGGTCCACCACCCGCGTCTTTTCCCGATTGATCTCCAACTGGAACTTACCTTCCAGCCGCGACTCGATGAACTCAATGGTTTCCGATCCCATCTGTTTCGCCAGCGCCACAAGGTGAGTAGGCCCGGGGAGTCTCACCCCGAGCCTCTCTCAGAACCGTGCTTGAACGTCTCCGCTCACACGGCTCCCGCCATGGAACCTCGCCGCACGCCCAACTGCCAGTGCGCCCACAGCTTCGGATCGCGTCTCGAGATCTTCGCGACCCAGTGCGTCGCCCTGCGCAGGTGTCCGTGCAGCTTCTTGTATTTCCGGTGAGCCCATCGGGCCAGTGATCGATCCAATTGACGCATCGGCGGATAGAGCGCCGACCGGTAAAATCGCCCATAATACCGAAGCCACCCTCGGATGATCGGGTTGAACATCCGCGACAGATCCTCGATTGACTTGTCACTGCGTAGGTGCAGATTCCAGTGTCGAATCTCCGCCCGGATCGTTTTCACCGCCTTGTCAGAGACTGCCGGACTGAAGTTGATGAAGTACTTCCCAAACCGATTCTTCGATCTCCGCGGCCGAAATGTATAGCCGAGAAAATCGAACTTCTCGTGCGGGTATGTCCTTCGCCGATCATCATCCTTACAATAGACAACCTTCGTCTTCTCCGGATGAAGTTCCAGCCCACATTCCTGCAATCGCGCGGCGATCGCTGCCCGAACCTCCTGGGCTTCCACTTCTGTCCTGCAATGCACGATGGCATCATCGGCAAAACGTTCAAACGGCAACTGCGGATACCGTTTCGCCATCCATCGATCAAAGGCATAATGCAGAAACAGATTGGCTAACAGAGGGCTGATGACCCCGCCTTGCGGCGTGCCCTTCTCACGCGGGACCAACTGGCCATCCTCTTCTTGCACTGGCGCTTTCAGCCACCGCTCGATGTAGAGAACCATCCACTGCTCCTTAGCGTGTTTCTTCACCGCCCGTATCAGCAGATCTTGCGGGATGTTGTCGAAGAAACCCTTGATGTCCAGATCTACAATCCAGTCATAGCGCCAGCATCTCTGCCGTGCCTGCCCCACTGCATCCAGCGCCGACTTCCCCGGTCGATACCCGTAGGAATCCGGGTGAAACAGCGGGTCCACCTGGGGCTCCAGTCTCGACTTCACCACCTGTTGCGCAATCCGATCCGACACGGTCGGTATACCCAGCTTCCTTTCCCCACCGTTTGCTTTCGGGATCTTCACCGTCCGCACCGGCGGCGGAAAGTAACTGCCCGACGACATCCGATTCCAGATCTTGTACAGGTTCCCTTTCAGGTCCCTTTCGAAATCCGCAATCGTCTGCTCGTCGACCCCTGCCGCTCCCTGGTTCGCTTTTACTCGTTTGTACGCCTCCCAGACCTCCCACTTGGAAATACTGAACGGTTTTGCCTCACTCATCGGCTCCTCCCATTGCTGGTTGGCTCATTGAATTCAGCCCCATAACACAACCCCTTCGCTCCATCCCGTTTCGGGGACTTCACCGCTACTACGGGTTGTTCCGCCCCTGGGCTCCGCTTCCGTACTCTCGCCCTCGTGGTTCTTCCACTTGCGGCTTCTCCGTTACCATCGGAGTCCCAGGTTCCCACGTTCCGCTCGACCGCCCCTGACAAGCTCAGGCCACCTCAATGCCGGATGCCGCTTCGGTCCGTAAACAGGCTTCGCCGAAGCTCGTCCCGCGTTAACGACTCCCCCGCGGTTTCGACACCGTTCCTACGCTTTCGACATGTCATCAGTGGTTCCCTTGCGGTCCTCTTCTTGCCAGTCACCTGACCTGGTTCTTTCCAGGCCTTTTCCTTCTGTGCTCACGACCATGGCTTTTGACCACAGCCGCCGAAGGTGGTTTGGAACCTGCTCCTGCCAGCCGGTTCCGAGGGGCCGTCCCTCATCGATCAAGCAGTTACACACATTGGGCCCTCCTCGGCCCTTTGCGCTCGTGGCGCACAATCATCGGCGTAACGCACCAGCTTGACATCAGCCATTTGCCCCGGCCCTTGCGGACCGTAAAACAGGGCGTCGAACCAGTGCAAATACAGGTTTGCCAGCAGTGGCGAGGCTACCCCGCCCTGTGGCGTTCCCTTCTTCGGCCGGTTCCATTTACTGCTTCCACCCTGCTCCTCACTCCGTTCCACAACCAGCGCCTCCAACCACATCCGAATCAACTTCAAGACCGACCGGTCTACGACCCGCATGCGTACGCACGCCAGAAGCTGGGAGTGCGGAATCGAATCGAAATAGCCCTTCAGGTCCGCGTCATACACGACTTGATACCCGGCCTGCAAATGGCCACGTATCTCCGCTAACGCCTGGTGCGCTGATCGCCCCGGTCGGAACCCATACGAACAATCCAGGAAATCTGCCTCAAAGATCGGCTCCAGGATCAGCAGGGTCGCCATTTGTGCTACCCGGTCTCGCACCGTCGGTATTCCCAACGGTCTCAGCTTTCCATTCGCTTTCGGAATGTACACGCGTTGCACCGCCTGCGGCTGATAGGTTTTCGTGCGTAACGATTCCTGAATTCCTTCCAGGAATCCCGCCACACCTTGGTCTGACTCCACAATCTGTTGGATCGTGAGGCCATCCATTCCGGGCGCTCCCTTGTTGGCTCGCACCCGTTCCCATGCCGCTTCCAACACATCCATCCGATAGATCCGGTCGTACAATGCGTAAAATCGGAACTTCGGTTCCTGCTTGGCCTTTTGGCCCAGTTTCTGTCTCAGTTGAGAAACTTTCTCCGGCACCCCTGGCTCTTTCACCGTTTCCGGCATCGCCTTTCCTGCGGCTGCCCGAGTCTCCGTAGTGGAATTTTCATCCAAGCGGTTTTCTCCTCCTCTTACAGAATCATGCTTACAGTAAGGCCCCTTTGCTCCACGGGCGTTACCCCGCTTCTTCGCTAATATGGGCCTCTCCGACTCCCTGCCGGACCTCGCAACGGTTATGTATTCCCGCGGCGCGTTGGTCACGTTTGCTCCCGACCGACAGGGCCTCCCAGGCTCCTCGGCTAATCTTTCCACGCGCGCTGTCCCCAACCACCCCGGAAGGTCCGGTGATTGCTTACGCCTGTTGCTTCACCACCGGTCTTGTCTGGCTTCATCCTAGTCGGGCGGACTGGCCACCTTCGTATTCCTATCGAGGCCGAATCGGGTTCACTTGCGTTACGGCTCGCGTGTTCGCCTCGCGAGTCCGCCAACTCCATCACTGGGGCCCGCGCTCGCTCGGCTACGTGCTGAACAGGCAATTTACACGGTGAACTCCTTTCAATTCACAAGATCAGCCAGGCTTATCCTGGCGTACCCGACCAGCGGGAGGCGCTACCGCGCGGGAACTTGGGCAAGGTTTTAAAGCTCCCATCGGACCGATAGATTCCGCCATGCCTGGAAAAACGCAGGTAGCCCTGATTGCCGCGTGGGGCCTTCATCGGATTCTCCTCCCCGGAGATCTCTTCGTATCGAGGCAGATTCAATGCCGCGGGTTGCCAGCTCGGCCCCGCGATGGGCTGAGTTGCGCGTGACTGCTCGGCCTCGAATTGCTCCGGTGTCCGATAACCTAAAGCCGAGTGCAGTCTCTGCCGGTTATAGATTTGCTCCATAAATCCTTCCACGTGCTCCTTTAACTCTTCTAGAGTCGTGTAACTTCGAGCGTTAATCTCCTCCTGCTTCAGGGTCTTCATGAAACTCTCGCACTTACCATTTTCCCAGGGACGCCCCGCCCGGCTCATGCTGGGCACCGCCTGGATAGAGTCCAGACATCCCACATACTCCGCGCTGGCATACTGCGATCCCTGGTCGGAATGGTGTACCAGCCCCGGCTGCGGATGCCGGTTGGTAATCGCCAGGCGCAAGGCCGCCAGCGGCAAACTGGCCTTCAGATCGCGGCCCAGTGCCCACCCCACCACACGGCGCGAGAACGCATCCAACACCACCGCCAGAAAAACGAATTCCGCCTGCAGCCGTACGTACGTCAGATCCGCCACCCATAGTTGATTCGTCTGTGTAAGTTCGAGATGCTCCGCTAAGTTAGGATATACTCGAAAACCGTGATCCGAGTCAGTCGTCCGAACGAACCGGCGGCGCCGGATAGCTAGTAAGTTGTCTTCTCGTAGTAACCGCCGCACCTTCTTACTCCCTACTGCGTATCCTTCCTTCTCTAGATCTCTCCTGCACTCGCCGGTAACCATAAAATCGATGCGCCAATGCCATTTTCTGTATCGCCGCCCGCAAGGCCATCTCCGCCTCGTCCGGCGCCTCCGCCTCCCAATGCCGGTAAAAACCAGCCCGGCTCACCCCGACCGCTGTACACATTGCATAGATACTCAGTCCGCCTTGCGTACGCTCTGCCCGCTCCCGGATTTCTCCGTAGATGCTGGCGCACCAGTGCTGTCGCTGCTCCGGTGTCTCCCCTCGACTCGCCGCAAGGCACCCGCGAAAAAATCCGCCTCCAGAGTCTTCCGCCCCAGGGCCCCCTCCAAGCCCGCGATCCGCCCTTCCAACTCCCGGATTTGCTGCTTCGTGGGGTCCCCGTCCCCTGCTACCGCCGGGCTCTTCGCCTGGCGGTTCCGCCAGTAATACAGCAGGTTGCGATGCACCCCCAGCTCACGCGCCAGCGCCGACACGTTCACGCCCAGTGCCAAACGCTGCACAGCCGACTGCCGCATTCCGACCGGATGCCGCCGACGGTCCTGCGGCTCGCCCGGCCCGGCCCCACCGCCGCCACTGCCGCTACCCCTCTTTTCGCCCTTTCTCTTCTTGCTCTTGGCCATTGCGCTCTCCTTTTAATGAAAACTGCCCAAATACCGGTTGTCTCATTTTAGGGGCGCAGTCCAGCGTGGGCTGTTGTGCAGCCTTGTGCAGGGGTTGTGCAGCGCCGGGCGTGTCCGGAAGGGCCGTAAAGTCGTTTGGAAGAGCAAAGCCATTTTCATGTAACTCGTTTTTTGTATGTCACTTACGATATGTTTTGGCGGGTCCGGGGTGTTTTACTTAGCTCACTTTAGCCGGTTCGGCTCGCTTTTCGGATGTACGCAGCGTGATCGGCCCTGCCAGCCTCACAGTACCATGCCGGAGATCCGGGGACTGGGAGTGTGGAGCGGCCGGGCGCTCCAGGTGCTTGAAACAGCAGGGGCTGCGGTGGCGGCGGTTGGATTTTTGCTCGGTGTGATTCTGCCGCAGTGTTTGCGCAGGGAAGCTACATCATCGTTTCTTCTTGCCGGACTTTAAGCTCTCAGCCGTGCTGCGCAGGGCCTCCGTGAGGCCCTTGGCCGAGAGCGCGCTGGCGGGATCGATCAGCCACTGGAGAATCAAGCCCGGAGAGAAGCACATGGAGGAATGTGCCGATCGTTTGCGACAGTGTGATCGCTGATGGTGCTTTCCTCCCGATTGAGAAACATGGCGGCGAGGCCGGTGCGCGCCGAGGTAGATGGCTCGCAAGAAACTCGCGGGTTTCCGGCTGGCTCACCATTTGCGTGAAAATCTCGAAGTTGGCAATCCACAGCGGCCGGTGGGTTTCGAATGTTGCGATGACCTTTTGCCCAGGTGGCTTCGAACCTCTCCGCCGGCGCCACGTGGGGCGAAACGGCGGTCCGCAGAGCCCTGTTGGAGTTCCTGGTCCCATTCGCCAAACGCGAGCAGAAGGGCTTCCGTAAGCAGCGCGTCCTTGGAAGCGAAGTGGTATCCGATCGCAGCCAGGCTCACCCCCGCCGCGGAGGCAATGTCGCGTGCGGTGGTGCGGTTGTAGCCCTTTTCGAGCAGGCATTTCTTGGCTGCCAGCAGTAAAGCGTCCCGGTTGCTCATAAAAATAGTTTACGGCCGATGGAACATTTGTACCAGACAAACGTATGGTACATATGTGTAAGACGTTCGTACTGAGAGTCCATGAAAAACAAAAACATTCTGATTTCCGGCGCCAGCATGGCCGGTCCGGCTTTGGCTTTCTGGCTCAGCCGTTACGGATTTCACCCGACGATTGTGGAGTGTGCGCCGGCGCTACGCCCGGGCGGGTATGCGGTCGATTTTCGCGGAGCCTCCCTGCGCGTGCTGGAACGCATGGGCCTGCTGCCCGAAGTGCAGAGGAAGCAAACGCGAATCGGCGCGATCACGATTGTGGATCGGAATAACAGGAAGGTGGCCAGCATGCCGGATGGCTTCACCAGCGGCGAGTTGGAGATCCTGCGCGGCGATCTGGCGAGAGTCTTCTATGAGGCTACCTGCGGGACCACCGAGTACATCTTCGGCGACAGCATCGCCGGCATTGAGGAGAGCGGCAGCGGTGTGGATGTGCAGTTTCAGCGGGGTGGACGGCGCACGTTCGATCTGGTGGTTGGCGCCGACGGGTTGCATTCGAAGGTGCGCTCGCTCGCCTTCGGCGAGGAGGCCAACTTTGTGCGGTATCTCGGCTACTACGTTTCGATCTTTACCATTCCCAACTATCTGAATCTTGAACGCAGCGGACTGTACTACGGGACGCCTGGGCAAGAAAGTGGGCATCTTCAGTGGAGGCGATGGACGGGAAGCCAAGGCGTCGTTCTTTTTTGCGACGGAGCCGCTCCAGTACGACCGGCACGATACCGAGCAGCAAAAGAGGATACTGCGTGAGCATTTCCGGGAGGAAGGTTGGGAGATGCCGCGGCTGCTGGAGTCGATGGAAACCGCGCCTGACTTCTATTTCGACTCTGTCAGCCAGGTGAAGATGAATCGATGGTCCGCGGGCCGCAGCGTTTTGCTGGGCGACGCGGCATACTGCGCGTCACCGCTCTCGGGGATGGGAACCGGGATGGCAGTGGTGGGAGCGTATGTTCTCGCAGGAGAACTGGCGGAGGCCGATGGGGACTTCACATTGGCGTTTGACAGATACGAGAGCTTGATGCGGGACTTCGTGGAGAAGTGCCAGGGAATCGCGGATGGGGGAACCGATTGGTTTGTGCCGCGCACACGGTTCCGGCTCTGGTTGAGCAACCAGATGTGGAAGATTCTTCCTTACACGCCGTGGAAGAACATGATGATCGAAGTACCGCTGCGGATTGGAAACTCGATCCGGCTCAAGGATTACGCGACTCAGTTCGGTAATTCCGAAAACTGCCAACCTGAGACGAAATGATTCTCATACCCGAGTCCAGTGCCTGCCGTAAACCCCACGAAAGCCGGGACCTGCCCCAGTATGCTGCCGATATCCACCGGGTAGGTGAGCAGGGTCGCGGGCCGCGTGGTCGAATTGTCGGCCAGAGCGACATGGAGGTACGTGCCATCATAATCGATCCAGACCGACCAGACATCTCCATTCGACATGCAGCCGAATGTTCCGGTAGGTTGGCAGTTAGTGACCCCGTACGGTGTTTTCGGGTCCACACCCTTAATTTCGCCGTTAATCAGGACCGCTATGTGATTGTCATTTATGTCGTAGCCGGTGTTGTCCCACGTGTCGAATTCCACGGCTACACTGTGCGTGATGCCCTCGTAACCCAAACCTCCACCGTTACTGCCCAGCGCGGTGGCGCCCTGACTCTGAATTACGAACGCCATTCCATCGGACGCGCCGCCGGGACCAGGGTCCGTCATTTTGAACTGAAAGACGGTTCGAAACTTATACTGCGACCCGAAGACGATGAAGCTTGAAGTGAACACCGAACCGGCCTGGTTCTCCATCGCGGGCGTTAACAAAAGCGCAGGAGCGCCCTGCGGGCCTGATACAGGCTTCGCCGAGCCGTTGAACGTCAACGCTTGAGTGTTCGGCGCGGTTTGCGCGCCGGATGCGGTAGCGTACAATAGCACCATTGCCAGCGTCTTCAGGAAATTCATCGTTCCACCTCCGACAAGGCGATTATAAGCGGAAATCGTGGGTCGCGGTCATTCTGGCGGCGCTGCTGGCTGCCGTGCTTGTGCTCAGCGCGCTCGCGGGCGCGCCGGAGGCACCAATCCATTTTGTCGATATCGCCAAGACCGCGGGCCTTACTATTCCGACGACTTTCGGCGGGCTCGCCAAGAAGGAACTACATTCTGGAAACGACCGGCACGGGCGTTGCGATCTTCGATTTCGATGGCGACGGGCGCAACGACATTTTCATCGTGAATGGGACCAGTTTCGACCAGAAGCATGCCGGCGCGTCGCAGTTGTACCACAACGACGGCAACGGCCATTTCACGGAGATGGCGCGCGCAGGCGGGAATCACGCAGGAGGGCTGGGGACAAGGCGTCTGCGTGGCCGACTACGACAACGACGGCCGGCCCGACATGCTGGTCACTTATTACGGGCACAACATTCTCTATCACAATCTGGGCAACGGCAAGTTCGAAGATGTGACCGCCAAAGCCAAACTGCCCGTTACAGGCACGCGCTGGGGCACCGGCTGCGCTTTTCGTGGATTACGATCGCGACGGCTATGTGGACCTGTTCGTATCCAACTACGTGGATCTGGATTTGAGCAAGACGCCGCGCGCCGGCGCGAATCCGAACTGCTTCTGGAAGGGCCTGCCGGTGATGTGCGGGCCGAGCGGCCTGCCGATAGGCCACAACGCGCTGTTCCACAATAATCGGCGACGGCACATTCACCGATGTTTCCGAAAAGGCCGGAATCCTCAAGCCGGGCGGGCGGTATGGCCTGGGCGTAGTGGCCGCCGATTTCGATAACGACGGCTGGCCGGATATCTATGTGGCCTGCGACATGACGCCCAGCCTGCTCTATCACAACCGCGGAGACGGCACCTTTGAGGAGCGCGGCGTGGAGTGCCGGCGTGGCCTACAATTTCGACGGCCGTTTGCAAGCGGGCATGGGTGTGGCGGTGGGGGACTATGAGGGCAACGGACTGCTGGATATTGCGAAATCCAATTTTTCGGGCGATCTGCCTTCGCTTTACGCGAACGAGGGCCACTTATTCTTTAGCGATGTCTCGCAGCAGGCGGGGCTGGGCAAACATCAATTGCTGGGCTGGGGGATCGCTTTCCTGGATGTGGACGAAGACGGCTGGAAGGACCTGGTGATCGCCAATGGGCATGTGTATCCGGAGGTGGATAACTCTCAAATCGGTGAGAGCTACCGGCAAAAGACGCTGCTATACCGCAACCTGGGCAACGGGCGGTTCGAGGAAATAACGGACCGGGCCGGCCCGGCGTTTCAGCAATTGCGTCCGGCGCGGGGCCTGGCGACGGGAGATCTGGATGGCGCCGGGCGACCCGCGATCGTCATTGCCAATATGAATGAAACGCCCAGCCTGCTGAAGAATCAGTCGCCCGCGCCGGCATTACATCCGCGTGCGCCTGGTGGGCACCAAATCGAACCGCGGGGCCATCGGGGCGCGCGCCACATTAGAAGCGGGCGGGCATACGCAGATCGACGAGGTGATGAGCGGCGGCAGCTATCTTTCCCAAAACGATGCAGACCTTGTACTTCGGCCTGGGGTCCTCAACAGTGGTAGACCGGCTGGCGGTGCGCTGGCCTACGGGCAAGACGCAGGAGTGGAAGCACATTGCGCGCCGACCGGACGGTGACACTTACCGAGGGATCTAACTAACTTAGTAGCTTGACTAACTGCTGCAGGCCGACCGGACCCTTCGATTCGGTGTTGCGCGGCAAAGAAGGCCCAATCGCCACGGCCTCGTTATGTTCCTCGAACCAGACCAGGAATGCGGCCTGGTCCGCGCCCTTGAGGCGCTGCTGATTCAGCCAGGTGTAATATGCTCCCATGTCGGCATCTATCAGCGATCCCTCCGGATCCAATTCCGCTTTATGCTGAGTTTCCGCCAGTAACTCGTTCATGGGCCGGTTCCGCTGGCGCGGCGTGAAACGCAGCAACAGAGTCATGGGCTCGGCGCGGCGCAGCGCCTCACGCGCGGCCCATTGCACGAACGTGGTGCTGAATACCTGGGTGCCCGAGCCTTCGGTGAGCAGGCTCACCTGGAAGCGGCTCAATACAGAGTCGCCGGCCGCGCCCAAGCCCAACTCTCCGGGCTGCATCTTAGCGAGCATGGTGCGAAACGCCTCGGGCCCCATCGGAGGCGTAGGCCTGCTGCATCTTATCTTGCAGCGTCGGCGCGGGCCGGCGCGAGCGAATTATATGAGACACACGTCAGCCCGGCGGGAACGGCTTCCCCGGCTCCCCCATCGATGTACCAATGGCCGTAAGGAACAGGGTGCGCCTGCGCGCGGGCCGCGGCTGCATCCATCAGCACACGGAATCCGTTTTCCGGCTTGACGTTGCTGAAGTATACTCCCTGCGGCCGCAGCTTGCGAAAGAGCCGGTACTTATTTGCCGTCACGCCGCTGCCCAGCACCACCAGCCCCAGGCGCGGCAGAGGAGGCGGCTCCCGGGCGCGGCGGCGTGGACCTGCTGCATGTAGTCGATGGCCGCGGACCGGAACGCGTCGATCTGGTGAGTCGCCCAGAGATGCGCGGTGAGTTGCTCGGAGAACTGGGCCGGCGTGTTGACCCAGTCCGCATGCTCCAGCTCCGGTGAGATGCGCAGCCCGGCGAAGCCGGTCATCAACTGCCGCGCGTGCATCGGCGGCGCGCGATGCCAGATACGCAAACTGCCGGTCCAGTTCTCCTCGCTCGGCAGGAAACTTCCAGTCGTAGGCGATCAGTTCGCGCAGCAGCAGCGGCAGAAAGCCGATCGGCAGATCCCGCAGCAAGGCGACCTGGCCGGCAGCGATCTGCCGGGCCTGCGGAGGATAGGCGCTGAAACGAATCGGCCGTCAACTCACGGGGCAGCATCGCCGCTATACCACCTCCGGCGCGCGGCTTGCCTTGCGACAGGGGCGTCTGGAACCCGAGCAGCGCGCCCGAGCGTGGGCACCAGGTCGGTCGGTTCCAGTTGCCTGTCGACTACCACGTTCTCCCGAATGCCCGGTCCCATGGCGATCATCCAGGTGGTGCGCGAGAGCGGATCGCCCGTGCGGTGATGCTGGAATCCGTTGCCGCCCGGATCGTTGTCGGAATCGCGGCCGAAATCCGGCAGGATGAACATCGTCGTCTTACCGGCGTACTCGGGCTCGCTTTGAATCAGTTTCCAGATTTCGGCGCAGAGACGGTCGGTGCGCTGAATGGCTTCCAGATACAGCGAGTAAGTGCCGGAGTGCGCGATGTCGATGTCGTGCAGAGTAATCCACAGCAAGCTGGGCGCCAGCTGGCGCATGAGTTGCCGCGCGATATAGACGGAAAGCTCGTCCGGGCTGGCCAGAGTGCGCGCGTGCGCGGCAAAGCCAGCGACCGAGAGCCGCAAGACCTCGGCCATCTGGTGCAGTTCGACCTGGTTGCCACTCAGTTCCGGAGCGTACAGCGGCGTTTCGTAATTGTCGCGCAACAGATGTTCGTACTGTGTTCCCGCGCTCGAGGACAGCGCCGCCGCCAGCAGCCGCTTCGGCAAGATCACGCCGGCTCCCCATCCGCGGCCATAGGAGCGGTGGCCGCTCTCGCCGATGCGGTTGAAGCCGTTGCTGGGCGCCACCACCCAGGCGTCGGATGCCGGCCGCTTTAAATCTTTGCGGAAGTATTCGAAGACCGTGGGATGGTCCGGGGGCACGGCGGCAAAGTTATTGAAAGTCTCGTATACACCGGTGGCGAGACTGGCCGTGGCCACATAGTGACCCAGAATGCCGCGATTGACCACCTGGCTGAAGAACGTAGCGCGGGGAATCAATTCCTTCAGGAGGTGAGGAATGTTCTCCTGCCCTTCGGGCATGAAGGTTTCCTCGTCCCGGGCTCCGCCGCCGAAGGTGACCACGATTACTTTGCGATCGCGCGGCCGCGCCATGAGGCGCCGCGGCGCAAGTCCGGCCAGCGCGCCACCAGCGCTCGCACCGGTAACTGTACGCAGGAAATTGCGGCGGCTCCAGGAGACCGCCCGCGCAATCTCTAGCGGACGTCGCGCCGGGGACCATGCGACGGGGAATCGGTCCACCTCCCTTCTGGTAAGGCATTCTATCACGGCTGTCGGGGCGCACGCGCCGGGCAGGTGCTCTCCCGGATCACCAAGTGCGTCTCCACTTTGCAATCGGGCCGGGCCTTGGGGCTGTCGCCCACATCGCTCAGCAGGGCGTTGAAACGCATGTTCGGCCAGTTCCTGGCGCGACAGCCGCACGGTGGTCAAGGGAGGCTCGGTGAACTCGGCCAGGCGGATATCGTCGAAGCCCACGATCGAGATGTCCCCAGGGACCGACAAGCCCGCGCGCCGCACCGCGCGCATCATGCCGATCGCCGTCAGATCGTTCGAAGCCAGCACGGCCGTGGGCGAGCAGTCCGATTCGAGCATGCGGGTCATGGCGCTGAAGCCGCCATCGACGGTGTGATCGCCCTCCTCCACCAGGCGTTTGTCTTCATCGATTCCATACCGGTTGAGCGAGCGCAGAAACGCAGTCCGCCGGATGCGCGCGGACTTCAAGCCCAGCGGGCCGCTGATGAATCCGATCCGGCGGTGTCCCAACGACAGCAGGTGTTCCACGGCCTCGTTGACGCCCATCGCATAGTCCACCACGACATGGCTGATGCCCGTGCCCGCCGGCCCTACATCCAGAAACACCATAGGCACATTGCGATGCGCAAGCTGATCGACCAGGTGCTTGTCCATCTCGGAAGTCATGATGGCCACGCCCTCCACTTTGCGTTCCAGCATGCGGCGCACACACAAAGCCATGCGGGCCGAATCGTAGTTCGTGGAACTGATCAGAATTTCGTAACCATTTTGAATGGCGACATCCTCGAAGCCTTTGATCAATTCGGGGAAAAATGGATTTGTGATGTCCGATACAATCAGGCCGAGAATACGGCTGCGGCCGGAGACCAGAGATCGCGCTTGCGAGTTGGGATAGTACCTCAATTCTTCCACCGCCTTCCAGACTCGCTTAGCGGTCTTGGGATCAACCATGGAAGGGTTGTTGATTGTGCGAGATACGGTGGCGGTCGAGACTCCGGCACGCCGGCCACCTCCTGGATCTTCATGATTTGCATCCGCCCATATTGCGTAGCTATACCGCGTTCGGGCGTCTCAAGACAAGACATAATGAAAAATAATTAAAAAGTTTGAGTCATATCTCTTGACTTGGGACTAGTACCTCACATAAGATCATTGCAAACGTTTGCATCGAGCCCAGAGCGGGATCTGGAGCGACGTTGGGGTTTGAGGGAAGTTAACAACACGCACTCATGCGCGGGCCATGCAGGCCGCGCGTCAAACTGGAGGAGAATTATGCGCCAAGTTGCGGGCATGCGAGCAATCTTTCTCGGATTGCTCCTGGTTGCCGTCGTTTTTGCTCAAAGAGATCTTGGAACCATCACGGGTATCGTCAGCGATCCCAGCGGCGCCGCCATACCAAACGCCAAAGTCACCATCACGGAAGTCGCCACCAACCTCAGCTACGCGGTCACCACCAATTCCACCGGCGAATATATTCGCCCGGCACTGAAAGCCGGGCATTTACACGGTGGACGGCCGAAGCGCAAGGCTTCCGGCGTGTGGCGCAGGAAAATGTGGTGGTCACGGCCGGCGACCGCATCGGCGTGAACTTAACCCTGCCGGTCGGGCAAATCACCGAGTCGATTGAAGTCTCGGCGGCCGCGCCGTTGTTGCAGACGGAGAACACTATCCCAAGGCGCCGATCTGAACACGTCCGAAGTGAGCCAATTGCCTATGGGCGGCCAGCGCGTGTTCGCCTATCTGGCGCGGCTTTCGCCGGGCGTTCTGGTGGCGGAACCGGGCGCGCGCGATGCGCAGAATGGCGGGTTTTCCGCTAACGGCGTGCGTTCCACCGGCGAAAATAACTTCCTGCTGAACGGCGTCGACAACAACGTCAACGTGATCGACTTCATCAATCAGACGTCCTACGTGATCGGACCGTCGCTCGGACGCCATCGGCGAAATGCGCATTCTGACCAACGGCTACAACGCCGAGTACGGCCGGGCGGCGGGCGGCGTGGTCGACGTGACGCTGAAATCGGGCACCAATCAGCTGCACGGCGACTCTGTTCGAATTCCTGCAGAACACCGACCTGGATGCCAACCGCTGGGAAAACAACTTGGCGGGCGTGGGACGTCCGCCGCTACAGCAGAACCAGTTCGGCGCGACCGCCGGCGGACCGATCATCAAGAACAAGCTGTTCATCTTCGGCGATTATCAGGGCACCAAGATCGCCACGGCGGGCGGCGTGGTCCAGAACCTCGGTTATGGCGGTTCTACACGATTCCCACGCCGGCGGAGATCGCAGGGCAACTTTTCCGGCGTTGCTCGGCAACTATCGGATGATCCGGTACGGCCCGATTCTCAAACCAGATTTTCGATCCTGCAACGCCAGTTGCAACGCGGCGCGTGCACACGCACGCCGTACCCCAATAACACAGATCCCGACCAACCAGATGGATCCGGCGGCGGCTAAAATCGCGGCTCTCTATCCGGCGCCCAATCAGCCATCCTGCCAACGGAAACTATCCGCAGAACGATTACTATGCGGTCACCGCCGGCGGCTTGCGAACGGATCAGGGAGACGGGCGCGTGGACTACAAGATCGACGAAAAGGACAGCCTGTTCGGCAGTATCAGTTGGTCCAACACCGTCCAAATCAACACGCCGCCATTTCAGGGCGCGCTCGATGGCGGCAATTTCTACGGCAGCAGCGAACAGGACCTCGGCCGCAATGCGCAGATGGGCTATACCCGCATCTGGACTCCGTCGATCATTTCGGAAACGCGCATCGGCTTCAGCCGCCTGGTGACGGCGCGCACGCAGGCCAACTGCCGAGACCGACGAATTCAAGGCGTATCGGCATCGGCGGTCTCGACCCCACCACCACTCTGAACGGCGGCCTGCCGCAGTTCGGCATGGGGCAATACAGCCAGATTGGCGCCAACGACTGGCTGCCGACCAAGGAATACAGCAACGTTTGGGACTTCATCCAGAACGTCGCCATCACCAAGGGGACCCACGCGTTCAAGTTCGGCGCCGAAGTGAAGCCCATCCAGTTCCCCTTCTTCCAGGTGCCCTTTCCGCACGGCGAAATGAACTTCTCCCGCACGGAAACCGCCTATCCCGTCGACCGCGGCAGACGCGGCAGTGAACGGTTCCTCACACCGATACGGGCGACTCATTTGCATCGTTCCTGCTGGGCGCGATCGATAACGGGCAGATTTCGACCACCAACTTCATCTCTTCGACGCGGCAGTCCTATGACTTCTACGCCCAGGACGACTGGAAGGTGACCCCCAAGCTGACCATCAACTATGGCCTTCGCTACGAGCTGTGGTCGCCGATCGGCGAGCAGTTCGGACGCCAGTCCAATTTCGATATCGACACGCTGACGCTCGAAATTCCCACCGGGCCGAATTCAGAACGCGCCGCTGCCGCCGAATTTCAACACGCCTTATACGCTGGACGGCATCACCTACCCGGCCGATTTTCCCAACGTGAAAGTGTGCCGCGGCTGCGTTTCCCAGTACCTGATCCCGTGGGATAAGCACGATTTTGGCCCGCGCCTGGGCTTCGCCTATAACATTCGCGCAGAAGACCGTGATCCGCGCCGCGTATGGCATCTTCTATGGCGGCGAGGAACAGCAGGGCGGAAATCCGAACCGCGGCGAGTCGGCGCCGTTCAACGAATCTCCGCAATTGAACCGGCCCGCGGGTGTCAGCCAATTCGAGCCCGATCCGTTCTTTGCCAACGGAGCGGCCACCGGCGGGATTACGCGTCGGGTATCCGCTCACGGTATTCACCACCTATCCGGTGAGTTCTCTCCAGTTCCGCGAAGTGGCGAACGACTTCCTGAATCCCATGGTGCAGAAGTGGAACGTCGCGATCCAGCAGGATTTGGGGCACCAGATGGCGCTCGAAGTTGGCTACCAGGGCAACCACTCGTCGCACCAGCTTTTCCAGCCCGACGACAATCCCTGCCCCAATCTTGCGACGCCGAATCCGACCATCAACTGTAATTCCCTGCGCGCGTATCCCGACATCGGCAGTATTTCGGGAACGGCCAGCTTCGGCTATCGGCAACTACGAAGCGCTGACCGCGAAACTGGAGAAACACTTCTCGAAGGGGCTTGCAGTTCATCAGTTCCTACACCTGGGGCCATGCGCTTGGCCAACACGCGGCACCACGCTCAGCGGTTCGAACGAATTTCCAGACCAATAGCAATCTCGAACTACAACCTGGACTATTCCAGCGCGGCGTGGGACATCCGCCAGAACTTCACCACCGGCTTCACTTACGACCTTCCCTTCGGCCGCGGCAAGCAGTTCGGCGCCAACTTGAACAGGGCCGCGGACATGCTGCTGGGCGGCTGGCAGGTCAACGGCATTCTGACGCTGCACACCGGCCAGCCGTACACGGTGAGCGCCAGCGGCCTGCCAGGGCGTGTGGGCGGGTTGCTTCCCCGACATGGTGTCCGGGCCAATCCCAACGCCGCGCCGGCCGGTGGGCGCACGCCATCGGAATGGTTCAATACGGCGAACTTCACGGCTCCCGCATCGCTGACGCAGGGCAATCGTCGGCGACAACACCAACTACGGGCCGCCGCTCCGGAATCTGGACTTCTCCGTATTCAAGGACTTCGCGTTTACCGAGCGCTACAGGCTGCAGTTCCGGACGGAAGTTTTCAACCTCGCCAATACGCCGCAGTTCAATTTCCCGGACAGCGGCTTCGGCGATGCCAATTTCGGCAAGGTGACCAGCACTTTGCCCGGAACCGAACGGCACGTTCAGTTCGCCCTGAAATTCCTTTTCTGAGGGTGATTCGCGCCGCGATCGACCGGCGGCCTTACAATGAATCTGTGGCGGATTTTCCGATGGAGCGCCGCGAGTTTCTCGCGGCGCTCGCCTGCTTAGGGGCGTTGCCGTCGCAAGGCTTGCGCGCGCGATCCCCTACCCGGTCCATTTCCGCAAACCAAATCCTTACGATGCTGTTCTGGCCCATGTGGAAGCGGGCACGGACGAATTCCACTTCGAAAAGGAAGCGACGGAAATCGAGGGCCGGCTGGCGGCCATGCTGGGCGGCCAGGCCCTTCCTCTATCCCCCGATTTTGAAGGCGCTCGCCCACTCCCCCGGCGCTACCGCGTGATCGCGGAAGGCGTCTCGGAAGCGGAATACGCGGAATCGTCCGGGAGGCGATTTTCAGGAAGAACTGGCGCAGTGGATCCGGTCGCTGGGCCGTCCGCGCCGCGCGCGTTTCTTCGTCCTTGCCGGACGATCTGGTGCGCTATGAAATTGCGAGCGAGGGAGCTTATCGCACCGGGTTGTGGAAGCAGGTCTGGCAGGACGGACGGCTGCGGAATCTGGCATCCGCTGAGCGAGACACGTTACGACGGCCAGCCGAGCCGCTGTTTCACGACATCACCGGCCACTCGTTTGCGCGTGCCGAATCGTTTCACGAGCAGTTGCGCAAGGGCAATACGCTGGTGGCGGTCGCGCCTGGACGCCGCCACCGGGCATCGACATCTACGGAAACAACGGCGTCGCGGTGGGCGACATCGACGGCGATGGGTGGGACGAAATCTACGTCTGCCAGACAGGCGGGCTGCCGAATCGGCTTTACAAGAATCGCGGCGACGCGACTTTTTCGGATATTACGGAAGAGGCGGGCGTGGGGGTGCTGGATGAAAGCACCTGCGCCCTGTTTGCGCGATTTCCGCAATTCGGGCAATCAGGATCTGGTGGTGCTGGGCGGGACGGGTCCGCTGCTATTTCATTAATCGCGGGGACGGCATGTTCGACCACAGGCCGGACGCGTTCCGTTTCCGCACAGCGCCGCAAGGCGCATTTACAGGCATGGCGGCGGCGGATTACGATCGCGACGGGCGCGTGGATCTGTACCTTTGCACGTACCTCTATTTTCAAAGCGAAGACCAGTATCGCTACGCGACGCCCTACCATGACGCGCAAAACGGGCCGCCCAATTATCTCTTTCGCAACCGCCTTACCGAGGCCGGCGGATACTTCGAAGATGTCGACCGAAGAATCCGGCATGAACGACAACAACAACCGGTTCAGTTTTGCGCCGGCCTGGTGCGATTTCGATGGCGACGGCTGGCCGGATCTGTATGTGGCCAACGATTTCGGGCGGAGCAATCTGTACAGAAACCGGCAAGGCAAGTTTCGAGACGAAGCCGCCGCAGCGGGCGTGGAGAACATGGCGCCGGGTATGAGCGCCGCGTGGTTCGATTACGATGGCGACGGGCGGCCGGATCTTTATGTCTCGAACATGTGGACGGCGGCCGGCCAGCGCGTGGTCGCGCGACGCCGCGTTCGTGCCGGGCCGCGAGCGTCCCGCGGAGTATCGCAGCCATACCAAGGGCAATTCGCTCTACCGCAACACCGGCGATGGCCGATTCGCGGAGGCCGGCCGAAGGAAGGCGTGTCGATGGGCCGCTGGGCCTGGTGCGCCGACGGCCTTGATTTCGATAACGATGGCTCGCCGGAGATCTTCATCGCCACCGGCATGCTGACCAATTCCTCGGAGAAGGATCTGGACAGCTTCTTCTGGCGCCAAGTGGTGGCCAAGTCGCCGGTGACCGCGGTAGCCGGCGGTGGATTACGAGAACGGCTGGAACGCCATCAATCAACTCATCCGCGAGGATTACAGTTGGTGCGGCCACGAGCCCAATGTGTTCTATAAACGGGTGCAGCCGGCGGACGGCAGCGCACGCGCGATTCCACGACTTTTCGGGCGTCAGCGGATTGGATTTCGCGGACGACTCGCGGGCCTTCGCCGTGACGGACATCGATCACGACGGCAACCTGGATATCGTCTTGAAGAGCCGGCTGGGGCCGCAGATCCGGGTCTTGAGAAACAACTGCGGCGTGAGCAGACGCGCGATCGCGCTGCGGCTGGCGGGTGTGGAATCGAATCGCGACGCGATTGGCGCGCGCGTCGAAGCCAACGGGCGAGTCTATCATCTGAGCGCCGGCAGCGGATACCTGTCACAGCATTCCAAACAACTGCATGTCGGCTTAGGGGAGGCGGCCGAAGCGGCCATCACGATCACTTGGCCATCCGGCAAAACGCAGAGCTTCGCCAAGCTCCGCGCAGGGTTCTGTTACCGGATCCGAGAGGGATCGGACGAGGTGGAGGCGGTCCCCTTCGCGGCGCGCGCGCCGATGCAGAGTGCGCCGGTCGGAGCCAGTGAACCGAGCCGAATTCGGCGCCACGTGGTTGTTCGAGCCGGTGCCGCTGCCGGAGAAGCGCAAGGGGCCCGGATTCGTTCTGCTCGCAGCGGGAAGGGCAGCAGCCTCCTCGGCGGCGCCCTACGGCGTGCCCTTCGAAATTGTCGATCTGGCGAAGTGCGGCGCCGGATCTGGCCGCGCAATATTCCATCTTTCACCGGTATTTGTTCGAGCTGCGAACCGATCTGGAACTGCCGCTGTCTGCTTTTGATCGACGGCCGCAGCCGGGCCCATAAGATATACACGGGGATGCCGTCGGCCGGAGTGCTGCAGGCGGACTTCAAGACGCTGCTGAACGGGCCGCGGCCTGAATTGGCGCTGCCTTTTCCGGGCCAGTATTATTTGCCACCGCGGCGGAATTATTTCAAATTGGGCGCGGCATTTTACTGGGCCGGCTATCCCGACCAGGCGATTCCGTATCTGGAAGAGGTGGTGCGGCGAGACCCCGATAACTGGAAGGCGCTGTTCGCGCTGGGCCAGATTCATTTCGATGCGGAGCGGTGGCAGCCGGCGCTCGAGAGCTACCGGCAGGTGTTGGCCGATCCGGCCGGCGCACACCGGAGCGCTGATTGGCGCAGGCGAAGTGTATGCGCGGATGAACGATCCGCAGGCGGCCGAAAAGCTACTGCGCCAGGCGGTGGAATCGGATGCGAAAAATGCAGATGCCGCCAATCAGCTCGGCCTGGCGCTGGCAAAACAGGATCGCACGGCGGAAGCCAAGGAATGGTTTGAGCGCGCCATCTCCATCGACCCCGCGCACACCGGCGCGATCAATAATCTGGCGGTGCTGTTCACCAAGCTGGGGCAGACCAACGACGCGATTTCCGCGTTTCGATACGGCATCGATCGCGCGCCCGACGATGAGACGCTCTACCTGAACCTGGGGCGCCTCTATCTATCGATAGGCGAGCGGCAGAAGGCCAGCGAGATCATGCACCAGTTACTGGACCGGAAGCCGGGCGATCCGGTGGCGACGCGCGCGCTGCGGGAGTTGGATGTGCGCTAGCCTAATCCGCCGCACGCTTGAACACCAGGATCTTCGATGTGAACACCTGGACCGGCAGCCCGTCCTGGTTCAACGTGGTGTTCCGCACCTTCACAATTGCCTGGTTTGGCTTGGAGCGCGACGGCACGATTTCAACGATCTCGCTTTCCACATGCAGCGTATCGCCGGCGCGTGTGGGCCGCGGCCAGGCGATCTCGCCGCCCAAGCCGATGATGCCCGCTGCCAACGGCAGTCCGGTCGAGACCAGCAGACGCATGGTGATCGCCGCCGTGTGCCAGCCGCTCGCCGCAAGGCCCCTGAAGATGGTGGCCTGCGCCGCCGTTTCATCCAGGTGAAAGGGCTGGGGATCGAACTCCTGGGCGAACGCCTTGAGGCGATGCTCCTCCACCCGGTACTCGCCGGAGGTGAACCGCTGCCCTACGCTGAGGTCTTCCAGATAGAGGGGCAGGGGTGTTTCAGTGGGTTGATCCATGCACCCAATTTATCGCGCTGCGGCGCTATACTCTATCCTGGATGTCTATCCTAGATATCTAGGGGGGGCGAAGATGAGCAAGGCAAGACCCGACGTTCTCCAAGGCACCCTCGATCTGCTGATTCTCAAAACCCTTTCCCGCGGCCGGCAGCACGGGTATGGAATCGCCGTTCACATTCAAACGGTGTCGCACGACGCGCTGCGCATCGAGGAGGGATCTCTCTATCCCGCGCTGCACCGCATGGAGCAGGACCGCTGGATTCGGGCCGAATGGGGCACCTCCGGGAACAACCGCAGAGCCAAATTTTACGAACTCACCGCCGCCGGCCGCCGCCAATTCGCCGCGGAAGAGAAGAAGTGGCAGAACGTTACGGCGGCTGTTTCCACCGTCCTGCATTTCGTATAGGAGACGCTATGCCACTCTTTCGGAGACTCCGTGACACATTCCGCCCAGGGCGCCTCGATGCCCGGTTGGACGACGAATTCCAGTTCCACATCGATCGGCGGATCGAAGATCTGATCGCGCAAGGCGTGGCTCCAGGCGAAGCCCGCCGCCAGGCCGCGCAACTGTTCGGCAACCGCACACGCTTAAGTGAATCCGCGCGCGACCGCGACCTGCTGGTGTGGCTCCAATCCACGCTCCAGGATCTCCGCTACGCGGCACGCGCCATGCGGCGAAATCCCACTTTTGCCGCCGCGGCGGTGCTTTCGCTGGCGTTGGGCATCGGCGCCAACACCGCGCTGTTCAGTGTGCTCGACGGGCTGCTGCTGCGCTTGCTGCCAGTGGAAGATCCGCGAAGCCTGGCGCTGCTGAAAGACGCGGGCGACAGCCGTTTCCGGTACTCGGATTTCGAGCTGCTGCGGAGCGGCACCCGCCTGCTCGATGGCATGGCAGCCATTATGTACCTGCCAGGCACCCTGGAGATTACGGATCGCGGCCAGAGCGTGCAGGCCGCATTGCAGGTTGTTTCGAGCAATTACTTCGAACTGCTCGGCGTGTCCGCCGCCCGCGGCCGCACGTTTCCGCCGCCGGGCGATGCCGTGGCCGTGATCAGCGACCGGTACTGGCGCGCGCGCTACAACGGCAGCGCCGACGCCATCGGCGCGCATTTCCATTGGGCCGAGTGGGAGTTCACGGTGATCGGAGTCGCGCCGCCGGGTTTTCGCGGCGTGCTGCTGGATGCGCCGGCCGACATTTTCCTGCCGCTCGAAACGGCGGGCATTCCGGCTGATTCCGTGCTCCGGTCGCGAGGCCGGTCGGTCAGCTTGCTGGCCCGTCTGCGTCACGGCGTAAGCGCCAGGCTGGCCGCCGCGGAATCGAGCGCGCTGTTGCGGCGCGCAATCGCAGTGGAGGCCGGCGGATCGGGGATTTCCGCGCTGCGCGAGCGCGTGTCGCGGCCCATAGTAGTGCTCGAATGCCTGGTTGCCTTCGTGCTGCTCATTGCGTGCGCGAATCTTGCGAATCTGGGGCTTGCCACGGCGGCTTCGCGCCAGCGTGAAATGGCGGTGCGCCAAGCCATCGGCGCCGGGAGCGGCCGGCTGATTCGCCAATTGCTCACCGAAAGCGCCCTGATCGCGCTGGCGGGCGGCGCGCTGGCCATCTTGGCCGCGCGGTGGATGAGCGATGCCGTTTTGCGTTTCCTGCCGCCGAACATGGCTGGTGTGTTACCCAACCTATCGTTCCGGCTGGACGGGCACGTTCTTGCATTTACCGCCCTTTTGACGCTGGCGAGTTGTTTTCTCTTCGGCGCCGCGCCGGCAGTCGCCGCCACCCGCGTGGCGCCTCTAGCGGGCTTGCGCCAGGCGCCCGGTGCGGGCCATGCATTTTCGGCGTGGTTAAGCCGCGGCCTGGTGGTGTGCGAGGTGGGTTTGTGCACGGCGGTGATGGCGATCTCGGTGCTATTCGGGCAGACGCTCCACAATCTGCGGGCGCTCGAGCCCGCGCTCGAGCCCGACAGAATCGTCATGGCGGGCATTCAGACTCCCAGAGGATATTCGAACGCGCAGCGGACCGACCTGTTCGATACTCTGCGCGAGCATGCCGCGAGAATTCCGGGCGTGACCGCAGCGGGATATGTGCATATACGACCGCTCACCGGGCAAGGCTTGGAGGGCCGTATAGAGATCGAGGGCCGCGAGGCCAGGCCGAATGAAGATCCGGGCGTACTGACAGAACGTATCTCGCCCGGGTTTCTAGCCGCCATGGGCGTGCCGTTCCTCGCCGGGCGCGACTTCAGTTCCCGCGACGATGCGAACGCCCCGCCGGTGGCCATTGTAAACGAATCGTTCGCGCGCAGGTTTCTCTCGGGCGGGCAAGTCATTGGACGGCGGTTCCGGTTCGCAGGAGACAGCCGCGCGGTGGAAATCGCCGGCTTGTTGAAAGACACGCGCTGGCTCAGCCTGCGGCAGCCGGCTTCGCCCATGGTCTTCCGGCCTTTCCGGCAGGACGCATCGTCATTCGTCACCCTGGCAGTACGCGCGGCATCCGGCCGCAACGCCATTTCCACCGCCCTCCAGCAGACGGCGCGCCAGATGCATCCGCCGTTAGAGATCGCCGAGGTTGTGCCGTTCACTGAGCTAGAAGACCGCGCGTTGTTCATCGAGCGCATGATCGCGCAGGTGGCCACCGCGTTCGGGCTGCTGGCGCTGGCCATCGCGTGTGTCGGCCTATACGGGTTGCTGGCATACGGCGTGGCACGGCGTACGCGGGAAATCGGAATCCGGATGGCGCTGGGCGCATCGGGCGCGCGAGTGCAATGGCTCGTGCTGCGCGAATCGTCGGCCATGCTCGCGATGGGCTTCGCCCTCGGCGTGCCCGCGGCCCTGGCCGCAAACTATTTCGCGCGCTCCTTATTGTTCGGACTCACCGCGGCCGATCCAACCGCCATTGCCGGCGCACTCGCCGTGATGACCATCACCGGGCTCGCGGCCGCCGCGATTCCCGCAAGCCAGGCGGCGCGCATCGATCCCTTGCCGGCGCTCCGGCGCGACTAGCAGGCCGTCCGAATGTTCGACCTCCTTATGTGCCCGTCCCTGCTGAATGCCGGCCAAACTCGACGATCGACGCGCCCGCCGTACCGAAATTGGCACTGGCGCCCGGATATTGAATACGTCATGTCGGATGAGGCGTTTCGCACCCGGCGCCCGTCTATTTCCAAGGGAAAGAGGACGTCTTTGTCAAGGAAGCTTTGAACCGGCGGACGCTCCCCTTCGACATACTGTCTGAATGGATGCAGGACGACGAGCTCGCGACGAATGGTTGGCCCTGAGATGTCAGGCTGCCGACCCAGGGGCGTTTGAAGCGCTCATCGCAGACTTCGAGCGGCCGTTGTTTTTTTACCTGCTGCAGTTGGTGGGTACTCAAGACCAGGCTCTGGTCCTGCTGCAGGAGACATGGATACGCTCCTTCAAGGCGTTTCGGAAGCTGAAGGATCCCGGTGCGGTCCGCGCGTGGTTATATACACTTGCGCACGGCATCGCCGTCGATCATGTTCGCCACGACCAAGTTCGTTTTCGAGCCGAAGAACGATTCGTTGACGGGCTCGAAACGAACACTGCAGCCGATCTCAGTTCACTTTCGGCCGCTGAAATTCGCAGCGCCCTCGCCCAGCTCTCCGCTGAGCACCGCGAAGTCCTCGTTCTGCACTTTTTGCAGGACTTCCGAATAACCGAAATCGCGAACATTGTCGGCTGCCCGCCGGGAACGGTCAAGTCGCGCATCCATCATGCCAAAGCGCAAATCAGACAGATTCTCGAGAGAGGTGAATATGGAACCGAATGACAACTCAATACGCGATCGTCTCCTGTCGGAATCGCCCAGCCCCGGCGATCTCGCCGACTATCGTCAACGGGTCTCATCGTTGATAGAAGCAAGTCAGAGACGGCTTCGCCGCGAACGCGTTCTGGTAACCGCATTTTGGATCTTCTGCGCGGTGAGCGCGACTGCGTGGCTTTGGTTCAGCGCCGACGCCGCGCGTCTTCCACGCGGCCCGTTTCTGGCATGCATCTTCTTCACCTGGGGCGGGGTAGAGGTAGTGAAACATTACGTGAATGCCGTTCGCGTGGACGTGCTCAAGGAGATTAAACAGATCCAGGTTCAGGTGTTTACGCTTCAGGCCGACGCAGGCGTGAAGAGCTCCGGAAATGAACCGGCATGACTCGCTGTTTGACTTTTTATCCTTGCGACGAACGTCTGCATAGGCTGCGTGAACTCGATTACACCGTCTGCTCGATCCACTCGCGGTTTGGCCTGAATAGGGAACGGAGCGGGTAATGCAGACCATGGACAACCGGTATTTCAATATACTGGGTCACGCGACGGCCCGCCTCCTGTTCAAGCGCCCGGCCACGAGCTTGATGGACCGTGTGATCGAGCACGCGCGGAAGCAGGATTGCTCGATGCCCAGGAGCAGGCTTTCGCGGCTGATGAAGAGGTGAGGGCGCCCATTCGGGCTCTGTGTTTTATTGCAAATCCTGCACCCCGAGGAAGTGTTTGCGTGTGTCGAGGACTTATGCCGCTCCGGTCTTACGGACTGGCTTTTTCGCAGCCCGCGCCTTTTCCTGGGAGGAGCGCTCCGGTGCGCTGGCTTTGAGGCTTTGTTTGAGCGCTTCCATGAGATCGATCACGGGAGCCTTGCGCGGCTGCTTGACCGTGGTGATCTTCTCGCCCTTCTTCTTTTCTTCGATCAGGCGCTCGGCGTTCTCGCGGTAGGTGTCGTGGAACTCGCCCAGTTTGAATTTCGCGCTCAGCTTCTGGACCAGGCTCTTAGCCATGTCGAGCTCTTTGGCGGAGAACTTCGTCTTCGGCGCTTCCGCCTTATTGGCCCTGTGCAGCTCGTCCTCGAAATAGAGCGTGTGCAGCACTAAGCCACCGCCGGCCGGGCGGATCAGAACGACGTGCTCGCGGTTATGCATAGCGACCTTGGCGATCGCGTCGCGCCTGGTTTCCTCCAGCGCGGCCAGGAACAACGCATAGGGCTTGCTGACTTTCTCTTCGGGCGCCACATAATATGAGCTTTGAAAGAGCAGCGGATCCACGTCGTCCCTGGCTACGAACTGCAGCACCTCCATCGTCGTCGCCGTGGCCGGCGCGATTTTCTTGAGCTCCTCGTCATCGACAGTGACGTATTCGCCCTTTTTCACCTCGTAGCCCTTGACCATCTCGGACCGTTCGATGGGCTTATCTTCCGCGGCGCAATACCAGACCTCCTTTACGCGCGAAAGATCCTTTTTGTGCAGCATATGAAAATGCACGGCCTCGGCGCGCGCCGCGGAGAACAGGCGGACCGGGAACGAGACGAGCCCAAAACTCAAGTAACCCTTCCAGACGGTCGCCGGCATCGTTTGCTCTCCTTTTTTTCGCCAAATCTATCCGCAACTCATTTGCCATCTCGCGCCATGTTGAAAAAGTGGTGACAAACGTGCTATGTAACTCACTCTTGAGGGGGATTCGAAATGGCAACCAAATCCAAAGGCACAAAAAAGATCCAAAAGGTCATGAAGGAGCACAAACAAGGGACGCTGAAATCGAGCAGCGGCAAGAAGGTAAAGAGCCGCAAGCAGGCCGTCGCCATAGCCTTGAGCGAGGCACGCCGCTCGGGCGCCAAGATTCCGAAAAAGAAGTCATCCTAGTCATGTCGTCCGATCTGACCACACTTCCGCACCAGCTCGATGCCAAGAAAGGCACGTGCCGCGCCATCATCGAAACCCCCAAAGGCTGCCGCAACAAGTTCGATTACGATCCCGACTCGAATCTGTTCATGCTGGGCGGTCTTCTGCCGGAAGGCATGATGTTTCCGTTCGATTTTGGCTTCATTCCCTCGACGCTCGGCGACGACGGAGATCCGCTCGATATTCTCGTGCTCATGGATGCGCCCGCGCATGTCGGGTGTCTGATCGAGGTCAGGCTGGTCGGCGTCATTTCGGCGGAGCAAATCGAGGACGGAGAAAAAGAGACCAACGATCGCCTGCTTGGCGTTGCTATTCACTCCTACGATCACGAGGATATCGAGACGATCGACGATGTCAGCAAGACGCTGCTCTCACAGCTCGAAGAATTCTTCGTCTCTTACAACAAGCAACGCGGCAAGAAGTTCAGAATCACAGGCACGGGCGGACCGAAGAAAGCTCTCAAGTTTTTGAATGACGGCATCAAGAAGAAGAAGAACGAGAAGAAGAAATAGGCGATCCCCGTGCCGATAACGCCGAGCTGGCCGGATATTTCCGTCCGCTTGCTTTGTGCCATCGCAGCGGGGACCGCGTTCGGCCTTAACCGGAGCGAGCATGGCCGAGCCGCCGGTCTTAGGACGTCAATCCTCGTTTGCCTGGCCGCCTGCGTGGCTATGCTCCAGGTCAATCTGCTGCTCTCGCTCGCTGGGAGACATTCCGACTCATTTGTAATGAACGATCTGATGCGTCTGCCCCTCGGCATTCTTTCCGGCATCGGCTTCATAGGCGCAGGAGCGATTGTTCGCCGTGACAACTTCGTGGCGGGCGTCACCACCGCCGCAACGATATGGTTCTTAACTGTATTGGGACTCTGTTTTGGGGGAGGCCAGATCGGCTTGGGACTGGCCGGCGCTGTGATTGGCATTTCAACACTCGCCGGCCTGAAGCACTTAGAAAATCATTTGAGCCAGGACCATCAGGGAACATTGCGGATCGCGATCAAGCCGGCCGGACCGGGGGAGCGCGAAATTCGCGGGATACTGCAGAATGATGGTTTCCGGATCGCATCTTGCGGCTTTCGCGGCTCACAAACAGGAGAACGGGAATTAGTCTGCGAGCTCCAATGGAGGGCGCGACCTGGCGATACCAGCCGACAAGAGGCCATCCAGCGACTGATGGTTCGGAACGGAGTCACGCGCATTGAATGGGCGCCACAAGCCACAACCGGCTTTTGACTTTTCTTTTTGGTCTTTGCCCAATATTGGCAGCGCCACAAGCATCCCAGTTTAGGTTTCTCGAAAAGCCTGGACCGTACCCGGTAGGTCTAAAGATCGTCTATCAGTATGACGGCGCCCGTCCTCTACAAACCCTGCTCTGGTATCCATCGTTGAGAAGCACATCCAAAGCGATGACGGTTGGCGATTATGTCCAACTGGCCGACACGGAGATCCACTTTAACGCTCCGGATCAGAAAGAGAATCGGTGGCGTTCTCTGCTGAAGACGTCCTTCGATATTCCGCTGTCGGCGGTGCGGGAGGCGAAGCCGGCAAAAGGGCGTTATCCCGTTCTTATCTATGCTCCCAGCGATTCTTCCGTTTCGTGGGAGAACGCCGATCTGTGCGAGTATCTTGCCAGTCATGGCTACGTCGTTCTGGCAAGCCCGTCCATGGGGGTGGCGGCACGCGATATGACGGATGATCTGGACGGGATCAATGCACAGGCGCGCGACATCTCTTTTCTCATCACGTATGCCGGGTCGCTTCGCAACACGGATTTATCTGAGGTTGCGGTGGTGAGCTGGAGCTGGGGAGGAATCTCGAGCCTGCTTGCCTCGGCACGAGACCCTCGCATCGATGCCCTGGCGGAGATGGACGGCAGCATGCGCTATTATCCTGGCCTGGTGAAAAGAGCCGGGGACGTTCATCCAGAGCGAATGACCATACCGCTTCTTTGCTTTACGCGAAATGTGAGCCTGGAAGATCTGGAAAACGACGGCGCACCTCCCGCAGACAAACTTGGCGAAAACGTCCTCAACGCCTGGATACATGGTGATCTGCTCACCGTGAATATGCTGGGCATGGCACACGCGGAGTTCAGTTCCATGTTCCAACGCAGGGAGAGTGCGCAACGCTTTGCGGAGAATCAGGCAGCCGATTACGATCGGGAGGACGCCAACACGAGCTATGCCTGGGTTGCGCGCTATACTTTGAACTTTCTGGATGCCTACCTGAAACACGACGCTTCTGCGAAGGCGTTTCTCCAAAAGACCCCCGCTGAAAATGGTGTTCCGAAGCATTTTATGGGGATCAAGTTTAGACCTGCGCAGAAACGGTAGCTAAGTCGGTCACTTCAGAAGTTCACTAACGTATTTTGAAAAGATCAGCGTGGTGTAGCGAGCTTGCCGAGGAGTTCGGCAAGATCCTGGCGGGTGAACTTCCATTCGAACGGTCGGGCCGTGGTCTCCCAGTAGTATTGAAAGTCGAGGAGGCGCTCGGCGAGGGCGTCGAGGTCGGTAAGATCGTTGGGCGTCAAGACCTTCCGCTGGACAATGGAGAAATAGATCTCGATCTGGTTGAGCCAACTGGCATGGACCGGAGCGTGCACGAGGGTCAGACGAGGATAGAGGCTCCGTAGACGTTCGACGGCTTTGGCGCCACGGTGGGCCGAGCAGTTGTCCACGATCCAGAAGACGCGACGAGCATCATTGTACGGCGGTCGCGTCATGACTTGCTCGACAAGCCGATCAAAGGGAGCAATACCATTCTTGGATTCGCAGCGGCCAAAAATTCTGGCGTGATGGACGTCCAACGCGGCGAGATAGGTCCAGGCGCCGCAACGGAAATACTCGTGCTCGACGCGCATGGGTGTGCGTGGCCGGCAGACCTGCGTGGCATGTTTGCGGCGGCGGGCCTGGATGCTGGTTTTTTCATCGGCTGAGATCACGAATTCATCTCCCCGCAGCGCACGGCCTTGCCATTCCCGTGCATACAAGTCCAGCACGCGGCCGGCTTTGGTGGCGAAATCCGGATCACGCGGAAAGATCCAACTGCGGTGATACCAGGGGCGAATGGCGTCTTCATGCAGGAGGCGCCACAAGGTACTGCCGCTGATAGATGCCACCAAGCCGCTCTGCTGGACCTGCCGCACCAGATCCGTGGTACTCCAGCGGGACAGCGGCAGGCCATGCGTGGCCGGCAACTCACAGGCCAAGGCCTTAACCTGAACGACGAGCTCTGGGGGGAAAGTCCGGGGGCGACCCGGACGAGTATGCTCTTCCAATCCTGCGAGGCGGTCGGCAAAGAAGCGTTTGCGCCAGAGAGAGACAACCTCACGGCGGGTGTCCAGGCACGCGGCGATCTCCCCGTTGGGCATACCTTCGGCTGCGTAAAGGATCATCTTGGCTCGTTGAACTTGAAAATACGGTAACGTATATTTTGCAGCACGCCTGCGCAGTTCGCCTTCCTCGGTGGATGAAAGGGCTATGGCGAAAGGACTCGATCTTGGCATGTTTGCGCACCTCACCAAAAAGGATGCCATGCCGCGAGCGCGATTTCAAGCTGATTTATACGTTAGTATATTTAAGAAACGCGGTACTAAGCGAGGCTCCGCAGATATTCCTCAAGCGCTGCCAAATCGGCGGCCCGGCCGTAAATGGGCTTCGCGAAAGGGAACTGCCAAACGCGAATCAAGTCGCGTTGCTGCAGATCGCGCAGAGCGGCGGCGATGTCGGCCATTCCGTACTGTTGAAATTGGGGGAGCCACCATTTCTCGATGCCCTCCAAGGTGTCGCGCGCTTCCTGGTGAGCCAGCAGATACCTCAACACTTCCTGCTCCGCCAATCTGACAGAATCCGTCAATATCAGCCCTGCGGCCAATAGGCAAGCCAAGCGCCATTACGTAACCCGATAGTAAATGTTGGACGAGCGTGTGGGGCGACCTATCGGGCTGCGGCAGCCAAGCCGCACCCTTCCTGGTCATCATCGGACGCGGCGGCAAGCTGGCTGAGGATGCCATGACGGCGAAGCAGCCGTTGAAAGGTTCTACGATCCTTGCGCGCCGCCCGAGCCGCCCGCGAGACGTTCCCTTCGGCATCGGACAACAAGCCGGTTAGATATTGCCGCTCAAACCGGTAAACTGCATCCGCGATACCCAGGGGAGCATCGGAGGGAGGCGCTGCCGGAGCCGTCCAGGAATCCGGCAAATCGATAGAGGAAGCGTCCAAAATCGGCCCGTCCGACAGGATGAAAGCCTGTTGGATGGCAGATTCGAGTTCCCGGATGTTCCCCGGCCACGCATATTCGGCCAGCCGTTGGAGGGCTTCGGCGGAGAGCCTGGGCGCCGGGCGGTGCGCTTCTTTGGCGAAGCGGGCCAGGAAATGGCGGGCCAGAATGGGGATGTCGTCACGGCGATCGACGAGGGCCGGCAGTTTCAACGCCAGCACGTGGAGACGATAGTACAAGTCAGCGCGAAACTCGCGCGCGCGGACCCGCTCGGCCAGCGGCGTGTTGGCGGCGGCAATGATGCGCACATTGGCTTTGACCGAGCGCTGCGCACCCAGCGGCCGGTATTCGCGGTCCTGCAGCACGCGCAGTAACTTCGCCTGGCTGGCGGGGCTCAGCGAATCCACCTCGTCCAGAAACAGCGAGCCTCCTTCCGCCAGGCTAAGCAGACCAAATCCAGCGGAAGACGCATCGGTATAGGCGCCTCGCTCGTGTCCGAATAATTCGTTTTCAAATAAAGTATCGGGCAAGGCCCCGCAGTTTACAGGTACGAATGGACGCGCGCTACGGGCGCTGGCGTAATGTACGGCCCGTGCGAATAACTCCTTGCCGGTGCCGGTCTCGCCTGTGATGAGGACAGTAGCTTCGGATGCCCCCAGCCGGGGAACCTTTCGAATGGCGTCGTGCAGGGCTGAGCTTTCGCCGATCACCACGTCCAGATGGTAGAGTGCGCGAATGCGGCGAATAAATTCATCACCGTTTGTGGCGGCGTTCGGCTCCTCGCCTTCGCCCGAAAGGCGCGAGAGGCGCAGCCGCAGTTCGCCGGGCTGAAAAGGCGAGACTACGAAATCGTCGAAGTCGTCGGGCAGAGGTTCGGCGCTGGACGCCGGCGACACGATTAGGACCCGAACGGCGGGATGCCGCCGGCGCATTTCGCGAATTGACGAACACGCCCAAGGACGCTCAGCGGCATCCACGACTGCCAGGTTGGGGACGTTTGCTGTAACCGCGATCAGATCCTGCCGCACAGGGGTGAACACCAAGTCGGGGCATTCCACACGAATGCCCGGCATCAGTCTTTCGCCCTGCTCGATCACCCAAATGCGAACCCTCGAGCGCATTGCCATCGTTATGCCCCGCTACGCGCTATGTTCCCGCTATCCCCGAAAAACACAGCGCTAATTCTCGAAGTTGGCGCGCGTTACTCTTTAACGTATTGTGAACTAGTCCGCGACTTTCATTACACTTTTTGGAAGTGTATTTTTATCGGTTTGGTGCGGAACCGCACAGTTCCAGGGCGGCGGTGGCCCCGTCGGTGAGGATCCGGTCGTAGGCTGATTGGTGATAAGCGACAGCGTGTGCGCCCAGGCATAGCGTTTGCCAGTCCCGGCCGCGCAACTCACTGAGAGGAGTCTCCAGGCCAGGAATCGCATCGGAGGTAAACTCATCTTCAAACACCAGCACATTGCACAGGCCAAGACGTTTGGCCTCTTCCACCACGGCGCGGTGGGAAAGCTGGTCCGGTCGGGGTTCGAACCGCCGAACCCGGTGCCCGATGCCCAAACGGGCGAAGTGCGCGGATGCTTGCTGCCAGCGGGTAGTTTCCCCGGCAGAATTGATGCAGTAGATCGCGTCGAAGAAATGGAACGGGCTACGCAATTCGTTCTCGGTGGCGGCCACGGCCCGATCAGTGACAGGATGACCGAGATGCGCGCGAAAGTGATTGATGGCGGGCGTGGGATCGAGGCCCAGTTCGTCGGCAATGATGAGATAGTTGCGCACGCGGTCTTCCCAGGTATTCGTGTAGGGGACGCCCATGGGGCGGCCAAAGCGATGGATCCAGCGTAGGAAGGGAAGGCAAAGCGCCCGTCCGCCCGCGCGCCGGAATTTCTCTTGAATGTACCCCTCCCCGCCTCCGAAGCCTTTCAGCCGCGGATTAAATCCCGGCCATGCCGACTTGCGGCTGGCGAAAGCCCCCATACCCTGCATGCCGATTTCAAAGGGCGCCGCGGCGGGGTCGTTGGCGCGCGGGTCGCTGCCCCAGACGCCGTACATGCCGCCGGACCAGACTGGTTCCATATGGGAGGAGATAGTGTCCAGGTTGTCATAGAGCAGGGGCCCCTGCAGCAGGTCGGGCGTATTGGGATGCGCCTGGAAGTAGTCGATCAGTTTGCGCAGCGATCCGGGAGCGAACATCACGTGGCAATCCATGGCGAGCACGAAGGGGGCAGCGGCTTCGCGGAAAACCAGATCGCAGGCGGCGGTGCCTTGCACGCGGTCGAACGGGATATAGCGATAGTTGGGAATCCAATTGCCAAGGGCCATGAGGTCGGCGGCACAAGTTCCGCTGGGATGATTGTCGACCACCAGGATTTCGATATCGGCGGCGATTTCGGGGTGGTAAAGGCGCAGGGCCATGACGGAGAAGTACACTCCGTCGTAGTCGTCGTAAGTGGCCATGCCGATCGTGAGCATCATGGCACCGGGTGACCTACTGGCTATCGAGCCGGCGGGCTAACGCGTCGAACACCCGCTTGCGCCGGTCCTCCTCTCTCTCCAACATGTCAGCCATACCCTCTTCGAGTTGCTGCGGAGTGAGGCTCATCGGGCGTTGGGGGTAGCAGCTTATAACCTGGCGTTTCCCTCAGATGCTCGGCGATCTTCTGGTCCGTAGCATCCACCAACCAGCTTTCTGTGCCAAAAGCCTCTTCGAAGGCCGCCTCGCCCAGGGCGGCTCTGGCGCCCTGCAGGAATTCCCGCTGCTTCTGAAAGGCCTGCATTTCCTGGTAATACTTGAACATCTGAACGAACTTTGGCTCATACTTCTGTTGGAAGAGATGCGTCACTTCATGGGACACCGACTCGGTAACTGCCGCGTAACTTTCTCCCGGCCGGATGAACGCCCTGCCTTTCTCCGTAAAACCCCGCGACGTGATCTTCCCGCCCTGACCGAAATATTGGGCCTTTAGAGCGTCGATCTGTGCCTGATTCCCGGCGTATACCTTCTCGATGGCCTCGGGAGTGAGCTTGAAGATTTTCCTTTCTTCCATCTCGAGGAACGCCTTGGCCACCTCTCCCTCGCCGACCTTAGTGAGGATTCGCGCGACCCCCACAGTTTCGCTAGTGGAAAATGACGCGCCGATAGCGGCGAACTCGGCCTTCAACAACTTCACGTCCACCACAGGCGACTTTGCGAACTGGCTGGCCGCCTCCGCAATCAACTTTTCTTTCACCGGATCGGCCAGCGTGGTTTCGCGGATCAGTTTGGTGAATTCAGCGAGATCCTTCGCGGCAGTCTTGGCTTTTCTAAATTCGGTGATGGCAGTACGGATCATCCCGGCACCGGCCAGCGCGGCGAGGCCGGCCGTGGCGAGCGAAAAGATCAATGCCTCGAGGTCCGGCTGTTCGACGGCCATCTGCGCCACTTCGGGGTCGATTCCAACATTGCCGGCCGCCTGCAGCTTCGTGTAAGTCTGATAATCCTGCACCACGTTGGCGACTGCGGCCACGGCGGTGATTCCTCCGGCTACCGCGAGCCCCACCGGCCCGGTGACGAGCGCCACCGCATCGGCGACCATGGCTAACGCGTCGAGCGCTTCCGTGACCATCTCCATAGTGCTTTTGTCGCTCGCGGCATACTTCTCGACAACCGCATCCAGGGTGGAACCAGGCAGGATTCCCATCTCGTCCTTGGTGAGACGTGGGACGTCGATACCGGCCGCCTTAATCTTCCAGATTTTAAGATCGCCCGATCTTAAATTGTCTTCCGTGGTGTTGATGTTGTCGAGTATGGTGTGAACCGGTCCATCGACGAGAGCGTCGAGCTCGATTGGGGGAAGCATGCGCGATTTCCCGGGGATCGACCTTGAACAGGATCGGATAGCGGAGTTGATATTGGTCCCGTTTTTTCTCCAGCTCCGCCTGCTTGGGCATGATTTTTTCCTGAATCTGCTTGAGCTCCTGCACGCCGGGGTCGGCCGGATCGGCGCCTCCAGGCGGTAAAGTGGTGTACCGGTTGCTGGCGATAGCGGAGATTTCGTTCGCTCGCGCGTCCAGGTCGCGACACGCATCCACCAGGCCCTGCCGATCGCCCGTGCCGGCATGTTCGGCCTTGTAGCGTTCCTGCTCCTTCTTCGCCGCTCGCTTGTTGGCCTCCAGTTGAGCGATGGCGACCTGCTTGCCGCGCTCCTGAAAAGTATTCGGAAAAGTGTCCTCGACAAAAGTGACCAGTGCAGCTTCGTCTTTGACGCCCAGCGCCGCCAATTCGCGCTTTACCCGATTGTCCTTCTGCTGGAGGTCCGCGGCCAATGCCGCCACGCGTGCGGAAAGGTCGGAAACCGCGCCATTGGCGGCGGCCAGGTCGGCGGCGGCTTTTTCCGGCAAGCCCGATCCGGGACCGGATCCGCCGGGCGCGCCGGAAACATCCTTGACGTTGTAAGTCGCAATGCTCTTCTGATTGATGGCTTCGTCGAGTTGACTTTGCGTGGTTTTGAGCTGGTCGCGGGCGCTGTCGCGATCATGAATGTCCTCATACACTGGCGCGAAGGATAGCGCCTTTCCCAGATTGGCCTTCACTCCCGGGTCGGGCGCCGGCACTTCCCGCATGATCGTGGCTGCGTAGATCTGGCGCTGGCGGTCTTCAGGGGAAATCGGCGGGGGCGCCGCAACGCCTGGCTGCGCCACCACACCTGGTTGCGCCGTTACGGTAGCGGCGGCTGTGGCGGGTTGCCGCCGGACGACGCGCCGCAAGTCGGGCCGCGATCGGGAATCCTGCTGCACTACATGTGTCAGTTCATGCGCTAGAAGACGCTGGCCAACGCCCGAGTGAGGCGAGTATTGGCCCGCGCCGAAGACAAGGTCCTTTCCAGAGGTATAAGCCAGGGCGTGGATACTCGATGCAGACTTCGCGGCGAGCGAATCGGTGTGCACGCGCACATCGCCGAAGTCGCGCTCGAAACGGCTTTCCATCAGAGACTGGGTGGATGCGTCGAGCGGTTCGCCCGCGGTGTTGAGAGCTTGATGTACGACCGGTGGCGCTTCACTGATATTGCCGCCATCCCCGCTGGCCTGCCGCTGAATCGGCGGAGCGCCCGCGAGTTCTTCCTCTTTCTTGCGGCATTCCTCGCATTCGCCTGCAGCGGATCCCCCGCAGGCGCACTTGCGCTGTATGACAATGTTCCCAGGGGATGTTACCGCGGCGGCTACCCGATCCGCCTCTTTCTCCAGAGGATCCTCAACCGGTCCCACCGCCAGCTTTCTTTGCGGGCTGCCACCGAGGAACAGAGGCAGCCCGGCCGGCACGGTGTCGGCTTCCTCGACGTGGCGATCCTTCGGCGGCTCCTGCTCTGGCGCCGGCGCGGGCTTCTTCTTCTCTTCCGGTTTGGCGATTGCGGTGCCCATTTTTTGGATCCTATGGGAAAGGGTTCATCAGGCATTGGCCTTGGGTGAGAATCAATCCACCCTTCGCCGGACATTGATAGTCGTACCGGCAGATAGGCGCGTCCGGTTTGGGATTGCTTGCATCGTTTACCTGGGCCCAGATGTATCCTTTGTATACCGAGATATCGATGACCATGCCGCATCCGAACTGCACATGGCAGGTGTAAGGCGGCTTGGTGGCGTTGGCATCGCATTGAATCGTCTGGACGCCGCCATGGTCGAATCCAGGAATGTGATCCTGGACGTATCGTTCCGCGGCTACTTTGGACAGGCTTTGGGGATCGCTCTCCCATCCCGCGCAGCTATCGGTCTCTTTGGGCTGATCGTCTTTGCCGGTATCGGGCCCGGTGACGGGCGCCACTTCACGCTGCAGCGAAGGCGCGGGCGATGCGCCTTGCTGGACGACGTGCGCGGCCTCATGTGCCATCAGCCTGGTGTCGGCGGAGCTTTGCTGCGGCCCGAGCCAGATATGGTTCCCATGGGTGAATGCTCTGGCTTGCAGGTCTTTGGCCACCTCGCGATCGGCGGGGCTCGCATGTACGCGCACGCGGCTGAGGTCGGCGGAGAGAACTGGCTCCACGCGGGCGCGGACATCGGCGCTGAGGGGGGTGCCGGAGTCCGCGACGGGAAGAGCGGGAGCGGCGGAAGGCACGCGAGCGCCTGAGGGGACTTCGGGCGCGGGTCCGGAGACGTTGCGCTTTGCGGCCGCTTCGGCGATGCGATCCGCCTGGCGTTCGTAGGCGTCGCCGGGCTGGCCCACCGCGAGCTTGGGTTGGGCGCCTTTGAGGAAGCGCGGGAGGCCGGCAGGCGCGCCGGATGATTTGGTGCTCTGGGATGCGTCGGCGGAGTGGGGGCGCAGCTTTGGTTTAGTTTTTTTCTGTTGCAGGTTGGTGATGCGTTCGGATCCCATATGTTTTCACCTCAGCGCGGCTCTTTTTCTGCCGTGATCACGGTGTGTTCCTCGCGAGGGCAGCCAGGGCAGTCCGCACTCCCGAGCCACTCACAACCCGCCCATCGATCGAAAGATGCTCAGCGACGATTTGCTCCGTGCCGTCGGCCGGAGCCAAGCGGCTGGTAGCATCGAGCACCGCGCCAGTCCAGTTGGTTCCCGACAAGAGCGTCCCGCTGAAGTTGCATCCAATCAGCAAGGCGCCTGTCATGCGAGCATTGCGCAAGTCGGCATTACGAAAGCTGGCACCGTTGCATACCGCGCGCTCGAAGTCGGCTTCGCGGAGATCAGCCTCGGCGAACCGGGCGCCCTTGAGATCCGCTTTTCGGAACGAGGTGCGCGGCGCGACTGTACGCACGAAACTCGCTTCCACCAGGTCCGCCTTGTCAAATCGAGCGCCAATACACTGCGCGTCGTCGAGGCATAGGCCGTTTGCAAGCGCCCGCCCGAGATCGGCGCCGTCAAGCCGGGCACCCGCCAGACTGGTGTCCTGCAGGGTGGCTTCGAACATCGTCGCACCCGCGAGATCGAGATGACAGTGCTGCTCCATGGCAAGATACAGCCGTGCCCCCTGCGTGCCCCCGGTCTCCCGCCAGAGGTGGCTGTTGGCGAGTTGTTGGCTAATCTCCTTTGAAGGCGGCAGATACATTTTCAGTCGGCTCACGGAAAGAATCTGACTTTGGAATCGATGCCCGCTTTCTGGATCGCGGCGCGCAGATCCGCCAGATCTGCCGCGTTCATTCCACGCGTGTCCACGATGACGTTTTCTCCAGCCGCCAGTTCGCCCTGAATCTCGGTCATCGTATGTGCAGTATTATACTCGCCCTTAATAGGCCGGCTTGGGTCGAGCTTCGGCTCGGGCCGGCCTGCAGCACGCGCACGCGCCTTGATTGCGTCGATCAGATTTTGCCGGCTGCGCGGGGCCTTGACGTCCCAGTCGCCGCCCTTGCCGTCGACGAAGTCGCCGCTGTGGCCGTCGCCACGTTGGGGACGGCGTACCGGCCCGTCGATCTCACCACGCTCCTCGAGCCCCAGGGCGGCCTCGGCCTCGGCACGGGAGGCGTCGGTAACAGCATTGCCGTGGTCCGGATCCTTGGCTAATTCCGCAAGGCGTTGTTCTCGGGTGAGCGCGGGGTCGGGTGCCGGTTTGGGCGGTTCGGGACCAGGAGGCTCCGGAGCGGGCGGTGCCGGTTTGGGCGGCTCGGCCGGCATGGGGGCGGGCGGCGGCTCGGCCGGTGTGGGGGCGGGCGGCGGCTCGGCTGGGGTGGGGGCAGGCGGCGGCTCGGCCGGTGTGGGGGCAGGCGGCGGCTCGGCCGGGGTGGGGGCAGGCGGCGGCTCGGCCGGGGTGGGGGCAGGCGGCGGCTCGGCCGGTGTGGGGGCAGGCGGCGGCTCGGCCGGGGTGGGGGCAGGCGGCGGCTCGGCCGGGGTGGGGGCAGGCGGCGGCTCGGCCGGGGTGGGGGCAGGCGGCGGCTCGGCCGGGGTGGGGGCAGGCGGCGGCTCGGCCGGTGTGGGGGCAGGCGGCGGCTCGGCCGGTGCGGGGGCGGGCGGTGGCGTGTTCGGACCCGGCACGGGTTCATTCGGCGGTGGCGTCTCAGTTGGGCCTTTCGGTGCAAATTTGCCGAAGGCTTTTCCGATGCCCGCGAGAATTCCGGCGAACGCCATATTGGCGAGCAACCCTTCATCCCACGGTTTTCCGTTGATCAGGTTCGTAGCGACGGTGACTAAACCGGCGGTCACCGACATGCCAGCAACGAATCCGACTCCTCCAACCCCGAGGGCCGCCACACCCTCTGCGGCCAAGGCGAAAACCGCACCTGCCGCGGCGCCAATGGCCATGTTGCGGAGAAGATTTTCGTGCCAGGGCCGGCCGTGATACAAGTTGCTCACGACGGTGCCGACCCCGGCCGCGATCGCGCCAATGGCTGCACCGATCGCGGCGATGGCCAGCACGCCCAGTTCTTCAGGCAGGAACACGATCACAAGCACTACCAGCACCAGCCCGACTAACAGCGCTGCCCAGAATCCGGGATCGCTGACTATGTCGACGAAGTCATCCCACTGGCGACGCAGCCAGTCTCTTGTCGGCGTCTCGTTCGATCTTCGCCTGGGCCGTCGTAATCCGGTCCGGCAGGGTCGTGATCGGTTCGTGCACATCGTCGAGCCCTTTGGCTACCTGCTCGTCGATGCCGTGGCGGTAGTCGGCCAGCCCTTTGCCGTAGCTTTCGTCGAGATCGGCAATTTGGGTATCGAGGGCGCCGGCCAAATCCTTCATCATGCCGTCGCCACCCGCCCTCGTTTGAGCGACAGCGCCGGAAAGCTGCGCGTCGACGGAGGCGCCCTGGGTGTTGATCGCATTGCGTGCCTGCGTCACCACGCCGCGGAGCTTGTTGGCGGCAGCGGGGCCGGATGTGTCGATCGCACTCACGGCATCCGAGCCTGCCTGAGCAATCTGGTTCCGGACCTCGGTCGATGTTTGATCCACCTGGCCGTAGAGCGGTTGGTAGGAATTCTGGACGGAGGCAGTCACAGTTGCCGCCGTAGCAGACGCGTTTGTTTCGTCCAGATCCATTCCGGCAAGCTGGCGATTGATGCCACTCAGTTGATCGTCGCCGGCTTTAGCGGCCTTCTGCCCCGCACGATCCAACGCCGCGACAGCCTGCTCGCCGACAGCATTAAACTGTTGCGCCTGTTCGGCCACCTGCTGTTGCAATTGACGAATGGCTTCCTGCTCGGACGCATTCAACGACGCGCTGAACTGGGTCGCCATAGTGGAAAAGGCCGCGGATGCCTGGGCAACGGCCTGCGAAATCGCTTGCGCGGTGGTGTCGTGAACCGCGCCGAGCTGCTCAGTCACTCCCGGCAATGCGGAGATGAGCTGAACGGATGCGGTGGCCGCCTGGTCGCGATACGACTGCGCCACGTTGGGGCCGTTGGCGCGCAGGTCCGGAAGAAAGTCGTCTACGGCGCTGCGCACCTTCTGCGCGGTGTCGTCGGCGAGGTCGCGGGCCGCTTTGGCCTTGGCTTCGGCAATTTCCGGTTTGGAGCCCCCCGTCGCGGCGCGGGCTTCGCCGATGGAACGGGCTTGGGCGATTTGCGCTTCGAGTTGCCCGGACGCCTGGCTGGCCGAATCGTTAGCGGCGTTGATGGCTTGTTCACCGTCGCTGTTGCCCAGATCGAGCGCTCGTTGCGAGCCGCCGGCGAAGATGCCGGTAGATTGCGCGATGGCGTCCGCAAGCCACCCAGCCAGTGCTGCTAGGTGCGCCTGGGCGTTGGTATCCAGCAAGGTCTGTGCGGCTGCGGCGGCTTGATTCAGTTGGCTCCGAGCGGCGTCGAATGCATCGTGGATCTGTCCTGCTTGGCGCGTCCCGGCGTCGAAAATCTGGTTGCGCTGGTGCGAGATCTCACTGTGGACGGCGTCGGCGCTGTGAGTGACCGACTCAAGTAGGCCGTGGCGGGCGGCCTGCGCAGCGTGACCGACGGCCTCGGCGACTATATGGGACCCCACGGAGTTCATCCCTGGGACGACGACCTCGGATGTCTCCCATGCCGGAGGCGTGGCGATGAAGTCAGGCGTCCTCGAGATGGCCGTTGGCGCGGGCGATTCTTTTTTTAGTGCGCCGCCCATCGGGCGCCGTGCAGGTGTCTTTCTGTTCGCCAAGGCTTGCGCAGCGCCAGTCTTGGCTACGATCTTGTGAACTGCGGCTTTGCGCTTGCCGACTTTAGGCGGGCGTTTGGCAGGCGGCTTGGTATCCCCCTTCGGCTTGCCGGTTGCGTTGCGTTTGGTCTTGTCTTTCCCGGCCGGAACCTTCTCTTTCGGATGCGGTTGGGGGGGATCGCTTGTGTCGACGACAGGCCGGTCAGCCTCCTGGCGCTGGACAGAAGGTGCCTTACCAGGCGCGGCGCCTTGTTGCACCACGTGGGTCGCCTCGTGCGCCATCAGCTTTACGTCTGCGGCGCTTTGGGATGGACCAAGCCAGATGTCGCGGCCATGCGTGAACGCCTGGGCGCGCAACCCTCGGGCGACGTCGCGGTCGCGCGGGCTGCTATGGACGCGGACCTGACTCAGATCCGCTCCCAGAGACGGTTCAATGCCTTTACGAATACTGGGACTCAGCGGCGAGCCGGAGTCGCCAACCGGAATCGAGGAGCCAGTGGGCGGCGACGGAATCGTTGGGGCCACGCGCGACGGCGCCTGGCGCGGCATTTGTCCGCCAGCGGCTGCATCGGCGATACGATCGGCTTGGCGCTCGTACGCGTCGCCTGGCTGGCCAACCACGAGCTTGGCCTGAACTCGTTCACGTTGTAGCGCTAGCCTTTCCTGGCGGCACGCCGGGCACTCTCCCTCCTCCGCGCCGGATGCGCCACAAGAGCATCCGCCTCCGGTGGGCGATCGTTGCAGGAACAACGGCATGCCGGCCGCGACACCGGCGATCTGGTCAATTTGTGGAATCTCGGCAGGTTCAGACGCAGGAACTTGCGCTTTGCTCTTTTTCTCCTGCGGCTTGACGGCGATCGCGGATCCCATGCCGGTCTTCTCTCACCTTATTTGTGAAGCGCCACCGGCCAAACGCCGGGTATACGCTTGGTCATGGTATTGAGAAAAGCAAGTTTCTGGGCGGGCGGCCAGCTCGCTGTAGTCATATTCACCGTCTTCGTTACAAAGGAATCCACGCTCGCGCAGGAGCAGCCGCACTGCAATTTTTGAATCGCTCCCAGCAGACTCTCACCTGGGTTAAATGCCTGGTTCTGTTCCTCTACTTCCAACGCCTGTGGCGCATTGCCGGCCCCGGCGATATTCTGGAAAAACACCGGGAACTCCGAGGTTTCGGCGCTAACCTCGCTGAGAAGACCTTCGACGGTGCTACTGGGCGGAATCGGTGTGTCAAGATTGCAGTCCTTCTCCGGCCCTATAGTTCTCGCCGCCGGGTCCCCTTGGACATTATCGAATGCAGCGTGCTGCATCTCGTGCACTCCGAGGCTGATCAACTGCGCGGCTAGTTCGCTTTGTGGCTCCGAGAGCGGGCCGAAGATGTCGATAGTCGCTGCCTGGTCCTCGGTTTCCGCGGGTATCTGAACGCAGAATTTATCGGGAGGCGTAGCGCATTTGGAAGTCTCGGCGCCCGACACATTGGGATCGATATGCGAATTGACTAGAAATGCTGCGACCTCAGGCCGCAGCGGGATGCCATGCGTGGCAAGCACATGCTCGAGATGCACAGCGCGCTGTCCCATGCGCGCCTCGAGCGCAGCTTCCTTACTTCCCGGTGGGGCGGCAGCCAACGCCGCAGCTCTGGCCGCCTCATCCTTGTCGGCCTTTTCGCCGAACGTGGCGGGATCGCCCTTGGGGGGCGTAGCGCACTGGGCGGCGCCACGACATGGCGTCCGCTGCACGAGCGGAGCTGCTCCACCCTGTTGCACCACATGCGTCAGCTCGTGGGCCAGTAGTTGCCGACCGGATTCCGAAGCATGTCCCGATTGGCCGTTGCCGAGCACGATGTGCTCGCCGACTGTATAGGCCAGGGCGTCCACCGAGCGGGCGGACTCGGCAGCCCAATGGTCGTCATGGATGCGAACATGCGAGAAATCCCGGCCAAAGCGAGGTCCGAAGAATGTTTGACTGGCCCGATCAAGCTGCGTTCCGGGCGAGCGCACCACGTCATGCACGATGGCCGGCGCCTCTCCGCCTGGCGTGGCTGTCCCGCCGGACTTAAGTTGCGGCTTGCTGCCCGTGTGGGCGGCGGTGCGCATGACCTGTAGCGCAACCCGATCCGCCTCTAGTTCGAGCGGGTCGTTTACCGCACCGATCGCCAGCTTGCGCTTTTCCTCGCATTCTGCGCAGCCTCCAGCGGAGTCTCCCTGGCAAGCGCACTTTCTTTGCAGCCCGGCACGCAGAAATAGCGGCATACCGGCAGGCACCCCGGTGACCTGCTGGTTTTGAGACTTCTCAGTTGAGAGCGGCGGGGGCGTACCTTTGATCTTTTTCTCCCGCGGATTGACGGCGAGGGCGGATCCCATGTTCTTGTCCTTGTCACGCGCTTCGCGCAAGCCCCGGCGGTGTCTGCCGCCCCAGCTTGCGATACTCGTCGGTCAACCCAACAAAGATGTCGTCGTACTCTATAGGCCGCTGTTTTGCTTGCGCCAGCACCGCCGCCGTCAGCACTGCATTGCGGATGTGGCCGCCCGCGAGATCCGCTCCGGCAGCCACTTGATTGAGTTCCCTGGCAGTCAGGCGGTGATGCGATCCCAGGTGCGAGAGCCACAGCAGGCGGCGCTCCTCCGGGCCGGGCAAGGGAAACTCGACGATCATGTCGAGCCGCCGGCAAAAGGCCGGATCGAAGCGCGCGCGGCTGTTGCTGGTCAGCAGCGTGATGCCATCGAAGGTTTCGATGCGCTGCAGCAGGTAGTTGGTTTGGGCGTTGGCGAAGCGATCATTGGATTCCTTCACCTCCGTGCGTTTGCCGAACAGCGAATCGGCCTCGTCAAACAGCAGCAGGACGCCGGACTCTTCGGCGCGCGCCAGCAACTGGGCCAGGTTCTTTTCTGTTTCGCCGATATACTTGCTGGTGACCGACGCCAGATCGGCACGGTAGAGCGGTAGTCCCAATTGCGTGGCCAGCCAACTCGCCGCGAGCGTCTTGCCGGTGCCGGACGGTCCGGTGAACAGGGCGCGTACGCCGGGCCGGTAGCGGGCCAGCGCCGAAGCTCCCAATCCCTCGATCAGGCTCTCGCGCGAACGGCAACGCAGCAAGAGGCGGGACAATTCTTCGCGTAAGATGGATCCCGTCACCAGCGCTTCATCCGGGATGAGATCGGGCAGCGGCTGCGCGAGGGCTTCGAGTCCCGACCCTTCGCCAGCCCAGGAAGCGGCGGCCACATCGCTGAATTGAGGCCGGACGCGGCCCTCCAGCAGGCAGCGCTGATGTACCAGCCGGCCGAGCTGCGCGATGCGTCCGCTGCCGTGCCGGTAGTCGGAGGCGAGCCGTGCGGCAAGCTCTCCTTTGCCGATCGCGAGATTCCAAAGCTGGCGCCGCTCCTGCCGCGGCGGCACGCCGATCCTCCACGCCACGGGGCTTTCCCCGTAAGCTTCAACGCTGCCGTCGTGACCGCACAAGACCAGCGTGGGGCCGTTGTAGCCCGGCACTGCAGGAACGGTACGCCGGTCGCCGGGCCCGGGCTCGAAACAAAACGCGGGGACGAGCTGGCGCAGCAATAGCAGGGGTCCTAGCCCGCTGAGACCCGGCGGCGCTTTGGCCGGATTGCCGGAGCGCTCCATCTCGATGAATAAAGCCCGGCCTCCCAGGGCGGCCGCAATCGCTTGCGCCGCGGTTCTCAACTCGGCCACCGAGCTACCATGCAGCACCAAAACGCGCTGCGAGCCGGCCAATAAACCGCGAGCCTGACGCTTCGATTCGGCGAGCAGGGACGGGGGCAGCGGCGTCTCGGGGATACCCTCCAGTCCCAGCGATGTTCCCGGCCAGCTCGCATCGTGTCCCCCCAGCGCCAGGACAGAGTGGACCCGGAACGGCAGCCGCGCGCTCCGCGGCGGGAGCGTTTTCATTGAGCAGATGCAGCAGACCGCAAGCCACCGCGCGGCCGGTTAAAAGACATTCGATGACATTCTGTTCCGGTTCTAGTTCCGCGAAAGCCGCCGCCAGCAACCCCAGCGTGGGCCGCGATCCGCCGACAGGCGATTGCAAATGTGCGATAGCCCGCCCGCACATCAGGTCAGTTTCCACGGCCGCCGCCAGCGTGACCGCCAGTTCTTCGACCGGGCGCAATTGCAGGGTCTCCGCCAGTCTAATCAGAGGCATACCGGCGTTGTCCCCGGATTGCAGCACTCTATCTACGGCCTCGCGCAGAGAAGGCCCGCGGGCAGCCGAATGCGCGCGCAAAAAGGCCCCTTCCGCTGAAGAGGAGCCGGCGGGCAAAAGAGCGGCTAATGCGGCCAATGCGCAGGAATACAGATCTGGCGCGGACGATGTGGCGCTCTCAGCCATGCAACTCCTGCCGGTAGGGATAGTGGAAGCGCACCACGCGGCCAAACCATGGCAGCCAGCCGGGGTCCAGATCCAGCCCGATGCGCCGGATACGAACGTCCGCTTCTTCGAGGGGCAGTGAAACGTCCAAGTCGGTCCGGTTCACGGAGAAGATGCCTGGCCGCGCGACGATCTCACGCACCGTTATCTTTCCGTTGCGCCAGCACCAGCGCCGCACCGCGAGAACCCATACACGCAGAAGGCGATCCGCGGGCGCGGTGTTTGGCTCATCCCCTATCACCGAGGCCAGCCATAGGGCGATGGGATCGTCGGGAACGACGCCAGAGTGCATCGCGAGCCGAGCCAAAATTCGGGGGACAAAATCCGGAACGGCCGCCGCGTCTCCCGAGCCAATTGCCTGTTCGATGCCGATTCGCGCGAGGGCATTCAGGAGAAAGAACAGGCCGGCGGCATGCGTTGGGAGACCATAAATGTGCCATGGGTGCGTCGCGGGCGGAAAATTCCGTTCGACCGCGGCGGCGTCATCGGAAACGGACTTTGCCGCAAGGACAGACGCGGGCTGCGATTGGGTAACCGATTCGGGCGCCGCAGGCGAAGGACGGGCACCGTGGAGCGCCGGCGGTTCGGACACTGAGTTAGGGATCGTTTTTTTAGGGGCCGAAAGCGCGGACGCCGGGCCACACGCAGGGCTTTCGCAAGTTTCGTGCGGAATGGCGCCGGGTTCGACCCTGGACGGCGGCGCCGCGCCGGCGGCGGTGGTTTGCCCGGCCGGATGATCGATCGGGGCAATAGCCGGATCGTCTGGCGGCCGTGGCGATGTCTGATCGCCGGTCTGACCGGACGGGCCAGTCTCGATCGTGGCAGGCTCGATCATGCCAGTCTCAATCCTGCGATCCGCAGCATCCGCGCCGGGAGCATCACGATTCGAGACCAACCTGGCCAAAACCGCTCGCGCCTGCTCCACTACCGGACCGTCCGTCAACTCCGCGGATGACGCATGCAGAATGGCGAGCACCGTGATCCACACCGTACGCGCATTTTCAAACCCGAATACCCGCAAGGCCTCGTCGACCGCGCGCTGAGCCGGCACGGAAATTCGGCGCTCGGCGGACGGGCGTGCAACGGGGACTGCAACGTGCTGGCGGCGATCCATTTCCGCCTGCATTCCCGCAAGCCAGGCTTCGGCTTCACTGACCGGGATCGCCTGGAGCAAATAAACAACATCAAGGCGGGGTACGGCAAATAGCGCGGCGGCCACGGCTCGCCAAGCCGCGGGTGCGGCCCGAATCGCTTCCACGAGGGCGGGTATCGTTCGCACGCCATAAGATGCCGCAGCGGCAATTGGGCTGGAACCCGAGGAATGCGCTTCGCGCATCACCATCGGCCAGAACCACTCGTGGACCACGTGCCGCGCGATCACCCGATGCAGCAAGATTTCGAGCGCCTCCTGCCTGCTGCGAAAGAAAATGACTGGCGCCAGGTCCGCCCGCGGATCGGCTCCGAAGACGGCATCCACGGCCTGCGCGATCAGCGCGCGCTGGAACGCGTCCAGCCATACCCGGCGATCGCCGTCAGCGGGCAAGCCAGCCACGGTCAAGCGCCGGAAATAATAAACTCTTCCCTGGCTTTCGCCCGGGAGCACCGCCAACCGCAGAGCTTCTTCCATGCTGGCGGCGAGCCGGTGATGCGGCGCACCCGGACCTACACACAGCCGCGCGCGCCGCACATAGCGGGCGCCGCGGTCCTCGGTCTGCCATCCAGTCGAAGCCATCATGAGAGCTTTACATGTCGAAGGCGCGGAACGCCGGCGTTTGCGGCGGCTGGCCCGAGAAGTGGGCTACATCATTGGGCTGCAGCGCCACTGTCTGATACACCTGAGTCACCGTAGCCTTCACGCTGGCTGTATCCAGATCCGTGACCACGGCCTGCGCCGCCAAGGCGCCGGCACTATAAAGCTGCACATACATGCCGTGCGCGATTCTGTCCGATGGCAGCGTGAGCGAGACCACGCCGCCAACCTTGGGCGTGGTGGCGAGCGTGATGGCCCCGGTAATCACGGCGTCCACCGGAGCGTCGCTGGCTAGCAGAATGGAAGTGCGCACCACGTCGCTCATGAAAGCGACGGCGCTTGAGTTAGTCGTGTCGATCTGCTGGAAAAGCCAATCCACCAGCATCTGCATCTGTTGCCGGGAAGTGTAGTCCAGCGTATTCCAATTGGGCAGCACAGCCAGGCTTTGCAATTGGATCGACAGTCCCAGACCGCTTAGGAACTGGGCCCACTCCAGCCGGTCGGCCGGCAGCACCTGGCCGGCCCGCGCGTACAGGCAGGTAGCCACGCCGGAGATCTGCTGCATCAGCCGGGTGGTCGAATTCACCACCTCCGCGTGTACGGCATCGGAAGAAATCAGATCGCCCACCGCTATGGCGCCCTGCAGCATCTGCACCTGTGAGGCCCAACTCTTGTTGACCAGATGGGCCGGCTGAAACGCGGCTCGTTGTATCTGGAACGTGCGCACCGCCTGTTGATCGGCACTAAAAACATTGGAGATCACCGGCGCGTAAACGCCGCGTTCTGAAGCCGCGGAAGACGCCCGCAGCGGCACTTGCAACTGCATGTTGGCGCGCGCCTGTGCGTCCACGGCCACCGCCTGCAAAACGGTGGGGCGCTCCAGATTATTCAACTGGTTTTGAACGGAAGGCAGCCAGCTCACCGGCGCTTCGCGCAGTAGCGACACGATCTCGCGCAGCTCCGGCGGTATGGCCACGGATTGTTGCAGACAACTCGGCACCGGACTGGCGATGTTGCCGGGCACCAGTTGCCGGCTGGGGACTTCCGCATCGGTATCCAAAGTGCGAGGCCGTGCGAATACGACGATCGGGACGTTTTGCAAGGTTTGGGTGCGCTGCGCATTCACGCCAGCCACGCGTTCGGTTTCATCGTTGAGCAGTGCGGTGGTGAATGCCACGTCCTGGCGCGCCTGGTAAAAGTCGTTTTCCAACTGGGTGGCCAGAACCTGGGCTTGGGGCAGGTAGCCCTGAATCTTGGCCAGTGCGGTGCTGCACAGCGTCACGAAGTCGGTGTACTGCGCGACGCGCCCTTCCACCGCGCGTAGAATCGTCGTGTGCTGTTCCAGCACATGAATGCCGGTAGAGAATAAGTCCGCTTCATCGCTGTCCAGGTTCAGGCGCGTTGCGTTCACGGCTCCCAACACCGCGGCAGGGTTCGCAATCAAATCGGCGAACCTGGGGTACGACGCCGGAATGGGTGGACCCAGAGGTGGCGCTACCGAAGGTGGGGCTGTGGTGGTTGTAGGCGGAGGAAAGGGCCATTGATCCACCAGGATGGCTATGTCGCCGATATTAATTTCCAGATCGGCCAGGAGTTGCAAAAAAGCCAGGCGGTTGCCGACTGCGTAGAAGATGCCATCCTGCGAGGGCGTCGGCTGCATGCGGGCAGCGATGGTGAGGGTACGAACATTCAGTTGCTCGCCTACCAGAGGGGACTGTCCCAGCACGTCGCTGGTGCTGGCCGGCTGGGCAGCAGTTCCCGGAGTTAACGGTTTGAAGGTCTTTAACGTGCTGATCGGCGCCACACGTTCTACTAGATTGGAAGTTGCGATCGTTGGTTTTGACTCAGTTACGCTTATTGGTCTCGACGTAATGATTTGAGTTGGCGTCCTGGAGATGCTCGAGACGCCCGACAGCCCGGTAAGGACGGTCTCGTGAGTCGACGCGACGAGAGAGCGGTTTGTGGTCGACACCATGAGGCCCCCCGGTGCGGCCGGCTTGGGCGCGGCGGTGGTCGTGGTCGTGGTGGTAGCTGACGCCGACGGAAGAATCGAGGTCAGGTAGTCCTGCAGATTGGCGGCGGTAGCGGCCGCGGATTCGCCGGTCGCGATGTTGGCGACCACCGGTGAAACGGCCAGCCGCGTTGCATCCGTAGCGCCCAGAATGTATTGCCGGAAGCGGTAGATATCGCTCTGCGCGGTCAGAAAGGCCAGGTCCAGCAGATCGTTGGCGCTGGCTATCTTGGCGTTAATCCGGTCGATAAAGTGTTGCACGCCGTTCTGAACCATGTCATTCCAGTCGGCCTGCGAAAAAAGCTGCAACGGCGGGTTGAGCGTATTGTTATTGCCGTCGGTGAAGATCGTGTAAGGGGCAGCTTGCGCAGCGGCGATCAGCGACTGGATATCGTTGGACACGCAGGTGACCTGATCCGGCCCCGGCAATACCGGCGTCGTCGTGGTTCCGAACGCCTCAGTACTATTTGGGTCAGGCAGATAGAGCTGCTCGTCGCGGGCGGCGATCTCTAATGCGCTTAGTCCGGCGTCGGGATTGTAGTACGGCGCCTGTTGTGTGCCGGTGATGGCCTGAGACAGCGCGTTGGCTTCCAGTTGAATCGCCTTGCGATGCCGTGCCACGGCGTCGCGTTGGTTCTCGGCGCCCTCGACCGCGTCTTCAAACGCAGGGTCCACCGTCTCGGTAATCAGGATATCGGGATCGTAAACCGCGTCCGGCAGCGGCACCAGCAACTGGACGGACTCGTTTTGGGTCACATCGAGAGGAAGCGCCGTCATGCTGGTGAGCAGGTCCGTTTCAATCTCCTCCTGGTGCACCGGCCCGGCCTGGATTGTCCAGTTGGGCGGAAACCACAGGGCCGCATGTTTGGTGAAGTCGACGGCGGCGGCGGGCAGCACACCGCAGGGAGGCAGGAATGCGAAGCTGGGGACGAAGTTGGTGAAGGCTGGCTGCGGGGAAAGCTGCGGGGCTGGAGCGGCCAGCAGCGCGCTGAGTTGTTCGGAGAGTTGATAGACGCGCGCCTGCGCGAGCGCGGGCTGCACCAACAGCGGGGGAACACCGCCCGGCAGCCCCGGAAGCGCGTAACGGCTGCGCACCAAACCGCCGGCTCGCACCACCGCCGACCGGTCCACAAACTGAGCCGTCCAGGTATTGTCGAATCCGATCAGAGCCACGGGCACGCCGAGCATGTCCCACGGCAGCCGGTCGTCCTGGGCCAACATCATCTCCGCGTTGAAAATCGTGTATGCGAGGCGATTTCTCCAACTCGCGGCCGGGGTTGCGAAAGGCAGCATCAGCGTCGACGGGCTAGAGGGCCATGCCACCATCACCAGGCGTACGCCATCCACGATCTGCCAGTCTTCAAACGCATACTCTTGGGGATCCTGATCGCAGGAGGCTCCCAGGTTTCCCGAAACGATGAGAGGCCCGGTGCCGGTGTCGACGGCCTGGCCGTTGACCTGGCCGGTAATGGGTTGCAGCAGGAGCACACCGGCATAGCTGTTGTTACCCGGGTCCTTGGCGTAGTCCAGAAATGGGGCGATCACCGAGCCGAGCTGCGGATCGATTACCAATAGCTGGCTGAGTGAAGTGCCTAAGGTGCTGAGCAGCGCGACGTCCTCGCCCGCGGCCGAGATTCCGTAACCCGGCGCAACCTGCAGCAGGGGATCTGGTTTCGTGGTGGCCGGATTGATGTGCGTGAGATCGGCGGTAAGCTCCAGGCCCTTCACCACGCCTTGCGTAACGCACTGGCCCAGTATGGCCAGCCTTCCGGCGCGGTACAGTTGCTCGCTCAGAAGCGCGGGAGCCGTCAGCGCCCGTCCGGGGTACAGATGCAGGCGATGCAGCCAGCCGGGATCGACCTGCTGCAATAGTTCCGGCTCGATGCCGACCAGGTCCTCGCCCGGCAGTGCGTCTTGAATGAGAGTTGCGCTCATATTGTCATCCGCCGAAGTTAATGCTTGGCGACGTACTTGATAAGAAGTTCGCGTCGCCGTTGTAAGTCGCTGTGATTTTTTCCAAACTGGGCGGCAATGTGGGAGCCCAGTGCGCCGATACGCCGGCAGTAAGCGCCAGCGGGCTGCTGACGATGGGCGGGGGGCCGCTTGCTACGCCTGAAGTGGCGGTAAACGTGACGTTTCCAGTGGCCGTGCTCGGCACTACTGTGGCAACGAACGCGGGCGGCAGCGCACTGGTCGTCGTGCTGGGCGGCACGGGGGCCACTGTGATCGTGGTAGACGCTTTGTTGACTGTCTGCGTCATACTGCCCGATCCGGCCGCTATGGTGGCGTCCCCGACATAGGTCGCCGTAATCGCATGCGTACCGGCCGTCAGGGCCGGGGAAGTCCCCAGCACGGTCAGCGCTGCATTCCCGGTGGCGTCCAACACCGCCGAACCGAGCGTGGTGCTTCCTGCCGTGAATGTCACCGTCTCTCCGGCCGTAAAAGGCGATACCGTGGCGGTGAAGAACACACTTTCCCCAAAAGTCGAGACGTTCGGTGTAGGTGCTAGGCCGATGCTGCTGCTCGCCTTCGAACTTACTGTCACCGTCGAAGGCTCTTTCGAAACGTTCTGAATAAGGGGAGCGGACGTACTTGTAGCATCGTTGGTGTCGCCGCTGTAGACTGCCGTAATGGAGTGCGCGCCTGCGGTCGTTAACGAAGCAGCCGTAAACGACGCGCTGCCGCCGGCGAGGGTGGCGGAACCCAGAGTCGTTGCGCCGTCCTTGAACGCGACACTCCCCCCGGCGGTGTTGGGGGATACCGTTGCAATGAAGGTCGCGGGCTTGTTGACGATCGTCGGATTCAGGGTGGAGATCACCGATGTGGAGGTGGGTCTCTGGGTGATCGTCTGTGTCACCGCCGGCGAAGTACTCGTCGAGAAGTTGGTATCGCCGGAGTAAACGCCCGTGATCGAGTGTGTGCCCACCGCCAATGTGGAGTCTTGCAGCGGGGTTCCCACGGCCTCCGTGCCGAGCGTCGCAGTTCCCTCCATGAATTTCACAGATCCGGTGGCGGAGCCGGGCAAGACCGCCGCAGTGAAGGTCACTGGTTGTCCGAACGGGGCAGATGCCGCCGATGAAGTGACCGTCACGCTGGAATTCGCCTGGCTGATGACCTGCGTCACGGTATTGGACGTACTTCCGGCGCTAGTTGAGTCGCCGCCATAAGCCGCCGTAATTGCATGTGAACCTACCGTCAGTGTATTGGCCGATGTCGCCGCCTTCCCGCTGACGATCGATACCGCCACGCCGATCTTGTTTGCGCCATCCATGAACTGCACGCTTCCTGTAGCGCCGGATGGGACTGTGGCAGTAAAGGTCACGGATGCTCCGAAGGGCGCAGGGTTCGTCGATGAGACTAGTGTGACAACGGACTGCGCCAGAGCCACTTCCTGCGTGATAGCGGGCGAAGTGCACGGCGCATGGTTTGTGTCGCCGCCGTATTTGACCGTGATGGAGTGCGTGCCCAGCGATAGCGACGCCGTGGCGAAAGAGGTGGTCCCCCCACTGAGGCTGCCTGTGCCGATAACCGTTGAGCCGTCCAGGAACGTAACAGTGCCTCCGGCCGCGGCGGGCAAGACGTTGGCTGTGAATTTGACGGATTGCCCTGGCGTCGAGGGACTTCCCGAAGACGATACCGTTGCAGTAGTGGCTATCTGATTCACTACCTGCGCCAAGGCAGCCGACTTGCCCGGCGCATCGTTGGTGTCGCCCTGGTAAGCCGCCGTGATCTGGTGCGTGCCTACGGCCAGCGTCGAAACCGCGAAGGTCCACTTTCCGCCGCTAATCGCCACCATGCCGCTCAACGGCGTGGTTCCATCCAGGAACTGCATGTTTCCCGTGGCCGTGTTGGGCGTAACGGTGGCCGTAAAGGTCACGTTATCTCCGAACGCCGACGGGTTCTCGCCAGAAGAAAGCGTAACGGTGGCGCCCAGCGGGTTTACTGTTTGTGTCAAGATGTTCGAAGTGCTTTTCGCCTCGGTCGCGTTGCCGCTATAAGCCGCTGTAATCGAATGCGTACCTACCGATAGAGTGGCCACAGCCAATTCAGCCTGACCGCTAGCGATGGTTACAGGCGTACTCAGATTGGTGGTTCCGTCTATGAACTGAACGGTACCCGTAGCTGTGCTGGGTGTAACCGTTGCGGTCAGACTTACGGACTGCTGAAAAGTGGACGGGTTGGGCGACGAACTCAGGACCACGCCCGAAGGCAATGAGGTGATGGTCTCCACCACGGGAGTGCTGGCGCTGCTCGGCAGATAGTTCGCATCGCCGTTGTACACCGCTGTAATCGTGTTCGTACCCACCTGCAGCGTCGAGACTGCCAGCACCGCCAGCCCGTTCTTTACCGGCGCCGTACCCAATTGGATCGCCACCGGCAAAACCGTCGGCGACGCGGTAGTCGGAGCCGTCAACAGGTTCTTAAACGTCACCGTGCCGGTGGCGGGAATACCCGCAACCGATCCTGTTACGGTTGCCGTGAAACTTACGCTCTGCCCAACCGGAGCCGGGTTCAGTGAAGACGTTACGGTGACGCTCGACTCCGCTTGATTGACGGTCTGAGTCTCCGCCGCCGAAGTAGTGCCCACGTTGTTGGCGTCGCCGCTGTAAGCCGCCGTGATGGCATGCGATCCCACGGACAGTACGGTCGACACGGACGCCGAAGGCACGGTGAGCGTCGCGCTCGCGCCGCTGAGCGGTATGGACGGACCCATGGTGGCGGCGGCGTCGCTAAACTGTATGTTCCCGGTGGCAGTATTGGGTGTCACCGTGGCGGTAAAGGTAACTGCTTGCCCCAGGGTGGAGGGGTCAACCGATGAACTGACCACCACGATTGCATCCGAGACAAGCTCGTTGAGCGTCGACGATGTACTCCCGGCATTCTCATCGTCGCCGCTGTAAACCGCCGTGATCGGGTGCGGACCTACCGACAGAGCGCTTAAAGTTGAGTCAGGCACGGTCAACGACGCGCTGGCGCCCACCAGCGTAACCGGCGAGCCCAGGGGCGTCACTCCGTCGTTGAACTGTATGGTCCCCGTAGCGGTGCTGGGCCGCACGGTCGCCGTAAAGGTCACGGCGTTGCCAAATGCCGCCGGATTCTGCGAGGAACTCAACCCTACGCTGGTGAAATCGACATAGATCGCTTCGCTGCGCCGGCGCACATAGAAGCCATACTTCTGCTGCCCGATGGCCGTGGCCCACGCACTGTTCGCAACGGGCAGGGGCGGCGTGAATGTCACATTCCCTTGAAACAGCCTCAGCAACTGGAGCGGCGTACGATTTGCGATCACTTGGGGCAGCGTGGGATTGAGCGGCGTATCCGGCAGAGAATTTTGCAGCGACGCCAACATGTTGCGCGGCACGGGAATGAGCGCGAACACCGCCAGGTTCGCGTAAGCGCTGGCTGGAAGCGTCAGATCGATGGGCGGCAATGACAAGCTGTCCGCAACCAGCGCCGGTAGCTCGTCGCTGGGAATGATGCTCAGCCGCACATCCATCTGCGGAGGAAAGAGAGAGCTGCGAGAAATCGCGGGTGCTGATCCCATCCAGCGGAAAGGGTCCGGCCGACGGCAACGCCTTAAAGAAGTCGGTGGCCGCGAAGTTCGCCACGAGGCCGCTGCTCTGGCGGGTTGCGACGACGGCCTGCAACTGCGCGTTGTATTGCATCAGGTAAGCCTGCTGCGCGGAGGGATCGGTCAAGCCAAAACGTACGCCGCTGTATTGCGGGCCGCTATCGCGGCGGACCAGGTAAGGATCTACCCAACTGATGTGCCCGCGCTGCAGGCTGATCATGGCCAGGGGCAGCAGCGAGTCCGACAGTGTACCTGGATTGCCTGCCACAAAAATCTGCCGCGCCAGCACGGCCTGCTGCTGCGATGGGTCGGAGGTGTTGATGGGATTGGGATAGGGCACGAGCGAAACCGCTGTCGCTTCCACGATGTCGCCATCGTGGGTCGTGCGCGATCCCTGGATGCTGGTGGGATACGATGTGATCGGATTGGCAGTGAATTCGACCGGCCGCAATGCGATGACATAAATTCCCGTGCGCGTCCGGGCCGGCTGCTGCGGTTGGGTGGAAATGCCGAACTGCAAGCCCAGATTCTCCTCTTCAGTCAGGTCGGAGAGCTGGATCGTAAGATCGTTGGGGAGCATCACGAGTTCGCCCGCCGGAGTGATGCCATCGCCGGCTTGAATGACGATGGTCTCGGCATTCGATACTTCGCCCGTTGCGGGCGGTTGGCTTACGAACAGGCCATGCATCACGCCGAAACCGCCGGCTTGTCCAAGGTCGGCCTGCCGTTGCAGAAAGTAGTCCTGTTCCCGCTCCAGGATCCTTGGCAGCCAGAAACCGGCCATCGAACCAAAGGGGACGTGTGCGGCGGCTGTCCAGCACGATGGAGCCGTTGTTCTGATTGCTCAGGTCCGGTTGCTGCAGGACCACGCGCATGCTGCCTTGTGTGAAATTGGGCATAGCTTAACTCCTATAAACCACTCCTAAGAACCGATTCCCGAACCGAGGCCCATCAGGCGGCCCAGCAGCGCTGCCGGATACAGGAACAGGCGGGAATTGTTGTCGATCGTGATCCTGGTCAGGTCCCATGTGGGACCTTGGCCGAGGGTCCCCGGGGTGGCCGCAATCAGCACCCGCGCCAGAAAGACCGCCGTGGGGTCGAAGCCTGGCGGATACTCCACGCCCTGAGCGCCGCCCTGAGCCAGCGGACCCATCGACTGCATCAGAAGCGTTTGTAAAGTGGCGGCAGCAGCCGCCGAAAGAGGATCGGCAGCGGGCGCCACGCTTCCCCACGGATCGGCGGGCGTCAGGGGGGTGGCGTCCGTGCGCAGAACCAGCTGCATGGCAAATGAATCCAGCAGGCGGTTCGCGGAAAAGGCGTCGGTCGCGTCGTAGTCGTCCATGGAAGCGAAGCACGGCGTGAGTCCGCTGTTACAAGCCGCGAAACTGGCGAACACGTCGCACATCAGATTGGCGCGATCATGGATCGCCGTGTTGGGATCGGCGATGCTGGTCTGGCCCGGCACCGGATTGGTCTGCTGGCTCTGCCAGGCTGTCACCTGTTGCGTGAGCCAGTCATTGAGGACGATGCACACCGTCCGTGGAACATCGATAATGCGGCCGATTCGATCAATGGCCAGGCCGCATGTGACCTGCACTTCCAAAAGCTGACCTCTCACCGGATCGTTCACCATGGCAGTCTGTACCAACAACCCGGAGACCGTTCCCGTGCCATACAGTTGCGAAAGGGCACGCGCCAGCCGGCCGCGGTGATAATCCTGATCGGCCTGGAAGTCGTCCACGCCCAGCATTCGTCCGGTCGAGTAAAAGACGCGGGCCGGCGCCAGCGGAGGTTTTAGCGTAAGGTCATCGGTTGGCATGTTGTCACGTCTCCAATCGCGGGTCCAGGCTGGGAGCTTGAATCACCATGTTGTAGCGGCCGACCCGGCTCTGATTCAGAACAATCGGATCGCGCGGCGGCTCGGGCGCCAGATACGTGTTTACCCCGACTAACGAAGCCAGCCCCACCATGAACGGCTGCGTGGCGATTTGAATGTTGGCCGCCACGTGCGCCGGTTTTTCGTACTCCACGATCTTGCCGATCAAGTTGATGTCGACCTGTTCCACCTGGTTATGGATAAAGATGGTCATTCGGTTTGCCAGGCTGTCGTAGAACTGCGCGACGTCCTGCTGTTCAGTGAGCGTCTCCGGAAGGTTGGCGGAAAACAGAGCCAGGATCTCCTCCCGGCTCTTAGCATCGCCCAGGAAAAGGGTGTCGCCCACGAAGGAATTGCTGCTGCCCGAATAACCGGGCAGCAGCGGATTGTTCGAAATAGACAGATCCGCGCCCAGGATGGTGGCGAATATGTGCCGCAGACGAAAATCCTCGATCACGATCACCGCCCCGCGCGTGCACATCCCGTTGGTAGCTATATCCAACGCCAGCGTGACGCCCGCCACGGTGCCGCGCTGACGGTGCAGATTGGGGGCGGCCAGCAGACGCGCACGGCGGCGATCGGGCGGATACCCGGTGGGGTTCAGCCCCACCCAGCCGCCCAGCCAATCGAGCGCCGTATCCGGTGTGGATTCCGGCCGGGTGAGCAGATAGGCGTTCGCGATGCGGTCTTCGATACCCGTCATCTGGGCTTCGAAAATGTTCGTAAAGCGGGCAAAGAAATTGTGGCGGGTGCTTTGCCCCGGCTGGTCCGCCGCGGGGCTGAATTTGTTCTCCCGGTAGAGTTCCGGCAGATAGTTGTCCACATAGGAGAAACGCGGCCCCCAAACGCGCAGCGCCGCGATCTCAGGGGTGCTGCGGCGGTCGCCATTCATCTCTACGCGAATGCCCAGGAAGCGCCCAGCCAGATTGCGCACCGCGGTGTTGGCCCGCTGCACCAGGATCATGAACAAGCCCTGCCGGTTCTGAATGGGAGCCTCGCATAGCAGCGGAGCCGCGAACGGCACTTCCGATGCATAGGGCAGCCACACCGCCGCCGGCGTGCCCGCGGGCATGGAGGTTGTATCCACGTCGCCGAAAACGTGGGGATACCAGAGAGCTCCCGGCCGCGGTGATGCCGGCGGGCTGATCGGCCGCCGTCAACCACACGGTTACGCCGCAGCGCGGCGGCAGGATCGCCTCCAGATACAAGCGGTGCCAAACGGTTTGAGAGGCGCCGCTGTCGATCGTCTTCGGATAGTTGGAATCGGTCGAGCCGGATCGCGCGAGCGAGTTCAGCGACAACGGCAATAAGGGCCGGAGCGGCAGACCGGCCGATCCGCTCGCGTAGTAGGGTGGCAGGCTCAGGCTATGCGCAAAGGGCCCTTGATTCGCGCTTTGCAGAATGTATGTATCGCCGGCGGGAATCAGGACGCGGCCGGCCTCCGACAGATCGAAGATCAGCGCTTCGTTCAATTCCGTCGCCAGCACCGCCAGCCGCTGATCTCCCAGCCAGGCCACCGCATAAGGCCATAGCACGCCGTCGAGTTTCCACGCCAGGCCGAGTCCCGTATTGAAATCGAAGACCCGCAGGTAGGAGGCCGCGTTCGAAGCTGAATTGGCATCCCACGAGAGCAGCGCGATCTGCTGGCCCATGAGGGTGAGCCCCACGAATGTTTCGGTGGAGACCGGCGGAGGCACTGGATGCAGCGGATACGTAGCAGCCAGCCGCGGTGGATCGGGATTCACCTGGCAGGAGCGCATAATTCCAGGGTCGGGAGTATCCACAGGTCCGGTCTGCAGAGGGGCGCCGGTGACAGTACCGAGTTGCGGCGCGCTGCGGTCCAAGGCCAACACGCCGCCTTGCGGTAAAGCCGCCAGGCGCCAGAAGTCGAAGCCGGCAACCGTTAAAGTGAAATCGGGCCAGCGGCCGCGGCGGTCCACCATGGTCAGCGTTCCGGCCATGGCGACATAAAGAATGCCGTCGTAACCCATGGCCAGGTCCGTAACGGACTGACCGGCAGCCGCCGCGAAGATGGCTACTTCATCAGGTCCGCTTCCGCCGGCCATCACCTGGCCGCTCGGCGCATCCCAGCGCGCATAATTGCCGAACGAGTCGCGGGTCATGGGGGTGGTTTCCACCAGACTCACGGCGGTAGAAAAGTCTTCCGCTGGCGAATTGCCGATCCGCATGCTGAGCAACTGCAGGCGATTGGTCTTGGTGCAGTAGTACAGCGAGTTGGGGGCCGATGGGCGCGAATGCGGGCGCACCCGCGGTGTGGGCAGCCGGAGTGGTGTTGAGTGCGCCGCGCGTCACTGTAGCCAGCGTTCCCGTGGCGTCCATTTGGGTGACCGCCAGGACCTCGGCGTCGATCTGCAGAAAACCAGGGATTCCCATCGGCCCAGCGGTGATCGTCACTTGCGTGTCCGTGCCGCCCACATCACCTTGCAGAATTCCCACCGGAATCAAAACCGGCGTTCCCACCGCGTGCGTCGCCGGGACCGTGGACTGGACCCCGCGGCTGACCTCCAGAATCGTCCCTGTAGCGTCCATGCTGCCGACGCTCAGCACCTCCGCGTCGATTAACAAAAACGCGGGCATGCCCCACGGCAGCCGGGCCGCCACCGTGATCAACTGACTCGCGGACCCCACGCCGGCCGCCAGGATGGGCGGGTTGGGAGCCCAGTCCTGCGCCTGGCTCAGCATCCAGAAATTGACGCCGTTGGAATCCATGTCATCCGCTCAACAAACCGTCGGGACAACCGGCACCGCCACCGTGTTGTCTGTTGGTAACGTCGGGGTCAGGTCGCCCGGTTCCACGCCCGAGCCGTCCGTTCCCGTCGTTACGAGCACTTGCAGCAGCTCTGGCAATTGCCAACTCTGCAGTGTGATTTCCGTGTTGCCGCTCGAATCCGGGGTCAGCGCCTGGTAGCCTCCTGTGCTCTGCGGCAGGTACAGAACCAAGCCATTGACTTCCACTACGCCAGAAACCTGGCTCACGATTACATCCAGTTCGAGGCTGCGCACGGTACGGCCGAGCGGCCAGCCTTGCTTGGCGGGGCCACCCGGAGGCACCGGCCAAAGATAAGTGCGCAACGCCAATTCCACCTGCTGCGCGACTTGCAGCAGCCCGAAGCCGCTCGATACTTCCACCGCTACGCTCAACCCCAGGTCCACATATTCAGTGCCGATCACGTACATTTCGGCCGCCACCGGCCGTTTCGGATTGAGATAGGCGTATACATTTTCGAGCAGCGTTTGATCGGCCCGCGGACAGGGCGGCTGGAAATCGCCCTTCGGCGGAATCACCATCACCGAAACCACGCCCGGAACATTGGTATCCAGAGTTTGGGGTTTGAATAGCGGCAAAACCTCAACTCGCGCCACGCCGCTGCCGGGCATCTCCTGCACCAGGTCTTTGTAGTCGGTGGCGGTGACCGCGCGTTCCTGATGACGAAGCGTGGCCGGGATACGCTGCTCAGCTTGATCCAGCGTTTCCGAATCCGCTCCGCCGGTGGTGTCGATGGGTTGTTGCACCGTAAGCCCACTGACAGGGTTGCCGGAAACATCCACTGCCTGGATGGAACTGAGAGTTCCCGCGGGCACGTTTCCCGCCGCGCCGCCTCCGGCCCGCATTACGCGCGCGCGAATCCGCCGCCCGGATGGCGGAATCATGCCCTGCATCTGGTTTCCGAAACTCACTGTGCCCGCTTCCGGATCGAGAACGAAGGAAGGCACAGGGCCTTGCAGCACCGCCAGATCGTCCACCGCGCTCCAAAGCTGAAACCCGAGGCCCGGCATGTCCACATCGAGCAGGAATGACGTGGGATCGATCTGCGTCTGCGCCAGGGCAAACTGCTGGTTGGCGGAGCCGTCGCTCACGCCAGCGATCACATTGTTGTAAGTGGTCCGCTGGTCGATAGACACCGCGTTGATGCCCGCCCAGTTCAGTGACAACGCGCTGTTCACGTATACCCGGATCCAGGCAACCAAAATGCCGTCGATATCGGGATCGTCGATGCGCGGCGGTTTCGGCCCCACGCCCGCCATCGCATCGCGTGCGCACGTCATTGGCCGGCGCGCCGATATCGCCGGTCTGCGGCAACACCAGCTGCACTACGCCTGCCTGGGTCAGCCCGTTCGTGGTGTCGCCCACCACGCTCATGGAATGATAGACCAGCCCCGCCGGCCCCATACCGCTGATTTGCCAGGTAGCGCCTACCGGCGTGGCCGGTCCCACCCCGGCCAGTGGATCGGTAGCTGAAAGCGCCAGCGAGAATCCCAGGTTGAGGATTTGTTGGCCGTTCTTGCCGCCGCCCAGCGCCGTGCGCACATCCGCCTGATTCTGCGGCTTGGCCGCCAGCAAAGCGAACCAGATGCACTGATCGGTGGTCCCGCCGTAGACATCCACGCCGTTTGGATCCGCCATGTTGTTGGCGAATACCGGCGTAGTAGTGTAGCCCGAAGGCACGTTGGCAAGGTTATAAAGCGTCTGCAAGCCCATCAGGAGCGGCATGTTCGCAGTCGTCTGGGTGGGGCTAAGTGGGACTTTGATGTACGCCTGCCCGGTCACCGGCAATACGTCCAGTTCGGTAAGAGTTTCGAAGTTGACTGCCCCCTTCACCGTGGCTCCCGACGCCATCGCGACCGGGCGTGGTAACTGAAGGATCGGAAAAGATCGACAGCATGCCGGTGGCGGCCGCTGCCGGCTGCAACGGCATCCCCAGCAGCTTTAAGAATGCCAGCCGTTGCCTTTCGGGAATCAGATTGGCGCGATAGAGAATCGAATCGGCGAGCCAGGCGAATAACTCGATCAGAGTGCGGCCCGGATCTCCCATCTGTTGGATGGTCCACTCCGGCGTGTGCGCCGGAATGCTGGCCAACATATCCTGCACCAGGTCGCTGTAGGATCGGTCGTCAAGGGCTGGTGGTATCAGGGGCACAGTGCTATCCGCCTTGCATGGTCACGCCGATCTGTTGCGGCGCGTTGGTGCGCAACAATCGGTAGTGAATCTGAACGTGGATTTCCGACGGCGCGCCGGCTACTGTGTCCACATCCACGGTGTCCACGGCGATGCGCGATTCATAAGTTTGCAGGCTTTCGAGAATGGCCGTTTGGATCTGGCGCCGGATGGCGACCGTGTTGCCTTCGTCCAGAAAGTTCTGCAATCCCGCGCCGAACAGCGGCTGCATGAGTTGCTCGCCCGGCCGGGTAGTCAGAATAATGCGAATGGCATCCCGCACGCTCTGCTCGAGCGAGGGATAATTCAACTGCCCCGTCGCGTCCGGATAGGGCAGGAACGGCCATGAAATCGGATCTGCGTAGTTGCTCGTCACGGTTCTTGTCCTGAGGTCGTTCCCGGTGGCGGCGAGAACGGGAACGGAATGCAAATCTTGATGAATGGCAGCCAGAAAAAAACGATGTTGAGCAGTGAAAGAAAAATATTCAGCACGAAGAAGGCGCAGATGGTGATAAGCGGTATGTTAAAGCCGCAGATCCAGTTCAGACTGATTCCTCCCCCGGCTGAGCCGCCGCTCGGCCCCGACCCCGGCGGAAGGTTGAGTAATCCGGAAAGAGTGGTGCCCTGCATGGAATTCATCAATCCGGAGGGAACCGCAAACGACGAGGCGTAAGACGCCGGCTTCAGGGGATCGGGCTTGGTGCTGCTCAGGAAGCCTGGATCGGTCGGGTCGGGCAGAGGCACCGGCGCCACTGGCCGGCCACTGCCTTCGTACCAGGCCGCAATACGAAATGGATCGCTGAAGCAACTCCACACCAGTTCCGGCGGACAGTCGGGAATTTCGCTTTTGATCCGGAAAAACATCCGCAGGCGGTAGAGGCGTGAAGCGTCCTGGAACCGGCCCTGCGGCGTCAGGGCCTTGGCGCTGCGCTGGTTGAGCAGAGCCTTCAGGGCTTCCACGATCTGATGCTGATCCTTGTGGCTCAGGAAGTCCCACGACATGGGCATGGTCAAGGGAGGAACCGACGCAGTGGAGGTGGGGGACGGATCGTAATCGATCAACGCCGCGGCAGCCTGCTGATAGAACACGCCCATCGGTAAGGGAAATGTCTGCGAATTCGCGCACATCGTGACATTGTGCTGGTTCAGAATCGCGAGCAACGCTCCCGCTTCCGTGGTAGCTTCGAATGCCCCGAAGACCGTATGGAGCATGCGCAGCGTAGTGGAGAAAATTAGAAAGTCGGTAGCTCCGTTGGCCCTCACAAAGTCGTCGGACATCCACTGGTAATTCACCACTTTTCCCGGTTGTGGCGAGGCGTGTTCGCCGTGTTTCAGCAGCGTGGGCAGAGCCTTGGCCAAAGTCTTGTCGTCATATTGGGGTGGCGGCGGCAACTGGCTGCTGGCCTCGCTGCTAGCGGTGGGAATGACGGCGTACGCGAGGGTGCGTTGCGCCGCGTTGCAGATGCTCGGCGCGGCGATGAACGCGGGCGTGTAAGTCTCCGTGCTGGCGGTCGCCAGAACCTGCGCGGCCAACATCTGGTCGAGCGCGGGCTGTCCCGATTGTGGCAGCGGACGCTGCGAGGGGTCGGGATCCTCATCCACCTGGGCCGCTTTCGCCAATTGCCACGAAAACTGGCCGTTCGAATCCTTTAACCAGGGTGAAGCCAATCCCTGTAAATTGCTCAGCCCGTCCAATAGGGGCACGCGCCGGATCACCATACCGGCCGACAGCACGCGTCTGGGATCCAGTCTGGGGCTGCCGATGCTATCGCAGTTCAACTGCACCAGCGCCAGATGCATCACACGCTGCACCGGTTGGAAGAGAGTAACCGGAATAGCGGGAGTGGCCGGCAAATGCAGGATGCGCCGCAACGCCAGGGAGGCATCGGAGCCGGCGTCGTAGCCGGCGGCGGAAGCTCGCCCGGAAGAAGCGCGTACATCGCGCTGGCCGGGGGCTGCGGTATGGCGCTCAGTTCCTGCAGGAAGGCCTTGGGAAAATCGTTGTCGTCGATCTGCAGCAGAACGGGCCGGCTCTGCAAGGCGCCGGCGAGATTCACGCCACTTACTACGATGTCGTGCATCACCATACGTTTCCCGCTCCGAGCGTGTAGGTGGTGCCCACCACGGTGGTCGCTTGCAATACCTGGCATTGCACGACGCCACTGAAAGTGCTCATGGCGGCATTCACGGTGATCGGATGGCGCATTGATGATGACCTCGCTGGCAGCCGTAATCTGCACCTGTCCGGCGGGCGAATTCACCGTAACGCCACTGGTGTCGATGGTGATGGTGGTCTGCTCGCTGTTGGCGAACGTGATGGAGCCGCCGCCCTGATCGGTAAGAGTTCCGGTCTGGCCCCCCGGCGTGGTGAAGCTGATGGTAGCGTTCGATGCGGGCTGTTCCACGATCGCGACGCGGGTGCCCGCCTTGCCGGTGAAGGTCCAGCGATCCACGCTCTGGCCGTTGCCGCCTATGGTTTCCGGAGCGGTATCCTGCCGTTCCAAAGGCTGCCCAGCACGATCGGGCAGCGCGCATCGCCGCCCACGAATGCCACCACCACTTCGTCGCCCACATCGGGAATGAAGAACGCCCCGCGGCTGCCCCCTGCGAAAGGCACCGCCACGCGCGCCCACACTGGTCCATCCTGGCCGCTGACTGCGTCGGTATTGTACAGGCGCACCTGCACCTGATTGCGATTTTGCGGATCCTGCACGCTGACCACCTTGGCCAGGTAAAGGGCCGGGCCCAGCATCTGCACAGCGGTCTCGCGCAGCAGCAGGCTCATGATCCGGCTCCCAGGTAGGCGCACTCCGCGGTGAACTCCGTCTGGTATCCGTGCTCGGTATCGAAACGGTGAACGGCGGCGGTGGTGTAATAGGTGTTCGAAAAGCGCGGGCCCAAGCCGGTCAGATTCAGCGACGATCCCACGCGCAGCGTTGGATTGCCCTCCGCCACGCCGCGCGCCACCACGAACCGGCGGGTGCGCTGGGCATACTCGGCGTCCACCAGGGCTTGCGCATCTGTTTGGTTCAGAGTGGCGAACTGCGAGATTTGTTCCGATCGCGTGCTCAGCGCCTGCGCCAACCAGCCGGTGCCGGTTTGGCCCGTGCCCGGCCCCAGCGCGGTCGTTTGGCTGGTCGCCGAGACCGTTTGGCCTTGATTGAAGTCCCAGCCTGTGGATGTGATTTGCGTCACCTGGTGCGCCAGGTCGGCCAGTATACGGACTTCGTGAAGCTGGCTGTTCATGTCGAGTTCAATGGTGTTGCGCTGCGCCTGGCTGCGCGGCGTCGCGTGCAGTTCCGTTCCCACCACTTGCAGGTCGGCGTCGTAACGGGCCAGCAGCCGGCGCAGGAAATGGAGGTCGCTCTCATTGAACTGCTGCTCCGATCCGATGGTGGAGTCCAAACCGCTCGAAGACCGGGGTCAGTCCCAAACCGCTCGCAACTTCCTGGATAATCGCCGAAAGCGAAGTGTTGTCCCAGTTCTTCGTGCGCCGCTGCATGCGCGCGCCTTGCAGGGCATCTTCGGCCAGCACCACCAGTTCCGGCGGCCCGTTGCTCGGGAAGTTGGCTTCGAGCGCGGTGACTTTGCCACGGAAGATTTCAGTCGGAGAGCTGACATCGCCCGCATATACGATCAGCGCCGCTCCCAGCTTGAGGATGGTCCCATCTTCAAAAACCTGGTCCGCCAGCCCGCCCTGAAACGAACCGAAGTTACTAAAGCGCAACTCCAGATCCGACATGCCCGCCTCGTGCTCGTGCATGCGCATGCTGAGCAACTGGGCCGTCACTTTGTCGTTCAACTGGCCATCCACCTTCACCGTAGGGATCGCACTGTAAACGGCATTCGTGGTCAGTGGGATTTCAGCCATACTCTAATCCGCCTGCAATCGGCTCTCGCGTTCCTCGCAATGTTTCCATCTCGCTCTTGAGATCCAGCTTGGGCTTCTGCCGCACCGCCGCCACCGCCGGAGCAGCCGGGGGCGCCGCCGCCGGGGGCGGCTGCGTCTGCACGTGCAATTCGTCGATGTTCACTGCCATATCCTTGTCTCCGCATCATTATTCGGATGCTTCGCATCAATCCGAATCGAAAACCAGGCGATCGTTGAAACTAAATCCGGCGCCCACGTTGGAGGAGAAGCCCGACTGCGCAGTCGCCGCTCCGCCCAGACTGAAGCTGGCATTGGCGCCCACTGAAACATCCGACCCCACGGTCGCCGGCAGCATCTTGAGCGGGTTCAGGTTCGCCGTCGTGCTCACGGTGGCGCGTCCCGTCTCCAGGCCCGCGAATGCGCCCGCCGAAGCCGGCACGCCCGCCGACGCCGTGGATCCAAACAGCGCTCCGCCGCCCGCGCTAACCGAAAGGCCCGCCGAGACGCTCACTACCGGCCGAGGCCCCCCCGCTGACCGAACCACCCAATGAAACGCCGATGCCCGCCGAGGCACCTGCCGAAACACCCGCCGATACACTCACTCCCAAACCGCCGGATACGCCGATGCCGCCGCCAATCGAAGCACTGGCGGCAAACCCGGCGGCGGCATTGAATTGAATCCCTCCGCCCACCTGCAGCGACGCACCGCCGGTGAAGCGGGGATTTTCGAGACCATTGGCGCTGGCCAGTGCGCGCGATGCGCTGGGATCGCCGCCTTTGGTCGCCGCCGACGTAGCGCTGTCGGCTGCTCGAGGTCTGCACCACGCTGCCCGCCCCGGTGTCGGTGCCGGTCAGGTTGAGTTCTCGTCGAATACGTTGTCCTGGCGCGCCAGTCCAATGCTCACCAGGGCACGCAACGGGACTCCGTCGGCGGAAAAGAAATCGATGGTTTCCTTGAAGGACTCCATGATTCCCTTGAAAATGTATGTTCCCCATTGAAAAGCCAGCACCGGTTGCGCCGGCGCGTTGGTTTTGCTGTTGCTGGCGTTTTGCGTGGCTTGCGCGCGAGGACTGCATGAATATAGCCACCTGGTCCGTAATGCTCGCGCACATCCTCGCCCGTGTCGGTGGTGTCGAATTGCAGGTCCATGGTCAACTTGCCGGTGAATTGGGCCGGCATACTGGCGCCGCTTGGGATCGCTGCCCTGCTGGCGCGTCGAATTCTCGACCGAGTAGACCAGCGACGCCGGATTGAAGTGCACCTCGAACGGCTCGCCGTCGGGCAGCGACTGTAGCGTTGCTTTCGTAACTGTGGGGATGGGCAGGTCCATATCGATCCGCTATGTGGAACTCAGGAGCCCTCGTGCACCAGGTGCAATTCCTCGATACCTACTTCCATGCCTTTTGCATTGAAATCCGCGAACTTGTACTTGATCGGCATCACGCGATCAAGCTGCCAACCCATGATGGTGTTGCCGTTTCCATCGAGCAGCGAGATGACTACCTGTAGCCGCGGCGCAAACAGCCCCGAGTCGTCGATGGAATTGAAAATCTGCCACAGGTTGCGATTGGTGCTGATGCCCCGCTTCAACACCACAGTGGCGAATGTGATGGGGCCCGCACGCTGCGCGGCGCCGTAGTTGTTGCCGCCTTCCTTGATCACCTTTGGGCTCCATGGTGGCTTCCAGGCCAGTACAATCCGAGAAAGCTCCGGAGCAGACTTGGATCACTTCGTGGTCGTCGGAATCGTCCAGCGAGTCGGAATAGAAGTCCACCTGGAACCGGAAAATGTGGAGCGGAACGATGCACCGAACCCATCAGCTCGCCTCCGCCATCAGCGCGATGCCCTGCGCCGTTGCGCCGCTGGTCTCCAGCGCCAGCGTGACGTGGATCAACTCCACCGTGGACGCCGCCTGGAAAGTAACCTGCGCAATCAGCCGGCCGTTATCCAATATCGTTCTGCGTCATGGTGCTCGCATCGCAGCGCACCGTGAAAGCGTCCTGTATGGTCGCCCCGTCGAGGGCGTTCAATCTCCAGAGCCGCATCAGGAGTTGGTTGAGAGCGCGCTCCACGCGCGCCCATAACGCCGGGCCATTCTGCGCGAAGACGATCTGCTCTCCCAACCGGCGCGCCGCCCGCGAAATCACCGCGATCAGCCTGTGAATCGCCGCCGGCCGGTAGGATTCGCCGGCATAAGCAGTCACATCGGACAGCAATCGCAGTCCGGCAGGCGTGAAACCGAAGAGGCTTAAACGCGTGATCAGCGGCTTGGGCGATATGCCGTCCCAAACCAGCGGCGTAGCGGGCGTCTGGGTTTCCTGCGCGGGCAACAGCGGCGACACGTCCGAAAGTTCCGCCGGAACGATTTTGACGGCATTGGTGAACGCCCCGCGCGTCAGCGCGTTGCGCGCGATAATACCCGCCAGCACGCCATCGGGGGGTTCCAGCGACTCGCTGAGAACACTGGAGCCCGTGGTTTTGAGCCAGGGATAAGACAGTTGCAGAAATGCCGTCGAGAGCCCAGTGGGGAGACGTGCCGTACGCCCGGAATGTTCTCCGGCATCACGCTCGCGATGGCCTCGTGTACGTCCTGGGCCAAAGTCGCGCTCGATGGATTCTCGGCGGCCGTGGCGGCGTCCAGATCCTGCGGTATTGGAAAAGCCGCTACAAACTGGACTTCGCGGAAGCTCGTCTGAGATCAGTGCCCAGCACCGTGCTCACATTCCCGGCCCATGTGTCGGTAGTCGCTCGGGGAGAAGCGCGGAGCGGGCACGGGGTAAAGCGGAATCGGCGCCGGCAGCACTAGCCGCCGCAGCGCACTCCACAAACTGCGCCGCCCAGTAGGTGTGGCGGTATCGCGCCCACCGCAGCCGACCGCGCCTGGACGCCAGCAGCACCGGAAGATCGGGCAACGCCAGAATGGAGACGTCCGGCAGACCGCCGAGATGCCCCGCGCCGTGCCAGCTTCGCCGGTCATCCGCCGCGAAGAGATCGTTGGGCAACAGTTTGGCCAGCTTCCTGGCTTTGCCGGTTCCACTGATGACCTATCTTGCGCGCGACACCGGTACGTCCATGCAGACGACGTAGCATCGTCCTGCCACCCTGCGCGAAGAACGAGCGCACCGCGGCCGCCAGGTAATCCGTCCCGAAACTGACCGCCGAACCGCCCGGATCGAACAGCGAGGTGAAAGCCGCATAGTTCTCCAGCGGGATCGGGATATCGGTAAACGGCGGCCCGATAGGGCGCGAGAACGGCGATATGGCAGCCTGCACACTCGCTCCGGCCGAATGCGAGACAGCCGCCGTGGATTGCGCGCCGCGCTCGACGCTGAGAATTGTACCGGTGGAATCCATGCTGTCGACGCCCATGGTCTCCTGGTCGATGAAAATGGAGCCCACGCTTCCCATCCCCAGCGGCGCGGTCAACGTAATCTGCGTATCGGCCGCTCCCACATCGGCCGCCAGCGTCGACGTGATACCGTCCGTCCAGCCGTTCGCCTGCAGCCAAGTCCTGTGCGGCCTGCGGCAGCGTGGTCCCGACGGCCCGCGCCAGCCCGACAAAACAAGCGATGTCGGTCACGCGCGGGATCGGAATCCACCACGGACGCGCTACGTCAAACAGAATACGGCTCATGGCTCACTCTCGGCAGCCGGCTCTTTCCGGCGCGCGCAAGCTATGTCGGCCGGCGCGATCTCGAAGCCTTCGGCGGACAGCACCAGTTCCTCCATGGCCACTTCGCCGCCGCCCTTGCCCGCCAGCGTGGGCCCGGTATACTTCATAGGCACCGCGTTGCGCAGTGTCCATTTCTGCACGGGCTTCGAGGCTTCGTCGCGCAGCGTGATCACCACATCCACGCTGCGCCGCGATGCCGTTGGTGCGCGTCTTCTGTGATCCAGGCCCACAGATCGGAGGAATCCACCACGCCGCGTTTCAGAGTCACATCGCCGACCTTATGCGATCCCGGAATCTTCCGTACGTGCGGCTCGGCCTCGTTGCCGTCGCGATACTCGGATATGTGAATGTCGGTTTCGAGATCCCGATACATCCGAGAAGCCTCCCAGTAACTTGTCCGGTTTGCGCGGACCCTGAGGTCCACGAGATAGTTATACGACGAATAGAGGCGCGGTACGATCGGCCATTTGATTCTCCTATGCGATAACTGGACTGCATTAACTCTGTGCAAGGGCCGTGATCTGGCCGATGCGGAAGATGACGAACTCAGCCGGTTTCAGCAGGGCCACGCCGATGAGGCAGATCATGCGGCCGTTGTCGAGATCGTTCTGCGTCATGGTGGTCTGGTCGCAGCGCACGAAATAAGCCTGCGAAGGCGAGTCACCCAGTAAGTTGCCTTCCCGGAATTCGTTGTAGAGGAACGAGTCGATGGCTCCGGTGACACGCGACCATAGCGCCGGCCCGTTATTCTCGAACACTGCCCACTGCGTGCTTTGATCGATGGAGTGCTCCAGGTAAATCAGATAGCGGCGCACATTGACGTACATGAACTCCGAATCGGAACTAACTGTGCGGGCCCCCCACACCCTGATATCCGCGGTTTGGGAAATAGCGCAGGCAGTTGATTCCCAGGGGATTCAACAGGCCCTGTTCGGCGAAGCTGATGTCCCGCTCCAGCCGCGAGGCTCCTAGAATCACCTCATTGGCCGGGAGCCTTGGATACGCCGTTATTCTCGTCGCTGCGCGCATAGATTCCAGTGACGAAGCCGGTCGGCGGCACGGCAATCTCGGCCGGAATAGCCGATCCCGAGGTGGCCAGAGGATTGGGCGTAATTACCCACGGCACATACAGGGCCGCATAGCTGCTATCGATCTGGCTGCGTACGTCCTCGTTGTCGGACGGCGATCTGATTGGGAGGCGTTTCCAGTACCGCGATCCGGTAAGCCCGTTGCTGGCTGACGTGGGTGATCAGGCTGTTGATCATGTCCTGGCTTTCATCGAAAATTCCCGACCCCGGCGCACCCACGATGGCGATATCTTCTAAGCGAATTGAACTGCGCCAATGCGGTATCGAAGTCCGGACCTTCCGGCGCCAAGCCGTCGCTTCCGCCCGTCAGCGTGTAGCTCGCGAGGGTAGTCGTGTTGGGTCCGGCGTTGCCGAACATGGCATTGAACAGGGCCGTCGCGGCGGAGCCCGATGTGGGCTGGCTCAGGTTTGTCCCGATGGTGAACGCAATCTGGTTCTGCAGAGCGTCGATGTGCCGCGGAGGAGTGGCCGATAACACCGTGCCGAGATAGTAAGGATGATTCGGGTCGAAGCCCAGCCCATCGTAGACCGCCGGAGCGCCGGCCGCAGTGAGTGCGGACACCTGCATGGTGAGCACGTAGAGGCCGGTCGGGAGGGGCGAAGGCAGCGCCGTTGTGGCGCTCGCGAAGGAGGTGTTGGTCTGGTTGGTGAAGAACACGGTGGGCGCAAATGCGGCGGTGCTCGGGTGCCAGATGGGTGGCTGCGGTAGTGCCCTTGGCGCCGCGCGTAACCGTCGCCACGGTTCCGGTCGAATCTACTCCCAGTGACCGCCATTATTTCGCTGTCGATCTGAATAAATGCGGGGATGCCGAATGGAGCTTTGGCCACCGCGGCGGGCGGCGCCTAGTTCCCGGAGCCGGTGTGGTGGTCGTCGTAGTAGTGGTTGTCGTGGTGGTGGTGTCGAGGTCGTGGTGGAAGTAGGCGCGGCCGTGGTCGTGGGCGGCGGGGCGGCGCCAATTGTGACTTGTGTGGCCGTGGTCGACGCGACTGCCGTTTGCAGGAGCCCTACCGCGCCTAGAACCGCGACTCCCGCGTTATGGGCCACGGCCGCGGGCGCCGCCGCGCGCTTGACGGTCAGGTTCATACCGGTTGTGTCTGAAGAAACGACGGTCATCAACTCGCCTTCGATCGAGACAAAATCGGGAACGCCAAACGGCATCGGCGCGTTCAGAACTATCGCTGTATCTGCCGCTAAAACATTCGCCGCCAAAGCGGACGTGTTGGCGGCCCATGCCACCAGCGATCCGGGCGGCAGGCTGCCCACGTTTTGCGTTTTCGCCGCCTTCAGTTTCACCGTGATGGGTTGGCCGGGCGGAGTGTTGCCGTTGGCTCCGGGAAAACGGGCCGAAACCACGACCGAATTCGGTTGCGGGAGGGCAGCAGTGATGGACGAAGCAATGCCGCCGCTAGCGCCGGCGGCGGCACGTAGACGCGCGAGACATACAGTTGCGATCCGCCATTGTCGAAAAACGCCTTCACGCTCAACGCCAGGTAATTCGGAAGATTCGGCAAAGTAGAAGTGGAGACCGCCACATTGTCATATCCGCCATAGATATTCTGGAAATCCCCGAAGCTGGTCAGTAACTCCGGCTTGGCGAGTTTGGGATCCGTTGACGTGGCGGGAGGACCGGTTAGAGTTACGCCGGCAAAACCCGCCGTACTCGTGCCGACGCCTTCAATGGAAGGCGCCCGGAAACTGACTTCTTCAACGTACACACCTGGTGTTAAATACTCGGGCATTTCTTCTCCTTAGTTCTACATAGATACAGTCAATGGAACAAATACCGTTTGACCGGGACCGAACTGTATCGTGGCGGATGAGGTCCTCAAAGTTCCGCCGGATATCTTTTGCAAAGTGTCGTCGGGATTAGGCAACCATCCCTGCGGCGGCTTGAGAGTCGTGGCATCGAACCACACCTGCACGGTGGCCGGCGTGGTGACTTCGGTTACGGGCCCCGCCGCGTTTTCGCTTACGCTAAGTCCCATGCCCGGCACGGCCAGCAACGCTTCACCGTTTGTATCGGCTACTCCGGTGGCCAGGGCAGCCACGCCGCTGGTTGGCGGAGAGCCGCTAACACCTGCAGTACCGCCCCCCGACAGCGGCACCGGCGGGGAGCCGTTACTCGAAACCGACGCCCGTACGACGGCCCAGTTCGCTCCGACGCGAGCGGCAGGCCCCCGATACATCGTGATCCTCTGTGGAGCATAAACGATGGATTGGTCCGATGTCGCCGTGAAGGGCGGCGACGCGGCTGCCGGGGTCGCGGGCAGCGCTTGCGGCACCTGTATGCTCCCACTCCTGGCAGGTAGCAACAGCGCGGATCTTCGATGGTGATCTCAAAGTTCGCTGGTGTGTGGGCCATGGCAACAGGGGATCGAACGCCGTGTATTTCGTGAAACCCACCGCATCCCATACTGCGTAAACGCCACTGGGATTCCTGGCGAGTGTCAATTGAGGACCGCGGATCTTCAGCGGCTCTTCGATCGACGACCCCGTAATAGCGTCGAAACATTGAAAGCCGCCCAGCACCCGGTGATCGACGTTTAGGTTCATTGCGCCACCTTGTCGCCTAATACGAACCTGGTGGCGATTACCGGCGGCTCCGGGACCCGCGCGCGGTCGATGCGGATAATGCGGGCAATATAGGAAATACTCAGCCGGTACTTAGGCCCTAACGCATCCCAAATCCTAAGAATGTCTTCCAGGCTCAGATCCGCCGGCACGATCTGCACTGTCTCAGTGACACCCCAAGTCGATTTGGGCGTCAGAATAGAGTTATCCAAAATCGGGGACGCTTGGAGCTGTAACATGGTCCAGGCCAAAATAGTCTGCTCGGCTTGCGCATTAGTTCCCCAATAAGTGATTAAGTAATGAAGGTCAAGATAAAGCGACGCCTGCTTATTAGGGCTATCGTGAATCCGATTCGCCGCGCGGCAATTATCATTAGTGGTAATGCGGTGCAGAAAGATTGAAACGACTTTGTCAGACTGGTCGTGTCCTCTTCCGCAATCTGCGCGCTCGAAACAAGCTGGAACTGCGTGGCCGGGGCAGAGGCCTGCACCTCGGGTGTGGCGAGATAGTTCTGCTGCAGGTAGGCTGCTATAGAGCTCCCAACCGAGTATATGGCAGTGTAGTCAGCCATCTCTCGTTCCAAGGCGACTGCCGAAGCAATCCGCTGTCCAAACGGAAACCGCCGCGCAATCGCATCCAAAATTGGAAGAGTTGAAGAATTACCGGGGGATGACCTGCGGCGCGTTTGCCGCAGCAGACCCCGTCGGAATACCGGCTGGTGTGCGGCAGATTCGCCGCACCCCCACTTCCTCGCAAAATCACTTGTATAATTGTATTGTTCTCCCTGCCAGGCGGCTGATCTCGGACCATGAGCATCTCGGCTCTCTTTATCCGCAGGCCGGTGGCTACTACGCTGCTCACGCTGGCCATTGCGCTGGCGGGCATCGTGGCCTTCCGGATCTTGCCCGTATCGCCCCTCCCGCAGGTGGACTTTCCGACCATTTCAGTGGGAGCGAGCCTGCCTGGAGCCAGCCCCGAAACGATGGCCTCCGCAGTGGCCACTCCGCTCGAGCGACAGTTCAGCCGCATCGCTTCGGTGACGGAAATGACTTCGTCGAGCAGCCTCGGATCGACCAGCATTACACTGCAGTTCGATCTCAATCGCAACATCGATGCAGCCGGCCGCGACGTACAGGCGGCCATCAACGCGTCCCGCGGCTACCTGCCCACCAATCTGCCGAGCAACCCAACCTATCGGAAGGTAAATCCCGCCGATTCCCCGATCATCCTGCTGGCCCTGACATCTCCGATCCTCAGCCGGCCGCAGATGTACGATGCCGCGTCCTCGATCATCGCCCAGAAGTTGTCGCAGGTGAACGGCGTGGGACAGGTATTCGTTTGGGGAAGCTCGTTGCCGAGCGTGCGGGTCGAACTGAACCCCGATGTCCTGAATAAGTATGGCATCGGCCTGGAGCAGGTCCGCGGCGTGCTGGCGGCGGCCAATTCCAATTCGCCCAAGGGCTCCTTCTACAACGATTACCGCACATGGCAGTTGAGCGCCAACGACCAGATCTTCAAGGCTATGGATTACCGGCCGGTGATCGTCGGCTACGCCAATGGATCAGCCGTGCGCGTCTCCGATGTGGGCGAGGTGGTGGATTCGGTAGAGGATATTCGCAACGCTGGTTATGCGAACGGAAGCCCTTCGGTGCTGGTGGTGGTCTTCCGCCAGCCGGGCGCGAACATCATCGATACGGTGGATCGCATCCGGGCGATGGTTCCGATGTTGAGGGCGTCCATTCCGCAATCCATCGAATTGCGGGTCGCCATGGATCAGACAGTAACTATCCGGGCATCCGTGCACGATGTGGAGAGATCGCTGCTGATCTCTGTAGTGCTGGTGGTGCTTGTGGTATTCGCTTTCTTGCGCAGTCCGCGGAGTACGTTTATCCCCAGCGTAGCCGTGCCCGTTTCGCTGATCGGCACCTTCGGCGTGATGTATCTGCTGCATTACAGCATCGACAATCTTTCGTTGATGGCTCTGACGATATCCACGGGCTTTGTAGTCGACGACGCGATCGTCGTGATTGAAAACGTCACGCGTTATCTGGAGCAAGGCATGGCACCGTTCGCTGCCGCTCTGAAGGGGGCCCGCGAAATCGGCTTCACGGTGGTTTCCATGAGCTTGTCGCTGATTGCGGTGTTCATTCCGCTGCTGCTGATGGGAGGTATTGTAGGCCGTCTGTTCCGGGAGTTCGCGGTCACCCTCTCGATCGCCATCGCGGTTTCTCTGCTTGTGTCTCTCACCACGACGCCGATGATGTGCGCGCATCTTCTGAAAGAGCACCGGGAGCATGGGTGGCTGTACCGGATGAGTGAACGGGGTTTCATTTGGGTGGTGAACACTTACGGGACTACCCTGACGAGTGTGCTGAAGCATGCGCCGCTTACCCTGGCGATCCTGCTCGCCACCATTGCGCTCAACGTGTACCTCTTCATCCGGGTTCCCAAAGGATTTTTTCCGATGCAGGACAATGGCCGCCTGTCGGGCGCCATCCAAGGCGATCAGGATACTTCGTTCCAAGCCATGAACGGGATACTGCAACGGATGATCGCGATCGTAGACGCCGACCCTGCGACGGACACCGTGAATGGATTCACCGGCGGCGGCACTTCCAATACGGCGCGCATGTTCGTCAACCTGAAGCCGCTGGAAGAAAGAAAGATCTCGGTAGACGAGATGATTGCGCGGCTGCGGCCCAAACTGGCCCGGATACCGGGAGCCACGCTGTACTTGCAGGCATCCCAGGATCTGCGGGTAGGCGGGCGGCAGAGCAATGCCCTTTACCAATTCACCATGCGCGGGGATAATCTGGCGGACCTTACGGCCTATTCTCCGCGCATGCTCACTGCGTTACGCGGCATACCTATCATCGCCGATGTAAGCAGTGACCAGCAGAACCAGGGGCTGCAGGCGATGGTGACATACGATCGGAAGACGGCGGCGCGCTTCGCCATTTCCGCGCAACTGATCGACAACACGCTCTATGATGCGTTTGGGCAGCGCCAGGTGTCCACGATGTACACTCCGCTCAATCAGTATCACGTGGTGATGGAAGCGGCGCCGCAGTTTTGGCAGGACCCCCAAATCCTGCGCGATATTTATGTGCGCTCGCCGGCCGGACAAGAGGTCCCTTTGGATGTCTTTTCCAAATTTGCTCTGGAAACCGCGCCATTAGAAGTGAATCACCAAGGACTTTTTCCCGCGGTCACCATCTCATTCAACTTACGGAGCGGGATCGCCCTGGGAGATGCCGTGGATGCCATCAATGCGGAGGCCGCAAAGATTGGCCTGCCGCACACTATCGAGACGGGATTCGCCGGGACGGCGCAGGCTTATCAGGATTCGCTCAATGGCGAACCCGTGCTGATCGCGGCCGCATTGGCGGCGGTGTACATTGTGCTTGGAATTCTTTATGAGAGCTATGTCCATCCCGTGACGATTCTTTCCACGCTACCCTCGGCCGGAGTCGGCGCACTATTAGCGCTGATGCTTACCCACACCGATTTAAGCGTGATCGCGGTCATCGGAATTATTCTGCTGATCGGCATCGTGAAGAAGAACGCGATCATGATGATCGACTTCGCCGTGGCTGCCGAGCGCAACGAAGGCAAAAGCTCGCGGGATTCGATCTTCGAGGCTTGCATGATGCGGCTTCGCCCCATTCTGATGACTACCATGGCTGCCATGCTGGGGGCCTTGCCGCTGGCGCTGGGTTCGGGAACCGGATCGGAATTGCGCCGGCCTCTGGGCATCACCATTATCGGCGGCCTGCTGGTGAGCCAGTTACTCACTCTTTACACCACGCCGGTGGTGTATCTCTACTTTGACCGGCTGCAACACTGGTGGTACGGCGTGCGGCATAAGGAGCCGCCGGTGTTGTCTCCCGTGTGAAACTCCTAACAACCGCAAAGGCCGTGGCGTCTCAATTCCGTCAGTTAACTGCCCACGCGCCGTTTTGCGGCTGTTACGGATCCCGACGATGCGGCGTTTTGCGTTATCGTAGCCTAATGACTCTCGCCGCTACGCTGCACTACCGGTTTCTGACCCCAGCCCTTCTCTTATTGATCGCCGCGCCTGCGCTCCCCCAGGAGCCCAAAACGCCGCCCGCGCCTGCGGCCAGGGCCAAAGACGCCAAGGACAAAGATGCCGCCGAAAAAGAGCCGCCGCTACCCGCCGACGCCCACGTCGCGCAAACCATGCAACTCGACGGCAAGACGCTCTCCTACCAGGTCACGGTGGGCACTCTCCCGGTCTATAACGACGGCAAGAAAAGCGGCGAAGTGGTCTACACCGCCTACACCATGGAAGGCAAGGAACGTCCCGTCACCTTCGCCCTCAACGGTGGACCCGGCGCCGCATCCGTCTACCTGAACCTGGGCGCGATCGGTCCCAAGCACATCCAATTCGGCGACGAAGGGGACAGCCCTTCCGATCCCGCGCGCCTGCTGGATAATCCCGGCACCTGGCTGGATTTTACCGACCTCGTCTTCATCGATCCCATCGGCACCGGCTTCAGCCGTTCGCTGATCACCACCGAAGAAACCAAGAAGCAGTTCTATTCCACCGAGGCCGACATCCATTACCTCTCCCGCATCATCTTTGACTGGCTGGTGAAAAATGGCCGCCTCGCCTCCCGCAAATACTTTGTAGGAGAGAGCTATGGCGGTTATCGCGGCCCGCGCATCACCCACTTCCTGCAGACTCAACTCGGCGTCGCCATGAACGGCGTCGTCCTGGTCTCTCCTTATTTAAATCCCTCCGCCAGCGAGAACTCCGATCTTTCGCCCGTGGCCTGGATGATGACTCTGCCCTCCATCTCCGCCGCGCACCTCGAACGCGAGCATAAGCTCACTCCGGAAAACATGGCCGCGGTGATCGCCTACACCCGCGGCGAGTATGCCAGCGATCTGCTGAAAGGCCGCTCCGATCCCGAAGCCACCCCGCGGATCGTCAAGCGCGTCACCGAAATGACCGGCCTCGAAGAGGAGTTCGTCCGCCGCGCCGGTGGCCGCCTTGAAATCGGCGCGTACCTGCGCGAGGTGTTTCGCGAGAATGGCAAAATCGGCAGCGTATACGATTCCAATGTCACCAGCTACGATCCTTTTCCCTTCGCTCCCCAGCAGCGCACCAACGATCCTCTGCTCGAAAGCATTATCGCTCCCACCACCACCGCCATGGTCGATTTCGTCACGCGCGTGGTCGGCTGGAAAACGGATGCCCGCTATAACGCTCTTAGCTACGAAGTGAGTTCCCAATGGGACCACGACAGCCGCCCCCTGCGCACCGGCGCTGTGCCCGACCTGCGCCAGGCCGTCGCCGCCGACCCTAAAATGCGGGTCATCATCGCTCATGGCTGGAACGATCTTTCCTGCCCTTTCATGGCCTCCATCCTCACCGTGGACCAGATGCCGCTCATGGGCGATCCCAACCGCGTGGCCGTCCGCGAATACCCCGGCGGCCACATGTTCTACAGCCGCGCCGCCAGCCAGGCTGCCTTTCGTAAAGATGTCGCGGACATGTTTAGCAAACACTGAGCCGGGCCGCTGCTCACCGGGGGAACAACCATGACGAAACAAAGAAGAACGGCGATATCGGTGTTTGTGACGCGGTAATGCCCTGTCATCGATGGCGCGCGCGCAAACCCAGCCGGCCGCGATCGACATCGCTAATGCTCCATTCCCCATGCATATCCTGGTGCAAAGCCCCGCGGAAACCGGCACAGACCTTCAGGTGATTTGCCTCTTCAGTTCCTCTCCTACGAACACCCTTCACGGCTCTCTCATCGAAATGAACGACAAGCTCAAGGGTCTCCTTGAGCGTGTACGGAGTCCAAGCTTGTTCCGAGGCGATCTGGGAGAGACGCTGCTGTTGACACCGCCACGAAACAGCCTTGGCGCCAGGAAGTTGCTCATCGTCGGTCTGGGAGACTCAGAGACGTTTTCTCCCCAGCGCATGCAACTGGTGGGAGAGATCGTCTATACCGAAGCCAGCCGTCTTAACGTGACACACCCGTTTTTCGCTCCAACCATTCTTGACGGAGGCGTCACCAAATTCACCACCGGTCAGATATCGGAGCAGGTCGTCCGCGGGTTCCTACGTGCGGCCGAGATAGACAAAGTCATAAAGGATGCGGGTACAGGGGCGGGCGCACCATCGCGTCCCTCATCTTTCTCGCTGGAGCGCAACATGCGGGCGCTACTCGTGAAGGTATTGAAAAAGCAATTTCCGCGCGCGGGCTCGGGCAGACGGGTGATTCGTCAAAGCAGTAACGATGTTGCTGCTGAAACGTCTCTCGCTGTCAATTCACTATTAGACAAGCCAGCCAGTCATTCATGTCAGTTATGGGCATAGCCATTGCGTTCGCTCTGGCCGCTGCGGATCAGGCCAGGAGCCGAGAGGCCCCGCTGCCCTATGGGGCGCGGCGGCCGGCTTGGTATGTGTCGCCTCTGGAATGTTGGGTGGTCTCATTCTACTTATTCCGGCGGGCATCGCTATCGTCATAGCGGCAGCCAAACTTGGCAAGACGGCCCCCGAGTGTCCGAATTGCGGAAAGATCACACCGATTGCTGTGCTGGCTTGCCCCCCATTGCGGCGCTAGCCCGCGTACGAAGTTCCTGTCGGGCATTTGACAGCCGGCGCAGCGCCGTGCGGAGCGCCCATGGGCTTTCTACCCGCCGAGGTCGAGCCGCCGGTCACCGACTGCATCCTCCAAACAACTGAAACCAAGCGCTGATCGCACCGTGCCGCGGTCATTCTTTAGAAATGCCCGGCTGTGCCGGGCTCGGAGATTGGACTGCGCCCTTTTTTGAGTACAACTGTACGAGTGCTACAAATGCAACAGAATCGCGACGCAAAACATGATTGCTGGTCCGTAGCTTCAACCGCATGCTCATTCAATAGGATTTTCTATGCTAGGGTCAATCTTTCGATGTACATTCTGATCGTCATTTCATTTTCCATTGTCTTTCCGGCCGTTTCGATTTTGATCGACCACTTCGCAACGGGCGCTGCAATTCCGCTGCTCCGATCAAATGGCTGGTTTTTTGGGCGGTGGGTGGCAGGTTATTCTCCGCCGGCATTCGGCAAGTTACCAATCCGCGATATACGGCCGAGATCATCTTGGGATTAAAGACCAGGGAACCCTGGATCGTGGTGCGGGAGTTGGGTTTCGCCAATATCGCAATTGGCACGATTGGCCTCACCAGTTTGGCATTTAGCACGTGGCGTGCTCCCGCCGCGGTGGCCGGAAGCTTGTTTTACGGCTGCGCAGGAGTGCAGCATGTGTTCAGCAAGCATCGCACACGGCTTGAGACCGTGGCGATGATTTCAGATTTGTTCGTTTGCGCCGCATTGGCCGGTGCGGTGGCTACAGAGCTTTTGATCATGCTCACCCGGCGTGGTTTCATATGCTCGTCGCTGGCGGCATCGGCGCGGCCGCAAAGCCTAAGCCAACCGGGGCCGATGCCCTGGTAGAAGCATACATGTCAACCTACGATGTGCCAGGACTTTCGGCGGCTTACGGAAGAGGCGAGCGGATCGTCTTTGCTGAAGGATACGGGCATGCGGACCGTCATCGTCAAGTGAGTCCGCAGAGCCTCTTCCGGATCGCCAGTTTATCGAAGCCTTTACCTCGGCTGCCATATTCACGCTGGTCGAAGCGGGCCGCCTGCGCATCAGCGACGCTGTCTTCGGCGCACATGGCATTCTCAACGGCTTCGCGCTCCGAAAACATGCGGATTGGTTACAGGCCATCACGCTGGAGCATCTGCTCACGCACACGGCTGGAGGATGGTCGAACAAAGAAAACGACCCGATGTTCCACGCCCGGAGTCGCGACCGCAGCATTTTCCTCCAACAGACGCTCGACTTTCATAACTCTGGAAGACCCGCCCGGTAAGAGTTATGCCTATTCCAACTTCGGATACTTTCTGTTGGGCCGTGTGATTGAAAAGGTCTCCGGTTTACCATACGGCGAATATGTGCGGCAGCATGTGCAGGAGCCGTTGGGCATTACAGACATGCGGTTGGGCCGCAACGATCCCGCGCCGGACGAGGTCCACTACTACGGCCATAGCCGCGACGACCCTTACGCCGTACCGGTGGACTTACATGATGCCAATGGCGGATGGATCGCGACGCCGAGCGATCTGGTCCACTTCGCATTGGGAGTTTTTTCGGCCGACGACCATGCGGGCGCACCAGCCTTGCTGAAGCCGGAGACTCTGCGGCAATTGACCCGGGCATCCGTGGCGAATCCCAGGTATGCCTGCGGATGGAGCGTTTCACCCGACGGCAACTATTTTCACTCCGGCGGCTTCGACGGCACGGCCAGCTACCTCATGCACCGCCACGATGGATTGGCTTGGGCAGTCGTGGTGAACACCCGCCGCGCACACTCGGACATGGAAAAGGATCTGCACAAGCTGTCGTGGGATATCGCGCGCGCGGCTCGGTCTAGGATAGGTATCATTGATGAAGTATGAAGCTCCCGTGGCTCTTGATGGCGGCCGGGCTTTTGCTTGCCCAACAGCCGCCGCCTACGAATTGGACCGCCGCCGAAGACCATCAGAACATGATGAATCAACTCGGCATCAAAGCCCTTCGCCCCGGTCCCAGCGGCAACGAGAATCAGCCCAACCACGCGAATTACGACGAGTCGAAGGCGAATCCATTCCCCAATCTGCCCGACGTTCTCACTTTGAAGAACGGCAAGAAGGTGACGACCGCCAAGATGTGGTGGAAGCAGCGGCGTCCGCAGATCGTGGAAGATTTCGAGCGCGAGGTCATCGGCCGCGTGCCGGCGAATGTGCCCAGAGTCAATTGGGCAGTCGTCAGTACCGAGCCGGGCAACGGCAGGTTCGCATTCCACGATTGAAAAGAAGCTCGTAGGCCACGCCGACAATTCCGCGTATCCGGCAATCAACGTAGATATCGCCATGACGCTGGTCACCCCGGCCGGCGCCACGGCCCCAGTGCCGGTGATGATGATGTTCGGGCGCGGCGGATTCCGCTCCGCCGGGAACGGCGGTCCAGCGATCCACCGGCCACCGAACAATTGATCGCCGATGGTTGGGGCTACGCTTACATCGATCCGGGAAGCATTCAGGCGGACAACGGAGCGGGGCTGACTAAGGGAATCATCGGCCTGGTCAACAAAGGCCAGCCGCGCAAGCCGGACGATTGGGGCGCGTTGCGAGCCTGGGCGTGGGGCGCGTCGCGAGGCCTGGATTATCTCGAAACCGACAAAGCCGTGGATGCCAAACATGTGGGGATCGAAGGCGTCTCGCGCTATGGCAAAGCGGCTCTGGTCACCATGGCGTTCGACACGCGCTTCGCGGTGGTGCTGGTGGGATCGTCGGGCGAAGGCGGCGCCAAGTTACATCGCCGCAACTTGGGCGAAGCGGTGGAAAACCTGACGGGCTCGGGCGAATATCATTGGATGGCGGGAAACTTCCTGAAGTATGGCGCGGCGGAGGCCAGTTTCGGCAGCAAGAACGCCGGCGATTTGCCGGTGGACGCGCATGAACTGATCGCGCTGTGCGCGCCCCGCCTCACTTTCATCAGCTACGGAGTGCCTGAAAAAGGCGATGCCAAATGGCTCGACCAAGAGGGCAGTTTCATGGCCACGGTGGCGGCGCAGCCGGTCTTCCGTCTTTTAGGCGCGAAGGATCTGGGAATCACTTCCGACTATCACACGGCGAAGATGCCGCCGGTGAATGAAGGACTGCTGGATGGTCAATTGGCGTGGCGCCAGCACGACGGCGGGCATACCGACGCTCCCAACTGGAAATACTTTATCGCCTGGGCGGACAAGTTCATGGGCCGGCCGCGCCCGCCGCGCTAAGGCACACAGGAGCGGCGGCGCCCGCATCCGCGCACCGACAACAACTCGCTGCTGGCGCACGAACAATTGCTTGAAAAGGCGCGGCGTGGCGGCATCGATATTTATTTCGAAGGCGACTCCATTACGCGGCGCTGGGGCGCAACCGACTATCCGGATCTGCTGGCCAACTGGAAAGATAATTTCTACGGTTGGAATGCCGCCGACTTCGGTTGGGGCGGCGACCGGGTTCAAAATATCCTGTGGCGTCTCGATAATGGCGAGCTGGATGGCGTCAATCCAAAGATCATCGTGCTGCTCGCGGGGACGAATAATATCGACAATGCGCGTGCCGGCGCGGGCGGCCAGACGGAAGCCGGTATCACGGGCGGAATCGAAGCGGTGGTGCGCGCGATGGAAGCAAAGGCTCCTGGAGCGGTGATCGTGCTGACCGCCATTTTTCCGCGGAACGACAACATGGCAGCGATTCCCGTAATTCAGCAGATCAATCGGCAATCTAGCCAAGCTGGCCGACGGCAAGAGGGTCCGTTTTCTGAACGTGAACGACAAGCTAGCTAATCCGAACGGCGAGTTATTCGACGGGATGATGGGCGACAAACTTCATCCGACGGTGAAAGGCTATCAGATCTGGGCGGATGCATTGAAGCCTATCTTCACGGAAGTACTCGGCCCTCCCGCCAGCGCGGATCACGCACCGCCACCCACCGGCGATCCGAGCGCCGGCCGCTAATCACGATCAATACAGCATGAAAGACCACACCGTATCGCCAGTCGCCGCGATCAGATACTGGTGGCCATCCAGCATGTAAGTCTGCGGCGCATTGGTGACATCGCCGATGCGCGTGTTCCACAGCGGTTTCCCTGTAGCGACATCGTGCGCCACCAGGTTGCCCGCGCCATCGCCCGCAAACAGCAGTTTCCCGGCGGTGGTCAACAATCCACCGCCGCCGCCGTCGCCGTAATAGGGACGTCTCCACGCAACCTTGCCCGTCTTGTAGTCGATGGCCGTCAGGAAGCTGCCGCCCGACCCGACCTGCGGCTTCTTCCTTGCCGCCCAGACCCATCGATCCGCGCGGATCCACGTCGGTGAGATAGAAGATCGAATAGCCGTTGTTCTGCGCGACATAGAACAAGCCGGTGTCGGGAGAGTAGGTAGGCGGCTCCCAATTGGTGGTGCCGTCCGAGGTGGGCGACACCAGCGAGCCCGCGACCGTGGCATTCTTTCCCGGATCGTGATCGGCGCGCCGCATCTGGTTCAGGCCGTTAGCCCAGTTGGTGTCCAAACCGTACTTGCTGGTCACCAGATGCTCGCCGGTCACGCGATCCAGCGTGAAGTAGTAGCCGTTGCGCGCCGCGGTCAACACCAGCTTTCGCATTTTGCCGTTGAACATCGCGTCCACCAGCACCGGCGTCTGCGCGGAATCGTAGTCGTGCATGTCGTGCGGCGAGGTGGAGTAATACCAGGCCATCTTGCCGGTGTCCACGTTCACGGCGACGAGCGCGCAGGTGAACAGATTGTCGCCCGTCGCCGCGGGTGCCGGTGGTGAAGGCGGGCGTCGGGATTGCCGGTGCCGAAGATATAGAGTTTGGTTTCGGGATCGTAGGCGCCGGGCACCCAGGCCTGCCCGCCGCCGTGCCGGGCGGCATCCAGGCTGGCCCAAGTGTCCAATCCCGGATCGCCCTTCTTCATCGGCACGGTGTAGAACTTCCATTGCAGATCCCCGGTTTCGGGATCGAACGACTGCAGGAAGCCCGGCGCATCGATGTCGTTGCCGGTGCCCACCAGCACATGATTCCCGACGACGATGGGCGCGGGCGTGGAGAAATATCCCTGAGCCAAATCGGCAATCGGCTTGTGCCAGCGCTCCTTGCCGGTCTTCGCATCGAGCGAGACCAGGTAATCGTCGGGCGTCTCCATGAACAGGTAGTTGTTCCACATGCCCAGGCCGCGATTGCCGATGTGCGTGCCGCCCTTGGTCTTCCAGAAGTAATGCCACAGCTCGCGGCCGTCGCGCGCATCCACGGCCCAGGCATTGTCGGGCATGGTGAAGTACAGGATGCCATCCACCTCCAGCACGGAGGCCTTGATGGTGCCGCCGCCCACGTTGATGTCGCCCGGCCCTTCGCCGCCGACGATCAGGCGCTCGCGCCGCCCGAAGCCGCGTCCGCGCTGCGGCGCCGGGAGTGACGCGCGTCATCCAGGCCAGCGTCAGATGCTTCACGTTGGACTGATTGACCTGCGTGAGCGCGCTATAGCGCTTGCCGGAGTAGTCGCCGTTGTAAGTGGGCCAGGAGTCCCTGAGCGGCTTGAGGAGATCGGCCGGATCCACTCCGCTGCTCCTGCCCCATCAGCATGGCCGGAGCAAGCAGGAACGGCGCGGCCAGTAGCAATTTGCGGAGTGTCATTTCAAAGTCACCAGGTATGCAGTCACGTCGTGGATGTCTTTGTCGGTGTATACGGCCAGCAGATCGCGATGGGGCTTCATCGGATCGTGGACCTCCACCTTGGGCTCGTCGCCTTCGCGGCGGAATGTGCGCTCGGTGCCGTCGGCCAGCCCCACCGTAACCAGGAAGTCGTCGATGCGAACCAGCCGGCCTTCGACGCTTTCTCCGGACGGCAGGGTGACCGTGACCGTGACCGTGCGGCGGCTCAGCGCGCCCTGCGCAGCCATCCTGAATCGCCGGCCGCCGCCCGCAACCCAGCGGGTCTGCAGCGACTTGGGATCGGGATTCTGGTCGCGATCCCTTGCAGATCGCCGGTGGCCGAATGGCAACTGGCGCATTTGGCCGCGAAGTACGCCTGGCCGGCGCTGGCATCGCCGACCAGAATGCTCGGCGCCGCCTTGCCCAACGATGGCGGCATGCCTTGCGACCCGATGGTTTCCACGACGCTGCGAATATATGCGGCCACCGCCTTCCATCCTCGGGACTGATGGGGATGGCGGGCATGCCTTCGTCCTGACGGCTGCCCTGGATGATCGGGAGAATCAATTCGCCGTCCTGATCGCTCAGCGCAACCTGCGACCGCAGCAAATTCGGTCCGCCCAGATCGCCGCCGCGGAGATCCGCGCCATGACAGCTCACGCAGTTCACGCCGTATAGCGTCTTTCCGCGTGCGATCTGCGCGGGGTCGCCGGGCGGACGCTGCTGGCCGGGAACGAATCCACCGAATCGCCGGCCGCCCGTTCCGGGCGCCGGAGTGACCGGAGTCTGCGCGCCGGAGGCCGGCGCGGGCGCCGGCGGAGGGCCCTGCGCTTGAACGCGACCCGTGACCGCGAATGCCACTCCGGCCAGGGCTGCGGCTGCCAAATATTTCCTTTGCATCATCGTTCCTTATCCCATGTTAAGCCGATTTCGCTGTCCGCTCGCAAACAGCATCGTCCGGTTCCGAACAGCATCGCCCGCACGCACGCCTTCCAACCCCTTACCTGTCAACGGGCATCATCTTGGAAGGCAACTTGCGTGATCACGTGGAATACCATGACGATCCTCGCACAAGATCTTCGCTACGCCCTGCGCCAGTTGCGCAACTCGCCGGGATTTGCAGCCGCGGCCGTGCTCACGCTCGCGCTGGGCATCGGCGCCAACACCGCCGTTTTCAGCGTGGTGAACACGGTGCTGCTGAAGCCGCTGCCATATGCCGAACCGGACCGTCTGGTAACGGTGAGATCCTTGGACACTCGCGGCGCTCCGGTCCCTGAGAACCTATCTTATCCGGACTTCTTCGACCTCCGCGCCCGGAATCATACACTCGACCATTTGCTCACTTCGCGAGATACCAACCTGATCCTGACCGGCGCCGGAGAACCGCAGCAGCTTGACGGCGAAATCGTGACCTGGGACCTTTTCCCGGCGCTCGGCGTCCAGCCCCAGTTGGGACGCGGCTTTTTGCAATCCGAGGAGGCGCCCGGCATGCACGTTGTGGTACTGAGTCATGCGCTTTGGCAGCGGCAATTCGGAGCCGACGGGGGCATCGTGGGACGCGGCATCACGCTCGACCGGAAACCGTACACAGTCGTCGGAGTAGCCCCGCCTGGATTCGTTTTTCCCGTCAATGAGCCTGAAATCCAGCTCTGGACGACCATCGCGGATGATAAGGAAGCTCCGCCTCCCGACCAGCCGATTACCGAACAGCGCGGCGCTCACCTGCTGACAGCGCTGGGCCGCCTCAAGCCCGGGGTTCGCATCGAGCAAGCCCGCGCCGATCTGGACGCCATCGCGCAGGCGCTGGCCAAACAGTACCCGGACTCGAACTCCAACATCCGTAAGGCGTTCGTCCGGCCGGCGCTCGAAACGCTGGTGGGTGACTCGCGTGAACCGCTGCTCATCCTGCTGGGCGCGGTAGGTCTGGTGCTCCTGATCGCCTGCGCCAATATCGCCAACCTGCTTCTCGCGCGCACGGTGGCGCGCGATCGCGAAATGTCGGTGCGCGCCGCGCTGGGCGCCAGCCGCGCCCGGGTCCTGCGGCAACTGCTTACCGAGAGTGTGCTGCTGGCCGTGCTCGGCGGCCTGGCCGGAACGGTTGTGGCGGAATACGCCCTGAGCGTAGTGCTGCCGATAGGCGGCAAGAGTATCCCGCGGCTGGCGCAGGCCAGTGTAGACGGGCGAGTATTCATGTTTTCTCTGATCCTGGTCGTGCTCACGAGCATCATCTTCGGACTCGCGCCGGCCTGGCAGGCTTCCAGGATGGATCTGACGGCGGCGCTCACTGAGCGTAGCCGGGGCAGTTCGCAGCGGCACGACCGAATCCGGGGTGCACTGGTGGTCGCGCAAGTGGCGCTGGGCCTGGTGTTGGTGAGCGGCGCCGGGTTGCTGATGGCGAGTTTCCTTCACCTGGAAAGAGGCGATCTGGGTCTCAAACCGGACCATCTCCTGACTTTTTGGTTCAGCCTGCCGGAATCGCAATACAACGCCACGCGGCAAGTGATCTTTTACGATCAGTTGCTGGACCGCGTCCGTGTACTGCCCGGCGTGCAGTCGGCGGCTGGCGTGTGGCCTCTGCCGTTGGGCGGCGACAACGCCAGTGTCTCGTTCAATATCGAGGAGCGTCCGACGGGGCCTTCGAGCCGTCCTTCCGCGCGCATGGCATTTGCCACGCCGGGATACTTCTCGACGGCAGGCATTCCACTGCTGGGGGGGCGTCTCTTCAACCAGCATGACGATGCCAATGCTCCACGCGTCCTCATCGTGAACAAGGCGTTCGCAGAGAAATTCTTTCCCGGCCAGAATGTCATCGGTAAACGGATCACGCCGGGCGCCACCGGTCCCGGCGAGACGAAAGAGTCCGTCCACGAGATCGTGGGCGTAGTCGGCAGCGCCAAGCTCTTCGCGCTCGACGCCGAGCCGAAGCCCATCTACTACTTTCCCTACCGGCAACTGGTGTGGCAGCCACCAGTGATGATGGTGCGCACTTCGGTTCCGCCGAGGGCTCTGGATTCCGCCGTTCGCGAGCAGGTGTCCGCACTCGACCCGCTGGTGCCGGTGTTTCAGGTCAGGACCATGGACGAGCTGCTCTCGGCGCAAGTCAGCGAGCAGCGCTTCCAGACGTTGTTGCTCGGCTGCTTCGCCGGAATCGCGCTGCTGTTGACGACGGTCGGACTGTACGGAGTGATGGCTTACTCGGTGACGCGCCGCACGCGGGAGATCGGCGTCCGCATCGCCCTCGGCGCCAGCCGCGAAGCGGTGCTCTCGATGGTGCTGCGGCAGGCTCTGCGGCTGGTGGTGGCGGGGCTGGTGCTGGGCCTGGCCGGATCCCTGGCGGGCGGCCGTCTGCTGCACGGCATGCTATACGGTGTGTCGTCGCTCGATCCGCGTGTGCTGGGTCTCGCGGGCTTGATTGTGGCGCTCACCGGGCTACTGGCCGCATACCTCCCTGCGCGCCGGGCGGCTGCGGTGCAACCGATGACGGCGCTACGCCACGAATAATTATTCGTATCTGAGCGCTTCCGCCGGATCGACTCGGGATGCGCGGCGCGTCGGCGCCCAACACGCCAATAGCGCGACAGCGGAGAATAACAAGACTACGCCAACCAGCGTAGCCGGATCGGCAGGCGCCACGTCAAAAAGAAACGACCTTAGAACGCGCGACAAGACGAGGGCGATGGCAATGCCCGCAACCAACCCGCCGGCGATCAATCGAAATCCCTCCGCGAAAACCAGATTCCGAATGTCCCTCCGCTGGGCGCCGACCGCCGTGCGAATGGCGATCTCGCGGCGGCGGGAGGCCACCGAGAGCGACAGCACGCCATAGATCCCGACCAGCGTCAGCACGCTCCCCACCACCGAAAACCCGACCAGGAGCTGCATCGCGAACGTGCGGGATGCCAGCGAATCGCCGCGAATCTGTTCCAGAGTCTTCACGTTTTCAACCGCCACGGTCGGATCGACGGAGCGCAGTTCGCGTTGGACCGCGGCCATGACGAGCGCGGGTCTGCCGCGGTCCGGATCACCAGGTGCTTCGAAAATGCATTTGCCTGCCACAGGGAAAGATAAACCTCCGGCGCCGCGGCCTGCGTCAGATCGTCGGTGCGGCCATTGGCCACCACGCCGACGATTTCCGTGGACGGCTGCTGTCCGTCCGCCGAACCAGATCTTCTTCCCGATGGGATTGGCATGCGGAAAGTAACGATCCGCCAGAGCTTGATTGACGACGGCTACGCTGGGGGCGTCGCGTGTGTCGCTGGCACGGAAGTCTCGCCCGTCCGAAATCGCCAGCCCCAGGAGTTCGAAGTAGCCCGGCGTGACTGCCCGCAGCGGCAGCGAGATCTGGTCGCTCGCTTTTGGCGGCTGCCGGTTGCCCTTCGATTTCGACTGTGCGCGGGCCAATTGTTGCCGGTCAGCGGCACGCCCCAGGCGAAAGCGGCATGCTGCACGCCGGGCAGCGCCGATACTCGCTCCAAGGCCCGCAGATGGAAATCGGACCAGTTCCCCTGCACCGCCGTGACGCTCATGGTCAGGATATGTCCGGTGTTGTAACCCGATTGCACCTTGGCCAGGTTCATCATGGTTCGAATCAGCAGGCCCGCGCCCACCAGCAGCGCCAGGGTCAGGCGGTCTGCACCATCGTTACCGCGCGCAGAAGCCGGCGTTCCCCGCGTCCCACGCTGCTTTTCGGGCCGGCGCTCTTGAGCACGTTCATGGGATCCAGCCGGGAGGCGCGTAGCGCGGGAAAGAGCCCGGCCAGAACCGCGGCCAGGACCGCCGATCCAAGACCGCAGGCCAGCACCGGCCAGCCCGTGGTAACGGCATCCAGACGCGGGATGGCATGTCCGCCAATCAGCTTCAACAGCCTGACGACGTCCAAACGCCAAGCCCACGCCAAACGCCCCGCCCAAAAGCAGCCAGCAGCAGACTCTCCGTGGATACCTGCCGGAAAAGCGCCACTCGGCCGACCCCCAGGGCGCTGCGCACCGCGTATTCCTGCTGCCGTTGCAGCCCGCGCACCAGCAGCAGGGCCGCGGCATTCCCGCATGCGATCAGCAGCACCAGCGCAGCCGCGCCCAACAGTGGCAGCAGGATGCGGCGGCCGTCGCGATTCATTTCGGCGGTCAGGGATTGCACCTGGGGAACGATCCCTTCAAAATCGTGGTCGGCTTGCGCCTGCCTCTCGGCAATGAGGGTCAGTTCCGCTTGCGCTTGCTGAGCGTGGTCCCGCGCTTCGCAACCGCCCCACCACATCCCAGAACGGGTCTTTCAGCTCTGTCGGCTTGGAAGGAGCCGGAATCCAAAAATCCACCGGGCGCGTTCACGTTGTAGTTCGGCTCTTGCGCCGCCGCCGGCGACGGAAGAAAGCGGACACCCGGGGGCATCACTCCGATCACCTTGGGAGGCGTGTCCGCAGCGGCTGATGCGGATGGTCTTGCCGATGATGTGTCGGATCGCCATTGAACTTCCGTTGCCATAGCTCATAGCCGAGGATGATGACCGGCGCCGGTTTCGGCCCCGTTTCGGATTCCAGGAACGTGCGGCCCATCATGGGCTGGAGTCCCGTCACGCGGAAATAGTCTCTGGTAACCCACATCCCCTCCATCGATTCGCTGCCGTCGGTCAAGGACCAGAAAATTGAACGACCAGGCATAGGCGGCGATGGCCTCAAACGACTTCGCCTCTTTTTGCCATTCCATCCATTGCGCGGCGGCCCAACCTCGCGCGCTGTGCGACCGACTGGCCGTCGGTGCGAGCGGGCGGAATCAGTACGAGCCGCTGGGGCTCCCGATAAGGCGGCGGCGTCAGCAGGACGCCTTGGACCAGACTGAAAACCGCCGAAGTCGCGCCAATGCCCAACGCCAGCGTGAGCACGGCGATCAAGCTGAAGACGGGTTGCTTCAGCAACATTCGCACGCCAAAACGCAAATCTCGAAACATTTATTTCCCCTTCTACTTGAGACGAATACATTGGGCTGGTTGTTAGCAGAGGTGGCGCAAGCGTTTTCGCCTGCGGCGGCTCACCGGAATGCGCGAGCCGTCCCGCAGCACAATCTCGCCGCCGTGCAGCGTGGTGCGCAACTCGCGCAGGCGGTCGAGTTGCACGATGGCGGACCGGTGTACGCGGACGAAGCGATGCGGACCGAGCCGCGCTTCCAGCGAAGCCAGCGACTCGCGGAGAAGGTAGCTCTTGGTGCCTGTGTGCAGGCAGGCATAATAGTCGTCCGCACCGATCCAATCGATTTCGGAAACGGGGATCACCAACTCGCCCAATGCATCCGGAACCACCAGCCGTTCCACGCCGCTGTTTTCGCGTTGCGCACGCTCGGCGGCCAGCAGCCGCATGAGCCGCGCGGCTTGATCGGCCGCCTCCGCCAGCCGCAAACGCTCGCGAACCCGCCGCAACGCGGCTTCAAAGCGCTCGACATGCAGAGGCTTCACGAGGTAATCCAGCGCCTGCGCTTCAAATGCGCGCACCGCGAACCGATCGTGCGCTGTGACGAATATCACCGCCGGCATGCGCTCCGCGCCGCGCGCCCGGAGCACCTCGAAGCCATCCATCTCGGGCATCTGCACATCGAGAAAGAGCAGGGCGGGTGAGAGTGTAGCGAGTGCGCGCAAGGTTTCCGGCCCGTTCCGGCTTTCGCCGACCACGGTCATGTCGGCGTGCGGCGCCAGGAGTTGGCGCACGCCGCGGCGCGCCAGCGGCTCATCGTCGGCAACCAGGACGCGAATCTTAGTCATTGCCCTTCGCCTCATGATACGGCAGACGCACGGTGGCCAGCACGCCGCCGCCCTCCGCATTGACGACATCCAGCGTGGCATTGCCGCCGTAGAGCGCGGCGAGGCGCGCACGTGTATTCGCCGAACCCCACGCCGGCGGCGGGCGCCTCCGGATCGAGCGAGGCGGGCAACCCGGGCCCGTCATCGCGCACAGTCTGAACCAGTTGCGACCCTTCGCGGCGGGCGGTCACCTGAAGCTCGCCCGCACCAGCGCGGCGCGCGATTCCATGGCGCAGCGCATTCTCCACCAACGGCTGAAGAATGAAACCTGGCACGGCCGCTCCGGAAACCGCAGGATCGATTTCGATGCGCGGATGAAGCCGGTCGGAGAAGCGGACCTGCTCGATCGCGAGATAGCTTTCCAGGAACGCTACCTCCGCAGATAGCGTGGTCTCGTGAGCCGGGCTCGGAGTCCAGCACCTGCCGCAGTACGTCGCTGAGCAGTTCCAGCATCCGCGACGCGGCGGCCGTATTGCGGTCGCGCACGAGCACGGTAATGGCGTTGAGGCTGTTGAACAGGAAATGGGGATTAAGCTGCATGCGAAGGGCACCCAGCCGTGCTTCGGAGAGCTGCGCGGCCAGGCGCGCGGCCTGTGTCTCGCGTGCGCGAGCCTGCGCGAAGTAGAAGAACGAATGTTCGATGCCCACCAGCGCGAAGTAGACTCCCACGCCGAACGGCAGCGTAGTGAAAACCCAGCTTGCGAAGGCGACCACCCATTTCGTGGCGGTCAGATCGGGCGGAATGGGAAATATCCCCAGCCGCAGCAGCGTACCGAGCGCGGCCCACGCCACACACATGCCCAGAGCGCCGGCTACGTGCACCGCAATGTGGCGCGCCAGATGCGGCCGCTCGATCGGGAACCGGCGGCTCAAGCGGAAGACGATCGGCGTGAGGACGGCATAGAGCAGCCAGTCGATGGAGTTGAAGACCACCCAACGCCATTCCGGCGGCCGTCCATCCAAACGGCCCTGCATATAAGTGTCGAATCCGGAGAGCAGCGCCGGAATGAGCCACGCGGCAAAGATCAGGACCCAGAGCGGAGGCAACGCGTGCACGCGTTCGCTCGTCGTTGCATCGGGCGATTGCGCGATGACCGGCATGTCGCCGAGGATAGCGCGTTCGATTCGCGGCGTCCACAAACTCCACGTCCGATAACCGCTGGCTGCACGCTATGTGCCGCCGGCTGCGTAAATTTGTTCCGAGCGCCGAGCGATTGATAGCCTCGTCCCATGACCGCTCTTCACTTCTTCATGGGAATCCTGTGGGCAGCCATGGCCATGCAAGCTCCCCCGCACCGGAGCGACTTCGACTATCTTCTCGGCGACTGGGTATTCACCTCCGAGAGCCGCGACTATGGAAAGTTCGGTGGATTTTGGAGCGCGGTGCGCCTGGAGACGGGACAAATCCTAGACGAATATCGCGTAGCCGGCGACGACGGCAAGACGATTTATGTGACGACCACCATCCGCTCCTACAATGCGGCCGCCGACCGTTGGGAACTGATCGGAATGGATGCGGGCGGCGGCTTGCAGGATTTCGGTTCCGGGCGCCGCGTGGACGGAGAGATGCATATCGAACAGAAGTGGGGCGCGACGAGCGGTCATCCCTCGATTGTTCGGATCCGCTACTACAATATTCAGCCGGACCGCTTCTCCTGGGCGGCGGACCGTTCGACGGACGGCGGCAAGACATGGGTGAAGGATTATCAGCGAATCGAGTGTCGCCGGGTCGGCCCCGCGCGTTTGCTGGGTCCGCTTGCGCCGGTGAAACCGGAGGGAAAGAAATGACGCCCGCGCCGCAGAACGCCGGATCGCGCATTGAGTCGATCGACATCGTGCGCGGCGCCGTGATGGTGCTGATGGCGATCGACCACGTGCGTGTCTATTCGGGACTTCCGGCTGGCGGCGCCACGGCTGGAATTTTTTTCACGCGTTGGGTAACGCATTTCTGCGCGCCGGCTTTTGCATTCCTGGCCGGAACTTCGGCTTTCCTGTACGGGCGGAAGCTTGGCGATACGCGCGCGCTCGCACGATACCTTATCACGCGCGGCATTTTACTGGTGATACTGGAACTGACGGTCATCCGTTTTGCATGGACATTTAATTTCGACTATGCGCACTTCGTCCTGGCCGGCGTCATTTGGATGCTGGGTTGGTCTATGGTGTTGCTGGCGGGACTCGTCCGGCTGCCGGCAAAGGCCGTGGGGGCAATCGGGCTGGCCATCATTTTCTTCCAGCAGATATTTGGGAAACTTCCATTGGCATTGCCCGAACAGGTTCGCAATTCAATCGGCTGGATTTGGGAGTTCATTTATCCGGCCGGATTCAAGCACTGGGAGCACATGGGCATCCTGTACGTGCTGGTCCCGTGGATCGGCGTGATGGCCGCCGGGTATGGCTTCGGCTTGATCATGATTCGTCAGCCAGCCGACCGGCAGCGGCTTTGCTTGATTATCGGCGCCTTCGCTACGTTGCTTTTCCTGTTGGCCGGCGGCCCGATGCTGTTCCTCGATCCCAAGCACGGCGATACGCGGCCGGTTCTTTTTCAATTGCTCGATCAGAAGAAATATCCTGCGTCGCAGCTCTCATTTGTTGATGACGCTTGGCCCGACAATCGCGGTGCTGCCGTTGGCCGAACGGGCGCGCGGATGGTTTGCGAGCGTGCTCTCGACGTTCGGCCGGGTCCCGATGTTTTATTATCTGCTGCACATCCCGGCTATCCATCTGGCTGCGCTCGCGGTCACGTTCTGGCGGGAGGGAAGCGTTCATCCTGAGTGGTATGCTACTGCGCCGTTCACGTGGATGCCGCCGGAACATCGATGGGGATTGCCATTGCTGTACCTGGTGTTTGGAGTGGTTGTCGCAGCGCTGTATTTCGTATGCCGGTGGTATGCGGGCGTTAAGCGGCGGCATCCCCAGAGCTGGCTCCGCTTCATCTAACCTTCGAACGTTTTGGTATAAACTCGAAAAGGGTTTCCGAACATGGCGAATCAAGGAGCGGACCGGCGCACGGTATTGGAGATGCTTGCCAAGGCCGCGGCGGCCAGCCAGTTCCCGGGCTTCAGCCGTTGGGCGTTTGGCCAACAGCATGAGCACGACGCGGATGTGGCATCGCCGCCTCGCGTGGCGGCCTACCAGCCCTCCTACTTCTCGCCCTCCGAATACCGCACCATCGACATCCTGACCGGCCTGATCATTCCGAAAGACGAAAGCCCCGGCGCGCAAGAGGCAGGCGTCAGCGAGTTCATCGACTTCCTGGCCGCGCATGGCGAAAAGCAGATTCAGCAGCCCATGCGCGACGGCCTCAAATGGCTGGATGCCGCCGCGAAGAAGCGCTATGGCGCGAGCTTCGCCAAGCTCTCGCCAGAGCAGCAGACCGAAATCCTAAGCGCGCGCCGAGCAACAGAATCGGCGCTTTTTTCCGCCTGATCCGGCGATACACGGTGATGGGCTACTACACCAGCCGCGCCGGGCTGAAGGAACTGGATTATCCGGGCTTGCACTTCTATACCGAATCGCCCGCCTGCCCGCACACCACGATCCGGAACATCGCCATCTCCCTCCACCACAAGTTTAACTATGCCAAATCAAATCTACGACGTGATTGTGATCGGGACCGGCGCGGGCGGCGGCATGGCCATCCACACCCTATGCCAGGCGGGCGCGAAAGTCTGCGCGCTCAACGCCAGCCGCCGCCTCAACCCGAGCAAGGACTTCCGCAATCATCGCAAGCCCTACGACATGCCGTTCCGCGGCTTCGGCGATCCGACCAAGCGCGACAAATGGATCGGCTACATGGATAACGAATACACCGAGGGCATTTGGGAGCACGAGATCGTGTTCACCACAGCTCCCGGCACCGAATGGACCTGGCGGCGCTGCTTCGCGGTCGGCGGCAAAACCAATTTCTGGGGCCGCTCGTCGGCGCGTTTCGGCGATATCGATTTCCGCGCCGCCAGCCGCGACGGCTATGACGTGGATTGGCCCATTACCTACGAAGAGATCGCGCCTTACTACAGCCGCGTGGAGCGCATGATCGGCGTCGCCAGCACGGTGCAGAATCGCCCCAGCAATCCGGACGGCGAGTATCTGCCGCCCATGAACTTCCGCTGCATCGATCGCATTCTCGAAAGCGGCGCGGGCAAAATCGGCATTCCCTATCTGCCGGACCGCATCGCCCAGCTCACTGTGCCGCATGCCGGGCATCCCGCTTGCCACTACTGCGCCAATTGCACGGAGGGCTGCGACGTGGGCGCATTTTTCTCCACGCCGTGGTTCTTTCTGCCCGCGGCTGAAAAAAGCGGCAACCTGGATCTGCGCACGAATGCGCTCTGCAAGAACATCCTGGTCGATGAGAACGGCCGCGCGAAGGGCGTCGCCTATATCGATCGCACCACCAAGCAGGAGGTCGAGGTCTATGGCGAAGTGCGTGGTGCTGGCGGCATCCTGCGTGGAGTCCGCGCGCATCGTGTTGAATTCCAAGTCGCGCCATTGGCCCAACGGAATCGCGAATTCGAGCGGCCAAGCCGGCCGTAACCTCTGCGACCATCTCTACGGCACCACGGCCCGCGGCTACTTTCCGCAATTGCTCGGCCAGCCGAGTTTTCCCGATAACGTCTCCTCCAGCACGGTGGCCTGGATGCCGCGCTGGCAGAATCTGGACAATCCGCGCCAGGAGAAATTCATTCGCGGCTACTCGGTTTATCCGGACGGCGGCTGCGGCGAGTTTCCCTGGTATTTCGATGAGATCGAGGGTTTCGGCCGCGACTTCAAGCGCCAGATCAAGCGCCGCTATCCCACCCCGGTCAGCTTTTATATTCAGGCTCCCACCCAGCGCAGCGATGCGAATTATGTGGATATCGATCCGGAGGTGAAGGACGCTTACGGCATCCCCGCCGCGCGGCTCCATTTTGAATGGGACAAGAATACTCTGCTGATGTGGGAGCACGGCAAGCATTCCTGCGAGCAACTGCTGCGCGCGAGCGGCGCGGAATACCTGGGATCGGCAGCGGAACCCGACATGCCGGGAACCAGCCTGCATGAGACCGGAACTCTGCGCATGGGGAACGACCCGAAGCGGTTCGTGACCAATCGCTTCGGACAGGCGCACGACGTTCCGAATTTATACGTTTGCGATGCCAGCGTATTTCCGAACTGCACGGACAAGACCACCACGATTTCGATCCTTGCGTTTACGCTGCGAACGGCGGAGCACTTGCTCGAAAACTTGAGATTGAGTTAGGGCTTTGCGTTTACTGACTTTTTTCCTGCTTCATCACGGCCACGTAGCTCAGATTGCGGTAGAGCTGGTTGTGGTCGAGACCGAAGCCGATCACAAAGCGGTCGGGGATCTCGAAACAGCGGAATTCCACGGGGATCTGGACCAGCCTGCGCGAATTCCGGTCGAGAAACGTGCACACTGCCAGCGAGTTGGGACCGCGGCTGGAAAGCGTTTGCAGTAAATAGCGCAAGGTCAGCCCGGTATCCACGATGTCCTCCACCAACAGCACATCCTCATTTTCGATCGTTTCGTCCAGGTCTTTCGCGATGCGCACTACGCCGGGCGCGCTGGTCTTGTTCGAGAACGTGGAAATCGCCAGAAAGTCGATCTTCACAGGAATCTGGATCTGCCGCGCCAGTGCCGTGAGAAAAAAGACGGAGCCTTTCAGCACGCCGATCAGCTTGAGAGTCTTGCCCCGGTAGCGTTCGCCGATCTCGGCGGCGACCTCCCGGATACGCTGGGCAATCTGGTCTTCAGTGAATAGAATACGTTCGATGGCCGGCGCGGGCTCCTTGCTCATACTCTTGCCGGCCGCTCCGACAGGCCGTACTTGAAGATGAGGTTCTCGAAATCCTTCTGATAGAAAATCTGCACGTTCAGGTGCGGATACAACTCGCGCAGCAGCCGGATCTTGCGGTTCTTGCGGGTCACCAGCGATTGTTTCATGGTGGTCAGCTCCACGTAAAGCTCAAACTCCGGCAAATAGAAATCGGGAGTGAACGACTCGGCAATGCGGCCCTCCGCATCCCACTGTATCGGAAAACTGCGCGGCTCGTACTCCCACTCAATGCGGTAAAAGTCGAGCAAGTTGGCGAAGATCTGCTCGCTGTGATGGGCGAAAGATTTGCCGGCAAGGCGCACGGCTCCGGACGGGACGATGCCGTGCCGCGACAGGCGCAAGCGGATCTGAAACTGGATCTGGGCCTCGGCGGCCTGCGACAAAAACCCGCGCTCGTTCAGGCCCAGCGCGCGCACCGCGCCTTGGATCATTTCCACCATCTGTTCGGAGTCCATGGATTCGGCATTGAGGATCAGATCGAACCAGGAGGAAAGCGCGATGGCCCTGCCGGCCATGCCCTTGTACTTGCTCGCGCTGCGCGGCATCCAGTTCGCGGAGCAGTTGGCGGGCCGCGGCGCGCTGCAGGCGGCGGTCCAGCATCAGATTGCCGATGCGCACGGAATCCGGGGCCACCACGTGCACGCGCAGAGCGCCGGGGAACTGCCGCGAAAGCATCTCCGCGCCCGCCGCGCAGTAAACCAAATGGTGTTCGGTGGCCAGCCGGGCCAGGATGGACGCCACCAGATCGGCGCGCGCCTTTTGGTGCGCGCGGGCCTCCGCGCCAAACTCGCTTTCGATGAGCGCCTGAATCCGCGACTCATTCACCAACTCGAACTCGAGGCGGTGCGCGCACAGGCGCGCCACTTCTTCGAACCGGCATCCCGGCTGTCCCGAAACGGCGATCAACGCCATGTCACCAGCCCATGATATCAGGCCATGTTGTAACATCGAAGGTCATCAATGATGAGCAAGTGGACCGGCCCCGCTCTATTCGTCGCCATCGCGTTGCTATTCTTTATCGCCAACCGTAGCTCGTACAAGGGCTTCTTCCAGAGCGATGAGCTGGATAGCGTCGGCTGGACCCCCCGGCTTCCGGTGGCCGACTTCGCCAAGGATCTGGTGAATCCGATATACAACGCCCGCAACTTCCGGCCCTTGGGACACCTGTATTTCCGGATCATGAGCCGCACGTTCGGCCTCAATTTCCGCAGATATCTGTTACCGCTCCATGTTCTTCACCTGCTCAATGTGTGGCTGCTATGGCTGGTTCTGCGGAATCTGGGGACGTCCCGGTTCGCGGCCGGCGCGGGGGCTTTTTTCTTTGCGTTCCACATGGCGGTTTTCGATGTGTACTGGAAGCCCATGTACGCCTTCGATCTGTTCTGCGCCACGTTTTGCCTGCTGAGCGTTTTGGCGTGGATGAAACGGCGTTGGGTACTCTCCTTCGCGGCTTTTTGGCTGGCATACAAATCCAAGGAGTTGGCCGTCATGCTGCCGGCTGTTCTGGCCTGCTACGAATTCTGGTTCGGGAAGCGCCAATGGAAGCCGCTAGTGCCGTTCTTCGTGGTTTCGCTTTCGTTTGGGGTGCAAGGTATTTTCTCGAATTCGAACGAGGACAGCGCCTACACGTTCCGCTTCACGCCTGCCGCAGCCATTACCTGCGCCAAATTCTATGCTGCCGCGCTGTTCGGCGTTCCGTTTGCCGGCTTCGCGCTGTTGGCGCTTCCCGCGATCTGGCACGACCGCCGGCTATGGCTTGGCGTAGCCGCCACCGCGCTGTTCTTCGTGCCGCTGGTCTTTCTGCCGGGGCGTCTCTTCAGCGCCTATTGGTATATCCCACTGATTGGCGTGGCGATAGCGCTCGCCTCACTGGCGAACGGCCGTTATGGCTTCCTGGCGGCGGCATTCCTGGCGGCCTGGATGCCATGGAATTACCTCACGCTTACCGAATACCGCAGCCGGAAGCTCGCCGAAGACGCGGATGTGCGCGCCTATGTCACGCAATTACAGGCGGCCGCTCCCTCGCTTAAAGACATCGGGATATTTCTGTACCACAGCCTGCCGCCTTCGCTCTCTCACTGGGGCTTGGGCGGCGCGCTGCGCTTTCTGTTCCCGGATATGAACGTAAAGATCGCACGCCTGGAAGATCCCGCGGCGAATTCGCTGCTCCAAAGTCCCTGGTTGGCGACCCTCACTTGGGTTCAGCCGAAGCGGCACCTTTGGATTGCCGCGCACACGCCGGATACGCTGGATACGACCTATATTTCGATGAACGAGGTGACGCCGGTCTGGCAGTTGACCAGCGGGTGGTATGGACTCGAAGACGGTTACCGGTGGGCGGGGCCGAGCGCCACGGCGCGTTTGTACCGCGCGGTACGCGCCACAGAGTTCGAGGTGGTGGTGGAAATCGGAGCGCAAATGCTCGCAGCCATCGGGCATAGCGATTTCAGCGCGAGTCTGAATGGAGTGCCGTTGGGGACCACCCACATAACGGACCCGGGCATCCGGATCGTCCGCTGGCCGCTGCCGCCGGGCGCTCCCGGAACCGCCACGGTTGAGTTTCACGCCGACCCCGCCTTTCACGCTCCGGGCGGCGATCCCCGCATGCTAGGGGAACCGGTCATGTCTTTCGGGTTCCTGCCTTCGGGGCGGTGACTCGCGGCTCCTGTTTTCGGCGTGCGTGCTACAATTTGGGGGAAATACTCTGCTTTCAGGAACCAGCATGGCACAAGACAACGATGTCTCCCGCCGCGATTTTGTGAAGGCGGCCAGCGCCGTGACGGCTGTCGCCGCGGCCATTCCCGCCGCCCAAGGCGCGCCCTTTATTCAGAAAGTGCATGCCGCCAACGACCAGGTGCAATACGGCTTCATCGGCACCGGCAGCCGTGGCACGTACCTGCTGAAGCATCTGCACGAAACCGATGCGGGCCGCTGCATTGCGGTATGCGACAACTGGGACGTCAATCTGAAGAAAGGCGTGGACACAGCCGGCAACAATCCGGCAGCCTATAAGGATTACCGCGAGCTGCTGGCGCGCAAAGACATCGACGCGGTGCTGATCGCCGTGCCGCTTTACGAGCACTTTCCGATCACCAAGGACAGCCTGCAGGCGGGCAAGCATGTCTTCTGCGAGAAGAGCCTGGTGCATAAAGCCGAAGAAGTGCACGCGTTGCGCGCGCTGGTGGCCGATCATCCCAAACAGGTGCTGCAGGTGGGCCTGCAGCGGCGTTACAGCCTCTTCTATCAGACCGCCAAGCAGATGATCGACCAGGGCGTGCTGGGAAACGTCACGCACATTCGCGGCCAGTGGCATCGCAACTCGAACCAGCGGCGTCCGGTGCCGGACCCTTCGCTCGAGCGCAAGATCAACTGGCGCATGTACCGCGAGTACGCCGGCGGCAACACGGCGGAGCTAGCTTCGCATCAGATCGACGTGGCTGACTGGATGTTCGGCTCGCCGCCGGATTACGTCATCGGCGTGGGCGGCATCGATACGTTCAAGGACGGGCGCGACGTCTACGACAACATCCAGTTGATCTACGTCTATCCCAACGGCCGCAAGCTGCTGTACAGCTCCATCAGCACCAGCTCGCATCTGGACCTGCTGCAGGCGCAGCGCCAGGAATTCGGCGAAGTCATCATGGGCACGGCGGGATCGATCGAGATCACTATTGGCGACGATAACCATCCGGCGACCGCTCTTTGGTATCGCGAACCCAAGCCGGTGTCGGCTCCGGAAGTAAAGAAGGCCACAGACAAGAAAGAAGCTTTCAAAGCTGGCGCGACGATGACCACGGCGTCGGCTTCGCGGGGCATCCCGCTGCTGCTGCCGAAAGACTCGCAAGAGGCCAACGATTCATTCCTGCAGCGCGAATCCAAATTCGCACGGCGCTGGCTTTACAGCAAAGGCATCATGACGCCGGAAGAAGACCGCAACCCGGTGACCATCGAACTGGAAGACTTCTTTATGTGCTGTAAGGATCCGGCCAACCACAAGCCGAAATCGAACCTGGAAGTGGGGTTGAACGATTCGACCGCTGTGATCCTTTCCAACCTGGCGATGGATGAGCACCGGCGCGTGGACTTCACCGAGATGGAGACGCTGGGCCGCGGCGAGGCGAAGAAGAAGGCGTAAGCGCGTCCGCAAAAGTCATTTCCCCCAGCGGGAGCTCGATGTTTGCGGCAGTAATCCGCGTAGAGACCGTAATAGCTGGCGGTGATATACGCCGTTTCCTTGAAGCCCATGCGCCGCGCATTGCGGTCGATCCATTGGGGCGCCCCTTCCAGTTCCACATAGACGCCGATGGGCGTTTCATCGAGTGTGGCGACACCCGCTTCGCCGGGCCGGCGGTACTCCGTGCGATATTTCTCGTAGTGCAGGCTGGGGATGAAACCAAGGCGAGCCAGCATCTCCATCAACATGCTCGTATCGGAGACCTCGACTTCCAGTTCTTCACGTTCCTTATATTTACCGGCGGTCTCCGGACCTTTGTAAGTGAGAATGCCAACGCTACCAGCCTGGCGCACGCGCAATAGCCGGCCCGCGCGGCCCAGCGCGCCCTGGGCTGTGTCAAATAAGGTATTGGCTTCGAAGACCCGGGGTTTCGAGACGCGAAAGCCGGCCGCGAGCAGCAGACGGTGGCCCTCGGCGGCTCCCGGCACCGCCAGCTTGATCTCGACTTCGCGCGGCGGATGCGCTATAACTTCCTCCCCACGATCGCGTAATCCAGGCCGCCGAAGAACACGGCGCGAAATTCCGCGGGCAGATTCGGCCAACGCCGGCATGGATTCCATGGCCGGCGAGAGCTGGTGCACTTCGATCCGGCCGAGCCCGTACTCTTCCATGTAGAATGCCAACAGGGCGTGGGGCACAGGGCGGGTGTGAGTCGGGTCGAGGTAGAAGTGCGTGGCGAAGATAGCCAGGCACTCGGGATTGGGAGTTTCGATCGCCAGCAAGCCGTCGCGCCGCAGCCGGGAGGCCGCCAGCCGGATCATCTCCGGCAGGCGCTCAGGCGGCAGATGCTCCACTACCTGGGCGCTGAAAATGCCATCGAGCGACGCTTCCGGCAGATCCGCCAGAAATGTAAACAGGTCGGCAATTTCCGCTTGCAGACCTTTGTGGCGGCACAGATCGACGGATTCCCTGCTCAAGTCTATGCCGCACGCCGGGACGCCGGCTTCCCGCATTAACTCCAGAAACTCGCCGCGGCCGCAGCCGATATCGAGCACGTCCCGGCGGTCCGCGAAGTACGGCAGGTAGAATCGCTGACCGTTCCGGACGTACTCTTCGGAGCCGCGGAACCGCTCGGCAAAACGGCCGTAGTCGAACGGGATTAGCGCAGCCTGCCCGGACAGCGCCGCCTGCCCGGGCAGCGGGGCCGGCGCTGTAGCGGCCGGTGCGCTCACGGCGGCGCGCTGCCGGACGACCCGCAATTCGGCATGAATCAGGCGTTCGTAATCGAGGCGGATGCGTTCCAGGTCGGCCCACAAGCGCTTTTGAATATCCACCCCGCTGCGTTCCACGGCAGCCGTAAAATCGGCATGCTGCAGCTTGACTTGATCCCGGAAGAAGCTCTCGGTCTGGCCGGTGCGATACTGGAACGCCGCATTCAGTTCGGCAAGCCCGCGCAACAACTTGGTTTCGTTGAGCATCAGCCTGTGTTCCCACTCCTGGCGCCAATCCACCCAATGGGAGCGAATGTCTCTAAGCTCCTGGATCTCCGCCTGAGTCTGGCCGAGCGAACCTAATGTCCGCCGGGTTTCTTCGAGCGCCTCCAGGGAGGCCTGAACGCAGGCCAGCACATTGCGATTGAACTCCACCTGCTCACGCACGTGCCAATCGAGCGCCCGGGCTACCGTTTTCTTAACCGTTTGTATCAGCCCATTGAGCGGGCCGCCGGCGCGCGGGTTCACCGTACCGATGGACGCCACTTTTGCTTCGGCGGCATCGCGGGCGCGCAGCAGCGGCATCAGATCGGGCAGCGGCATGGCCGAAGACTCCGGATGACGCGCGCGCACGCGTTCGCGAACTTCCTGCAGAATGGCCGTCAATTCATCGGTTTCCACGTTTGCTCCAGTTGGCCGTGATCTTGGAATGCAGGCCGCCGCGCGGTGTGAATTCGCCAATGACTGTGGCGCTGGCCGGTTTGGCCGCCACGACCACGTCGCGTAGAAACCGGTTCACCACATTCTCGTAGAAGATGCCCAAATTGCGATACGCCAACAGGTACAGCTTCAGCGATTTCAGCTCCAAACATTTCTTGTCCGGTATGTAACGCAGCGTGAGCTTGCCGAAATCCGGAAGTCCTGTTTTGGGGCAGACGGAGGTGAACTCCGGAATCACGATCTCGATCTCATAATCCGAGAACTGATTGGGCCAGGTTTCGATTTCGGGCAGCGCAGCGCCGATTCCAGCGGCGGCGTGTTCGTCAGTATAGGCGCGTTTCATGGTTGGCCGCCTGCAGACGGAACAGGGGCCTCGCCCACGTTCCTGGCCAGCAGCTCAAGGAACATGCCAACGTCGGCTACGACTCCCACCGCTTGGCCGGTGCCGCGGTCGCTCACTTTGGTGGCCACGGCCGGGTTGATATCCACGCACACGATTTTCACCCAGCTCGGCAGCATATTGCCGGTTGCGATCGAATGCAACATGGATCCCAGACACAGCACCAATCCCGCGCCCCTCAATTGTTCAGCGTATGCATCCTGGGCCGCGTTCATATCGGTGATGGTATCGGGCAGCGGACCGTCGTCGCGCAGGCTGCCCGCAAGCACGAAAGGCACGTTGGCACGCACGCACTCGTACAGTATGCCGGTGCGAAGGCGTCCGGAAGCCACGGCCTGGCGCACGCCGCCCGCATGATAGATGGCGTTGATGGCGCGCATATGATTGCGATGGCCCTGTTCTTCCTGGCGGCCATCGGACAGCCGTACGCCCAGCGAGGTGCCGAACAATGCGGCCTCCGCATCGTGCACGCCCAGCGCGTTGCCGCTCAACAGGGCATGCACGAAGCCACCCCGGATCAGCGCCGCCAAACCATGCACGCCCCCGGTATGCACTACCACAGGACCCGCCACCACGATTACCTTCAGCTTTTGCTCCAGTGCGTGCCGGATCAGCGCAGCAGTCTGCCGCACGGCGGTCTCCACCTGCCGCTCCGACGAAATGCCGTTGGACATGAAGGCGAAGGCCAGCCGGTCGCGCTCCTTCGATTCGGGCGCTACGCGGATGCCGCGCATCCCAACCACCACACGGTCGCCCTGCCGTACGTCGCGCAGCCGGCGGCAAAAGGCGCGGCCGTCCGAGACTACGATCAGCGCATCCATGCGCTGGTTTTCGACTTCCAGCCAATTGTGTTCGGAGCGCACAAAGGTGCGGTGATTGGTTGAGGAGTAGAAATCCTCCGGGGCGCAGCAATCGCGTTCCACCACGCGCAGCGCGGCATCGCCCGCATCCACCGCGGAGCAACCCAGTTCCAGCAGGTCTTCCAGCAGATGCGCCATCAAGGCGCTGGAGGGGGCTTCCACCTTCAGGCGCAGGTAAGACGGCTCGCTGTTGGTGCGGCCTATGCGGAACTGTTCCACCTCGAAGCGGCCGTGGTGCTCCACCACCTTATCGAAGATGTTCTCCATGACGTGGGAGTCGATCAGGTGGCCTTCCGCTTCGACGACTTCCTGTAGATGCATAAAAGATTTATTGTAGACTGTGGGCGCGTGCTCCGCTGCCCTGGAGATTCCGATGAGTTTCCGGCAATTGTGGTGCCTCGTCACGCTTGCCAGCGCGGCTCCGGCGCTGGCGCAAGCCGAGCGTCGATCAGATATTGGAGAAATATGCGCAGGCTTGGGCGGCAAGGCGGTCGAGACGGTGGTGGACGGCGACAACACCTGGGAGAAGAATCCCGATTCGGCCACGCATACGATGAGCAAGACAGACCTAGCGATCGCCCAGCGAGACCACCAGTTCCACCGCGAAGTAAAGCTTAAGGAATTGTTCCCGGAGATGGAAACGGCTGCGGCGGACAAGGTGAATGGGCGCGCGGCCTACGTGATTGAGGTCACCCCAGCCAACGGCCCAACTGAGAAGCTCTACTTTGACGTGGAGAGCGGCCTGCTGGTTAAGCGCGTTACGCTGGAGGACGGCATCGTGCGGTATGAGGTCCTCTTGGGGTGATTATCGCGAGGTAGACGGACTGAAGGTGCCGGGAACGATCGAGCAACGATCCCCGGACAACACCATGATCTTCAAGTTTTCCGAGATCAAGAATGATGCGGCGCTCGACGACGCGGCTTTCGCCGAGCCGGAAAAATAGAACCCATGCCGAAATTTACCCATCGCGTGCGGGTGGCGTTCCCCGACACGGACACTTCCGGACGAATTCATTTCACGGCCATGCTGCGGTATTTCGAGTCGGCGGAAATCGAGTTACTGCGGTCGTTGGGATATCGCTATCGCGACGCGCCGGACATCGGTTTTCCGCGCGTGCGAGTGGAATGCGAGTACCGGTCGGCGGTGGGCTTCGATGATGAGTTGGATATCGCCGTCTCGGTCAGGCGGGTGGGCACCTCGTCATATACGCTGGAATTTACCGCGCTCAAGGACGGCGGGGTGGCCGCTAGTGGGAGCATCGTAGTGGTGTGCGTGGGCCGTCCAGGCCGCGCCCAAGCTATGCCAGATGTACTGCGAGAGGCATTACAAGGGTACGCCGCAAACTCAATGTGATGACAATCCAGGCGGAGTAGGGTAGGATGACGAAATACCGATGACAGAACCGGCTGTACCGCAGGATTCCCCCGAGATACCCGATAAATTGTACTTTCGCATCGGGGAGGTGGCCGGGTTGCTGGCCGTCGAGCCGTATGTCCTGCGTTATTGGGAAACCGAGTTCCCCAGCCTGGCGCCCAAGAAGTCGGGCACGGGGCATCGCTTGTACCGGCGCAAGGATGTCGAGCTTCTGCTGAAAATAAAGCACTTATTGTATGACAAGCGGTATACGATTGAAGGCGCCCGGCAATCGCTCCACAACGAGTCCAAAAGCAACAAGCTGAAGGTTCCCGAGCACCAGCAGCGGGATCTGTTCGCGCCTGATCCCATAACGGGGATCCGCACCGAACTTGCTTCTATACTGCAGATTCTAAAATAATTTACGTTGCGTCGCCCACGATGGCGGAATAGATTCGATCCAGATCTTCAGGGGAGTAATAATCGATTTCGATGCGGCCCTTTTGGCGGGCCCGTTCGATAATTCGCACCTTGGTGCCTAGCACTCTTTCGAGTTGCTCGATGGCCGCCTTCACGTTGGGATCGGCTTTTGCCTCATCGACGTTTTTGGGCTTGCGGTCTTCCATCATCCGCTGCGTAAGCCGTTCGACCTGTCTCACCGACCAACCCTGCGCGACGGATTTCTCGGCTACCTCCCGTTGCAGTTCCGCTGTAGGCAATGTCAGAAGGCAGCGCGCATGACCCGCGGACAGCCTTCTTTCGGCGATGAGTTGTTGTAGATCGGGTGGTAGTTGCAGCAGACGGATCAGATTGGCGATGGTGGACCGATCTTTGCCCGTGCGCTGGCCGACCTCTTCATGATTCAAGTGCAGTTCGCGACACAGACGGTCAAAGGCCTGGGCTGCTTCGATAGGATTCAGGTCCTCACGCTGGATGTTCTCAATGAGCGTGATTTCTAACAACCGGTCGTCGGGGATTTCCTGAACGACAACCGGCACTCGGGCTACACCGGCAATCTTAGCGGCACGCCAGCGGCGCTCGCCAGCCACCAATTGATAGCGCTCGGCGTGCCGGCGGACGACCAGCGGCTGTATGATGCCGTTGGCCCGTATGGACTGGGCCAACTCTTCGATCCGGTCCTGATGGAAAACTCGCCTGGGCTGCAAGGGGTTAGGCTCGATTAACTCAATTGGGAGTTGGGCTACCTCTTCGCCGGAGTGGGTTATTTCTACCGGCGGCTGCGCCGTAGGGCGGGTGGGCAATAGGGCCGTAAGCCCTTTACCGAGCGCTCTTCGAGGATTGTCCACGTTTTTGCTCATGATCCAGAATCTCTTTCGCCAAGCGGATATAACTTTCCGCACCACGGGAGCGGACGTCGTAAGCCAGGATAGTTTGGCCATGGCTAGGCGCTTCGGCCAGGCGAATGCTGCGCGGAATGACGGTTTTGAAGACTTGATCGCGAAAGAAGTCTCTGAGGTCGGCGGCGACTTGCCGCGTCAGGTTCGTCCGGTCGTCGAACATCGTTAGGAGTATGCCTTCGATTTCAAGGGGATGCCCGAACGAATCGCGTATTCGCTCGATTGTGTCCATGAGTTCGGAGATCCCTTCTAGAGCAAAAAATTCGCACTGAATGGGGACGAGCACGGCATCCGCCGCGATTAAGGCGTTTAGAGTCAGTAGATCGAGCGCAGGCGGACAGTCGATCAGAATGAAGTCATATTGAGCTCGGACCGAATTTACTTTATCTTGAAGGCGAAACTCGCGGCGCGCTGTATCCACCAACTCCAGGTTGGCGCCCACCAAGTTCTTGTCGCCAGGGATCAGGTCGAGGCCTTCGAATCCTGTGTGAACCACCGCATCTGTCAGTTCCGCTCCTCCCAGGAGGACTTGATACAAGCTTGGGCGCGAGGGGTCTTTGGTGATTCCCAAGCCGGTGGTGGCATTGCCCTGCGGGTCGGAGTCGATTACCAGGATGTGCAGGTCGTTGGCGGCCAAGGCCGCAGCCACATTGATGGTGGTGGTTGTCTTGCCGACTCCGCCCTTCTGGTTGGTAATGGCGAGGATTTTCCCCAAGCCGTCATGCTACCACGATTGAACCTCCAGCCGCCGCCGTTTCACGTGAAACACCCTGGCGACCTCAAGTTTCACGTGAAACACGGCCGAGCCATAGATGACGATGCTCGCCCCAGGGCAGACGAACGGGTGGTTGCCACTCGAATCCGGGCAGTTCCGAGAATTCCACGTTCCCTGTTAGTAGTTCGACATTTTCGCCCAAACTCTTTAGCGCCAACACTATGTCTGAAAACCGTACGGCTCGCGAAACAACCCACGCGAAATGCTCCCTGACGTCTTCTGCCCGCTTGGCAATCACCCGAACGTTTGGTAGGCCCCGCGAGGACTCCTTCAGGAAAGCCGCCTTCCGCTGATGCGACTCGAGCAAAGCTACGGAAGCCTGGGGCCGCACGATGGCCATCGGAATTCCCGGAAAGCCAGCCCCGGAGCCAATATCGGCAATAGAACCTGGGGCTTCCGGCAGGTGACAAGCGGCGAACACCGACTCGCAGTAGTGGCGCTCCACGGTTTCGTCCAGCGTTCGCACGCTTGTGAGATTCAGCCTTTGGTTCCAGCGGGTCAGCAATTCATAGTGCTGGCGCAACTGCTCGATTTGCGTGTCGGACAACTCGCAGATACCCGCTAATTTCGTCCGCAGTAGCTCAGCAAACACGGTCCAAACTCAGATAGACATCAAGAATGGCGATAGCGGCTGGCGTCACGCCGGGAATCCGCGCGGCCTGACCCAAAGTTGCCGGACGCACATGCGCCAGCTTTTCTTGGATCTCGCGCGATAAACCCGGAACGCCGTCAAAACCGAACGAAACCGGAATAGGCCGCCGCTCGGCATCCTTGAGCCGTACGATCTGACGTTCCTGTTGCGCAATGTAACCGGCGTATTTGATCTCGGTTTCCATGGTGGTGAGCAGCCCGCGTGCAGGGTCCTCCCCTAGCGCCTCGCGCACCCAAGAGCCGATTTCGCCGATGGAGGCTTCCGGCCGCTTCAGCCATTGGCCGTGGTTGTGCTTTTGGAGCGCGGCGCTTAATATTTCCTTTTGCCGCTGCTTACGCGAGAATACATCCCAACGCTCGTCTGTAACCAACCCAATGCGCCGGCCCATAGGGGTCAGCCGCTCATCCGCATTGTCGATGCGCAGATGCAGCCGGAACTCGGCGCGCGAAGTGAACATGCGGTATGGCTCGTCGGCGCCTTTGGTGATCAGATCGTCGATCAGGATGCCTGTATAGCCCTCGGTGCGTCCGATGACGACTCGCGGCGCGCCGCGCAGCATACAAGCTGCGTTGATCCCGGCCACCAGCCCTTGGCACCCAGCTTCCTCGTATCCCGAGGTGCCGTTGATCTGGCCAGCCAGGTACAGACCTCGGATGGACTTCACCTCCAGCGTATGACTTAGCTCTCGTGGATCGATGGCGTCATACTCAATGGCATAGCCTGGCCGGATCATCTCCGCCTGCGTTAATCCCGGTACGGAAGCGACCATGGCTACCTGCACGTCGATGGGCATGCTGGTAGACATGCCATTCACGTACACCTCGTTTGTATCCAGCCCTTCCGGCTCGAGAAAGATCTGATGGCGCAATTTATCCGGAAATTTAACGACCTTGTCTTCGATGGATGGGCAGTAGCGCGGCCCCACTCCTTCGATTTGACCGCTGTATAACGGGGAGCGCGGTATGGCTTCGCGCAAGATCCGGTGGGTTTCTTCGGTCGTGTAGGCAATGTGGCAAGGCACCTGCGGCCGGTCTATCCGCTCCGTCATAAACGAAAACGGCGTAGGTTCCGCATCGCCATGCTGAGCTTCGAAGCAAGCCCAATCGATGGTTCGGCCATCCAGGCGCGGTGGCGTTCCGGTTTTCAGGCGGGTCCACTGAAGACCCAAAGTCCGCAGTTGCTCTCCCAATAGCTGCGAAGGCGCTTCGCCGTTGCGTCCGCAGCTATATTGCATCTCGCCCACGTGCGCCAGACCGTTTAAGAAAGTGCCAGTGGTGACGATGGTTGCTCCGGCGCGGATGCTGCGCCCATCGCGCAGTCGCACGCCGGTCGCACGCCGCTCGGGCCCATCCTGCAATCTTGAGCGCCGCCACTTCCGCCTGCTTGATGCGCAAATTTGGCTCGCGCTCCAGCACCTCGCGCATGCGCATCCGGTATAGCTTCTTATCGCACTGCGCGCGCGGCGACCATACCGCCGGTCCGCGGCTGGTGTTGAGCAGCCTGAATTGAATGCCGGTGGCATCCGTCACCTCACCCATTACGCCGCCGAGCGCGTCGATCTCGCGCACGAGGTGCCCTTTGGCAATGCCGCCTATGGCCGGATTGCACGACATCTGGGCAATCAGGTCCAGGTTCATGGTGACCATGGCGGTCTTCAGACCCATGCGGGCGCACGCGCGCGCCGCTTCGCATCCTGCATGTCCAGCGCCGATCACCACCACGTCGTACGTCTCAACCATTGTTATCATTGTATCGGCTATGAAGGTCCTAATTATTGGCGGCGGCGGACGCGAGCACGCGCTCGCCTGGCGCATCGCGCAGAGTCCCGCAGTGGATATGGTCTTTGCCACTCCTGGCAATCCGGGCATTGCGCGGATGGCGACGTGTTTGCCCGCCGGCAACGGATCGCCGAGCGACCTACCTCGCGATCGCCGAATCGGTGGATGCCGATCTGACGGTCGTAGGTCCGGAGGCGCCGTTGGTGGCCGGCGTAGTCGATGTGTTTCGCGCACGCGGCCGGACGATCTTCGGTCCCAATGCCGCAGCCGCGCAGCCTCGAGGGCAGCAAGCTATTTGCAAAGAACTTTCTAGAGCAAAGCAAAATTCCTACGGCTGCGTTTTGCCGCGGCCCAGGACGCTGCCGAAGCGCGCCGCGCGCTGGAACGCTTCACTTACCCCGTGGTGATCAAAGCGGACGGACTCGCCGCCGGCAAAGGTGTGGTGGTCGCCGAGGATCGCGCCATGGCCGAGACCGCGCTTGCGATCTCTGAAACCGCCATTCGTGATCGAAGAGTTCCTGCGCGGCGAAGAAGTCAGCTTCATCGCCCTGAGCGACGGCCGCAACGTCGTGCCGCTGGAGCCCACCCAGGATCACAAAGCCGTCTTCGATGGCGACACCGGCCCCAACACGGGCGGCATGGGCGCATACTGCGACTCGCGCATTCTCACCGCGGACGAAAGCGGCGAAATCCTCGACCGGATCATCAGACCGACGGTCGAAGCGACCGGCTTCACCGGCTTTCTCTATGCCGGGCTGATGATGACCAGCGACGGACCCAAAGTGCTCGAGTTCAACGTCCGCCTGGGCGACCCGGAGACGCAGCCCATCATGCAGCGGATGCAGAGCGACCTCGCGCCAGTGCTCATGGCGGCCGCGCGGGGCGCGCTGGCCGGCGCGCGCCTGGAATGGAAGCCGGGCCCGGCGGTCTGCGTGGTGCTGGCTTCCGGAGGCTATCCGGGACGCCTTCACCGCCGGTAAGCCGATACACGGAATCCCCGAAGCGCGAGGCCACGGGCGCCACCGTCTTTCACGCCGGCACGCGGCAGGGGCCCGGCGGACTCGAAACCGCGGGCGGACGGGTCCTCGGGGTTACCGCCTCCGGCGCCGACCTTGCGGCCGCCATCGAGAACAGCTACGCCGCGGCGCGGCTGATTCACTTCGACGGCATGCACTACCGCACCGACATCGGCCGGAAAGGCTTGCAGCAGGCTACCACGATGCAACGCTATAATGAAAAGGTTCGCGGGCACGTAGCTCAGATGGATAGAGCGGTCGCCTCCTAAGCGACAGGTCGGCAGTTCGAATCTGCCCGTGCCTACCACACTCCCGTTTGGAGGCTTTTCATGAGGTTGCGCGCTCTGGCGCTCGCTGGCGTAGTAGCTCCGCTCTTGTGCGCGGAGGTGACCTATACCAACGTAGCCCCCATCTTCTACAAACACTGCGCCACCTGCCACCATGCGGACGACATAGCTCCCATGGCGTCTGCTGACCTATCAGGAGACGCGCCCCTGGGCGGCAGCCATTCGCGAAGCGGTGCTTACGAAGCAAATGCCGCCCTGGAAAGCCGATGCGCGCTATGGCAAATGGTCGAACGACTGGAGCCTCAGCGACAGCGATATCGCCGCCATCAAGGCGTGGGTCGATCAAGGCGCCAAAGAGGGCGACCCGCGGCTGCTACCAGCGCCGCCGGTGTTCTCGACCGATTGGCGGATCGGCAAGCCCGACTTGATCATCTCCATTCCCCCGCACTCGCTGACCGCCGACGGTCCGGACGAATACGAACACTTCAACGTGCCGACCAACTTCACCGAAGACAAGTGGATCGTGGCGGCGGAATTGCGCCCGGGCAATCGCAGGATCGTCCACCATGCGCATGTTTTCGTCAACGCGCCGGCCAAGCCCAAGCCCGCCGGCGCCAAGAAGGAAGAGCCGGCCGATCCGCAGGCAGCCTATGCCGATTGGCTGCGCGTGCACGAAGGCAAGCTGTCGTGGATCCGCTACGACGCTCCCGTAATCGACGACGGCTGCATAGTCGACGACAATTCCTACTGGCCCGGCGACAAACCGCGCGACGAGAATTTCGGGAGTTGGGGCCTGATCAGCTCCTACCTCCCCGGCAGGGGGCCGGACGTTTATCCCGAGGGCACCGCGCGCAAGATCCCGGCAGGTTCGACCCTCGGCTTCCAGATCCATTACTCCAAGGCCACCAAGAAGCCGGAGGTCGACGTCACGTCGGTGGGTCTGATCTTTGCCAAGGAGCCGCCCAAGCAGGTCGCCAAACGGGTGGACCTATCGAATTATTTCTTCCGCATCCCGGCCGGCGATCCCAGCGTGGAAGTCTCCGAATGCCATACCTTCAAGCAGGACATGTACCTGACCAGCCTGACGCCACACATGCATCTGCGCGGGAAAGACGCGCGATTTGAAGCGACCTATCCGGATGGCCGGAAGGAAACGCTGCTGCTGGTGCCGCACTACAATTTCAACTGGCAGATCACCTATCGGATGGCCGAGCCGGCGTTCATCCCGAAGGGGACGCGGCTGGCCATCATTTCGCATTTCGACAACTCGCCGAATAATCCTCTCAATCCCGACCCGACAAAAGTGGTGCGGTGGGGGGAGGCCAGCGAGATGGAGATGATGGACGGGTGGATTGAGTATCTGGACGCACCGGTTGAGCCGGCACGGATACGCGCGGGGTTACGCAGATAGATCAGTCTCATTTTAGGCGGCTAACAGGATTGCCGCAAATTGCGGAGTTATTCCTTCAACTCGAACTCCCCGCGATCGTTTATAGTCCCTTTCCGAATTACCGCGGTCCGTCGGATGCCAATCTTCGCGAGGTCCCGTTCGGGATTATCGAACGGAGGCGCTTCCGGGTGGATCGGACCGAAGTACGTGCTGTCAATCCTGGCGTTTGGGTCATAATCTCGCGCGATGTGAAGGAGGATCAACTGACCGATCGGCCTTCCCGGATAGAGTAGGACAGGCGTGTTGGATCAGCCTGTTCCTGTGCTTGTGCATGCTTCTCAACCACGTCGAGAGCCACTCTTTCGTACTGTCGGCGCGGTTATGGATGTGCGAAAAGAAGGCCTGAGTCGCCTCCGCATACGAGAATAGACCTTCGTGTTCCGCTACAAACCGATCTACCGACTCGACGAGGCGAAAAAGGGAAGCTGCCTCATGGATCAGGCTGTCTTCAGAGCTCGGCATCGCTCCCCAACATCCGGGGGTGCGGTCTGTTTTGGTTGCTCAAAATTCCAGAGCGCTCGCGCTTGAAGCTTCAAAAACAGTTCGACTAGTCCTTTCGCCTTCGCGGTTCCCGCCCCTTCTTCGCTGCCCTCGGTACCCAAGAGTTCAATCGTCAGACCGAGCGCATCATCGATCTGTTGCGGCCTCCAAACCTCTTCGAGTGTCCTCACCTGCTCGTAGCTGCCAAGCGCGGCAGCGGTCCGTTGGCCGAACCTGTACGGGTCCCCTGACTTTACCGCCTCGAGCGCTGCCCGCGCACTTTTCAGTGTGATAGTCGGAAGATTCGCCTCCCCCTCAACGTAATCGCAGAGGGAGGAAATGATGGACTGGCAGAACTCCGCCAACGCAAGATACTGTGTCCGACTCTGGAGATCTGTGGGCACGGCAACACTCCTTTCCAACGTCTTTGCGCTACCCGGTTGATGTACTCAATTGGCCCGCTCGGAGCGGCCAACAAAAGCAGATTGTAGCGCGTACTGAGCGCGAACGCTCCGCCGGATGGGATACGGCGCGGCGGCAGAAACTGCCAGCGTCCGCCCCATCGACGCACAGCGTTTCTCTTTCTAGTTGTTATGCAAGTATCCTTGCATAATTATTGCAAGCTAAAATGCCCTAACGGGCCACGGGGTTAGAATATGCCCACTCCATTGAACGCCGGCCACTCCGCCATCTTGTCCGCGAGGCGATTCAGCGCAAGTTCGCTGAGCCTCGTCAACAATGTCAAATCAGGTCCAGGGTCGCTGACTGATGTCGCCTCTCAACTCGGTGTGAGGCGGCAGATGCTGGACCAGTGCGCCAGCGGGTCGGTTCCCGCATCTGACGTACTCCTCACCGCTTTCCTGAAATGGGGTTGGGTAATCAGAATCGAAGAGCGGGGTAAGCAACCGTCCTGGTGTGAGTTCTCGGTCAGCGACGTGGAAGGAGGCGTCAAAGCACGGAAGCGCGAACCCGTCCAACTCTCGCTGTTCGACGCTTTGACGGATCTCGATCAAAACATGGACACCCTCAAAAAGAGCATGGGGCGCGTTGAGTTCGAAATTGGAAAAGCATTTGGCAAAGTTGGCTAGCTGAGGCGGGGCATTCATCCAGTTGTCAAGCGTCTTGCGTATGCAGTAAAAATGCAGTATGATTCAAGCATGCCAAGGTACACCATAGATTTCGACAAGGATTTCGACAAAACGCTCTCAGATCTCATCGAGACCACGGACGCCACGACGAAAGCCGACGTCATACGCCGTGCGGTTGCCAGCTATAGCTACCTAAAAAAGCAGCAAAAGGCCAACAAGGACGCGAAGATCGTCATAACCGACGACGATAAACTCAGGAAGGAAGTAGTACTCCCCTAGCGAGAATGGCAGACCAACAAACGGTCTCCGCCGTCGAAATTCTGAAGGAGGCAGGCGCCGAAAAGCCGATCACTGAAGGCACCTTCCTGCAACGCACCGGCCTCATTTTGGCCGCATGCGTCGGAGGTACCAGCGTGATCGTGATTTTGGCGCTTGTCGGCAAATGGATCTGCTACGCGCCGAAGCTGCCCGTGATTCCGATTGGCGCGGACCAAGCCGCCGTCAAGGCGATGTTGGAGAACCACAAACTATTGCAGCAAATAGCATTAGAGCCACTTACCACCCTCGCGAGGCCAGAAGAAGGAAGACAGCTAAGCTGGCATTAAGAACCCGCACCACCTGTCACACGTCCAGATTCTTCACATCCAGCGCGTTATCCTCAATGAACTTCCGGCGGCTCTCCACGTCCTCGCCCATCAGCGTGGAGAAAATTTCTTCGCTTTCCACCGCGTCTTCCAACCGCACTTGCAGCAGCGTGCGCTTCTCCCGGTTCATAGTGGTTTCCGCGAGCTGGCCAGCGTTCATCTCGCCCAGACCCTTGTAGCGCTGCACGGAACAGTCGCGCTTGCCCTCGATCTTTACGTAGTTGAGCAGGGTGGTCCAGTCGTTCTGAGTGTCGCGATGGTCGCCCCGAATGGCCACGAACGGCGGTTCGTTGTACTTCGAGATCTGGCGGGCCAGCGAGCGGAATTTCTTGTAATCCGGCTGCGCCGCCAGGTAGGATTCCAATATGCCGCTCGGCATTCGTCGAATCGTGGAACACCGCCGACCAAGCCGAGTGCTCCTCGTCCGCGCGCATCTCCGCGGGGACCTGCGCGGCGCCCAGCGCGGCCACCAGGCTCTCGATGTTTTCCTTGTCCTGGAAATCGGCCTTGTGATCCACGCGCAGCGCGGCGTTGCCCAGCACCTGCACCACGCGCACGTCTCGCAGGCGCCGCTCCACTTTGTGAGACATCTGCTCGTATTCGTCGAGGCTCAACAGAAATGCCCGCAGCTCGCCGCCTTCCAGCACGGTTTTTACACCGTCACCGTTCGTGTGGATCTCCACGGTCAGGTTTTCAGTGGCGCGGCGCATGATTTCGCGCGTGTATTCTTTTTCATCCTTAATGTACTTTTCGCTTTTTCCCTTCTTGATCTGGTAGAGCGGAGGCTGCGCGATGAAGATGCGCCCACGATTGATCAGCTCGTTCATGTGGCGGAAGAAGAAGGTGAGCAGCAGCGTGCGGATGTGCGAACCGTCCACGTCGGCGTCCGTCATGATGATGATCTTGCCGTAACGAATCTTGGTGGCGTCGAAATCGTCTTTGCCGATGCCGGTGCCGAGCGCGGTGATCATGGCCCGGATCTCCTCGTGACCGAGCATCTTGTCGTAGCGGGCTTTCTCGACGTTCAGGATCTTACCCTTCAACGGCAGAATCGCCTGGTAGCGCCTGTCGCGGCCCATCTTGGCGGTGCCGCCGGCCGATTCGCCCTCCACCAGGAACAACTCGCAACGCTCCGGATCCTTCTCCTGGCAGTCGGCCAGTTTGCCGGGCAGACCACCGGAATCGAGGGCGCCCTTGCGCCGCGTCAGATCACGCGCTTTGCGGGCGGCCTCGCGGGCGCGCGCCGCCTCGATGGCCTTCCCAACGATCTTGCGCATCACGGCCGGGTTCTTATCGAAGTACTCGCCCAGCTTGTCGTTGACGAACTCCACCATGGGGCCCGCGATGTCGCTATTCAGCTTGCCCTTGGTCTGGCCTTCGAATTGCGGCTGCGGAATCTTTACGCTCACCACCGCCGTCAGGCCTTCGCGCACATCGTCGCCGGTCAGGTTTTCTTTTACGTCTTTGAACAGCCCGGCCTGCTGCCCGAACCGGTTGATGGTCCGCGTGAGCGCGCTACGGAAGCCGCTCAAATGCGTGCCGCCATCCACCGTGTTGATATTGTTCGCGAAGGTGAAAATGCTTTCGGAATAACCGTCGTTGTATTGCAGCGCGACTTCCATTACCAAAGTCCCGCCGTTGTTGGGCAATTCGCGCTCGGTCTCGAAGTGAATGGGCTTGTCGTGCAGCACTGTCTTGCCGCGGTTGAGATGCTTGATGAACTCCGCGATGCCGCCCGTGTAGAGAAACTCATGAGTTTTCACCGGGTCAACGCGCTCATCGGTCAGGGTGATCTTCAGGCCTTTATTCAGGAAGGCCAACTCGCGAAGACGCTGCGCCAGCGTGTCGTAATTGTACGCGGTCTCCACCATGATGGTGGGATCGGCCTTGAATGTTACGCGCGTGCCCGTCTTGCGGCCCGCTTTACCGGTGCGCGTCAGGGGCCCTTTCGGATGGCCGCAAGCATACTCCTGCTGCCAGGTATATCCTTCGCGCCAGATTTCGAGCTCCAGCCGCTCGGAAAGCGCGTTCACGCAGCTCACTCCGACCCCGTGCAGCCCCCCCGATACCTTGTAGCTTTTCGAATCGAACTTACCGCCGGCATGCAGCTTGGTCATCACCACTTCCGCGGCCGACACACCTTCCTCATGCATATCGACGGGGATGCCGCGGCCGTTGTCGATTACCGTCACGGAATTATCGATGTGGATCGTGACATCGACCTGCGTACAATAGCCGGCCAGGGCTTCGTCTACCGAGTTGTCGACCACTTCATAAACCAAGTGATGCAGGCCCATCTCACCGGTCGAGCCGATATACATCGCCGGGCGGAGGCGCACGGCCTCCAGGCCCTCCAGCACCTTAATACTGCTCGAATCGTAAACTCCAGCACTTTCGTTAAACGTAGTTCCCATCGAATTTGACTCGTATTCCCTGCTTATACTGCTCAGATCCGCATGGGCATGACCACGTAGCGATACTGATCTTCGGCGCTGCCGCCCACCGGCCGCAATTCGCCGGCGCTTTTCTGATCCTTCAATTCGAAGGCCACTTGTTCCTGGCTGGTGGCGCGCAGAAAATCGAGCAGATACTGCGCGTTGAATCCGATCTCCATGTCGGGCCCGCCATACTCGCTGGGCACGCTCTCTTCGCTCTCCCCGGTCTCCACCGAAGACGAGAAAATCTTCACCTCGCCCGCCGTAAACTGCACGCGAATGGCGCGCGAACGCTCATCGGCAAATTGCGAGACGCGCTCTATCGCCGAGCGGATTTCATCGCGATGCAGCTTTGCCTGATGGATATTGTCTTTGGGCAGAACTTTGTCGTAATCCGGAAAATTACCGGTAAGCTTGCGCGTGATCAGAAGCCGCTCGCCAAACTGAAAGAACAGATGGTTTTCGTCGCCGGCGAATACGAGTTTACTGTCGGCACCGCTTTCGTCGGCGAGCTTGACAATTTCCGCCATGGCTTTCTTAGGCACCAGGGCGCGAAAGCTCTTGCCCGTGCCGGCAGCGGGCGAGCCTATTTCCATATACGCCAGGCGATGACCGTCGGTCGCCACCATGGTGGTGGAATCGGGCTTCAGCAGTAACAAAGCTCCATTCAGCGTGAAGCGCGATTCCTCCAGCGAGATTGCAAATGAAGTGCGCGAAATCATGGATGCCAGCATCTTCACGGGAATCTCCGCAATGGTCTCAGGCATTTGCGGCAACTCCGGAAAACTCTCGCGCGACATGCCCGCGATGCGGGTGCGGGAGCGGCCACACGTAAGGCTGGCCCAATGGTTTTCCAAAAACTTGATATTCAGATCCGCGTCCGGCAGCAGCCGCACGTAGTCCAGGAGCTTACGGGCCGGAATCGTGCCTGATCCCTCTTTCTTGACCTTGGCCGGACAGGAACAGCGGATGCCCAACTCCAGATCTGTGGCGGTGAGTGCGATTCTGTCGTTCTTAGCCTCCAACAGCACGTTGGAAAGGATCGGAATGGTGGTCTTCTTCTCAACTACGCCTTGAGAGAGGCTCAGTTCTCGAACGAGGTCGGCTTTGCTGACGGTGAATTCCATCTGGTCTCAACTCCTAATCTCCCTGTCTATTCAGATACAATAGAAGAACAGAATTCATAGGGCTTGTGCAAACTGTTGAAGGCTTACCTAAATTATACTAAATTATACTAGTTTTGGCTAATGCCAGCCTGAGGATTTTATGCGAACCGCGGTGTAGAACGGGGTTCGAACCAGGTTCTTGCACAACATCCACAAGAGGCCCTCAGGCGCCTCTGTGGAAAAAACAGTCAAACTCATTGTAATGAATCGATTAGGGCGTGGATGATCCTGTTCAATTCCGGATCGGTCTGGCGCAACTTGTCGATCTTCTTGATCGAATGCAGAACGGTGGTGTGATGTTTGCCCCCGAAGGCCCTTCCGATCTCGGGGAGCGACGCCGGCGTCAGCTCCTTAACCAGGTACATAGCCACCTGCCTGGGTACTACGATCTTCTTGGTGTTGCTCTTCTCTTTGAGCTGGCTTTGCCGGATGCCATAGCGCTCCGCAACGCCCTTCTGAATCGAATCGATGGTGATTTTGCGGTCCTGCGGGTAGATCAGGTGCCGCAGAACCTGCTGCGCCATCGGCAGGTTGATCGAAGACCCCGTAAGGGACGAATAGGCGACCAACTTGACCAGCGCACCTTCTAACTCGCGCACATTGGACTTCGTCTTGGTGGCCATGAACGTCCGCACGTCTTCCGGCAGTGCGACTCCCTCCGCCTCCGCCTTTTTGTCCAGAATGGCCATTTTGGTTTCCAGGTCGGGCGGCTGGATATCGGCCATCAAACCCCACTCGAACCGGGAACGCAGGCGGTCGATAAGGCCCGGAATCTCCTTTGGCGGCGCATCGCTGGAGATTACGATCTGTTTCTGATGATCGTGCAATTCGTTGAAGGTGTGGAAGAACTCCTCCTGCGTGCGGTCTTTATTGCCGATCAACTGAATATCGTCCACCAGGAGGACGTCCGCAGACCGGTAGCGGTCGTGAAACTGCGGCATGCGGTCCAGCCGGATGCAGGTGATCATATCGTTCATAAACCGCTCGCTGGAGGTGTAGATAATACGCATGGCGCCATGATTGCTAATCAGGGCGCGGCCGATCGCGTGCATGAGGTGGGTTTTGCCCATCCCCACACCGCCGTATATGAACAACGGGTTGTAGCTGCGCGATGGGTTAGTGGCGACGGATCGCGCCGCGGCGTGCGCGAATTGGTTGCATGCCCCCACCACAAAGCTATCGAACGTGAACTTGGGGTTTAGGGGGCTGACCGGCGGCGTCTTCGAAATCGTTTGGCTCGCGCGCGAGGGCGCGCACGTATTCGATGCGCTGGACGTGGACATCAATTTGCCGCGCTGCCTGCATTACTTCAGTGGCGTATTCCGTCTCCATCCACTTTCTGGCGCCCTCGTCAGCCACGCTGACTACCAGCGTGGCGCCATCCAGCCCCAAGAATGCAGTACGGCTGATCCAATTCTGGTAGCTCTCGGGACTTAGTTTGGCTTCCAGTTCTTTTTTGATGCGATCCCAAGGATTCATGTCAAACGCTGACCTGCGGGGAGTGCCGATAGGGGTGGGCCACCGACCGATCAGTAGTCTAGCATATCCCAAGCGTCTGCCACCAAGAAAATAAAGCCTTTATTTAATTATAGTTACAGACCGTTTGACAGGAACGCCACAGGTTCAGGATAATGGTACTTCCCAACGAGCGGGAGTAACTCAGTTGGTAGAGTGCGACCTTGCCAAGGTCGATGTCGCCGGTTCGAATCCGGTCTCCCGCTCCAAATCATTTGCGCCATCCCGGCGAGGTCCCCGCGATCTGTCCCTCCCATGCCCGCGGGATGGCCATTATCGGTTCCGGCGGTGTCAATGCAGGAATGCCTACGTTGCCCCAGGCATCTCCCCGGGCGTCTTCACAAGCGGGCGCGCGATTCCTGGCCGCCGCACAGACGGCCGGCGTAATTGCCAGCGGTTGGCTGGTCTGGTCCTATATCGTGCTGCCGCAACTCAGCCGGCAGTCCCTCGCCAGCCTGCTCGGCCAGGCGTTGTTCTATGTGTCGATTGCCTGGATCTGCGGCGGGGCGATTACGTTCTGCGTGTATATGGTGGTGTCGTTGGTGGAGATGCCGGCCGTTATTCGTTTCTCGGTGCGCTCGTCGGCGCCGGCGATGTGGTTCGCGCCGGCCATCATCCTGCTGTCCATACCCTCACCGGCAGCCTTCGTTGTCAGCCTGATTTTGGTTTCCCATGCCGCGGGGGTTCTGGCATCCCTGTGGGTCCGCATCGAGTCACCCATCCATCGTCTCCAGCCGGAACGGGGCGATACTCTCCCGTTCCATGCCGCGGCGGGGGAAGCCGCTTTCTTTTCGCGAGATTGGGCCACGGTGCTGATGTGCTCGTTCACGGCGCAAGCGGGCATGGTGGCGATGCTTTGGCGCCATCCGCTGCTGGCGGCGATATTCCTGGCCACCAGCACGGCTATTCTTAGTTCGCTCGCCATCGTCACGGGGGCACATCGTCCGGGCCGGTTGACCGCGCTGCCCAACTCCATGTTCGAGCCTCGTGGTGACGTTTATCCTGGCTGCGGCGCTATCCTTCGGCGGTATGGTGGTCCGCCGCGGTGGCGGAGGGGGTTCAGTAGCATCTTCCAATCCCGCGGCGGAATCGGGAGCGGAGCCGGCCAAACGGCTGGTGACAAAGACCGTTTCTGTTCCCGAGGAAAGCACGGAACTGGGCGGCGATTTTCCAGGGGTGATCCTGCTGCCCGAGTTGGATCCACACACGACGCTGGTAGTGCCCTTCGCGCCGAGCGCGTCCGGCGTGGCGCTGAAGCGGCCGGTGGGCATCCCATTCACGGGCGAATATTGGATGTTCAGGCCGCCGCGCACGCGCCCGCCGGCGCGATCCATCATCCGCCGGGGTAAACCGTCCGAACTCTCGTTTCATACGACGGACGGCACACCCATGGAGATGGAGGCGCGCCAGAAGGTTGATCCGCCCGTGGATCTCACGTGCTGCAGCATGATTCAATTGGCGATCGCGGATACCGATCGCTATCCGGGAGGTATTTCGCTGGAGTTGATTCTGATGGATCGCGACTCGTTCGGGGATCTGAGCCTGGGGAGCGCTCAGGCTGAATCCGGCTCGCTGGAGCAGACCCTGAACTTCCGCATCCCTCCGGTCACGAGCTTTCGCAAGTTCGATGAGTTCAAAGTTGTCTTCCATCGGGATATTCTGCTTATGGACAAGAGCGCAAGAATCGCGATTGAGCGCTTCGTGCTGGCGCCTTAGGCGATGGCCAGTTGACGGGCGGTTAGCGGGGCATTTAGCGGGGCGCTGGGGATGGCGTCGATGAGCCGGCGCGTATAGGGATGGGCGGGGCGCTCGAAAATGCGCTCCACAGGCGCGAATTCCACGATTTCTCCTTCATGCAGAATGGCCATGCGGCGGCAAAGTGAGGCGATCGACAGCAGATCGTGCGAGATGTACAAGATGGCCATCGAAAGCTCCTGGTTGAGGCGGGCAAACAAGCGCAGGATCTCGGATTGCGTAATCGCGTCCAGGGCGCTGGTGGCTTCATCGGCGATGAGCAGGGCGGGACGGTGCAGGATGGCCATGGCGATCAGGACACGCTGGGCCTGGCCCACGCTCAGTTCGCCCGGATAACGCCGTAGAAACGGCTTGTCCACAACCAGGCTGACGCCCCGTAAAGCCTCGAGGATGGCGGTTTCGCGCGACGTGCGGGGCGCCTGGCTGTGCGCCTCCCATGCTTCCGATAATTGCGCGCCAATGCGCAATGCAGGGTTCAGCGAGGATATGGGATTCTGCAGCACGAGCGCAATCTCGCGTCCGCGAATGCCGCGCATTTCGCGTTCGGCGAAACCGAGCAGGTCGCAGCCGCGGAAACGGACGTGGCCGCGGACCACGCCGCCCTTAAGGTGCAGCAGCCGCATGATGGCCAGGGCGATGGTGCTTTTGCCGGATCCGCTCTGGCCGGCCAGGCCAACGATCTCGCCCGCCCCGATTTCGAAAGATACATCGCGCAACACGCCTGCCCGCGCGGCATAATCCGCGGAGATACTCTACGGAAAGCAGCGGCGCGTCGTCCTCGGACCGTTCAAGCAACGGATATACCCCTTACAGCATGGCCGTCGGCGCCTCAAAACCGCAAGTTGTTATTGGTTAAGAACCGGAAATGCGGCCGCCCGAGTTATCCGAAGTTAACAGCGGCGTAGTTACTTTTGCAGTTAGTATCTTGCCGCTTCATTTCGAAGGATATCATTCGTAGGCCATAACCCTTAAGTTATCTTGGTACAAGAAGTACTTCGACGGTCGTGAATTGCGTTGAATATAGGCGGGGTAGAGCGTATGTTACTAGGTATGGCGATGCCCGTGAAAATCCACACATTAGGAGCCGGTAACCCCAGCCGCTTCAATCTGCATCGCTCAGCCCCTCGCCATAGCCTGGAGGACACGGGGCCGGACACGCGGTACCAGCAGGACTATTTGAGAGCGGCGCAGGCGCGGGACGAAGTGCACACCATCGGCGGGGCAGTGGTGAAAAGCGAGCGGATGAAGGCAGTGTTTCGCCTGGTGGAGCGGATCGCGCGCACGAATGCAACAGTCCTAATCGGCGGAGAGAGCGGATCCGGGCAAAGAAGTGATCGCCAGGGCGTTGCACAACTTCTCACTGCGTTGCGAGCGGCCGCTGGTGGATATCAATTGCGGGGCTCTGCCCGATCATCTGGTCGAAAGCGAATTGTTCGGCTACGAAAAAGGTGCGTTCAGCGGCGCGGACGGGCAAAAGGCGGGGATGTTCGAACTGGCCAGCGGCGGGACTTTGTTCCTGGACGAGATCGGGGAACTCGACGCCAAGATGCAGGTGAAACTGCTGCGGGTGCTGGACGGAGTACCTTACTACAGGCTGGGGGGCACGCGCAAGGTGGCGGTAGACGCGCGCATTGTGGCCGCAACGAACAAAAACCTGGAGACAGCCGTTGAGGGAGGGACATTCCGCGGGGACTTGTATCACCGGCTGAACCAGGTGAGCATCCAAGTGCCGCCCTTGCGCGAGAGGGTGGAAGACATTGCGCCGCTGGCCTATCACTTTTTGCACGAGGTGGACCCGCGGCTGGATATTGGAGAAGACGCCCTGATCGCGCTCGATGAATACAGCTGGCCGGGCAATGTGCGGGAATTGCGCAACGCCATTACACGCGCCGCCGTGCTGGCCGAAAGCTGGGAAATCTCCGCGGCGGATCTGAATCTGAAGCCCTCCGTGCTGGGACCTGCGGCGAAGCCCGAGTTGAAGCGCCAGCTTGGCGGACTCGAAGAACAAGTGATCCGGGAGGCTCTGGAAAAATCGGGTGGCAGGCAGGATGTAGCGGCCGGGTTGCTCGGGATCTCCCGCCGCACATTGCTGCGAAGGCTGAAGGAATATAAGACTCGAGCCGGCTCGATGGTGTACCCAACCCCAGCGCCATCGATATGAATACCAAGGCTAAAATCTACGTTACAGCCGTCAGCCTCGCCGGCCTGAGCGTCATCGGAATGACCTTGTACCGGTGGCGTTGCGATAACCTGTACCGCTTCTGCTTCTATCTCATTCTGTCGGCGCTGGCAGCCGGACTCAAGGTGAATCTTCCGGGTATCCGGGGAACCATGTCGGTCTGCTTTCTGTTTGTGTTTATCGGCATTGCGGACTTAAGCGCAGTCGGAGACCTTAGTGATAGGTTGCATCGGCACCCTGGTGCAATGTCTTTGGAAATCGAAGCAGCGGCCGAAGTTATTCCAAGTGATCTTCAGTGTAGGGAACACGGGGATCGCCGTAACACTGGCCTATTCGTTTTACCGTTGGCCCGTTCTGATGCGCTTCGAGCACCTGGGCCCCCTGCTCCTGATCGCCGCGGGACTGGCCTATTACGGGCTGAATACCGTCCCGATTGCGGAGGCCATTTCCCTCTCCGAGGGGAAGCGATTCAGCGAGACGTGGCATAGCTGCTATTTTTGGTCATTCCCGTTCTATCTGGCGGGCGCTTCCGTCGCATGGATTATCAGCATTTTCACCAAATCGGCGCACTGGCAAGGTTCCATCATACTGCTGCCGGTCATCTATCTGATTTACCGTTCTTACCAGCTTTATCTCGCGCGGCTGGAGGACGAGAGGCGGCACGTGGAGTCCATCGCGGGGCTGCACATGCGCACCATCGAAGCCCTGGCGCTGGCCATCGAGGCCAAAGACAGCACGACTCATGAACATCTGCGGCGGGTGCGGGTTTATGCGGTGGAGGTAGGCAAGCAACTGGGATTGCCGGCGCAGGAATTGGAGGCGCTGAAGGCGGCAGCGCTGCTGCACGACATAGGGAAACTGGCCGTGCCGGAGCACATCATCTCCAAACCGGGCCGGCTGACTCCTGAAGAATTCGAAAAGATGAAGATCCATCCCGTGGTGGGTGCGGAGATCCTGGAGCAGGTATCGTTTCCCTATCCGGTGGCGCCGATCGTGAGGGCGCATCACGAAAAGTGGGACGGGAGTGGTTACCCATACGGCCTGCAGGGCGAAGAGATTCCTATCGGAGCGCGCATCCTGTCGGCAGTGGATTGCCTGGATGCGCTGGCCTCCAACCGCCAGTACCGCCTTGCGCTGGGACTGGAAGAGGCCATGCGCGAGGTGGCGTCGCAGGCCGGCAAGAGCTTCGACCCGAAAGTAGTGAAGGTGCTCGAACGGCACTATGTTGAGCTGGAGCGGCTGGCGCTCGAGATCCCCGAGGACGGCGCCAAACTCTCGACGGAAGTGAGAATCGAAAAGGGCTCGCAGCCGGCGGCGGGCTTCCAATCCTCGGCGCCGCAGGCGGCCGCGGCCAATGAGTACGACTTTCTGTGCTCGATCGCGGCGGCCCGGCAGGAAGTTCAGTTGTTGTTCGAATTGGTGCAGGATCTGGGTAACTCTCTCAGCCTGGATGAGACCCTTTCCGTGGTAGCGGCGCGCTTGAAAAAAATCGTTCCATACGACGCGATCGCTATTTACATGCGGTCGGAGCAGAAGCTTATCCCGCACCATGTGAACGGGGAAGACTTCCGGCTGTTCTCATCGCTCGAGATACCTATCGGCGAAGGGCTTTCCGGCTGGGTCGCCGAGAACCGCAAGCCCATCCTAAATGGCAATCCGTCAATGGAGCCGGCATACTTAGCGAATCCGGGCAAGGTCAGCACTTTGCGCTCGGCGCTGGCGGTTCCGCTTGAAGGGTTGGGCGGAACAATCGGGGTCATGACGCTATACAGGGCGGAGAGCGACGCGTTTTCGCGCGACCATCTTCGCATCCTGCTGGCCATCAGCAGCAAAGTATCGCTGGCCGTGGAGAATGCGCTTGATCTTCCGCCAGGTGGAAGATTCGGCGACCACCGATTATCTTTCGGGACTACCCAACGCGCGTTCTTTGTTCCTGCGTCTGGATAGTGAATTGGCGCGGTGCAAACGAGGCGGGGAGCCCTTGTGCGTGGTGGTCTGCGATCTGGACGGTTTCAAGCAGATCAACGACCGCTTCGGCCACCTGGAGGGCAATAAAGTCTTGCGGCTGGTGGCGGAAGCGTTACGCAGCCGTTGCCGCGAGTACGATTACGTGGCCCGGATGGGCGGCGACGAGTTCGTGCTGTTGCTTCCGGGCAGCGACCGCCGGTCCATTCATGGCCGCATCGCCGAGATTCAGCAAATCGCCATCGGCGCGGGAATGCCGGCTGGAAGCGGAGTTTCGATGAGCCTGGGCGAGGCTTACTATCCGGAAAACGGCTCCGACGCCGAGGAGTTGCTGGCCGCGGCAGACAGGCGCATGTACAAGGCGAAACAACTGCGGAAGAAATATAAAGTCGGCCATGCTTCCGCCAGCACCGGTTGAACCGGTGCGAAGATTGCAGCGCACTGCGCAACGAGGCGCGCGCCACGAGGGGTTAAATATGAAACTACGGTTGATACTGCGTGGCCTTAGCGCGCCACATGCGCTGCCGGCATACGGGCAGTATGGCGGGGAACTGCGCTTCTGTCTTCAGGGCGAGCCTAAGACATTCAATCCGCTGTTAGTGGAAGACGATCCGTCGGAAGTGATCCGGTATCTCACGGGCGGAGTGCTGATCCGGGTAAACCGGTCCACGCAGGAAGCGGAGCCCGAGTTAGCGGCCTCGTGGAAGCTAGACAAGAACGGTAAGCGCATCACGTTCCGGATCAGGACCGGATTGAGTTTCTCGGATGGAACACCGTTTACGGCCGAAGATGTGGCCGAGACGATGCGGATGGCGATGGATCCGAAGCTGCACGCGCCCGTGGGGGATGCGTTCCGCTCGGGGCCGGGCGCGGCGGAGATCTCGGTTTTGGGCGCGGACAGGGTCGCCATCGCGTTTCCTTCCGCGGTATCCGGCATGGAGCGGCTCTTCGATCAGGTGGCGATCATGTCATCGAAGTCCCCGAAGAAAGAGGGCGCCGTGCTGGGGCCGTTTTACGTGGCGGATTATAAGGCGGGCTCCGAAGTGCTGCTGAAGAAGAATCCGCACTATTGGAAGCACGACGCGCAAGGCCGCGCGCTGCCGTACCTGGATTCGATCCGGCTCCCGATTCAGCAAAACCGCACGATGGAGATGGTGCGGTTCACGCGGGGCGAATTGCATCTGATCAACAGTGTCGCGCCCGACAACTTCGAGAAGCTCGCAAGGGAAGCGCCTTCCGCTGTAAGCGACATTGGGCCATCGCTCGAATCGGAGCTGCTGTGGTTTAACCAGGCGCCCGGTGCGCCGCTGCCCGAATCGAAGAAGGCCTGGTTCCGATCCGCGGCCTTCCGGCGCGCGATCCTACAGGCTATCAATCGCGACGATCTATGCCGGGTGGTCTATCATGGACACGCCAGCGCGGCAGTTGGGCCGATTTCCCCGGCGAACCGGCATTGGTACAACACCAGCCTGAAGCCGTTGCCGTTCGACCGCGATGCGGCGCTGCGGAATCTGGCGCAGGATGGCTTTCAACTGAAAGGCGGCGTTTTGCGCGACCGCCAGGGGAACGCGGTGGAGTTCTCTGTGGTTACCAACGCGGGGAACGTGTCGCGAGAAAAGATGGCCGCCATGATCCAGCAGGACCTGAGCGCCATCGGCATCAAACTGAACGTGGTGACGCTGGACTTCGCGTCGTTGATCGAGCGGCTGACTAAGACCTTCGACTACGAGTCCTGTCTGCTGGGACTATCTAATGTGGATCTGGATCCGAACCTGCAGATGAATGTCTGGCTCAGTTCCGCGAGCAATCATCAGTGGAACCCGAACCAGAAGACTCCGGCGACTCCTTGGGAAGCGGAGATAGACCGCCTGATGCAGTCGCAAGCATCGGAGAACGATTCCGTGCGGCGAAAAAAATACTTCGACCGGGTGCAGGAGATCGCGTGGGAGCAGGCGCCGTTCTTGTATCTTTTGAATAAGGATACGCTGATTGCAGTCTCGCCCTCGCTGCACAATGTGAAGGCGGCGCTCATCCGGCCATATGCTTACTGGAACGTGGAGAGTCTTTCGCTTTCGACTCAGATAGCCAGTAAGCGGCCGTAGTACACGATTACAGATCGCGGCACTCGTGTCCAAATTAGCCGTGCAACCTGAGAGGTGAAGTCTCTGGTAGTGTGGGTTCAGTTCCGGCAAGAACGAATCCATTCGACCGAGGAGACTTCACCATGAAACGAGTATGCAGCATTTTCAGCCAGATTCTCCAGTTGATCCCGCGCGACAGCTTCGAAGCGGCGGTGCGAAAGCATCAAGCCGAGCGGCATGCGCGCGGTTTTAGCAGTTGGGGACAAGCGGTGGCGATGCTTTTCTGCCAGTTGGCGCAGGCCAAGTCGCTGCGCGAGATCAGGGAAGGGTTGCAGGCCTGCGAAGGTAAGCTGAAACATCTGGGATTGCCGGAAGCCCCAGCCCGTTCGACGTTGGCCTATGCCAACAGCCATCGGCCCTGGCAGTTGTTCGAGACAGTTTTTCAGCAACTGCTCACGCGTTGTCAGCAGCGCTTAGGAGTGGCCAAGGCCGGTGCCAGGTTGGGCCTGCCGGGCAAACTGCTGAGTCTGGGCGCCACCGTCATCGATCTGTGCGCGGCGGTATTCGACTTGGCGCAGTTCCGGACCACGAAGGGGGCTGTCAAGCTGCACCTGCTGCTGGACCATGACGGGTACCTGCCCTGTTACGCGGTGATCACGGAGGGCAAAGTGCACGAGATCCAGGTGGCCCGCAAGCTGAAGCTGCAACGCGGGACGATGCTGGTGTTCGACCGCGGTTACACCGACTACGATTGGTTCCAGCGTCTGACCGAGGAGGGGGTACATTTCGTGACGCGGCTGAAGGACAACGCGACCTACAGGCTCCAGGGGAACTTGGCTTGCAATTGCAGGAACTTCACTGCCAGCAACGCGATCAGTGCTGTCCAAATTTGTGTCTTCAGTGCGTTAGCGGTCGTGCCCACGAACGTTTTGACGCGGAGATTCTGCTTCAGGGCCTTGAACAGCAGCTCAATCTGCCAGCGCTCCTTGTAGATGGCCGCCACCGTGGTCGCCGGTAATTCCAGATGATTCGTCAGAAAGACCAGTTCCCGCTGATGGGCTGCGTCCCAGTATCGGATGCGCCGCAAGAACGGCGCCGTTTCCGATCCCGCTTGCTTCTCCAGCACCATGATCTCGTCAGCCAGCACGCCGTCGCCGTTAGCCTGACGCCGCTTCACCACGATCAGATCGCGGGCCAGAAACAGCCCGAACTCCCCTTCCTGCGCCGTTCCACCGTAGAGTGTTGTATTGAAACCGCACAGCCTTGAATCCCAACCGTTGATAAGCCATAACGCCCGGATAGTTCATATTGCTCGTTTCGGCCTAGACCGTCTTTGCGCCCCACTGGCGGCCGAAACCTCTGCGGCGCTCCGCGCGGTCCACGTAAAAATGCCAAATAACCAGCCGCTGATTCCACTCATTGTGACCACAAGCGATAGAGCCACGGATGCGCCCATCCCGCTCGAATACCCATCCGTCGGTCCAGGGATCGGCGTCCAGCGCTAAGGGGAAGCGCTCTTCAACCGGTCAGTCCAGTTTTTCCGGTCCGAAGGTCAAGGCGGCCCCTTGTCCGGTCGAAACCTGGAATACCTTGTCGGTCTGGGCTGAAGTATCGAGGACCAGCAGCTCATCCAGGTCGCTGTGGCGGTCGACAGCTTGCGTTGTAGCCTGAGGCGCTGCATACAGGATGGAGACGACGCATCGTGGCAGACGCTTCGATCCACTCTGAGCATAATTCATCGGAGACGGCCACACTGCTCGAGCGAGACCCGGCCGCCTACCGAGGTTATACACGAAGGGAGACGGCTTGGGCTGGTTCGCGCCGCCGCGTGGTTAGGCGCTGCGGGTCTTCACCGTATGCAGTGACGAACCGGCGGCGGCCACGATTGGTTGCATGGCGAGCCGGGCGAGATAGAAGCGGTAGAACAAAAATGCCAGACCCATCACCGGCAGGATCAGCAGCGGCGGCTTCCATCCCAACTCGCGGCCGGACGCCGCCATCAGAGCCGGCCACCGCCCCCCCAGCAGATAATAGGGGAACGCGTACAAATAACATTGCTGCCAGATCGCCCGCAAAGGTTCCCGCTTCACCAGCGACAACACGCCCGACACCAACAGCGAGTTCGACAAGAAATACAGGCACGTGGCCACCGCCAGCACGATCAGGAGCCGACTCCGCATGCAATTGCGGACCGCACCAAGTTGCGAACACTCGTACGCCAGCATCAGGCTGACCGCCACCGCCGACACGCTGAACAGCACCTGCACGGCCGCCGGCCGGCGATTTAGCGCCGCCAGAGACATTGCACCATCACGCCGGCGCAAGCCATCAGCATGGTTTCCGGCAGGCGTCAGTTCCGAGATGCCCAGCAGGACGAATACGAAACCGATCGACATCGTCCCGGTAAGCCCCGGCAGCCGCAGTTTAAGTGGCTGCGCCAATCAGCGACAACAGGAAGTACGTACCGAAGCGAATTGTGTCGTGAGACCACGGGCGGATCCAGGAAGGCATATGCCATCGCTGCGATTCCCGCCGCGCTCACCAGAGAGATGTAGACTTTTGCAGAAGCAGGCATAAGTCACCTCCGGTTTGTGCGAAATCAGACTGGAATTGCGCCTCTACTGGTCGCCGTCGTCCGCGGCGAACGGCTGGATCATTGACTGCCGGTAACGCCGCTGTCCCCCACACGATATTCGACGGCGTTGACCCAGGAAGCCCCGGTTCCGGCCCACAAGATAGACAAACTGTTCAGAGTCTGGCCGGTAAGCACCGAGGTGCCCCACACGATATTGGTGCCCCAGACGATGTTGGTGCCCCATACGATGTTGGTGCCCCAGACGATATTGGTGCCCCACACGATGTTCTCGGCGAACATCAGGGTCACCGTGCCGTTCGAATTCATGACCGCCATGGGCGAGATGGCCGGCACGTTCACCAGATCGGTATTGTTGAGAGCGGCGCTGATATTCACCTGGCCCGCGCCGACGGTGAAAATATCCGAGATGTTGTTGTAGCCGATATTGTGGACCATGTCCAGCGCGCTGCTGTACAGCACGCCATTCTGGTGGCGGTCTTCATCAGCCGGGCCTTCACCTGGTCCGGCGTCAGCGATGGATACTTCTGGATGCAGCAGCGCGGCGGCGCCGCTTACCACCGGCGTGGCCATGCTGGTTCCGCTCAGGCAGAAATACTTGGCGGAGGTGCCGGACGGATTGCCCGACTTCGTAATAGGAGTTGGCGATCAGAGTGGACGGATAGGTAGTGGCAATGGTATTGTTCGGAGCCATCAGCGAAACGATGTTGTTGCCGGGCGCCACCAGGTCGGGCTTGACGATATGATCGATGGCGGTGGGCCATCCGAGCTGTAGCTGGCGATCGGTGTCGCCGGCCACATTGGTCGAGCCGTGCGTGCTGGTGGCGCCCACGGTGATCACATAAGGATCGTTTCCCGGCGAAGCGATGGTGCCATAAAGAGGCAGGCTGCCCGCGACGTTGCGTCCGGAATTGCCCGCCGCCACCACCACCACGATGCCGGAGCTCCAGGCGGCTTCCGCGGCCTGGCACAGGGGATCTACCGTGTAGCTTTCGAAGACCGGCTGGCCCAGCGACAGATTGATCACCCGGATGTTGTATGTGCTCTGCAGGCTGATGGCCTCGATCGATGGCCGCGATCACGTTGCTGTCGGTCCCCGCGCCGTTCTGATCCAGCACCTGCAAGTTGATCAGGTTGACGTTGGGCGCCATGCCGTTAAAAGTGCGCGTGAAGCCCGGAACCGGTGGAATCCGCGCCGTTGGACGCCGATGATGCCGGCCACGTGCGTGCCGTGGCCGTAGAGATCGGTGCCGGTCAGCCCGGTCACGAAGCTCTGGCTGTAGACGATGCGGGAGCCGCTGCCATTGGAGGCCGTCGAGGTCGTCGTGCGCATAAATGCCGCTGTCGATCACCGCCACGCCGATGCCGGTGCCGGTCCACCCGGACTGCCAGGCGACGTTGGCGCCGACGGTCTGCGTGGTGATATCCAGGCTGCCGGACACGGCGCGATTGGGCGAGATATAAGTGACCACCGGATTCAGATTCGAGCGCCCGGATCTGGGCCGGCGACAGGCAGCAGGTGGACAGCCCTGATGTGCCGGAAGCGGCGTATGATCTGGTTTGCGGCGAACAGGCTCGATGTCGGCATTGGTCGGTATGTGGTTGAATTGCACGATCACTTCGACGTTGCCGTTGCCGCAGCAGCTGCTGCAGGTCGTTCGGATAGTTTGGAGCCGGCCATGGCCAGGCCGCACGCCACAAAGATGGCGAGGCACGAGACGCAGGCCCTGGCGAAGAATCGAGGCGGCCGTGGGACGCCGCACGTCACCCCAAACGGCATGGTCCGGGGAAGGCTGCTGCTGGCAGCCGGTAAGATCGCAATTAACCGAAGCTAACATTTTTTGTTCTCTCCTGATGGCGCTAGTTGAATTTGGTCCGAGGCTTCGTTTGCGTATCCACGGCTTTTCTAAAGCATCGTGACTGCCACGGGGAGACCGGGCTGTAAGTCATTGCGATATCGGGATGTCTTGCGGAGCCGGGGCGAGTACCAAGGGGAACGAGTGACAGGGCTGTCACGCCAGGTGACAGGGGTGGCGCAGGCCTCGGGCGGAAGCGGTCCAGGCCAGCATTGCAGCCCGCTCCACTCTTCGGCCAGCACGATGGAGTTGGCGGGGTTTCGCGGATCGTACTTCACACAGACATGGCCCGAGTGAAGCCAAATCGCCGGGCAGAAATGCCTTCAATCTGGAAATGTCCTGGGAAGCGGTATATTCCACGCCGCGCACGGCGTAGGAATAGATCAGCAGGTCGTCGCGGATGTCCAGCAGGTTGGCGTCGCCCATTTTGCCGGCGGATAGCAAATCAAGCGACGCCGGCGTTCCTTCTCATCGGGAGAGATCCGGGAACGCCGCCAGGCGCGCACGCCGATCAGGCCGAGCAGGATAACCAGGACGCCCAGCAGCGCCGCAGTAATGCCATCAGCCGCTGTGAACACCTTGATGGCGGTTAACCGGCGACCGGGGCTTCCTGGAACACCTTGGCCCAGTCCTTCAGGAACTGCTCGAGACCCTTGTCGGTGAGCGGATGGTTGAACAGCATATCCAGCACCTTGAAGGGCATGGTGGCGATATGCGCGCCGGCCAGGGCCGCATCCACCACGTGCGTGGGCGAGCGCAGCGAGGCCGCCAACACCTGGGTCTTGAAACCGTGGATCTTATAGATCTGGGTGATGCTCTTGATCAGATCCATGCCGGTCCAGCCGATATCGTCCAGCCGGCCCACGAACGGGCTCACGATGTAAGCGCCGGCTTTGGCCGCCAGGAGGGCCTGCGCAGGCGAGAAGCACAGCGTAACGTTGACGCGGATGCCGTCCTTGCTCAGGATCGAGGTGGCCTTGATGCCGTCGCGCGTCAGCGGGCATTTCACGACCACGTTCTTGTGCAGGCGGGCCAACTCGCGGCCCTTCGCGGACCATCTGGCCGGATTCGGTGGACACCACTTCGGCGCTGATATCGCCATCCACGATGTCGCAGATCAGCCGGATCTGGTCTTCGAGCGGCCGGCCTTCCTTGGCGATCAGCGTCGGATTGGTGGTCACGCCATCGACGATGCCCCAATTGGCGCCTTTTTTCAGTTCGTCCAGGTTGGCGGTATCCAGAAAAAACTTCACGTTCGCACCCTCCAGTTCTCTAGAATTATAGCATCCGGAGGACAGGCGGCGCAGGCCTGCCCTATTTGCCCAACAAGTCCAGATAGCGCGCCACGGCTTCGATGCCCCGATAGAAATTCGGCAGATGCAATTTCTCGTTGGGGGCGTGCAGGTTGTCGTCCGGCAGTCCGAAGCCCATCATCACGCTGGGAATGCCGAGGTACTGCTCGAAGGCCGCCGACGATCGGAATCGATCCGCCGGAGCGGATGTAGACGGTCGGCTTGCCGAACACCTCGCGTCATGGCTTCGGCCGCGGCGTGGATGAAGCGGTTGTCGGGGTTGACCAGCGAGGGCGGCGCCGGAGTGCAGCACCTTCAATTCCGCGGTCACGCCGCGCGGGCAGGCCGCTCGCGACCGCCGCTTGCAGCTGTGCGGCGGCTTCCTCGGGATCCTGATCGGCCACCAGCCGCGTGCTGATCTTGGCCACGGCGCGCGCGGGGATCACGGTCTTGGCGCCTTCGCCGGTGAAGCCGCCGCGGATGCCGTGGACTTCGAACGTGGGCCGCGCCCACAGCGCGCTCGAACAGCGGAATGCCCGGCTCGCCCACCAGCTCGCGCGCGCCCATCTCCTTTTCCGTGTATTCGCTGCTCGTCGAAGGGCAGCCGCGCCCAGGCCTCGCGCTCCTTGGCGCTGGGCGGCACCACGCGATCGTAGAAGCCGGGAATCAGGATGTGGCCGTCGCGGTCCTTCAGCGCGCTGATGATCTCGGCGATCGCCTGCATGGGATTGGGCGCGGCGCCGCCGTAGACGCCCGAATGCAGATCGTGATTGGCGCCTTCCACGTGCAGCTCGCGCGTAGACCATGCCGCGCAGTCCGACGCAGATGGTGGGCAGTTCGGGCGCGAACATTTCCGTGTCGCAGATCACGGCGGCGTCGGCTTGCAGGCGCGCGGGCTTCGATTGCGACGTAGCTTTCGATGTGCTCGCCGCCGGTCTCCTCCTCGCCCTCGATCAGGAATTTCACGTTCACGGGCAGCTTGCCGCGTGGTCTTCAGCAGGCCTTCCACGGCTTTGATCAGGATGTAGACCTGGCCCTTGTCGTCGGCAGGCGCCGCGCGCGAAGATATTGTCGCCGCGCACTTCCGGCTCGAAGGGCGGCGATTTCCATTCGTCCAGCGGATCGGGCGGCTGCACGTCGTAGTGGCCGTAGAAGCAGCAGGTGGGCTTGCCGGGCGCGCCCAGCCACTCGGCGTAGACCAGCGGATTGCCCTCGCCTTCGATCAGCTCGCCGGTCAAGCCCGGCGGCGCGCAGTTCGTCGCAGCACGAACTCGGCGGCGCGGCGGATATCGGGCTTGTGCTCGGAAAGCGTGCTGATGCTGGGGATGCGCAGGAAGGTCTTCAGCCCTTCGAGAAAGGCGGCCTGGTTCTCCTGGTAGTAGTTCATGTGTGATGCACCTCAGTGCCATTGTATAAAGCCTTAGTTCTTCTTGGATTCCAACTCCGCCTTCAACTGCCTGAACGCCGTCTCCTCGTAGTTCGTCTTCAGCCGCTCGTGTCCCTCGCCGCCAGGACGCGGCGGTTCCCGGCGCTCGGCGTGGCCAAGCAGCCCGGCGGCCTCCTCGTCGTTGGGATTCCTTTCGAGCACGGCGCGGAAGCTATCCGCGGCCGCCGGATACTGTCCCGCCTTCCACAATGCGCATCCCAGGTTGAAGTGATAGTCCGGGTCCGCGCTGTCCCCTTCCAGCGCCTTGCGGAAACTCTCGATGGCAGCCGCCGGGTTGCCCCGCGTCTGGGCCGCGCCCAAGTCGTTGTAAGACTTCGTTCAACGGCACGCTGGCCGCTACGGTCTCGAAACATTTCCCGGCAGCCGTGTAGTCGCCCATCTGGTAGTTGCACAAGCCCAGAAAGAACTGCGCCTCCAGATAGTGCGGATCGCTGCGGTTGCACGCGCCCCAGCCAACCGGCGGCCACCCGGTAATCCTTCTTGCCCCAGTACGACTTGCCCAGTTGGAAGCACGGCTGCGAATATGCCGCATCCAGGCGCGCTGCCTGCATGAAGAACCGGTGCTGCTGTTCCGGATTGGCGGCCAGCAGCCCGCGAATATAGCTCTCCAGCGCATCCAGACGAACGCGCGGCCGGGCGCGCAGAAACTCCTCCTCGGCCGGCGCGGTCTTCGGCGAGAGCGCCTGCAAGCACCTGCCAGCTCAGCCGCGCCTCCAGAGCCGCCAGATCCTCCACGGCCCCCGACTCTTCCAATTCTCCGGCCCTGCTCGAACCGCTTCAGGTTCAGGATGCGCGCGCCGATCCGCAGTGTTCCGCGCGACCGTCTGCGAACCCGCCGCCCGGCATCAGATCGTATTGGCCGTAGACCACTTCGGATGCGTCCAAGGCTTCGCCGGCCTTGATGACGGACGCCCGCGTCAACACCGCGTTCGGCTTGAGCGAAAGGCGGCGGAACGCCTCCAGGCGGTCCTCGCGCTCCAGCGCCAGCACGCCTTCGGAGACCAGCGATTCGCGCACGGCCTCCGAAATGCTTTCGCCGATCCAATCCACGTTTGACTGGTGGAATTCGATTGATTGGAAAAAGGAAGGACTAAAACCGTTTCCGCGCGCAGTACACAGACGCTGAAAACGATCCCAGCGAAAACAAACGAAGCCGATGCATCTACCTCAAGTGTAGCAACGCCCGCCGGGGGTTCTGGGTTCGCCAGCACCCGAACCCAGCACCCAAGCCTTTAGTTCAGCACCAGCTTCATGTTCGTGCCGCCCACCCGGATCTCTTCGACCTTGTTCTTGCCGTCGGCATTGGCGTACCGCACGGTCGTGGAAGCGATACTTGGCATCGCCGGTCTCCACCTTGACAGCCGCCTCGGTGGTATCGTGGCCGTGCTTGATCACGATCTTCTGGTCTTGCAGTTCAAACTTGTAATCGCCGGCCTTCAGTTCCGTGCCGCCGATCATGGCCGGCTCAAACAACGTTACGGTGAATGACTTGGCGCTGGCGAAGGCCATCCCGGCCAGCAGACACGCGAATAACAATGCTTTCTTCATCGGTATTTGCTCCTTCAAGCGTTTGGCGGCCTAGGGCGTCGTGTCGCACAGGCGCCGTCTAATATCTAAGTACGGACGAAACGGGGAAATGTTGCACCGGCCGATATCAGCAGTTTGTCAGGAATTCGCGTACCCGCGTCGAGTGCCGCATCCTGAATGTGCGGATCGTCTCCAAATCCCTTCAGCCATTCCATATCCGGCTCCTTGCGGAACCATGTCATCTGGCGCTTGGCATAATTCCGCGTGTTGCGCTGGGCATAGAAGAGCGCTTCCTTGGCGTTCAGCTCGCCGCGCAGCATCTGAACCGCCTGGCGATAGCCGTGCGACTCGAACGGCTTTGCCTCCAGGGAAAACCCGCTGTCCAGGATGCTTTGCACTTCCTCCAACAGCCCGGATTCGAACATGCGGCGGCAGCGCTCGTCCAACCGGCGATAAAGCTCATCGCGATCCGGCGCCAGGCCGATCTTCAGCGTGCGATAGCCTTCCAGCGCATCGCGGCCTTCGCGAAACATCTCGGTCACGGGCCGCCGCGCGAGCAGGCGCACCTCCAGCGCGCGCATTACCTTGGGCACGTCGTGGGCGTGGATGCGCGCGGCGGCGGTCGGATCGAATCGCGCCAGCAGGCGGTGCAGCGATCCGGGCGTCCGGCGTTCGCGCGCAGCCAGCCGCTCGCGCATAGCCGCGTCGCGCGCCGGCCCGCGGAACAGCCCGAAACAGCGCCCGAAGATAGAAACCCGTGCCGCCGGCCACCACCGGCAGCCCGCCGCGGCCCGAGATTGCCGCCAGCGCCGCACGCCCCAGCCGGGCATACTCGCCCGCCGTGAAGACCTGGTCCGGGTCCAGTATGTCGATCAAATGGTGCGGAACTCCACGCATATCATCCGGCGCGAGTTTCGCGGTGCCGATGTTGAAGTACCGGTAGATCTGTAATGAATCGCAGTTCACCACTTCGCCGCCGAATTCCTCGGCAATCCGTAGAGCCAATTCGCTTTTACCGGCGCCGGTGGGCCCGGCGATCGCCACGTACTGTTTTCAATAGAACCTCTTTGACAGGTAACACATCTCCGCTCGCCGCCGCCGTTATACAATGAAGAGGAACGATTCGACCTCTCCAGGCATCTAGGTCGAAAGGAACCACACGATGAATTTTCCCCTAAAAGCGCTTTTCTTGGCCCTTCCATTGGCTTGTCTGTCGTACGGGCAGACCCGCCGCGCGCAACTTCGCCGCCGGTCGGATAAAGCCGCTGCCTACTATAACTTCTCGATGGGCCACCTGTACGCCGAACTGGCCGGCGTGTATGGCAATCGCAGCGAATACGTCGGCAAAGCCATCGACTACTACAAACAAGCGCTGAAGCTGGATCCGGGCGCCAGCTTCCTGTTCGAGGAACTGACCGATCTCTACATCCAGAGCGGCAGGCTGAAGGATGCCGTCACCGAAGCCGAAGACATCCTGAAGCACGAACCCAATAATCTGGACGCCCGCCGCATCCTGGGCCGCATTTATACGCGCATGATCGGCGACACGCAGCAGGGCAAGATCAACGAAGAGATGCTGCACGCGGCCATCGAACAGTACGAGAAAATCGTCGCCAAAGATCCCAAGGACATGGAAAGCTGGCTGACCCTCGGCCGCCTTTATCGCACTGCCCGCAACTCCGTGGATGCCGAGAAGGCTTATTCGCAGGCGCTGACGCTCGATCCCGAACAACGAAGATGCGCTCACCGGCCTGGCCATTGTCTACTCCGATGTCGGCGATACCAAGAAGGCCATTGAAAAACTGCAGGCGGTCACCAACAAGGACCCCAATCCCCGCACCCTGGCTGCACTAGCCAGCGCCTACGAACAGCTTCACGATTACCGAGCGCGGCCGAAGTGCTGCGCAAAGCCATCGATCTCGACCCGGAGAACAGCCGCATCAAGCGCGCTCTGGCGCTCAATCTGCTGTATTCCGGCAACCCGCCACCTGGACGAATCCCTGAAATACTACAAGGAGATTCGCCGACGACGATCCGCACGATTCCGAAGCGCTGCTGCGCATGGCCGAGATTTACCGCGAAAAGCGCGATTTCGCCAAGGCGCGCGAGACCCTCGATAAAGCCAAAGCCGCCGACCCCGAAAACCTCGAAGTGCGCTACGAAGAGGTGAATCTGCTGGCCGTGGAAGGCCAGACCGACAAAGCCATCGAAGCGCTTAAGTCCATCCTGAAGGATACCGAGCGCAAGAGCTATTCGGAAGCGGAGAAGACCTATTCGCCTCAATCTTCTGGAGCGTCTGGGCGAGCTTTACCGCGGCGCCAATCAAAACCAGGCCGCCATCGACACCTTCCGCCAGATGGCCGACCTCGATCCGGATTCCGGCGCCAAGGCCGCAGACCAGATCGTGGACACCTATCGCGCGGCCAAAGATTTCAAGAATGCGCGCGCGGAAGCCGATGCGGCCCTCAAGAAATATCCCGACGAGCGCGCGTTGAAGCGGGACCACGCATCCGTGCTGGCGGACATGGGCAAGGTCGATCAGGCCGTCGCCGAATTGCGCGCCCTGCTGAAGGGCGATCATGACCGCGAGACGCAACTGGCCATCGCCGAGCTCTACGAAAAGGCCAAGCGCTACGAAGACATGGCCAAGCCTCTTGACGCCGCCGAAAAGCTATCGCGAAACCAAGCAGGATAAGGAAACCGTTTACTTCATGCGCGGCGCCATGTACGAGCGCTTGAAGAAGTTCGACGGCGCCGAGGCCGAGTTCCGCAAAGTGCTGGAGTTGAACCCCGACAACGCCGGCGCGCTGAACTATCTCGGCTACATGTTCGCCGATCGCGGCGTGCGCCTGGATGAGGCCCAGAAACTGATCTCGCGCGCGCTGGAACTGGATCCCGACAATGGCGCATATCTGGATAGTCTCGGCTGGGTCTACTTCCGCCAGAACCGCCTGGACGATGCCGAGCACGCTTTGGTGCGCGCGCTGTCCAAGAGCGGAATCGGCCAGGACCCCACCGTGCACGACCACTTGGGCGATGTTTATCTCAAGCTGGGCAAGACCAAGGACGCCATCACGCAGTGGCAGGCCTCTTTGAAGGAAGCCGAAACCGACACGCAATCCGACATGGAGCCGGGCGAACTCGCCAAGATCAACAAGAAACTGGAAGACGCCAAAGTGCGGCTGGCAAGGGAAACCGGCGCGAAGTAGCCGCGAGACCCGGGCCGTATCCGTTCCGCCCCTTAACTCACGTAGCCGCCGCCTGCGATAATCGATTCCATGGATGCGTCCGTCGCGATCATCGGAGGAGGCATCTCCGGCCTGTCGGCTGCGTACTATCTGGCACAGGCCGGCATTCCCTCCACGCTTCTTGAAGCGCGTCCGCGGCTCGGCGGCGTGATTCAAACCGAGCACGCCGCGGGATGCGTGATCGAGGGCGGCCCCGACAGCTTCCTCTCCGCGAAGCCTGCCGCCATGGAACTGATCCGGGAAGTTGGGCCTGGCGGACGAAGTCATCGGCTCCAACGATCATCTGCGCGTCACCTACATTCGGAAGCGGGGCCGGCTGGTGCCGATGCCGGACGGTTTGCAGCTGATGGTGCCGACCAAGCTGATGCCGCTGCTCACCACGCGGCTGCTGAGCTGGCCGACCAAGTTCCGCATGGGGATGGAGCTTTTCCATCCGCCGGGCCGCCATCCGGAGGACCAATCCGTGGCGGATTTCGTGGCGGCGCATTATGGCGCGGAAGCTGTGGACTACCTGGCCGAACCGCTGCTCTCCGGGATCTTTGGCGGCAGCCCGGCCGCCCTCAGCATCTCTAGTGTGCTGCCGCGGTTTGTGGAACTGGAAGCCAAATACGGAAGCTTGACCAAAGGCGTGCTGGCGGAGATCAAGGCGAATCAGGGCGCAAGGCCGGAAACCGCCGCTGTTCCGCACGCTGAAAGGCGGGCTCGCGCAACTGATTTCGGCGCTGGCCGCCCGCGCGAAAGGCCATGCCACGATCCTCCACCGGCGCGCCGTAGCCATCGAGCGTACCGGCGGCGGATTCCGCATCCGGCTGGAGGATGGCTCGCTCGAATGCGCGCAGACGATAGTGGCCTGTGAAGCGCACAACGCCGCCCGGCTGATCGAGAACCTGGACGGCCGACTGGCGAATCTGCTGGCCGGCATTCCCTATAGCTCATCCATGATCGTGGCGCTGGCGTTCCAGGACAGCGCGTTCCGCAAGCCGCTCAAAGGCTTCGGATTCCTGGTTCCCAAGCGCGAGCGGGGGCGGCTGGTGGCGTGCACCATTGTGGGCGGCAAGTTTTCGCACCGCGTTCCCGCCGGGACTACCCTGCTGCGCTGCTTCCTGGGCGGAATGGACGATGGCGGGATTCTCGCGGAAAGCGACAGCACGATTGTTGCCACGGTGGTGCGCGAGTTGCACGACATTTTGGGATTCGACGCCCCGCCGATGTTCTCGCGCATCTTCCGCTGGCCCAACTCCATGGCCCAATATGCGGTCGGCCACGGGGGGCGCCTGGCCGAGATTGAGGCGCGCACCTCTGCTATTCCCGGCCTGCAACTGGCGGGCAATGCATATACAGGCATCGGGATACCGGATTGCATCCGTATGGGAAAACAGGCTGCCGAATCTGTTTCGAGGGTGTATGTCCCGTTGATGCGCAGCTTCTGAGAACACGCGCAAAATGGGCGCCCGCGCCGCCTAGATCCTTTGTGTTCCCCTTTGAGTGGCGGCGCGGAAAGCGCGCCCTTTGCGCTTTCGCGCTGTCGCGTGGTTCGCGGGCGCGTTGAGTGTGGCGGCCGACCGGGCGGCCGATCCCTTGCCGGGCATGCCGCCGGTGCTCGACAAGCACGATATCTATGCGGGCGACGGCGCCGGCGATCTGAGTCCCGTGGTGCGAAAGTTTCCATCGCTGATCTACGTGCCCAACAGCGGCAGTAACAGCGTGGATGTGATCGACCCGAAGACTTACCGCATCATGGGGCACTTTCGCGTGGGCCGCCAGCCCCAGCATGTCACGCCCTCGTACGATCTGAAAACGCTCTGGGTGCTTTGCGACTTGGGCGACAGCGTCACGCTCATCGATCCCGCCACCGGCAAGAAGGGCAAGACCATCAAGGTGAAAGATCCCTACAACATGTATTACACGCCCGACGGCAAGTACGCCATCGTGGTGGCGGAACGCATCCATCAGCTCGATTTCCACGACGCACAGACCATGCAGCTGGTGAAATCCGTCCCGGTGCCGTGCCGCGGCGTGGATCACATGGATTTTTCAGCCAATGGACGCTACCTGATCGCCAGTTGCGAATTCAGCGGCGAAGTGGTGAAGGTGGATGTGGAGACGCAAACCGTGATCGGGAAGCTTGGATCTGCCTGGCCGCGGCATGCCCCAGGACGTGAAGCTTTCGCCCGACGGCGAAGTGTTCTATGTGGCCGACATGCAAGCCAATGGGGTGCATCTGATCGATGGTGAACACCTGCGCGTTCTCGGGTTTCTGCCGACCGGCAAAGGCGCGCACGGCCTCTACGCCAGCCGCGATTCCAAAGTGCTGTACGTTTCCAATCGCGAAGAGGGCACCATTTCAGTGATCGACTTCGCTTCCCGCAAAGTAGTTCACAAGTGGGAGATCCCGCATGGCACGCCCGACATGGGAGGCGTCTCGGCGGATGGCAAGGTGCTTTGGCTTTCCGGCCGGTACAGCCGCGAAGTGTATGCCATCGACACGGGCGACGGCCATCTGCACGCGCGCATTCGCGTGGGCAAAGGGCCGCACGGCCTGTGCGTGTACCCGCAGCCCGGCCGTTATTCGCTCGGCCACACCGGCGTGTTCCGCTAAAGAATCCACAGTTTATTTACAAATCCTTTGCAAGCCCGATCTTTACACATGTCATACTGGCGCCATGGGAGCGATGCAAACAAAATACTCCGGCGCCGCAGTATTGGTATTGCCATTGGCATGGGCGGTAATGCTGTGGAGTCCAGCGGCGGCTCGCGCGCAATCCAGTTTTCATGTCGTGCCGACGCCCAACGGCAATCACGGCGTCCGCAATAACAGCCTGTCCGCCGTTTCGGCTTCGTCTCCCTCGGATATCTGGGCAGTCGGCCAGACCACGATTCATTTCGACGGCACGCAATGGACGGCGTTCAACGCGCCGCTGATCACGGGTGAGAACACGAGCAACCTGAACGGCGTGGTAGACATTTCACCCACGGAGGCATGGGCCGTGGGAATCGTCAACACCGGCGAAGCGAACCCCGGACAAGTCATCGAACAGTGGAATGGCACCGAATGGAGCGAGTACCAAGGGCCCACGTTCAACCCCGGCGACGACCCCTCGCTCTTCGGCATGACCGCGCTGTCCGCCACCGACATTTTGGCAGTCGGCACCCTGCTGACTGGCGATACGCAGCTTCTGGAAGCCCTGTTTGAGCATTGGGACGGCACCGCCTGGACGAAGCAAACCGGGCACTTCTACGGCTTCTTCCAGGGCGTCTCGGCAGACGCCGCCAACGACATCTGGGCCGTAGGCTATTCGAATAATGTCACCTTTTCCGAGCATTACGATGGCACGAATTGGACCCTGGTGCGGACGCCCAACGTGGGCTCGGGACCGAACAGCCTGCACGGCGTGGTGGCGCTGGCCCCCAACGATGTGTGGGCGGTAGGTTATTCGACCGCCACCGAGAAACCGCCGCCAGGCCAATACGACGTACCCACCAAGACGCTCATCGAACATTACGATGGGACCGGTTGGAGTGTGGTTCCCAGCCCGAACGTGGGGCCGAACAGCCAGTATCAATCCAACCGGCTGCTGGGCATCACCGCGGTTTCGCCGAACGACATCTGGGCATTTGGTTCGTACTTCGCCGCCAGCGGCTCCGAAAATCAATTCACGCTGTTGCTGCATTGGGACGGCACGAGTTGGACCGTGCAGCCATGCCCCGATCCCAAGCCTGGGAATTTTCTGGCGGATATTCTCTGGGGCGGCGTGGCGACCGCGCCCGGCAATGTGTGGATCGTCGGCTCGGAGGACCCCGCAACCACCGGTAAACCGGTAACCGTTACGCTGGTGCTGCACACTACGGGCGGCTAACGTACGCCGTTGGTGAACAGCCCGTAGGCATTGATGGGCGTGCCTTGCCACCAGTGTTTTTCCGGCCCCAGTTTGAAAATCGCAAAATGCAGGTGCGGCGCATCGGGCGATGCGTCGCCCGTGCTTCCCACATAACCCAGAACGTCCCCCTTTTCGCAAGGTCACACCCGCTCTCAAGCCGGGCGGGTAACGATCGAGGTGTGCGTAGTAGTAGCAGTAGTTGCGGCTGTCGTCGAATTGATAAACGGTCAAACCGCCCGGCTTACTGAGGAATAGTTTTTCCACACGGCCCGCATCGGCTGCCAGGACCGGCGTGCCGCGCGCGGCCATGATGTCCAGCGCTTCGTGCCGGTGGCCTCCCCGCTGCTCGTTGAAGTTGTCCCGAAGCTGTTCCGCGCGAACACCTTGAACCGGGATCATGAGCCGGCGGTCCACTAGCGGCTGGTCGGGATGGCTATCGGTGGCGGCGTTCGATGGTGTACTGTTCGCCGGGTTCGATCGCATGGCAGATGCCTGCACGGCGACCACGGTCTTGTTTTGTCGCTGGAGCAGGGCGAGGGACACGACTCCGCAGAAAAAGCCCGCGAGAAAAATGATTGCCGCCCGGCCGCGCATGTCTTACTCCTGCAGGATGACCGGCGTCCCCGGTTTGACCATATCCGCCAGGGCGGACGCGTCCCAATTGGTTAACCTTATACATCCGTGCGATTCCGCATGGCCGATCCTTCCAGGCGCCGGCGTCCCGTGAATACCGTAGTGTTCCTTTGTGAGGCCCATCCAAACCACGCCCACGGGGTTCCGCGGGCCAGGCTTGATTTCCGCCTTCTGATCCAAGGGGTTTGCGTTCCAAAACAATTGCGGGTCGTAGTGAAAGACCGGATTGCGCAACACGTCCTTGATCTTCTCGTCCCCAATCGGAAGAGGATCGTGCTCGCTGCCTATGGTGGCTACGGAGTAGGAAAGCACCTTTCCATCCGCGCCGTAGGCGGTGACTGAGCTATCGGACTTCGAAACCACCACCGAAGCCGCGCGGCCCGGCGGCGGCAAGGTCACGCTGGGCGCCAGAATCGACTCGCCTTCTTTAGCGAAATCGCTTTCCGGATTGAGAGCCTTCAGCAGGCTGGGGCTCGCGTGGAACTTCTCGCCCAACTCTTCGAGCGACGATTCGTATCCGAGAGACGGCATCGCGGCCTGCGCCAGGAGGTCCGCCGGTAACGCGACGAAAGGTCCGAGCAGGTCCTCCGGGGTAATCGTGTAGGCGGCGAGCACCGGCGCCTGGTCCGCATTGAGCAGAACCCACGTTTCCTGGCCGACCACGCCGTTCGCTGGAAGATCATGGGCGCGTTGGTATGCGGCCACGGTTTTCTTGAGGTTGCTGCCGAAATAGCCATCGATTTCGCCGCAGGAGAAGCGGGCGCGGTCGAGCAGGATCTGAGCGCGCACCACGGCCGAGCCTTTTGTGCGCGGGCCGATGGTGCCCGTCTCATTTGGATCACTAATTCGGGTGGCCTCCAAGGGGTCCGCGGATACCTTGAGGCGGCTGGCCTTCCGCACTTGCGCGGCGGCCGGCAGGCACAAGACCACGGCTAGAAATAGCGAATCGATTTTGGGGCTCACGGGAAGGTCTGGAGCACGTGAGTGCCCAATAGGGGCGCCGGACTTACAAGTTCAATCAAATCAGTAGTTCGAACATCCCGCTCTGGCGATTCTTCCGTACGCGATCCCACGTAAAATAGCGTCCGTTCATCGCCACATACACTCCGGACGGCAGGGTTTGCGCGAAGGCCAGCGCGCTGCCCAGATTGAACAAACCATCCGAGCTGCCGAACTTGTAGGGAATCATGGCGCCGGTCAAGACGATGGTTTTGCCGGCGATGCCGTGCGCCAGCACCGCGGCGGTCTCCACCATGGTGTCGGTCCCGTGCGTGATCACGATGCGGGCTTCCGGCGCGCTGCGGCACTGTTGCAGGATGTTCTGGCGGTCGTCATCGGTCATCTGCAGACTGTCGATCATCATCAGGGTGCGGATCTTGAGCGCCAGGTTGCAGCGGCCCAGCTTCAGCATCTCCGGCAGATGCGAATCTTTGAAAAACAACTCCCCGGTGAGCTCGTTGTAAGCCTTGTCAAAAGTGCCGCCGGTGACAAAAATGCGAATGGGTGTCATCCGTGAGTCTTCTTATAGCCGCTCTCCATGTTCGGCAGAAAGACGGTCAACACGCCGATGGCCGGAAGAAATGAGCACACCCGGTAGACGAACGCGATGCTGGTGGCATCGGCCAGCCATCCCATCACCGCGGCCCCGATGCCGGCCATGCCGAAGGCCAGACCGAAGAACAGCCCGGAGATGGCGCCGATTCTGCCGGGAACCAGGTCGTGCGCGAAGACGATGATGGCGGAGAATGCCGAAGCCAGCACCAGTCCGATGACCACGCTCAGGACCGTGGTCCAGAACAGATTGGCGTAAGGCAGCACCAACGTGAAGGGCAGGATGCCGAGGATCGAGCACCAGATGACATACTTCCGGCCAATCCGGTCGCCCACTGGCCCGCCAATGAAAGTTCCCGCGGCCACCGCGCCCAGAAATATGAACAGGTGGATCTGCGCGGACCGCACTGGCAGGTGGAACCGGCTCATCAGGAAGAATGTGTAGTAGCTGGTCAGGCTGGCGAGGTAGAAATACTTCGAAAAGACCAAGGCCATCAGCACGGCGAGCGCCACGCCGACCCTGCGCCGCGAGAGGTGCGGAGGGCGGACATCGAGAGCCGCCGCGGCCTTGGCTCTCACCGCGCCGATGGCCTTTGTACCATGCGCCCACGCGCGTCAGTACCATGATCGCCACCAGCGCCGCCAGCGAAAACCAGGCGATGGTGCGTTGGCCGCCGGGAAGCACCACGAGCGCTGCCAAAAGAGGGCCGAGAGACGAGCCCGCATTGCCGCCGACCTGAAACAGGGATTGCGCCAGCCCGTGCTGCCCTCCGGAAGCCAAGCGCGCCACGCGCGACGACTCCGGATGGAACACGCTCGATCCCACGCCGACCAACGCCACCGCCAGCAGAATCATGCCGAAGGTGGGAGCGGCCGATAGCAGCAGCAATCCCGAGAGCGTGAACCCCATGCCCACCGGCAGCGAATACGGCGTGGGCCGACGATCGGTGTAAATCCCCACGAAGGGTTGCAGTAGCGAGGCGGTCATCTGCACGGTCAGGGTGATCAGTCCGATCTGCCTGAAATTGAGGCGGAACGCTTCTTTCAGGATGGGATACACCGCCGGGATCACGGACTGCATCATGTCGTTCAGCAGGTGGCAGAAGCTGATGGCCGCCAGCACCTTGAACGCCGTGGCGCTTGCTCTGGTAGTGGAAGGAGCCCGGGTGACCGGGCTCACACCCGTCTGACTGGACACTGTTCGTAGTTTAGCAGCCTCGGCCGACAGGCGGGCTTTGTCTACTCCTTCGCGACTCGCCCAGCCCGTCTTCTCGACACAGGGGCCGGATCGCTATACCGCAAGTAATCGACCGTCAGCTCTTCGCCCCGCTTGATGTCTCGAAGTGCAAAAAACTCATAGTCCTTATCGCAGCGAACGTTCGGATTTGCTCGTGAATTGTTAATGTACCAGGCGGGCGTCAATCGGTTGAAACTCGGCGGGGACCCGTACCTTCCATTCTTCAAGATGGAGAAGTCATCGTACTGCCGTTTAACTTCATGGCTTAGTCTATTTGTGGCCTCGGCATCGACCCAAATCATCCCGTCGTCGTCGCCCCGGAACAGTCTCGTTCCGCGTCGGATGCTTCGAATAGCGAATACCCCAACTCCGTGAATTTTCGATGCGCCCAATCGCGTATAAGCGCCGTCGTCTGGGCGGCTAAACGTCGTACTCTTCCAGTGGAGGGTGACGGCCCTGCCAAGCGCCTCCAGGTCAGGAAAAATAGTGGTCTCATCAATCCCGTACGATTCAAGAGTGTCTCTAACCTGCCTCACCTCCCAAGCCGGAATCTCGATCTTTACTAATCTGGGCCGCTGGCGACGCGCAAGCTGGTCGAAACCGTCATGCACATTCCCATGGATTGTGAAGCACGACCTCTGGGCGCTAATCCTCCGCATCGTATGAGTGGGATACACGGCACACGGGAGGCGGGGTAGCCTGGCCCGCTTCTGGAACCGGTCGGGGAGCCAAGCCGCGACCCGCTTTCGGTCCTCGGGCAAGGTGCCCGCGTCCGCTGGAGGAATCACCTCGTCTTTGCGGATGACCGTCCTGTTTAGCCACCAGGCGTCCAGTATCCAAACTGCTGCGGGAAAGTTGCCACTGTTCGACCTCACGGCGAAATAGAGCGAAACGAGAGGCCCCTCGCTCCAATCGAGCAGGCGGGTCGGCGCTCCATAATGTTGCATCACGAAGTACCACTCCCACTTGCTAAGCACTCTATTGTCGCTAGGCTTAGCGTAGTCGGACAATGCGGGCGCGCGGGTACAGAACTCTTCCCGGATTTCGAATTCGGTGTTCAAATCGTCCACAACTCCCCGGTACAGCTTAGGTACAAGAGGCCATTCTGACCTCTCCTGCCCTCTGCACCATGGCAACAACGGGTAGTCGGGGTACCATTCTTTGCCGATGCTCGATACTTTCTTTCCAAACTCTTCCACGCTGTTTGCCGAGTCGGAATCGGATTGGCATTTCTTCTACGTGTTCTCACGCGCCGTCCCCATTGTTCCGCTCCGGGTCTGTGGTTGTCAACGTGCCACGCGAGCTACGCCCATTGCAAGCCGCGCTGTGCGGCATTATCGTTCCATGGCCTGAATCGCTTGGATGGGAGTGCTATACCCTTCCGCTGGAGCCTATGATGAAAGCCCATTTGACGCTCGGGGGGAAGGCCTGCACTGTTTTCATGCTGTACGCCGCGTTGGCGATTGGCCTCCCCGCCCAGACCCTCACCACGCTATACACTTTTAGCTTCGGGATCGGCCAGGACCCTACGGCAGCGCTCGTCCAGGCTACCAATGGGGACCTTTACGGGGAGCACCTGGTGCGGGGGCACTGAGGGCTGCGACCTGACGGGCGGGGTTGGAACGGTGTTCCAAGATTACGCCGGGTGCCACACTGACGACGCTGCACAACTTCTGCTCGCAAGACTATCCACAATGCACTGACGGCGCAGGTCCCTATGCGGGGCTGATACAGGCCGCTAACGAGGATCTCTACGGGACAACCAGTAGCGGCGGGGCCAACTGTCCCCCGGTGGGTTGCGGGACAATCTTCAAAATCACACAGAAGGCACGCTCACCACACTATACAGCTTTTGTCCCGAGTCAAACTGCGCGGACGGCGCATATCCCACCGCGGGCTTGCTCCAAGCCGTCAACGGAGATCTGAATGGCACAACGAATCGCACGGTCTTCAAGATGAGCCCTGGTGGTACGTTCACGACGTTGTACAGTTTCTGTCCCCAAGATTGCTCGGGCGGCGGCGGACCCTCCGGGGCGCTCGTCCAGGATGTCGCAGGGAATCTTTACGGGACCACGCCTTTAGGCGGGACCGGGACCGGCTGTAGTTATTCTTTAGGATGTGGAACTATCTTCAAGATCACTCAGCTTGGCGCCTTTACGACGCTCTACAGCTTCTGCTCCGAGACCGGGTGCGCCGACGGCGGAGCCCGTCGGGGCTGTTCCGGGCTTCCAACGGCGATTTTTATGGGACAACGGGTGGCGGCGGAGTACACAACTGGGGCACGATCTTTAAAATCACTCCGGATGGCACGTTCACAACACTGTACAGTTTCTGCTCCCAAAGCGGCTGCACCGACGGTGCATATCCCCTTGCCGGACTCATACAGGCCTCCAATGGGGATCTCTACGGGACAACCGCGTATGGCGGGGCCAACAATACCTGCAATACCGGTTCTACAGCACCTGGCTGCGGGACGATCTACAAAATCACTCCAGGCAGCACGCTGGCGACCGTATACAGCTTCTGCGCGCTGACAAATTGTACCGACGGCCAAGTGCCCATGGCGGGATTAGTCCAGGACACCAACGGCACCCTCTATGGGACAACCGGCGGCAGCTTGGGTACCGTCTTCAGACTGTCGGTAGGCTTGGGCCCATTCGTCGAGACACAGACAACATCCGGCAAAGTGGGAGCGCATGTCAAGATTCTGGGTAATAATCTGGCCCACGCGAGCAAAGTAACATTTAACGGTACGGCGGCCAGTTTTACAGCTTCCGCTCAAAATATCCAGACGACCGTCCCAGCCGGCGCGACCACCGGAACCGTCCAAGTTGTCACACCGAGCGCCACGCTATCAAGCAACATGTCCTTCCAGGTCAAGTAGGACACTACCGATCTAAAGGCATCCGCTCGGACCGCCGATAGAAAAGCATGCCGCGAGCACGATCAGAAATCAGGATGCTTTGCGCCGACATGGTGGAGGTCTGTTGGAAGGAACCGCCCGGACGCAAACGCAAATCCACCGCTTTGTTGGAGGACATCTCAAAATCGGGGATGTGTTTGCAGTTCGAAGTGCCGCTTGCCATTGGCACGCATGTGCAAATACACTGCCCCGGCGACAAACTTGCCGGCACTGTGCGCTACTGCGTTTACAGGGAGATCGGCTATTTCGTCGGCATTGAGTTGGAGGCATCCAGCAAATGGTCCAGGCAGCAGTTTGAGCCGCAGCATTTGTTGGATCTGGAAGAGCTGGTCTCGCGGAGCGTCAAACGGAGCAGTATAACCCTGCAATAGGCACTGCCATACCGAGCGTCGATCTCTACCTGTACAATAGAGATTCCCGCCGCCATGGCAACCCAAATCGTCTCCATTCTGATTCCCCTTTACAACGAGGAAGAGTACGTCGGAACCTTGCTCCAGCGGGTGCTGGCCGCGCCCTTGCCCGCGGGCGTCGGCCGCGAGATCATCGTGGTCGACGACGGCTCGAAGGATGGGTCCGCGGACATCGTGGAGGACATCGCGGCGGCGCAACCCCGGACGTGCTCCGGCTGATCCGGCAACCTCGCAATCGGGGCAAAGGCGCCGCCATCCGCACCGCCATCGAGCACGCCACCGGCGAGTTCTCGATCATCCAGGACGCAGACTTGGAGTACGACCCGCGCGAATACGGACGCGTGCTGGGCCCGCTGCTCGAAGGCAAGGCCGACGCCGTCTATGGCTCGCGCTTCATGATCTCCGGGGAACGCCGGGTGCTCTACTTCTGGCATTCGGTGGCCAACCAGATTCTCACCGGCATGTGCAACATCGTGTCGGACTTGAATCTGACCGATATGGAAACCTGCTACAAAGCCTTCCGCACCTCGCTGCTACAGAGTATCCCCATCCGCAGCGATCGTTTCGGGCTGGAGCCGGAGCTGACCATCAAGCTCGCCAAGCGCCACGTGCGCGTCTATGAAACGCCGATCGATTATCACGGCCGGACGTACGATGAAGGCAAGAAGATCGGGCTTAAGGATGCCTTCAATGCAGTATACGTGATCCTGCGGTATGCGCTCAGCAGAGACCTCTACAAGGGATCCGGTCCGGACATTTTAGATGCTCTGGCCGAGGCCAGGCGCTTCAACCAATGGTTGGCGGACACCATCCAGCCCTATATCGGCAAACGCGTGCTGGAGACCGGCGCGGGTATAGGCAACCTGGCCCGCATCTTGTCTCCGCAGCGCGAGCGCTACATCGCAGGGGATATCGAAACCGAGTATCTGGCGCGGTTGCGCGCCCGCTTTCAACACCGTCCGAAGGTGGAGGTGCGTCGCTGCGACCTGCAGAATCCGGCCGATTTCGAATCGCTGGCCGGGGCGGTGGATTCGGTGGTGTGTCTGAACGTGCTGGAGCATGTGGAGGACGATATGGCAGGGCTGCGTAACATCTACACGGCGCTCGAACCCGGCGGGCGGGCCATTGTGCTGGTGCCACACGGCCAGGAAATTTTCGGATCTCTGGATGCCGCGCTGGGCCATTTCCGCCGCTATTCCCGCGACGAATTGCAGCGGAGACTGGAACAGTCGGGTTTCCGCGTGGAGCGCATCCTGGACTTCAACCGCATTTCGTGGCCGCCTTGGTACGTGACCGGCCGCATCCTGAAGAGCAAGACGCTCAACCGTTTCCTGTTGCGCATCTTCGACCGGATGGTGTGGCTGTGGCGGCGCATCGATGCGACGATTGCCGTGGCCGCCCGTCTCCATCATCGCGATCGCGGTAAAGCAGAAGTGATCCGCCCTACTGCACCACCCTACTGCACGACGATCGTGACCGTGTTGGAGGTCACTCCGCCTATCGATATCGTCACCGGCACGGAGGTGCCCGAGGTTGTGCCCGCGGGCACCAGGGCATTGACCTGGTACAGACCCACGTACCCTGGCGCCAAGACCGGAGAACGACGAGGTCACGGTTACTCCGCCGATGCTGACCGTGGCCGGCGTGGATGTATTTGCCAGGTTGGTCAAGCGATGCGGGCGCGCCCGTCGCGGGTTGATTGGAGCTTACCGGGCCCAGACCAGTACAGTAGATCAGGATGGTGGTTGTGCCGGGATCGCCGGGTTGGAAGAATCTATCAAATTGTAGTTCTGGTCCAGAATCGCTCCCGGCCCGGTGCCTTCCGAATTCGTGGCGAAAATAGCCGGCGCGAATTGCGCCAGATTCACCGTCTGAGCCGTCCCGGTCTGGTCGAACAGCGTCGGGGAGAGAGTAGCCGTCGATTGCGCGGCCAACTCCCATGGCACTTGCACGTTGGCCTGACCGCTCGAAACAAAAAACAGGGGGGTGGCGGGGACGCCGCCGCTAAACTGGAACGAGAGATCCGAGAGATTGGTTTCGAGCGGCAGGGTCGTGGCGACGGCCACCGACGGGAGGAAGAAATCCCCAAACACGGAGGCGATGCTGCCAGGAGCCACCGGCGCTTTGAAGTTGGCCCCATTTACTACACCGCCGGCGTTCACCTCGGGAACTTCTACCACGGGCGTCAGTATCCGGACCAGATTGTTTTGGGTATCGGAAATGTATACGTTTCCGCCATTCACGGCCACACCGGCGGGAAAGAACATTTGCGCGCTGGTGGCAGCCCCTCCGTCGCCGCTGTAGCCCGGCCCGAGGTTGTAGTTACCGGCGATGGTTGTAATGACGCCGCTGGACGCTTCCACCAGGCGGATCACGCTGTTGTCGTAATCGGCAATATAGAGATTACCGGAAGAATCCACGGCCACGGCCTTCGGTGTATTGAGCATCGCCGAGGTAGCCGGACCGTTGTCGCCGGAGTAACCGGGCTGTCCATTGCCCGCCACGGTGCTGATGATGCCGGTCGGGTCAACCTTGCGGATGACATTGTTGCCGGAGTCCGCGATATAGAGATTGCCTGCTGCATCCAAGACTACACCGGTGGGATTGTTCAGCAGCGATCCCGCGACCTGCCCAGGATTTATGGGCTGGAAGCCCTCGCCTTGCGGCTGGTTTCCGGCGAACGTGTTGATATCTCCGGCGGCGAAAGTGATGCTGCCGAAAGCGGTATTGGTGCAGGCGATGGGCGTTTGAGTCTGGCACACGACGCGCACGGTATTGTTAGGGGGATCAGAGATGTAGATATTGCCCGACGAATCCACGGCCACGGCGGACGGGATACCCATCTCCGCGCTGGTGGCGGGGCCCAGGTCTCCTGCAAAACCGCTGGTATCCTGGCCGGCAACCTCCGAAATATTGCCCCCGGATACTTCGCGAATCGAGTAGTTTTGGCTGTCGGCGATGAACAGGTTACCGTTCTTATCGAACGCCACGCCCGAGGGTGCGTTGAGCGTGGTTCCGCTCGCCGTGGCCGACGATCCGTTGCCGGAAAATCCCGCTGTGCCGTTGCCGGCCACGGTGGAAATCGTGGTGCCAGACACTTTCCGCACGCGGTCGTTGTTGGAGTCGGCGATGTAGAGGTTGCCCGAAGAATCGAATGCCAGACCAGCGGGGCCGCAGAGTTGGGCGCTGGTGGCGGCCCCGCCGTCCCCCACGCTAGTGCCCGGGCAAGTGGGAATCGTGGTCGCATTCGGCGCGGTATACGTGCCCGCAATGGTCGAAATCTTGTACTGCGGCACAAACTGCGCCTGACACACGGCCTGTAGCATCATCGATGTAAATGCCACAGCGCACCAATATGGTACACGCCCTCTAACCGGATTCATGAGTCGATCAATCACGCTATAAGTCCTCTTGCGGCTCGCTTAACCCTGTCAGCGAAGCCTGTATCTCTTGAGCAGATCCTTCACCGGCGCAAGCTGGTTGCGCACGCGCTGTTGCTCTGGAATGGAAAACGAGACGAGCCGAATATTCTCCAGAACTCTATCATAAGCCCTGACAAGATCCACCGCTCGGCGCGCGGCGGCCAAACGCTCGCCCGCGGCGAGCATCGCCTCAGTCGATCGCGCCAGCGCCAGACAGCTTTCCACTTCGGCGCGAACGTCGGATTCGGCGGCTTCCGGAGGGACCGGCAAGATGGCCCTCGAAGCGGCTACTGGCCGTTCTCCGGCGAACCGCGCCGCGCGCGGCCACGGAATTCCGCGGGGTGTTGGCTCTCCAGTTGATCCAGCTTGGTCCGCTGTTCCGGTGTGAGTATCCGATAGAACGCGGCCCGGGTCTTCGCCCGCGCCAGAGTCAACTGCGAAGTCAGATTGCCGATCGTGAATGAAAGCTGCTCCATGGCGACGGTATTGTCGCTCTTCACAGCGTCGTTCAAGCCCTGTTGCGCAGTCCGCAGACTGGCATGCAGGGAAGACTCGGTGGAGGCGGCGCCGCCGAAGATAGCGGTTGCCTGCGACTGTTGTTCGGCAGTCAGGCTCAGCCGCGCGGTCATGAACTGGACCTGATTCTGCGCGTGGCGCCCGCCACCCGGCCCCTGGGCGATCAGTATGCCCGCTAGCGCGAACGAAAACAGTAAAGCGGTGAGTGTCTTTTTCACGGTTGCAGATTACCCCTGGAACGGGAAACGCGAACCGGCGCAAGCGGCGTTACGCCTTTGTTGTTAAGGCTTCGTAAAATCAGGCGGGATGTCAATGCCTGCCGTATTCCGGATACCACCGCAACCCCACGTATGCGCCGGAGAGAGTCGCTTGCACAAACTCCACCTGGGCGGGAGAAGTCTTGAAGTGAAACGCCTTCACGCCGCCCTGGATCTCGAACTTGCCGAACCGGTAGTTCAGCGAGGCTTGTGTATCCCAGATCGTGGAGCGATGCGGGAAAGCGAATCCCGACGCGCGTGCCTCGAAGCGAAGTTTTTGACTGATCAGATAGTCGGCTCCCAGGCCGAAACTCGGGAAGATGAACCAGTTGGTTCCGTAGGCGCTGACATTGATCGGATTGCCCGAAGCATCGGTCTGGCCGTGCCGCAGCGGCGCATCCACACCCGTCGCAATCGTGGTGTACTGGACTTCCCACAGCGTCTTGATATGGAACTTGGAGTCCTTCACGGGGAACGGCCACGACAGATAATCGAGCGAGATCTTGGCGTTTTGCAGGGCGTAGTGAACGGCCAGATAATCGCCCTGGTTGTAGCTGGTGTTGTAGATGATCGAGGCCGCGGGCGCCGTAGGATTACCGTTACCCTGAACCCGGAAATAGGACACACGAATCGCGTTGTGCTTTCCCATCGGGATGCTAAAGACGGCTCCCGGAGCCGGGCGGGGCTTACCCGAATAATTCAGGCTGCTAGGCTCTCCACTGCCGTCGCATGTGGCCGGTTCCCATCACTGGGTTCCCGAAACTCAACCAGTCCTGCAGAGTGACCGAAAAGCCGTCACCGGCATAAAACGGGGGAGCGGAAGTCACCACCGGTGGAGGAGGCGCCGGCGCGGGGGCTGAGGTTCGTCGTGGCCGGCGGTGGCGTGGCAGGCGGCTGCTGCGTCGCCGGGGCGCGGTTGCCTCTCTGCGGCAGGCTGCTGCGCGCCGGCCGGCAGCCCGGCGACGATAGCGCACAGGAGACACACACCAGGAATCCTGGCAGCCATTATCAAGGCATTTCGCATCGAGTATAAGCTCCGAAAATCCCGCCCTGATGGGCAGGGCTCAAAAACGCCACCCGGCCTTACGGACAGGGTTGAAAATTGCAATCAAGGCGGGCTGGCTGGCGCTTTTCCTTATCCGTTTTAAAGCGCCAGTTCTTTATGATACATCATGTCCTTCAGGCTAAATTTGGTCTTGACTTCGAGCCTGCCGAGTTGCGTGGTGAAAGTGACCTCCCGATCGTCGGCCGTCAGCGGCACCACTTCGCGCGGAAAGCCGAATAAAAAGGTAGGCACGCCGGAACTGGCGATAGCTCCTTTCACCACTGTGCTGGGCTGCGCAGGAGATTTTCCCTTGGGCTCCAGATAAGTCAGGTTCTTGATGCGGTCGAGGACCTCGTCGCTCAAGCCCTTGGATACCGTGGTGCCTGTGTCGCCATCGTCATCGGAATGCTGCCGCCCTCGCCTGGACAACCGGCACGCCGCTTACGCTGATGACGTATTGATTGGCAAGCGAATCCGGCAAGGGCGTTTTGAGGGCCTCCAGAACGGGCTTGGCGCTTTCCCAGCGAACGGTGGCCCTGTACGAAATGGGTATGGGGCCGGCGCCTCCGCGTCTGCCGCGCGCCGCCCATCCGCGACCGCCCATGCCGCCGCCCGGGTAACCGCCGCCTCCGCCCGGGTACCCGCCGCCACCACCCGGGTAACCGCCGCCACCACCGACGCCCGGATCGCCTGCTCCACCGCCAGTGCTATAGCCGCGGCTGAGAGAGGTGGAGGAAACCGTCAACTCCTTGGCCCAGGGGGACTTGGTCACCAGCTTGTCGATCTCATCGGAAGACCACTCCGCCGGCTCTTTCTTGTTCCAGAAATCCGAGCTGCCGGCATATAGCCGGAACCAGGATTGGAGCGCCGGCGCCCGAGACCAACATCAGAAGTCCGCGGCGCGTGAAACCGGGAGCTTGAGGCATAGTTTATATCCTAATTAGCCTGAGACGTGAGGAAGGGCACGCCAGGTTGCACCAGAAATTCCGCCTGTATCTGCGAGAATGAATCATGCGGTATCCGACTCTCGTACCAGCGTTGCTGGCCCTTTTGTTGCCGGGGATCTCTGCGGCGCAATATGGCGTGGGCGGCGCGGGCCCTCCGCAGCCACGGCGAATTCGGGTCCCTATACGGGCCCCGCGGTCACATTTCACGGGACGGTGAAAGTGCTGACGAAGAAGGAACTGATCGTCGACCTGGACAAGGCCGGACCCACTGAGGATCAGCAGACCCTCACCTTCCGGTTGTCGAAGAAGACAAAATTTCTGAAAGACGATAAAGAGATCAAGCCGGCCGATCTCGCGGTGGGCATGCACATCACGGTGGATGCCACGCGGGACGGCGATCAGAAACTTTCGGCTTTAAATGTGATGGCCCCTACGCCGGCCGCCAAGGCTGGCGCTAATTAATCGGAAGCCTCATCGCTTTTTCAATTTCTCCAGTTCGGCGTAGACCTGGCGTTTCGACAAACCGCGCCGATGCGCTACTGTCTTGATGGCGTCCATGCGGGGCATGCCTTGCGCCACGCAGGCATCCACCGCATCGGCAAGGGGCGTATCGTCCGGAGCCGCCGCCAGCCCCTTTCCGATCAATAGCGTGATCTCGCCCTTTACGGATTCGCGGGCCATCAGCACGGCTCGAATCTCGGCCGCCGTACCGCGCAGAAACTCCTCGTGGAGCTTGGTCAACTCTCGCGCCACCACCACCGGCCGATCTCCCAGCGCCTGCTCGACGGCCGCGAGCGCATCCAGTATGCGGTGCGGAGCTTCGTAAAAGATCAGCGTGGCCGGCTCGTCCTTCAGCGCCTCCAGCGCGCGCAGCCGCTGGCCGGATTTGGGGGCAGGAACCCGCCGAAATGGAAGCTGCCGCCCGCCAGGCCCGATGCCGCCAGAGCGGTCAGCAGCGCGGATGGGCCGGGCACCGGCTCCACGCGTATGCCATTTTCGATCGCCGCGCGCACCAACCGGTAGCCGGGGTCGGAGATCAGCGGCATTCCGGCATCGGAGACCAGCGCCACCGTAGTCCGGCGAGCAGCTTCGCGATCAACTCGGCGCTGCGTTCGATTTCATTGTGCTCGTGATAGCTGACGGTGGGCTTACCGATTCCGTAATGATCGAGCAGCGTGCGCGTGTGACGCGTGTCCTCGCACGCGATCAGGTGCGCTTCTTTCAAGACGCGCACCGCGCGCAACGTAATATCCTCCAGATTGCCGATGGGCGTGGCCACCAGGTACAGCGTGCCGCTCAGCGCTTTTCCTCAGGGCAGGGTGGGGCGGGCAATGTCACCGACGGCATATGACCGACATCTTCGGGCGCGGAGCCACGGTAGGCATGCGTTCCACGTTTTTCGACACTGGCACTTCCAGGAGTCGAATGGAGCAGACGCCCGGATGCCTTGTTATTTTGATTCGCCAAGCTGGTGTAATTCGCCAGGAATTGGCGCAAAGCGGCCTGGGCCGCGGAATCTCGCGGGCATCGGGCAGCGGTCTGGTGAATTGCGGCACCCCGGAGAATGGTTTTGGAGGCGGCGTCTGGGCAGATAGCAGCATGGCCCAAATGCCTGCCGCCACTGTAGTGGTTACTCGACGAGACATAGGCCTCCTTCGAGACTATATTACTCCAAACCCAATTACTTCAAACCGGCCCGGCGCGACATTTGGCCGTCGCGGAAAAGATAGTGATAGATCACGTCGGCGGCTATCCGGATCTCGCGGTCGAAATCACGGCGAGGCAGGCGCGCGCCGCGGGCCAGGATCGACCAGAAATGCCGGTCCATCATGCGGGCGAAAGCGGGCAGATCGCGATCGAGGCGCGCGCCGGGCGATTTCGCCAGTGCGCGGAAGACGCGCAGGATGCGGGCTTGGGTCCAGGATTCGATGGCGGTCTGCATCTGGCCCAAGGCGGGATCGGTGAGGGTGGCCTCCTGCCAGGCGCGCACCACGCCGTAGTATTCCAGATCGGCGCGAAACGCGGCTGCCAGAAAGCGGCGCAGACCCGCGCGCGCGTCCCGGCCGGCCTGGGGGCGCAGATCGAGACGGTCCAGAAGCCCCAGCAACTCGTTCATGAGGACAATCAGGAGTTGGCGTTTCGAGCGGAAGTAGATATAGAAGGCCCCGGCGGCAGCGCCGGCCCGGGAGGCGATGGCCTGGATGGAAGCCTCGTGGTAGCCGTGCTCGGCAAACAGGTCGCGGGCAGATCCCAGGAGCTGGTTTCGCGTGGCCCGGCTGCGCTCCTGGCGGGGCGGCGCGGGGAGATCCGCGTCCGTGCCCAGTAGCGGCGGCCCGGAACCGAGCCCTTATGACTTGCGCCACACACCCGCCACGCCGCCGCCGCAACAGATCAACATCCATCCGCCGAAAGCGCCGGCCGCGCCCGGATCGAGGTTCGGAAACATGCTACTAAAGAAAGCGCACGAGAACGGGTCCAGGAGCAGGGTTGGAAGGATCAACAGAGTCGCGGCCTGGGGCCAAAGATCCTTTTGCACACCCAGGCGGCGGCAGATCCGGGGCACCAGAAGAGCCATCAACAGGAAACTTACCAGGTACAGGCCCACGGTCTGCGCGAGGTGGTCCGGGCGGAGCAGGCGCTGGCCCGCCAGCCGGATCGCCACGGTGCCGGCCGTCCACAGCAGGAGGCCAATGAGAAAGGTTCGCCGCCAAGTAATGAACATGAATTCATATTCATATTATTGAAAGCGTCCTGTCAAGGCGTCGTCAGAAGGCGCCCGCCGATTCGATGCCCGCCGAACGGAGGCTGGCGGCCATCTTTTCGAGCGCGATCTTGTGAATCTGCGAGACGCGGCTTTCGTTTACGCCGAGGACCTCGCCGATCTCCTTCATGGTCATTTCGTTGGTGTAATAAAGAAAGACCACTTTCTGGTAGCGTTTCGGCAGACATTTCATGGCGCCCGCCAGGGCCGTGCGTAACTGTTTGCGGGCGCAGATGCGGTCCGGTTGCGAATCCGGCGCGGCCGGGAATTCGACCGGCGCGCTGTTGTCGGGATCCGCCCGCAGCGACGACGCCGAGATCAGCCCGAGATTCTTGAGTTCCAACGCCACGCGGCGCCAGCGTTCGATCCCTAAGCCCAGGGTTTCGGCGATCTCCTCTTCGGTCGGCGTGCGCCCCAGCTTGGTCATTAAATCGTTGGTTACGAAATCCAGTTGCTTCTGCCGCTTGCGGAGATCGCGCGAGGCCCAGTCAAGCTGCCGCAGGCTGTCCAGGATGGCGCCTTTCACGCGGTGCTTGGCGTAAGCCTTGAAAAACGACTTTCTTGGCGGGGTTGTATTTCGACGCGGCGTCGAACAGCCCCAGGACGCCGGCGTGCACCAGATCGTCCAGATCCACGTGAACCGGCAGATTTTCGTGCACGCGGATGGCGATGGCCTTGACCAGCGACAGATTATCCAGAACGATTTGATCCCGTGCCGCCCTGATGGCGGCTTCCTTGCGCCTTGCCACTGCGAATGCGCGTCCCATATTCCCGGCTCCTTTTTGTTCCGCCGGAATCCTACCCGGCAGATCGACAGAAATGCAACGGGATGACCAGAGCCTGAGATTGGAAAAAAGCCTTAATTTCAGCGAGTTTTCGTCTCGTGAAGGAAGTAAGTCGGTTCGATACGGGATTCGCGTTTCAATCCGGAACACCGAAATGGAAGCGTTCGCCGCCTCTGCACGCGGTCTACCAGCCGGCTTTATATGCGATCAATGTTTTAAGGGTCAGTCCGCCAAGAAGAATGCAAACCGCCGCGCGTAACTCGACGAACCGGCCATTGACGTAAACACCTGCGGTGCCGAGGGTGAACCAGGCGAGCAGGGCCAGCACCGCGTAGCACCCGAGCGCGAATGGCAGCCGTTTGTGCATGTATTCTCATTGTGCCATGGCCGGCATCGCCCATAATAGAATATTGAACCGGTAACTCAACAGCATGCTGGACATCGCCGCCGCTCTTCTCGCCGTTAACCGCGCCCGCGCGCTCACCGCGGCCGCCCTGCTGGTCGCGATCGTGGCGGCTGTGGACTGGGCCATCAAGCCTAATTTCTCGCTCAACTTTCTGTATCTGTTTCCGATCATGCTGGCGGGCGGATTTCTCTCCCGCTGGCAGATTGCGGGAATGGGCGTGTGCTGCGCGGTGCTGGGCGAGTTATTCAGCCCATTTTCCCAGGCGGACGCACCCACGCGCATGGCCATGATGACCATCGCCTTCACTGGCACGGGGTTGTTTGTCTCCGAATTGGTGCACAAGCGTCAACTGGCGATGGAACACTTGCAGCAATTGACCGAGGAGGTCCGCCACCGCGAAGACGCCGAGCAACAGATCCAGATCCTGATCGAGACCAGTCCGGCAGCCATCGTTACAGTGGATGCGGCCGGCTCCATCGTGTCTCGCGAACCAGTCTGCCCAGCAACTGCTGGCGCCCGGCGGCGCGGCGCTGGCCGGCCAAGCGATCCGCGGCTATTTACCGGCCTTGCAATCGGTGGCGCAGAGCTAACCGCTCGCAGTCGTTCCGCACCACGATGCAGTGCAAGGGCCAGCGGCCGGATGGCGAAGTCTTCCTGGCGGCCATCTGGTTTTCCACTTACAAGACGCTGTCCGGGCCCAAGCTGGCCGCCATTATCGTGGATCTTTCCGAAGATCTGCGCGACCGCGAAGACCTGAGCCTCAATCATTTGCTCAAGAACACCCGTATTCTGATGGGCGCCATGTCGCACGAAATTCGCAATATGTGCGGTGCTGTATCGGCGGTGGGCCGGAACCTGGCGCGCGTCGAGGGACTGGCGGGGAACCAGGATTTCGAAGCGCTGCAGACGCTAATCGTGGGTTTGGAGAAGATCGCCGCGCTGGAGTTGCAGGCTTCCCCCGAAGACCAAGCCATTGCGGTGGATGTGGATGAGCTGCTGGATGAGCTGCGCGTATTGATCGAACCCTCCTTCCGGGAGTCGGGAGTGACGGTGAATTGGGGCATCGCCGTGGGGCTGCCCCTGGTTTGGGCGGATTCCTACGGGCTGTTGCAAGCCTTCCTGAATCTCGCGCGGAATAGCCAGCGAGCCATGCAGACTTGCCCGCGCAAGGAGCTGACCATCACGGCCAGCGCGGAGGAAGCCGGGGTGGTCATCCGGTTCGAGGATACCGGCGTCGGCATCCGATCGCCGCAACAATTGTTCCGGCCTTTTCAATTAGGCGCGGACGGCTCGGGTCTGGGACTCTACATATCGCGCGCTATCGTGCGCAGTTTCCGCGGCGAGCTCCGTTACGAACCTCGTCCGGCGGGTTGTTGTATGGCGGTGGTGCTGGCCCCGCTGGCGGAAAGCTGAAGTCTATGGAGACCGGCGGGCGCATTCGCATCCTGGTGGTGGACGACCACACGCTCTTTCGCGAGAGCGTGGCGCGCCTGCTGGCGGCCGAACCCGATTTTGAAATCGTGGGGCACTGCGCCTCGGCGGGCCAGGCTCTGAAGCTGGTGTCGAAGACGCCCGTGGACGTGGTGCTGCTCGATTACGATCTGGGCAACGGCAAGGGCACGGACTTCCTGGCGAGGCCAAGGCGCTGGGATTCACCGGCAGGGTGCTGGTGGTTACCGCGGGCGTGACGGAGTTAGAGGCCGCGGAGATGATCCGCCAGGGGATTGCCGGCATCCTGCAAAAGCATTGCTCGCCGGCCGCGCTGGCCCAGAGCATCCGCGACGTGAGCGGCGGCAAGGAATACTTTGAGCCGGGCTATCTGCGGTCGGTGCTGCTGGGCGTCACCGCGCCGCAGGCGGAGTATCAGCGCAAGAAGCTGACCGAACGGGAGCGCCAGGTGTTGCAGTATGTGTTCGAGGGGCTGGCCAACAAGGAGATCGCGGATCGGCTGCAGGTCTCGGAAAGCGCCGTCAAAGCGACTTTGCAGCAGTTGTTTTCCAAGACCGGGGTGCGGACGCGCAGCCAGCTTGTGCGCACGGCGCTCGAGAATTATAAGGATCAGCTTTGAGACTCCTCGCATTACCGCTCCACGTATAACTCCGCCCACACAAACCCAATCGATCGGATTTGCTCCCGTAAAGTGGTGTAGCGCACCATCTCGCCGGCGGCGCGCAGTTTTTCGACGGCGGCCAGCGGCAGCTCCAGGCGGAAGCAGTCGGCGCGGTCCTTATAGGAATAGTGGTCGTAACGGATCTCGCCCGCCGCGGCGGTCTCCATCAGCAAATCCCAGAAGCTCGGCTTGCGCATCTTCAGCAGCATCTTCAACGGCATCTTCAACAACTGGCTTGCGCGCGCCGGCTTCGCGCGGCACGTGGACGATCTGGCGGCCGCCGCGCAGCACGGCTCGCACGCATTGCCCGGCGGCAAAGGCACGCGCGGGATCGTCGCCGGGGAAAGTGCTCAATAGTTCCCGCAACGCAGTCAGGTCGGCTTCCCATCCGGTCCAACGGAAGCGCGAAGCGCCGCTGACCAGCGTGCCGCGCAGCAGCAACTCGCGGATGCGCAGCTCGTTTTTGCCGGTGATGCCGAGCATGTGCTCCACCAGATCGCGCACCGGCAGTTCCTGCACCACCACGCGCGTGATGGAAATGCCCTCGGCGGCTTCCGAGCTGAGTTTGACCCGGACGGTGGCGGGTAGAGACATGCCCTGTTTTTTCACGCTAGCATAAATGCGTGAGCGCACTGGAGAAGGTGGAAGCCGAATTGCGGCGTTACGAGCACGCGCTGGTGGATTTCTCGGCGCGGGAGCGGAGACGGCTCGATCGAGCTGGTCATCGAGCTGAAGAATCGCGACCTGGGACTGCACACCTATTACGCGCCGCTGCATCCGCGCGACATCGAGCATCCGCAATTTCCCTGGACGCTGCAGCGCTACCTCTACGACTGCCTGCACGATTACCTGGTCGAGATGTTCATCCGCACGCCTCAGGACCGGGTTGTCAAACCGTGAGCCCGCTCGCCGAAATGCTGCGCGACGAGATCCGCCGCGAGGGGCCCATTTCGTTCCATCGCTTCATGCAGGCGGCGCTGTACGATCCGATCCACGGATATTATCGCCGCGCGCGCGATCCGTTCGGCATACACGGCGACTTCTATACCGCCGAGCAGATCCAGCCGGTGTTTGGAATCCTGATGGCCGCGCGCATCCGGGCGCTCTATCGCGAGATGGGCGAGCCGCCGGACTTCACGGTGGTCGAGTTGGGCGCGGGCCGCGACGAGATGGCGGAAGCGTTCTCGGAATGGCATTACATTCCAGTCGATCTGACCGAAGGCGCTCTGCCGGAGCGTTTTCGCGGCGTGGTCTTCGCCAACGAGTTTTTCGACGCGCTGCCCGTGGAGCAAGTTGTGTTCCGGGACGGCGCGTTTCGCGAGCTACGTGTCGGATGGGACGACGCGCTTCGTTTGGACGCGTGGCGCACCCGCGCGCGAAGAAGCCGCCGACTACATGCTGCGCTACTTTCCGCCGCCGGGGGAAGGCGCGGTCTTCGAGATCAACCTGGAAGCGCTCGCATGGTTGGAGCGCATCGCCCGCGCGCTCGAAGCGGGATTCGTTTTCACCATCGATTACGGTTATACGCGCGCCGAGTCCGTGCGGTTCACCCGCGGAACGCTCATGAGCTACCGGCGGCACTCGGCGGATGAAGACGTTCTGGACGATCCCGGCGCGAAGGACATCACCGCGCACGTAGCGTTCACGGCGCTCGCAGGAATATGGCGCGCGATTGGATCTCGCAACCGTGCGCTTCGAAACGCTGGCGCAGACGCTGCTCTCCGCCGGCGAGCCGGATCAATTCGCGGCGGCGCTCCGAGCAGCCGCACCACACGGAGGAATTGCGGCGGCGCTTGCAGTTGAAGAGCCTGTTGTTCGGGATGGGAGAGACGTTCCGGACGCTGCTGCAGAAGGCGGGAGGATGAAGCTACAAAATGAAAAAGGCCCCGACGAATCGGGGCCTATTGGTTCAAACCTGATCTACGCCCTTTGGTGGGCGCCCAAGCTACTTCTTCTTTTTTGCAGGCGCCTTTTTCTTCGGGGCGGCTTTCTTAGTTGCGCTCTTCATCGATTGATTCTCCCTAAACATCAAATTTTGCGATTCGAAAATCGCAATGTGATTCATATATAAGGTTGTTCGCGAAGAAAGTCAAGAAAAAAATGCATCGAGACGCCTCCAACGTAAATTTTTTTCCGGGAGAGAAGCTTCGCGTGGTGTTAGTTGCGCCGCGGAACCCGCTCAACATCGGCGCAGCGGCGCGCGCGATGGCCAACTTCGGCTTCGCGCGGCTGCGCGTGGTGAATCCATACGACGTGGCGTTCCGCGAAGCGCGCTCGGCAGTGCACGCCGCGCCGGTGTTGGCCGCGGCTGAAGAATTCCGGAACGTCGCCGACGCCGTGGCGGATTGCGAACTGGTGGTGGGCACCACTTCGGTGGGCCATCGCGAATTGCAGCACAGGCTGCTGCGGTTGGAATCCGGCGCGCGACGGATGCGCCGTCAACTGGCCGAAGGACACGTAGCGCTGCTGTTCGGATCGGAAAAGTTCGGCCTGTCGAACGAAGACATGAGCCATTGCCACTGGCTGATGCGCATTGCGACGGCGGACGTGAATCGTTCGATGAACCTTGGCCAGGCGGTGGCTGTGTGCCTTTATGAGTTGGCGCGCGACGCGCGTGCGCGCATCGTCTCGCGCGGAGAAACTGAAAGCCGCCGGAGCGGCGGATGCCGAGCAGATCACGTTGATGCTGGTGGAGGCGCTGGAGCGCAGCGGCTACATTAAACCCCAGACCGCTGGTTCGACCAAGACCAAGATCCGCCGGCTGGTGCGGCGGCTCAATCTGACGGCGCGCGATGCGCCGGTGGTGCTGGGGATGTTGCGGCAGATCTTATGGAAGCTCGGAGAAAGGTTAGTCGCCGAACACAAGCCGCGCAGCGAGCCCCATCAGAATGACGACGCTTCCGGCGGCCGCCCAGGCCGTGAAAGTGGCGAACGGCTGCAGCATGTCGCGCATGCTTGGCCAGTAGAACACGCAGAGTGCGGCTACGACGGCGATCGCCACCACCGCCGACGCCCACTGGGCGATGGCCAACGGTCGAGCGGCGCGCGTGCGGGCCTCCTGCCGTTCCCTGAGGCGAGCCTGCCACCAGATGAGGGCCGGGTCCGGCAGCGCGTCCGCATTGCGGGAGATCGCGGCAAGATGGCGCATCCAGATTGCGGTCTCGGATTCGTTCACGGATTCACCTCGCCCAAACCATTTTGACGCAGAATGCGCTCCAGGTTGCGGCGCGCGCGGAACAGGAGAACCTTGATGCTCTTCTCGCGCAGATCGAGCGCCGCCGCGATTTCGTTGTGCGCGCATCCTTCCACGTATGCCAGCCAGAGCAGCGCGCGCTCCCGCGGATTCAGCTTCTCAAAGCAGCGTGATACGTCACCCGATTCCGAGACGGGCTGCACCTCCTCGCGGAAACGGAACGTCAGCGACCACAGCCGTTCGCGCCGGCGCTTGCGCCAGTGATCGTAGATCGCGGCCGTGGCGGTTTTATACAGATAGGCTTTGACGGCAATCGCATCGGTCAGATCCGGTTTAGCGCGCAGGAATCGCACATAGGTCTCCTGTAGAAGGTCGTCGGCCAGTTCGCCATCCTGCGAAACGCGGCGGATATAACCGCGTAATGCAGGCGCCGTGCCGGTATAGAACGCCGTGAATTCGGCCTGGTCCATTGGCGATCACTGGGGCAGGTTCTTCGACAACTGGCGAGCTACCACTGCCGACACCAGAAAGCCGATCCCCAGACAAAGCAGTAGAACGCCGATCACCAGCAGCGGGTTCTCGCTCGCCCGGTAGTACCACGCCAGGCCCAGGCACCCCACGGCAACGATTGCCAGAACGATTCCGCGATGCGTGGAACGAAGAATGGCACTCGCCGGAGCTTCGCGATCGCTCGCTAAGCTCTCCATAAGTTGCGCTCCTCCGGGAGTCTCGAAAAACTGCACGATCTCCTGTGCCGATCCAAATTTGTCCAGCAGCCGGCGGTTCAATTCCGCCTGCGCTTGAATCCGGTCCCGCCGCTTGCGCGTTTCGGCAAGCAGGTACACGCCCCACCCCACCACCACGAATAGCGATAGGAAAACAAAAAGAAGTGCCACGTCTTTCGCTTGCATTTTGTGCTCCTCACCAGTTAGAACGGTGAAGTCTTCTTGCGGTTAACAGGAGGGCCGTACTTGAAATACAGCGTCACGTCCACGGCGTGGGTCTTGTCGTCGATCTTGGTTTCCGCCCGGGTCTCGCCCAGGTTGTCGAACATCCCCTCCTCGTGCACGTGCTTCAGAAAGTAGTCGGGGTAGTCGGGGTTATACGGCGTGCCTTCCTTATGCGTCCACATTTTGCGGACGGCCGACTCGCCGTTGAGATCCAGCCCTTCGATGCGCAGCGCCCCGAAAAGGAACTGGTCGCCTTCATCGATCCGTAGCACCAGGTTCACAACTTTCTTGGCATCGTCGATCTTGCGCACGATTTGGACGTCGTTCCGCATGTACCCCTGGTGCATCAGCAGCTTTCTTGATCCGGTCCACGCCATCGCCGATGTCGCCGAAGTCGGCCAGATCGCCACTCTTGAATTTTGCGGCTTTCAGCAGCTTGTCCGGATCGAAGTGCGGCGCGCCCTCGATGCGCACGTTTCCCAGATTGTAGCTGGCGCCCTCATCCACCACCACTTTCACGGCCAGCCCCTGTACATCCGCGGCTTTCTCCACTGTGACTTTGGTGAACGCCACGCGAATGCGGCCGCGCGCATCGTAAAGCGGGCGAACCGCGGAATCCAGATATTGGCGGAAGCTGTCTTCTTTATATGGCGCGCCCACGGCCACTTCGGCGATGGCATTCTGCAGCGCGCTCGACGGGATTACCTGGTTGCCCTCGAACGAAACTTCGGCCACTGCGGGTTCCGAACGCGCCGGCCGGAACAGGATCGCGAATTCGCCGGGCCCCGTGGGGGTTACCTTTACGATCACCTGCTCCTTGCTATTGTGCGCCGTGAGGTATTCCTGGACCCACCGTTTATACCGCTCCATCACCTGCTTGGTGGCCGCCAGGCGTGGGGCGAACATCGGATCCTTCCCGCGCAGGTAGGCGGTGAGGTCCTTGTCCGGAATCCCCAGATTCTCGAAGCGAATCGGGTAGGCCGGATTGACTTCCACCACCTGGAACGAAGCCGCATAACCGTTCTTATCGCCGCTGGGCGCGAACTTGTAGCCCACCGTTTCGAACGCGCCTGTAGCCACCAGCTTGTCGCGCGCGGCTTCGAATTCCGCCTTGCCCGCAAGTTGCCCGACCTTCAGCCCCGCCACGGCCAGAACCTGGGCTTGCGTGTAGTTATGATTGCCCTCCACTTTGAGGCTTTGAACCGGCCACTTGCCCGGCTGGGTGGGCTGGTCCGCGGGCTTCTTGGCGCGGCTGGTCTGCCCGAAGGCGGCCGGAATCCCGGCCCCCGCGCCGCACATCACTAATAGCAGAAGCCAAATCATATCTTTAAGCTACCGCAGGGCCGGATTGCGGCGAGGGGGCGATGTAGAATGGAAAAAGTGTCCTACGATCTGATTGTTATCGGCAGCGGCCCCGGCGGATATTCCGCCGCCGTGCGCGCCGGCCAATACGGCCTTAAGACGGCCCTCATCGAGAAGCAGCCCAGATTAGGTGGGACGTGTCTGCTGGTCGGATGCGTTCCAACAAAGGCCCTGTTGCATACGGCGGATATCTGGGAGCACTTCCTGAATCCGGAAAACGATGGCATCCATTGCCAGGAGCCTGTTCTCGACTATCCCAAGGTCATCGACAAGAAGAATCGCATCGTCAACAAGCACTCCAAGGGCGTGGAATTTCTGCTGCGCAAGAACAAAGTCGATTGGATCAAGGGCTATGCGCGGCTGAAGGGCGGCGGGCGCATCGAAGTCGAAGGCGTGCAGGGCCCCCAAACCCTGGAGGCGCGCAACATTATTATTGCCACCGGTTCCGAGGCGCGCATGCTGCCGGGCCTCCAGCCCGATGCGGACCTGATTCTGACCAACATCGAGATCCTGAACCTGACCACGGTGCCCAAGTCGCTGGCCATCATCGGCGCGGGCGCCGTGGGGGTAGAGTTCGCCTCCATTTTCAACCGCTTTGGAACCGATGTGGCGGTGTTCGAAATGCTGCCGCGCGTGGTGCCGGTGGAGGATGAAGAGGTCTCGAAGGAGTTGGACCGTGCGTTTCGCAAAGCGGGCATCCGCGTGGAGACCGGAGCCAAGGTCGCCAACGTGCGAAAGGGCGGGAAGGGCGTGCAACTGACGGTTACGCTCGCCGGCGGCAAAGTGGAAGAGTTCGAAGCGGAGAAACTGTTGGTGGCGGTGGGGCGCAAGCCAAACACGGAGAACATCGGCCTGGAAAATACGCGCGTGGAGCTGGACCGGGGCTTCATCAAGGTGAATCCGTACCAGCAGACCGGCGAACCTGGCGTATACGCTATCGGCGACGTGGTGGCGGGCACGCCGCAACTGGCGCATGTGGCGACCATGGAGGGCATGGTGGCGGTGGCGCACGCCGCCGGCAAAGAGGCCATTCCCATCAATCGCAACCGCATTCCGGGCTGCACGTACACCGAGCCGGGCATCGGCAGCGTGGGACTGACCGAAGCGCAGGCGCGTGCGCAAGGCCGCCAGGTGAAGATCGGTAAGTTTCCGTTCGCGGGCAACAGCCGCGCCAGTATTCTGGATAGCCATGGCGGATTTATCAAGGTGGTAGCCGACGAGAAGTCCGGCGAGATTCTGGGCGTGCATATCATCGGTCCGGAGGCTTTCGAACTGATCGCGGAAGCCGTGGCCGCCATGGAAGCGGAAGCCACGGTGGAGACCATCATGCATACGATCCACCCGCATCCCACGCTCAGTGAAATGATGGGTGAAGGCTTCAACGCCGTCTATGGTCTGGCCATCAATGCTTAGCTGCGAGTGGCATCAACCCGGACGCGTGGAGTATGGCCGCGCCTTCGAGTGGCAGCGGCAACTGGTAGCAGAGCGCAAGGCCGGCGCCAAGTTGGCGACCAACTCATTTTGCTGGAGCACCCCCACACCATCACCCTGGGCCGCAACGGCCACATGCAGAACCTGCTGGCCAGCGATGAGATCCTGACTCGCGCCGGCATCGCCTTTCATCCGACGGACCGCGGCGGCGATATCACCTATCACGGGCCGGGACAAATGGTGGGTTATCCCATCCTGGATCTGCGCGAGTGGAAGCGCGACGTGGGCGCCTACGTGCGCGCTATCGAGCAGGTGCTGATCGACACCGCTGGCGGATTTCGGCATCCAGGCGGGCCGCATTCCGAAGCTCACCGGCGTATGGGTGGATGGACGCAAGATCGCCGCCATTGGCGTACACATCAGCCGATGGGTGACATCACACGGTTTCGCGCTGAACGTTGCCACCGATCTGCGCTATTTCCAGTACATTGTTCCTTGCGGCCTCACTAAGCCCGTGACTTCCATGGCGCAACTGGGATCGAACGCCGGTTGGGAAGAAGTTGCGGAGAGCCTGGCGGCGCATTTCGGCCGCATATTTGAACGGCAGATGATTCCGGCGGGCGTGATGGCCTGCTGTAGAGAGGATTAACACATGACGGACGTAGTGATGCCCCAGATGGGCGAAAGCATCGTGGAAGGGACGCTGACCAAGTGGCTGAAAAAGCCGGGCGAACATGTGGAGAGGGACGAGCCGCTCTTTGAGATTTCGACCGACAAGGTGGATACGGAGATTCCGTCGCCGGCCGCCGGAACCCTTTCGGAAGTCTTGGTGGAAGAAGGCAAGACGGTCGGCATCAACACGGTGGTCGCGCGCATTGACGAGGGCGGCGGGGCCTGCCGCACAGCCTGCCGCGCAACCCGCCGCGCAGCCCGAGCTGCCGCCGCCGCTGCGCCGCCACCACCGCCGCCTCCCGCCGCCCGCGCCGCAGCCGGCCAGGCCGCGCCGCCGCGCCGCCGCCCGTCGAAGAAGCCGCCGAGCCGCACCGGTCCGCTGTCGCCGCTGGTCCGCCGCATGGCGCGCGAGTATTCCATCGATCTCAGCAAGGTGAAAGGCACCGGCGCAGGCGGCCGCATCACCAAGCAGGATCTGGAGGGCCACATCGCGCGCAGCAGGCCGCCGCCAGCCGCTCCTCCGTCCAGCCGCCTCCCGCCCCCGTGCAAGTCGGCGCCGTGCAAGCCGCTCCCCCCGCCTGTGCAAGCGGCTCCCCGCCGCGCAGGAAATGCCGCCTCCGCCCGCCGCCGGACAAGCCAAGGCGCGCGTCGAGCCGATGAGCACCATGCGCATCCGCATCGCCGAGCACATGCTCGCCAGCAAACGCACCTCGGCGCACGTCACCACCATACATAAGGTGGATATGACGAAAGTGGCGCGCATGCGCGACCGCCACAAAGCCGATTTCCAGTCGAACTACGGCATGTCGCTCACCTACCTGCCGTTCGTGGTGCGCGCCACGGTGGTGGGCTTGCGCACTTACCCGCTGCTGAATGCGTCGATCGAAGGCAACAACATCATCCATCACAACGAAATCAACATCGGCATCGCGGTGGCGCTGGAAAACGGGTTGATCGTGCCGGTGATCCGCCAGGCCGACGAGAAAAACGTGCTGGGCCTGCAACGCTCCATCGTGGACCTGGCCACGCGCGCCCGCTCGCGCCAGCTCAAGCCAGATGAGGTCCAGGGCGGGACGTTTTCGATCACCAACTTCGGCAGTTTCGGCAGTGTGATCGCGACCCCCATCATCAACCAGCCGCAGGTGGGCATCCTGGGCGTGGGAGCGGTGGAGAAAGTGCCGGTCGTGATCGACGACGCCATCGCTATCCGTTCGGTCATGTACCTGTCGCTGAGCTTCGACCACCGGCTGATCGATGGCGCGCTGGGCGATCAGTTCACGGCCAAGGTGAAGCAGGTGTTGGAGGATTGGTCGGAAGAAGTGCTGTAAACCAAGAAACTTACCCGTCCCGTCGCGCTTGTATTGGACGCGCATCGCCTTATGAATCGCCTTCCATTTTCGCTTCTGCGCCTGGGCGGCATGCACATCCGTCTGACGCTCGTGCCAGGCGATTTCGGCACGCAGTTTGGCGTAGCTTTGCCAACGGGCGTCGTTTAATTCGCCCGCCTGCAGAGCGGTCTGTACTGCGCATCCATCTTCCACCGTGTGGCTGCAATCGCGGAAGCGGCAGGTAGCCGCCAGCGCAGCGATCTCAGCGAATGCGGAGTCCAAGCTATCCGCGCCCGCCCACAGTTGGATCTCGCGCATACCCGGCGTATCGATGAGCGCTCCGCCCCCAGGTAATGGCAGCAATTCGCGGTAAGTGGTGGTGTGGCGGCCGCGGCTATCGCTCGCGCGCACTTCCTGAACGGTCTGCCGGTCTTCGCCGAGCAGTTGATTCACCAGAGTGGACTTGCCTACTCCGGAAGACCCGAGCAGCGCGATGGTAATACCCGGCCGGAGGAGCCGCAGCACTGGCTCGATGCCCTGCGCTGCGCGGGCGGTGATGGCGATCACCGGTGCGCTTCCTGCAATGCCCGCGCGCCTCGGCGATGCGGGCGCCGATATCCCCGCACAGATCGGATTTGTTGAGGACGATGGCCGCATCTACACCGCTCGCGTGCGCCAAAGTCAGGTATCGCTCAATACGGCGCAGGTTGAAATCCTGGTCTAGCCCGCAGACGATCAGCACCAGGTCGATGTTGGCGGCAATCACTTGCTCCTGCTCGCGGCCGCCGGCGGCCCGGCGGGAAAACAAGTCCGGCGGGGCAGCACCGCGTGGATCATCGCTTCGTCAGGTCCCACGACCTGCACGGCTACCCAATCGCCCACTGCCGGCCAGCCGGAGCGCTCCACGCGATAGAGCAACGCGCCGATGGCCTCGGCCTGCATCTCGTCCTGTACGGTGTACAGCCGGTAACGGTCGCCGTGGACTACGGACACACGCCCCAACTGAAATCCGCGCGCCTCGTAAGCTGTGAAATTCCGGCGCACTTCGTCCGTCGCGCCAATCGAAGTTAAGTCGATGCAATTCTGCATTCCAGTTCTCCTGAAAAAATTTTGTTTTGGAGCAATCGAGGAAAGGATTCGCCGCGGGCAGTCTTCAAACGTCAGGTGAGACGGCTCGTGGTGAATCGACTTTTAGCGGACGGACAGTGGCAATACCCAGGTTTAGGCTACACCAGCAAAGTGTTGGAAAGCAAGCGCTGTCAGCATGTTCAAGCCATGTTAACTTTTATTTGATGCGATACTCTTTCGGTTTATTGGCTTCGGCGGCATTACTGTTCGCTTCCGGGGAACTGTCCGGCCGCCGCGCACCGGGCTTTTCTCTTCCCGACCTCCACTTGCAACAACGCGACCTGCAGGACTACCGCGGCAAGATCGTGCTGCTCGACGTCATGCAGACCACCTGCCCGCATTGTGCGCGGTTGGCGGATATCCTCGAGAAGGTGCACGCTAAATACGGAGACAAGGTGGCCGTGCTGTAGATCGTGAATCCGCCCGACAATCAGGGCTTCGGTTGCCCGCTTCACGGCGGAGCATCAAGCATTAGCACACCGATGCTGTTCGATTGCGGGCAGGTTGCTGTTTCCTATTTGAAGGCCACGCCCCAGAATCCCAAGGTCAACGTGCCGCACTTGTTCCTGATCGATGGCCAAGGCATGATCCGCAATGATTTCGCCTATGGATTCGACACCAAGAACATCTTCGAGGGCGACGGCCTGGACGCGGAAATCGACCGCTTGCTGGCCGGGCCGCCGAAATCCAAGAAATAGTCTCCACGGCAGGTGAGATAACGGCGAGGCTGCCCGCACTATATGGGGCAATGATCCACTTGTCTAAACGAGCACTGTCCCTGCTCCTGCTGATGGCGTGCGGTTTGCCCACGCCGTTTCTGCCGGCGGCCCAATTGGGCGCGCGGGCGTACCTGACGGGGACCACAGTACACGACTTTCCGGCCAAGTGCGATGTCCGCATCGACATGACCGGCGACCAGGAACTGCTCTTCGTCACGCGCTCGCTGACGCTGCACGTCCCCTATGAGAAGGTCAACACCGTCGAGTATGGCCAGCACGTAGGCCGGCGCTATGCGGAAGCGGTCCTGCTTTCACCCTTATTTCTGCTTAGCAAGTCGCGCAAGCACTTCGTGACTGTGGGCTACACGGACGCCAATGGCAGGCAGCAGGCGCTGGTGCTCCAGGTGAACAAGAGCGACGTGCGCGCGGTGTTGGCCGAACTGGAGGCCAAGACCGGCCGCAGAGTGGAGTATACCGATGACGAGGCGCGCAAGGGGAGGGGATAAGGTATGGTGACGCTTGCATTGGCGCTGGCGGCGATGTTGGCTGGCCCGTCGGATCCCGTTTCGGCTACGGCGCCGCCGCGCAGCCACGCGCCGCGCCGACCGTGCCGTCAACGTCGGTAGAGGTGGATAGCCTGCGGGGATTGCTCACGCTCAAGCGCGTGTATGTGGACCGATTCACAGGCGGCGAGACCGCCGCGCAGATGCGCGATATGATTATCAGCAGTCTGCAAAACACGGGGTTGTTTGTCATCACCGAAAATCAGGAGAAGGCGGACGCCACATTGCGCGGCTCGGGCGAGGATTTGGTCTTCAACGATGTACACTCTTCGAGCGACAGCCTGAACGTACACAGCAGCCTGGGCACCAACCAGGACAACGAAGACACCGCACTCAAGGGAGGAACGCGCAGTTATGATCGAACCGGCAGGACCATCGGCCTGGGTGCGGGCGACAGCGAATCCAGCCATTCGATCGAACGTCGGCATGAAGCGAATGCGGCCGTGCGCATCGTAAATAAGGATGGCGACGTGATTTGGTCCACCACGCAGGAAAGCATGGGTGGAAAGTTCCGTGGCGCCAGTTCGGACGTGGCGGAGAAGATCACGAAGCGGCTGATGGAAGATTACGAGCGGGCAAAGAAACTGCCGCGCTGATGGCTTCCAGCAGATGCTCGTTGCGGACCGGCTTGCCTAATACGCAGGCGACCATCTTCTCCTCGGGCAGATCGCACAACTCTTCGGTCCAGCCGGAGAGCACGATGATCTTGGCGGGCAGGCGCCTTTCATCCACCGAGCGGATCAAGCTCAGCCCATCCTTCAGTTTCGGCAGACGCAAGTCCATCACCAGCACGTCCGGGCGCCACTCCGCAAGCAGCCGCGTGGCCACGGGCGCGTCCGCCGCAAGCGCCACCTCGTGGCCGGCCGCTTCGAGCAGCAGCTTGCGAATGCCGAGTTGCTGGAGATCGTCGTCCGCGATCAATAAACGGCACATCAGAAGTGCATTCCGCCGCCGCAAATCAACACTTCGGCGGTCACGTAATCGGATAGAGGCGAGCAGAAGAACAACACGGCTCCGGCGGCTTCCTCCGGCGTGCCTCCGCGGCCCAGCGGGCATACCGTTTTCATCGCGTCGAGCATCTTGGGCTGCACCCCCACGGCGATCTGGCGGCCCTGCACGTCGATGGTAGCGCCGGCCTCTGTAAGCGGCTGAGTCAGGCGCGTCTCGATCAACCCGAAACCCACGGCGTTGACGTTCACGTTGTAGCGGCCCCACTCCTTCGCCATGGTTTTGGTCAGGCCGATGACGCCGGCTTTGCCGGAAGAGTAGCCGGCCTGGCCCGCGTTGCCGTCGGTGCCGGCGATGGAGGTGATGTTGACGACCTTGCGCATCACCCGGCGGCCCTCGGCGGCCTCGCGTTTGGCCGCATCGCGAATGTGCGTGGAGGCGGCGCGCAAAATACGGAACGGCGCGACCAGGTGGATGTTGAGCATGGCCATGTACTGGTCGTCGGTGGTCTTCTGGATGACGCTGTCCCAGGTATAGCCGGCATTGTTGACGATGATGTCGAGCCCGCCGAACGAGGCGAGGGCGGCATCCACCAGCTTTTGCGGGAAGTCCGGAGCGGTGACGTCGCCCGCCAAGTGCGCCGCGCGCCCGCCGGATTGCCGGATGGCGGCCTCGGTTTCCGATGCCGGAGCGGCGTCCAGATCGTTGATCATTACGGCGGCGCCCGCGGCCGCCAGTTTCGTGGCGATGGCGCGGCCGATACCGCGCCCGCGCCGGTGACCAAGGCTACTTTCGACTCGAGTGTAAATGGCATCAAGAACTATGAAACCACAGATGCACAAGGACTCGCGGCCCGTAACAGCCGCAAAACGGCGCGTAGGCAGTTATTTGACGGAATTGAGGCGCCCACGCGCCTTTGCGGCTAGTTCGCCTGTTGCGAGGCGCGGTGCTGCCGAGTCTTTGAAGAGCCCGAGTGCGACTTCCTGGTCTTCGATTGGGCGCCTTTCGAAGAATGATGAGATTTAGCGCCCTTTCGACGACCGATGAGAAGATGATGTATGTTTTTCGCCGTATGCAGCCGGCGCGGCGGCCAGCAGGGCGGCGATGAAGAGACCGATAATTTGACGCATGTTGTTCCTTTTTTCTACCTTTTCTTGCTTTGCACGATCCGAAGCTGAATAGTCTGGCGGAGGAACAAATGTTCTCGGGTTGTTTCCCAAGTTACGATATAATTCGACCCGTGACCATTGCGACCGCACCACAAAAGAAGAACCTCTTCGTCCTGAACGACGGCAGCAGCGTTCTGTTCACGTTCATCCTGGTGAGCTCCCTGTTTCTCCTCTGGGGGCTCTGCAATGGACTGATCGACGTGATGGACAAACACTTCCAGGATGAATTGAGCTTGACGAAGGCGCAATCCGCCTGGGTGCAGTTCGCCCACTATCTGGGCTACTTTCTGATGTCGATCCCGGCGGGATGGCTGGCCGGCAAGCTCGGCTACAAAGGCGGCATCATCATGGGACTTCTGATTGTGGCGGCCGGTGGGATGTGGTTTATCCCCGCCACCCACATCAGCGAAATGGTCCATTCGGGAGCGTCTCACCAAACATGGCTTTCGTGGCGTTCCTGGCGGGCGTCTGCCTGATCGCCACGGGCCTGACGTTCCTTGAGACCATCGCCAACCCCTACACTACCGTGCTGGGCGACCTGCGCTACGCCGCCACCCGCATCAACCTCGCGCAATCCTGTAACGGCATCGGATGGATCCTCGGCCCCATCGTCGGCAGCGTGTTCTTCTATTCCACCGACGCGGCAGGCCGCAGCACAGGCAGCCAGACGCTCTATATTCCCGTATGTCGCCATCGCGGGAATTGTGATCGTGCTGGCGGCCATCTTCTATTTTGCGCGGGTTCCGGATATCAAGATGGAAGACGATTACCACCTGGACGATGCGGCGCCCGGCGTCTCGCATTCCATCTGGTCCCATCCCCATTTTGTGCTGGCGGTGGCGGCGCAATTCTTTTACGTGGCGGCGCAGGCCGGCATATTCAGCTTTTTCATCAACTACATGACGGCTGAAGTGCCCGCGATTCCGGCATCCTGGGATGCAGCCCTACGGAATTTGCCGGTGCACGCGGGCTTTCTGCACGATTGGATGGCGGCTGGCTGGTGACCACGGACGGCCATCTCGCCATCAGCAACAAGGGCGCATCCAACCTGGCATCCCTGGCGCTCGTCTGCTTTCTGGTGGGGCGGTTTACAGGCTCCCTGCTGCTGAAGAAGTACTCGGCTCACAAGACACTGGGCCTGTACGGCGCGTGCAACGTTTTGACGACTTTCCTGGTGTTCTGCAAGCTTGGTTGGCTGTCGGTGGTCTGCGTGTTTCTGAGCTATTTCTTCATGTCGATCATGTTTCCGACCATCTTCGCCTTGGGGATCTTCGGACTGGGCGTCCGCGCCAAGAAGGCATCCTCATATATTGTGATGGCGATTATGGGAGGAGCAATTCTGCCCAAACTGATGGGCTATGTCGCGGACCGGTTCGATATGTCCCGCGGATTCATCGTGCCGATGATTTGTTTTATCTTCGTCGCGTTATATGGGTGGAACTGGCCCAGGTTCAGCAAGGCCGAGTCGCTGCAAGGGGTGGGGGGATCTGCTTCGTGACGCTGGACCAACTAACTGGCGAGTTCAATCTCGATCTTCTTCGCCCCGGCGTCCAGCTTGACAATGCGGAAGCTGCGGATCTGCCCCGCCCGCGCCGGCTCGCGTTTGCTTGCACGCGGGCCCGATCCACTCGCCGCCCTTCCACTTGGCGGACAACATCGAAGACAGCGAACCGACGTCCGCGCCGGATTCGGCCGGCCTGCTCCTCCGCCTGGCCCGGCTCCGCGCCGGCGATCTTGCACGGCACCTGGATGCCTTCGCCCAACTCCACCTTGGCGCGGCCGCCGGAAACGTCCGCGATGCGGCCGGTCACCACGTCGCCTTCCTTGTGCTCGGCGATGTATTCGTCGATGCTGGTCGGCTGTAGCTGCTTCATGCCCAGCCTGATGCGGCGGCGCTCGGCGTCCACTTCCAGGATCTGCGCGCGCACCGTCTGGCCCGGCTTCAGCACTTCCTGCGGATGGTTGATGCGCTTCTCCGCGGTGATGTCGCCCACGTGGATCATGCCTTCCACGCCCTCGGCAATCTGCACGAAAGCGCCGAATTTCGTCAGGCTGACCACCGGCCCTTCCACCACCCCGCCCACCGGATACTTCTGCTGCGCATCGGCCCACGGATCGCCCAGCGCCTGCTTCAATCCCAGCGAGATGCGCCGCTCGGCGGGGTTCACGTGGAGCACCACCACCTCCACCGCATCGCCCGGCTTCACCACATCGCTGGGCTTGCGCGCCTTCTTCGACCAGGACATCTCCGAAAGGTGGATCAGCCCTTCCACGCCCGGCTCCAGTTCCACGAACGCGCCGAAATCCGTCACGCGCGTGACCGTGCCGCGCACCCGCTCGCCCGTCTTGTATTTCTCGCCAACCTGCTCCCAGGGATGCGGCTGAAGCTGCTTCATGCCCAGCGAAATGCGCCGCTTCGCCGGGATCCACCTTCAGGATCTTGACGTCCACTTCCTGGCCCACCGTCAGCACGTCGGCCGGCTTGTTCACGCGGCCCCAGGAAATGTCGGCCACGTGCAGCAGCCCGTCCACGCCGCCGATATCGACGAACGCGCCGTAATCGGTCAGGCTGCGGACGGTGCCGTGCATCACCGCGCCTTCCTGCAGATCCGTGAACAGCTTCTGCCGGGCGGCGCGCTTCTTCCTCTTCCAGCACCACGCGCCGGTCCACCACCACGTCTTCGTCGGCCACGTCCAGCTTGATGATGCGGCAGGTGATCTCCTGGCCCACCAGCTTTTCCATTTCGGGCACGTCTTTGGCGCCCGACCGGGAAGCCGGCATGAACGCGCGCACGCCCACGTCCACGCTCAAGCCGCCCTTCACCACGCCCGAGACCACGCCCGCGATGGCGCGCTTCTCGTTGAACGCGGCTTCGAGCGACGACCAATCCTTGGGCCGCTCCACGCGCACTTTCGAGAGCTCGTAGTAGCCTTCCTCGTTGCGCCCCTTGATGGACACCGGGAACTGGTCGCCCACGCGTACGGTCAATCTTGCCGGACGGATCCTTGAACTCCGCCACCGGCATCACGCCTTCGATCTTCTGGCCGATATCGATGAACACCTGCTCCGGCGAAACGGCTACCACCGTGCCTGTCAGACCCTGGCCGCCGGCCTGGGGTTTATGGGTGTGGGATTGTTCGTATTGGGACAGGATGTCCGCGAAGTTTTCGCCGCGTTCGGGCATAGCTGGGGTTTCATCCTGTTCCAGCGTGGTGTTGTTGGGCATGAGACTGACGTAATTATTGTGGCATAATCCGGTCTGGGATCGCATCGTGGCTGGAACTGGAATGGTGGCGGCGCGCCGCGCAATGGATTCGTCCGCAGGACGTTGTGTGGCTGCTGCTTTTCTGCGGGCATGGCGGTGCTCAGCCCGCACCGGCGACATCTACGAGATCGGTCCGCTTGCGGCGCTGGCGCGTTGCAAATTCTGGAGCCAAAGCTCGAATTCGTGGGCACCACGCGCGGCAAAGTGCTCTGGATCTTCCTCAAGCTGCTGTTCTGCTACGTCTTGATCGGGTTTACATGCGGTCGTTGAGCAGCAGCTATTACTGGCTTCTGCTGCTGCCGGTGATCTCGGCCGGCACGTCGCTGGGCGTGCTCGGCACGCAGATCTTCATCGTGCTGTCGTCCGGCGCGTATCTGTCTTTCCTGGCGTTCCTGGATCGGAGCCGCTGGGTTATCGGAGCTGCCGGAGAAGCGCGAGCTCGCGTTGCGCGTGATCTTTCTGGCGGTGGCCGGCAACCTGACCAACACCCTGGCCGAAGCGCTGCGCCAGCAATTCGCCAAGACCAAGGCGGTGGCGGAGCAGCTTGCCGAAGCCAATCGCAACCTGCAGCAGGCCGAAGAAGCCGTGCGCCGGTCGGACCGTCTGGCCGCGCTGGGCCAGCTTGCCGCGGGCCTGGCGCACGAGTTGCGCAATCCGCTGGGCACCATTCGCGCCTCGGCCGAGATGCTCACCCGCAGCGTCGCTGCGGAAAACGAAGTGGCGCGCGAAGTGGCCGGCTTCATCGCCGAGGAAGTGGACCGCACCAATTCGCTGGTGACGCGCTTTCTGGATTTCGTGCGGCCGCTCGAATTGCGCCGCGCGCCGGCGGACCTGGCGCAGGTGCTCGACCGCTCCGTCGCCATGGTGGAGCGCGAAGCCGCCGCGCGCGAAGTGACCGTTTACAAGAACTACTCGCCGGACATCCCGCCTTTCCCGCTGGACGCGGAGCTGATGGAGCGGGTCTTCTACAACCTGCTGGCTGAACGCCGCGCAAGCCACGGCTCCCGGCGGCGCGGTCACGGTGAAGACGCGCCCGGCTGGAGAGAACGCCGAGATTTCGGTGATCGACCGCGGAGAAGGCATCGATCCGAAGCTGATCGACACCATCTTCAATCCCTTCTTCACCACCAAGCCGGATGGCGTGGGTCTGGGGCTTGGCCATCTGCTCCAAGATCGTGGACCAGCACGGCGGCAAGATCGCGGTCGAGAGCGAGCCGGGCAAGGGCAGCGTCTTCCGCGTGTATTTGCCCATGGTGGAGGCCGCATCCGGCTCGAAACCGAACGACTTGACGCTCTGCCCCTGGGAAGCCGGACGACTGGCTGGAATTCAGCGCCATCGCCGCGGACCCGGAGGTGATGCGCTACATCGGCGATGGCGCGCCCTGGCCCGAGGAGCGCTCGCGGCAGTTCGTGGAGCGCCAGATCGCGCTCTACCGCGAGCGGGGATTCTGCCTGTGGAAGCTGCTGCCCGGCGACAGGGTGGAGGCGTTGATCGGGTTCTGCGGGTTGCAGCCCTTGCCGGAGACAGAAGACATCGAAATCGGCTGGTGGCTGGCGCGCGCCTGGTGGGGCCGCGGCCTGGCGACGGAAGCCGCGCGCGCGGCGCTGCGCGACGGCTTCGAACGCGTGGGCCTGCGGCGCATCGTGGCTATCGCCCAACCGGCCAACACCGCTTCCATCCGCATCATGCGAAAGCTGGGCATGCGCTTCGAATGCATCGCGGAGGCTCGGGGCATCCCCGTGGTCAAATACGCTTGCTCTACGGATTAAGATGAAAACATGCGGGTTCCACTTGCCGCTCTCCTCATGGCCCTAGCCGCCCGGTTGCCCCTGGCGGGGCAAAATGTCCAAGTCGTCGAAACCTATGGCGATCAGTCCCGCCTGCTGGCGCAGCGATCTCCCGGTCTGGCCTTCACGCCGGGCGCTCCGGCCGGCTCGCCGGCTTTCACCATCGCGGTGGATAGCGGCATGACCTACCAGCAAATGGACGGCGTGGGCGCTTCACTCACCGACTCGGCGGGGTGGGTCCTATGGAATAACTTGAGCGCGTCACAGCGCGCTGGGCTGATGCAGAGCCTGTTCGATCCGAGCGCGGGCATCGGCATCGGCCTGCTCCGCCAGCCCATGGGCGCCAGTGACTTCTCTGCCAGCGGCGATTATAGCTATGACGACGTGCCGGCTGGCCAGACCGATCCGAACTTACAGAGTTTCTCCATCGCGCACGATCAGACATATCTCATCCCGCTGCTGCGCCAGGCGCTCTCGATCAATCCGTCGCTCAAGGTGCACGCGCTGCCCTGGAGCGCGCCTGCGTGGATGAAGACAAGCGGCTCGATGAACGGCGGCAACGACGTGACCACCGATTTTCCAAGTCTGGCGCAGTATTTCGTGCGCTTCATCCAGGGTTACGAACAGCAGGGTATTCCCATTTATGCGGTATCGATACAGAATGAGCCGCTCAATTCCAACTCCAGTTATCCAACGGCCTACGTAGCCAGTTCCGACGAAGCTAACTTCATCGGCGGCTATCTGGGGCCGGCTCTCGCGGGCGCGGGCTTGGGGAGCGTGAAGATCTTCGGCTATGAACATAACTGGGATAACACACAGTATCCTGAGGCGTTGCTGGCCGATAGCACGGCATACGGTTATCTGGCGGGCAGCTCGTTCCACTGCTATGCCGGGGATGTGAGTGCGCAGTCCCAGGTGAAGGAGGCTTATCCGGGGAGGGATATCTGGTTCACCGAATGCACGGGATTGGTCGGATCGAGCTTCGCCGGCGATCTAGCCTGGAACGCGGAGAACCTGCTGATCGGGGCCACCCGCAACTGGGCGCGCGGCATCACGCTTTGGAACCTGGCGCTCAATCAGAGCTCCGGGCCGCAGAACGGCGGATGCACCAACTGCCGCGGCGTGGTGACGGTGGATACCAGCGTCTCGCCGCCCCAAATTACGCGCAACGTGGAGTATTACGTTCTCGGTCACTTGGGTAAGTTCGTGCAGCCCGGCGCGTATCGCATCGGCTCGAACACTTATGGCGCGGGCTCGGTGGAAGACGTGGCGTTCGGCAACCCGGATGGTTCCGTGGTGCTGCTGGTGCTGAATGCGGCGCCTGGCAGTTCCACGTTCGCCGTCACATGGAATGGAAACGGCTTCACCGATACGCTGCCGGCGGGCGCGGTGGCCACCTACGAATGGGCCGTGCCGGCGCCGGCCTTTCCGGCCATTGGAGCGATCAACGCGGCGGCGCCCACGGCAGCTTTAAGTCCGGGCGAGCTGTTTTCGATCTACGGCACGAATCTGGCGGCGGGTGCGCAACAGCCTTCCTTGTTACCGCTGCCGGCTACCATGGCGGCTGCTAATGTGCAGATCGATGGGATCAGCGCGCCATTGCTCTATGTGTCGCCGCTGCAGATCAACGCGCAAGTGCCCTGGGAGGTATCGACCGGCAGCGCCACGCTGACCGTGACACATGCCGGCGTCGCGGCGTCCCAAACCGTGACCATCGCCGCAGCCGGACCGGCGATCTTCACCATAGATGGCATGCACGCGGCGGCGTTGAACCAGGACTATTCAGTCAACTCGCAGGGGAATCCAGCCACAGCCGGGCACGCCATTCTTCTGTTCGGGACTGGCCAGGGCCCTGTATCGCCCCCGACCGTCACAGGCGCCGCGGCCAGCGCCGATACGCTTTCGTGGGCCACCGCCAAGGTCACCGCGACGGTTGGCGGATCGCCGGTGGGCGTGCTATTTGCGGGCATGGCGCCGGGGTTTGCGGGCCTGTGGCAAATCAACCTGACGGTGCCCGCGGGGCTTTCAGGCGCCGTGCCGGTGATTGTCACGGTCGCGGGAGTGGCCAGTAACACGGCGCTGGTTTGGGTGAATCCGTAACCCGCATTCGCCTACTGAACCATCATGGTCAGACTCGCGCTTTCCGTCACGGTGCGGGCGGACTGTGCGTTGGCGTCAGGCGAGAAGAAAGCGGCAAGAAGGATTGGCAAAACGGCGCGGCGGCGCATGAAGGATCGGAACAGCCACTTATCGGCCGGATTCGCGTTTATTTGCCCTGTGCTGTCTCGTTGGCTGGTGCGGCCAGAGCGTCTTCATTGACGGTAAACGCCTGGTTGCGGCGCCACGCCAGAATCAGAAATCCTCCCAGGATGCAAAATGGCGGCAAGCCCAAAAGCACGATGCCAATGTTCAGCAGATGGGCGCGCGCGGAGTTTTGGGCCGCGGCCGTGCGAAAACACATGACGCACTGGCCCCAGACGGTCCCGGAGGGCGCTGCCGCGGCCAGAAGAAGGGCTAAGCTGCCAGCGTTTCATCGCGGCCTCATCATCATCAGCCGGGCTGGAATCCGGCATGAACATCAGCAGCATCAGGATGATGCACAGGATCAGCATGGGAAACAGCGTCAGGAACAGGCTCAGCCTCTCGAACTTCAGGTGCATGAAATAGGCGATGATCAGCGCGGCCTTGATGATCGACAAGCCCAGCAGCGCCGTCAGCATAATGAGCACGGGCAATCTGCTCGTAGGCCAGAAATACCTCGACGCCGGTCATGACCAGCAGCGCGAACCAGACGTAGAGGAACGTCTTCGTAGTTGCGCCGGACGTCGGTTCTTCGCCATTGCTTCAGTATGTTCGCTCATCGGATCTCTCCGTCAAATCTTGGCCGACATCAGGTAGACCAGCGGGAAGATGAACATCCACACCAGGTCCACGAAGTGCCAATATAGGCCGCTGACCTCCACGTCTTCGGCCTTGAATTTGCCGCGCCCCACCGCAAAGGCCATGATGCCGAGATAAATCAAGCCGATGATCACGTGCGTCATGTGCAGCCCGGTGAGGGCGAAAAACGTGCCGCCGAACAGCGGCACGCCCCAGGCGTTGCTGAACGGCGTGACGTGCTCGTTGTTGATCAGGTTCAGCCACTCGGTGAGGTGCAGGACCACGAAGGCCGCGCCGCCGCGCCATGGTGGCCAGAATCCAGCCGACCGCCGCTTTGCGGTTGCCGTGATTCATGGCATGCACCGCCATCACCATGGTCAAGCTGCTGGAGAGCAGGCAGAACGTCATGACGGTGGAGAAGATGATGCTGGGCGAAAAATGGAACGGCTTGGGCCAGTCGGGCGTGGAGAGCCGCAGCGTAAGTGTAGGCCATCAGCAGCGCGGAGAACGTGAGCGCGTCGGAAATGATGAACAGCCACATCCCGAACTTCTTCGAATTCACGGCGTATGGCGAACGCCCGCCTGCCCAGACCGAGGTCCGGCTACCGCCGAATTGGCTTCGGACATCGACACATTACCCCCAAACGAAAAATAGAGCCATCAGGTAAATCCAGAGGCCATCCAAGAAATGCCAGAACATCGCGCTCACGTCGACGGCCGTGCGCTTTCCAGGTCCCAGACGCAGGCGCAGCGCCTGCACGTCCACGTAAACCAGCGCCGTGAGGCCGCCCAGCATGTGCAAGCCGTGCGCGGCACGTGAGCAGATAGAAGAACGAGCTGCTGGGATTGGTGGCCACGAAGATACCCGGCGCTTGTTCAACTGCACGCCACGCGAACGCCTGGCCCAGCAGAAACAGCACGCCCAGCACCGTGCCGGCGGTCCAATAGCGGTTGAATTCGCCGCGCCGGCCGGCTTTGAGCGACCGCCGCGCCAGTTCCAGCAGCGAGGCTGCTGACGCCATCAGAACAGCCGTGTTGACCCACAGGATGCGCGGCAGCGGCATAGCTACCCAGTCGTTGGACATCCCGCGGCGCACCACGAAAGCGCTGGTGAATGCCGCGAACACCATGGTGCTGGCGGCCAACAGCACCATCAAGCCGGTCATGGACGCGCGGCGCGAGGCGCCGCGGCCATCCGAGTCGCCGCCTCCGCCAAAGCCGCCTCCGTGCGGAGGGGCGGGCGGCTGGATGATGTCCGATGTGATGGAACCGGGCATGACTCGTAGCTGATGCGGTCAGTGCTGCGAGTGATTTCGCGCATGCACGTCCACCGGATCGGTCTGCATGATGTAATCTTTCGGCGCGCCCGGCACGCTGTACTCATACGGACCGTGGTTGACCACCGGGTGCTGGCCGGCGAAATTATCGAACGGCGGCGGCGACGGGATGGTCCATTCGAGTGTGGTCGCGTTCCAGGGATTCATGGGCGCCTTCTTGCCCTTCTTCATGCTCCAGAACAGGTTGATCAAGAAGATGAATCTGCGCCGCCGCGGTGAAGTAGGCCGCGTGGGTCATGAACGTTGTGCACCGGCATCAGCTTGCCCAGGAAATCGAAATTGGTGAAATCCGAGTAGCGCCGGGGATTGCCCGCGATGCCCAGATAATGCATGGGCGTGAAGATGGCAGTAGACGCCGATGAACGTCAGTAGAAGTGGATCTTGCCCAGCGTCTCGTTCATCATGCGCCCGAACATTTTGGGGAACCAGTAGAAGGTGCCGGCGAACATGCCGAAGATGGCCGCCACGCCCATGATCATGTGGAAGTGGCCGACCACGAAATAAGTGTCGTGGAAGTACAGATCGAGCGCGGGCTGGCCCAGGAAGATGCCGCTGATGCCGCCGGTGACGAACAGCGAGACAAAACCCAGCGCGAACAGCATGGCGGTGGTGAACCGGATCTTGCCGCCCCATAGCGTGCCGATCCAGTTGAATGTCTTGATGGCGGAGGGCACGCCGATGGCCATGGTCAGCACCGAAAACGCCATGGCCGAATAAGGGCTCATGCCGCTCATGAACATGTGATGGCCCCAGACCAGGAATCCCAGGAAACCGATGCTCAGGATGGCGTACACCATGGCGCGGTATCCGAAGATGGGCTTGCGCGCAGAAGGTGGAGAGCAATTGCGAAGTCACGCCCATGCCGGGCAGGATGGCGATGTAGACCTCGGGATGGCCGAAGAACCAGAACAGGTGCTGCCACAGCAGCGGCGACCCGCCCTTGTGATTCAGGATCTGGTCGCTGACCAGCAGCCCGCCCGGCAGGAAGAAGCTGGTGCCGGCGGAGCGGTCGAGCAATCAGCAGCACGCCGGCGGCCAGCAGCACGGCGAACCCCAGCAAGCCCAGGATGGCGGTGACGAACCAGGTCCAGCAGGTGAGCGGCAGGCGCATCAGGGTCATGCCCTGGCAGCGCAGGTCGATGGTGGTGGCGATGAAATTGATGGCGCCCATCAGCGAGGCGCCGCAGAAGATCGCGATGCTGACGATCCAGAGCGTCTGGCCCATGCCTTCGCCGGGACCGGACAGTCGCACCCACGGCGCTCAGCGGCGGATAGGCCGTCCAGCCGGCAAGCGGCGGCGCCGCCCGGCACGAAGAACGCGGCCACCATCACGACCAGCGCCAGGAAGGTGGTCCAGAACGACATCATGTTCAGCACCGGGAACGCCATATCCTCGGCGCCGATCTGGATGGGCAGGAAGTAGTTCCCGAAGCCGCTTTGCGGCGCCGTGGTCAGCACGAAAAAGACCATGATGGTGCCGTGCATGGTCATCAGCGAGAGGTACAGTTCCGGGGTCATGATGCCGCCCTGCGCGCGCGGTGGGCCAGAGCGTGGCGAACCAGTGAACCTTGGCGTCGGGTGGACCATGTGGAAGCGCATCAGCAGCGAAAGGCCATGCCCAGGAACACCGAGAACAAGGCCAGGAAGTAATACTGGATGCCGATTACCTTGTGGTCGAGGCTGAAGACGTACTTCCGGATGAAGCCTTGTGGCGCGTGATGCGCCGTGTACTACGGGTGAGGACATATTGTTTTCACCGTGAATGAGATCGTCAAAACGGAGCCGCTGAGGCATCAGGCGAATCATTACTTGTTGGCGGCCTGCTCCTGCTTCCATTTTTCGAAATCGGCCTCGGTCATCACTTGCATGGTGCTGCGCATCTGGAAATGGCCCAGCCCGCACAGCTCCGAGCAAGGAATTTCGTAGATGCCGATCTGTGTCGGCCTGGAAATGCAGCGGGATCTCCATGCCGGGCACGATGTCCTGCTTCAGGCGCAGCTCGCGGACGAAGAAATTGTGAATCACGTCGCGGGAGTGCATGATCAGCTTGATGGGCTTGCCCGACGGGAACTTTGAGGGAAGCGCTGACGATGTCGTCCTTGCCGGCGGGGTCCTTGTCGTCGAGGCCGAACGGATTGCCGCGCCGAATCGTTGACCAGCTTGAGTTCGGTGCGGCCGAACTTGCCGTCCGGGCCCGGGTAGCGGAAGGCGAAGGCGAACTGTTTGGACATGACCTCGATGGGGATGGCATTGGGGTCCGGCTCGGAGAAGTGCACGGCCGCCCAGATGCGGGTGCCCATCAACACCAGGCCCACGAACAGGATGGCCGTGGCGCTGGTCCAGATGGTCTCCCACTTGTTGTTGCCGTGGGAGTAACTGGCGCGCCGGCCGTCGTCGCGGAACCGGAAGATCACCCAACCCAGAGCGAATTGCGCGAGGAAGAAGATGATGCCGGTGACCACCAGGGTGCGCATGAACTGGGCATCATAGGCGATGCCATGCTGCGAGATGGGCGGCGGAAACCACCAAGTCTTGGCGATAAAAAAATAACAAATGACTACCGTCAAGACCCAAACGATTGGAGCAAGCAGCATTTAATTTGGCACCCTCGATCCCCGGTGCATACGCCCCGAGGTTTCGACGACGATATCACAATGGATTTGGAATTCGCAAGTGTGGCTACGGCTATGTGACGAAGGCTGTATTTTGTAAATCGCTACTGCCGGGGATAGGACCTAAACGCCACTACCCCTGTTTGCGGGTATCGTGTCCCGCGGCCACGCGGCATGCCGGCTCGCGGGATCACTTCAGGGAAAGCGTTCCGTACAAGACCCAAATCAGGACCATGCCCGCCAGCAGGGCGATGCCGATGCTCAACAGGGTTCCGATCAAGAAGTACTCGGCAAACCGCAGGTCTTTCAGCTCGGGGAATCGCACGATCGACTTTGCTGTCAGGATGAGTCCTACGGTGGCAGGCGACTGCAGAGCGAGCGCCGAAATCACCAGAAATCTCTCCAACCAGCCGATGTACATGCCGGCATTTTTCAGTTGCTTGACCGATTCCGTTTGGCCGATCCCAATCTCGCGGAAGCCATGTAGCAGCGGCTTGGTCAGGCTTCGAACCAGATGGCCTCCGCCGAACAGAGCGGCGGCGTAGATGGTGAGCGACGGCAGCACTTTCGGCCAAGACCTTCGGGAAGGAGACCAGGAACTCGTTGATGCCCGCCCATCTCAAATCTGCAAGCAGCGAGCCGGCGGCCGCGATGGCGAGCAGATGCCAGGATTGATCGGCAAAGAACAACCAGGGCGTTGCGATCCAGTGGCGGCGGCCCACGATGGTTTTGGCGACGTCGGAGACCGCGTGGAGGGTGGCAAGGCCAAGAAGCACGCTGATCGTGCGAGCCGATCTGGCGTCCGCGCCGGAAAAGATCGCCAGGCAAGCCCATGTGATGAGGAACAAAAGCGCACCGTGCTTGAGGTAGCCTTGCCACTCCAAGCGTTCTTTCGACGCGACCATCGATGCGGTCTGAAGGGGAAAGTCGCCCAACACGTGGGCGAGCAAAAGGCTCCAGAAGACGGGTGCGGCAACGGGTTGCATGATTTCGTTCAACTCTTATTTAGTTGCATGTTTTCGTGCAACGTACCGGCCAGACTGCCCATGGCCTCGATGGAAGCCTGGATCTGCCAATAGTGTGCGCGCCGCAGGTTTCTTGAGACGGTGGATTTGCCGACGCCCAACTTGCGCGCGGCGATCTCCTGGTTTGGAGCCGCCATATGCGCGTTGATGGTGTCCCATTGTCGTGGCGAGATGCGGCCGGTGAGGCTGTCCTGAAGGCCGAAGAAAAGATTGGCGAGATCCTGCAAGGGCGCTACGGCGCATCGAACATATGTGGTGCGAGCGAACTTTTCGCCCGGCCGCCTTTTAACTTGTCCAGGGCCTCGCGTGCCAGAATGAAAGCCTCGCCACCGGCTTGGTTGATGGGCCGCCGGATGGGCCGATCCACCTTGCCAAGACCTACGCCAATCCGCAACTGAAGCGGGTGGAATAGGCGGCGCAAATCGAAAATCAGGCCAGGCACGTGACGGAGTCCGGCTGCGATGTTTTGAAATTCGTCCCATGTCGTAATGGTGTACGGGCCGAGCACAATTCTCTGTTTTTGATGAGCGGCCGAAGCCGCATCGAGCTTCCGGTTTCGGATGGCGGTGAAACGGGGCCATTTCCGCGAACCGATTACATCGGCGGTGATCACGGCGTACGGAGGAGGGTTAATTGCACTCATAGATGCAATTGTATAGTTGTTGTACGATTTCGTGCAACAAAATAAAGCGGAAGGCGGTTTCGGCGCGATACCTTACTGTGCTTCGTCGAATCCCGGCTTCCGGCGCCGGCAGCACGTCGCGATCGCCCGCCACCCAGACATAGAGCGTCGGCAACAGGAAGATACTCATCATCATGGCCACCATCAGGCCGCCCACGATGACGATGGCGAAGGGCCGCTGCGAATCGGAGCCGATGGCGTGCGACAGTCGCCGCGGGCAGCAGTCCCAGCGTCGCCACCAGCATCGTCATCATGATGGGCCGCAGCCGCAGCACCGCGCCTTCCACCGCCGCGTCGACGATCGAATGGCCGCGCGCGCGCAGCTGGTTGATGTATTCCAGCATGATCACGCCGGTCTGCACGCGACACGCCGAACAGCGCCAGGAATCCCACGCCCGACGAAACGCTGAAATGCGTGCCCGTGACCAGCAGCGCCAGCAGGCCGCCCAATGGGCGCCATGGCCATGTTCGCCAGCATCAGAGCGGCCCACTTGAACGAATTGAACATCGTGTAGAGAATGATGAAGATCACCAGCATCGTGATCGGCAACAACGATCACCAGCCGCTTCTGCGAGCGCTGCTGGCTGGCATATTCGCCGGCCCAATCGATGTGTAGCCCGCCGGCAGCTTCACCTGCTGGTCCACCTTGCTGATGGCCTCTTCCACCGTGCTGCCCAGGTCGCGGCCGCGCACGCTGTACTTGATGGCGACGTAGCGCGAGTTCGCCTTCGCGATAGATTTCCGACGCGCCGTCCGCGACCTCGAACCTTGCAGAGCTGCGCCAGCGAGACGCGCTCCCCGATGGGCGCCACGCAGCCGGATGTTCTCGATCGCTTCCTTGGTGTCGCGGTAGGCGCGGCAGATAGCGCAGCACCAGGTCGTAGCGCTGCTCGCCCTGCAGCACCTGGCTGACCGCGTTGCCGCCCACCGCGGTCTGGATGGCGTCCTGCACGTCGGCCACGTTGATGCCGATAGCGCGCGGCCTGCTCGCGGTCCACGGTGAAGTTCAGATTGGGCTGGCCGATCACGCGAAACAGGCCCAGATCCTCGATGCCCGCGAATGTGCCGCATCACCTTGACGATCTGGTCGCCCTTCTGCTTCGAGCAGTCTTCAGATCGTCTGCCGTAGATCTTGATGGCCAGTTCGCCCTTGACGCCGCTGACCGCCTCTTCCATGTTGTCGGCGATGGGCTGCGAAAAGTTCCAGAGCACGCCGGGAATCTTCTCCAGCTCGCGATCCATGGCGGCGATCAGCTCCTCCTTGTCCTGGTGGAAGACCGGCCGCCACTGCTCCTTGGGCTTGAGATCGACGAAGTATTCGGTGTTGAAGAAGCCGGTGGTATCGGTGCCGTCGTCGGGCCGGCCCACCTGGCTGATACCACCTGCGTCACTTCGGGGAACGATGCCAGCACGATGCGCGCCTGGTTCATCAGCCGCGATGCCTTCGGTCGGCCCGGTGCTGGGCGCCAGCGTGCCGCGCGCCCAGATCGCGCCTTCATCCAGATGCGGCAGAAACTCCGAGCCGATCACGCCGCTGATCAGCAGATACGCCGCGACCGCCAGACACAGCGACCGCCACGCCGACCGTCAGCCAGCGATGCGCGAATCGCCCAGCGCACCGTCGTACGGTAGCGCGCGTGAGCCACGCCATCACCGGGTTGTGCCACTCCCTGGCGTCCTTGCCGGAACAGGAAGCTCGCCAGCACCGGCGCCACCAGCATCGAAAACATCAGCGCGCCCAGCAGCGCGAACGCCACCGTCCAGGCCATGGGCTTGAACAGCCGGCCTTCCACGCGCTGCAGCGTGAAGATCGGCAGATACGCGGTGATGATGATGCCGATGGCGTAGAACACCGGCCGCTGCACTTCGTGCGCCGCCTCGCGGATCCGCTCCAGTCGGCGGTCTGCGTCCGTCCGTCGGCATGGCCCAGATGGCGCACGATGTTCTCCACCATCACCACCGCGCCATCCACCACCATGCCGAAATCCAGCGCGCCCAGCGACAGCAGATTGGCCGGAATGTGGCGCAGGTCGAGGCAGATGGACGCGAACAGCAGCGAGAACGGAATGGTCAGCGCCACGATCAGCGCGCCGCGCACGTTGCCCAGGAACAGGAACAGAATGATCGACGACCAGGATGATGCCCTCGGTCAGGTTGTGCAGCACGGTGTGCGTGGTGTAGTGCACCAGGTCGCTGCGGTCGAGGAACGGAACGACCTTCACGCCCGGCGGCAGAATGTGCTCGTTCAGCTCCTTGACCTTGGCGTGGATCGCCTTCGAGCGTGGAGTCGGATTCGGCGCCCTTGCGCAGCAGCACGATGCCTTCCACCACGTCGTCGTTGTCGATGATCTTGCCGTCCGCGCGATGAATCGCCTTGCCGATGCGGCCCAGCCGGATCTTCGGCCCTTGCGCCACCGTGGCGATGTCCCTGACGCGCATCGGCGTTCCGTTCTGCGTCTTGATCACCGTCTCGCTCGATGTCGTGCACGTCTTGCACCAGGCCGACGGCGCGCACGTTGACCTGCTGCAGGCCCGCTTCGATGAAGCTGCCGCCGGCGTTGACGTTGTTGTTGGCGAGCTGCTGCTCCACCTGGCCGATGCTCAGGCCGTAGGAGACCAGCTTGTTCGGGATCGACGCGCACCTGGTATTCCCGCGTGATGCCGCCGAAGCTCGACACGTCCACCACGTTCGGCACGGACTTGAACTGCTTTTCGAGCACCCAGTCCTCGAGCGACTTCAGCTCCATCAGGTCGTACTGCGGGATTGGTGCTCTGCAGCGTGTACCAGTAGATCTGGCCCACCGGGCTACAGTCCGTGCCGATCTGCGGCTGCAGGTTCTGCGGCAGGTTGACCTGGGAAAGCCGCTCCAGCACCTTCTGGCGATTCCAATCGTTTTCCGATTCGTCGTCGAAGATCAGCATCACGCTGGAAAGCCCGAACAGCGAAATCGAGCGCAGATGTTCCAGGTGCGGAAGCCCGTTCATCACGATTTCGATGGGAATCGTGACCTGCTGCTCCACTTCTTCGGCCGCCCGGCCCGGCCACTGCGTGATGATCTGGACGTAGTTGTTGGCGACGTCGGGGTACGCTTCGATGGGCAGGTTGCGGAACGAAATGACGCCCCAATGAAGAGCAGAATGCCCAACGCCGCAATGAGAAGCGGATTATCCAGAGCAAAATCGACGATACGGCGGATCATTGGTTGCTATTTGAAAGTGACCACGCTGGCGGACAGTGTCTGGGCGCGAGCAACTGACGATGCCCATAAAGCGGCGAGCCAGCTCCAGTACTCATTCCGCTTTGCGCAATTGAATGGCTTCCTGCGTAAATAATTCCTTCCCGACTCCGACGGCG
>CAWCJP010000007.1:0-233867 GCA_963795925.1 Bryobacterales bacterium | reverse complement strand
CGTCGATCTTCCGTTTCTTCGAGCGTGTGGTTGCCTTGTGCCAGGGAACATGGCATCTATCTGGTGCACGACCTTGCTTATGCCGACCTGACATTCGACGGTTATCGCGCGCCTTCGGTGCTTGAAGTCGCCGGCGCGAAGGAAATCGCGGTCGAGTTTTTCACGCTGTCGAAGAGCTACAACATGCCTGGATGGCGGGTGGGATTTATGGTCGGCGATCGCAAATTGGTGGGGGCGCTTGGCGGGCTGAAGAGCTACTTCGACTACGGGACTTTTACTCCGATTCAGGTCGCCTCGATTCTCGCGCTTGAAGGACCACAGGACTGCGTCACAGAAATCGTCGAAAACTATCGCCGCCGCCGCGACGTTCTAGTTCAGGGGCTCGATAAGGCTGGTCGAACGTGCAGCTGCCTAGGGCGACGATGTTTTTGTGGGCGGAGATCCCCGAGCCATACCGGCATCTGGGCTCGCTCGAGTTCTCTCGCAAGCTACTGCTCGACGCGAAGGTCGCGGTAAGCCCGGGCATCGGCTTCGGCGAATTCGGCGACGGACACGTCCGCTTTTCGCTGATCGAAAACGAGGAACGGACCCGCCAGGCACTGCGCGGCATCCGGCAGATGTTCGCCCACGACGGAGTAGCTCGACGACAACTGTCTAAGTCTCTTGCTATGCAGGTGTATACATTTTCGACCTGCCTGATTTGCGTGGCTCGACAGGACCGTAATGAAGAAAACCGCAATCATCATAGGAGCAGGCCCGGCAGGCCTTACCGCAACTTACGAACTGCTAACCCGCAGCGACATTCATCCCATCGTGCTCGAAAAGAGCGACGCGATGGGCGGTATCTCACGCACCGTCAATTACAAAGGCAACCGCATCGACATCGGTGGTCACCGTTTTTTCTCCAAGAGCGACCGGGTGATGAACTGGTGGCTCAGCCACATGCCGATGGAAGCAGCGACCGTGCGAGCGGGTAGCGAGCAGATTTCCTATCAGGGGCAAAGCCGGGAGGTCGCACGGCGGAGACTGGCAAGAAACGAAGATGCAGTGATGCTCATTCGTCAACGAAAGTCACGAATTTACTTCCTGCGAAAATTCTTCGACTATCCTATTCGGCTGAGTGTCGCAGACCTTGTGGAAGCTCGGCCTACGTTCGGACGATCAAAATCGGGTCTCAGTTATCTCAAGACGGTGCTTTTCCCGCCGAAAAAGGTTGACAACCTGGAAGACTTCTTTATCAGCCGCTTTCGGCCGCGAACTCTACCTGACCTTTTTTAAGTCCTATACCGAGAAAGTATGGGGAATGCCTTGCGACAAGATCAGCGCGGAGTGGGGAGCACAGCGCATCAAGGGCCTCTCGATCACCAAGAGCCTGATCCATTTTCTAAGACAGCCGCCGCGCCGGAAAACGGCGGACGTAAGGCAGAAGAACACCGAAACGAGCCTAATCGAGAACTTCATGTATCCGAAGTTTGGCCCGGGACAGTTATGGGAGTTAGTCGCGGAGAAGATAGTCGCGATGGGCGGCGAGATTTCACCGCTATCGATGTGGATCAGATTCATTGCCGGGACGGGAGCGGTCGAGCGCATCTGCGCGACGGACGCGGGCGGACGTCCAGCGGGAATTTCTGGGCGACTTCTTCTTCTCGACGATGCCCATCCAGGAACTCGTCCGCGCCCTCGATGTTGCCGTTCCTCCCCGAGATAAAAAAGATCAGCGATGGTATGCAGTATCGCGACTTTATCACTGTTGGCTTGCTGGCGAGCAAACTGAGGGTTCATGAGAAGTGCGGGGCCCAACTTACTGATCAAAGACAATTGGATCTACATTCAGGAGCCCGACGTGACACGTTGGCCGACTTCAGATATTTAATAACTGGAGCCCGGCGATGGTGAGTGATCCAAAGAAAGTCTGGATCGGGATGGAATACTTCTGCTACGACAGGGACCCGATTTGGAAGCAGAACGACGAAGAGATGGCCGGCTCGCGAAAAGGGAACTGGAAAAGACGGGATTCTTTAGCTCGACGACGTGCGAAATTCAACCGTACTGCGGGTGCCAAAGACCTATCCCGCTTATTTTGGCGCATACGAGCGGTTTCACGAACTGCGTGCAGTATCTCGACGGATTTCAGAATCTCTTTCTGGTCGGCCGCAACGGCATGCACAAATACAACAATCAAGACCACTCAATGCTCACCGCCATGGCGGCGGTCGATAACATCGCGGCGGGTCGTGAAGATAAAGCTAATATGTGGGCGGTGAATACCGACGGGAGTATCACGAGACGGGCTAGGGAAGCTGAAAGCGAGCCTGGACTGCCGGTGGGAGCGGCGATCGACTAAAAGGACTGAGTATACGGACACTTGCTTACGGTGGGTGGTTTGCCGGATATATTTGGAGATTTTAAGGAGGAGAGACACATACTTGGCTGGATTGCTTCGGTCGATTGCTCGTAGCTATGTCAGGCATTCACCTTTGGAAAAGGGGAAGTACCACCTGGTCCAGGCGATGCGAAGGATAGACCCGCCAGCAAAGGTTGTAACGCAGGTTGCCGGGCGCTTCCTGATGGATCTCGATCTTTCGGAGAGTCTACAGGGAATCCTCTATTACTATGGCTACTATGAGCGAGGACTTACTCGATTCATGGAAGAAACCATTCGTCCCGGCTCTCTGATGGTGGATGTTGGCGGCGCGTTTGGGAGCGTCTCGCTTCTGGCGGATTTCTGGGAGCCACCTGCCACGCATTTGAGGCCTCCCCGGATAACTGCTCGGCGCTGCGCAGGAATATTGCCATCAATCAATTCACTGGTATCACGGTTCACGAATGTGCTCTCTCAGACCACTCGGGAGAAACCGCGTTTTACTTATATGAAGAAACAGGGGCGCGGAATACGTGCGGGCAGAATGCGCTGTTCCGGCGTGGAGCTGGGCGGGAAATCCTGGTACCGCTGGAGACTCTCCCCAACAGCTCCATTGGTCACGTCGAATACCCCCGGAGTTCCCGACCCATTACTCACCGTCATCCGGTAAGTGCCGGCCGCCAATCCAGCCGGCAATTTCGCGACGACTTGGGTGCTGGACGACGACACCAGGGTCAATGTGATCGAGTCCAGTTTCACCACCGGTGCGCCAGTGGCCGTGAGACTGGTGCCGGTAATGGCGATCTGTTGGGTTGCGGAATTCACGATGGCGCTCACGATGGTGGGCGTCTGCGCGCGGGCCATAACTGCCGAACAGATCAGCCAGGCAACGGCCATTCCCGATTTGGGAATTGTAAGCATATGTTTGGTATCCTCTATTTCCGGCCTATCATTGCTGCGGCGGTTGCGGGCGGGGATGCCGAATCTCGGCGATGCTCGGCTCGCCCTCGTGTCCGAACAATTCCGGATGGATATCGTGGCCTTGCTCCCGAGGCGCTTTGTCCACTTCCACCGGGATGCGATGCGCGTTGGCCCAGGCGTCCTGACGGATGCCCGTCACCTGCCAGGAAACCTCCACATTCGCCTTGTTGGTTTTTATGGTGAAGCTGCCATTGGCTACTTTCGACGCCACGATGGCCTGCGCAAACTGCCCGATTACCGTCAGTTGATACCGGAAATCGGTGTTGAGCGCCTCAAACCAACTGGGCATCGTCACGATGGCGGCGCCGCTGCCGTCGGTGACGACATTGCCATTGTAGATGTTCATCATGTCCGGCGACTCGACGAACGAATGGTAAAGGTATTTGTTGGCGGGATCGAGCGGATGATCGATTTTGAAGGAGCCCCCGGGTTTGCTGAGCGTGCCAGTGACCTCTACAGCCCCGTTAAAGGAGCCGGCAAGCCCCGAGGTGCCGGTGCCGGCCTGCGCATATATCCCATCGCAGTCACCATTTCCCCCGTAGGCACCCACGCCCACGCCGTCGCTGTTCCCCCCAAAGGCGTAGACGCCGGCGCCACCTCCAAAGCTGCCGCTACCGGGGCCGCCGTAAGCACGTACGCCGGGCCCGCCTGTGTCGAATGGGCCGGTTCCAGTGCCGCCTAACGCATATACACCATCGCCGCCAGCCGTAGGCGTTTGCGAGGTACCGTTGGATGCTCCGCCGTATCCGGCTGTCCCCGTGCCGCCATTGTTGCCCGCGGAACCCCCACCGCCGTGGCCTGAGATGGCGGAATGCGCCGCCGAAGTGTTGGTGATCTGAAAGACCGGGTCGCTGCTGCCCGAGGCGCTGCCGTTAAACGGCAATGTGAGCGATGGCCCTTGCGGACCCGCCGGACCTTGCGGACCTGCCGGACCCGCCGGCCCTTGCGGGCCAACAACTCCGTTGCTCACGTCCAATACCCCCGCCGTCGCCGACCCATTGCTCACCGTCAACCGGTAGGTACCGGACGCCAACTCGGCGGGTAAATCGGCGACGATTTGCGCGCTGGAAAATAATACGAGGGTCAGCGTGATTAAGTCCAGCTTCACCACCGGTGCGCCGGTAGCCGGTGCGAGATTCGAGCCGACGATAGTGATCTGGCCCGCAGCCGGATTCACGATGGCGCTCACGATAGTGGGCGTCTGCGCGTGGGCCATAGCTGCCGAGCAGATCAGCCAGGCAACGGCCACTCCCGATTTGCGAATGGTAAGCATACTTTTGGTACCCTCCGGCTTTCTCTCCCGTGGACGCGTCCGCCTTTTCCGTGCGTCATCCTACATAGCGCAACAAACCGTAAAACGGGCTCAACGGAACGTGATATAGTGGCTTTCGATTGAACTGCGGGGATTTGGGCTAATGATTTCACGCCGCAATCCTCCATAATCGTCACGGGGTAGTCATGCCGTTGGGCGGCCATGAGATCACCGAACTGCTCGAACAATGGGGGGCCGGAGACAAGCACGCCCTCGACCGGCTCATGCCGTGCATCTATGACGAGCTGAAGCGCGTCGCCTCAGGGTATCTACGCGGCGAGCGGCCGGAACACACCCTACAGCCCACCGCCCTGGTCCATGAAACGTACCTCCGCATGGTCCATCTGCATTCGCCGAAGATCGAAAACAGGAAACACTTTCTGGTTCTCGCGGCGCAGGCCATGCGGCGCGTTCTGGTGGATCACGCCCGGCGCCACAACGCCTGCAAACGCGAAGCTCGGCTTCTGCCGCCGGATTCCGGATTGACGATTCAGCCCGGCCTGGATTTTGACATGTTAGCCCTCGATGACGCACTCAAAGGCCTGTCGCAATTCGACCCGGAAAAGGAGCGCATTGTCGAACTCCGCTATTTTGCGGGGCTGTCAGTGGCTGAAACGGCCGAGGTGATTGGCCGATCCCCGGCCACCGTCAAGCGCGAATGGGCGCTGGCCAAAGCCTGGCTCTACCGGCAGTTAAATAGTGAGGCGCCCAATGAGTCCCCGGCAATGGAGTGAGATCGATAGCATTCTCAAGAGTGCCCTGGATCTGCCGGAATCCGAGCAGGATGCCTGGATCGCGCGGGAGTCCGAGGGTCGGCCGGAGTTGCGAAGCGAGGTCGAATCGCTGCTGCGCGCGCATAGGGCCGCCGGCGCCTTTCTCGAACCGCGCACCCACACTCACCAGGGCCGGCGGATCGGTCCCTATCTGCTGGTGGAAGAGATTGGAGCGGGCGGCATGGGCGCGGTTTACCGGGCCCGCCGCGAAGACCGGAATTTTCAGCAGGAAGTGGCCGTTAAATTGATGCGCGCCAGCCTGGAACACCGCCCCGAAGCGGTCCGCCGTTTCCTGGCGGAGCGTCAGATTCTGGCCGCGTTGGCCCACCCCAATATCGCCCGTCTGCTGGACGGCGGCTATACTTCCGAGAGCACGCACTACATCGTGATGGAGTACGTCGCCGGCACTCCCATCACGGATTACTGCGCCCGGAACGGGCTGGATCTGAAGGCCCGGCTGCGCCTCTTCCTGCAACTCGCCGATGGCGTGCAGTTCGCCCACCAACACCTGGTGATTCATCGCGATATCAAGCCGGCCAACGTTCTGGTCACCGCCGAAGGGACGCCCAAACTGCTGGATTTTGGAATTGCCAAGCTGCTCGATCCGGCCGCCGGGCCCCAGACCACGGCCCTGCAGTTGACTCGGGACTACGCCAGCCCCGAGCAACTGCGCGGAAAGGCCATGACCACCGCTTCGGATGTGTATTCGCTAGGCGTGTTGCTCTATGAACTGGTGGCCGGCCAGCGCCCCTATCAACTGGCGGACATTCCGCTGGACCAGGCCATCGACGCGATCTGCACCAAAGATCCACCGCCGCCCGGCACTGTTTCACCGGACGTGCCCGGGGACCTCGACGCGATCGTCATGAAGGCGCTGCGCAAAGAGCCCGAAAGCCGGTACGCGTCGGTGCGCGAATTCGCCGAGGACATCGACCGCTACCTGAGCATTCGGCCTGTTCTGGCCCGCCAGGGGACCTATCGTTACGTGGCGCGAAAATTCGTTCGCCGGCATCGCTTCGGAGTGGCCACCGCGGCCGCGGCCTGCATGTTACTAGCGGTATCGGTGGCGCTGGTGATCCGGGCATCGCAGGTGGCGCAATTCGAGCGCGATCGCGCCCAGCGGCGTTTCAACGAAGTCCGGCGCCTGGCCCATTCCGTGATCTTCGACTTGCAGCCTAAGATCGCCGGTTTGCCGGGATCCACGCCCGTACGGAAAGAGTTGATCGCGAGCGCCATCGGATACGTCGATCAACTGGCGAAGGAGGCTACAGGCGACCCGGGACTGCAGCAGGAGCTTGCCGAGTCTTACATGCAGATCGGCGAAATACAAGGTGGAGGCAACGAAAATCTGGGCGACCGGCAGGGGGCCCTGGCGAGCTTTCAAAAAGCGGAGCGGATCGCGCGCGCCTTAGTGGCAGCGCAGCCCTCCTTCGGCAGTCGCAAATTGTTGGTAGAGGCGCTAAGACATGCGGGCCGCGTCAGCCGCGACATAAGTGGCGACGGCAGGGCGGAGACTTACCGGAAAGAAGCTCTGGCGATGGCGCGGGAACTTCAAAAACAATATCCGGGCAATGAGGACGCCGAAACCCTGTTGGCCTATGCGTTGTTCGACATCTCCATGCTTACTAGGGACTCCCGATCCCTGGGGTACCGGATCGAGGCCTTGCCCATCGATGAGGCGCTGCTGAAAGCCAAACCCTCCGATCCCAGGCGCCAGCGAGATGTCGCTCTGATCCACAAGTCCATAGCTGGCTATTGGCTGGGTTTTGACGTTGCTCGCGCCTTGCCGTATCTTCAGCGCGCTTTGGCAATGGATGAACAGCGGTTTGCAAGAGATCCCGGGGACCAGGGCATTAAGATGGATTTGTCCTTCGACTACAGCCAATTCGGACAGTATTACAGTTGGAAGGGTGAACTGCCCACCGCCATTCGGTACCAGCGGAGGACGCTCGCCATCCGCAGAGATCTAGCGGCCTCGGACCCGGAGGATGTGTGGAAGCAGGAGCGCCTCGCGTGGACGTTGACTAGCATTGCCAGCCTCCTGATAAAGACCCGTGATTATCGTGCCGCCCTGGCAAACCTGGATGAGTCGAAAAGGATCCTCGAGCATCCGGGATTATCCAACCTCGGAACAATGACGGATTACGCTTTGGTAATGAAAACTGCTGGAGAAGCTAATCGGGCTCTCGGCAACGAGCCGGCTGCTTGCGCGCAATTTTCGAAAGCCAGGGATCTCTACGACAAGCTTGGTCAGTCTTCTTTTCCTCTGACAGATTTGAAAAAGGAACTGTCCCCCTGCGCCCGGCGATGATGCTGGCAAGTAGTCCTAGTACCCCTTGACTCTTGCGCTGCAACGGTTGAAAATCAGACCTGGACAATCAGGATCTGGAAATCCCAAGCCCGAGGTGCGCCATGAACCGACTACTCAACTTATCTTTATTAGCTTTGCTTTCAGCACTGCTGCTGCCCGCCGAGACCGAAGTAACGCTGAACGCGACCGCCACCCCCAGCACTGCCGACCCCGCCGTAACAAGTGTTTACGTCACTGGCCACGGATTCCCGTCTGGAACCATTCCGGCTGCTAACGTAACTGTCACATTCAACCCCACCACAGTCGGTGGCGGACCTACGGGTACTACCACGGCTACGAAGGTTACCGTGGTTTCGGGAACCACCGAGCGCGTCACCTTCAAAGTTCCTACGTCCATCCGTGTGACAGCGCCTACTTCATATCAGGTCTCGATCTCCGGAACCACCTCCGCCGGCAAGGCATTTCAAAGCAGCAACTCCGCGCAGTTGACCGTCAACGCGCCCGTGGCCGTCACCACCGCTTCTCCCCTGCCCAACCCAACGGTGGGGATCAACTACTCGGACACCCTGGAGGCCAGCGGCGGAACCGGACAATATACTTGGACGGTAACTTCTGGAGCTCTGCCGGGCGGCCTGACATTGAGTTCGGCCGGCCAGATCACCGGCCAGCCTTCCGCCAAGGGCGTTTCGCACTTTGTGGCCAAGGCTACCGATAGCGACGGATTGGCCGGCAGCAAAGCGTTTGCCGTCACCGTCGACCCGGCCCTCTCCATCACCACCAGTTCTCCCCTGCCCACGGGCACCGTCGGCGTCAATTATTCGCAGACCTTCGCCGCCACTGGCGGCAGCGGGGTATATACGTGGTCGGTCGCCGCCGGCGCTCTGCCGGGCGGCCTGACTCTGAATGCCACCTCCGGCCAACTGACCGGCACGCCTTCCACGGCCGGCGCGCCGAACTTCACCATTCAGGTCACCGACAGCACTCAGGCCTCTGTCACCAAAGGATTTTCCGTAACAATTAATGCCGCTCTCGTGATCACAACTAACTCGCCTCTGCCAACCGGCACCGTAAATGTCGCTTACTCGCAAACCTTGGCGGCCAACGGCGGCAGCGGGCAGTATACTTGGTCGGTCAGCTCCGGATCTCTGCCTGCCGGTCTCACATTGAGTGCGGCCACTGGCAAGATCAGCGGCTCACCCTCCACCGCGGGCACGCCGGGCTTCACGATTCAGGTGACTGACACCAATCAGGTCTCGGCCACCAAGGCCTTTACCGTGACCATCGACTCGCCGGTAGTAATCACCAGCACCTCTCCTTTGCCGAATGGCGAGGTAGGAGTCGCCTATTCGCAGACCCTGACCGCCACCGGCGGCAGTGGACAATACACCTGGTCTGTGAGCGCTGGCACTTTGCCGGCCAACCTCACGTTAACCCCGTCTACCGGATTGATCAGCGGCTCACCCACCACGGCCGCCACCGCCAACTTCACCATCCTAGCTACTGACACTAACCAGGCGACCGCCACCCGGGCGTTTGCGCTCACCATCACACCGGCCGCCCAACTCCAGACCCTGACGCCCAACTCGTCTTACCAGGGACTCTCGCTCCAGGTAACCATCGCCGCAACTAACTCGAACTTCGTGCAGGGCACCACAGTCGCGAATTTTGGACCCGGTATCTCTGTGGGCGGCGGCACGGCCGGCCAGCCCGGACCGGTTACCGTGAATAGCTCCACCAGCGCTACCGCCGACATCGTCATCAGCGCCACGGCAACCGTCGGATCCCAGACCGTGACAGTCACCACGGGTGGCGAGGTGGCCTCGCTCATCAATGGTTTCACCATCCAGACCGGAATCATGTACACCACCATCACCACCACCGCCACCACGCCGATGGTGCAGGGCTTCAGCGGCTTTGCGGACGAGTATCTCATTCACGGTGTGGAATACTGGGACCCCAAGTTCCTCGCCATGGTGGAACCCTTGAAGCCCGGCTGGATACGGTTTCCCTCGGGCAGCCCTTCCATGGCGTTTAGCTGGCAGACCGGAGAATTCAATTCAGCCTGGATAGCCCAGCTGAAGCCGGACGTCATTTCCTTCGTCTATAACGGTCTCCTGGACGGCCAGGAGACTCACTCAGGCCAAGGGCGGAGCCTGTTTCTCGGGCGGTACCTGCGTCTCGGATTATGCGACATTCGTGAAAACCCTGGGCGCTAACTCCATCGTCGACTTTAACGGATATACCGATACCAATACCAACACCATCGGGCTAATGGCCAATGCCGCGCAATCGGCCGGCGTCAACGTGCTCGAGTGGGAGCTGGCCAACGAGCCGTTTGTGTACAACAAAATCTACGCCACGCCGGCCGACTATATCAGCGCGATGTACACTCCGTACTATCAGAATCTAACCGCCGCCAATCCCAATGCCACCGCCGGCGTATTCTATCAGGGACCTTGGGACTGGCAGCAGAGCCCTTACATGACGTGGGATAACGGCATGACGGCCTATAGCCCCAAATGGTGGAACGGCGTTTCCGTGCACGTGTATCCCATCACCAGTTCCAGCACCACCACCACAAATGAGGAGCAGTTACTCAACGGCATCCTGGCGCATGGCACTACCGAGTGGTTCAACTCATATCTGGTGCCGCTGATCGGAACCAGCATGCCCGTTTACTTCACAGAGCTGAATACCGATGGCTTCGCCACCATGGCTTTCGAAGCCTACATTTACAATGGAATTTTCCTGGCGGAGTGGATCTCGCGCATGTCCACCATCCCGCAGGTCAAGGCCGTCGGAGTCCAGGAGCTTTACCTGGGTAACAGTAGCGGCTTCAACCAGGGTATTATCCGCGCCGTGGATGACTTTGAGAGTTATCTGAAGGCTCAGTACAACAAGAACAACAATTACTCCACTAACACCGCCACCAATCCGGCTACCCAATTCGAATTCTATTACTCCACCTCCGCCCTCGCCCTGGAAGTCGCCAACAACGCTATCAATAGCAGCGACGGCACTTGGGCCACGGTTGTGAATGGCGGACCCACGGTCCCCACTCAGGGTTACGACGGCAATCCCATTCCGGCTGTATTTGCCCAAGCCTATCAGGGCACCGACGGGACGCACTACTTATTGGTCACCAACAAATCCGCTTCGTCTCTACCCATGGCCATCGAGGTCAACGGCGAGTTGCTGCAAACCACCTTGACAATTTCCTATGTTTCAAACGCCAGCGACACCGCCGAAAACACCGCGACCAATCAGACCGCCGTGCAGATCGTGAATACCACGTCGCCCAACCCGGTTACCATCGGCCCCTACAGTGTCACCCGGATTCAATGGTGATCGGGAGAGTCACAATTCTCTTGGCTGCCGCGGCAGTGGGAACCGTACCCCTGTCCGCCACCGTCGCCACTAACAGCAGTCCCCATTTCTTTATGTTTCAATTCAATGTGGCGGCTGCCGGTCAACCCTACTCGATGGTGCGCGACTTCAACATCGGAACACTGTCCAGCGGCGTCTGGAAGGCCCCAGCCTTCACCTGGACCACCATCGCCGGCGAAGGATCCTATAACATAAGAGTCCCCTGGTAGCCCTGTTCAGCACGCCATCTTGCGCCGCCCGACGATGATGCCGCTATAATGCGAACCTCACTAAACGCTGAGCTGGGGCTGACAAGTAGTCCCAGTACCCCTTGACTCTTGCGGCACAACGTTTGAAAATCAGAGTTGGACAATCAGGATCTTTCGATCCAAGCCCGAGGTGCGCCATGAACCGGCCAATTAAGCTATCTTTACTGACACTACTTTCCGCCCTGCTACTGCCCGCGGCTACTGAGGTAACGCTGAACTCGTCCGCCATCCCCAGCACAGCCGACCCTGCCGTAACAAGTGTTTACGTCGTTGGCCACGGCTTCCCGTCTGGAACCATCCCGGCTGCTAACGTAACCGTTACATTCAACCCCACCACCACCGGGGGCGGACCTACCGGCACCACCACGGCTTCGAAGGTGACTGTGGTGTCGGGAACCACCGAGCGCGTCACCTTCAAAGTTCCTACGTCCATGCGTGTCACAGCGGCTACCTCATATCAGGTCTCGATTTCCGGAACCACCTCCGCCGGCAAGGCATTTCAAAGCACCAACTCCGCGCAGTTGACCGTGAACGCGACCGTAGTAGTCACCAGCGCCTCACCCGTGCCCACCGCCACCCTCGGGATCAACTACTCGGACGCCCTGGCGGCCAGCGGCGGAACCGGACAATATACCTGGACCGTAACTTCGGGATCTCTGCCAAGCGGCCTGACATTGAGCTCGGCCGGCCAGATTACCGGCCAGCCCTCCGCGAAGGGCCTTTCCTACTTCGTCGCCGAGGCCACCGATAGTGACGGATTGGCCGGCAGCAAAAAGTTTGCCATCACCGTCGACCCGGCCCTCGCCATAACCACTAGTTCTCCCCTACCAACCGGCACTGTAAATGTAGCTTACTCACAGACCTTGGCCGCCACCGGCGGCAGCGGCCGATACACCTGGTCTGTCGACCTCGGGATCTCTGCCTGCCGGTCTCACATTGAGTGCGGCCACTGGCAAGATCACCGGCTCACCCTCCGCCGCGGGCACTCCGGGTTTCACCATCCGGGTCACTGACACGAATCAAGTCTCCACGACTAAAGCATTTACCGTAACCATCGACTCGCCCATACTAATCACCCGCACGTCTCCTTTGCCTAATGGCGAGGTAGGAGTTCCCTATTCGCAAACGTTGACCGCCAGCGGCGGCAGTGGACAATACAGTTGGTCAGTGAGCGCTGGCACATTGCCGGCGAATCTCACGTTAGCCGCGTCTAACGGATTGATCAGCGGCACACCATCTACAGCCGCCACCGCCAACTTCACCATCCTAGCTACTGACACCTACCAGGCGACCGCCACCCAGGCGTTTGCGCTCACCATCACACCGGCCGCCCAACTCCAGAGCTTGTCGCCGAACTCGTCTTATCAGGGACTACCGCTCCAGGTCACTATCACGGCAACTAACTCGAACTTCGTGCAGGGAACCACCGTCGCGAATTTTGGACCCGGTATCTCAGTAGGCGGCGGCACGGCCGGCCAGCCCGGACCAGTGACAGTGAATAGCTCCACCAGCGCCACCGCCGGCATCGTGATCAGCGCCACCGCGCCCGTTGGTTCCCAGACGGTGACAGTGACCACGGGTGGCGAGGTAGCCTCGCTCACTAATGGTTTCACCATCCAGGCAGGCATCATGTACACCACTGTCACCACCACCTCCACCACGCCGATGGTGCAGGGTTTCAGCGGTTTTAACGACGCGTATCTCATTAACGGTGTGGAATACTGGGATCCTAAGTTCCTCGCCATGGTGGAACCCTTAAAGCCCGGCTGGATACGGTTTCCCTCCGGTACTGCCTCCATGGCATTTAGCTGGCAGACCGGAGAATTCAACTCATCTTGGATAGCCGAACTAGAACCCGACGTCAATAGCTTCGCCTATAACGGTCTCCTGGACGGCCAGGAACTAACCCAGGCCAAGGGCGGAGCCTGCTTTTCGGGCGGTACATGTGTCTCCGATTACGCGACATTCGTGAAGACTCTCGGCGCTAACTCCATCGTCGACTTTAACGGATATACCGATACTAATACCAACACCATCGGACTAATGGCCAATGCCGCGCAATCGGCCGGCCTCAACGTGCTCGAGTGGGAGCTGGCCAACGAGCCGTTTGTGTACAACAAAATCTACGCCACGCCGGCCGACTACATCCAAGCCATGCACGCTCCGTACTATCAGAACCTAACCACCGCCAATCCCAATGCCACCGCCGGCGTATTCTATCAGGGACCTTGGGACTGGCAGCAGAGCCCTTACATGACGTGGGATAACGGCATGACGGCCTATAGCCCCAAATGGTGGAACGGCGTTTCCGTGCACGTGTATCCCATCGCCAGTTCCAGCACCACCACCACAAATGAGGAGCAGTTACTCAACGGCATCCTGGCGCATGGCACCACCGAGTGGTTCAACTCCTATCTGGTGCCGCTGATCGGAACCAGCATGCCCGTTTACTTCACGGAGCTGAATACCGATGGCTTCGGCACCATGGCTTTCGAAGCCTACATTTACAACGGGATTTTCCTGGCCGAGTGGATCTCACGCATGTCTACCATCCCGCAGGTTCACGCCGCCGGCGTCCAGGAGCTCTATATCGGCAACTCATTTAACCAGGGGATTATCCGCGCGGTGGATGACTATGAGAGCTACCTGAAGGCTCAGTACAGGAAGAACAATAATTACTCCACCAACACGGCCACGAATCCCGATACGCAGTTCCAATTCTATTACTCCACCTCCGCGCTCGCCCTGGAAGTCGCTAACCTGGCTATCAATAACAGCGACGGCACTTGGACCACGGTTGTAAATGGCGGTCCAACTGTCGCCATTCAGGGGTACGACGGCAATCCCATTCCAGCCGTGTTTTCCCAAGCCTATCAAGGCACCGACGGCACGCACTACTTGTTAGTCACCAACAAATCCGCTTCGTCTCTGCCGATGGCCGTCGTAGCCGACGGCGAGTTGCTGCAAACCACCTTGACGGTTTCCTATGTTTCGAACGCCAGCGACACTGCCGAAAACACCGCGACCAATCAGACCGCGGTACAGATCGTAAATACCACGTCACCCAATCCGGTGACCATCGGCCCCTATAGTGTCACCCGAATCCAATGGTGATAGAGTGCTGATGTCGCGGGTCACAATTGTTTTGGCCGCGCTGGCCATGGGAACCGTAGCCTGTCCGCCGCCGTCACCATTCAGTCGATGACCCCCTCGGCAGCCTCCCCACAGCCGCTGGGAAGCCAGCCGTCTTCGACAATGGAAACACCCGCGTTTCCCTACCCCCACTGGGTCTGGGGCAAGGCGCCAGCCGGGGTATGGCTCTATCAGTGGACTTAACCAATATGCAGGTCACGCCTGTGATCAGCGTTGGCTTGGGCGTCTTCGCACCGGTTTATGGCAGCGCCCAGTTGCTGTCTGACGGCCTGTATTTTTTCCAGGCGGGAAGCCCCGATGCCTACGCCATCGAGACGCTGCCCACTTCGGGTTACTTGACGGGCACTCAGGTGCTGAATATCTTCAGCCCGCACGGATCCTATCGCGCGTGGCAAATGCCGAATCTCTACTCACCCCCGCTTCGGTAACTCAACAAATGTGTGCCCCGCGCGTCTCCACATACACCGCATACAGCGACTGACTCGCCGCCATGAACAGCAGGTTCCGCTTGCTGCCGCCAAAACACAGGTTGGCACACGCCTCCGGCAGCAGAATCTGGCCGATGCGCTCGCCCCCCGGCGTGAAAATCTGCACGCCGTCATAACCCGCACCCACCCAGCCGGAGCCTGCCCAGATGTTCCCGTCCACGTCTGCGCGGATGCCATCGGCCAATCCCTTGCCCATGGATACGAACTCCCGCCCGTTGCGCAGGCTGCGCGCATCCGCCACGTCGTACACGCGAATGTTGCGCGGTGCATCCGGATAGTGCGTCGCGCCCGTATCTACGATGTAGAGCTTCTTGTAATCGGGCGAGAAGCACAGGCCGTTGGCCTTGTACATCTCATCGTTCACCATCTCCATTTTGGCGGTCTGCCCATCGATGCGGTAGACCGCTTCCTTCAACTGCATCTCGGCGCGCGTTCCTTCGTATGCCGCCAGAATGCCGTAGCCCGGATCGGTGAACCAGATAGCCCCGTCCGGATGCACCACGATATCGTTCGGCGCATTCAGCGGCTTGCCCTTCCATTGATCCGCCAACACCGTGACCGTCCCATCCGCCTCGTAACGCACCACCCGCCGGTTCAGGTGCTCGCACGAAAGCAGGCGGCCCTGATAGTCGAAAGTGTTGCCGTTGCTGTTGCCGCTGGGTGAGCGGTACGTGCTCACGTGCCCGTCCTCCTCGATCCAGCGCATCTGCGCGTTGTTGGGAATGTCGCTCCAGATCAGGTAGCGTCCCGCGCCGTTCCACGCCGGACCCTCGGCCCACAGCATGCCCGTGTGCAAACGGCGGATAGGCGTGTTATTGACTCTGTACTTGGCGAATCGTTTGTCGAGCACCAGGACGTCGGGGTCCGGGTACCGGACGGGCTCGCGGCCGCTCCAATCCCGCTGCGCCCGTGCGGCCTTCCCAGCCAGGACGGCGGATCCCAGAGCCGCCGCCAGAAATGACCGGCGCGCCTGCAAGATGCGAGGTTCGTTCATGGAGGGCCAGTATAACTCATTAACTGACGGAACGGAGCAGCCCTGTAAATCGTAATCTCTACTGTGCCCTGCAAGTCGCTAGCTGTTGCTTTACTGTTGATTGCGCCACTATCCGCCGCTTGGCGGGACCCATCCCCTCACACCGTGCAGTACGTCGCGGTGGAGCATGACGTTAGGCTCGAAGTGCTCGACTGGGGTGGTTCCGGCAAGCCTGTGGTTCTCCTGGCCGGGGGCGGAGACACAGCGCACGTGTTCGACGGCTTCGCACCGAAGCTCACGGCCAACTACCATGTTTACGGCATCACTCGGCGCGGGTTCGGCGCCTCCGGTTTTTCCGCCGTCTCCCAGAACGCCGCGGATCGCCTGGGTGATGACGTGCTGGCTGTCCTTGACGCGCTCAAATTGAACCGGCCCGTCTTGGTGGGCCACTCCATCGCCGGCGCGGAAATGAGTTCCATAGCCGAGCTCGCACCCCGGCCGCGTCGCGGGATTGGTCTACCTCGAAGCCGGATATCCATACGCACTCGACACTGACAATGGGGCGGCGATGAAGGAGCTCCTGGCGATCATGGCGATCCAAGGGCCTCGAGCTCCCGAGCCACGTGGCAACAACCTGGCCAGCTTCGCCGCCCTGCAAAAGTGGGACGCACAAACATCTGGATTCCGAATGCCGGAGGCGGAGTTCCGACAGCTCTGGGATGCGACCCCCGCCGGACGGCCCACGAAGGCCCGCGATTTTCCAGGCGCGCAAGTTCTGATGTCGATCATGACGGGCGCCACCAAGTACACGGATATCGCTGTGCCGGCGCTGGTCATCTTCGCCCTCCCCCACGTTCCGGACAAATGGATGGATAAAACTACGGCGGCAGCCCGTTTCAAAAGGATTGATGCCCTGACGGAAAAGCAGGCGCAGGCCTGGCAGCGTATCCCCACCGCCCGTGTGATCAGGCTCCGAGGTGCGCACTATATATTTCTGTCGAACGCGCCCGAAGTACTCCGTGAAACGCGCCTCTTTCTTGCCGGCCTGAAGTAGCCCGATAATAGGAGAAGAATGTTCTCGCGCGCCACGCTTGCACTTGGATTGCTTCTGCCGTTGTCGTCACTGCCTGGGCAGACTGAACCCGTTGCGCCCATTCCGTCTGACGCCGGGATTCCGCAAATCTTCATCGACCGCATCGACAGAGATCATCAGGGCGTCGGCATCGTGGTGGGAGTCATCGATGCCAAAGGCCGCAGGATCGTCGCCTACGGCAGCCTGGCGAAGGGCGACCCACGCCAGATCAACGGCGACACCGTCTTCGAAATCGGGTCTGTGACCAAGGTTTTCACTTCACTGCTGCTGATGGACATGGTCCAACGGGGTGAGGTTGCCTTGACCGATCCCGTTTCGAAATTTCTCCCATCAAACGTCAAGATGCCGGAGCGAAACGGTAAGAAGATCACCCTTGCCTCTCCACGCAAGCGTCCGGCCTGCCTCTCATGCCGGCGAACATGAGTCCCAAGGACCCAATGAACAACCCTTACGCCAATTACACGGTTGATGGGCTCTATCAATTTCTCTCGAGTTTCGAGCCTCACGCGCGACATCGGCTCTCAATACGAATACTCGAATCTCGGTGTGGGTCTTCTGGGGCACGTGCTGGCTTTGCGTGCTGGCTCGAGCTACGAGGATCTGGTTCGCTCCCCGGATTACCCAACCCCTGGATATGTCGAGCACTTCGATCGCCCTTTCCCCCGATATACAGAAGCGGCTGGCGGTGGGTCACGATGGCGCGTTGCACCCAGTGTCGAACTGGGACATGCCAACGCTCGCCGGATGCGGCGCACTTCGGTCCACCGTGAACGATCTGCTCACGGCAGTTCGATTATTGGGCATAACGGTCTCACCGGGGGCTATCAGAGCTTTATAGGATTCGATCCGCGGAGCGGCATCGGCGTGGTGGTGCTCTCCAACTCCAACATCGGCGACGGGCCGTACGACATCGGCCGCCATCTGCTGAACGTCAACTACCCGTTCGCTAAGATCGACCCGCCCAGGGAACATCGCCAAACGAAAATCGACACCAAGGTCTTCGATCGCTACACCGGCCGCAACGAAACGGCGCCCGATTCGGTTTTGACGATTACCCGGGATGGCAACCATCTCTATGCCGAGGCGCCCCACGGTGGCGGAACCTTTGAGATCTTGCCCGAGCGAGACCGAGTTCTTCGTGTCCATTAAGGGTATGGACATCCAGATCACGTTCCACACCGTGCTCCAAAGCAACGCGACCGAGCTGGTGGTGAACCAGGAAGGGCAGAAGAACCTGGCCAGCGGCTGGAAGAGAATATCGAGCCGGCGAAAGAGCGCAAAGAAACAAAGGTCGATCCGAAAGTTTTTGATCGCTACATCGGCCGCTATGAACTGGCGCCCAATTTCATATTGACGATCACCCGTGATGGCGACTATCTCTTCGCCCGGGCGACCGGTCAGGGGAGCTTCCAGATCTTTCCGGAGAGCGAGACAGAGTTCTTCGCCAAGGTCACAGACCTCCAGATCGCGTTCCAGACCGCCGGCCCCCAGGCCCGCGCCACGGGACTGCTGGTTCATCAGTTGGGCCGGAACACTGCGGCCAAGAGCCTCGCGGACGAGCCGGAGAAGCCGAAAATGTAAGAACGCCGCCTTCCCCGGAGACTATACATAGTGAAGGGGCAGATGGATCAAAACCAACTGTACGCGGAGGCGGTTGCCACGCAAGCCACAATGATACGCCGGCTCGCACGCGGATACGAGGCCGATCCCGACAAGCAAAGAGACTTGCTGCAGGACATACATCTGGAATTGTGGCTGAGTCTTGCCTCTTTTGACGGCAGATGCATTCTTCGGACCTGGGTATACCGGATCGCACACAATGTCGGCGCATCCCATGTCGTGCGCAGCCGGCGCCGCTCCGGGCACCTGGTAGATGTGGACACTCTGGACGGCCTCCTTCCACCCGGTGCCACGCAAGCAGACCTCAACCGCAAATCCTCTGCGGACAGTCTTCTGGACCTGATTCACCGCCTCAAACCACTGGATCGCCAAATCATCATGCTTCACCTCGAAGGCGAAGCCGCGGAAACAATCGCCGAAGTGACCGGACTTTCATCCGTCAATGTCGCGACCAAGATTCACCGGATTAAGAAGGTCCTGAAGCAAACATATTCCGAGGGAGCCCCTGATGCCAGAACCCGATAACTCGCCCTGGCTGTCGCAAGGACAGGAGGAGAACAAGACCATGAACATCGCTATGACCCCTGAGGCCCTATCTGCGATGGCGCAACGGCGCCATAGGGCGGATCGATATCTTACCAGAGGCCTGTTGCTGTGTGCCGCGATCCTGTGCGCCGGGCTACTTTATAACGGTTACACACTAGACCAGCTCTGGTTGAGGTGCGGCCAGGCATGGACATTGGGCGTAGTGATCTATCTGGTGCTGACTGCTATTCGGGAACGGCAGCATGATCGCTCCAACCAGACGGCGCCCGGTGCCCGCTTCCTCGCCGAGCGGCACGATGCCAGACGGCGCGGCTACCTCAGCCTACGGAACCGCCTGGCCCTGTTCTTGCCGGGGATAGGGTTGTCCTGGCTAGGCAATGGTACGTCGCGACCATGGTTATTCCTGTTTACCGCGACAGACTCTCGTCTTGGCGTGGCTTGCATTTGGCAAAGCCGCCGAAAAGGCCGCCCGCGACCGGGATGACATGCTCAAATATGTCGAATAGCCCCGCGCCCAATCTACGGCGCCATGATGCCTTAACGGACTCTACGCACCGGAAGAGCCAGCAGCCAAGATCAGGCGGGCAGTGAGAAACGGAAAATCGAGCCGCTCGGGAATACGGTGTTTGGTTCTACCCAAATGCGCCCCCCGTGCAGATCGACGATCTTTGAACAGAACGCGAGCCCCAGACCTGTACCGGCGATCTCAGGCCCGTGAAGGCGCGCAAAGGCCTCAAAAACCTTCGCCCGATGTTCTGGCGCGATGCCCTCGCCATTGTCGCTGATTGAGATAATCCACTCGTCCCCTTCGCGAGCGGCGGATACATGAATGCGCGGAGCTTCCTTGGTCCGATACTTCAGAGCATTGCTGACCAAGTTCTGTAACAGTTGCGCCAATTGGGCGCGGTCGCCGTGGACTTGCGGAAGTGAATCGTGTGTGACGGTCGCTTCAGACTCCTGCAAAGAGAGGCGCAACCCCTCTAACGCTTCATTTAGAGCCGTCTCCATATCGGCTGTTTGCAAGATCGTCGAGTCCGTGGCGTCAAGCTGTGTATAGGCCATTAGCCCATCGAGAAGTCTTCCCATCCGCGAAACGCCAGCTTCCACGAAACCAAAATACTCGTCATTCTCCGCATCGGCTCCTCTGTGCTTTTTCGCCAGCAGATGAGCGAAGATCGATACCTGCCGCAAAGGCTCGCGCAGATCATGGGATGCAATGGAGGCGAACCGTTGTAGGGCGTCGTTTGACCGCTCCACTTGCGCTAGTTTCTTCGTAGCGTCGAGATGTTTGCCGATGAGTTCGGCGAATAGCCGGAACATCCCGATTGTTGCCGTTGTCTTAATCCGGGCGGGAAGCGGATCGATTGCGCATAGGGTGCCGAAGAAAGAGCCGTCCGCCAGAATGATCGGCATCGAAATATAACTCTGAAATCCGTACATTGCAGGTGTGGCATGATTGCACCATTCCGGCTCTTGCGCGACGTGATCGATGACGACGGGTTGACGACTTTGGCGGATTTCATTACAGATGGTGCTTTCGATCTTTAACTCGCCGCCTGGCTTCAGTCCAAAATCGATTTCATCCAGAACGCTACAAGCCACCCAGCGGTTTTCGGTCACCCGAGCGATTGCTGCAAATCGCATTCCCGTGCTACGACACACTACCTCAAGAATCGTCGGAACGGCACCGATGCGGCTGACAGCCTCAATGTCACTTTGAAAATCATCCGCCATCCGAGCTTCCGCCACTCCCGCGACACCAAGAACGCCCGGCCTACGCCGCCGCGCCGTACTGCTCAAAGAAATGCGCCACCGTCATAATCCCCTGATAGTAATTCTCCAAATGATACTTCTCATTCGGCGAGTGCAGCCCGTCGTCCGGCAGCCCGAACCCCATCAGCACCGTGGGAATCCCCAGAAAATTCGCGAAATCGCCCACAATCGGAATCGACCCCCCCGACCGGATGAAAACCGTCTTTTTGCCCAGAATATCGCTGAACGCCTTGGCCGCCACCTTGATCGCCGGATGGTCCGGATTCACCGACAGTCCCGGCCCCGCGCTCAACACCCGCAGCTCGAACTGAATTCCCTTCGGCGTGTTCTTCTGCACGAACTCGCGGAACGCCGCCGTCACTTTATCGGGATCCTGCTTGGGCACCAGCCGGAAGCTGATCTTAGCCGTCGCCTTGGCCGGAATCACGGTCTTCGCCCCCGCCGCCGTGAAGCCCCCTGCGATGCCGTGCACCTCGAAGGTCGGGCGCGCCCAAACGCGCTCCAGCACGCTAGGCTTGCGCTCGCCGGTCAGCGTCGTCGCGCCTACCTCGTTCTTCAGGAATTCCTCTTCGCTGAATGGCAGACGCTTCCAGCTTCGCTTCTCCGCGGGCGCCGGCGGCTCCACATCGTCGTAGATGCCCGGCACCTGAATCACGCCATTTGCGTTCTTCACCTTCGAAAGCAGTTCCACCAGCCCAAAGATCGGATTGGGCGACACGCCGCCGTACAGCCCCGAGTGCAGATCCCGGCTCGGCCCGGTGGCTTCCAATTCCATGTAGACCAAACCGCGCAGCCCGATGCACAGCGTCGGAATGCCGTCGGCGAAAAGCTCTGTATCGGAAACCAGCGCCACATCCGCTTTCAGCTTTTCCGGATTCTCCGCCACGTACTTCGCAATGGACTCGCCGCCCACTTCCTCCTCGCCTTCCACCAGGAACTTCACATTCAGGGGCAGCGTTCCGGTTGCCGCGCGTAGCGCTTCGATAGCCTTCACGTGGCTGTACATCTGCCCTTTATCGTCCGCCGTGCCGCGCCCGTAGATGTTGCCGTTGCGCACCGTCGGCTCAAATGGCGGGCTCTCCCACAACTCCAGCGGATCGGCCGGCTGCACGTCGTAGTGCCCGTAACACAGCACCGTGGGCTTGCCCGGCGCGTGCATCCAATCGGCGTACACCAGCGGATGCTTGGCGGTCTGGATAATTTCCACATTCTCCATCCCCACATGCCGCAGGCTGTCCGCCACGAATTGCGCCGCGCGGTCGATATCCCCGCGATGTTCGGGCAGCGTGCTGATGCTGGGAATGCGCAGGAACTCTTTCAACTCCTCAAGAAGACGATCGCGATTCTGCTCAACAAACGTATTGGTACTGCTAGACATTGATTTTCTCCGTTTAGAAGGCCCATTATAAAACCCTGCGCCCTGCCACGTACGGTAGAGGAGGAATGACGGTCGGCACACCCCCTCCTTCATGCGCAGGGTTTGACTTCTACGGCCACCGAAGGCTTCGAGTGTCTGGGCGGGACCACCTCGGCGAGGCGGCGGGTGTAAGATTATTGGGATGTTCTCGCCGCCCAAAATCTCCCTGGGGTGCTTCAACCACGCGCGCCGATGGCATCAACGACGCCGCCGTCGCCGCAGGCCGCAACCTCCAGCCGCGATCACCCCCCAATTTCAACAGCTTCAAAAGCGCGAAGCAAGCACCCCCTCACTCCGCCGCAGCTCCGCCGCAGTCCGCCACCACACCATCAGCAGTACCGATCCAATCAAAATCAGGCCAAAGCAAAGCCCCGCCCATATGCCGGCCGCACCCCATCCGTAGCGGAAGCCCAGCAGCCAGCCGAGCGGCAGCCCGATAAGCCAGTAGAACACTAAGTTGCACCACATAGGCGTGCGCGTATCGCCGGCGCCGCGCAGCGCCCCTGAGGCCACAATCTGGCATCCGTCGAACACCTGAAACGCGGCGGCGATGGCGAGCAAAGTCACGCTCACCCGGATCACGGCCGGATCGGTGGTGTACAGCCGCGCGATGCGTTCGGGTATCGTCAGGAACACCACGGCCGCCGACAGCATAAATGCGCAGCCGCAAGCCAGCGCGCTCCAACCCGCGCGGCCCGCCCCCGCAAAATCGCCCGATCCAATCAGATGTCCCACCCGCACCGCCGCCGCCGAACTGATGCCCAGCGGAGCCATGAAGGTCAGGCTCGCCAGGTTCAGCGCGATCTGGTGCCCGGCCAGCGATGCGGCATCCAGGCGTCCAATCAGCACGGTGGCCACTCCGAAGACCGCGATCTCAAGCAATACCTGCACCGCGACCGGCAGACCCAGTCTCAGCAACTGCGCGAAGCGCGCCCAATCCGGCGCCAGCGGGACGCGGAACATCCCCCATCCCCGGCCGCGATCGTAGTAAATCGCGGTCAGCGTCAGCACCCCGGCCATGTACATGCGCGCCGCGAACGTGGCCCATGCCGATCCGTCCGTGCCCATCGCCCGAAAACCCAGGTGGCCGTGGATCAGCACCCAATTCCCAAACAGGTTGATCAGGTTGGCCGAGATCAGCGTGAACATCACCGGCTGCACGATTCCCATGCCCTGCAAATAACGGCGCAGAGCGAAGTACAGCATCAGCGGCCCTGTCCCCCACGTCAGGATGCGGATGTACGAAGTGGCTTGCGGCAGCACCTGCGGGTTCACGTCGAAATGCGCCAGGCTCGCGGCCATAGCCAGGTTCACGATCGTCAACAGAGGCGTCAGCGGCACACACAGATACAGGGCGTTCCACAACGACTGGTGACAATCCGCGATGCGTCCCGCGCCGTAGGCTTGCGAGACCACCGTGTCCATGCCCAGCAACAGGCATCCGCCAAAAATGGTGCAAGTGGAAAAGAGAATGCTGCCCAGGCTGACCGCCCCAATGGCCAGCGCGCTTGCCGGCAGGCGCCCCACCATGATGGTGTCGATGATCCCCATGGCCATCCACCCCACCTCGGCAACCACCAGCGGCCAGGCCAACACCAGCAAGGCCCGCCATTCGCGGCGGATGCTCGAAAGCGGCGGCATCCTCTCAGGATCACACAGTAAGCCGCTGCCAAAAAGTCTTCGCTATAATTGCCCTTGAGTGCCACACGAAACCACCATCCAGGTGCGCTACGCCGAGACCGACCAGATGGGCATCGTATATTACGCCAACTACCTGGTGTGGATGGAGGTCGGCCGCGTCGAGTACTGCAAAGCGAGCGGCTTCGAATACAAACAAATGGAACTGCAGGACGGCGTGTTTCTCGCCGTAGCCGAAGCCCGCTGCCGCTACGCCTCTCCCGCGCGGTTCGATGAACAGGTAGTCATCCGCACCTGGGTTGAAGAAGCCAATCCGCGCATGGTGCGCTTCGCCTATGAGATGCGTCTGGCCACGGACGGGCGCAAACTCGCCACTGGTGAAACCAAGCATATCTTCCTGGGACGCGACTTGCGGCCCGTGCCGGATGCCGGAGAAATACCGCGGAAAGTTCGCCGTCCATGTGCCCCGAACAGATAAAAGCCCAGTTGAAAGCCCTAGCCCGTGACAACGGATTCGAGCTGGCTGGCATAGCCCCTGCCACTCCCGTTCCCGAAGCCGCCTACTATCGCCAGTGGGCCGCCGGCGGACTCGCGGGCGAGATGCGCTATCTCACCGATCGCCGCGCCGCGCTGCGCGACGATCCCCGCAGCCTGCTGCCTTCGGCCCGCTCCATCCTCTGCGTCGGCAAGCTCTACAACGGGCCGCAACCCTACTCGACCGAATTCGCCGACAACGATCTGGCCTGGATCTCGCGCTACGCCTGGGGCCAGGATTATCACCAGGTGCTTCGCCGCGGCCTCGCCCGCGTGGTCGACGGGCTGCGCCTTCTCGCGCCCGCGCCCTTCGATTGGAAGATTTGCGTGGATACCGCGCCCCTGCTCGAGCGCGCCTATGCACGCCACGCCGGTCTCGGCTGGATCGCCAAGAATACCTGCCTCATCAATCAGGCCATGGGCTCCTGGTTTTTTCTGGGCGAGCTGCTGCTTTCGCTCGACCTGGCGCCGGACCAGCCGCCGCCCGACCGCTGCGGCTCCTGTACCCGCTGTATCGACGCTTGTCCCACCCAGGCCATCGTGCCCACCGGCCTCGCCGCCGGACCGGCCTGGGCGCTCGATTCGCGTCTCTGCATTTCCTACTTCACCATCGAACTGCGCGGCCCCGTTCCCGAGCCCCTGCGCCCCGGCATCGGGCGCCACGTCTTCGGTTGCGATATCTGCCAGGATGTCTGCCCCTGGAACCGGCGCGCGCCCGTTACCGTCGACCCGGCTTTCGCGCCCGCGCACATGGCGCCCCCTCTCGACAGGCTGGCCGCACTCTCCGAAACCGAATTTCGCCAGATGTTCCGCGACTCCCCCATCCCGCGTGCACGCTATAGCGGCTTTCTGCGCAATGTGGCGATCGCCATGGGCAATGCCAGGCTGGAGAAGTTCCGCGCGCCGCTCCAGATGCTGGCCGCTTTCCCTGAGCCCGCAGTAGCCGAGTCCGCGCGCTGGGGCCTGGCCGCCTACGCGGGCTAAGCCGCCCGCACGTCCAGAATGCACGAAGTCATAATCGTGCGATGCTCCGGATGCCGGAACTCCAGATGCATCCCGCGTCCGATGAAAGACGCCTTCAGCATCGACCCTCCCCAGTTGGACCCTTCAATATGCACCAGCACCGGCTCCGGACAAAACATCGGATGGCCCGAAATCAGCACCTGCCCGTTGCCCCGATGCACCAGCGTGTAAGCGCGGTTCTGCGTCTCCACACGCAGCACCGTGCCCTCCGGCAGCCGATCCAGGTAAACGCCGCCCTCCACTTCCGACATGATGAAATTGCGGTTCACTGCGTCACCCAGATTGGGGTGCGGCTGGAACAGCTTCGGCACCGGTATGCCCGCTTCCGTATCCATACAAGGTCCGCTCTTATTCTAATCGAAAACCTCCTAGTCGAAAACCGGCTCGCCCGCGCCCCCCGGCGGTACACTCTTCATTAGGAGCGTTTATGCCAAACCCTGACGGCGCGCACACCGCCGTGCGGCCGCGCACCGCGGTGCTGACGCGCGGTTTCGATCCCCAGCTTTCCCTGGGCTCCGCCCGGCCAGCCGTGTTCCGCAGTTCCACTTATGTGTTCTCCAGCCCCGAAGAGGCCGAACGCGCCTTTTCCGTGCTTTCCGGCCGCGTGGCAGCCGAGGAAGGCGAGCGCGCCGATCTCATCTACTCGCGCTTCTCGCATCCCAATTCCGAAATCCTCGAAGATCAGATCGTCCCGCTGGAGCCGGGCGCGCAATCCGCCGGCGCCTTCAATTCCGGAATGGCCGCCATCATGACGGCTTTTGTCGCGGTGGCTCGGCCGGGAACCACCATCGTCTACACCACCCCGCTCTACGGCGGAACCACTGGCCTAATCCACAGCTTTCTGGAGCCTTTCGGAGTGCAGGGCATTCCCGTGCCCGGCGGCGATTCCGAAGCCCTCGACAGCGCCATCCGCTCCGCCCGCAACTTGAGCATCGTATGCCTCGAAACGCCCGCCAATCCAACGATGGTCATGACCGACATCCGCCGCGCCGCCGATGCCGCCAAGAATCATCCCGACCAGCCCGTGGTGATGGTGGATAACACCTTCCTGGGTCCCGCCTTCCAGCACCCCTTGCTGCTCGGCGCGGACCTGGTGCTCTATTCCGGAACCAAGTATCTCTCCGGTTTCAGCGATATGGTAGCGGGCATCGCCCTCTCCAAGGACCCCGCTGCTCATGCGCAAGATTCTCCTGCGCCGCAACATGTTCGGCAACATCCTCCAGCCGGACGAATGCTGGATGCTCAATAGCCGCTTGTGTACCGTGGCCCTGCGCATGAACCGGCAAAGCAAGAACGCGCAGCGGCTGGCCGAGGCCCTCAACGGGCATCCCAAACTCGCGCGTGTCCTCTATCCCACGCTGTTCACGGATCCCGAGCAGCGCCGCATTTATGAGGAGCAGTGCGCCTATCCCGGCGGCCTGTTCTCCATCGATTTCCGCGGTGGCCGCGCTTCGGCCTTCGATTTTCTGCGCCATCTGCAGATCGGGCGCAATGCCGTATCGCTCGGCGGCGTGGAAACCCTGGTGTGCCACCCCAAATCCACCACGCATTCGGGGATGTCCGCGCAGGAGCTGGATGAGGCCGGCATCGGCGACGGCCTGGTGCGCGTTTCCGTGGGTATCGAGGACTGGCGAGATCTGCTAGCCGATTTCGAGCAGGCCCTCGATCGCGCTTAACCCCTCATTCGTGCCGTAACGCGCGCATCGGATCCAGGCCGCGCCGCCCTCCGCGCAGGTAGATAACAGGCCACCAGCGCCACCAGCGCCAGGAACCCCGCGGTCCCTGCGAAGATCGCCGGGTCGCCCGGCTTCACCTCATGCAGCAGGCTCCCGAGCACCCGCCCCGTGGCTGCCGCGCCCGCCATGCCCGCCGCCAAACCCACCGCCGCCAGCCGCATCCCCTCCAGGATCACCTGGCTCAGCACCCGCCCGCGGCTCGCGCCCAACGACATCCGAATGCCGATCTCGCGCGTGCGCTCCGTCACCGCAAACGAGAGCACGCCGTAAATCCCCACCGCCGCCAGCAGCACCGCCAGACCCGCAAACGATCCCACCAGCACGCTGACAAACTGCTCGCCCTGCGCATTCTCGCCGATCACCTGGTCCATCGTGCGCACCGAAAATAGCGGCAGGCTCGCATCCATCTGGCCGACCGCTCGCCGCACTTCCGGCGCCAGGCTTGTTGGCTGCCGCGCCGTGTGCAGCACCAACTCCATAAAGCTGCGGCCCGTGAAGGCATCGTACGCCTCCGGCACTGGCTTGTGTGTCAGACCCCACTGCCGCACATCGTTCACCACGCCGATGACTTGTCTCCAGGGGCCGTTGTCGCTGCCCTGCGAGAACATCTGGCCAAGCGGACTTTCATGCGGCCAGAATGCGTGCGCCATGCTCTCGTTAATCACCACCGGGTAAACCATGGCGTTGGATTCCTCCGGCGGCAACCGGTGGGTGCCCTCCGGCAGCCGCTCCCAGTGCTCATCCAGCTTCGCCGTCTGCTCCAGGTCGGCCGCCGTATACTCCCTGCCTTCCAACAGCCGGATCCCCATCGCGCGGAAATATTCCGGCGTGATGACGTGGTACTCGACCAGCAGCGCACTCTTCTGGTCCGGATGTGAGCGCAGCTTCACGTAGTAATTGCTTCCGCCTTCGAGCGGCAGGTGGTCGGTAATGGCGGCCGCATCCACGCCCGGGATCCGCGCGGATTTCTCCAGCAGCCCCTGCGCGAACCGCCGCTGTTGCGCCGGCTTTTTATACTGCGTGTCCGGCAGGATCACCGCCGCCGTGAAAACGCCCTCCGTCCGCACCCCGATATCCATGTTCCGCAAGCGCGCGAAATCCTTCAACAGCAGCCCGGCCGATACCAGCAGCAGGATCGACAAAGCCATCTCGCCCACCACCAGTGCATTGCTGGTGAACCGCCGCCGCTTGCTGTGGCTGATCGCGCTTCCCGCGCCGCCTTTCAGCTCTTCATGCAGGTCCGGACGCGCGGCGCGTAGCGCCGGAATCAGGCCGAAACAGCACCCCCGTCGCCACCGCCAGCCCGAACGTGAAGGCCAGCGCCTCGCCATTGAGTTGGATGATGTTGAACTGCGGCAGGGCCAGCCTCTTGGCGTGCTGAACCAGAGCGATGGAGCCCCACGCCACCAGCAACCCCAGCCCGCCGCCAAAGCAGGATAGCAGCAGGCTCTCCGTCAACAGTTGCCGCACCAGTCGCCGCCGCGCCGCGCCCAACGCGCTGCGCACCGCCATCTCCTTTTGCCGCGCCACCGAGCGCGAGAGCAGCAGATTGGCCACGTTGGCGCACGCGATCAACAGCACCAATCCCACCGCCCCCAGCATCATGAGCAGTGAACTGCGCGAGTCGCCCACCATATCGTCATGCAGCGCGACCGCCACCGAACCCACTTTGTCGTTCGAATCCGGATAAGTTTTTTCCAGCCGGCCGGAGATCACCTTCAAATCGGCGCGCGCCTGCTCGAGCGACACTCCCGGTTTCATCCTGCCGATGGCGTTGGCCGAGTGGCTGCCCCGCTGGCCCAAACTCTTGCTGTCCATATCCATCGGTATCCACATCTGCGTTTGGAAGGGAAAACGGAAGCTGGCCGGCATCACGCCCACGATGGTGTACTTTTTGGCGTTCAACTCGATAGTGCGCCCAACCACCCCGGCATCGCCTCCGAAATGCTCCCGCCACAGGCCGTAGCTGAGGATGGCTACCTGGTCTTTCCCCGGCTCATCTTCGCCCGCCGCCCAGGTCCGGCCCATCAGCGGCTGCACGCCCAGCAGGGCGAAAAAATTCGCCTCCGTCGGCACCGCCACCACATGGTCCGGCCTCACCTCGCCGCTCAGATTCATATCGCCGGCCCAGCCAAACAGAGTCATGTCCTGGAAGGTCTTGTTTTGCGCTTTCCAGTCCACGAAGTCCGGAGGCGAGAAGGGATAATTGCCGGGCGCGGCTTCGGTCTCGTACAAACGGACCAATTGGCCCGGATCGCGATACGGCAGCGGCCGCAGCAGGATGCCGTCGATAATGCTGAAGATGGCCGTGTTAGCCCCGATGCCGATCGTCAGCGTGAGCGCGGCCACCGCCGTAAACCCCGGCGACCGCAGCAGATTCCTAGCCGCGTAGCGCAGGTCTTGCCAACCAGTTCGCACCAGTTCCATACCGTTCAGACGCAGTTCCTGGCGAGCGGTTAGCCCGCGCCAAAAGGGTAACCGGCAGCGCCCGGCGCGCGTCTTGGAAGCCGATGAAAGCCATCTTCTGGGCCCGATCCATCTGCGGCGTATTGGACGGGATCAGCGCCCTGGTGGTATTCGGCGCTCTCGGAGTCAAGCCGGTCCGGCTCTTTCAAGGGATTGCCAGCGGACTGCTGGGGCCGGCCTCCTTCCAGGGCGGCGCACGCACGGTGGCCATGGGTGTCTGCCTGCACTTCCTGATCGCCTTCGGCGCAGCCACCGTTTACTATGCCGCGAGCCTTGGGATCCCGCTGCTGATCGATCACGCCCTGTTATGCGGCGTGGCCTTCGGCATCGCGGTGCACCTCTTCATGCAATTCGTGGTGCTTCCACTGTCGGCGATAGGTCCAAGACCCTTCATGCTCCGGACATTTACAGTAAGCCTGATCGTGCACATGATCGTTGTCGGCCCCTCCATCGCCCTTACCATAAGCCGTTGCTCCACACGATCTTTTACTTGAACGTAGCGAGTACCATGGCGTCTTTGTGGAGAGGAACATACGGCCCTATGCGTTTGGCCTTTCTACTGTCGCTCACGCTGGCTTTATCGGCAAACGCCGAGGCTCCGTCCGTCGGACTTCAAGGCCACCATAGAACCCCTTCCCGGCGAGAACCTGGCCGGACCATGCTCGTTCGAGTTGTTCATTCCAAGTCCAACAAAACATGTGCGTGCTGTGTGGATTACCTATGATCGCGGCTATGATATTTCGCGCTATTATACGGACGCTGAAGTTCGCGCCTTTGCACAAAAACAGGCGATTGCGCTGATGCTGGCACGTCAGTGCCCCGCAAAATTACCGCCCACCGGTGAAACAGGCGAGATGGATATGGACATGTCACGCGGGGTCGCCCGGTCGATTTTCGCGGCGCTGAGTGATTTCGCGCGCCAAAGCCATCATCCGGAGATTGCCGGCGCGAAGCTCATCGTGCTGGGATTTTCGGGAATCGGGGCGATGTTCGGACACTTTGTTCGATATGCACCAGACCGCGTTCTGGCAGCGATCCTCGCGAACCCCGGACAAACCGAGCCGTACGGCATGAAGGACATGAACCTGGACCCCGCTGCCCTGGCCGTTCCGCAATTCATCATTACGGGAGGAATCGACGACCGCGGAGGAACACAGCGGCCCTGGGATTACTTCAGCCGCCATCGGTCGCGCGGCGCGCCATGGGTGTATCTTGTGCAGAACAACCTGCCTCACTGTTGTGTCATTAATGCAAAAGCCCTCATCCTCGAATGGCTCAATGAGATATTAAAGCTCCGCGAGCCTGCTTCAAACACTCCGCTGCGGGCAATCGACGTGACTAAGGGTTGGAATGGCTTTATCCGGCCCTGTGAAAACGGCCGGCGCGACACTTGGGGACTGCCTGACTGGAACGTATGCGATGCCTCAATTCAACCGGCCCGCCAGCCGGCGCCCACAGGCCAGGTCGCTGGCGGATGGTTCCCCACTCACCGGCTCGCATCAGGCTGGCTTGTATTCATTCGAGAACAGAAGCATCCCGCCGATTCGTTTCCGGATGGAAAAGACGCCTTGCACTCACCGTTCGCGAGCCCTATGAGACGAGGTCGGTAATCCGCACTCCGCCTCTCCGGCAGATCACAACCGTCGCCTTCGTCGTGTCGCGAAATTCATCGGCTTTGATGCAATGGCGGGCGGGTATTGTACTGAGTTTGCAACGTTTCATAGAATCCTCCCATGGCTGGTGCCGGGTGTGGCTCGGCGCGAAAACGCTAAAAGCCGGAATTCCCTTTTGGCCTTCCATTGGGCACGCTGTTCGGAAGGACCGCTTTGGACGGCGGTCGGAAACGGTAAGTGGACGTTGCCTACTCGTGCACATGATCGTCGTGGGCCCCGCGATCGCGCTCCACAATAAGCCGCTGTTCGCCGCACCGTTTTGAATGAGTTCGCTGTACATTGTTCGGCTCTTTGTTGGATGCGGCCGGCCAGATCGATAGCGCGGGCGTACGTTCCGTTTCGGGGCAATTCTGTATCAAGCTCACTGCCGGGACGGTAAATGTCGCTACAGCTTTACGCCCATCGCGTAGGCAGCTCCGCAGGGATCTGGATGTACTTCCATGGCCAACGCGCTGAGGGTTTTCATGACCTGTCCGAGTGTGAGTCCCTCGGTCTCAATGAGTTCTTGGATATCCTGAGCGCTGATACCGCCTTGCCCCTGCCGCTTGCCCCTGTAACGTTGGCCTACGGGATTGTTGAGGCGAAAGAACTCAATTGTCAGGAAGGGCGACTCATATGGAAGCGCGATCCTTTTCGGCGCCAGGTTGACGACCCGAACCGTCAGGACGCCGCAAAACGTGGGATCGATTTGCGGACCTGAGAGCATCAGCAATCCACGTTGCGCGAACTCTGATCGAAGTCCAAGCTGCCCCGCGGTCTGGCTATCCAGTTCCACGCGTTCACGCGTTTCGAGCACGGCAAATTCTCCCGGTTCGACGACCAGGACGCCCTTCTCGCTGAGATTGAGTTTTTCCTTCGAGGAGCTTGAAAAGGCCCAAGTGCCAACCCTTGCATCATAACTGGCTGGCTCAATCCTAGCTAGCCCGCAAAGGCGCGGGGGCGCCTCAACGCCTTCGAATAACTGCCCACGCGCCGTTTTGCGGGCTGTTACTTAGGAGATCGACCGGATCGAGAATGATCTGTTTGGCCGCCAAAGCGCCACGAATCTCTTCATCACTCATCATGACGGGATGCGCTCAATCCTTAAGCATAGCGCTTGGCAGCCCTCCGTGCTCAATGTATTTCGAGGCTCGGAAAAACCGCGGGATGCGTAGCCCCCCACCACGCGGTGACGACGCTCGCCAAATCCCCCGCCCCCCAAAACCCCCTCCGCCTCAATCACTTGCAGCCCCACCCCCGCCCAACATCCCCGCCCATCCGCAGCCCCTCGATGCTACCCTAAAACCGGGAATTCGGAATCGCGAGCCCCTGGCCGTCCCCCACCCCAGAAGGGGTCCCGGGACCCCAAATGGCTCTGCTCCTCCAAAGGCACTTAACTATATGACAACAAAGACGAAAATCGCCGCGAATCGACGCAATGCCAAGCGCTCCACGGGCCCCAAAACGCCCGCCGGCAGGACCGTCTGCAGCCTCAACAGCGTGCGCGGCGGCCTGTACGCCACCACCGTCATCCTGCCCACCGAAAACAAGTCACAATTCGACGAAATCCATGCTAAATACCAAGCCCTCTACCAGCCCCATGATGCCTACCAACAGAAACTGGTCGACCTGCTGACCGGCGCCGAGTGGGAAATGATGCGTGCGGACGCGTTGGGCGCCGCCATCTACAGGCAATACGTAGGCGCGCCGCCCGCCGCAAGGAAGCCCAGCAGCCCCCGCAATCGAAGCTCGCCCAACAGCCAGCCCCCGCTCCAAAATCCACGCCGGGCGAGGACGCGGTCAAACGCGGATGGGCCCCCCCGAAGAATGGAGCGTCATGACCGGCAAGCAAAGACAACACACCATGCAGGAACGCAACGAGGTCAATTGGGAGCCGAAAAGGGCGACGCCGCCCGTGCTGACCATCCGTCACTACCGGGCAAACTGGTCGATGAATTCCCGCCCACCGATTGAACGGCGCCGTGAACGCGCACCCTCGCCTTTCCTCCCGCCCCGCGTCTATCCCCTCATCGGGCTATAGTAAAAAGAACCCTGTGAAAACAACTCTCATCTCGCTACTTCTGGCCACTGGCGCGCTATACGCGCAATCCACTCGCGGCTCCATCGGCGGCCAGGTCACTGACGCCGCGAAAAAACCGGTCTCCGGAGCTGCTGTCTCTCTCACAGCGGAAGAAACCAACCAGCAGCACACCGCCGTCACCGGCCCCCAGGGTGAGTTCCTGATCACTTTGCTCGACCCCGGTAACTACCGTCTGGTAGTAGATGCGTCCACTTTCCGCCGCCACGTCCAGGAGCTGGTGCTCGATCTGAACCAGGAAATCCGCGTTGAGGTGCCGCTGCTCCCCGGCAAAACCAGCGAGCAGGTCACCGTCACGGCCGTGCGCAGCCTGTTGCGCACCGAGTCGGCCGCCGTCGGAGGCGTCATCGACACGCGCCAGGTGCAGGAGCTACCCCTCGATGGCCGCAATTTCTACGATCTCAGCCTGTTGCTCCCTGGCGTAGTCCCTGCCGCGGAAGGCTCCGCCTCATCCGTGCGCGGCTCGTTCGCCATGAATATCAACGGCGCCCGCGAGGATTCGAACGACTTTCTGCTGGATGGCGTCTACAACGGCGACCCCAAGCTCAACGGCGTGGCCGTCACCCCTCCCGTCGACGCCATTCGCGAATTCGAAGTCCTCTCCAGCACCTACGATGCCGGGTTCGGGCGCAACGGCGGCGGCCAGGTCAGCGTCGTGCTGCGCTCCGGCGGCAATCAGTTCCACGGGACCGCCTACGAGTTTTTCCGCAACGCCATCTTTGACGCGCGCAATTATTTTGCGCCCTCCCAAACCGCCGCCCCCCAGGATCAACGCAACCAGTTCGGCGGCTCGCTGGGCGGACCCATAAAAAAGGACCGCACCTTCTTCTTCCTCGACTATCAGGGCACCCGCGATTCCACCGGCGTCACTCAAGTGACCAATGTTCCCACGGCGCAAGAGCGCGTCGGCAATTTTTCGCAGGATAGCCAGATCCCCATCGATCCCCTCACCGGCGCGCCTTTCGTGAACGGCCAGATTCCGAGCTACGAGTTGAGCCCCATCGGACTCGCCATCGCGGCAATCTATCCCCTGCCCAATCGCGATGTGCCCAATCAGAATTATGTCTCCTCGCCCACTACGCGCGAACGTGAAGATCAGTTCGATACCCGTGTCGATCACATCCTCAGTCCCGCCGACCGGCTGACTTTCCATTACAGCTTCAGCGATCAGAGCCTGTTTGAGCCGTTCACCGGCCCCAGTTATCCCGTAATCCCCGGCTACGGCGACAACGTCCCCAGCCGCGGCCAGAATGCCATGATCGCCGAAACGCATGTCTTCACCCCCGCGCTTCTCAATGAGCTTCGCGCCGGATTCGATCGCGTGTCGCTGGGCGTCTATCAGCAGGATATCGGGCAGAACATCAACTCCCAGGTGGGCTTGCCAACAGTTTCCAGCAACTCGCGCGACTACGGGCTCAGTTCCATCTCCGTCACCGGCTTTTCTCCTTTGGGCGATGAAGCCAACAACCCCCAGCATGGAACCACCAACGTTTATCAGTTGACCGATAACCTGACTTACGTCCACGGACGCCATTTGGCGAAATTTGGCGGCGATCTCCGCATCCTGCAGCAGAACGCTTATCGCGACATCGAATCGCGCGGCTTCATCGACTTCACCGGCTTACTCCTCGGCAATGCTTTGGAGGAGCTGCTGTTAGGCCTGCCCACCGACTCCGGCGTGGCCACGCTCGATAATCCGGAGCATTTGCGCACGCACAGTTACAACTTCTTTGCCAATGACCAGTGGCACGTGCGTCCTGACCTGACTCTGACCCTGGGCCTGCGCTACGAATATAATTCACCCGGAGTGGACGCCCAGAATCACGCCAACCTCTATGATCGAGACGACCCAGACCCTAGTGCCCGTGGGCACCGATGGCATGCCCCGCGGCAGGCTATGTGCCGAACCGCGATAATTTCGCGCCGCGTCTGGGCATGGCCTGGGCGCCCGGCGCCCTGCCCCACACAGTGGTCCGCGCCGGCTATGGCATCTATTACGATCAGTCGTCGCTCGCTCCCAGCGAAGGGCTCTACTTCAGCCCGCCGTATTTCAATCTGACTGAATATTTCCCGCTCGGCCCCACGTCCCCGCTGCTGCTCAATGATGTATTCCCCAGCAATTTCCCTCTGCCCACGCCGCCTTCTGCGCTGGCCTTCCAGCGGAATCTGCACACGCCCTACATCCAGCAATGGAACTTCAACATCCAGCGGTCGCTCGGGCGGCAGCCGCATGATCGAGATCGGCTATGTCGGTTCTAAGGGAACCGATTTGATCGGCGCGCGCGATATCAATCAGCCCCCGCCCACCCCCGCGCAAGAATATGAGCGCCCTGTGGCCGAGTTCGGCGAAATCGATCTGCTCGAATCCAACCGCAATTCCATTTATCACAGCCTGCAGGCGCGCTACGAACAGCGGCTGGATTTCGGTTGTCGCTGCTCGCGTCCTACACGTTTTCCAAATCCATCGACAACGATTCCAGTTTCTTTTCGAGTGACGGCGATCCTAACTTCCCGCAGGATAGCTACGATCTGCGCGCCGAACGCGGCCTTTCGAACTTCGATGTGCGCCAGCGATTTGTCGCCAGCTATGGCTACGACCTGCCCTTCCGCAGTTCCTCCCGCTGGCTCAAAGGCTGGCAGACTTTCGGCATTCTCACAGTTCCAGACCGGACAGCCTTTCACCGTGTCGCTGCTGCCGGATGACGACAATAGCAATACCGGCATTGATGACTTGGGTTTCGGCGCGAATGACCGGCCCAACGTAGTGGGCAACGCCCGGCTCTCGAACCCTTCGGCCGCACAGTGGTTCAATACCGCGGCCTTTGTGATTCCGCCCTACGGCACGTTCGGCAATTCCGGCCGCAATACGGTCGAAGGGCCTGGCATGGCCACCGTGGATCTTTCGCTGATAAAAAATACCACCATTCGCGAAAACGCCACGCTGCAATTTCGCATCGAGACGTTCAACGTGCTAAACCATACGAATTTCAACCTGCCCGATAACTTCATCGGCTCGCCCACGTTCGGCCAGATTCTCTCGGCCGGCAATCCCCGCCGTCTGCAACTGGCGTTAAAGCTGCTGTTCTAGCGGCGAGTATACTGGAATAAACCGGATGCTAACTGAAACTGAAGAAACCACAGCCGGCAGCTATTTTGTCTCCAATTACCCGCCTTACTCTTTCTGGAGTCCGGCGCACGTTGGCGACGTCTTTGCCGCGCTGGACCGTCCCCCGGCCCCCAACACGCCCCTGGGTATCTATCTCCATATTCCCTTCTGCCGCAAACGTTGTCACTTTTGTTACTTCAAAGTCTATACCGACAAGAACGCCGCCGAAGTGGAAGGTTACCTGGATACTGCCATCCAGGAACTGACTCTTTACTCCGAAAAAGCCTTCATCGGCCGTAGAAAGCCAAGATTCATCTACTTCGGAGGCGGTACGCCCTCCTATATTTCATCGCGCCAGCTTTCGAGTCTGGTCGAGCGTATGAAGCGTTTGCTCCCTTGGGATGAGGCCGAAGAGGTCGCCTTCGAGTGCGAGCCCGGCACCCTCACCGAAGGCAAACTCCGGGTAATTAAAGATCTGGGAGTCACCCGCCTGAGCCTGGGCATTGAGAATTTCGATGACGAGATCTTGAAGGTCAATGGCCGCGCGCACACCTCCAAGGAAATCGAGCCGTGCTTACCGCTTCGCCCGCTCCATCGGCTTCCCGCAAATCAACATCGATCTGATCGCCGGCATGGTGGGCGAAACCAACGATAACTGGCGCGAATGCGTGCGCAAGACCATTGAGCTCGATCCCGATAGCGTCACCATTTATCAAATGGAGGTCCCTACAATACGACCATCTTCAAGGAGATGCGAGTCATGGGACAATCGGTGGCGCCGGTGGCCACCTGGAAGACCAAGCGTGACTGGGTGAAATACGCTTTCTCCGAATTGGAGAACGCCGGTTACACCGTGCGTAGCGCCTACACAGCCGTGAAGAATCCTGCCAAAACGCGTTTCGTCTACACTGACCTTCTGTGGTCGGGCGCGGACATGATAGGTCTGGGTGTCGCGTCTTTTTCGCATGTGCAGGGCACTCACTTCCAGAATGAGCACGAGTGGGAGTCTTATACTGCGAAACTCAGCCAGGGAACTCTTCCCATCTACCGTGCGTTCACCCTGACTCAGGAACAGCGGATGATTCGCGAGCTGATCCTGCAAATGAAGTTAGGGCGCGTTCACGACCTATACTTCCGTGACAAGTTCGGCGTAAGCATTCTGGAGCGCTTCGCCGGTCCCGTGAATCAGCTTGCGTCAACAAGGATATCTCACAACCGACTCGGGCGGGCTGTCCCTCAACCGCGATGGACTCTTGCAGGTAGACCGCCTGCTCCAGGAATTTTTCCTGCCCGAACACCGCCTGGCTCTCTCCTGCTGTCAAGCGATGCCATGTCGTACGATGTCATCGTCATCGGCGGCGGCCCCGCCGGCTCCACTGCCGCCGCTGTGCTGGCCGCCAAAGGCCGCCGCGTAGTGCTCCTCGAGAAAGAGAAGTTTCCTCGCTATCACATCGGCGAGTCGCTCTGCCCTATGGCTACTTCACGCTTGAGCGTATCGGCGTGCTCGACCCATGAAGGCCTCGCATTTACCAGAAAGTACAGCGTGCAATTCGTCGGCTCCAGCGGCCGCGCCTCCGTGCCGTTCTATTTCTCCAAACAATTGGCGCATGAAGCCCACGGCGCCTGGCAGGTCCTGCGCAGCGAGTTTGACCAGATGCTGCTGGATAATGCCCGCCAGAAAGGCGCCGAGGTGATCGAAGAGATCACCGTTCGCGAGCTGCTGCAGGATGACCCGATCGAGGATAGCAAGGCCCCTGCAACTTATCGCGGCGTCCGCGCCGTGACCAAAGATGGTGCGACGCGCGAATTCCATGCGCCTGTCACCATCGACGCCACCGGACGCGACGCTTTCGCGGTAACACGCAACGGATGGAAGGTGCGCGATCCGTTCCTGAATAAGATCGCCGTGTGGACCTATTACAAAGGCGCCCTGCGCGATCCCGGCATCGATGAAGGCGCCACCACTGTAGCCTATGTGCCGGAGAAGGGCTGGTTCTGGTACATCCCTCTGGCGGGCGACGTAGTTAGCGTGGGGGTGGTCGCCGAGAAAGACTACCTTTACAAAGACACGCACGACTTCGGCCGCCATCTTTCATCGCGAAGTAAAGAAGAATGCCTGGATCGAAAAGCACTTGGCCGCCGGCGTTCAATTCGGGCCCTATCGCGTGACCGGAGAATACTCCTATCGGTCGCGCTACTGCGCCGCCAACGGCCTGGTCCTGGCCGGCGACGCCTTCGGCTTCCTGTATCCCGTCTTTTCCTCTGGCGTCATGCTCGCTTTGTGTAGCGGTGAACTCGCCGCCGATGCGGTGGACGCCGCGCTCGCGGCGGCGACGTTTCCGCATCCCGCTTCCAGGCCTACGGAGACCAAATCCGCGAGGGCATCGAAGCCATGCGCAAGCTGGTCTACGCTTTTTATAATCACGCGTTCAGTTTCCGCGTCTTTATCACCGAGTTTCCGAATCTCAAAGGGGACATGACGGACTGCTTGATGCGGTAACTTGTTTCGCGACTTTCAGACCTCTGTTTGACGCAGTGGCGAAGTTCGACGTGGTGCCTGACCCGCTTCCGCACGGCAAGCCTCTCGTCCGGGAGTCATGCCAGCTAGAACTGCGTGCCCTGCTGGCCGCCTATCCTGCAGAGCAATCCCTTCTACTCCGCCAAGCTATCGCGGCCTCACCCCGGACACTGACTTGCTCAGTCTGCCATTTACTACAAAGCAGGAGCTGATTGACGATCAGCTCGCGCATCCGCCATTCGGCACCAACCTGACTTACTCGCTCGACCGTTACACCCACTTCTCCCAAACCAGCGGGACTACCACCGGCACTCCCATGCGCTGGCTGGACACTCCGGAAAGCTGGGACTGGATGACTGGCAACTGGGTCCGCGTCTATCAGTCCGCAGGCGTCGGCGCCGGCGACCGCATCTTCTTCGCCTTCTCCTTCGGACCGTTCCTCGGCTTCTGGGTGGGGTTCGAAGCCGCCGCCCGCATCGGCTGCCTGGCCATTCCCGGCGGCGGCATGCGCAGCGCCGCCCGATTGCGCGCCATCGCCGAGACATCCGCCACGGTACTGTGCTGCACGCCGACTTATGCTATCCGCCTGGCGGAGGTCGCGGCTGAGGAGAATATCGATATGGCGGCCGTCAAGGTGCGTACCCTGATTGTGGCCGGCGAGCCGGGCGGCAGCGTCGCGGCCACGCACGCCTACATCTCAAAACTGTGGCGCGGCGCGCGCGTGGTCGATCATCACGGCATGACCGAAATCGGTCCTGTCAGTTATGGATGCCCGCGGCGGCCGGGCGTGCTCCACGTGATCGAGGATTCTTACATTCGCCGAAGTCATCGATCCCGCTTCCGGCCGTCCCGTGCCGCGTGGAGTCACCGGTGAACTGGTTCTCACCAACCTGGGCCGTGTGGGATCGCCGCTGCTGCGATACCGCACCAGCGATCTGGTGCGGGCCGCGCCGGAAGACCGCTGCCAGTGCGGCGCCCGCGACCTGGCGCTCGAAGGAGGCATACTCGGCCGTACCGACGACATGTTACTGGTGCGCGGCGTCAACGTCTATCCGAGCGCGGTCGATAACATCCTGCGTGGGTTCGAGGCAGTACGCGAGTATCGGGTCGAGATTGAGAATCATCGCACCCTCCCCGAACTAAGTATTCAGGTGGAACCCGCGTCGGGCTTTGCCGGTGATGCAAATCTGGCACACCGCCTGGAGGCTGCTTTGACCAATGCGTTCGCCCTGCGCATCCCCGTATCGCTGGTTCCGGAGGGCAGTCTGCCCCGCTTTGAGATGAAGGCGCGGCGCTGGCTCGCCGTGCAAGGCTAGAAGCAAGCTCAGAATTGGAAATGCAGCACCATCTCACTTGCCACCGGCTTATCGTGCTTGCGCGCCGGCGTGAATCGCCACTGCCGCGCAGCGTCCACCGATCGGGCGGCCAGGTCGCTTCCCTTCGTGAGCACCTGCACGCGCGTCACGTTGCCGGTCTCGTCAATGAACACCTTCAGGTCCACGTCGCCCACCCCCGCCGAGGCAGCCGGCGCGGCCGGCGCCACCTGCCGGGTCGGCGACGCCGGCACAAATCCCTCTGCCGCGATCTTGTGGAACGCCCGCTTGAATACTCCGGCATGCGGCTGCTCATAGCTCACTTCGGCCTCGCGCGGCGGCGCCTTCACGTGGGATGGCAGTACCGCCGCTATGGCCGGCGCGGTCTTTTCAAAGGGAGTTGCCAACATCGGCGGCGGCTCCACCACGCGGTCGGGCGCCCGCGCAGCCTTAACCGGCGAAACAGGAGCAGGCACGGCGGGCAACTGCTTGGGCGTAGAAGCGATGCTCGGCCGGGGAGCAGCCTCTGGCGCGGGTGCGGCTACCGGCTCGTCTTTCGCTGCTGGAACGGCCGCTTGCGGTTCCGGTTCCGGCAGCAAGGGCTCCACCATCTCGGCCGGCGGGCTGGCCTTTGCCGGCGGCGCGACATCCCGTTTGGTAGGGCGATTCTCCGACACGAAAAGGCCCGCCACCAGGAACAGTCCCGCGATGATCGGCACCACCATCCAGGGGATTTGCGGCGCCTTCCGCAGCATACCCCGCTCGCCCTGCTCGCGCGGCATCGGTGTTACCGGTTTCGGGACCGCTACGGGCGCGAGGCGCGTAATAGGCGTCGGGGCGGGTGGTCCGCCCGTGATCGGAAACCCACCGGTGGACAACCGCTGGCTGTCGAATGGAAACTGGCGGTACGGCGACCTTCGGTTGATATCGCCATCCTCCCAAAAGAAGAATCCGCCCGTCGCCGGCCCTTCCGTCGACGGCCTCACCAGCAGGAATACTTGTGAGGGATCCGGAAAATACCGGCCGAAAACGGCGAAATCGTCTTGATCCAGGTACATCCCAGGCCGCGTGTGGCTGCGGAAGTAACCAACCACGCGCCCTGCTTTCGAGCGTGCCACACGTGCGCCCAACAGCTTACGGTCGGCGGGAGAAAGTGTGTAAGAAGCGCCACGTAAGTACTCGCAAGGCATCAGTTCGAAATCTTCGATCAGGACCGTCCGGCCGAAGCCCGGCAGTATCTTTCCGAGCAGCAACCCGCCAATCTCGGTGCCACGAGGACCCGTGCCCAAGCCCTTTTTAATGGCTGCGCCCAGCCGTTCCACCAGGTCCATCGAGACCTGGATCATGATCGAATCGCCGGGATCCTCCCAGACGTACCCTGCCGCTGAACTCGCCACCGTAGCCATGCTTAGTGATGGAACAAGCAAGTTTGCGGCCAAATCGCTATTCCCCGGGCTACTCTCCCGGATGATACGTCCGTTCGGCGTGCGCCTGGATATCCGGCAAATAGAACCACGCCGGCTTGAACTGCTGGTTGGCGTAAAGCTTCGCCTGATCGAAATAGTGAGGCGACTTCGGATCGGCGCTCTCCCCGAACACCAAAATCGATTTGGCCTGCACCTTCGGCCCGAAGTCCAGCACGCTCACAAAGGAATGGCCGGCTACCCCGAAGTGCTCCTTATTGCCCTTCTCCGGCGCGCGCGTAGAAGTTGAAAACGATGCCCACAGGTCCCGGCCCGCCCGGCTACCGGCAGGCTCTCCCGCGCATCGCTAAATGGCTCATCCCCACCCGATTGCGCCCGCTGCAACCGGTTGATCTCGCCCCAGGGCACCTCCCAAGTTCCAAAATCCTTCTGCAGGTCCGCCACGATCCCTTCCATTGTGCCCAGCGGGTCTTGCTTGGCCTTGGCGTCCCGCTCCTGTTTCCAAAACCACAAGCAGAACAACGTCATAGGGACCGAGGAATCCCGGCCAATGTGATCCCAGGCGCGCAATTCGGCCATAGGTCGGGCCAGCTTGGCGGCTCGCGGACCGTCGGATTGCTCGCAGTGCCTCCCAGAGGCCCGCGAGCCTGGGAATCTGGGTCTCCGCTTCGATCACGTAGGTATCGAAGGCCGCCCGGCGACCACTCGTCGAAGGTAAATTTTTCCTTGTTCCAGAGGATCCGGCGGGAAATTCGGGCCCGTGCCGTGTCGCTTTCACCCACCATGTACTTGGGATATTCGGACGGGTCCGGGTTGCCCTCGAACGTGGTGGTAAACGGGGTGGAGTTGCAGTTCTGCACGAAGCCGGATTTCGGATTCAGTACCTGTGGCAGTTCATCGATGGTATGGAAGCCGTGCCACTCGGTCTCGGGCGTGCTGCCATCCACCGGTTTCGACCAATCGAACTTCGGCGATCGCCGTGGCACGGCGCCGTTGTAAAGGTAGAAGATGTTCCCGGCATCATCGGCATACATGGCGTTGAACATCGGGACGGCCAGGGGCGACATCGCGGAGCGAAATTCGGCCAGGTTGCGGGATTTCGACATCCGGTACCATTCCTCGATCTGGCCGCCCTCTTCGAAGCGCGCGAAGCGCACCGTCAGCGATTTGCCGTCGCGTTGCGCGACCACCGGCCCGTGATGCGTCTTCGTCATCTTGATAAGTGCGGGTGACCACCGCCCTGTCCGTCTTGATGGCGATGGAATCGGTCCACCGCGGTAGCCTGCCGGTAGCCGCCATCATAGCGGTATGCCAGCGCATCGCCGGGCTTGTCGAAAGTTTCCTGCCAGACATCGAAAACGTCCGGCTTGTTCACGGTATGGCTCCAGCCCAGATGCTCGTTGTGGCCGATCGTCGGAAACGCCGAGCCGAAGAACGAGGCGCCCGACATATCCCATCCCGACTGGCTGTGCACGTGCCCTTCGTACCATTGGCCGGGACCGAAGAACGGCTGGTGCGGATTGATGAACAGCATGGCGTGGCCGGTGGCGCTTTTGGATGGCCGTATGGCCCACATGTTGGAGCCTTGCCGCTCGGCCATCTTGCCTGTGTCTTCCTTGGGGATGCCCGTCTCGCCGTAAAGAAACAGGTAATAGAGCGCATAGCGGTTGAACGCCAGCATGTACCAGGGCTCGAGATGCGCGAGCAGCCGCGGATGCACGCGCGGATGCCTCTCCAGGTAGTAGTTCACTCCCGCGGCGAACGCGTCCAGCAGTTCGCGCATGGGAGGCGCCGCATGCTCATATTCCGCCCGCGACAGGCGAGGAATCTCGAGCGTCCGGATCACCAGATCGTCGTCCAGCGTTTTCGTCCCATACACCTCGGAAGCCCGCCCCAGCGCGCGCAGGTAGCTGTCCTCAATCTGCCAGAAATTGTCCTCGGCCTGCGCATAGGCGTAGCCGAACACGCAACTGGCATCGGTCGGTCCGAAGATGTGCGGCACGCCGTAAGTGTCCCGGTAGATGGTCACGGAACGGGCGAGCTCCGCCGGCTGATTGGCCGTGGCGGCGGAAAGCGCACAGGCAATGGCAAGGGGGAACAGCCATGCAATTTGTTTCATAGTTGTGGATTGCGGTACTCAGTCTATCAAACGAGAAGGAAGGTAGGATGGACGCCCCGTTATCCTCCGACGGGCCAGAAGGACAAAAAATAGCTCCCAGGGCGAGGCGGTTAGATGTATAATTTCAAGTCAGGAATTGCACGGGAAATCTAGACTAAATGGCTAAACAGCAGCATACAGGAACCAAAGCTGCCCGCGCCCTATCGCGTACTAAGGTGAGTCCACCGCCGGCTCCAGTCGCAATCCAACGCGTTTTTGGAGATTTTCTTTCAGCGCTGCTCATCATTGCGATCGTGCTCGGTATCAAGTTGTTGGTCGAGCGAACGTCATTGATGGAGCAATTTGACCTGATTGGTTATACCTGGCTTCAAAACCGCCTGTACGCCAACATTCACCCGGATGATCTTCCCGTTCAGATCCTCGATATCGGCAATCTTTCGCCGGTCTACGTGGCGGGCGCCCTCACACCTGTCACACCGCGCGACCGTCTGCTTGAACTGCTTAAAGCACTGGCCTACCAGCAGCCGGCCGCAATGGGAGTAGATATCGATTTTTCCCAAAATGAACATGGCTATCGCGATCCTCAGCACGATCCGGCCTTTTTCCAATCCGTTGCCGAGTTGCGCGAACGGACCGGCGTCCCGATTTTTCTTGGTATCGCCGACAGCGCGGGGCTGCCGTCATCCGAGTGGTTGCCAGGCGGCTACCAAAAACTAGCAGCCTGCATTTTGGTGCCTCGCAACGACGACCGGAAAACGCTCAAGGCACTGCGAATCGGCGGCGCCGAACCCGGGCCAACCATGAGCGTGGCGCTCGCTTCACCCCTCTTGCATAGGAACTTGAGGGAGCGGCCTTGGCTCACTTGGGCGTTCCGGCAGTTCGAAGATAAGAAGCTTTCAGAAGCGATCTCAGCGGAAGAGTTCGCCGTGGACTATTCTCCGACCGCGATTCTGGAGCACGACAAACTATCGACGATTAGCTCCCGGAGCATTGAAGAAATGGGGCAGCGCTTCAAGGGCAAGGTTGTATTGATTGGAGATGCCACCGTCGATAAAGCGTCGGCAGGCGATAACTTTCCAATGCCGACTCATCCGTGGGCGACATTCCCTGGCATTTACATTCATGCCTGCGCCGTATATACTCTCCTCCGTAGCCCACTCTATGAAGCGACGTTCGCCGGAAGAGTCTGCCTCGATCTGATCCTTTCGCTGCTGGTGGTGGCGGCGGTTTTCGGTATTCGTGGATATTACGCACGGCGAACGGTCAGGCCGGTTGCGGCCAAGAGGCTCCAGGTGTTTTTTTCCTGGCTCGCGGCGATCGGAACGCTGTGCATTGGCCTGGTGCTGGTAGCGGAATTCGGCATTCTTTGGGACGACTTTCTGATTGTATGTGCTGTCCTTCTTATTCATCCGGGTGTGGAGGAGCATGTAGAGCGGTTCTTTCACTGGATGGCCAAAACGGCTCCAGCCGCCTGGCAGCGGCTCGTTTTCGGCGTCAAACCAGATCGTGCCAATTCCGGCCAGAACATTTGAATATGGCCCGCACGATCTCCACATTCTGGTTCTGTTTTGTTGGGCTTCTTATCTTGTCGCAGATGCCGGTCAGAAGCCAGGAGAAGAGCGATAGCAGGCCCGCCGAGTCGGCTGGGTGGGTAGAGGAACTCCAAGGTACAGTGAAATGGCGCAAGAGCCCCTCCGTCCCCGAACAGCTTCTTGGGGCCAGCGACAGATATCGCAAATTGCACGAAGGAGAAGCCCTCCGTTGCATGCCCGGTTGCGTACTGAAGATCTGGATCAATGGCTCCATTGTGAAGGTCGAGGAGGCGGCTGGGTGGTATCAGGTACCGAAAGCAACCGTAAATCGCGAGGTGATCGAGCACGAGTTCCGCCGGGGCGGCCGGTACGCCGGAATGAGAGAGTTAGGCCACGACCCGCTTACTACTGAAAAGGTTATAGAATTGGTGAAAGCTGGTCTGCCGGAAGACGCGATTATAGCTCGCATCAAGACTGGACCAAATCGCATAAACCTCAGTGGCGACGATCTCAACGCGCTCAAATCGGCCGGCGGGAGCATTGGCTTGATCGCGGCGCTCGCCGAGGCTGAGGGTCCAGACGCCCCGGGCGGCATCGAACAGGCATCCGTCATCGACCATCCGGTGCCAACCGTAGTCCCAAGTGCTGGCGAGGATTTTTCGACAACACGCCGCGTTTCGCGAGACTTGGCCGTCAAGGAAGTCAACTCGGCGCAAAAGCACACGAACATAGGCTTTTTAGTGGGTATTGGTGACTATGATCGCGCCTTGACTGGTCTGCCGCGTTTGAAGTATCCCGTTCCCGACATCATGTCCATCGGAGGGATCTTGAGCCGGGAGGGCTATGAGGTGTCGCTCCTTACAGATGGTCAGGCGACTGCGGGCGCCATTAAGGAAAGGTTCAAAGACCTCTCCACTCAACTTGATAAAGGAGAGGGAACTTTCCTGTTTTATTTCTCGGGCCATGGGTTTCGAGTAGGTGCGGAGAATTATCTCGCTACATATGGAACCACCACCGCGGATCTGGCGAATCAAGGGCTTTCTTTGAGCACAATTCAGAAATTGCTTCTGGAGACCGGCGCCAGGCACAGGATGGCATTCGTGGATGCCTGTCGAAACGATCCCGACGCAAAATCCGCGGCATCACCGCGCAGTTTTGCGGACCTTCAAGAATCGGAGGGATTGCGGATTCTGTATTCGACAGCTCCTGATGGAGTAAGTTACGAGGATGAAAGTCTCCAGCACGGCGTCTTCAGTTACTTCCTCATCCAGGGCCTGACAGGGAAAGCGGCCAATGCCACGGATGGGCTGATAACATTCGATGACCTGCGTGACTATGTTACGCGTGAGATGAAAAGGTACAGCATTGCCAAGGGGAGAATTCAGCGGCCGTACCAGCTCGGTGAGAGCAATGGCGATTTCCTGGTGGCCAAACCTGCGGCGCCTGAGGTCGCAGCGACGGTACCGCCGGCTATAGTGGGCTTTAACCCGGATCGAGGTTCGGTTCCTCAAGCACCGAAGATACCCTTGCGGGTAGTCCGCATTTTCGAGACTGGCAGTGTGCGCGTGGCCGCTTTGAGCCCCGATGGCCGGTTGGTTGCTTCGGCCGGGACCGATGGCTCTGTTCAATTGTGGAGTATAGAAAGTGGAAAGCATGTCGCGTCGTTGACTGGCCCCGGCAAACCAGCCGTGGGTATTCAGTTCAGCCCCGACTCAAAGCTCGTGGTGGCGAGCGGCGATAAGGCAGTATGGCTGTGGGAAGTTGAAACCAAGACCGTTCATAAGCTGGAGGACAGGGGCACAAGCACGATTCTTTCATCGGCTTTTAGTCCAGACCGGAAGTTTCTCGCCGCGTGTGGGATGGATAAGACCGTGCGTGTCTGGAATCTGGAGACCGCCAAAGTGCAAACGACTCTCAAACTGCAAGGCCAGGCTCTTTGGGCCGCATTTGCGCCAAACTCGGATGTACTCGGCGTCGTGGACAGCGAGTCAAAGCATTCCGTGGCTCGGCTGTGGAATTGGCGCTCGCAGGAGATCATGGCTCTCCTTCCCGATTCCTTTGGTGTCCGCATTCTCGCCTTCTCCCTGGATGGGCGGAAACTGGTTGGCGGGTTCCAAAGCGGACTCATTCGGTCGTGGGATCTTCCCGAAGGAGAGCGCCCGCAGCAGGGCAACGAATTCGAGGGACACACCGGCTTTGTCGAGTCTCTGGTGTTTAGCCCTGAGGGAAGACTATTTGCGTCGGCGGGCGCCGATAGAACATTTCGTTGGTGGGACCTTGGAACTGCTGGTCAACTGCGATCTTTAGACACGCCCGCTCGTACAGAAAAAATCCTGAGCCTGTCATTAGTCGCTGATGGCAGGCTCCTCGCTGCCACGGCTCGAGCCGCCGGGATCGAAATATTGCAGGTACCTTCGCCATAGCTTCTTAAAAGAGAAAAATAAATATGAAGATATATAGATTGGGTTTGATTATCTCTGGCATGTTGGTTGCGTGGCCTTGCCTAAGCCAGCAGAAGGGTGGGAAGGCTTCCGCCCCTGTGGCAGTAGCGGCCCCCTTCGGAGTCCAGGATGTAATCGATATGCTGGACGCCAAGGTTTCCGAGGAGGTCGTTATTCGGATGATCAACAAGGCGAATCTCCGCTTTACTCTAAACGCTAAAGACGTGGTCGCGCTCACGAAAGCGGGCGCCAGCGAGCGAGTGCTGCATGAGTTAGATCCATCTATTCCCCTCTCGAAGCCGGCCGATAGCGCACGGGCGGTTCCACCTCCCGATCCCGCTCCGCCAGTGCCCGTCGTGAAGCCGGAGGTGAAGGTCGAGGCGGATCCCAACGATCCGGATGCGCCGCACACGCCAGGGATATATCTTTATACGGAGAAAAACGGCGAACGAAAGATGGTTCCGATCAACAAAACCGTTCCCCAAAATTCAAGGACGAAAAATACGCCGGTAGTATCAGTCGTTAAGGGCGCCTACATCTATGCCTTTCTTCCGCGGGCAAAGGCTGTGGTTCGAACCGCCTATCATCAGCCGATTTTCTACTTCTACGTCGGAGAGACTTCGCAGATAAATTCCGCGGTGGACAGCCCGGGACAGGTCGCCCTCATTAAAATGGATCCCCAGACGATGCAGGGTATGGAGGGCCGCAGAATGGCGTATGCGAAAGTGCCGCATGCTTTTTCGAAGCCAATTGTTGGAACGGATCCAAAAGCGATGCGGCTTTTTAAATATGAGCGGACAAGTCCTAGGGCGTTTCGGCTAATACCGGACAACGAGCTGGACTCCGGCGAATATTGCTTCTTCTTTAATACGAGCGCGAACGCTACCTGGGAAAAGGGCGCTGGCTGGCGGCCAAGTCACGTTGTGGGATTTCGGTATTGACTAACACGAGTCCGGAGTGCAAATTTCTTACTATTTCATGGCTAACGTCTTCCCCTTTGAAGCTTATCGCTACACCGCCAAAGCCGGTGCGCTGCAGAACCTGGTGACACAGCCTTACGATAAAATCTCGCCGGAGATGCGGCAGCGCTATCTGCAATCGAGCCCTTATAATCTGGTGCGCATCATTCTTGGCGAGCGGTTGCCGTCGGATTCCGAAAGCGACAATGTCTACACGCGCGCAGCCGGATACCTTAATGACTGGACTGCGCAAGGCGTCCTCGCGCCCGATGCCGAGCCGTCGTTGTTCGCTTATTTCCAGGAATTCACCATGCCCGACAGCGGCGAGCGCCTCGTGCGAAAAGGTTTTATCGGGCTAGGCGCGATAGAAGAATATTCAGCCGGCGTGGTTTATCGGCACGAACAGACGCTTTCCGGCCCTAAAAAGGACCGCCTGGAACTCCTGCGCCACACGCACGCGCATTTCGGGCAGCTTTTCATGTTGTATCCGGATCCCGAGGGCGACATCGACCAATTGCTGGATGAGGCCGCGGAGGCTCCCGCGCTCGGCGAGGTCACCGACGAATATGGCGCGCGGCATTTGTTTTGGAAGATTTCAGATCCGGGTCGCATCGCGCGCATCCGCCGACTGATGGCGGATAAGAAACTGCTCATCGCCGATGGCCACCACCGCTATGAAACCGCGCTCGCGTTCCACCGCGAGAATCCCGATCTTGCGGGCGCCGATCGCGTCATGATGACCTTCGTCAACATGCATTCTCCCGGGCTGAAGATCCTCGCCACGCACCGGTTGGTAAACGGATTGGCAAACTTCGACGCGGGCGAATTCATCCGCCAGGCGGCCGCTGGTTTCGAGGTAGCGCAGGTACCGGGCGTCGAAGCGCTGCAACGTGCCTGGGTGGAATCGCCCGCCCGCACCATCATCGGCGCCGCCATGGGCAGCCGGCTGTATCTGATCGAAGCGCGCGATTCCGCAGGGCAACTGGATGTGAAGGTGCTGCACGACCGCTTGCTGCGTCTGCTCGGTATTGGTGAAGAGGCCGTGCGTGAGGAGAAAAACCTCCGTTACGTCCGCGGTCTTGACGCAGCCATTGAGGCGGCCCGTAGCGGCGCCGCGCAGGTCGCCTTCCTGCTCAGGCCGGTCCCGGTCGACGAAGTGGCGCGTATCTCGTTCGGAGGCGGCGTCATGCCTCAGAAATCGACGGATTTTTATCCCAAGCTTTTATCCGGACTGACGATCTACCGGCTCGACACCTAGCCGATTTTTCTGTGCATCTTCTGCCCGCGTGTCGCCCGGGCGTCACACCTGGTTCTCGTCAAGATATTGATAATAAACAAGATATATTGCGGCAGCCCGATTGCATTATTCGTTCCAGCATGGCGATCGCAAAAATCACCGGACAGGGGTTAATCTCGATCGCCATTCTCGTTGCTGTCTTGTGGTCCTGCATCATCGGCGAACACATGATTGCCAGCCGTGCTTCCGACGGCGCCGCGCAAGCTATGCGCGCCATGCGCACGCTGCAGATGAAGAACCGGCGCGAGCCGGCCGCAGCGCCTGCGCGCCCTCTACATCGGCGGCTCCACGCCGATGTTGGCTGACTCATTACGCTAAGATCGAGGCATGCGCCATTTTGGGGCGAAACTCACAATTGTCATGTCTATCCTCGCGTCCGCCGGATGCGGCTCGCCGGAACATCATTTCTCGAAGCTCGCCGACGAGTTCGTTTATTCCTCGCTGACTTTCTCGCCCGTCACCGCTACCGCCGCCGGCCTCCATCAATATCAGGGACAGAATCTGGATGAGCAACTTGACGACACCAGCCCCTCCGCGCTCGACCACCAGCGCGAATACTATCAGCGCCTTCGCGAGCGCCTGCAAAACGAGATCAAGCCCAACGACTTATCCGCCGAGTCTCGCGCCGATCTGCACATCGTCCAAAACCAGATTGAGCTCGCTTTGCTCGATCTCGAAGAAACCCAGAGCTATCTACACAACCCCACGGTCTACGTCGAAATGACGGGCAATGCTCTCTTCAACCCTTTGACTCTCGAGTACGCCCCCTTGCCGGTCCGCATCCGGCACATCATCGCCCGCCTCCAAAAACTGCCCTTGCTGCTCGATCAGGCGCGCACCAATCTCATTTCTTCTCCGGCCATCTGGACCAAAGTCGCGGCGGAGGAAAACGAGGGCAACATCGCGCTCGTCGACAAGACCATTCGCGCATCAGTACCTGCCGACCAGCGTGCGGATTACGATCGCGCGGCCCGCCCCGCACTCGATGCCCTGCATGGTTTTGAGGATTTCCTGAAAGGTAGCCTGACCGTGCGCGACAATTACGATTGGCGTTTAGGGCGCAGCCGGTACACCCGCAAGTTCCGCTTTGCGCTGGCTTCCGGCATGGACCCTACCGACGTGCTGGAGGTGGCCGCGCGCAGCATGCAGGAACTGCGCGTCCGCATGCTGGCTCTGTCGCTTCCGCTGCATCACCAGTTCTTCCCCACCCATTCGGATCATGCCGACCTGAGCGGTCCGGACGCGGGAGAACAAAGTAATCTCCGAAGTGCTCGACCGCATCGCGGAGAGACACTCCACGCGCGCTGAATACATTCAAGACGCCAAGCTCGATCTGGATGAAGCCCGCCAGTTTGTCGCCCAGAAGCATTTGCTGACTCTTCCGCCCCATGCCAATCTCCAGGTAATTCCCACCCCGGTCTTCATGCGCGGTGTTTATGGCGTGGGAGGCTTCAATCCCGCGCCCGCCCTGGAGCCGCAACTCGGGGCGTTCTACTGGATCACACCTATACCGCCGGAATGGGAGGATCCGCGCGCCGAATCCAAACTTCGCGAGTACAATTTCTACAAGCTGAAGCTGTTGACTCTGCATGAAGCCATCCCCGGCCACTACGTGCAATTCGAGTACGCTAACCAGATCCAGCCCGCTACGCGCCGCCTCTTGCGCGCGCTGTACGGCAACGGGCCGTACATCGAAGGTTGGGCCGCAGTATGCCACCCAAACCATGCTGGATGAAGGTTTCCTCGATAGTTCGCCGGAGTTACGGCTTACCTTTCAAAAGGAGGAACTGCGCGTGATTTCGAATGCTATCCTCGATATCCGCCTGCATATGCTGAATATGACGGATCAGGAGGCCCTGGACCTGATGGAGAAGGAGACTTTTCAGGAGGCGGAGGAAGCCACGGCCAAGCTGCAGCGCGCCAAGCTCTCGTCGGCGCAGTTGCCCTGCTACTTCGTAGGCTGGCGCGGCTGGCTAGCCGTCCGCGACCAATACCGGCAGGGCAAAGGCTCGGCGTTCAAGCTGTCAGGCTTCCACGACGCGGCGTTGAAAGAGGGAGGGGTGCCCTTGCCGGAACTTTTGCCGCTACTTCAGTGATACTGACGGCGTCATACGTGCCTTACTCTTGTTATGCGCGAATCACAGCAGAAAGCTAACGGACACCACACCCATCGTTGCAGCGCCGAGCATCAGGGGCTTGGCGCACACGAGGCCAAAGAGGCGGACATCGCCGCACGGGCCTATCAGCTTTGGCAAGACAGGGGCTGTCCGGAAGGATCCCCGGAGGAGGATTGGCTTCGCGCTGTAGAAGAACTGCGGTCCCGGCATTGAGCGAGACCTCTCCTAGGCGCCAAGGCAGCCAGGCGCGCGTTTGTCCTGCAGGGCCGCTTCCGCAGGTTCTTCTCGAATCTTGGCCCCGGATTGATCACCGGCGCCGCGGACGACGACCCGTCCGGCATCTCCACCTATTCGGTCACCGGCGCGGCCTTCGGCTACGCCCCCTTTGGACCGCGATTTTCTCTTTCCCGTTGATGGCCGCCATCCAGATTATGTGCGCCCGCCTGGGCATGGTCACCGGACTCGGGCTGGCCGGCGTGATCCGGAGGCGTTATCCACGCTGGATCCTGTGGAGCGCCTGCGCTCTGCTGGTAGTCGCCAATATCGTCAACATCGCCGCGGATCTGGGCGGCATGGGCGAGGTCACGGCGCTGCTTACCGGCGTCAGTCGCTCTACTGGACCCCTGCTATACGCGATCGTCCTTGTGGCCTTGCTGTTCTGGACCAGTTATCGCCTCATCGCGCGCATCTTCAAGTGGCTCACGCTGGCCCTATTTGCCTACATCGCCGCCGCGTTTCTGGCGCATCCGGACTGGCCGGCCGTGCTGCGGGCGACCCTGATTCCAACCGTGCAGTGGACCGGCGCGTATTGGGCAACGCTGGTGGGTATCCTGGGAACCACCATCTCGCCTTATCTCTTCTTCTGGCAGGCCGCGCAGGAGGTGGAGGAGGAGATCGCCGTGGGCAAGGCAACCGTAGCACAACGTGAAGGCGCGTCCGATCGGGAATTGCGGCGCTTCCGGAACGACGTTCTCACCGGCATGTTCTTTTCGAACCTGGTGATGTACTTCATCATTCTTACGTCGGCCGCCACGCTGCACGCGCACGGCAAGACGACCATCGCCACCGCGCGCGAGGCCGCCGAGGCGCTGCGTCCTCTGGCGGGCAGCGGCGCGTACTGGCTTTTTAGCCTGGGTTTGATCGGGGCAGGCATGCTGGGGGTTCCGGTATTGGCGGGATCTTGCGCTTATGCCATCGCGGAAGCGGCCGACTGGGTTGGCTCGCTGGAGGTCCACCCGCCGCTGGCTCACGGCTTCTATGCGGTCATCGCGATTGCGATGGCGCTCGGCCTTGGTTTGGATTATGCGGGTCTCAACGCGGTCAAGATGCTCTTCTGGTCGGCAGTGGTCAACGGAGCGCTGGCGCCGCCCGCTGCTGGTCCTGGTCGTGCTGCTCACCAGCAGGGCAGATGTGATGGGCGAACACCGGAACGGGCCGCTGCTTCGCTGGCTGGGGTGGATATGCGCGGGTGTCATGCTGATCGCCACGCTCATCATGTTTGTGACAGCATATGCCGGGGCGGAGACTGAAGCCCCTGCCAGGCTGAATTCGCGCCTAGCGCCAGCGGCCTTCAACCAATACGTAACCGCCCTGGCGATGAACCCAGCGATGCGCAACCCAGCGGGCGTGCGGCCGTGGCGGCTTTCCCACCTTCCCGCGTTCCAGGCATACGCATTGCCATCCCAACGATGATACCCGTTAATCCACACATAGCCAGGGCCGGGCGCCACCCCCCGCGTTTCGACTACCGCAGCGGGCGGCGCGACACGCACCACAACCTCGGCGGCCGCGGCGCTGAATGTCAGCGCTCCCGGCAAAAACCACTCCGATCAAACGTTTATAAACCATGTTCTCTCCCTTTCCAAGCCTTTCCGTCCCTTTGTGTCCAAACGCGCCTCAGTGGAAGATGCCCAACATATAGGCAACCAGCAGAATCAATAACACGCCACCCACGCCTATCCCGGCACCGCCTCCGTAACCCCAGCGGCCATAGCCGTAGTACCCTCCGCCGCCGAAAACCAACAACAGGAGAATAATCAATATCAGCATTTTGGTTCCTTCCTTTTGATGGCGCGCGCCGGGCGCACCTGGCTTACTTTTCAAATACCTTTTCGACTTGCCCGATCTTTTTCTGGACTTTGCCGGCGAGACTCTCGGATTGGCCTTCAGCCTCCGTATCGGGATTGTTAACTATTTGGCCAACCTTCTCTTTGACCTTGCCTTTAACCTCGTGGAATCTTACCTGAGTCTGATCTTCTGTGCTCTGCTTCATTGTGTATGTCCTATGTCGGCGGTAGAACTTGTCTAAGCAGATTTGGGACCAACTTAGTTTTGTGGTGCGGCCTGAGAGCCCTATCGGAGTTCGCCCTTCTACGCATGCAATTCCTGCCGCTAATCAGGCAAAAACTGCTAATCGGCCGGAGGCACGGTGAAATAGAATGTCGATCCGCCAGCGGGTGACGATTCGAGCCAAATTCGGCCGCCTGCGACTCGATGGCCTTCCTGCAGAACGCGAGCCCCAGTCCGTTGCCAGGGTATTCTTTTCCGTGCAGTCGCTTGAACGCATTAAACAGGCGGCTCTGGAATGCCGGGTCTATACCGGGGCCTGATCTTTCACCGATAATACCCATTCGCGATCCAACTGCCTGGATGAGATGTGACACGCAGGGGAGACGGCGTATCGCAGTATTCGATGGCATTTCTTATCAGATGGTGCATGACTTTGGTCAGCGTTTCGAAATCTCCAGTTACCGCCGGTAAAGGGTCATGCGTAACGATTGCGTTTTGGCCTGTTATCTGGTTATCCGTCGACAGAAGCGCCTGGCGCAGTACCGCTTCCATTTCCGCCGGGACGGTGGCCGGGCGCCAGTACCATTAGCCCAGTAGTCCACCATGTCGGCGAGCAACGATTCCATTTGGCCGCCCCCTCCTGGATGCGCGCAGGTACGCCGCATCGGCTCGGAATCAGTTGCCTGCACGAAGCGATATCCCGCAGAGACTCGCGCAACTTTTGAGCCGTCATCGAGACAATCCCGGATTCCGCGTTCGCGCGGCCTAACTGCCATCGGAGTTCAAGGCATGTCCCACTTCCATTCGAGCGCCGTGGCGCAAGCGTTCGATCTCGTCTTCCACGCCCTTGGATCAACCCGCCATTCTCAGTCGCGGCCGGGTGGACGGCTCACGGCGTTGGGAATGGTGAACTTGAACGTTGCGCCCCGCCCGGCTTCCGATTCCACCCAGATCCGCCCGCCCTTGCGCTCTACGATCTTCTTACAAAGCGCCAGGCCGATGCCGGTGCCGGAAATTTCGCTTCCATGCAGGCGTTTGAACATGCCGAACATGCGGACCAAATCCGCGGATCGATGCCTATCCCGTTATCCCGAACCGAAAACAGCCACCCTTCCGCGTCTCTCTCCGCCGAGACATGAATTCGCGGCGTTTCTTTGCCTTGGTACTTGATCGAATTGGAAATAAGGTTCTGGAAGATCTGCATCAACATCACCTCTTCAGCGACCACTGTCGGCAAAGGATCGGAAGTGATGATGGCGCCACTCTCCGCAATGGCCGCCTCGAGATTCAACAGCACTTTGGCAAGAACAGCGCCGCAGTCGATCGAGACGAAGCTATCCTGTTCGCGCTCGGTGACCTCCCAATAGGCAAGCAGCGCCCTCAGCAGGGCTTCTATCCTCTGCGCGCCTTCCATGGAATAAGAGATGAATGGTCTGCTTCCTTGCCCAGCTTGCCGGAATACTCCTGCGCCAGGAGTTCGGTGAAGTTCACTACCATGCGCAGAGGCTCCTGCAAATCGTGCGTCAGCGCATAGGCAAAATGCTGCAGTTCGGCGTTGGTTGTCCGGAGCGCCTCCTCAGCCTTTTTGCGGTCTGTTACGTCCTCAATCGCCAGAAGGATGGTGCGCGCCTGCGCGTTCGGATTGAACATTTCGCTGGCGTTGAGCAGCATCACTTTTCGTCCGACATGTTCAAAGTCGTGGGTCACCTCGAAGTCCCGGAATGTGGAATGCGCGGGGAGAATGTTCTCCAGCAGCTCGCGCAGTTTCGGAATATTCCATTGTCCGTTCCCCAGGTCGTAGATCAGACGCCCTTCGGTCTCCTCCCGCACGGCCCGGAACGTTTCGTAAAACGCCCTGTTGGCTTTCATGACTTGCAGGTTCTGGTTCAGGATGACCAGGGGCTCCCGCACCGTTTCCACGATGGCCTCGGCGAAGTCCAGCCCGCGCTTGGCGGCATCGATATCGATCAACATCAGCACCGCGCCGTCGGTTTTGCCATCCACCCCCACCGACGGGAGGATGCGCAGCGAATACCAGCGGCCGTGCGAGTCGCGGACGTCGCGCGGCTTCCGACTGCCGCCCTCCATGGCATCCAACAGCAACCGCCGCAGGTCGGGCAGTTCCATCTGAGGCTGGAGATCGGTGATCGACCGTCCGACGTCGGAGGCGATCAGATTCAACATCGGTTCCATCGCGCGCGTAAAGCGGCGAATGCGCAGATCCCGCCCGACCATGACCAGGGGTATGCTGATGCTTTCCAGAAGATTGGTCAGATCCCGGTTGACTTTGCTGAATTCCAGGTTGCCGATCTTCAGCTCTTCGTTCAGCGTGTTCAATTCTTCGTTGGCCGATTCCAACTCTTCCTGCGCGGTTTCCAGTTCCTCGTTGCCCGCCTGCGCCTCTTCGTTGGCCGCCCTCAGCTCTTCCAGGGTGGACGCGTTATCCTCGACGATCGATTGCAGATACTCTTTGGTGGCGACCAGCTCGCGCCGCAGCCGGGCGCTGTCCCGCGGTCCTCGGCCGCGGGCGGCTCTGCGCGCCCGCGGGCCACGTTTCGCGCTCCACCTCCTCGAACAGGACCAGGAAATAGCGCTCCTCGGAGGTCGACGCCCGGAACGGGATGACCTTGATGGTGACGTCTTTCAACTGGCCGCCGTCTTCGATCCGGAAGCCGTCTTCTTTGGCTGCGACGTTGCGTTTCCCGGGCAGTTTGGATCGCCTTACCCAGGCCCGCGATCAAGCCTTCGCGCGCCAGTTTCAGAAGATTCTGGGTCGGCTCGCCCGGCGAAAGCTCAAGGTACGGAGCCGTGCGGCCGCGGACCTGAACGATGTTCATCGCATCGTCGATGATGGCGCCGGGGGGACCATGTTCGGCCAGCACCAGGCGGTCGGCTTCTCTCAGCACGTCCAGCCCGGCGCGGCCCTCGGCAATTCTCCGCCGGAGATCCGCGCGGCCTTCCGCGCGGCGGCCTTCGCTCAGGCGCGGCACCGGCGTATCGCGCGGCCGGCCGCATGCAATAGATCTTGTGGGTTTTCTCCACCTGATGAAACGACTCGGAAAGCGTGCCGATGCTTTCCGACGGACCCACCACCAGGAACCCCGCCGGCTTGAGGGCGTAATGCAGGATCGACAATACCTTACGTTGTAATACGGCTCCCAGGTAGATCAGCACGTTGCAGCAACTGATGAGGTCCAGCTTGGAGAAAGGCGGGTCCTCGGCCACGTTGTGCCTGGCAAAAACGCATACGTCGCGGATGCTCTTGGCCATCTGGTACCCGCGTTCCGATCGGGTGAAGAACCGCGACAAGCCGCTGCGGCGAGACGTGGGCCAGCGCGGCGCCCGTGTATATGCCGGCGCGGGCTTTTTCGATGGCCGTTTCGCTGATATCGGTGGCGAAAATCTCGAACGGAACGCTCAGCTTTCGCCTCTTCCAGGAATTCCATCAGGCAGATGGCGATCGAATAAGCTTCCTCGCCCGTGGCGCATCCAGGCACCCAGATCCGGATGGGGTCCGCAGCCCCTCTATTCTCAAACAAGCACGGGGAACACGCTGCTTCTTCAGCTCCTCGAAGACCGCCGGTTCCCGAAAGAATGCCGTGACGGTGATCAGACAGTCCTCGCACAAGGCCTTGCTTCCTTGCGATTCTGCTCGAGATGCCGGCCGTAATCTTCCAGCCTTCGAATCCGCGGAGGGCCATGCGCCGCTTGATGCGCCGCGGGAGCGTGCTGGGCTTGTAGTTCGTGAAGTCCACTCCAGTGGCGCTCCGCACCAGGCGGAGTATCTTGGCCAGTTCGGCATCCTCCACCGGCTCGGTCGACTCCCCAGGCTCGCCAGGGACCTGAGACATCGCGCGCGATGGCCGCCAGTTGCCGCGCAATTCCGGCCGGCGGGAGGACAAAATCCGCCACGCCGGCGGCGATGGCGCTTCGCGGCATGCCCTCAAACTTCGCGGTCCGCTACTTCCTGCGCGAAGGTGACTCCGCCCGCTGCCTTGATCGCCTGGAGGCCAAGCGTCCCATCCGACGCGGTTCCCGACAGAACAACCCCGAGCGCCTGACTGCCACGCTCCGCCGCGAGCCCCAGGAAAAAATCGTCGATCGGCATATTGCGGCCTTGGCGGGCCGGGGGGGGGTATGCAGGACGCCATCGGAAATGCCCAAATTACATCGCGGTGGAATCACGTAGACATGATTAGCCTCGGCGCGAGTCTCACCCGCCACTTCACGGACGGGCATCGTGCTACTTTGGAAAGCAACTCGGTTAGATGGCTTTTATGATTCGGGTCAAGGTGCTGAATCAGTACGAAGGCCATCCCCGTGTCGTCCGGCAGATGGCTGAGCAATTCCGTGAACGCCTCCAGTCCGCCGGCGGAGGCTCCTACACCGACAATCGCCACAGGGCGGTCTGCGGCGGCCGGCAGCACGAGAGTGGCGGGCTTATTCGCGGTGGTAGCCGAACGCGTAACCCTACCGGACATTCGAAAGCAAATCCTTGATCGTCTTGCCGATCTCCATAAATTGACTTACCCCGGAAGGCTTGCTGATAAATAGGGAAACCCCCAGATCCTTGAGCAGCGCCTCATCCCTCCGGGACCGGGAGGAACTCCATACGCACACTGGCACGCCGTCGAGGCGCGTGGTGAGGTGGATCTCGCGCAACAGGTCTGCTCCGGTATACTTCGACAAATTCAGGTCTATCAGGATCAGGTTTGGAATTGCCGCGTCCGCATAGGCCCCTTGGCCGCGGATAAAAGCGAGGCCTTCAGATCCGCTCAGAAGGTGAACCAGTTCAAATTGGAGATTTTGCTTTTTCAGCGCCCGGCCGAGAAGGAAGACGTCGGAGCCGTTATCCTCAATTACCAGGATGCGAGCGGCGCGAACAACCGCAGCGTGTTCCAAGCTCCCTCCTTAGAGCGGCCAGCCTTGGCCGTCCCTTCTCCATCATTCCACAGTCGATGGCAGCGCCGTTCATTTGAAGCCCATCTGGGAAGGCCGCGATTCGGCTGACTGTCTGTAGCCGGCGCGCGTGCGCACTGACAATTTCCCGTAGCCTTTGGCTTGGGCATGCACGCGGATCGCCCGATAGGCGCCGTCGGGAACCCGGTTCGTCGGAACATATCCGATGGTGTATTGATGGCGGATATCGCGCGCGATACGCTGGCAGATGGGCACCACTTCGGAGATTTGTTTGGGCAGGAAGGCTTGGCCGCCGGTCGACTGCGCAAAGCGTTTGAGCACACCCGGATTCCGGTCCGGGTCGTCCTCTTCGAAGAGCCCTATAGTGTAGATCACGACGCTCGATTGTTCGGCCTGTTTCATGACTTGAGACAACTTGAGGGCGCTCGCGTTGTCACCGCCATCGCTGACCACGATCAGGACCTTTTTGTCCTTGGTGCCTGTCTGCAATTCCTCCAAGCCCTTGGCGATGGCGTCGTAAAGAGCGGTCTGGCCTCCCGCTCGGGCGGTCACCATCGCATTTGCGAGTTGGATGGTGTTATTGGTGAAGTGGATGGCGGCGGGTAAGCCCAGGGACACTTTCTCGTTGAAGTTCACGACGAACATTTCGTCGTCCCGATTGCTGGACTCGACGAATGCCCGGGCAGCGGCGGTCACCTCCGCAACTTTCTGCACCATGCTGCCGCTGTGGTCGACAACCAATCCCACGGTTACCGGAATGTCTTCGCTTCTAAAGAGACTGGATGCGTTGCGGTGCACCGTTCTCGGTGACTTCGAAATCGCCTTCAGCCAGATTCGATACAAAGCCACCTTCCCGGTCGGTCACGGTAGCCGGCAACACCACCAAGGCAACATCTACGGAGATTCGGAAAGATCCCGGGTCGGAATCTTTCCGCGCGGATGGGTCCTGGTGGCCGGCATAACTCATCCGGACAATCGGAAGCAGAACCAGAAGAGCGATGGCTATCGCCAAGCCGCGCCCTCTCGCCCGCGACAGGATCTTCCTCATAGCTGTTCTCCGCCCACCCCGGCAGCACCCCCAACCCCTTGAGGTGGACTCCGGGAATCTCCACGGGCGCGCTGAAGGTGATGACGGTTTTTCCGTTCCCTTCATCCGCGCTTGCGCCTCGAGAAGAAGATCGCGCCGGTCAGCGCGAGACAAAACGCACTTGTTGTTACTGCCCCTCAAGACACTCATCTGCTTTGCTCCTTTGCTCTAAACTCTGGCGCGACCGGCGGTTCGCTCTGCCGGGTACTACTCCCGGTCCCATGCCATGTAGCACTCCGAAGCCCATCGCCATGCTGGGGCGAAAAACATGGCCGCGCGGTTTCCCAATAGCGGATGGCGGCACGCTTTTCGCACCTGGTTCCCTTTTGCGCCAGCGCCCGGTCACCTGACCGCTGTTCGGTATCCGCGATCGCCACTCCATACCGCTCCTGCATTCGCCCGATTTACCGGACCTTCTTGCCGGCAATTGTTTGACTGCTGCTCTTTCTCTCCGTCTGTGTAATGGATGTGTGGCACGTTTACCGCCGCTCGAAGCCGAGCGCCCTTCGCGGCGATGCTCGAGTGAGCGCGCCGAAATGTGCACCCGCAACGGCAAATCGTGCACTTGGGCGCGCTGCGGTAGAGGGATCCCTCTCCTGCCAGCGGTCCCCGGCGCTTGGCCCGGCTCGTGCACAGGTAAGTACACCTGCAAAGGAGAACATACAAAATGGCGAAGAATACATCGGTAATTGGTATCTATGAGGATCGCTCCACGGTTTCGGATGTCATCGGCATTCTAGAGAAAGCCGGGTACCGCGCTGCGGATATCTCGGTCCTGTCGTCTGAGAACCACGGGTCCAAGGATTTTGCGCACGTGAAACATACCAGGGCAACGGCGGGAGCCGGGATTGGGGCGCCAGTTGGTGCACTGCTTGGAGCGGCACTGGCGTGGGGCCTTTCCAATCAAACCGTCACCATTCTGGACCTGGCGCCGCTGTTTGCGGTTGCACCGTGGCTGGCTGCGCTGGCTGGGGCCGGCGCCGGCGGGGCGCTAGGTTGGATCGTGGGATTGCTGGCGGGCCTCCGTCTCACAGACTACGTCGCCAAGCGATACGCGGGTAGAATCAGGCGCGGCGGAGTACTGCTATCCGTACACTGCGACAGTCCGGAGTGGTGTGCGCGGGCGAAGAAAACACTGAAAGACACAGGCGCCCGGGATATTTCCGCGGCTTCGGAGTCTACCGCCGACTACGGGACGACAGACCGGCCGACGGAGAGACCGGCGGCGGCCGTTACGAATCGCGGCGAAGCGCCGGTCCCACCGCCGGCAGAATACGTGGTTCGCGAAATTGACAAATAGGCCGCTCGGTCCATTGAGTACGGCGGGTGACTATTGGTCCACCGCGTGCATGATCGATCACGACCCTAATGGAGACGATTAGCATGAAAGTCCTTCGAGTTACCAGTACCGCGGCCCTGTGTCTGTTTTTCGGCGCCATTGCCCCGGCGTTCGCGCAGGATAAGCCGGAACCGCGCCAGCCTGAAAAGCAGCAGGGTAAACCAGAGCAAGCACCGCGGCCATCCGCGCAGCCGGCCCGCCCGCAAGCACAGCCGCACCAGCAGCCAGCTAAACAGAGTAAGCCGCAACAGCCGAAGCAGGAGCACGCCCAACAAGCTAAGCCGCAACAACCGAAGCAGGTGCACGCCCAGCAAGCTAAGCCGCAACAGCCGAAGCCGGAGCATACCCAGCAGGCCAAGCAGGCCAAGCCACAGCCCACGCAGCACGCACAACAGGCTAAGCCGCAACAACCGAAGCCGGAGCACACCCAGCAGGCCCATCAGACCAAGCCGCAACAGCCCACGCAGCACGCCCAACAGGCTAAGCCGCAACAACCGAAACCGGAGCGCGCCCAGCAGTCCCACCAGACTAAGTCCCAACCGGCTACGCAGCAGGCCCGGCAGGCTGAGCAACCACAGCAAGGGCACCCTACGCGGCCGCAGGCGGTCGCGTGGCAACAGCAAAAGGGATGGCTAAAAGGCGGCGGCTGGCAGGGGCATGGCTCCTGGCAGCAGAATGGCGATCGCAATTGGTCGAGCGATCATCGCACCTGGGCGCAGCGTGGAGGCTATGGCGGTTACTACATTCCCCAAGCCACCTACAATCTAAGCTTCGGGAGTCAACATTGGTTCCGAATACGCAGCCAGCCCGTGATGTACATGGGATATCCGCGCTTCTCCTACGGCGGCTTCTGGTTTCTGCTCGTCGATCCGTGGCCGGCAACCTGGGCTGAAAACTGGTACGCCGACGACGACGTTTATATCGTTTATGACGACGGGTACTACCTTTGCAACCGGAATTACCCGGGCGTCAGCCTTGCCATCACGGTTTCGCTGTAACGGATGGCATCGGCCTTCACCGATACTTCTCAACCATTACGAAAGTGATGTCGTCAGCCTGCGGCGTGCCCTCGGTGAATTCCGCGATAGCTTTCAATAGCTTCTGTTCGAGCACGTCGCTTCCGAAGGAAGCCTCTTGGCGAATGAGTTTTAGGAGTCTTGCCTCTCCGAACATTTGTTGCTGCTGATTGTGCGCGTCTGTAAGGCCGTCGGAATACACCACCAGAATGTCTCCCGTGCACAGTTGGAGCGCACGGGATTCGTAAGAGGCGAAATCGAACATCCCCAGAAAATGATGCTCGGCCGTAAGCTTTTCAATGTGACCAGTAGCCGAACGGAACAAATAGGCTGGATTGTGTCCTGCACTGATGAACTGGCCGGCGCCATTCGGACCTTGGAGAAAAAGGAAGAGTGTGACGAACTGGAACGGGAGAGATTTTTCGCAGAGGAGCTGGTTGATCCGGTTCAAAACCCCCGCCGGTTGACTTCCCGAGCGAAATTCCATACTCAGGGCGCCCAGCACCATCGAACTCAACAGCGCCGCGGAGATCCCCTTGCCGGAGACATCCGCCAGCACGCCCACCCACTCTCCCGAACTCAGTTGCAGGAAATCGTAGAAATCCCCTCCCACATAGCGGGTGGGACTGTTGAAGGCATGGATCCGGAAGTTTTCGAATTGGGGCAGGCAACGGGGCAGCAGGCTTTCCTGGGTCTCCTGCGCCAAGGCTAATTCCCGCTCAGCCTGTGCGCGCTCCTCCAGGGTTTTTAGACGAATGACCTCCCGGCTGGCCTCCAGCTCGCGGACCGTCTCCTCCAGTAATTTGTTGTGGAGCTTCGCTTCCAGGTGCAACAGACGCACTTCCAGAATGTTGTGAACGCGCGCGCGCAGCTCGGCCAGATCGAAGGGCTTGTTGACGAAATCCTTGGCGCCGGCTTCGAGAGCCTGCAGCTTGTGAGCCGGCTGCGCGGTGATTACAAGAACCGGAAGATAGCCGTCGTCTTCGATTTCCTTGAGTCCTTCCATTACCTGGAATCCGTCCATGCCGGGCATTTGAAGATCGAGCAGTATCAGGGCGTAACGGTTCTTGCGATGAAGTTCGCACACCCGGGTTGGATCGGTCGTGGACTCGACGCAGGTATAGCCGGCAATGCGCAGCATGCCTTCGAGCAGACGGACATTGACTTCCTGATCGTCAACTACGAGGATTCGGGCGTTCAGAGTGTCGGCTAGGCTGACCATAACCCGAGCACCCATCTATTTGCCGTGATGGGCCTGTTCCCGCGCGTATTCGAGCGCTATGTCCAACGTGTGCATGAACTCATTGACCTTGATTGGCTTGGTGAGATAGCCGAAAAATCCCGCGTGCAGGCCCTTCTCGATGTCGCGTGGCATGGCGTTGGCGCTTAACGCGACGATGGGAATGTGCGCCGTGGCGGGGTCTTCACGAAGGATTTTCAGGGCCTCGATACCACTGATGCCCGGCAGATTAATGTCCATCAGGATCACCTCCGGTTGGTGGGCGCGCGCGAGCTGAATACCCAGATCCCCGTCTCTGGCAGTCAGCAAAAGCATATCGGGGCGGCGCGCGATAAGCTGTTCGATCAGCTTCAGGTTAGCTGGGTTGTCCTCGACGTAGAGCAGCGTGCGTTGCGGCGCGCCGTGCGGAACCGGCTCTTGGAGATTGGCCGCGGGTCCGCCTCTGTCGGGCGCAAGTCGGGGCGCGGCGGCCGAGTTCAATTCGAACCAGAATACGCTGCCGAATCCTACCGTGCTCTCCACGCCGATCTCGCCGCCCATCAGTTCCACCAGCCGCTTGCTCATCACCAGACCGATGCCCGTGCCTTCCTCGGCACTCCTCTCTTGTCCGAGGCGATTGAAGGGCTGAAAAAGCTGCATTAACATGTCGGGGGGCAATCCCGCGCCGCTGTCCTTGACGCTGACGCGAACCCGCTCCGGGAACCCCTTCACGCGATCCACGTCCACGACCACCGTGCCGTTGGCCTGGTTATACTTGATCGCGTTTGAGAGAAGGTTGATGAGAACCTGCTTCAACCGGGTCCGATCGGCCTCCACGAAACAGGGAAGGTCGAACTGGGGAAAAGTCATTCCGATACCGCGCTTTTGCCCTTGCGGCTCGATCATGGCGCGGCACTCGAACATGACTTCGGTCAGCGACGTCGGTTCCTGCGATAACGCCAGTCTTCCGGACTCGATCTGCGCGAGATCCAGGATTTCGTTGATCAGCTCCAGCAGATACCATCCCGCGTGAAGAATCTGATCAATGCTTTCCGTCTGTGCGGGCGTGGGCGGCGGGGAATCGGAATTGATGAGCTGGGCGAAGCCGAGAATCGCATTGAGCGGCGACCGGAGCTCATGGCTCATGCTGGAAAGGAAGTCCGACTTGGCAAGGTTGGCCTTTTCCGCCGCGGCCCTGGCCCTTTTCAACTCTACGTTCTGTTCTTCGAGCGCCTGGTCGAGACACTTGCGCTCGGTGACATCGCGGGCGGCGGCGAACACGCCTTCGAGCTTCCTGTCGCGGTCGTAGAAGGTGGTCGCGTTATAGGAGACCACGGTCGTCTTGCCGTCGCGGGCGCGGGCGGTGAGCTCATAATTGGTGATCTTCTTTTCGCGTAATACCTGCTTGATCCCGGCTTCCGCGCGGCCCGGATCGGTAAAGTAGTTTTTGAACGGGGCGCCGATCAACTCGTCGCGCGTGCAGCCGGTAAGCGCCTCCATCTGCTTGTTGACATCCGTAATAATGCCGGCCGGATCGGTGGTCATGAGCGCATCGATGTTGGATTCGATCAGCGAGCGCGTGTAGAACTGCTGGTCGCGCAGACGCTGATCCAGCTTCATTTGCTCCGCTTCCACCTGCTTCCGCGCGGAATTATCGGTGCCGATCAACAGGTAGCCGATGATGCCGCCCTGATCGTCGCGCAGCGCCGTCACCGACACGATGGCTGGAAAGCGGCTGCCATCCTTACGGATGTACGTCAGTTCGTAGATGTCCTCGATGCCGCGAGAGGCTTTGAAGACCAGGGCCTGGAAACCCGGCGTAATCGTGGTAGCCAACTCGCTGCTCAATGCCACCGCGCGGGCGATCAATTCCTGCGGATCGGAGATATCGGCCGGGGTAATCTTGTTCACCACGTCGTCGGCCGTGTAGCCCAGCATGCGTTCCGCGCCGACATTGAATATCTGAATGACGCCCTTCTCGTCGGTCGCGATACTCGAGAAGTTGGCGCTATTGAAAATCGCGTTCTGCAAGGCTCCCGTTTTAAGCAGAGCCTCTTCGCGGCGGACCTCGGTGATGACATCCATCGCCACAACGGGCTCCTCGGGGGCGGCCACCATCACGGTTCCATCTGCCATGTTTTTTTCTTTGGTCACCCAGATAGTCGATGCACGAATCACGCCAATGCGAGCGTCCCTGCCCCATTTGGCGCGATTCCATGTTTTATGCGATCAAGCAACAAGCAAACGGCCTACATACGTCATGTGACCAAATATGGTCACGATCCGGCGGTGCGTGCAGTGGCTATTTCGCCTCACTGGCGCGTGTCACGCCGCGTTGGACCCAGGCATGCACTGATGCATCCTGAAGGAACAAACGAATGCTTTGGACAATTTGTGTGATTCTGTTGATTTTGTGGGCTGCGGGAGTGGCCCTGTCCTACACCGCCGGCGGGCTGATTCACATCCTGTTGGTCATTGCGTTGGTAGTAATGGTGATCCGGCTGATTCAGGGACGCCGGGCTATCTAGGTTAAAAGCGCAAAGTCCGCGTCTCACGCGCTGCTATAATACACGTTACACGCCATGCCTCGAGAGCGCCCAGTTTCGGGCCGGATACTCATCGTCGACGACGATGAGAGGCAGCGTATCGCGTTGTCCGCCATCCTCTCCGGTTGCGACTGTGAAATCCAGGTCGCGGGCGATGGGCACGAAGCCCTGGAACGGCTGAATACCTTCCCCGCGGACGTGATCGTTTCGGATTTGATCATGCCGCGCATGGACGGCTTCGAATTGCTGCGGCACCTGAAGGAACGCGGCGACCTCACACCCGCAATCGCGCTCACCGGATTCGGCAGCATGGAGAAGGCGCTGGCCGCCGTCCATGACCTTAAGGCATTTTGGTTTCTGGAGAAACCGGTAGAGCCGCGCGCCTTCAAGATTCTTCTGGAACGCGCCATTCGATATAAACGAAGCCTGCAGAAAACCGACGAGCTGAAGCGCGATCTGAGCCTTCGCGGGGTACTTGGCGAGTTAGTCGGAACTTCCCCGGCGATGCAGCAGATCTTCTCGCAAATCCGGCAGATGGCGCCCACGGCGGCGCCGGTACTGATTCGTGGAGAGAGTGGCACGGGCAAGGAATTGGTTGCCCGTGAAATTCACAAATGCAGCTCGCGCGGTGACGGGCCTTTCGTCGCTATCAATGCGGCCGCCTTACCCGAGAGTCTGGTTGAAAGCGAGCTGTTCGGCCACGAGAGAGGTGCATTTACAGGCGCCATGGAGCGTTACGCCGGTTGTTTTGAGCAGGCTCACGGCGGCACGTTGTTTCTCGACGAGATCGGCGAAATGCCGCAGTCCACGCAACCGAAGCTGCTGCGGGTCCTCGAAGATTTACGGGTGCGGCGGCTGGGCGGCAGCCATGAAATCGCAGTAGACGCGCGGATACTTGCCGCTACCAGTCAGGACGTCGATACGCATTTGCGCGAAGAACTTTACTACCGGTTGAGCGTCTTCCAAATCGTCCTACCCCCACTGCGTGAGCACAAAGAAGATATCCCGCCCATCGCAGATGCCATTCTGCAGAATCTGAACAAGAAATACGGCACCCGTATTACCGGCGCAACGGCCGAGGTACTGGAGCTTTTTCAACGGTACGATTGGCCCGGCAATGTGCGGGAGCTGCGAAATGTCCTGGAGCGCGCCACCATCCTGGCCGGCGAGGGCTTGATCCGCCTGACTGACCTGCCTTTCCCTGCGCTCGGCGCAAGCCCCGGTCCGTATGCCCGGAGACCCGCCGGGCCCGAAGGTTCTGCAATGCCCAGGCCTGGCCAGTCACTCAAGTGGCTCGAAGAGGCCTACATCAATCTCACGCTCGAACACGTGCGCGGCAATCGCAAACTGGCGGCTGAGATGTTGGGGATCAGCTTGCGGACCTTACAGAACCGGATCGCCGCGTTGCGCGAAGACGCGAAAGCCGCAAGTCTCGGCGAATAATCCGGCTCAGCGGCGCGATTGCCGATGTACGCCGCCTCCCAAGCCACCCAGGTCGACGATCACCGCAATCAGGAGCCACAGGAGGTTGATTCCCGCCGTGGGCATGCCGCTGTTTAGCTCCCAGGCGTATACGATCGTGGTCAGCGGCAGAAAGATGAAGCCGAGTACCGGCAGCAACAGGCCGCCGTGGAAAGCACGCTGCAGATAGGTCGACAAGAACCACATCAAGGCGAGCGCGACCCGCGGAAACATCAGAACGACGAGCAGGAGGAAGCAAGGCATAATTAGTCCTTAGCAGATAAGGGTCCACGCCGGCCCCGGCAACCTGCGGCCATGCACCTGCAGGAGCATGTGGGACGATGGAACCGACTGAGAACCATCTCGCGCTTTTGCAATCCGCCTCGGGCAAAGAACCGCGCATACAGGATAGAATTCCGATGGCTGAGGCATACTTCGGTCTCTTGATTGGCGTGGCATCCGACTTGCCCGCGCTGTTTCAGAGCCAGCCGGATGGTCTCGAATGGATGGTCGTGCAGACATGCAGTCTTGCGTTCGCACTGAACAGCCTGCGCCGGCGGCACTATCACCTGGTAATCGCCGAACACCGGCCCGATGTTTGCGCCGCCAGCGAATTAGTGGCAGCCATTCGCGAAGCCCAGCCTGGGGTAAGAGTCATCGTCATCGACTCTATGCCAAGTAATGCCGATGTGATCGAGGCGATGCAGCAGAAGGCATTCAGCTTTTTCAGCAGGCCATTTGACCCGGCCGCGGTGCGGGATATGATACGGAGCGCCGTCACCGAACTGGGCGGGGATGATGAGATCCGCATCCTGTCGGCCGATCCCGAGTTCCTCACTCTTAGAATCCGCTGTAATATTCCCGCCGCCGACCGCTTACAGCATTTTTTTGAGGAGCTGAAGAACGACCTTGCTCCAGAGGAACGCAGCCACGTGGCCATGGCATTTCGCGAAATGCTCCTTAACGCCATAGAGCATGGCGGCAAACTCGATCCCAACGAATGGGTCCGCGTCTCGCGCGTTCGCAGCCAACGCTCGCTGGTTTACCACATGGAAGACCCTGGAAGCGGTTTCTCCCGCTCCGCACTCGGGCACGCCGCGGTTGGTAACTCCGAGGAGTTTCCTCTCGAACACATCGAGATCCGCAAGCTGGCGGGGATGCGTGTAGGCGGCTTCGGCATGCTGATCGCACAAAAGCTTGCCGACGAAGTTATTTATAACGAAAAAGGCAACGAGGTTATTCTGGTCAAGTACCTTGATTGATCTTCCCCGGATGCGGCCTGGCTCACTGAGGCAAGTGCAGAACCTGCACGCGGACATGCTGGAGGTGCAGGTCACCGGCCCGCCCCCGGGGCTGCCATTATGGAGATCCGAGTTGGCACGACTCGTGCAGTCAGATACCATTATGGCCTTGCCGCGCTACAGAGGGACCCCGAAAACCGTTCTGCTTGTCGACGACTACGCAGACGTTCTCACACTGGTTCGGACAATCCTTGAGGACGCGGGCTTCGAAGTGTTACCAGCCAGTTCCGCCAAGCAAGCAATATGCATCGAAGCCCAGTTCCTGCGAACCATCCATTTGCTCATTTCGGATGTCATGATGCCGGATATGTGCGGCCCGGACCTGGCGAGCGCGTTGAAGAAGCGACGGCCGGAAATGCAGGTAATGTTGATGTCCGGTCACGCCAATGGCCCGATGCCGGTGCTGAATCATCGCTGGCACTTCATCCGGAAGCCATTCCTGCCGACGGCCCTGCTGGCCGGAGTAACTGACGTTCTGAGCACTACTGTTGATCCGGCAGAGGATCGGTAGGGCTACGTCTTCTTTGCCCACGCCTACGTGGTGCCCTGCAGGGGAGTTTGCCATCGGAAGAGGAAAAAGTGGTGGCCACAAAGACAGCACCGGCAGGGCTGAAGTATCCCTTGCAGAGCCTTCTCGAAGCCGTTTCGGGTGCCCACAGCCCGAAACTCGATAGATCTGCAATGTGGGCAGCATTTCGAGAACAGCGCTACTTTCGCACGAATCATAACTGATCGTCACCTTTCGCCATGGCGGCATTTTGCCAGCCGCGGACGCGGCGGCCCGCCTCCCGAGCCGCCGCACCTGTTCATCTGTGGCCTGGTTAATCCTGCTCCTCCACCACGTCGCAAATCATCGCTTCCGTGGTAAGCATGAGAGAAGCTATGGAAGCTGCGTTTTGGAGAGTCGTCCGAGTTACTTTGGTGGGATCGATTACGCCTGTGGCCACCAGGTCTTCGTACTGTTCCGTGGACGCATTGAAGCCGAAGTTCGGGTTCTTGTCGCTTCTGATCTTCCCGACCACGATGGCGCCCTCCGTGCCGCAATTCCGTACGATTTGGCGCACCGGCTCCTCGCAAGCGCGGCGCACGATGGTGACACCGAACTGCTCGTCGCCTTCGAGCTTCAGGTTCTCGAGCGCCGCCGCGGCGCGCAGCAGCGCGACGCCTCCGCCGGGCACGATGCCTTCCTCCACCGCCGCGCGGGTAGCGTGCAAGGCATCCTCCACGCGAGCCTTCTTCTCCTTCATCTCAGTCTCGGTGGCGGCGCCGACTTTGATGATGGCCACGCCGCCGGCCAACTTCGCCAGGCGCTCCTGCAGCTTCTCGCGATCATAGTCCGAAGTAGTCTCTTCGACCTGAGTGCGCAGTTGCTTGATGCGGCCTTCGATGTTCTTCTGCGATCCGCCGCCGTCGATGATGGTGGTGGTGTCCTTATCCACCGTGACCCGCTTGGCGCGGCCCAGATCTTCCAGCTTGACGCCGTCCAATTTGATACCGGTCTCTTCCATGATGGCCTTGCCGCCTGTCAGGATCGAAATGTCTTCCAGCATGGCCTTACGGCGGTCGCCAAAGCCCGGCGCCTTAATGGCGCAGGCACTGAGCGTGCCACGCAGCTTATTCACCACCAGGGTGGCCAATGCTTCGCCATCGACGTCTTCGGCGATCAACATCAGCGGCTTACCCACGCGCACGACCTGCTCCAGAATTGGCAGCAGGTCCTTCATGTTGCCGATCTTCTTCTCGTGAATGAGAATGTAGGGATCCTCAAAGACGCACTCCATGCGGTCGGGGTCAGTCACGAAATAGGGCGATAAGTAGCCGCGATCGAATTGCATTCCATCCACGGTCTGTAACTCGGTGGTCATGGTTTTGGATTCCTCAACCGTGATCACGCCGTCCTTGCCGACCTTCTTCATGGCTTCGGCAATGATATTGCCGATGGTCGCGTCGCTATTGGCGGAAATAGTGCCCACCTGCGCGATCATATCGCCGGAGACTGGTTTCGAGAGTTTCTTGACCTCCGCAATGGCTACTTCCACTGCCTTGTCGATGCCGCGTTTCACGGCCATCGGATTCGCGCCCGCGGTGACCGCTTTGACGCCCTCGCGGTAGATTGCCTGGGCCAGAATCGTGGCGGTGGTGGTGCCGTCGCCGGCCACGTCGGAGGTTTTCGAGGCCACTTCGCGCACCATCCGGGCGCCCATGTTTTCGAGCGGGTCCACGAGGTCGATCTCTTTCGCCACCGTCACGCCGTCTTTGGTAATGGTGGGACCGCCGAATTTCTTCTCGAGCACCACGTTGCGCCCTTTGGGGCCGAGGGTCACTTTCACCGCGTCGGCGAGCTGATTGACCCCTCTGAGGATCGCCTGCCGGGAATGATCGCTATAAATAATCTGTTTTGCCATAATGTGTTTTCCTTATCGATTCTGATTGACTTAGCTGGCTTTCCGGAGCGCCTGGGGGGCCGCGTCCAGAACTCCGAGGACATCGTCTTCACGCATGATGATGTACTCAGTGCCATCCAGCTTGATCTCATTGCCGGAATACTTGCCGAACAGGATGCGGTCGCCGGCTTTGACGTCCAGGGCGACCAGGGTGCCGTCGTCGAGCCGCTTACCTTTCCCGATGGCCATCACTTCACCCTCCTGCGGCTTTTCCTTGGCCGAATCCGGGATGATGATGCCTCTGTGCGTGGTTTCCTTTTCCTCAATCCGCTTCACCACGATGCGGTCGTATAGGGGTCGAATGTTCATTGTTAATCTCCAAGTTAAATTGCGTCAGCGAAGATCTGTCCGGCGAACGTCAGGTCCTTCTGCAGGTGCCGTGCGTGCGCGGAGACGCTCACATAGGGCACCTTGAGGAATGATTTGACGCTCACCTGGGTGATTTCGATGGCGTTGCAGTTGTGGGACTTCACGTTCGTAATCAGCCGCCGCAATGCTGCGCGTAATGTTTTTTGCCGATCAAAGCCGACTACCGTGGCATGGATCGCTCCAGCCATAAAAAAGAAGGTCCACCCGGCTTCAGAAACTTCCTTTTCGAACGCCGGCCGAGTGCCGTTGAGCGTTGCCCATCCACTCGAGTCAGGCTCGCTCTGGAGATGCATGGAGTTTGGCAGATGGGTGTGTTTATCAATCAAGATGCTCCCTGCGGTGATTGTGTCCGTCATAGTGTGCCTCAGGCCACCGGCGCGGCATGCGCGAGCCACGCCACCGGGTGGCTGCGCACGCTGCCATTGCGCTCGGTGATATCTGCCCAGGCGGTGTCTTGCCGCAGCCGTAGAAAAACGCCGGGGGTACCCTGGTATGTGCCAATGGCCAGCACCACCTCGTCACCTTCCTGAAATAACGGACCAGTAGTGCTCGTGCTTATCATATGTCTCTCGTTCTTTCCTTCGTTGTCCTTCGGGCGGGCCAGGCCAGTGACGCGGCGAATGGGACGATGCTGGCGATTACCAAGGTACGCCCCACCACGCCGGAAAAGCTAAACACCGGCACCACCGGGTTGTAAAGCAGCGCCAGCGCCGCGAAGAGGGCGGCAACGGCGTAATGCTTCCCGTAAAGGGCTTGGAACATCACCACCGTTGCCCCGGCAGCCACGATGAATCGGACCATGGTTTCGTACGGCGCAATTTGTGACCATAGGGCCGCCGTAAGAAGCAGAGCCGCAATCGGGATCCATCGCACGAACTTTCCGCGTGCGGCGCTGCCGCGCGTATCGTGGTTCCGGCCCTTGGCCACCCACACTTGCCACGCAGTCTCATTGAAAGGCTGAGTTAGCGGCAGCGCCGACACCTTCCCCGATCCCAATAATTCGACCGCGGTTGACATGATCAATCGCCTTAGCGAATTGCCGCGATCGGCGTGCCGATCTGGGTGCCAATCAGTTCGCCGGAGACCACCAGTTCCACGCGCCGGTTCTGCTGGCGGCCGTCCGCTGTTTCATTGGAGGCCACGGGCTGCGTCTTACCGAAACCCTTCGACGTGACCGATCCGTCCGCCATCCCCTGTGCAGTAAGATAATCGCGCACAGACTCGCCGCGCCGTTCGGAAAGCTGCTGGTTGTAGTCATCTCCACCGACGTTGTCGGTATGACCTTCCACTGCCAGCCTTAGACCAGGGTGCCCGGAGACGATGCCGGCCACCTTGGCCAGCTTCTCTCTGGCCAGAGGCCGGAGCGAAAACTTGCCGGTATCGAACAAGACATCCGACATGTTTACGATCAAACCGCGCGCGGTATCCCGCGTTTGTAGAATCGCGTTGAACTGGCTTAAGAGCTGGGCCCGCAATTCGACTTTCTCCGCCTGCAACTGCGCCGTCTGCTTGGCCGCATCGTCCAGAGATGCCTGGCCGGCTGCCGATTGGGCCGCCATATCACGCTGCAACCGGTCTATCTCGGTGGCGGAAGTCGCCGCGTTCGCCAGGCCTTCCGCCTTCAACCGATCCGTTTCGGCCGCCGCGGCCACCATGCGAGCGTCATTTTCACTTTTCACGCGATCGGCTTCCGTCTGCGCGGCTACCGCTTGGGCATCCTTTTCCCGGGTCAGGCGCTCAGTCTCAGTCTGCGCAGCGATGCGCGCCGCTGCGGCTTCGCGGGTGACGCGATCCGTCTCGGATTGCGCGGCGGCCCGTTCGCTCTGGGCGTGCGCCTCGCGATCGATGGACTGCTGCCGTTCCGCGGCCAGGGTATCCTGCTCCTGGCGTTTGACGGCGATTGCCCGGGCGTCTTCCGCCGTCTGCACAGCTTCGCGGGCGGTCATGACCACCGATCTATCGCCGGCATGGCGATCCTGGTAGGCTTCCGCCTGAGCCAGGGTATTGGCTGCCTTCTGGAAGGTCTCGCTCGCAAAGCGGTCGGCTCCCTCGGCACGCGCAATCTGGACGGCATTGCGCGCTTCGTAGAGTTCCAGCGGCTGCTTGCGATCCATCTTCAGCGCCAGGGGGTTTGCCAGACTCCGATATTGGCCTTGCTGAAATAGTTCGTACTTGGCGTCGATCTCTTCGATCTGGCCCTTGGTGTCCGAACGCATCACATTTTCCATCACGATCAGGCCGCTCGGTTGCGTTACCGCATAATAAGGTTCGGCGGTGACCACCAGCCCGAAGGCCTGGAGTTCAGTGGTCACGTGCAGCTTACTCTTGTCTCCATTCAGGAGAAGTTCGCCCAAGTTGGCTGTGCGGCCTTCGGGCGTGATCGCCCACAACACATAGGTGAGGTATTCGGTGCCATTTCCCGTGGCCGGCTGCAGACCCTCGAACTCCGCTTCGATCTGGAGGTACCCCGCTTTGCCCTCAACCTTGGCTTCGCCGCGAGCGTTGGGGAGAATGTCGGTTCCGCGAAAATCTACTTTGGTGGAACCCCTGTGGTGTTGGTAGTTCACCGCCTTCACCGTCCGCGAGGTCACCGTAAAGCGATAAACAGGTATCTGGACGGCAGTCGCGGGGGGCGCCTGGGCCGAAAGAAGTCCGCACAACATCCCGCTAACAGTGAGCGATCCGCCGATAATTTTCATTTTGGTCATGTCTATTGCTTTTTCCTGTGGACTATTGGTTGCCGCGGGTTGACGCAATCGCGTGCCCCCAGGCCGAATGCCGATTGAATTCGGCAATCAGCTTTTTGGCCGCCTTGGGTGTCGCCATCTCCGATGTCACACTCAGCCGTTATCTTGGGCCAGCAGAGGCGCAATTGCCAGAGCAGCCGCGAGTATTGTTCGCATTCTTAACCTGGTTGTCGTTCTGGAGTGCACGGCATGGGCCAATTAGATCTTTTGTTGAGCCGATTCGCCTGTAGTGAATTGGGAGGCCGCCCGCATGGCCCCAAAAGCCCTGAAAATGACCGCGGGCGGTCAACTGACGTGGCGCGGTCGGGCTGGGATCTGCCGCTGGAGTCGCCAAGGCATTGCTCGCTTGCCGCCAGGGGGCTGCCCCACAACGGCCAGCGGCATGCACGCTCGGACTACGAGGCGAAAAATAACATGCAGCGTTTACGAATTCTCGGGGGACTCCTGCTAGGCATCGGGATGCTCGCACCAGTAGTGGCTGACGGCTCAAGACCACCCTTACAACAAACATTACTATGACAACCGCCGGTACTACGACCGCGATGGCCGCGACTATCATGTATGGAATGAAGGGGAAGATCGCGCGTACCGCTTCTACCTGAACGACCAGCACCTGGCGTACCGCGAATGGCGGACCGTGAAAGGCCCCGATCAGACAGCATACTTCCGGTGGCGCCACACCCATCCGGATTCCGTGATTGTCGTCGCGAAGTAAGTGACGCGGTTAAATAACTCCAGGATGCACTATCTTAGATCGAACGTACATGAGTGCATCCAGGAGCCGGATCGGGTGTGGAAATTATGAAAAACCTGAGCGCGGCAATTACTGCCGCCGCCTTCCTGTCTCTTGGAACGATGGCGCCCTTGTATGCCCAGCAAGAGGCACAGGGCGACAAGCCGCGTGCGCAACAGGCCAAGCCGCAGCGCAGCGAGCAGCAGGTGCGAACGTGGCAGGAAAACAAGGGATGGCAACAACCAGGCGTCTGGCAGGGGCACGCCACCTGGCAGCAGGATCGTTCCCCAAATTGGTCCTCCGATCATCGCACCTGGGCGCAGCGCGGCGGTTACGGCGGCTATTACATCCCGCAAGCCAGCTACAACCGCTCCTTCGGCAGACAGCACTTTTTCCGGCTCCGCACGCAGCCGGTTATGTATATGGGCTATCCGTACTTCGAGTACGGCGGTTTTTCGTTTCTGCTGGTCGATCCATGGCCGGAAGCTTGGGCGGTGAATTGGTACGCGTCCGATGACGTTTATATCGCTTACGACAATGGATACTACCTCTGCGACACCCGGCATCCACAAATGCGGCTGGCGATTACCATTCAGTTGTAGTCAAAGATCCTTGCGCGAGATACCGAGCTTGCGCATCGTGGCATTGAGGGTGGTGCGGTGCAGTCCCAGCCGGGTAGCGGCGGTGGTGACTACGCCATCGCTCTCCCGCAGCACGTGCATGATATGATCCCGTTCCACTTCCTCGAGCGTGCGCCGCCGGCGGCTTCAAGTGCATCCTGCCGTATCTCGTCCAGGGGGGCCCGCAGGCTGGTTCCGCTCGACAGAATGACCGACCGCTCGATGAAGTTCTCGAGCTCCCGCACGTTGCCCGGCCAATGCCAGTTCGCCAGCGCGCGCATGGTGTCCGCCGGAATCTTGTCGATCTGCCTGCCCATCTTCATGGCGTATTTCCTGGTGAAGTGCCGGACGAGTATGGGTATGTCATCGGGATGGTCGCGCAGCGCGGGCGTGGTGATGGGAAAGACTTTTAGCCGGTAATAGAGATCGCTGCGAAAGAGCTTATCGCCCATCATCTGGGTGAGATTCCGGTTGGTGGCCGCCACCAGCCGGACATCGATGGGAATCGTTTTGGTGCCGCCCAGCCTCTCGAACGCCTTCTCCTGCAACGCGCGCAACAACTTGGGCTGCAGGTCTAACGGGATATCGCCCACTTCGTCCAAAAACAGAGTCCCGCGGTGAGCCATCTCAAACCGGCCGATCTTCTGCTGCAGGGCGCCGGTGAAGGCCCCTCTCTCGTAGCCGAATAATTCGCTTTCGAGCAGGCCGGTCGGAATGGCCGCGCAATTCAACGTGATGAAAGGAAGATTCTTGCGAGGGCTCATCCTATGGATGGCGCGAGCCACCAACTCTTTGCCGGTGCCGGTTTCTCCTAGGATCAAGACGTTTGCATCGGTGGGAGCAACCACTTCTATCAGCCGCTGCACGCGGCGCAGGGCTGCGCTGCTGCCCACAATTTCTTCGAAGTCCTGGCCCGGCTCGGCGTCTTCCTCCGCGATACTCTCAGTCCGGTCCCGTTCCCGAAGGTCTTGCACAAATGTGATCCAGCGGAAAGGAGAGAGTTTCAACACCGCCGTGGCCACCAGGACGGGGACCCGCGTCCCATCCTTTCGGATCAGTTCCTTTTCGAAAGGCGTGCAGGCGCCAAACCGCAAACCTTCTTCGTGCGCCAGTTCATCCAGTGCGGCGTATTCCGGCGGCGTGAGACCGGGCCAATTCAGGCGGCCCGCCTGCAAGTCCTCGCGGCTGTATCCGACCAGTTCCAGAAACGCATCGTTCGCCTCCGGAATGCGGTCAAACTCGCCAGAAACAATGCCGGCGATGGCGGATTGCGAGGGGACGCGCCGGACACTCGCGCGGTTGTGCCGCAACTTTTCATCCTCGCTCGTGACGTTCGCTAAAGTCGCGCACGGCTCTGGCAAAGCCCTGTAATTCTCCGTCTTCATTCTTGAGCGCCATGGTAATGGCATTGGCCCAGAATCGGGTTCCATCTTTATGGGCCTGCCAGCCTTCCGTTCCCACATGGCCTTCGACCGCGGCTCGCTTCAACTCCTCTTCCAGCCGGGCCTGCAGGGTATCTTCGCCGGGATAGAGAAACGATACATGGTGGCCGAGGCTCTCATCGGTCCTATAGCCATAGATACGCTCCGCTCCCGAATACCAGGCGGCCACATTTCCCCGGATATCCAGCAAATAGAGCGCGTAGTCCTGCACCCACGCCGGGATGCGATCCGCGGAGGCATCCTGTGAGCCGTCTGGCGCAGCCTTGTCGCGCAGCGCGATAATGTGACGCACCGGCAACACGTTGGCTTTGCCCGTGAATACAACTTCCCGCGGTGTCGCGTCGGGACCCACCAGGCGGAGCGTTCCTTCCTGTTCGCCGCGCTGCCGCAAGGCTTTCCAAAGCTGCGAAATCCCGGGTTTGGCGGCAGGCGGTAGAAAGTCGCCCACCGGCCGGCCGATGATCTTTTCTCGCGGCAACCCTAAGAGCTTACCTATGCCGACACTGGCATCCCTGGTGTTGCCATCGTCGTCTGTGACCAGGATCGGTTCGGAGGGGTGATAGATAATGGCGCGAAAGAGGAGTTCCAGCTCTCTCGGCCCGTTCTCCACCAGCCAGTCATTGGCTGGCGATTTTGAGACCGCGGAGCCCATCGGGTGATGCCTTCCCGCCGTCGATTCGGGGCAACCTCAGGCCGCCTGAGAGACGAAATCGGCAAATTCCGATGGTATCCCGCAAACAGTTGGAAGCCGGGAAAGCAGCCAGATTCTATATTAACACATGCATCGCGCTGCGCCGCTCTTATTTGACCATATTTGGCCACTGCGATCACGCGACCAGTGGCGCGGCTTCCATGCCGGGGCAAACGAACTGCTGAACTTGTTCCACCGCCTCGGCCAGGCTGGTAGAAAGGCGGTCGGGTTGAGGGCGCTCAAAACGCGCCTTGGCTTTGCTCGTGTCACCGCTGAATCCAAAGACGCAGACGATCACCTTGAGCTTCGGGAATCGCTCGCGGACTTGCTTACAGAGGGCTCGCGCGGGCGCGAATGCGTAAGGCGGCAACGACACAATGCACACGATGTCGCTCCGTCCGGCTTCAATCATCCCGAACACTTCATTTAGAGAAGGCCCCACGACGGGAAAGGTAAGAGACGCGAACCCCTTCTTCTCCAGAACCTGCCCCAACATCGCGGCCGTGACCTCGTCCGCACGATCATGGGCCGGCAGGCAGAGGATCCTCGAATGCAAGCTTTCGCCGGCGTTTGTCACCGGTGCGGAATCCTCAGCCGGCGCATCGCCCTCCGGTTGATACTCTGAAAACTCGGCGACCATCTCATTGATGCTGAGAAAGAGAAACTCTTCTCTTACCGCGTCAATGGCTCCTTTGTGGCGGTCCTGTTCGGCCATGCTCAGAGCCGGAATCAACACCGTGTCGTACAATTCGACCAGGGTGCTTCCCTTAAGAAACTGGCCGGCCACGGCAAGTGCTTCCGGTTGGTCCATGGCGAGTAGACGCTGGTAGATCTGAGCTTCGGCGGCGAGGGCGGGTTCATCTCCCAGCAGGACATGTAGAAATGAAAGCTGGGGAACGTAGCGCCCCAATACCACCAGACAAACCGTAAGCGGCGTCGACAGGATCAGGCCCGCGGGGCCCCAAAGGACAGCCCAAAAGACCGCGGTCACCAGTAGCGCCAGGGAGGAGATTCCCACGTGGGTCCCATAAAGCCATGGTTCCACGAGGTTGGCGACGACGAGTTCCAGCGCCAGTAGCACAAGAAATACGAGCAGCGGCCTGAACCATCCGTCAAAGACGGCCAGCGAGAGGGCCAGCGGCAGCGTCAATGCAATCATCGTTCCCACGAACGGCACAATGCGCAGGATGCCGGCGAGCGCTCCCCACAGCGCGGCATAAGGCACGCCGATCAGGTAGAGGCCGAATCCAAACAGCACGCCGAAACTCGCATTGACCAGGAACTGCATGCGCAGGTACCGGCTCACGCGGCTTGACGCATCGTCGAGCGCCTGCGTGGTAAGGTTCAACTGTCCCAGACCCACCAGCCGCAGCAGGCGGTTCCTCAGATCCTCCCTCTTCAACAGCATGAAGACCGTGAAGATCAAGACCATGCCAGCCCGGCCCAGCAGCGCAAGCGCCGGGGTACCCAAATCGCGAAGCTTGGCCCATCCGCTGCTTGTGGGCGCCACCATGCGAACGGGCAGGGGTGACATCGGCGTGGGCGGCACATTCGTCTGCTTATGGTTCCGGCTCTGCGGAAGCGAGGCCGGTGACGCCGCGCCAGGACTGGTGAATTCCGCCACGACCTCCTGCACACTTTCGGCGGCACGGCCTACCTCTCCCGTTACCGGGATGTGGAACGCCTCGATCTTGTTGTGAATGTTCTGCCGGTATAGAGGAAGCTGATTGGCGACATCGACCAATTGGTTCACAATCACCCAGCCCAGGCCGCCCACCAGCGCCAGCGAAACGATGACGGTCGCCAGAACGGACACGGCCCGCCCGGCGCGCAACCTCTGCAGAAGCGCCACCATAGGAGTCAGCAAGAACGTCAGAGTCAGTGCAAATGCAAAGGGGATGAAAATGTCGCGCGCAAAATAGAGCACCGCCACTGTCCCGAGCAGAACGATAGCACCTGCGTCACCGGGGCGTTTGGGCCGCGCGGCGACCGCCGCCGGCAGCAGGTCGTGTTTCATGGTGAGTGTCTTCGTCCGTTTCTTAAAGGAACCCCCGCAAAACGGGGCCGCGGCCTTTAGCTGCGTCCACTCATGCGGCGATCCGAGGCGCTGCCAGGCGATCCTCCGCAGACTTCCGGCATACGATGCACGAGGAAGCCCACGGCACGGCAGCAAGCCGCTTGGGGGTGATCTGCTCTTCGCAATCGAGGCAGATCCCAAACGTTCCGAGACGGACGCGGCGCAGGGCGGCGCGCACTTCGCTCAACCGTTCGGATTCGCGCTCGAGAGCGCCAGCCGCCATGTCGCGTTCCGTCGAGCGCTGGATCTGGTCAAGAATATCCGCACTGGAATCGACCGCGATCACGTCGCGGTTGCGAAGCAGTTCTTCCAAGTCGGCCCGTCTGGCCTCGAGAGCTTCTCGGAAGTGGGCTAGTTCAGCTTTGGTCATGTTCAGGTTTTAGGGCACGAGTCGCGCCAAACGGTTCCGGCCAGGAAATATGGCGGTTGGCGCGATTGGTCCGCGAGTCAGACCGACCATATTAGGTCACATGATCGCCGGGTGACGGAGTAGCCGGCGAACGGGCGGACCCGGCGCTGACGACTAGCGCCGATCGATCGGGCATCCGATTGCTCGTTCGCAATCCGAGGAACACCAGAAATGCCTTTACTTAATCTTGTCGTGATTCTGATCATTGTCGGAGTCGGTCTGTACCTGGTCAACCGGTACATTCCCATGGCGTCCAGTATCAAATCGATTCTGAACGTGGTGGTAGTCATTGCGGTCTGCGTCTGGATATTGCAGGCCACCGGGCTGTGGGGGAATGTAACCAGTTTCCGGCTTTCGAAATGATCGGCCGACTGGGCCGCGCGAGCCACGCCCTAGCAGTCTTACTGGAGCGCCACTTCATCCCGATCGAACTGGTAGTTGGAGAAGAGAATATCCAGTTCGGTCGGGCCCAGCAGGAAACTGGATGCCACCGACCGCACGTGCGCAGGGCAGCCAAAAGCCGCCCACTTCAATGAATTCTTCACTGATGTGGGGTGCGCCGACCAATATGGAAAGGCTGGCAGCGAACTGACCTTCGATCCGCACTACCGCGTAACTGCCGGTATCCACCCATGCTTTCCCGACGATCAGGAAGCGGTTCTTGATCCTGGGCGCCAGCTCCAGGACATAGCAATTTCGTCCCGCGGCAGCTTCGGTTCCGAGCAGACGCACCCGGTAGTTAGCGGCGGTAATCTCGTGGTGGGCCATCTCCGGCGGTAAGCTGGCGCCCGCCTCGGACGCCAGCACCTTATCGATGATGCCGTTGAGCTTGTCCGAGCCGGATCGCGTCAACACGGTGTAGCGTTCGCCTTCGTACTGCGTGTAATTCATGAGCACGGTCACCGCCGCCTGTTTGCCAAAACGCAGAGTTTTGCAGCGTGTATTGCCGCGAACCCGAATACCGCTTTAGCACGAGATGACGCCTGGTATTCTCACTCTCGATTCTGGCCAGGATCTCGTCGCCGGATGGCGCGAGTGAGCCGGCCCGAGAGAGGGATCAGGCTGACCAGCCGATCGCATACCCGAGCCAGCGACGGCTTGCCACGCCAGGCTGGACTCTCGGATCATTTGGTCGCAGGGCGCCGAGCACCGTGGGAACGGTTGTGCCGGCGGCGAGGTCCCGGTCTGCCGCCGCCAAGCGATCGAGTTCTTCCTGCAGCCTGGCCCAGTCGCTGGCGTTGGCCTTGGTCGCGATCGGAAGGCTGAGGTCCTGGTAGAACGCCAGGATATCGCTGCCGCAGGTCTTGCGGCATGTCCGTATGGTGGCCATCCAGCTTGTGCAGCAGTTTGGCGTACGCGGCGTCAGCCAGTTTGTATTCGCCTGCCTTGGTGACCGCGCCCACGTCAAAATTTTCGTTGGGCAGATTCAGCCGGCCGGTACCCACGCCGGCCAGCAACTCGCGATACCGGTCGATCGACGCGTTGAAACCGGCCATGTACAGCTTTTCAGTTTCCGGTGTCAGCCTCTTGAACGCCAGCGCCTTGAATGGGCCCGCTCTGGGGACGATGCGGAAGAAGCCCGCCAGCATCCGCGACCGGACGCCCGGCCGCCGATAAGTGGCGCCCCAGTTCTTCTCGTAGCTGGAGCGGGACAGATTGTAGAGAAACTTCTTGCGCGTGATGCCGGGAGCGTCCTTCCTGATCTCCTGGCCCTTGATTTGCCACGCGACTTTGGTCAGCGCCGGCAGGACACGTCCCGACCGCCCGCCGGTAGGATCCGATCGCCAGATCCACGTTGAAGAACACCTGCTCGATCCGCATACCATAGGTATCCTGAAAGGCCCGCTGCAGCACGGGCTTGGCCACTTGAAAACCGATAAAGGCCTTGTAAGCATCCGAAGCGTAGCGGCTCTTGGCGGCCTGAAACACATCGAATCCAAACTCTGTCTTGGTATGCGAGAAGGGATCGTCCGCATAAGTTATGGTCTTTCCAAATTTCAAGCGCAGATTCGGGTAAAGCAGCGGCACCGAGACGTTCGTGGCCATGCGATGGCCATTGTTGTCGGCGGCGTAATGCGCCAGCGCGCCCAGCGCGAATGCATACTCGTCCAGATCCTGCGACTCGCGAATCAGGTTGAGGATGAAGTCGCCGCTGCGGACATAATGCGTCAGATCGCTAAAGAACTTGCTGCCGAACGGATAATAGCCCAAATCCTGAATGATGCTTCCTCCGTAGGCGTATCCGTGCGCCTCGGTTAACTCATCCGCGGTCGAGGCGGGAAATCGTTTCAGCAGCAGCGGCTTGATAGCGCTATCCCAAGTGGAATCGATGATGGCTTCGTGGGTGAGAACGGAATACGAACAGGCGCTGTGAGCCGAGCAGTAGAACCACATTCGCAAGCACTGCGAAGGATAGGCGCGCTCCGAGTCGATCTGTCACTTTCCGCGGAACACTTTCTCTTCATATCCGGCCAGAACTCCGCTCCCAGATTGGCTGGCCAGGCCGAACCCGAGCCCCAGAGAGCCATCCATGAATCCCTGCGCGGCGCGGTATCGAGACGGGCCGGATACCACAAGTTGGAAAGAAACGCCGCGCCATACGCGCTGCCGATACGCCAGGTGGATAGTGTCTCGCCGCCTGAGTCGGTGCGCGTGAGGATGGTTCCGCGCAGCGCATGTGCCGACCGGCGCCAGAAACCCGAGCGGAGCGATCGATAGTAACGCGGGTCCTGGTGCAGAGCGGAGTCCAGGCCGAAAGCCAGAGTGCTGTGGATGCCGGACCAGGCGACGCGTGGAGCCGAAGCGCTTGCCATATGCGCCGGCGCCCTGTCCCCACTCGGTCGGAGAATTGATTTCCTGCAGGAATCCGGCGTAAGCGGCGAAGCTCACCATGGCCAGCGGCCCGTAGGTGCTCTCGGCATGAAACGCCAGTTTGGCTTGCCAGTCGAGCGGTTCCGGCGTCGACCAGACGCAGTCTGCGCCATCGCGGTAACGGGAATCGCAATCGAAACCGCGAACACAGCATCACCCCCGCTCCATTCGATCAGACGGTGTGATATTTGCACAGATTTTCCTTTCTCACGATTTGCTTCAGACCACCGGCGCTGGTTGCGGCCGGAATGACGCGAATAACTTCACCAGGACGGCGATGCCGGTGACGCCCATCAACAGAAAGATCTTCACGACGAGCGAAAATGGGGTGAACACTACCACGATCGCCACTACACCGCCAGCCCAAAAGTATTCCTTCGACCGGATCGCCCGCTGTATAAAGATGGTGGCGCCGAAACATATCACGCAGTCCACCAGCAGTTCGTAGCTCGCGGACGCAACATGCAAACAGCGAGGCAATCAACAGCACTGGAATCGATACCCACTTGACGATTTTCATAACCGTTTGCAGCATTGTTTCTCCTGTTAACTAGCGGACGCGCTATCCCTCAAGGCATTCCTTTGGCCCAACGGGCCGGCTGTTTTCAGGAACCGCGCAAAGCTTTAGAGTCCACGCGGCAGACGTCGCGGCGCGCGATGCGAGCGACCGGGGAACTGACCGCACAGGGTCATGTGACCGCCCGCGGTCAAATGCTGTTTCGGTGACCGGCGGCCGATAGCGCGCGCCGGTCGCTTTTTCACCGCGTTAGGCGACTGGGCGCCGCACACGGCAGACGGCCCCCGGAATGCCTAAGCATGAGCGCGGGACAAGCCCGCCGAATTCTGCCTCACGCTGAGCTGGGCGACCGCAGACAAACCAAATCGGAGCAAAGGAAAAGAAAGAAATGAAGCTATTCAAAGCAGCAACGACGGTGTGTTGTATGGCGCTGATGGGCGCGGTGCTGATTCCAAGCGCCCAGGCAGACGATTGGAACAGGAAAACCGTGATCACCTTCAGCGGTCCGGTGGAGATTCCGGGAGTTCACCTCACCGGATGGGGCGTTTTGCCCGCCGGCACCTATGTGTTCAAGATCCTGGATTCGCAGTCCGACCGCCACATCGTCCAGATCTTCAACAAGGACGAAACGACCATCTTCGCCACCATTCTGGCGATCCCGAACTATCGCCTCAAAGCCACCGACAAGACCGTGATGACCTTCAGCGAAAGACCGGCCGGCGAGCCGGAAGCGCTGCGCGCCTGGTTCTATCCCGGCAGGAACTGGGGCGAAGAATTCGTCTATCCGAAGGCCAAAGCCATGGAACTGGCCAAAGACCGCCAACACGCCGGTCCTGTTCACGCCGGCCGAGATTCCTGTCGAAGTTGCCGAGCCGATCAAGACCGCGGACGAGCCGGTGGTAGTGCGCTGAAGCAGGCGCCCATCATGGCCGTCCAGCCGACCGGAGAAGAAGTGGAACTCGCCGAGGTGGTTACGCCGCCGCCGGCCGAGACCGAAGTAGCGGCGGCGCACGGCGCCGGATCGCTCCCCGCCACGGCCAGCACGCTGCCGCTGATCTGCCTGTTCGGACTGCTGGCCTTGGGCGCGGCCTTCGCTGTCGCGTGGCGTCGCCAAACGCCTTCAGTAAAGAGTTCCTGATCTATCGCGCGGCGCGCAGTCCCAGGCGCGCCGCGCACAGGCAGATGCGAACAAACGAGGCAACAGCATGCGACAGAGAGTGATCCCGCTACTGGCGCCGATGACGAAGCCCCGGCAGAATGGGGACGGCTGCTACGAGACCAAGGCTCGCGGACTGGCCGTGCTCAATTCGCCGCTGTTGAACAAGGGGACGGCCTTCACGGCGGAAGAACGAAAAGCGCTGGGCCTCACGGGCCTGCTTCCGCCGGACATCAGCACGCTGGAAGCTCAGGTCAAGCGCGCCTACATCCAGTACGAGCGGCTGCCGGATGCGCTGAGCAAGAACATCTATCTGACCGCCCTGCACGACCGCAACGAAGTGCTGTTTTACCGGCTGTTTTCCGAGCACCTGCGCGAAATGATCCCCATCGTCAACGATCTGACCGTCGGCATGGCGATGGAGCAGTACCACCATGAATGCCGCCGCCCGCGCGGCGTGTATCTCTCGATCGACCATGCCGAAGCCATCGAGGAGGCGTTTGCCAACCTCGGCGCCGGCCCCGGCGATATCGACCTGATCCTGGCCACCGACGCCGAGCAGATTCTGGGAATCGGCGATTGGGGAGTGGGCGGCATCGAGGTGTCGATCGGCAAGCTGGCGATTTACACCGCGGCGGGCGGCATCGACCCGACCCGCGTGATCCCGGTGATGCTGGATGTCGGCACCAACCGGCGAGAGTCTGCTGAGCGATCCCATGTACATCGGGAACCGGCACGCCCGCATACGCGGCGAGCGCTACGACGCCTTCATCGACGCTTACGTCAAAGCCGTGACCAAGCTGTTCCCGCAATGCGCTGCTGCAGTGGGAGGACTTCGCGCCGGGCAACGGACGGCGCATCCTCGAGAAGTACCGCGACCGGATCTGCACTTTCAACGACGATATGCAGGGCACCGGCGCGATCACGCTGGCGGCGGCGATCTCCGCCGTCCGCGTCTGCGGAACGCCGCTGCGCAACCAGCGCGTGGTCATCTTCGGAGCCGGCACGGCGGGCATTGGAGTCGCCGACCAGATTCGCGACGCCATGGTGCGCGAGGGGCTCTCCAAAGAGGATGCCGCCCGGCGCTTCTGGTGCGTGGACCGGCAGGGATTGCTCACTACCGACATGGCCGGCCAACTGCGCGACTATCAGGTGGCGTACGCCCGCCCGGCCGCCGAAAGCAAAGGCTGGAAGCACGACGGGAACGGAAACGGCGTGAGCCTGGCCGAGGTGGTGCGCCGCGTGAAACCGACCATGCTGATCGGCGCGTCGACCGTCGCCGGCAGTTTCACGGAAGCGATCGTCAGGGAAATGGCGGCGCATACGGAGCGGCCGATCATCTTCGCGCTCTCCACTCCGCCGGCGCGGGCCGAGGCGAACCCGGCCGATCTGATTGCCTGGACCGACGGGCGGGCGCTGATCGCCACCGGCAGCCCGTTCGCCCCGGTCACTTATAAGGGAGTGACCTACGTCATCGGCCAGGTGAATAACGCCATGCTCTACCCGGGTCTGGGCCTCGGCGCGATCGTCTCGCGAGCCAGCCGGATCAGTGACGGTATGTTCGCCGCGGCGGCGAACGCCGTCTCCAGCCTGGTGACGGTGCGCCAGCCCGGCGCTTCGCTTCTCCCGCATATCGACGACTTGCGCAGCGTGTCGGCGACGGTGGCGGTGGCCGTCGCCGAGGCCGCGGATGCGGAGGGCTTGGCCCGAGTCAAACTCGACGACATCGTTCAACAGGTGCAGGACGCGATGTGGCAGCCGGAGTATCGCCGGATCGAGGCAGCCTGAGGAGGTCGAGAATGGAACGCTTCCACGTAGTGACGAATCACGTGGGTGCGCGTGTGCGGGCGTGTTGAGACTGGCTGATGCGGTTGCGCGCCATCGCCGGACAACCTTCCCGATGACGCTCCAGCCGGGCCCGAGGGGGCGCGCGCCGCAAAGCACGCCAACGGAAACTTACATCGCGTGCCTGGATTGCGGACGCCACTTTCCGTACGATTGGACCACTATGCGGATCGCCAAACGGGGCCGTGCATGGGTCGCGCCTTCCGCGCTTTTGCCGGCGCTGCGGGAAACCGGGCGAGGCTTGCCGTGACCAGAGGCCTCCTGTGGGACAAAGTGGATACTTTTGGCCGCGGGGTAGCGATGCTGGCCTACTGCGGGTTTGTGATGGTAGACGCTTGGAGGTTCCAGCATCGGGAGCGCCGCGACCTGGATCGTCTGATCGAAGCCAGGTCCCCGGCTTCGGGGAATCTGGCGGCCGCCCCCGTCAACGGCTTGATTGGCCGCATTGAAATTTCCCGCCTCGGCCTTTCCGCGATCGTCATGGAGGGCACCGGGAACACCACCCTGCGGCGCGCGGCCGGACATATTACCGGTACGGCACTACCGGGAAATCCGGGAAATGTCGGCATCTCCGGGCACCGCGACACGTTTTTCCGGCCGTTACGCAACATCCGGCAGAACGACATCATTACGCTCACCACGTTGCGCGGCGAATACCGCTATCGCGTGGTTTCCACTCAGGTCGTGAGCCCCGGCGATGTCTCGGTATTGGATTCCGGCCCAAATGAGGTTCTCACTCTGGTCACCTGCTATCCGTTCTATTTCGTTGGTCCCGCCCCCAACAGGTTTATCGTTCGGGCCGAAAGAGTTGTAAAGCTACATGAAAGAAGCTTCTAAAGTCCGTAAAATCGCTTTTGTCGGCGACCACCTGCCGCGCAAGTGCGGCATCGCCACGTTCACGTCCGACCTGCTTGCCGCCGTCGCCAGCGCGCATCCCCAAAGCCAGTGCCTCGCCGTTTCGGTCAACGACATCCCGGGCGGCTACGAGTACCCGGAAGTGGTTCGCTTCGAGATTGAGGAGCAGGACCTGTCGTCCTATCTGCGCGCCGCGGACTTCCTCAACATCAGCAACGTGGACATCGTCTGCCTGCAGCACGAGTTCGGCATTTTCGGCGGGCCGGCCGGCGGTCACATCCTGGCACTCCTGCGCGAATTGAGAATGCCTGTCGTCACCACGCTTCATACCGTTCTGCGCGAGCCGAGAGCCGACCAGCGGCGCGTGATGGAGGGGTTGATCTCGCTCTCTACCCGGCTGGTGGTGATGGCCGAGCGCGGACGGCAGATGCTGCAGGAGATTTACCAGGCGCCGCCGGCCAAGATCGATCTCATCCCGCACGGCATTCCCGATGTAGGCTTCGTCGATCCGACTTATTTCAAGGATCAGTTCGGCGTGGAAGGAAGGGTGGTGCTGCTCACGTTCGGCCTGCTTTCGCCGAACAAGGGCATCGAATATGTGCTCAACGCCCTGCCGCAAATTCTGGCGGAGTTCCCCGAGGTGGTTTATATCGTCCTCGGCGCCACCCATCCGAACGAACTGCGGGAGCACGGCGAAGCTTACCGGCTCAGCCTCGAGATTCTCGCCAAGAAGAACAAAATCGACAAGAACGTCATCTTCTACAACCAGTTCGTGGACCTGGAGAATCTCAAGGAGTTCATCGGCGCGGCGGACCTTTACATCACGCCTTACCTGAACGAAGCGCAGATCACGTCGGGCACGCTGGCCTACGCGTTTGGCGCCGGCAAAGCGGTGGTTTCCACGCCCTACTGGCACGCCGCGGAATTGCTGGCGGAAGACCGCGGCGTGCTGGTGCCATTCGGCGATGCGCCGGCCATCGCGCGCGAAGTGATCGGCTTGCTGCGCGACGACACCCGCCGTCACGCCATTCGCAAGAACGCCTACCGGATAGGCCGCGAGATGGTTTGGAGCAACGTGGCGCAGATGTACATGCGCTCCTTCGAGTGTTCCCGGCTGGAAGTGGCGGCGCCGTCGCGAAAATTTCTGGCCACCAAGACGCTCGACCAAAAGCCGCGGGAACTGCCGCAGATGAAGCTGAGTCATCTCTCGCGGATGACCGATTCCACCGGGGTCTTCCAACACGCCATTTTCAGCGTCCCGAATTTTTCCGAAGGCTATTGCACCGACGATAACGCCCGCGCCTTCGTCCTGGCGGTGCTGCTCGGAGAATTGGGCGAGGATCCGGAGCGCGTGCGGACCCTGGCCACCACCTCCGCGGCGTTCCTCCATCACGCTTTCGATCTCAAGACGAAACGCTTCCACAACCACATGAGTTTTGACCGGCGCTGGCTGGACGAACAGGGATCGGAGGACTGCCAGGGCAGGGCGCTCTGGGCGCTGGGCATAGGCGTGGGGCGTTCGCCCTTTCGGAGCTTCCAGATGATGGCCGGACAACTCTTCGCGCTGGCGTTGCCCGCGCTGACCGGTTTCACTTCGCCGCGGGCGTGGGCGTTCGGCCTGATCGGCATCCATGAATATCTGCGCCGGTTGAGCGGCGACAGCCTGGTCAACCAAACCCGCGAGACCCTGACTTGCCGGCTGATGGATCGCTTCGAAGCCAGTGCGCATCCGGACTGGCAATGGTTTGAAGAGGAACTGTCGTACGACAACGCGAAGCTCGCGCACGCCTTGATTGTGAGCGGACAGGCAACCGGACAACCAGCGGTGCTCGAGCGCGGACTGCAGGCCCTGCGCTGGCTGACGGAATTGCAGATGTCCGAGAAAGGGCCATTTCCGGCCCATTGGCAGCAACGGATTCTACCGGCGCGGCGGCGCGCGCGCCAATTTCGACCAGCAGCCCGTTGAGGCGCAGGCAACGGTCTCGGCCTGTCTGGAAGCCTATCGCGCCACATCGGACGTCTGGTGGTACGAACACGCGCAACGCGCCTTTGACTGGTTCATCGGCTGGAACGATCTTGGACTGGAACTCTACTCTCCCGAGACAGGCGGCTGCCGCGATGGGTTGCATGTAGATCGGGTCAACGGAAACCAGGGAGCGGAATCCACTCTGGCCTTCCTGCTTTCGTTGGCGGAGATGCGATTGGCGCAAAACATACTGACGAGTTTCAAGGAACCGATCGCCGTCGAACGGATTAGCCGCCGACATCTCATGTCCATTCACCTCAAACGTATCAGCCACAATCCTCAATCCCGACCAGTCCCGCGTTCTGCTCCGGCCCTTCAACCCGGGGATTCCCAGCGGATCGCCGGAATCGTCGCCAGGATCATGTCGCTCCCGGAAGACCAGGTCGGCCCACTCCTGGACGGCAGTCTCCGCTGAATTCTCGCTGCGGCACCACGAGCATCCGCAATCTCTTTCTGGAACGCTTCGAACAGGTCCGCGAGTTGCTGCCGGCCGGCGAAGAGATTTCCGAAGAAAGACGGCTCTTGATCGGCTCCTATTTCCTGGCCGAATACTCTCTGGAATCCGCGGCCCTGTTCAATCCTTCCATCGTTCCGCACCCCGACCAGACCGGTCTGCCGCCCGGCGCTCTGCGGTTTATTCTCAGCCTGCGCGCCACCGGGGAAGGACACATTTCCTCCATCACGTTTCGCACCGGCATCATCCATGGCGATCAGCGGATCGAGGTATTCCCGCCGGCGGGCTTCCTGACCGAGCCGCGTCAGATCCCCAACCCGCTGTACGAGAAGGCGCTGTTCGGGCGGAAACTCTCTGAACTGGGATTGACCGGCGAATTCACGCGCCGGGTCATGCACAAACTCGGGGACTCGTTCGCGCTGGAAGATCTTCGCGCCGGCCTCCAAGCCGAGCAGTTCCGCCTGCCGGATGGAATGACGCACGAAGATCAGGACGCCTCCCAGGGGATTTGGATGCTGGCCCGGTCCAACTACGAAGTTCAGTTCCAGCCGGAACAGCAGATTTCCGAACGCATCATCTTCCCGGCCACGCCCTCGCAACGCAACGGCATCGAGGACGCCCGCTTCGTCTGCTTCCGGAACGACGACGGCACCCATATCTACTACGCGACGTTCACCGCCTACGATGGCAGGGTCGTGGTGCCGGAACTGGTGGAGACCTCCGACTTCCTCCATTTCCGATTCATTACCCTGAATGGCCCGGCCGCGGAAAACAAAGGCATGGCCCTGTTCCCGCGCAAGATCGGCGGCCTCTATGCCATGCTCTCCCGCCAGGACAACGAGAACATCTACCTGATGTTTTCCGACAATGTCCACTTCTGGAATGAGCGCAGGTGCTCCTCAAGCCGGCTTTCCCTGGGAACTGGTCCAGATCGGGAACTGCGGATCGCCCATCGAGACCGATGCCGGGTGGCTGGTGCTCAGCCACGGTGTCGGCCCGATGCGAAAGTACTGCATCGGCGCATTCCTGCTGGATCGCGACGATCCCTCCAAAGTGATTGGCCGGCTCCGCGAGCCCTTGCTCAAGCCGAACCAGAACGAGCGTGAAGGCTATGTGCCCAATGTCGTTTATACCTGCGGCGCGCTGGTCCACAACGGCGAACTGATCATTCCTTATGGCTTGGCCGATCACGCCACGGGTTTCGCCACCGTCCCGCTGGCTGAGGTGCTGGCTGCCATGGATTAGGCAGCATGACCATTCCCGACAAAAGAATAGCGGTCCTCTCGCCGGTAGCCTGGCGAACGCCTCCGCGGCAATATGGCGCGTGGGAGACGGTCGCCGGCAACATCACCGAAGGGCTGGTCTCCCGCGGCTGGGACGTGACGTTGTTCGCCACCAGGGATTCCGTGACCCGCGCCCGGCTGCATGCCGTGGTCGACCGCGGGTATGAAGAGGATCCCGCCAGTCGATCCCAAAGTAGCCGAATACCTGCACATCTCCGAAGTGTTCGAGCACGCTGCGGAGTTCGACCTCATCCACAGCCATTACGACTTCATGGCGCTGTCCTATCACCCGGCTGGTGAAGACGCCCGTTCTCACGACCATCCACGGATTCTCGTCTGCCCAAAATCATGCCCGTCTACGAGAAGTATCGTGACGGATATTTTGTCTCCATCAGCAACTCCGATCGCGCGCCGGGGCTGAATTACCTCGCCACGGTCTATAACGGAATCGACCTCTCGTTGTACCCGCTCCGGGAGCGTGGCGGCGATCACCTGATCTTTCTCGGCCGGATTCATCCGGACAAGGGCGTCCATCTGGCGATCGAGGTGGCGCGCCTGAGCGGGTTGCCGCTGCTCATCGCGGGCATCATCCAGGATCGGCAGTATTTCCGCGAGCAGGTGGAGCCGCACCTTGGCCCGGACGATCCGCTACATCGGGCCGGTGGACGTGGCGGGCAAGAACGAGTTGTTCGCGCGCGCCCGCGCGCTGCTGCACCTGAACACCATCCCGGAGCGATTCGGACTGGTGCTGGCGGAGGCCAATGCCGCCGGCGTGCCGGTGATCGCCATGGACCTGGGCTCCTGCCGTGAGGTGATCGAAGACGGGCAGACCGGGTTTCTGGTCAACGACGTCAGGAAGCCGTGCAGGCGCCTGGGCCGCCTGGGTGAAATCGATCGCCACGCGTGCCGGCAACGGGTCCAGGAATGCTTCTCCATCGAAACCATGGTGGAAGCGTATGAGCGGGTTTACCAGGATGATTTTCGATAGGGAATAGATGCCGAAAAGAACGCGATCATGAAGCCGGACATCGTCAGGCGATATCGCGGCAATCCGATCCTCACCAAGGCCGACATCCCCTACCCAGTGGAGACCGTTCACAACGCGGCCGTGGTGAAGCATGGGGACGAATACGTCATGCTGTTCCGTTCGCACCTGCGCACGGGACGTTCCATCATTGGTTTGGCGCGCAGCCCCGACGGATTCCGGTTCACCGCCGATCCGGAGCCCTTTCTGACTCCTTCGCCCGACGGCCCTTTCGCGCCCTATGAAGAGTTCGGCGTCGAGGACCCGCGCGTCACCCTGTTGGAAGGGGAGTACCTCGATCACCTACAGCGCTTACTCGCGAAACGGCGTGCGCATCGCGCTGGCGAAGACCAAAGATTTCCGTCAGGTGGAGCGCGTCTCGCTGATCACCGAGGCGGACTATCGCAATGTGGTGATCTTCCCGGAGAAGTTTGACGGCCTGTATGCCCGGCTGGACCGTCCCCACTCGGAAATCGCCCCCTGGTCCATCTGGATTTCGTATTCTCCGGATCTGCGCTTCTGGGGTCAATCGCAGCTCATCATGCGGCCCGAGCCATATCACTGGGACGAAATGAAGATCGGTCCCGGCGCGCCGCCCATCAAAACGGACCAGGGATGGCTTTCCATCTATCACGGTGTTTTCCAGACGATGGACGGATCGGTCTATCGTCTGGGAGTCGCTCTACACGATCTGCTGAATCCGGCGAAGATCATCGGCGTGTGCGACTCGTGGATTTTGCAGCCGGAGGATCCGTGGGAAATCACGGGATATGTCCACAACGTAGTGTTCACGTGCGGCGCGGTGGCGGAGTCCGATGGAACCGTCAAGATCTATTGGGGCGGCGCGGACACGGTCATGTGCGTGGGTGAGGCGGAGATCTCCGACCTGGTTGCGTTGTGCCTGGATCACGCCAGGCCCGCGAAATAAGGCCCGCCTCTCCAAGCTGCGTGACAGAACCCGTAAAATGATGGAATCCGGTAAGATAGAAGACGGAGGAATGGCCGAGCGGTTGAAGGCGGCGGTCTTGAAAACCGTTAACGGGGTGACTCGTTCGGGGGTTCGAATCCCTCTTCCTCCGCCACCCAGGCAACCACAATCCCCCACCGATCGTAGCCGACTCCTGAACGCAACCCAACCATAGTAGACACCAGTGCCAGGCCAGTCGAGCGCTCCCGGCCTCTCAGAACCGGACACTGTTCGAAACTGGACAGCACAGCGTGACGAAATTGCCACAGGCACGTCAAATCAGGTGAAGGGATGATTGGAAGCTACAGCAGAGCCGGAACTTATGGCCCAGGACGCACCTGGAGCGGTAGGCGCCAGGTTGAGCCCGAAAATCGATGAAGCCGGCTTGATCCGGGCAGTTCAGCGCGGTGACCAGGACGCCTTTGAGCAATTGGTCCGCGCCTACGACCAGAGTGTGCTTCGGCTTGCCGTGAACCTGCTGCGATCCCAGGAAGACGCACGAGACGTCTTTCAGGAGGCTTTTTTGCGCGTGTTTCGCAGCATCGATTCGTTCCGGTTCGATTGCAGCTTCCATACCTGGCTGTACAGGATAGTAACGAACATCTGCCTGGATTATTTAAGGAAGCGGAAGGTGCGCAAGGAAGAGCCGGCGGTGGTGGACACCCCCGAGGGTCCTTTGGACCGCATGAACGATTTTGAAGAAGAAGCCGCACACGCGGACCCGGAGCGCAACATGTGGAACCGGCAGCTTAGCCGGCGTATCGAGGGCGCGCTGCAGGGGTTGACGCCGCGCGAGCGCATGGTTTTCGAGCTCCGCCACTACCAGGGTCTGCGCCTCCGCAATATCGGAGAGATCCTGGGCACCAGTGAGGAAGCGGCTAAGAATTGTCTGTTCCGCGCGACCCAAAAGATGCGCGCGGAGTTGGGAGATTTTCAATGAACTGCGAATCCGTTACCAAACTCATTCCGCTGTACTATTACGGCGAACTGCCGCCCGACGATGAAGAACGTCTGGAACAGCATTTGGATGGCTGCGCGGCCTGCGCCCGCCAGGCGGAATCGCAGCGCGCCGTACACGCGGCGCTCGACCGGCGGGAGATGCAGCCGTCCGCGGCCTTGCTGGCCGAGTGCCGGCATGATCTGATGCGCGCCATCTATCGCAACGAAGCGCCGGCTCTGCATGAAGGAGCTCCACCGGCCGCCGCTGGCCTCCGCGCCGCCGGCGAACCGCTTCCGCGAAATCTTTGCCGCTTGGTTGCCGTCTCTCGGTCCCTGGCGCATGCCTCTGGGCGCTAGCGCCCTGCTGGCGCTGGGCTTCATCACCGCGCGTCTGACGGCGCCGGGCGCCATCGGCCCCTTCAATGCGGCATCCCTCACTCCCGAGGTCATTTCTTCAGTGCGCTCCGTCCAGCCGGCCGCCGGCGGCGACCGCTCCGGCGAAGTGCAGATCGTGCTGGATGAAACCCGCCGGCGGGTGGTCTCCGGCCGGTTGAACGATAGCAACATCCAGCGCCTGATGTTGACCGCCGCGCACGACGAAAACAACCCCGGCGTGCGCTGGGAATCGGTGGATCTGCTGAAAAGCCATTCGGATTCTTCACCGGTACGCGCGCTACTGCTCAACCGCGTGGTGGAAGATCCCAATCCGGGCGTGCGCCTGAAGGCGCTCGACGGCCTGAAGGCTTATACGGCCGATCCGGAAGTCCGCAAGGTCTTGGCGGAAGTGCTTTTGCACGACGATAATGCAGGCGTGCGCATTGAAGCCGTGGATGCGCTGACCGCGCATACCGACGGCAACATGGTGGGCGTTCTGCAGAGCGTGGTGCAGAAGGAAGACAACGGTTACGTGCGCCGCCGATGCGAAAAGGCTTTGAAGGATATGAATGCCTCAGTCGGGACTTTCTAAGCGATGAACATACTGCGGCCTGCCAGTCTGGTTTGTTGTTGTCTGAGCCTTGCGCTCGCGCGGCGAGCCTGTGCTTACCCGCGACGGGAAGTATTGGGTGGAGGTTCTTTCCGGCTCGGAACCGTTGGCGCCGTCAACCCGTTTGAAGATTTCATCGCACGGCGCTGTCACGCTCAACGGTGGGCCGCAGAACGAACTGTCGTATAGCCTGAAGATCCGCGTGAAGGCTGCCAGCGAAGACGAGGCGCGCCGCCTGGTGAAGGCGTTCGGCGTGCGCACCATGAAGCAAGGCGGCGGTTACACCTACCTGATCGTGCAGCGCGGCGATGGCATGGCCGACTTGCAGGTGAACGTTCCCCGCACGGCGGCGGAAACCACCATCTCCACCACCGAAGGCGCGGTGGCCTTCTATGATCTGGATGGCCCGGTGCGGGCGGAAACCGGCGGCGGAGCCGTCACTTGCGACCGCATCCGTGGCAATGTGGTGGCGCGTACGGCCGGCGGCGAAATCACGCTGGGCACGGTGGAGGGCACGGCGAATTGCAGAACGGCGGGCGGCAAGATCACCGCCAACCTGGTCCGCGGCGAAGCCACGTTCGAGACGGGCGGCGGCGATATCTCGGCGCAGGAAGTCGGCGGGCTGGTGCATGCCGTAACCATGGCCGGCAGCATTCGGATCCATAGCGCGGGATCGGCAGTCATCGCCAGCACGGGCGGCGGCCCTATCGATGTGGGCCAAGCTCATGGCATGGTCACGGCGAAGAATTCCGCGGGGCCGGTAAAAGTGGGCTCGGCCGAAGGTGTGCGCTGCGAAAGCGCCGGCGGCGGCGTGAAGCTCGACAATATCTCGGGCAGCGTGCGCGTGAACACGGCGGTCGGCAGTATCATCGCCAGCCTGCTGGCGGGCAAGCCCATGGCCGATTCGTTTCTTTCCACCGGCAGCGGTGACATTACGGTGATCATCCCGTCTAACCTCGGTGTGACGATCCGGGCGCAGAACGAGCTGGCCGGCAATATCCGCAGAATCATATCCGATTTTCCTGGAATCTCGGTGCGGGTCGAAGGCGGGCAAGTGGTCGCCGAGGGGCCGGTCAATGGCGGCGGACCCATCTTGCGGATCTCCGGCACCGGCGGCACAATCTTTATCAAACGGCAACATTGAGAGGACTTATGAATCGCGCTATCCATACATCGCTATGCTGTCACCCTTTTGGGAGCGGCGGCTTCCTGCCTGTCGGCCCAGGATCCGGCGCCGCGCGCGCGCGTGGTCACCAACCCGTCGATCGTCATTCGCAAGGCGGGCGGCAGCTATCTCGGCATTGGCATTGCCGAGGTCGACGCCGAACGCGCCAAGGCGCTTAACCTGAAAGAGGTGCACGGGATCGAGGTGAAGAGTCGTGGATCGGGACAGCCCGGCCGCCAAAGCCGGCCTTAAGGAAGGCGACGTGGTGCTGGAGTATAACGGCCAGCGGATCGAGGGCGGTGAGCAGTTCATGCGCCTGGTGCGTGAGACGCCCGTCGACCGGCAGGTGCGGCTGTTGGTCTGGCGCAACGGCGCCACCCGAGACGCTGACCGCCATAATTGGGCGGCGCAGCGGAGAGCTTCTCGATCCATACCGAAGACGGGGACGATGATGAGTTCGCGATGGTAGCTCCGGCGATGCCGCCGATGCCGCCCATGCCACCCATGCCTGACGTGCCTGCTCTGCCGGAGATCGCTCCGCTAGGGGATGTTCTGCGTGCACACAGCATGATGCTGGGTATTGAGTGCGAATCATTGGGTTCGCAACTGGCCAGCTACTTCGGCGTCAAGGAAGGCTTACTGGTGCGCTCCGTGACGAAGGATTCGGCGGCCGGAAAGGCCGGCATGCGCGCGGGAGACGTCATCGTGAAGAGTGGACGGCGAAACAGTGACGAGCGTACGTGAGATTTCGAGCCTGGTGCGCGCCGCGCGCGCGAAACACACGTTTCCTGTGGTAGTGGTGCGCGATAAGAAAGAGATGACGCTTACGGTGACCCTCGAAACCGGCGGCCGCGGCATGCGGCCCGTGACGCGGACCGATCACTGGTGCTGACCGGTCCGATATAATCGGCAGTTGACCTGTTTCACCTTGGTCCTTTGGTTCGCCCTTCACGCTCCCGCTCAAGTGCAGGGACGGGTTCATGGCCTGGCTCATGGAATAGTCCAGGACGCCGGCGGATCGCCGGTCGCGGGTGCGCAAGTAGTCGCCCACAGTTCCCGCGAAAACACCGATCGGGCAGTTGCGAGCGCCGCCGACGGATCTTTCATCATCGACGACCTCAAGCCAGGTCATTACCAGTTCAAAGCGACAAAGCGTGGGTTTGCCGATTCACCGGTGGCGGAAGCGGACCTCACCGCCGGCGAGGATCTGACCCTGAATCTCACGTTGCGCGTCGAACCCAGGATTTCTGAAAAGACTTTCTCAAGCCTATGCTAAAGACTGGCAAGGTACCGGCGACAGCGGCCCCGAACCTCCCCGCCGCGCTTTGCCCTCGCCCTTGAACTCGCCGCCTTTCCCCAACTCCGACTGGTCCTACGGCGGATCGCCCGAAATCGGCGCGCCGGATACCAATGTGCCCCCGCTCATGGAAGCTCTCTACGGCGGCTCGAATGGCAACGCCTGGGAGCAAAGCAGAGTCAAGGTATACGGCTGGCTTGAGGGCAGCTTCAACCTCAGCACCTCGCACGACTCGAATTATCCGCCAGCCTATGACATCTTCGCGAATCGGATCGAGTTCGACCAGGCCGTGCTCTATGTCGAACGCATTCCCGACACGGTTCAAACCGATCACGTCGATTGGGGATTCCACCTCAGCGGATTGTTCGGCACCAGCTATCGGTTCACGACGAACCTGGGTTATTTCAGCAGCCAATTGCTCGACGACCACCGCCAGTACGGGTTCGATCCGGTGCTCGAATACGTGGATCTGTATATTCCGCAGGTCGCCGAGGGACTCAACATCCGCAGTCGGCCGCTTCATCTCGATTCCGGGAATCGAAGCGCAGTTGGCGCCCAATAACTACGTCTATACGCACTCATTGCTGTATGCGGTTGACCCGTTTACCGACACGGGTATCCTGGGCACCATCAGACTCAACGACCAGTGGCTGGTCCAGTTGGGGCTCACCGCGAGCCATGACGTGGCTCCCTGGACCCCGGACGCGAGGCCGTCGCGCGACGTTCTGCATCAGCTACACGTTCCACAACGGCAACGACAATGTGTATCCCTGCGCGAACGGTATCAACAACGGTCAGGTACGCCTACAACAACCTGCAGATGTTCGACAACACCTGGTACCACAAGTTCAACGACTCATGGCACATGGCCACCGAGGCCTGGTTCATGTATCAGCGCGATGTGCCCAGCGTCTCGGGTCCGGTGGCGCCGGAAAAGGGCACAAACGGCGCGTTCTGCTCCGCGGGCGAGATCCGTTGCCTGGCGCCGGAGTGGGCCATGGTCAACTACGTCGAAAAGCAGATCTCCAGCAAAGAATTACATTTCGATCCGCTCCGACTTCCTGGATGACATGAAAGGTCAGACGAACCGGCTTCAAGAACCGCTACACCGAGGAGACGCTGATGTGGGGACACTGGGTGGGAAGCACCATTTTGTTGCGTCCCGAAATCAGATTCGATCGTGCTCTCGATCGTCCGGCGTACGACGATGGAACCCGCAGGAGCCGAGTTCCAGTTGGCGATGGATGCAATCTTCAAGTTCTGAAAACATCCGTTCACCGCGCCCGTCGAGACCCTCAACCAACGTAACCCATTATCTTTCAATCAACTGCGGACCACGCACAGCCGCAGGCACCCAGCATCCGCCCCCCCACGATGCTATCCTGAAACCGGTGAAGACGAGGTCGCCGCTTCTCCGTATCCCGCATGGCGGCGCCGGCGTCTCCAACCCAAAATGGCTCTGCTTTTCCAAAGGCAACTAAATATATGAAAACACAGATGATAGCAAAGAGAAAAATCGCGGCAAATCGCCGCCAAACAAGCCCCTCCAAGATCATCTGCAAGCCTCAACGCACGGGGCGGCTGGGGCTGATGTAAAATAGGGTTAACCCTCCCCAAAGCTCCATGAAGCTGGCTTCCGTACTCTCGTCCGACTTCGACAGTGACGTTCGCGCGCGCGGCGCCAGCTACTATCGATTGAACGCGGTGCGTATCAAGCGCGGCAACGCCACGGAAGTTCTCGCCGGGGTCCGCGGTTCACGGGTTTACGACGTGGAAATCACGTGGGACGGCCGCCGCCTGACCTTATTCTGCGACTGTCCGTACTTTGAAACCGCCGGCGCTTGCAAACACCTCTGGGCGACGATTCTGGCGTCAGACGCACAGAACTATTTCTCGGCCATCACCAGGCTGAGTCCGCGGGACATTTTCTTCGACGAGTTGCCCGATCCGGACGATGCCGAGGATGACGCGTCCTACTATACGCCGCCGGGGCGGCCGGCGCAGGCTTTCAAGCCGCAGCCGCAGATCGTGCCGCCTGCCTGGCGGCAACGCCTGAACGAAATCGTGCCGGCGGGATCCCTGGCGCGCACGGCCTGGCCCGCGCAGCGGGAGTTGCTCTATGTCGTGGACGCGACGGCCAGCGCGGTGCGCGGCGCTCTGGTGCTGGATCTGAAGACCCGCGAACCGAAGCTCAAAGGCGGATGGAAGAAGCCCGCGACGCCGCAGATCGCACGCGCGGCGCTTGCGGACCTGCCTGACCCCGCGGATCGTCACATCCTGGGGCTGCTCACCGGCGCCACCATGAATTCCGACTGGATGGGCTACAGTTCGTACGAATCCATCGCGGCGGGCTTCCGGCTGCGGCATCCGTTCGCCTCTACGATCATGCCGGAGATCGCGCGCACGGGGCGCTGCCTGCTCCAATCGAGCGCCACGGACCCCACGGGCCATGAATGGCTACCGTTGGCTTGGGACGACGCCGAGCCGTGGCGGTTCGTCCTGCGCCTGAGCCGGCCGGAAGGCCGCCAGTGGTCGCTGGCCGGCTACCTGCGACGCGGTGACAACGAGATGGATGTCTCGGCTCCGGCGATGGTCGCGGAGGGCCTGGTGTTCACCCGGGATCGCATCGCGCGATTGGAAGAGGGGGCGCCTCTCGCATGGATCGCCTCACTGCGCAGATTGCACCGCATCGACGCGCCTGCCGGCGATGCCGGTCAAATGCTGGCGGCCCTGCTCGAGCATCCGCTGGACGCGCGCCTGGAGGTGCCCGAGGAACTGCGCTACGAGGAAGTGCGGCCCGTGCCGCGGCCTTGCCTGACGTTGCGTTCGGTTAGGCGGTATGAGTGGGAGCAGGAGCGGCTGCGCGCCGAACTCTCATTCGATTATGAAGGCCGGCGCGTGCCGGATGGAGCAACCGGCCGCGGCCTGTACGATCCCGCTACGCGGCAGTTCGTCGCGCGCGACCGGCAAGTGGAGGCATCCGCGAAGGCGTTCCTGTACCAGCTTGGCCTGGAGGACGTTCCGCCGGATTACCACGAAGACTCGCCGGCGCTCAGATTGGCGCCGAAGAAACTGCCCGCGGTGGCCCACGCCTGTCTGGCGGCCGGATGGCATGTGGAGGCGGAAGGCAAGATTTTCCGGCGCCCTGGCGACATGCGCGTGGAAGTCTCCTCGGGCATCGACTGGTTCGAGCTGCATGGCGAAGTGGATTACGGCGGGGCCACCGCGAAGCTCCCCGCGCTGCTGGCGGCCCTCCGGCGTGGTGAGAACATGGTCCGGCTGGATGACGGCACCTATGGCTTGCTGCCCGAAAAATGGTTGAGCCAGTTCGGCCCGATCGCCGGTTTGGGAACGGCGGAGGCCGATCACCTGCGCTTCCGCAGGAATCAGGCGGGACTGCTGGATGCCCTGCTGGCCGCACAGGCCGAAGTCACTTGCGACGAAACGTTCGCGCGGGTACGCGACGAACTGCGCAGCTTCGCGGGCGTTCGCACGGGCGAGCAGCCGCCGGGTTTCAAAGGACAGTTGCGCGACTATCAGAAAGATGGGGTCGGCTGGATGGATTTTCTGCGCCGCTTCGGCTTCGGCGGCTGCCTGGCCGACGATATGGGGGTAGGCAAGACCGCGCAGGTGCTGGCGCTGCTGGAATCCCGCCGCGGGTTGCCCGACGTGTCTGGACCTTCGCTGGTGGTGGTTCCCAGATCGCTGGTATTCAACTGGAAGCAGGAGGCCGCGCGTTTCACACCGCGGCTGCGCGTGCTCGACCATACCGGCTTGGCGCGCAACGCCAGTGGCTTTGCGAATTATGACGTGGTGCTGACGACCTACGGAACGCTGCGCCGCGACGCCGCGGAATTCAAGGACATCGAGTTCGATTACATCGTGCTCGACGAAGCGCAGGCCATCAAGAATGCCGGCACGGAATCGGCCAAGGCCGCCCGCCTGCTGCGGGGGCGCAACCGGTTGGCGCTCAGCGGCACACCCGTGGAGAACCATCTCGGGGAATTGTGGAGCATTTTCGAATTTCTGAATCCCGGCATGCTGGGCGCCGCCAGCGTGTTCAAGATGGCGGGGGGCGCGGCCCGTAATCCCAGCGAGGAGACGCGCCATTTGCTGGCGCACGCGCTCCGCCCGTTCATTCTGCGGCGGACCAAGGAGCAAGTGGCGCGCGAATTGCCGCCCAAATCCGAGCAGACATTGTTCTGCGAGATGGAGACCGCGCAACGCAAACTCTATAACGAGTTGCGAGTCCATTACCGGAATGCGCTGCTCGGAAAGGTTGCGGCGCAAGGGTTGGCGAAATCCAAGATTCTGGTGCTGGAGGCTCTACTGCGGTTGCGCCAGGCCGCCTGCCATCCGGGCCTGATCGATCCCACCCGCCGCAACGACGCCAGCGCCAAGCTGGATATGCTGATCGAGCGGCTCGAAGAAGTTGTGGCGGAGGGCCACAAAGCGCTGGTGTTCTCACAATTCACCAGCCTGCTCTCGCTGGTGAAAGAGCGCCTCGACGACACTGGAATGGTCTACGAGTATCTGGATGGCGCGACGCGCGACCGGCAGAAGCGCGTCGAGCGTTTTCAGAGCGACCCGGACTGCAGCCTGTTTCTTATCAGCCTGAAGGCGGGAGGGCTGGGACTGAACCTGACCGCCGCGGAGTATGTGTTCCTGCTGGACCCATGGTGGAATCCCGCCGTGGAAGCGCAGGCGGTGGACCGGGCGCATCGCATCGGCCAGACGCACCAGGTGTTCGCGTACCGGCTGATTGCGCGCGATACGGTGGAGGAGAAGATACTGCAACTGCAGGGCAGCAAGCGCGACTTAGCCGCGGCGATTATCGGCGAAGATAACAGCTTGATTCGGAACTTACAGCGGGAGGATTTGGAGCTATTACTGTCGTGACGGATCCGTTGACCGGCGGCGCATAACTGTTCCGCTGCGGCGCGGTACGCACTTCAGACTCGCCGCCGCCGACGCGGAACCAGGATTCTGCTGATCCATCTCCCGCTGCAGCCAGGCTTCCGCCAGCCGGAGTTGGCGGCGCACCGCGCCTATTTCCAAGCCCAGTACTGCGCTCGATTCTTCAGCAGTCAGCCCTCCGAAATAGCGCATCTCCACCAACCGCGCAAGCAGCGGATCCTTCCCTGCGAGCGCGGCGAGCGCATCGTCCAGCTCGATCAAGATCGAGGGGCGTTCCCCGCTGCCGTCGCGCGTTTCATCGATAGCGAGATGCTCCAGCCCGCCGCCGCGCTTGGCGGCGTTGTGTTTCCGCGCGTGATCGATCAGGATCTTACGCATGGCGTGCGCCGCAATGGCCAGAAAATGGGCCCGGTCTTGATAGCCCGCCTGCTCCTGGCCCACCATCCGCACGTAGACTTCGTGGACCAGGGCAGTGGGCTGCAACGTATGGCCCGGACGCTCGTGCCGGACTGCCCTTCCGCGATTCGACGCAGTTCCTCGTAGACCAGCGGAACTAGGCGGTCGAGAGCCCCCTGATCGCCGCCGGCAAGCTCCCGAAGCAAGAGAGTGAACGTGCGCGCGTCGGACATTGGAATACCGGATTGGTCCCAGCATAACAGAGCCAGCGCCGCATGGTCGAACAACTCCGGGTGCAGATAACGGCCTTGGTGCGTTTGCCCCTGCATCCTGGCGGATGCCGGTCACCTGCCAGGAAGCCTTCACATTCGGTTTGTCCGTGCGGATGACGAACATGTTGTGGTTGACTTCGGACGCCACGATGGCGGGTGCAAACTGGCCGATGGCCGTCAACTGGTAGCGGAAGTCGCTGTTCAGCGCTTCGAACCAGTCCGGCAGGGTGACGTGGCGTGGCCCTTGCCGTCCCTGATCACGTTGCCGTCGTAGATGTTTTTCATATCCGGCGATTCCACAAAGGAGTGGTAAGGTACTTGTGGTGGCCGTCTTGGCGCTATTGCTTAGATTCCGATACCACCGATGCCCGCCGGTGCCTTGGAAGGCTGGGCCACCGACAAGCGCCGTGTTCCGGCGAAGGAGCAGGATTTCAGAGATGATGGTGAATCTGTATCGATCCTTCGCACAACCATTGTCCGATGATATCCTGTTTCCGTGCAGCGGGTGGTGTAAAAAGACCGGGGGGGCCGCAAGGACATTGGCCACTATAAAAACCCCTACAGTTTGGAAAGATGGAATCGCGATTCCGTCTGAATATTTTTAATTAACTGCTTTAGAATCTATTGGTGCGGATGAGAGGACTTGAACCTCCACTCCCTTGCGAGAACTAGAACCTGAATCTAGCGCGTCTGCCAATTCCGCCACATCCGCATGCATCTGGCTGGCTTCCTTCTATCTTTTCAGGACCGCTCCCGGAAGTCAAATCGCCCTTCGCCACAGGCCCGCGCTAAAATGAGCCAATGGATCAGACAAGCAAGTCTGAAAAGCTGCACCCCTTCATCGAGGCCACCAAGACCAGGGGCGCCGCGGACGATTTCCTGGTCGACATGCTCCGCGAACAAGGCTGGGCGGCCAAGGATATCTACGCCGCTTTCGGTCGCTATTACCAGAACCTGACGGGCCTTCCGGTGCCGGTGCGCGCCGGAGGAGCCGGAGAAGCGGCGCGGGACGCTTTTCTCTATCTGCTGGCGTTTTCCACTCTCGCCACCTGGACCATCGCGCTCGGTTCGCTGATGTTCATTTTCATCGACCGTTGGTTCCCGGACCCGGTGACCCAGCCGGTCCTCGACTCCCCCTATGCGATATCCAGGCAAATGGCCAGCATTATCGTAGCTTTTCCCATTTTCCTTCTGGTCATGCGTTTCATCCTGCGGGAGGAGGAGACCCGCCCGGAAAAGACTGAATCGGGTGTACGCAAATGGCTCACCTATATCGCATTGCTGATCGCGGCGGGCTCCGTAATCGGCGATCTGATTACATTCCTCACTTACTTTCTCCAAGGGGAGTTGACCGTCCGGTTCGTGCTGAAGGTATTGACTGTGATTGTAATTGCCGGAAGCATACTCTGGTATTACTTGGGCTCGCTAAGGCGCAGCGCCGGGCATGATGAAGCATAAAGACCTGCCGATGGCGGCCGCGGCGCTGGCGGCCGTTTTGGTTGTGCTGGCGCTCGGGTTCCATTACCTTGGTCCGCGAGTGAGCCAGCGCGCCATCCAGGCTGACGAACGCCGTGTACAAGACCTGCGATCCATCGCCCATTGGATCAATCTCCGGCCGATGCCTCCGCCAGCCGGCTTAACTGAACTGACCCAGGGTTCTCGAACGGGCGTGAGCGATCCAGTAACGAATGCCCCTTATGAGTATAGCCGAAAGGCTGGTTCGGCATATGAGCTATGCGCTACCTTCGCGACGGGTAGCGCGCCGGGTGAAGATGGCTTTCGGTCACGATCGATCTTCTGGAGCCACCCCACGGGGCGCCACTGTTATGAACTGGATGCCAGCCAGGTTACTCCTTACTGAACTGAACCACTCCTTTAAACTAGGGCCCCGGTGGCGCGGCGTTCTGAGTTACTATCACTTGCTGGCCCCACACCGTAATCGCCGCCATACGGCTGCTTGTGGAAGTGTTGGCTTTGAAAGAAAAGGCGATCGTCCCGTTGGCTGTGCCGGTAATAGTCAGCCACTTCTGGTTGCTGGTGGCCGTCACCGGCGCATTCGCGGGCAGCACCTGGTAGGTCACCGAATCCGTGCCAGCCTTGGCTTTCTCATTCCGGCTGGTAGCGCCCAAGGAAAAGTAGGCCAGCGTCAGTTTCCTGATAGCGTAGTCGCCCGTGTCCGCGATATACACATTCCCTTGTGCATCCACGGCCACGCCATCGGGACCCTTCAATCCCGTCGGGACCAGCGCCGCCACTTGTTGTGACACCGCGTTCCACTCCTTCACCGCGTTATTGCCGGAATCCGCGAAGTAAACATTGCCTTCGCCGTCAACGGCCACCCCGTAAGGATTGTTCAGGCCGGCCGAAACCAGGACAGTGACCCCATTGGTTCCCGGGCTCCACTCTTTCACTGCATTGTTCTTGCCGTCCGCAAAGTATACGTTACCCAGCAGATCTACAGCCACACCTTGCGGATCGTTGAGCCCTGAACATAGCTTCGTGACGACGCCGCTCGCCGCGATCAGCTCTTTGATGGCGTTGTCGCCCGAATCCGAGAAATAGACATTGCCTTGGCTATCCACGGCCACCCCTACGGGAGCCTTCAACCCCGTGGATACCAGCGTGGTCACTTGCTGGGTGGCTGCGATCCATTCCTTAATTGCGTTGTTTTTGTTGTCCGCAATATACACGTTCCCGTAGGCGTCCACCGCCACCCCCGTGGGGTTACTTAGCCCGGAAGTCACCAGCGACATCACCTGTTGAGTGGCGGGACTCCACTCCTTGATGGCATTGTTTACGGTATCCGCGACATAGACATTGCCCTGCCCATCCACCGCCACTCCCCGCGGGCCCTTCAATCCCGATGAGACCAGCGCGGTTAACTGGCTGACCGGTGTAAAGCTGGCGCCGGCCTGCGCGATGGTGAACGTCGATCCGAATACGGTCAAAGTTCCAATCTGCGAATTTGTATTCGGGTTTGCGGCGTAGCTGAAATCGATCACGGTATTTCCCACGCCGCTGAGGCTCCCTGGAGCCACAGTCAACCACGGAGCGTTGCTCGAAACGCTCCATGGCCCGGCCGCGATTAGGTACACCCTACCGCCGCCGGCCGCGCTGCCTACGGTGACCGACGGCGTCGCGAATGCAAAGAACAGATTTGTCAGAGTAAAGTTGACACTTACTCCACTCACGCTGGCGCTTACCGTAAACTGCCCGCCGATGTTGTTCGCGGTCAGAGCGGGTGCCGCGGCATTGCCGTTCCGATCGGTCAGAACGGGCATGGCCGGAGTGAGACTAAACGTCCCGCTGGCGCCGCTCGATCCGGCTGTCACACTGAACGTCACCGCCGCGCCTTGCAAGGGAATTCCAAAGACATCCGTTACCGTTACCTGCAATGCCGTCGGAAACACCTGCCCGATGGGCACGCTTTGGCCGTCGCCCGCCGATTTCGTCAACGTGCCCACGGAATCTCCGCTTTGAGTCACCGTAACCTGCTGGCCCAGTATCGTAATATGTGCCGTGCGGCTGGCCGCCAGAGTGTTGCTTTGGAATGCGAAGCCGATCGCTCCTCCAGCCACGCCGGTAATAATCAGCCAGGGCTGGTCACTCGAAGCCGTCAAGGGCGTGCTCGCCGGCAGCACCATTGCCGTAACTGAGCCCGTCCCCGCCGCCGCACTCTCGTTCAGGCTGGTGGCGCTCAAAGACAGATACGCAAATGTGACTTCCTTGATCGCGTTATTGTTCTGGTCCGCGACGTACACGTTCCCCAGGGTATCCACCGCTACTCCCGCCGGGCTGCTCAATCCGGACGATACCAGTGTTACCACCTGCCCACTGGCCGCGTTCCACTGCTTGATGGCGTTGTTGCCCGTATCGGAGAAATAGACGTTGCCTTGCCCGTCCAGGGCCACGCCGGAGGGGCCATTGATCCCGGATGACACCAGCACGGCCGCTTGTTGGGTAGAGATGTTCCACTCCTCGATGGCATTGGCACCGGCGTTAGCGTAATAGACGTTCCCCAGGCCGTCAACCGCCAATCCCAAGGGATCGCTCAGACCCGATCCGGCCGCGAGCGAAGTCACCTGCTGGTTAGACGGGGTCCACTCATCGATTGCGTTATTGCCCGCATCGGAGAAGTACAATTTTCCGAGCGCGTCCACCGCCACGCCATATGGATTGGTCAGTTCCGCCACCAGTGCAATGGCCTGCTGGGCGCCGCCGTTCCATTGCCTGATCGCATAGTTGCCGCTGTCGGCGATATATATGTTGCCGAAGATGTCTACCGCCACCCCCGTGGGGCCGCTGAGCCCGTTAGTAGGCAGCGTTGTGAACTGTTGCGTGGAGGGAATCCACTTCTCAATGGCGTCGTTGCCTGTGTCCGCGATATAAACGTCGCCCTGTCCGTCGACGGCCACTCCTTGCGGCAGATTCAGTCCGGTGGATACCAACGCCGTGACTGGATAGACAGGCACATAGTTGGCGCTCACCTGTGTCACGGTGAATGTCAAGCCGGCGATCGTCAATGTGCCGGTCTGCGGCCCGGGAGTGGAGTTGGCGGCGTAACTGAATTGGATCAGCGAATTGCCCGTACCACCGGCGCTCCCGGCGGACACCTGCAGCCACGAGGCATTGCTGGTGGCGGTCCAGGACCCGGTCGCCGTTAAGAAAACGCTGCCATTGCCTATGCCGCTTCCTACAGTGACAGCCGATGCCCCCAACGTATAGACCTGGTTAGTCAGGAAAAAACTCACACTGAGCTCATTCACGCTGGCGGTAACGGAGAACTGTCCCCCGAAGCTGTTGGCGGTCAGGGCGGGCGCCACGGCCTTGCCGTTTTGGTCGGTTAAGATCGGCATCGGCGGTGTGGAACTCCACGTCCCGCTGGCGCCCGATGCGCCGACGTTGGCAGTGAAGGTCACGGCGGCGCCTGGAACAGGTACTCCGTTGATGTCCTTCACCGTCACCGCGATTGGCAACGGGAACGCCGCGCCCGTAGGCACGCTCTGGCCGTTGCCCCCGCTCTTGGTCAGGGTCGCCGGAGCCAATCCGCTTTGCGTCACCGTAACCGGCTGGCCCAGAACCATAATGGTCGCAGTGCGGCTGGCGCCCGAGGTATTCGCCTGGAATGTGTAACTGATCACGCCTCCGGCCACGCTCGAGATAGTAAGCCATGGCTGGTTGCTGGACACTGTCAACGGAGTGGTCGCCGGAAGAACTTGCGCGGTCACAGAGTCTGTTCCCGCCTGCGCCCCCTCGTTCAGGCTCGTGGCGCTCAAACTAAGATATGCGAAGGAGAATTCATCGATCGCATTATTGATCTGGTCCGCGACATACAAGTTACCCTGCGCATCCACCGCGACTCCCGCGGGACTGCTGAGCCCTGAGGAGATCAGAGTAGTCGCCTGCGGGTTCGCGGGATTCCACTGTTTGACTGCATGGTTGCCTGTATCGGCGAAATAGACGTTTCCCCACGCATCCGCCGCTACGCCGGAAGGGCCGTTGATTCCGGACGACACCAGTGTGGTCAATTGCTGGTTGGCCGTATTCCACCCGTCGATGGTATTAGCGCCGGTGTTAGCGAAAAAGAGGTTCCCCGCCAGGTTGACCGCTAGTCCGGTGGGATTGTTCAAGCCCGAGGCAGCCACGGTAACCCCGCCCGCGCCGGCGCCACTCCACTGATCGATCGCATTATTGCCGGCATCGGAGAAGTATACATTTCCCTGGGTACTCATTGCCACTCCATAAGGGCTGACGAGTCCCGACACCAGAGTAGTCAACTGAGGGTTCGCGGGGCTCCACTCTTCGATCGCATGGTTACCGCTGTCGGCGATATAGATGTTGCCCAAACCGTCCACCGCCAACCCAATGGGGCCGTTCAAGCCGGAGGATACGAGCGTGCTTACCGAGTTTGTTCCTGGACTCCACTCTTTGATGGCGTCGTTGCCAGTGTCCGCGATATATACGTTACCTTGCGCGTCCACAGCCACGCCCTGGGGCCCATTTAAGCCGGAGGAAACCAGAGGCGTCATTGACGTGGTCTGAACAGAGTTCGCGGCCGCCTGAGTGACCGTGAAAGTCAAACCGGCAATCGTCAAAGTGTTGGTACGAGATTTCGCGTATGGGTTGGCAGCAAAATTGTATTCCACTAATGTGTTGCCTACGCCGCTGAGAGTATCCGGTTGCAGCCACACCGCGTTAGTGGAAGCGGTCCAGGGCCCAACCGCCGTGAGCAGCACAGTGCCGCTGCCCGCTGCAGCCCCCACAAGAGCCGAACTGCTTCCCAGCGCGAACCCGGGAACCGCCGCCGGGGCGACCGTCAGTGTGGTCGTGCCGGGGCCCGCCATAGTTTGCGGATTCCACACGGAGATGCCCAGTTGGTCGCCGGCGGCCAGCGGACAAAGGCCGTTTTCATTTATATTCGCTACCAGCTCAATTCTGTTATCGGCCCATTTAACGACGGATACGGTACACGTGTTTCCCGTATATCCCGCGCTCCAGTTTTGCGTGTAATCGGTGATTTGCAAATAGTTCGAGACGCCCGTAAAAGGGAGGCCGTTGGGTAAGAAGCCAAAGCCCGAGCCGCTGATGGTGAGGGGAGGCGCGGGCTGTACGGCAATGGGAATTTGCCCCGGGCAAGGCGCCACCACCGGCGCGACCGTCATCGGATTGGTGGGGAGCAGTCCGCAGCTAGGTGATGTGGCCGGCACGCCAACCGGAAGAACTCCGCAGGAGCTTGGTCCCACGAGTTCCGACGTCACAAGCGGCAGGGTGGCCGCTAACGGATAGTCAACCACCGGCAGGTAATCGCCCATCATACTTCCCGCGGGCGTCCAGATACTCGTCTTGTACGGAACGTATTGGGAGGCGCAGGAAAAGGTGCTGGAGGCCAGGATATTTCGAATCTGAATGCTATTCAGGCTCTGATATTCCGGATAGGCGGTTAAGTCCAGGAAGGTATAGCCATTTGCCGGAGTGATCCAGGGGGGGATCGCCGCCCCTGTACCTACTATGAGTGTCGCATACCCGTTGGCGTCTTTCGTGAATTGATAGTCACCCAGGCTCGCTAGGGTAGTGACAGTCGAAGTGGAAGACGGATAGAACGAGAGACCCATATACCGCATCTGCTCATTGCCTGACCGGGAACATCCGTTCGTACATGGCGTCGGCGGCACATTGGGGATTTGCAGCCTGATGCGCATCACTTGTCCCGCCGTGGCCAGAGTCGTAGGTAAATTGGGCGGCGTATTCGCCATCACATAGACCCCATATGGATTCGGATATTTCACCATCTGCCCATCGCGCGACCAGATTAACGCGCTGCGCGGGTCTGTCCCATAGCACAGCCACGGCAGGTAGCCGTCATACTGGAAATGCTCGTTATACTGAACCTGATCCAGCCATGCGCTCGAGCCGGTCGTGGCTACCACCTGTAAATTCTCAAGCGCGTAAGCCGCGGGATACGCACAGCCGGTGGCCACGTCGCGTACAATCACGCTGGGTACAGTCCGGGGATCGTCGGCGTTAATGTCGACATAAGAGCGGATCATCAGGTATCCAGCCCTGACCGGGTCGCTGTGCTGCGGCGTGTCGACGACGTGAAAAGGAGGGTTGCTTGTGAGGAAGCCGGAATCGGTATTCCAGTTGAGGCCCTGATGGCGGAGTGTGGCGTCGAGTGAGTTGACATCGACGTTATACCCGTTCATCTGACAGCCTGTCTCAAGCGTCCCTGGGGTGCCTCCCAAGTTGAGGGGTACCGCATACTGCTGCCCCCCCGCATAGGGTACTCCCGGCTGAAACGGATTGACGTAGCTGGAGGTCAAGGGGACAATGTTCGTATCCAGAATCGCCTGCGAGATCAGGTAATGGTCGTCGTTCGCGGTAAGCGAGAAGTATCGCGAATTGGGAAAACTCCCTACAATGATGAGCTGATACTTCGGGTTGACCTTATAAAACAATTGCCAATACGTGTCATTCAAATCGGTCGTGGAGTTTGCCTGCAGCATCAAAGGGATGGCGTAGCAGGGATTTTGAAAGTTGGTGAAGAAGTCACCCGAGGGATATTCGCTGCCGGTGAACTGCGTCGGCAGATTCGAGCAATCGACGGCGTACGCCATGCCGCCGAATAAAGCAAAACCCAGAAGCAGCGTCCACACACGCATCTTTAGCGTCATCGAGTTGGAACCGGCCTGTCACTCAGTTTAGGTACGGTTTTTGATTATACATCGAGATTTGTACGGTTTGAAACAGTTTTTTGCGCGATACGCTGAATCCAGCCAGAGACACAATAAAACCAACTGGTTACAGCGGGTACTGCCCGTACTAGTGGGACGTTGTCACTTCCACTTTCCGCGTTGAGTGACTCGGTTGTTGAAGTGAGGCAAACAGCAGCAAATCGAATATTAGTCATTGTGCTTCCGGTACTATCGGACGTATCTTGGGGGTTGCCCGGCGCCCCATGGATTGTACTGGGAGGCGAAACGCACCCGCTCGCCGATCGACGGGTGATCGTAGAGCCAGAACTCGATAAACGGGCTCGGATTCGGATCATCCAGCGACACTTCCCCCAGAATCTGAAACGCATTCGCCGCCTCTTCCGATGCGTTTGGCACAATCCCGTGAATCACCTCCAGGCCATAAACATCCGCGTTGTGTTCCAGCACGCGGCTGAACGAACTCGAAACCGGTTCGGCCAGGAAACCGAAAACCGCCAGGGCCAGCAGCAGCACCGGCAGCGAGGCCCAGTCGCTCATTTCGCGAATCGCCCAGCGCGCGCCCCAGCGCGCCAGGGCCCACCGCATCGCATGATAAGCCAGCCAAAGAAAGATGAAAATGCCGAGCACCGCCGCCCCGATGCCGATCCACACATGCCCCAGAACGTAGTGCCCCATCTCATGCCCGAAGACGAACAGCGTTTGGCCCGTGTTCATCTTTTGAATGGTGGTATCCCACACCACCACGCGCTTGGATGCGCCGATGCCCGTAACGTACGCATTCAGCGAGTTGAGCTTCTCGCTGGCCTTCATCTCGAACATACGGTCGGGCGGAATCTCCAGCCCGCCGCGCGCCACCACCTTCTCGATGGCGGCCACCAGAGCAGGCTGCTTCGCCCCCAGCGGCTCAAACTTGAAGAACAGCGGCTCGATGGCCACCGGCTCGATGAACATCAGAAAGACCACCATGGGCGCAGCGGCCAGCCAAAAATAGAACCACCAGTGCGTTGGGCTGAGCCGCATCGCGCCGTAGAGGACCCAGATCGCGATGCCGGCCAGCGCGAAGGTGAGCAGTTCACCCTTGCTCCAATCCCAGAACCACGATCCCCAGCCCTGTATGGATTGTTCGAACTGCAGCGACAGGTGGTGGCCATAGATAGAGAGCGGCAGTTCCAGCGCGTCGATCGCCAGCAGCAAGAGCGGCGCGAAAATGTACGCTTGCAGGATGCGGCGGCGCGTGGCGGATTCCGCGAAGTTGCGCACGCGCGGGGCCGCGCGCCCCGCGAGCAATGCCAGCAGAACCAGAATGCCGTAAGCCACCGCGATGAAATGCAGCCGGTTGCGGGCCGCCGCGTATTCGATAGCTTTGGCGAGTTTGTCCGGCGGCAGCGTATACGTCTTGGCGGCGGCTAAAAGTAAACCTGGAAACATATTTCTCCTTTTCCCCAGACCGTCTGCCGGCCCACTCCGGTCCACTGGCCGGCGCGCAGGTAGGACAGAAATTCGCCCAAATCGCCATCGTACTCCGTTGCGCCCGTGAATCCGCCCAGCGGATGTGTCTGGCCTGTGCGGCTCGATCGGCGCTCGAGATCGGTCCAATTTAACTCGCAGCGCGTCATGCGCACGGCGGCGGCACGCTCGCCCATGGCGCGGAAGTCGATATCCAGAGGTCCCGTCCCATAAAGCGCGCGCAATGTGCTGATGCGATCCCGCAGGCGGGCAAACAGCACGGCAAACTCGGGTCGCGCAGGCTTCAGTTCGGTGGGTGTAAGGAATTGCACTCGAACCCGGCCGGCGCGCTGCGCGGGTCCGTTGAGTTCGATCTCGACGGCCTGTTCCTCCACCCGGATCGACTCGGCCCGCTGCCGCCAATGTGCGAACGCCGTAACGAAATGCTCCCGGACGCCGCTGCGCGTATCGAAGAGGTGCACATCGAAGTGGAAGTCGCCGCCCGGCGAAATGGTGCGCCCATCCAGATGCGCGGCGCGGAAGACAAAAGGGCGCGGCGCATCGGCGAGCCCGCTCGGACCCGCCGCTGAGCCAGCGGCTTTGGGCTCGAAAATGCGCGCATATTCGGGCGTGGCGGCAGTTTCGCGCAGCATCATGCCAAAAGCCCCGCGCAGCATGTTGCCCGCTTTGCCCGGCGGAAAGAACAGCGATTCGGCGGCGCGAAAGTGAAAGCGGAGGCGGATCAGTTCGAAGGTCACGGCGGTCACCAGCGGCGCCACCTGGCGGCCGATCGTAGAAGCCCTTGCCGGCCGCGGCCAAACGCTCCAGCAGAGGCGCGGGCTGCCAATGATCGCCCAGGCGCGCGCGATATTCGTTCACCTTGGCCAGCACGTGCCCGAGCCCAGCGAATCGGCGTAAGCCATGGGGCCGCCGCGATGCCGCGGATAGCCGAAACCATAGGCGTAGATCACGTCGATATCGCCCGGCCGGATGGCGATGTGCTCATCCAGCACGTTGGCGCCTTCGTTGGCCAGCGCCACCATGATGCGCGAGAGGATCTCGTCGTCGGATACCGGCTGCCGCGTTGATGCCGCGCTCGGCGCGCCGCCTTTGCGGCCAGTTCTTCGATCAGCGGATCGGGAATCGGCGTGCGGCTTCCGGCTTCATACCGATACCATCCCGCGCCGGTCTTCTGGCCGTAGCGGCCCATTTCGTAAAGCCAGTCGGGCACGGGCGATTCCGGCCCTTCCGCGCGGCTCTTGCCGATCGAGCGCAGATACTGGCGGATGCGCGCGCCCACGTCGATGCCCGCGATATCCTGCATGCCGAACGGCCCCACGGGCATGCCGAAGCCGGTCATCACGCGTCGATTTGCGGGACGCTGGCGCCTTCTTCGAGCAACAAGTAGCTTCGCGCATGTAGTAAGCGAGCATGCGGTTGGCGACGAAGCCGAAACAGTTGCCCACCACCACGCCCGACCTTGTTCAGCTTCTTCGAGAGCTTCAGCGAGGTGGCGATGGTCTGGTTGCTCGACTCGCGCGCCGCGCACGATTTCCATCAGCTTCATGACATTCGCGGGGCTGAAGAAATGGTGGCCGATCACGTTGGCCGGGCGGCCGCTCGACTGCGCGAATTGATCGATATCCAGCGTGGAAGTGTTGGACGCCAGCACGCAATCGGGCCGCGTGACGCGGCCCAGATCGGCGAAGACGGACTTCTTCAACTCCAGGTTTTCGAACACGGCTTCGACCACGATATCGACCTGGTCGAAACCGTCGTAGGTCAGCGTGGGGCGGATCAGCGACATGACGCGGTCCACCTGTTCGCGGCGTCATCTTGCCCTTGGATGCGGAGATGTCGTAGTTCTTGCGGATGGTGGCGAGGCCGCGGTCGAGGGCCGCCTGGTCCGATTCCTTGAGCAGCACGGGGATGCCGGCGTTGGCGTAATTCATGGCGATGCCGCCGCCCATGGTGCCCGCGCCGACCACCGCCGCGGCGCGGATCTCGACAGTAGGCGTGTCCTTCGGAACGCCGGGAACCTTGGCGGCTTCGCGCTCGGCAAAGAACAGGCGGATCAGGTTGCGGGATTCGGCGGAGAGCACGCAATCGGCGAACAGTTCGATTTCGCGCTCGGAGCCGGCCTCGAAGCCCTCTCGGACGCCGGCTGCGATGGCGTCCACGGCGGCGTAGGGCGCGTGCGCGCCGCGGGCCGTCTTCTTCAGGCTGGCGCGGGCCGCGTCGATGGCGGCCGCTGCGGCGGCGTTGATCGGCGATCTTGGCGCTCTGCTCGCGCACCTTGCGCGTTTCGCCCGCCGCGGCCTTCGCGCGCGCGAAGGCGATGGCGCCCGCGAGCAGATCGCCATCGACAATTTGATCGACGATGCCTTCCGCCAGCGCGCGCTTCGCGCCGATGTGCTGGCCCAGCGTGCACATCTCCATGGCCGTGGCCACGCCGCAAAGACGCGGCAGACGCTGCGTTCCGCCGGCGCCGGGAATAATGCCCAGCAGCACTTCGGGCTGGCCGACCTTGGCGGTGGGCACGGCCACGCGATAATGGCAGGCCATGGCGAACTCCAGGCCGCCGCCCAGCGCGGTGCCGTGGATCGCGCACACCACGGGCTTGGGACAGTCTTCGATGCGCCGCAACAGCGCATGCATGCGATGCGAGCGGTCGATGGAAACGTCGCGGTTCGGAATAGTTCCGAAAACCTTGATATCGGCGCCGGCGATGAAGGTGTTGCCCGCACCGATCAGTACCACGGCCTTGACCGCGGGGTCGGCGGCGGCGCGCGCCACGCCCGCATCGATGCCTTCCGGCACGCCGGGGCTTAGGGCATTCACTGGCGGATTGTCGATGGTGACGATGGCAACGTCGTCTTGGACGGTGTATTGGACAAGTTCTGGCATGGGATTGGAATCCGATCCATTATGGCATGCGCCGTTTCGCTCAATCACCCGCGCGCGCCGGCCGCTCCACCTTCTGTGTAACCACCACCCGGTTATACACCTGCCGGAAAGCCTCTCCCGAACGCTCAGCCGCCCATTGCTCCAGGCTGATATCCGCCTCGGACGCTACTTGCAGCACCATCTGGCCGTCCCTTATGCGGCAGCTCAGTGACTGAATGCGTTCCTCGTGGCTCACATCCAAATTGTCCGCCAGGCGCAGCAAAGGAATCAGCAGCAACACCACGCGCTTATCGTCGGCATTCAACGATTGCCAGTTGGAATGCACGGGTGTCGGCATACTTTTGCGGTGATAGCGGCATAAGTTAGCGATCAGCTCGCGCTCGCGATTGGTGAAGCCCGGCATATCCGAGTTATTCACCAGATAATAAGAATGTTTGTGATGGTTGGAGTCGGCCACAAAGTGACCGGCATCGTGCAGATAGGCGGCAGCTTCGAGCAGCTTGCCAACGTGCGGCGGCAATTGGTGCAGCGGGTGGAGATCCGTGAACAGCACATGCGCCAGGCTGGCCACCTTGCGCGCGTGCGGCAAGGCGACACCGTAGCGCCGGCTCATCTGTTCCACCTCCTTGCGCTGGTCGCGGCTGAGCTGCGCCAGCTCGCGACCGACGCCGCGCGCGTGCAGATCCGCGATGATGCCATCGCGCACGCCGGCCGCGGAATAGTACAAACCCGGCAGCCGGAAATCCTCCAGCACGCGCAGCAACACGCTGATGCCGGGCACGATAATCTCCGCGCGCTTGGGTCCGATGCCGGTGACTTTGCGCCGGCCAGCCAGATCCAGCACGCTGAGGTTTTTGTAAAGGCGGCGCACCTCGCGGGCCGAGGCGCGCAACCGGTCGGCCTGGTCGCGCTTGGTGCGGGGGATGCGGTTCACCGCGCAAACTACCGCCGAAGCGGTGGCCGATGTGGCGATCGCGCGGTCCCAATGCCCGTTACCGAAGCGCTGGCCGATGCCAGCCAATTTCTCCTCGATGTACTCGTGCATCTGGTGTAATTCGCCGTGGCGCGGCGGATCGTTTGCGAGAAAGATTTCGCGCAGGCGCACCGCGCCCAAGGGCCTCGAAAGCGAGTCGCGCATCTGGCCATGCTCGCTCGAAATCAGCTCCGCGCTGCCGCCGCCGATATCCACGATCAGCAGTCCGCGCTTCGGATGCGGCCAGCGGGCCTGCACCCCCATGTGAATGAGCCGCGCTTCTTCGCGCCCGGAGATGATTTCAACCGGCGCCCCGACAGCCAGGGATGCCCGCTCGATAAACTCGGCCTGGTTGCGCGAATCGCGCACCGCGCTGGTAGCCACCGCTCGCACGCCCACCACGTCCAGCTTCTGATATTGCTGGGCCATGCGCGCCAGCACCGCGCAAGTCAGCTCCAGCGGCTCCTGCGCGAGCAGGCCGTTGCGGAAAACGCTTTCGCCCAGCCGTGTGACCACCCGCTCGGAAGCCAGCACGCGCATAGGCGCACCCGGCAAGACTTCGGCCGCCTCCATGCGGATGGAATTGCTGCCGATGTCGATGGCCGCGTAGCGGGGCATATACCAGTTATAGGTGAAATTCAGCGGCGTGGGGCTGGGGGCTCTTGGCGAGTCACTTCTCTGTAAGGGGAATTTCGAAATACAGCAGTTCTTTCCCCGATTCCGCCTCGCGGAGTCCGCTCAGGTAGAGACTGGACCCGCGCTGGTATCCAGTTTGAAAGTACAAGAAACCGCTGGCCGATTGACCCGGCGGCAGCATCTCGGCCGAGAACGCGCGTGCTTCGATCTCCCCCGAATCCAGCGGATTCTTGCGCCCGAACTTGGGCAAAGTCTCGGGCGGGCCGGGCATAGAAGGCCTGCGCGGCGCAGTCAGGAACTTAATATCCTTAGCGGGCGTGGCATCCACCCGATCGCGGTCGGGGCCGACCCACACCGCTTGCATCGGTTGCACGCGAATGGTCTTCGGGCCATCGTTCTGGATCACCACCAGCACGGGCAGCACGCCGTAATTGTAAGGGTTCTTCTTGCCGAACACCGGCCGCGTGTCCTGGTCGTCGAAATACGCCTTCACCCCGATGGTGACCTTCTCATTGGTCTGGTGCGACGCGTAGCTCGACGCCGCGCCGGGCGTGAACCTTTGGTCGTCTTTCTTGTCCGGCAGCGCCTTGTTTGGCGCGAGCACCATCGCTATACTCGTGAGGAGAGCCAAACGTTTGAAAATAAAAGGCATTTATCTACTCTACCGCTCCCTTCAGGCGTTTGGATCTCCCGCCGTTCTCTTGTATTTCCTGTGGCGCGGCCTGCGCCAGCGAGCCTATCTCGGTTCTTTGAGAGAACGCCTTGGTTTCCTGCCCGCCTCCTTTAGACAGACCGTCGCGGGCGCGATTTGGTTGCATGCCGTTTCCGTGGGCGAAGCCATGGCTGCGGTGGAACTGGTGCGCCAACTGCGCCAGTCGCTGCCGCGCTCTCCGGTTTTCGTTTCCGTTTCCACCCTGGCCGGATACGAGACCGCCGCGTTGAAGCTGCGCGATATGGCCGGTGTGTTTTATGCGCCCATCGATTACGTCTTCGCCGTGCGGCGTGTGCTGCGCACGCTGCGGCCCGCGCTGGTGATCGTAATGGAAACCGAGATCTGGCCCAATCTGTTTCGCGAGACCAAGCGTACCGGCGCCGGTCTGCTGACTGATCAACGGCCGCATCTCGGATCGGGCCTTGGGCCGTTATCGCGCCTTGCGCTGGTTCTTTGGAGGCGTGCTGGCGCAAGTGGACCTGCTGCTGGCACAGAGCGAGGAAATGCGGCAGCGCTTCCTCGGTATCGGCATGGCGCCCGCCAAAGTCAGCGTAGGCGGCAATCTGAAGTACGACGCAGCGCCGCGCGCGGCGGCTGCGGATTCGCCGGTCCGGCGCTTCATGGAAGATCTGCGCCCACGCGCGGTGTGGATCGCAGCCAGCACCATGCCGCCCGCCACCGCCGCCGATCCCGATGAAGACGAAACTGTGATCTGCCGCCTTCCAGCAGGTGGCCGCTCGCCAGCCCGAATTGCTCCTGCTGCTTGCGCCGCGTAAGCCGGAGCGCTTCAACGCCGCGGCGCGTCGCCTCGAGAGCGCCGGCATCCCATTCATCCGGCGGTCCCAGTTGACCGGCTCGGAAAGGTTGCCACTGCCCGCGTCGCCACTGCCTAGAGCATTGTTGCTCGATTCCATCGGCGAACTCGGCAGCTTGTTTCCGCTGGCAGACGTGGTGTTCATGGGCGGCACGCTGGCGGCGCGCGGTGGACACAATATTTTGGAGCCGGCCTTGTTTGCCCGGCCGATCGTTACCGGTCCTCATCTGGAGAATTTCGCCGAAATTGCGGCCGATTTCCGCGCGGCCGGCGCGTTCGTGGAAGTGCGCGATGCGACCGGCTTGGCCGCCGCCGTTGCAGAACTGCTGGAAAATCCGGCGCGCGCCGCCGCCCTCGGATCGAAAGCGGAATCCTGCGCGCGTGCCCGGCAAGGGGCTACCGCCGTGGCCGCCGGCCACGCGCGCGAAATCTTCGCCAGCCATCTGCCCGTATACCGCCCGGCTCAGCCCGGTTTTGCCTTCCTCTGGACACTCTCACGCCTCTGGATTTGGGGCGGCAGATGGAAGCGCGCGCGCGACTGGGCGCATCGCCGGAATCTCGAACCGCCCGTCATCAGCATCGGGAACATCACTGCGGGCGGCACCGGCAAGACTCCCATGGTTCTTCATCTCGCCGGCAGTCTGAAGGACGCCGGCTGGAAGCCCGGCATCCTGACGCGTGGTTATGGCCGCCACTCGCCACACGCGCATGTGACGGCCGCCGCGGGCGCGCATCTGCCCGTGGAACAAACCGGCGACGAGCCACAAATATTTCTGCGCGCGGGAGTGGCGCCTGTGGGCATCGGCCCGGACCGCTGGCACGTGGGCCAGTTGCTGGCGCAGCAGTTCGGCATCGACGTGGTAGTGCTCGACGACGGCTTTCAACATGCGCGCCTGGAACGCCGCATCGACATCGTGCTAGTGGATGCCCTGGATCCCTTTGGCGGCGGGTACCCGCTACCGTTGGGCCGGTTGCGCGAACCACTGGCAGCGCTATCGCGCGCGGACATCTTTGTGATCACGCGCAGCGAGTTCGGCCGCATGGGCGAAAATGCCGGGCGCATCCTGCGGCGGGCGAATCCGCGGGCGCCCATCTTCCACGCGCGCGGACGGCCGGAAGCGTGGGTCTCCATAGCCACGGGTGAAAGCGTGCCGCCCGGCGCCCTTCCTTATTCGCGTGTGGCCGCCTTCTGCGGATTGGGAAACCCCGAGTATTTCTGGCGCACGCTGGCGGCTCTGGGCATGCAGGCTCCCATCCGCATCGCGTTCGAGGATCACCACGCCTATCGGCCGCGCGAACTGCGCTTCATGGGCCGGCACTTCCGCGAGGAGGGCGTGGAGGCAGTGGTGACCACCGAAAAGGATATGATCAATCTCTGTGAGGACCCCGGCCACCTGCTCGATCCCCTGCCGCTCTACTGGCTGCGCATAGGGCTGGAACTCGATCGCGAGGACGAGTTCCAGGCGGCCATCGCAGCCCACCTCAGGCTCCCTGCCAAAGGCACATAGCCGCATAAGCACGCCACGGCCGCCAGGCCCTGGACCTCTCTTCCAATTCCCTGGGATGGCGAATCGCGGTGGCGCGCAACAACCCCAGATCGCTCACAGGGAACGCATCGGGATCGCCGAATGCCCGCATGGCGACATATTGCGCGGTCCAATCGCCAATGCCCGGCAATTCACAAAACCGCGCCCGGAAAGCGCTCACGTCGACGGCCCCCGCAAATGAGATCTGGCCGTCTGCCGCCGCGCGGGCCAACCCGCGAATGGATTCCGCCCGCGCGCCGGGCAATCCGATCTTCGAAAGATCGGCGTTGGCCAGCATCTGAGGGCGCGGGAAGAGATGCGTGAGACCGCCGCCGCCGTTTATGGGCGTGCCAAATTCCCGCGCCAACCGCCCGGCGAGCGTGCTGGCGCCCTTTACAGTGACCTGCTGCCCCAGGACCGCGCGCACGGCCAGCTCAAAGCCATCCCAGCAGCCAGGCACTCGCAAGCCCGCGTGTCTCGACAGGGGACCGCTCAAAATCGGATCGCCGCTCAAATGCGCCGCGATTTCGAATGGATCGGCATTCAGGTCGAACAGGCGGCGCATGCGCTCCACGATCAGAAAAAGCCAGCGCGCGTCCGCGAAACGGATACGCACCGCGACCGCGCAGTGGGCGCTTTCGAGCGATGCTTGGATCGTGCCGCTCGACCCATTTAAAGAAATGGTGCGCCGGTAGCAGCCTTGCTCCACGGTTTCCACGCCCGGGATCGCCCGATGCCCCAGGAACCCCAGCATTCCATCCCAATCCAGAGGACCGCGAAAGCGGAGGTGAAACAGGTATTCGTTCTCCACCTCCGTCGTGGGACGATGGGAAAGCTTTCGAATCTGCGTCGGGGTCCGGCGATAGACATCGCGAATGGTTGCGTTGAAGCGGCGCACGCTGCCGAAACCGGAGGCCGGCGCAACCTGCCTCATGGGCAGCGTAGTTTCATCGATCAGCTTTTTGACGAATTGCAATCGGCGCGTCTGCATCACCGCGATGGGAGGCGCGCCCAGGTGTTGCAGGAACAGCCGGCGCAGGTGGCGCGCGCCGATGCCCAGGTGATTCGCCAAAGCATCCACGCCGCCATCTTCCAAAGGGCTCTCGCCGATCAGGCGCAGGGCCCGCGAAACCGTGGCGGAAGTTCCCATCCACGCGGGAGTTCCTGGTGAACATTCCGGACGGCATCGCAGGCAGGGACGGAAGCCAGCCTCCGCGGCCGCGGCGGCCGAGGCATAGTAACGTACGTTCTTTTCCTTGGCGCTCGGCGCAGGGCAGATCGGACGGCAGTAGACGCCGCTGGTAAGAACGCCGATGAAGATGCGTCCATCGAAGCGCGGGTCGCGCGTCTTGCGCGCCTGGGAACAGATCCTCCGGTCGAACTCCATACCGTTCCTTTCAAGATAAACCAGGATCGATGGGCAGGGTAGACGTTTTCGGACTCGACTGTGAGCCGATATAATAGCCGTGATGAAACCGCTGGAAGGCAAAGTGGCGATCGTTACGGGAGCGGCGCGACTCCGCGGGATCGGCAGGGCCACGGCCGTGTCGCTGGCCGAAATGGGAGCGGATGTGGCGATCACGGGCACCGCGCGCGATCCGGCTACGTTTCCGGAAGACGAGAAATCCGCCGGCTGGTTGGGCGTGGAAAGTACGGCGGAACAGGTGCGCGCGCATGGGCGGCGCGCTCTGGCGCTGACGGCGGATGCTTCGTCGAGCGTGGACGCGGCGCGTGTCGCGTCTGCGGCGCTCACCGAGTTCGGCCGCATCGACATCCTAGTTAATAATGCAGCGGTGGCGCGGGGCGCAGACCGGGTGCCCCTGACGGAACTATCGGAAGAAGTTTGGCGCCGCGTGCTCGACGTGAAGCTGACCGGAAGTTTTTTGATGTGCCGCGCCGCGCTGCCGGCGATGATCGCACAGGGACAGGGCGGCAGCATCGTCAACGTTTCGTCAATTGCGGGGAAGCACGGTTCACCGAACACGGCCGCGTATTGCGCCGCCAATGCGGGGCTGCAGGGATTCACGCAGGCCCTCGCGATGGAGGTGGCGCCGCACAAGATTCGCGTGAACGCTGTCTGCCCGGGCCTCACGGCCACGTCACGCATGGACGCGCTCACGCCGGCGGAGATGGATTCGTTCGTCAAGCAGCATGTTCCGTTGGGGCGTGCGGCGGAAGACCACGAACTGGGGCGGTTTATTGCGTTGCTGTGCAGTCCGGATATGGCGTATGTGACGGGGCAGTCGTTGAACTTCGATGGCGGCGTGGTGATGTGGTAAGCGCCAACCGCTCAGGGTTTAATTTCGAACACAGCTCCGGAGTTGGACCGGCCATCGCCAGCGCTGGTCCCGTAAAGATTGCCGGCCCGGTCCAGGAACAAGCCGGCTGCAGGATACGACCCATCGTCGCCGCCCGTGAACGAATACAGGACTGTCTCGTTATTGTCTATATCCAACTTGAACACCGCGCCGTGCCCCGACGCGCCGCCGAGGTTGGTCGTCCCATATAAGTTTCCCGCCGCATCGAACACCAGAGGGGCCACCGGGCCCGATCCATCGGGCATGCCCTGGAAACTATACAGGACGGTCTCAGTGCCGCTCGGATCGACCTTGAAAACCACGCCGTTCGATGCGATGCCGCCGGAAGATGTAGTGCCGTAGACATTGCCTGCCGAGTCTAGAATCAGCGGCGCGATAGGATTGCCTCCGTCCGCTCCTCCGGTAAAGTTATACAACACGGTTTCGGTACCGCTGGGCGCCAATTTGAAAACCACGCCGTTTCCGCCGGATCCGCCGAAATAAGTTGTGCCATAAAGGTTGCCTGCGCGGTCGCGAATGACTCCGGCGTAGGGATTGGCGCCGTCACCGCCCGAAAAAGCATGCAATATGGATTCCTTGCCAGCGGGTGAGATTTTGAAAACAGTTCCTTGCCCGTTGCCGCCGAGCCGGGTGGTTCCGAAGAGGGCGCCGTCTGACGCGCGAGCCAACTCTCCGTACGGCGCCTCGCCGTCCGGCGACCCATGGAAGGTATGCAGCACGACCTCGTTGCCATCCGCTTGCAATTCGTACACGATACCCTTCCCGCCGCTGATTCCGTCGCCTTCGAAGAGCGTGGTGCCGTAGAGATTGCCCGCACTGTCCAGGACGGCATTCGACTGCGGCAGATATCCGCCGGCCCCTTTGCTGAAGCTGTGCAGGAGGGTTACCGTACTTCCCTGCAACTTGAAAACGGAGCCACAGCCAACGGTACGGTTTTCACTGACGCAGTTGCTGGCGCCGCCTTCTGTGGTGGTTCCGTACAGATTTCCAGCGGAGTCGGATGCCAGGCGTCCACCGCCGGGTTCCGCGCCATCCGTTGGATATCCGGCGAATGTGTGCAGCACGGTAAAGGTCTGCGCTTGGGCAGTCGCAAGCATCGATGCGATTGCAAAGATCGCGGCTCTACTGAGCGCCCGACATTTCTTGATGTAATTTTTCGTTCCGCGCATGGCCGTTTGCTCCTTCCTACTTCTTCTTGGCTGTCCGTTGAGCGCGCGCTGCGGAGTTGGGCCGCTACTGAGATGAGTTTGCGCGTTCGTCAGATTCGTGCCGGAAACTCGTCCAATCGATAAGTGCGTACCATTGCTGCCGCTGTGCATCGAGGTGACCGGTTCCGTCGAACCAAAGATCGTCGTCTTCGCCTTGATCGTTTCTATCGTTTGTCCAGAAGTCTACCTTCATTCCCTCGGTAAGCGTCATTGCCGTTTCGGCCAGATCTCCGATGGCCAGTTGATCGAGGTAATGGGGCTCACCTTCGCCGAGTCCCGGATACAAGCATATTCTCTTGGTCATTTGCGGTTTCTCGAGCAGTCCAGCGGCGGCCGCCCTAATAACGTGCCAGTTGGGTGATCTGAATGCTGTTGCCGCAGGTGTCGTTCAGCCTCGCAATGGTCGAGCCGGGCACCTCGGTGGGCGGCATCGTGAAGTCGCAGCCGCGGGCCTTGATCCGCCCGCAGTCGGTGTTAATGTCCTCGGTGAAGAACATGAACGCGGGCTGGCCTTGTTGAAACGTCGCCTGCTGATACGCTTTGGCCGCGGGGTTGTCGTTCAGCGCGAGCTGCAGTTCAGTGCCGTCCGGCTCCTCGGGCGAGGCCACGGTCAGCCAGCGATATGGGCCCTGACTGAAATCGGCTTTCTTGACAAAGCCCAGTACCTCCGTATAAAAGCGCAGGGCCTTTTCCTGGTCGTCGACGTATATGCTGGTCACTTTGATTTTCATTTCGTTTCTCCTATGTCGTATTGGGCAGGTGGATCTCAAGGCAGCCCAGCGTGAAGGCGAACGGGAACGGACCTGGATCGCTGGTTCGATAGAGTCCGTCGAAGAACACGAGTGCGCGGCGCCCGGCGGGATCGAGGAACTGAAACGATGGCTTCCATGGGCCGGCGTGCCACCCGCGATCGGCGGCCGTCATGATCTGAACCGGTTGCCCCCAATCGGAAAAGTTGCCGGACGGGTTGGCTGCCCTGCACCACCACAGCCCAGTCTCCGAGGGTGGTGCGCCTGTTGTGACCCAGACTCGCGCGAATATGGCTTCGAATGCTTGTTGGCGGGCGCGCACGCAGAAATCGAACATCTTCGGATCTCGGGCGGCGCGAAGATCACGTGCTGGCTCCAGCCAGTGCGGCCATCCGCGCTCTCCGCGTAGCCGTGAACCAGATAATCGTCCTGGTTTGAACCCGCGACGTACCACATTTTCCATTTGCCGTCGTGATAAATCAGGTTCGGCTCGTAAACGCTTCCGTGTTCCCAGTCTTCATTCGCAGCGAAGACCGACTGGGGCTGATCGACCCACTGCGTTCCATCCCATTCGAGAAAACCGATGGCGTATGGTCCCCATAGATTAGCGGCCGCACCGGCGTAGTAGATCCGCTCCACCCACTCGCCTTTTTCGGGGTCCCAGCCTTTGACATACGATGGGCAGTGCCGTCCGCCGTTGCCGTCCCAATCTGCGCTGACGGTGCGTGCTGCAACCGGGGCAACCTCGCGTGTCGTATTGCGGGTGATTTCCCAGCCGCTGGCGGAAAGTGGCGCTCCCGGGGAAAGCGAAGCGCTGTAAATATCCGTCGGCCCGTATCCGGAGGCTTGGCCGGCGAGATACATCCACCACTGGCCGCCTCGCAGAACGACGGTCGCGTCCAGCAACTCGGCTCCGCCCGAGCCTGTCGAACCATCGCGAGGGTCGAAGACCTTGGTTTCCGATATAATCGCCATACATGCGGCTTCTCTTCTTCATTTTAACCTCGGGGCTGGCGGCTTTTGCACAAAACCGGGATGCGGAGTTCGACCAATTGGCGGATCGGCTGTTCGATGAGGTGGTGTTCCGCTACGATCCGGCATCCGCTACGCAGGCGGGTTTCCACCGCTTCGACGAGCCTGCTGCCGTCGATGTCGCGGGCGGAAATCGATTCGGCCATCGCCGATTGGAAGAAATTTGAAGTGCTGGTGGAACACTTCAGTCCGGCCGCACTTTCGCCTTGGAGGGTCGCCGACCGCGAACTGGCGCTCTCGCAGATCCGGTCGCAACTGCTGTCACTTGAGACCATCCGCCCTTGGGAGAAGAATCCGGACGTTTACTCATCGGGCGCCACCAATGCCATTTTCGTGATCATGAGCCGCAGCTTCGCAGCGCCGGAGGTTCGCCTGAAATCGGTGATCGCGCGCGAGCGGTTGATTCCCCGGGTGTTTCAATCGGCGCGCGCGAATTTGCAAAATCCGCCGCGGATTTTTACCGAAGTAGCCATCGAACAACTGCCGGGGATCGCCAGCTTTTTCAAGGACGATGTACCCAAAGCGTTTCAGAAGCGTGACCGACAAGGCGCTGCGGGCGGATTTCGAGAAAAGCAACCAGACTGTGCTTGACGCGATTCGCGATTACGAAGCCTTTCTGCGGAACGATTTGCTTCCGCGCTCGAACGGCGATTTCCGCATCGGCGCGGAAACTTATCGGAAGAAACTGCTTAATGACGAGATGGTGGATACGCCGCTCGACCGGCTGCTGGAGATCGGCTACCAGAATTTGCGCGCCAACCAGCAGGAGTTTCAGCGGGTGGCCGCTCAGATCGATCCCAAGCGGACGCCGCAGGAGATTTTGGAGGAACTGGAGAAGGACCATCCTGCGGGCGACCAATTGCTCGATTCTTTCCGTGGTGTGTTGAGCGGGTTGCGCAGCTTCATTGAGGCGCATCATATAGTGACCATTCCCTCGCCCGTGTTGCCGATCGTGGAAGAAACACCGCCCTTTCATGCGCGCCCTGACCACGGCCTCAATGGATACGCCCGGCCCGTACGAAAAGGTCGCCAAGGAGGCGTTTTTCAATGTCACTCTTCCGGAAGCAAGCTGGCCGAAATCGCAAATCGAAGAATACCTCGAAGGTTTCAATCGCGGGACGATTATCAGCACGGCGGTGCACGAAACTTATCCGGGGCACTACGTGCAGTTTCTGTGGCTGGACCGGATACCTACCAAGGTCCGCAAGCTGATGGGATGCGGTTCGAACGCCGAGGGGTGGGCACACTACACCGAGCAGATGATGCTCGACGAGGGTTATGGAGATGGCGATCCCAAACTGCGGTTGGGCCAGTTGCAGGACGCCCTGTTGCGGAATGCGCGGTTATATTGCAGGCATCCAGATGCACACCGGCAAGATGACGGTGGCCGAAGCCACGGAGTTTTTCGTGAAGGAAGGCCATCAGGTGCGGCCTGTGGCGGAGAAGGAGGCCAAGCGTGGCGCGTCCGATCCAACTTACCTGGTGTACACGCTGGGTAAGCTCCAGATTCTGAAATTGCGGGAGGATTATAAGAAGATGAAGGGGCCGCAATTTACGCTGCAGGCCTTTCACGATGCATTTCTGGCGCAGGGAACTCCGCCGGTTAAGATCGTACGGCGCGCACTGCTGGGCAACGATTCCCCAGTGCTCTAAGCTTTGCTCTAAGCTCGGGGAGCCTAGTACCGCCAACTGGTCAGATCGGCTCCGGGAGGCGCCGTTGTCTGAATCCGGTGCATGATTTGCGGCACATACATCTGGTTGTAATGCAGCCGCGAGTACCAGTTGGGATGGTCCGGATCGCCGTTCCAGCAGTGCTCGGCGCGCGGCCCGTAGCGGACCTCGCCTTCATAAGGCACCCCGTGGCCTGCGGTGCCGGTCTGCCTCAGGAAATCCTCCATCAGGTAAACGGCGTCGTTCAGAAAATAGGTGTCTTCCGAGCCCACATAGATGTGGAGTTTGCCTTGCAGTTTCGGCCCGAGTGTCTCCCAATCGCGTTGCAGGATGGCATTGAGGTCATAGTGCGCGCGCCAATATTCGGCCGTTTTGCGATCGATCACGCCGGTCAGTTTGTCAAAGATCGGCTGTGGATACCCGTCCTCGCCCAGCCGGCGAATAAACCGCCTGCCAGATATCGAACTGGTCGCCGGAACGGCCGTGGTCGCCCAGCGCCGCCTCGTAAGCGAGGTTGTCCCGCATCGATATCAGGGTGTGACCCAGATAGTCGCGCATGCCCGGCTGCTCGACACGTTTGTTCGCGCCGGCCAGAAAGAACATGTTCTCCTGTTGGTACAAATCCGCCGTCATGTAGGCGTGAAAATCCACCGGATCCGGGCAGGCCACGAAAGCCCCGTTGTAGTGATCCGGATAAAACATCTGCACCGCCAGCGACTCCCACCCGCCCGTGGAGCCGCCATATACGAAACCTGGCCCAGCCATGGCCGATGGCGCGAAACTGTCTTTCGATTGCGGGAATCAGTTCGGTTTCGATGGCGTCGCCGTAGGGCCCCACGTTGGCCGAGTTCACCGCATACGAATCGTCGTAGTAAGGATTGGCGTGTTGCAGCTTGACGATCAACATGCGCGGCGTGCCGGGCGCGATCCAGGCCTGGTAGTTCTTATATGCCTCCTGCTGCATGAATGCGGTTGTATCCGGCCAGGTGAAAGCGGTCCGAGTAATCCGGCTTCAGATTGGGGTCCGGCGGCGTTTCGCGGAAGTCGTTGAACTCCGAGACGAAATGATCGTGAAAGATGACGAGCGGGTAGTGCGCCTGGGGATGGGAATCGAAGCCTTCCGGCACCAGCACGATGGCGGAAAGATACATGGGCCGCCCCCAGAACTTAGTCAGCAGCGCGGATTGAACGCGGATGTGGCGAATGTATTTGGTGTCCGGACTCGGCCTTGATGGGCGGGATGACATCATCCATTAGCACTTCGATGGGCGGCGCTCCGGGACCCATGCGAACCTTGCGTGGCTTCGACAGAAGATTTCCCGGCGCCAGATTCCAATGCTGGCCTTCGCCGCGGTCGGGCGCCAACTTGATCGTCTTGCCATCGGCGCGGTGAAAGGTCTCATAGATATTCAGCAAGGCCTGGACCGTATACTCGCCCGGCGGCACTTCCTTCAACGACCTCGCGGGTAGCCCTGGGCGTTATCGCCGACCGTCAGGGGCGAATCGGGCTTCCAGCCATCCACCGTCACGCCGAAAACCATCTGCGACTTCGGCGTGTCGTCGATCTGCATGCGTGGCTCGTCGCTCGGATCGTTCGAAAGCAAGAGCAGCAAACGGCCGTCGAGCGGCGTGGAGGAGCGGGCGGCGGGAAAGCGAACTGTGATCGTTTGTGCGGAGACTACGGCTGTCCATATAAACCCGGTGGTCAGCAGGGAGCAAAAGCGAAGAGAGGAGATCATTTCTTTGGGAAGGTAAACTCGCCGGACGGGTCCTTTTGCTTAATCGCGGTGATGCGGCCGTCCTGCACCACAAATTCCAGCGTGAGATCTGAGAAATATGGCGTCCGGAACACCAGACCTTTTATCTGGGTGAGCGCCATGACCGGTTGTCCTGGTAGAAGGAGCGACAGCTTGCCATCCGGCGCCACCGTGACTTGGAATTTCGAGCCGCCGGGAGTTTCATACTCGCCCGCGAACTGACTGATCAGCTTCGGATCGATGGTCTCCGGCATGCGGCTGAATACGGCCTCCGCCTCGTCGAGCGACGTCACCGCCTGGTCAATATCGCCCTGCGGATTCGTTCGGAAGCTCACTGACCATTTTCCGTCGATCTCGTCATCTGCCGTATCGAAGCGGTCGTAGTGAAAGTGAGTCATGGGCATCCTGATTTTATGGAAGTCGAATTGAAGCTGGTTGTCCTTAAGCCCAATCCGCATCACTCCATAGGCCGCGTTCTGGTAGGCGCCGGCGTAATCTGCGAGCGCGTGGGACGGCTTGGTATTCGGCACCCGGCCCTCGCCGGCCTTGGTGCGCGATTCGGTATCCGCTTTTTTGTTCTTCAGCCGAATTGCGAGTTGCCGGTCACTCCACGGAGTCTGGTCCATGCCGAGCAAGCGTTCGTAAACGTTGTAACTGACGATGTTATACAGAGGTTGGGTGTGGTTTCCAATCTCAAACACGATGACGCCAATGTGGTCCTGCGGCATGAACGAGATCTGGGTGTGGAAGCCCGGCAGGTCGCCGCCGTGCATCGTAATAAGATGACCCCGGTAGGACGCCGTTTCGCGGCCCATTCCGTATGCCACGTTCAGCATCTCCGACCAACCCCTGGTTTCGAGCGTCGTGTTGGGCAACGCGATAGCGGGCTCTAAAGTGGCCTTCAATACCTCGGGCGGCAGCACCTGCTTGCCCCGATATCGGCCCTGGTTCATCAATGCGATCAGCCAATGCGACATATCTTCGATGTTGGAAACGATGGCCCCGCAAGGCGCCACGCCGGCTATGTCCTCGTAGTACGGGATTTTGTAGATCTCGAAAGAATCGCGCCGTTCCGTGAAGCCTACGCCGAATTCCGGGCGCTTCAACATTTCCGCGATGCTGTAGCCGGTAGAGTTCATCTCGAGCGGATCGAAGATTCTTTCCTTGACAAACTGCTCCCAAGTCTTGCCGGATTGCAACTCAATCAGATACCCGACCGCGGCGAACATCAGGTTGTTGTAGAGCAACGCCGTGCGCATGGGCTGTTCCGGCTCCAGATAGACCAACTTCTCGAACAGTTGCTTGCGGGTGAAGTCGGATTTGTACCAGATGGTATCGTGCCGGGTGATTCCGGTGCGGTGGGACAGCATGTCGTGCAGGGTCACCGAGTCGTTTAGCCGATCGTTAAAAAAGCGAATAGAGGGCACGGACTCTCGCACGGGCTTGTCCCACGTCAGCTTTCCTTCATCAACCAGCATACCGGCGGCTACAGCGGTGAACAGTTTCGTGTTCGATGCGATGGGAGACATGGTACCCGGCGTGAACGGAAGCTTTTTCTCGTAGTCCCGGTAGCCGTAGCCTTTGGCGAACACCAGTTTGTCATTGATGACGATTCCCACGCCCACACCGGGCGCATTCCAGTCTTTCAGGATCTTGGCCATGTAAGCGTCAAAGCCGGCGTCGAAGCCTTCGAGTCTGTGGGCGGTGTCGATGGCCTGCGCGGATGCGGTGCAGGCCAGGGCAAAGAACAGCAAACCGGCAACCAGGCGCCGGTCGAATACGGTGAGTAGGCGGGTTGGCATGAAGCGGCTAGTATACACCTAGTCGCGCAGCGAGGTGTTTCGCCGTCAGCGACCTGCTCGCCTTCAGCAGCTCGCGTGGTGCTCCCTCAAACACCACTGTGCCACCTTCGGCGCCCGCACCCGGCCCCATGTCGATGATCCAATCGGCGCGCACGACGACGTCCAGGTTGTGCTCAATCACGATCAAAGTGGTTCCATTGTCGACCATCGCGTCGAGGAGGGCGAGCAGATTCGCCACGTCGGCCATGTGTAGACCGGTGGTCGGCTCGTCGAGAACCACGATTTGCGAAGGCTTCTGGAGCTCAGCCGCCAGTTTCAAGCGTTGACGTTCGCCGCCCGACAGCGTGTTGAGTCTTTGCCCGAGCGCGATGTAACCGAGTCCCACGTTTTTCAGGGCATTCAGCGTCGCGAGAATCGGCTTCTCTGTAAAGTAAGATAACGCGTCCACGACGGAGAGGTTCAACACTTCGTTGATATTCTTCCCGCGCAGCTTCAGCGCGAGAACCTCGCCGGTGAAACAGCGGCCTTCACAGGTTTCACAGCGAACCGCGACGGGATCGAGGTGCTGCAAATCCGTGTAGATAACACCCAAACCTTCGCATGCGGGGCAGGCTCCCTTGGAGTTCGCGCTGAAGAGCGCCGGCTGAACTTTGTTGGCCGCCGCAAACGCTTTCCGGATTGCGTCCGCCATTCCGGAGTACGTGGCCAGGTTTGATCGTCGCGATCCCGCCGCCAGCGATTGATCGACGTAGACGGCATCCGGGTAATGCCTGGGAAGGCAGCCGTGAATCAGCGAGCTCTTCCCGCTACCCGCGACGCCGGTGACCACGGTAAGAATGCCCTTGGGAATCTTTACCGTGATGTTGCGCAGATTGTGGAGTGTCGCGTTCTCGACGAGAAGATGTCCCTTTCCGGCTCGCGGTTTCTCTTTCAACGCCTGATGCTGGGAAAGGTGTTTTCCCGTCAACGTGCCGCTCTTTTTGAGCTTTTGGAATGGGCCTTCGAACACCACTGTCCCACCGGACCTTCCGGCGCCGGGCCCCATATCGACGATGTGGTCGGCAATCCCCATCACTTCCGGGTCGTGTTCTACGACGAGAACCGTGTTTCCGGCATCGCGAAGCTTGGTCAGTGTATTGTTGAGTCTTTGGATATCGTGCGGGTGCAAGCCGATCGTCGGCTCATCGAAGATGTAGAGCGCCTCCGTCAGGCTTGACGACAGATGGCGTACCATCTTGACCCGTTGCGATTCTCCACCGGACAGGGTGGCAGTCTCACGGCTCAAACTGAGATAACCAAGTCCGATCTCGACGAGATGATCCAGCCTTTCCGCCAAACGAGCCACCAGCGGAGCGACACTCGGCGCGCGAAACGAGGGCATGGACTGAGCGAGCTCGCTCACCTGCATCGCTGAGCATTCTGCGATGTTCTTTCCGTTGACGCGGCAGGCGCGCGCGAGCTCCGACAAACGCGTTCCGCCGCACGCGCTGCACGGCCCCTGCGTCACAATCTTCTCAAACGCCTCGCGAAGATGCGCAGGCATCTTCTCTGCATCTTTGCTCAGGTAGAGGCGCTTGAATTTCGGAATCAGGCCGTCATAACCCGAGCTGAATGTTTGCCCCTGCTTGTTGGTTTTGACCTTGGTGTCGTCGCGGTGAAGAAAGTCATGCCACTCCTCTTTCGTATATTTCTTGAGTGGTTTTTTGACGTCGAAGAATCCCGACTTGACGAAGGTGTGCAGATTGTAACCGCCCACGTTGAACGTTGGAAAACGGACTGGGCCTTCTTCAAGGGACTTGCTCTTATCCACCAGCCTATCGATATTGATCTGGGAACCGCGCCCGAGTCCCTCGCACTCGGGACACATGCCCATGGGATCGTTGAATGAAAGCGCCAGGGCGTGCGGGACCGCGGGCTTTCCAAGGCTGGAAAACAAGACGCGGAGCAACGTGTAGATATCGGTCATGGTTCCCAATGTCGAGCGCGGATTCCCGCCGATGCGTTGCTGATCGACGATGATGGCCGTCGATAGATTCGCGAGAATGTCGACGTCAGGCTGACCATAGCGCGGCAGAAAATTCTGCACGAAGGTGGGGAACGTCTCATTGAGCAGACGCTGGGATTCCGCGGCGATAGTGTCGAATACCAGCGACGATTTCCCCGAACCCGAGACGCCCGTGAAAACGGTGATTCTCCGTCGAGGAATGTCGACGGAGATATTCTGGAGGTTGTTCTCGCGGGCGCCCCGGACCTGGATGGCGCCAAAGCGATCAGATTCGGAAGATGAAAGGGACATGTTTGTACTTACGCCTGCTCCAGGACCACCTGATTGCCATCAGGGTCCTCAAGATTAAACCATTTTACGCCTGAGCCCGGGCCGTGCAGGTCGTCTTTGAGTTCGGCGACTTTAGCGCCCTTTGCGCGGAGCTCCTGGTGGGCTGCGGCAATGTCGGCACTCGCAAAGTACAGGCTCAACGTGCCGGGCTTCATATTTTCGTGAGCGGTGGTGAGGGTAATAAAAACCCCACCTTCAGGGAGGGTAAGCGATACCCACCAGTTGTGGTCGTCTCTACGATAGTCCGTCGTGACCTTCAAACCAAGTGTATCCTCGTAAAATGTTTTAGCCTTCGGCATGTCGCCGACAGCCATTTTGAACATCGTGAGTTTGTTTACTACTTGCATATGTGTCCTTTCGTTTGTATTCGAGGTTTCGGGGTGCGTCAGCTCCGCTGCGCAAGGTAATCCGCCAACACTTTGAAGACGGAGCCTAAGCCTGTCTTCATACCGGCGATTCCGCCTGCGAAGGCGCGGACTTCCTCGTCGCTTGCATTGAACGGGACCACGGTGACTGTGAGCAGCGTTTTGCCGTTCTCCTTGGCGAGAGTCACGGTGTTCAGCGTCTCCGCCGGAAGGTTAGGCGCCCAAGGGTTGCGTGTGAGGCCACCGTGCTCGTCGCTGAAGCCATTGAGCCACACCAAGCGCTCAGGCGCGATGATCTCGCGGAAGATGAATCGAGCCCACATGGCGCGGCCGTCAGGAAACTTCATACGGTAATGGAACAGCCCGCCGGGGGCGAGCTCGTGATGCGCGATCTCAATGCTGCTGCCGGGAGTGCCCCACCAGTGCTTCAGGTGCTCGGGCTGGGTGAATGCATTCCACACGTCTTCGCGGGACGCGTCGAGTGTCCGGTTGAAAACGAATTCGGTTGCTGCGTTTGCTGGTTTGGCTGATTGGGCCACGATGTCACTCCTTGGATTTGGCCTTCGATCGATTCGCTCTGGGAGCCTTCGTCTCTGCCGGTTTCATGGTGCGCAGATAGTCCTCGAGGCGGTCGAGACTCGCCTCCCAGAACCGGCGATACTCTTCGATCCAGATTGCAGCCTCCTTAAGCGGGCCTGGCTCCAGGCGACAGGGACGCCACTGCGCCTCGCGGCCGCGCGCGATCAGGCCGGCGTGCTCCAGCACCTTGAGATGTTTCGAGACCGCGGGCATGGACATCTCGAAGGGCTTGGCAAGTTCGGTCACCGAGGTCTCCCCGAGCGCCAGGCGGGCGAGGATCGCGCGGCGGGTGGGGTCTGCGAGAGCGGCGAAGGTGGAATCCAGTGGATCGTGCATCTGTGTTAAACCATTAAGTTAAATAACCGCCAGGTTTAATATAGAAGAACCCACGGACCGTTGTCAAGCAGTTTTTTGTTTTTTGTTTTCTACGAAGCGGCCCATGTCACATCGCCTCAAACATCTCTGCCGCAACATCCTGCGCAAGCAGTGTGCGGACCAGGATCTCGACTAGGAGATCCAGAGCTATCTCGACCTTTTGGCGGCAGAAAAGATGAGGTGCGGCATGACTCGCGACGAGGCCCGTGCGCATGCCGGCGCGAGTTGGGCGGTGTCGAACGAATCAAAGAAAACGTGCGCGACGTCAGAGTTGGAGTTTCCATGGACAATTTGCTGCAGGACTTACGCTACGGCCTTCGCGTGCTGAAGAGAAATCCGGGCTTTGCCGCCACCGCCATCCTGACGCTGGCACTCGGCATCACGGCAACCACTGCCATCTTCAGCGTGGTGGACGCTATCGTCTTTAACCCGCTGCCGTTTCCCAACGCTGCCCGCCTGATGCGCGTCCGCTCGGTGGTTGCCGCGGCAGGCGGCGCCGACCCGGTCATACTCAGTTACGGTCTGTGGCAGCGGCAGTTCGGCTCCGACCCGGCCGTGCTCGCGCGCGGCATTCACCTTGGGGATCAGATATTCCCCGTGGTGCGGATCATGCCCCCGCATTCCAATACCCGATCCAGGCGGAGCCCGTGGATCTCTGGACCACCATAGCGCCGGACCTCCGCAGAGGCATGAACGCGATGGCCGCGCAGCGCGGCGCACATTATCTGGACGTCGCCGGCGTGCTGAAACCCGGCGTCGAAATCCCGCAGGCGGAACGCGAGTTGGCTGGCATCGCCGCCAGTTTGAACAGGGAGCATCCGGACAACAAGGCGCGCACCCTGCGCGTTGTACCCGAAATTCAGGGTCTCATCGGCCCCATGCGCGATCCTCTGCTGGTGCTGCTGAGCGCCTTCGGCTGCGTTCTGTTGATCGTCTGTGTCAATGTGGCAAACCTGCTGCTGGCGCGGGCCACCGGCGGCGCAAAGAGATGGCCGTGCGGGCTGCCTGGGCGCCGACCGCCTCCGGACCGCTCGCCAACTGTTCACCGAAAGTGTCTCCCTGGGTTTGCTGGGCGCCCTGGTCTGGCGCTGGCGTGTGCCTCTCTCCGCTTGCTCGTGCGGCTCATCCCCGCCCAGGTGCCGCGTTTGGCTCTGTTCGGGCTCGCCCCGGTCCTGAGCGTCTTGAGAATCAGTCTCACTGCGTCGCTCCGCGAGAGCGGCCGTGGCGCCGGCAGTGGAGGAAGAGAGCACAGCCGCGTGCGAAATATGCTGGTGGTGAGCGAAGTCGCCCTGGCGGTCGTGCTGCTGCTCGGCAGCAGCTTGTTGCTGCAAAGTTTCCGGCATCTCACGCAGGCCGATCCGGGTTTCAATCGCAGCCACGTCTTGACTTCTCAACTGGATTCGCCGGCCGGCCGGGCGGACGATCAGATTCCCGCATTCCATCGGGACGTGGTGGCTCAGATCGGCCTTCTACCGGGGGTGCAGTCGTCGAGCGCGGTGGCGTCCCTGCCGCTCACCCGAGAGAACTTCCGGCTCAGTATGGAGGCCGAGGGGCAGCCCACTCCCAAGGCATCGCGGCCCTCGGTGGATTTCAACGCTATCGAGCCCAAGTACTTTCGCACGCGGTATCGCGTTGGCCGCCGGCCGGGACTTCACGGCACGTGACGATTCGCAATCCACCGCAGCGGTGATCGTGAACCGCGCGTTCGCCGCGCGCTTCTTCCCGAGCCAGAATCCCATCGGGAAGCATGTGCGGCCCGGCAGTTGGGTCCAGGTAAGGTTGGACCCGATCTATATCGTGGCGCGTACCGCCAACGACCCGCGCAGCATCATCGCGCCGGCCCGCCGCCGGGTCGCGGCGCTGGATCGCACGCCCACCCATCATGTGGAAACCCTCGACCAATACTTCGCCGAGTCGGTGGCTGCGCCGCGTTTTCGTTACGCTCCTGCTGACCGGCTTTGCCGGCCTAGCGCTGCTGCTCGCGTCGGTGGGGATCTACGGCGTGATCTCGTACATTGCCGAGCAGCGCGCGCACGAGATCGGCATTCGACTGGCGCTGGGCGCGCGCAAGGGCGAGATTCTCAGGATGGTCATCGCGAAGGGACTGGCGCCCGAACTGGCAGGTCTCGCCATCGGCATCCCACTGCGGCTCACGCGGATTCTATCGAGCTTGCTGTACGGCCTGAGTCCGACAGACAGGGGGAGTGGCACTGCTGGCATGCTACATCCCGGCCCGCCGCGCGGCGAAGACGGATCCGATGGTGTCACTGCGGTACGAAGGACGACCTTCAATGGTCGGCCCGCTTGACCGTACCGGTTCCAAGAACGATGAGAAGCGTGCTAAGGTCACCGCCAGGGTTCTTTACTAACGCGACCCCGGTCCCGTCGGGGATGCAACCCACAGCGCTGGCGCCGTGGAATTCACGAATCTCCGTTCCAGCGGGGTCACTCGCCGCAACCCCGATCACCACCTGATCGATTCCCTTCGCGTACAGCGCCAGGCTCTCCGTGCCTGATAGCGTGAACACCGAACTGAGTCTAACGGTGGCGACGGCGCCCCCAAAATCACGGCATGTTTCATTGAATTTTGCTATGACGGTTCCGTCTGCACTGACGATATCTGCTTTGCGCTTGAACATAGTACTCCTCCTTGGACAATTGTTAGATCCGTTCCTGGGCAGCACCAAAACTGAATGATGCCCGCCACGGAACGGCTGCTCTTGCTATGTAGTGTTCTCTAACGCAGGATCGTTTCAGTGTTTTCGAGGTTTCTTGAGTCGCCTTCACGGGGACGTGATTGCGCTCGACACATATAGTTGCAAGTTGTTGAAAGAATTGGTAGCGCTAACGGGAATCGAACCCGTATTTAAGCCTTGAGAGGGCTCCGTCCTAACCGTTAGACGATAGCGCCATAGCGGGGCAATTCCGATTTTACCAGCCCCCGCGGCCGTTTGGCCAGTCGATTCTCAGGCTCGCTCCAGCACCTTCATTTGCAAAATGGTTCGCCACTGGTAAACTTCCTCCAGCAAGTACGCCGTGGCGGTGGCCGCCAGGTTCGCAATCCGGTAGTAGCCGAGTGTCAGATCGCTCGCGAGCAGACACCGGTCGCCAGATAATTCCCTCATCACGCCGTCGAGAGCGCTCGCCATCCCGCGGTAGCGCAGAGCATTTTGCGCATACTCGCCGTTGCTCTTGATGGCCGATAATGCCGCCGCGCATGCAGGTAGAAACGCGCCCAACACCATGATCCACGGAGTCACATCCTTGGCGGCGCCCCACAGGTGAATCCCTTCGTACAATACAATGGCCGTCAACAGCACCCAGGCGAGGCCGCCGACCAGTTTCTCCAGGTGCACATTGGCCGCTTCCTGCTTCAAGTGTGCGTCCTCAAAAAAACGGTGCTGGCTGCCAACCTGGCGCGTGGCCAGCAGCCAGCGAACCGCTTCCAAGTAATCGCGATCCAGTCGCGCGTGCGGCAGGCTGGCCTGCCGCAGTAAAGCGCGCACGTACCAGTTCACCCAATGGGCCTCGTCATAGAACTCCTGCATGTGCGCCGGCACGTCCACGCGGATGGTGCGGCCCAGCAGCAGCAGGTAGCGCGCATGCCGCAGTTGCTCGGCGAGTTGGCGGTAATTGAGCCAGCGCACCCGCCAGCGCATTTTTTGCTCGTGGCCGTATAGCCAGAGCACCGCCGTGATGACGGCAATTTCAGGTATCTTCAACCAACTCCCCACGCTTTCGAGCGGGACTGTAAGCACCGCCGCCGCCACCGCGATCAATCCCAGCAGTGAAGTAAGAACCGCCAAACCGCGGGAGATTTCCGCGTATCCGCGCGCCAGGAAATCGGCCCAACAGTATGGCCCGCAAAAGCTCGCATCGATCCGTTCCGGATTGTCGCCCAACGGTTCAATCATCATCCGATCGTCAGATGTAACGGCCCAGCGTTCCGTGGAATCCTTTCCCCAATGGTCCCAATCGTCACGCCGCTTGGTGCCGGCCAGATAGGCGCTCGCCAAAGTCCGGCTGACCGACTGCTGGACGGGCGTGGTGACAATCCCTTCGAGCAAGCCATGGATAAGAACGGAGTCCAGTTGGGCGGGATCGTTGCGAAACAGCGATTGCTGGGTGCGCTCGCCCCGCACGGACCATTTCAACTCGGCTTTATGCGGGTCGTCGAGCGGGATCCGGATCACAGGGATACGCTGCTCGGACGCAATCTCCTGCAACCAGACACTGCCTCCATAGCGGGACCGAGCGTCGGACTTGGCCATCACGACCAGCAGGTCGACTTGGTTCAGAATCACGCGATTGGCCTCGGCGTAGGCCATGTCGCGCGACTCCGGAGATGCCGCATCACCCGGCAGCTCGAATACGGCTTCAACAGCTTTATCGTCGGCGATCCGTACGAACTCCGCCCGCGCGGCTTCTCCGCCGGCGCTCTTAGCGATGTCCACTTCGAAGACGTCCCTGTGAAAAGGCAGCACCGCCTGAATCCGGTATCCGCACTTCATCGCCACGTCCGCCGCCAACTGATCCACGCCCGCGGCAAGCTGCGCTAACAGCCGCAGCTCCGGCTCCGCGGTTGGTGGCCGGTGAGGCAATGCCGCTGCAAATTCGGGCGCCAGCTTTTTGGTTTCGGCCATGATGGCGCATAATACCGCTTGCAGCACCGTCCGGCTCACGCCGGGGTCGGGCACGGTCAGATGCCCCGTGACGCCCACGCGGAATACCAGCCGCGGGGTTGGCGGAGCCGCTTCGGGAAGCGGCTTGATGCGGCCTCTCAGGCGCTTCGCGCAAGCGGGTATTCCGTTGCGCAAGAACATGGTCAGGTCCCGCCAGGGCAGATACATGACCGTTCATTGTACAGATTTGGCGGACGCTACGCCAGAATAGCGCGGATGAACTTCAGGTTGCGCCTCATGTCGTTTTCGACGGATTTAGAGGGGCAATCCGTCTCCAGATTGGCAAAACCCTGAAAACCGATATCCCTGATGGCCTTCATTACGGCGGGGAAATCGATATGGCCCTCGCCGAGATAGTGAGGGTTATCTTTTAAGTGCATCTGGCAGATGCGCGCGGCGCCCAGCCAACGGATCTCCTTCACCACATCGAACCCGCCGCCGGTGGAGTTCCCGACGTCGTAATAGACCTGGACAGCCGGTGAGTCGGCGCGCTCCATGATGCGCACGTTATCCTCCGCCGAGATGGTGTCTTCCAAACCGAGCTTGACGCCAGCTTTTTCCGCGGCGGGCGCCAGATCCTTCAGAATGTCGCCGACATAGTCCATTTCCGCGTGGTTGGTTAGCGAGGCTTTGCCGAAAAAAGGCAGCAGCACCACGGAGGCCTTCAGGTTGGCGGTTATCGGGATGCTGTCCGTAACCCACTTTTGTGCGCGCGGGTTGTTCTTCAGATGGTCCACGTGCAGGATGTCGAGACAGGTACCGTCCAAGGGGATACCGTGCTGCTTGGCGGCGGCCAGGTATTGAGCCTGGATGGAGGAGTCGTCAAGCGGCAGCCGGTTCGCGGTGATATTCCGGCCCAGGCTCACTTGTACGCCATCGAAACCGAGTTTGGCGGCCAGCGCCACAGCTTCGACCTTTCCGGTCAAATCCAGGTTCCAGTCGGTGACGCCGATTTGGGGTCCGCCGGTGCGCGCGCCGGCCGCTCGCCGGACCGCTCCGCTGGCCAGCAAGGCTTGAAGAAGAGAACGTCGCGTCATGCGATCCTCACGGACCTGGAGTATTCCGGTCCGGAACGGTCAGACGCCGGCGCCAGCCACACGCTTGGCCACGGGGACGGATTCGGCTTGCCGCTCCGCCAGCAGCAGGCGGCGCAGCGTCCGCAGATCGTTCAGGATCCGGCGGCTGGTGGTGATGTGAAGGGTCAGCTTGGCCAGATTGTAGCTGACCAGTTGCAGCGCCTCCGTACGGCGTTCGGCCGATTCGGCGAAAGCTGCTGCAATATCGGCATCCACATCTTTGCGGGCTTCTTCAATGGCTTCCGCCAGAAGGGCAACGTATTCCTGAGAACCCTCTATGCTGTCAAACGGCGTTTCGGGATTATAGCTCACGTGTCGCCTCCAAGAAATTACACCTTAGGAATGCCTTATCGAGTTATTTCATTCTCGCACAAAAGGCCGCCGGGGGCAGCCCCCTATTTGCGCCTCTCGTACTGGATCGGACCGGCTACTTGCGCGCGCCGCGCTCTACTTTCGCGCTCCGCGCTGGGGGTTCTTCAGGTTGGTCTGGCGCCGTTTGGCCTTGGTGCGCTTCGGCTTGCTGATGTTGAAGGTGCCGCTGCCCAAGTATTCGGCTTTGTAGGTTTTGTCTTCTGCCAATCGATTCTCCTAGTTAGGTGATGATCCCATTCTAGCAGGTGGGCGGACCTCCATGGCCGCCCAATGTGCGCGATTGTGCTCGAATTGTGCATTTCTGGATTGGAAGAGCAAACCCATTTGTTCGCTTTGTGTTCGCCACTATAAGTTTTCAAAGATCCGGGTAAGCCGCAGCCAGAACACCGTTTGGCGAGTGGCTCGGCTTGTCCAAGTTGACGATAGCACGGGGTAACTGAGTCGGTGCTGGGCGGGGGTGGGTCGAGGGCGTGTTTTGAGTGGGTTCGGGAGAATTGGCGGGCGGTGAATTGGCGAATGCGCTTGACACAAGTCCCCGTGCCTTTAGGCTTGGAGCATGGAAGTGAATCTCAATTCCGACCTGCAGGCAAGGCTCACTCAGCTTGCCAAGGCCTGGCCCAGAGAGCAGGGCAATGTGCTGACGCATGAGCGGGCCGGAGAATGGATTGAAGAGCGGCTGGCCGAGAAACAGAATCGCGTGTAAGAGCCACGCAAAATGAAGAAGCTGCCGACGGCCTGGAACACATTACCGACTATCTATTTGAGAACGCTACTTCTCTTCTTCGTCCGTAGCGCCGATGAAGCCGGAACGGGAACGCACCCGCAACCTCGGACGTTTTACCTTTACCCGAATTCTGTGAAAGGGGCGTCGGCCGTTGACGTCATCGAAATCACCGCCGCCGGGCTTGTACCCGATCAAATAATATCCCTTCTGATCTTCGAGGAAATGCGCGATCCCGTCGTTCGCGTCGTTATCCCGATAGAAAAGGCCACCGGTCTCCTCCGCCAGAAACTCCAGGCCAAACTGGTCGCTGTGCAAGGCAGACAGGCGGGTGGCCATCGCCCCATTCATCGTTGTATTTAACTGCTTGATGAATTCCTGGACTTGGCCCCGCGAGACCGGCTGGTGCGCTCCGATGTCGTCTCTTGCGTCCGGGTAGAGCGGTTGCACGCCTCTGGGATCAACCGTGTAGATCACCGCGCCGGCTCGGTTAGCACCGTCGATCAAGGTGCGTATCGCCAGGATCGCGGAGTTCTCCGCCTCGAGGCGCGATTGCGAGCTTGCGGACGGGAGCGGCGAAAAGCCGTCCGAAAAGACAATCACCGATTTGCGCCCGGGCGTTCCGCGAAGCCAGCGCACCACGGAGTTAAGGGAAGCGAATGTTCCAGCGAACAGGCTGCCCCCAGCCGTTTGGTTGGCGGCGCTCACCTGGGCGGCGGTTCGCGCGGCGCCGAGATGCACACGAACTGCGGGGATTGCTTCCAGGCCCCTGCGTCCCCTCGGATTCCAGCGGACCCGATCGACGGCGATATGCAAGAGTCGCTTGTCGGCGGTGAACGGTTGGAGTACGTCGGTGCCGCCGCCGGAGCGAACCACTGCTACCAGATCACCCGGCTGCATCTGCTGGTCGACGAACTTGCCCAGCGCCCGCCGCACAGAGGCGGTGCTCTCCCAGGAAAGGCCCAGGTCATCCACAAAGAGCACGATGGTGCGGTGCACGTCCTCGGGCGGCAGGCTGATCACGGGGGCCGGCGGCACGATGCTATTCAAGTGTGATCGTGAACCTCGCGGGGCTTTGGAGGGCACGGCGGCGCTAACCGCGTCGGGCGCTACACGAACGTAACTGAAATGAGTAATCCGCTGAGGGAGCCCATCTGCCAGGATTTCGAAGTCATCCGCGGATAGATCGATGATCTGCCGGCCCTTCGAATCCGTCACCACGGCATCCACCTGAACCAAGGTTGTGGTAACGCGGAACACCGGATTATCAGACGCCGCGGGTGAAACGTTTTGACCGGCCGCCAGCGCGACTATCGGCACGGACAGCGCCAACACCAGCATTACCCAAGCCCACAAGCGCAGCACTTCCTGTTTCATCGCCTTCAAGTACTTTATATCAGAAGATGACCAGCCGGTCTTTGACCCCCCTAGCCTCTAGCGGGCGAGGGTGTACTGGAGTGTCTTTTCCGTTGAGCTTTTGCCCTGCGCGATCGTCGTCCGCAGTTCGTAGCTGCCGGGTTTGTCCGTCAACTTCAACAGCATCGGGATGGCACCTGAATCATCTGGCGCCCCCACGTCGGGCTTGAGCGTGGCGACTGCTCGTCCGTCCTGCTGCAGGCGCACGCGCAGTACCGGTTTTGCCCCGTTTCCAGCCTCGGGGTAAATCATAAAAAATACGAACGGCTTTGTGCCGGCCAGAAGGTCGCTGGTGACGAACGGCAGCACCCGCTTGCCGGGGTATTCGAACGGGTCGGCTGGGTCGGCCGGAGTTGTTAAGTTCTCCAGCTTGCGGACCACAGCCATGTCGCTCAGTCCGACCCCGCGCTGCTGGCGGTTGTCGATCTCGAAGGTCCCTGTGCTCACCCGGTTGCCTTCGTGATCCACCACCGCAGTCTCCACTGTATAGTGTGCGGGCGGCAGATTCACGGCCTTTTGGTAGGTCATGAATTCCCAGCGCACTTTCTCGAACAGGTCGTCGGACACTTCCGAGGGCACGTCTTTACTCACTCGATCGACACCACGGCCAATAGAGAGGCATGCAAGCGATGCCGGTGTGCGCGCTCCTCGGCTGTTGCGGTGAGCTTGGAAATCGGCATCTCGAACGCAATGGCGTACTGCGCCTGCCCGCCGGAATCGCGGAATCGATAGGCGCGCGCGAGGAAATCGAACGCGTGCGGGCGCGGTTGGGTATCGAGCGCCCGCAGGCCGGCCATTTCCTCGGGCGTGAGCGCATGGCCGGTATCAGGCACCGCGAAATACCCATTGCGCGTTTCGATGCGCAATCCCGGCCGCGCGAGTTTCACCTCAATCTTCCGAAAATGCCCGTCATCGCGCTCCGCTTTCGGAGGGTAGGCGATTTCGTAGTGCGTGTCCACTTCTTCCATCACGCGCGTGAGAAGATGATCCACGTTGTTGGTGTTGGCGATCAGGAATCCGCCGGTGCGTTCGGCGAGTTCGCGCAACGCCTCCTGCGGGTTGGCGCTTGATACGGCGAACCTCACGTAGTCGTCCTGATGCGCCTGTTCCATGGTGCGCGCGGCCAGCCCGTTGAGGGTGACGGCAGCGTCGCCGCTGGCCGTGTACCCTTGCAGCGTGGTCGCCCCCTGCTGCGCGCTCAGCGAGGCCGCGTAGCTCAGGGTCGCCGTGGAGAGCGCCGTCGGGTCGTAGAACGGGTCGAGGGCATGAACGTCCACCGCGTAGAAGGTGACGCCGCCATCGGTGGCCGCATGGATCATCGAATCCCAATATTCGAGCTGGTCGGTCGGGCGGGTGAGGCCGTTGCTGAGGAGCAGGACCGTTTTCTGGAAAGGCAACGAGCCGAGCTGCCGAACCAGCCCTTTCAGCGCTTGGACCTCACGAAGTCCCGCGATGGCTGCGGACCTCATGTCAGTTCGCGACCCGAGAGGATCGGTGGTGTCTCCCGTGCTGCCCAGTGTAGTGCCCGCGATGAGGGCGTTGACGCCCATCGAATTACTCAAACCATTCAGTATGGCTGCCGACCCCACGGTGATCGGCGGAAGCTGGTTCGAGGCGGCCATTTGAGCGGCCTTCAGCAGACGTTCGCGGTCATTGGAGAACGGATAAACGGGCCTCAGTCCATACGCGTCCAGGGTGAAAATGCCGATGAACGTGTTGGGGCGGAGCTCGTTATCGATAAATGTGCGGGCGGCCTTGTACGCGAAGGCGCGCGTCGGCGCGATGAGGGAACTCCCGGTGATGTCGTTGTCCACCGCGGTGATATCGTTCAATACCAGGCAGACGACATTTACGGTGCGTAGGGGATTTACCGGAGGCCGGGCGGCCGGCGCCGGTGCCGCCGCAGCCTGAGCTTCAGCCGCCTGCTTTTCATCTTCCGCGCGCACTTCGCTGCCCGCCACCAGCCGGATCGAGCGCACATCCTGGCGGACGCCATCCTCGAAGACTGTTATGTCTTGGGGTTTGAGATTGGTGACGAGCTTGCCGTGCGCGTCGCGCACGACGAGATCCAACAGTACTTCACGGGCCGAGCTGCGGATGACCACATCCGGCGCTTGGGGCGGCGCTTGGGGCATTTGAGCTAAACCACTGGCAAGCAGGGCCAATGGCAGAAATACACGGCTGATCATACGTGTCAGGACGCACGATCCGGAATTGCAGTTACGATCACATCCGTAGCCAGGTCAGGAAGCCGACGATGGTCTTGCCGTCCTCGATCTTCCCCTTCCGGATCATCCCATCCAGCTCGCGGCGCGTGAACCAGCGGCACTCAATGCGCTCGTCGTCCATAGGATGCGCTTTGCCCTCGACCAAGCCGGTCGCGAGGTAAATGGTCATGCGCTCGTCCACAAACCCCGGGCTGGCCCAGAAGCTGGCCAGCCGCTTCCACTTGCGCGCGGTGTAGCCGGTCTCTTCCCGCAGCTCGCGGCGGGCGGCCTGCAGCGGCTTTTCGCCCGCGTCCAGGCGGCCGGCCGGCAGTTCCCAAAGCAACTTTCCCGTCGGCAGGCGGAACTGCCGCACCAGCAGGATGCGCTTCTTCTCATCCACAGGCATCATCACCGCCGACCCCAGATGGCGCACGATGGAACGCTTAATATGGAACCCGCTGGGGTCGGTGGCCTCTTCCTCGGTCACGCGGAACAGGCCGCATCGGTATACTTCACGCGCAGAGATGATTTTCATAATCGGCTTCATCGCCTTTCGCGGATGGCAGACGCGAAGGCGTCCACCGGCAACGAATTCATAATGTCGGCCGGGGCCAGCCAGCCGCGGCGCGCGGTGATGACCCCGTAGCGAAGGTTCGCCAGGTGCTTGGGATGGTGCGCGTCGGTCGAAATGACAAAGCGCGCGCCGCGCGCCTTGGCGGTACGGATGTGGTGGGCGCTAAGATCCAACCGCTCGGGACTCGAGTTGATTTCAAGCCACACGCCGCGGCGAACGGCTTCGTCGACCACGCGCTCGAAATCGAAGGGGAACCCGTCGCGATGCAGCAGCATGCGGCCGGTGGGGTGGCCCAGCACGCGCAGCGACGGACATTCGAGCGCGCGCAGCAGGCGGGCGGTCATTTCGGCGCCTTCCATGTTCATGTGGCTGTGAACGCTGCCGATCACCAGGTCGAGCTCGGCCAGCGCGTCATCGGCCAGATCCATGGCGCCGTCTTTCAGGATGTCGCATTCCAGGCCGGAGAAGATGCGGATACCCATCCCGTCGCGGCTTAGTTGGCGGACATGGGCCGCGAAGGCCACGGCGCGCTGCTCATCCAAGCCGTTGGTCATGGCCAGTGACTTCGAATGGTCCGTGATGGCGATGTATTGGTAGCCGCGCTCGCGCGCGGCGGCGGCCATCTCTTCGAGCGAGGCGCGGCCGTCGGTTTCGGTGGTGTGCATGTGCACGTCGCCGCGAATTTGGGAGAGCTCCACCAATTCGGGCAGGCGGTCCTCGGCGGCGCGTTCGATCTCGCCCAGGTTCTCGCGCAGCTCGGGCGGAATCCAGCGCAGGCCCAGCGCTTCGTAGACGCCCGCCTCGGTTTCGCCCGCCACCTTGGTATCGTCCGCGCTACGATACAGGCCGTACTCAGAGAGCTTGAATCCCATTTTGACGGCGCGCGTGCGCACCGCCACGTTGTGGTCTTTGCTGCCGGTGAAGTATTGGAGCGCGGCGCCAAAGCTTTCGCGGGGCAGGGCGCGCACATCCACCTGGAGGCCTTCGCGCCCAACGGTGGCGCTGGCCTTGTTCTCGCCGCGCGCCAGGAGCTGCTCCACCCGGGGGTAGGCGATGAAGCGCTCCAGCACTTCGCCAGCCGCGGGGCCGGTCACCAGCAGGTCGAGATCGCCCACCGTTTCGCGCCCGCGCCGCAGGCTGCCCGCAGGGGTGATTTGCTCAATACCGGGGGTTTCTCCCAGGTAGGTGGTCAACTCGCGCGCCATATCTTCCGCGTAGCTCAGCAGATAGCGGCCGGTGCGCTGGCGGTATTGCGCGATGGACTTCAGCACCTTCTCTTCCAGCTTGGCGCCCATGCGCGGCAGAACACGCAGCTTCTGCTCGAGGCACAGGCGCTCCAGCTCGTCGATGGTGCCCACCTGGTAATGCTCGAACAGCAGCGCGATGCTCTTGGGTCCGAGACCCTGGATTTTGAGAAACTCGAGGGCGCCGGGTGGGAACTTCTGCAAGAGCAGGTCGCGGCGTTCGCAGGAGCGGTGGTCCACAATTTCCTCGAGCACGTGGGCGAGGCCTTTGCCGATGCCGGGAATGCCGGTAACTTTGCGCTGCGGGTCTTTGAGGATGTCGGCGATGCGCTCGGGATGGCCCTCGACCGCGGTGGCGCCATTGCGGTAGCTGCGGATACGGAAGGAATCTTCGCCGGCGATCTCCATCAGGTCGGCAGTTTCCCAAAGGATACGGGCGATCTCCTTGTTCTCCATGCGAGGTCCATTTTAGCGTGAGGCTGGCGCCCGCGCCGTGTCCTGGCGGACACGAACAAGGGGCCGCTTCGACGCCGAATCAGCGGGATAGCGCTGGCACGCGGGCTGCATTTAGGTGGTATACACACGGAGGCAACAAAAATGCGAGTTACCCAGTGGCAGTGGAAATGCATGCAGGTTCTGGCGGCTCTGCTGCTGGCTGCGGGTGAGGCGCTGGCGCAAGAGACGCAGGAAGAGCGGACCCCGGCGAGGCGTATCGTGGTGAGCATTGCGGATCGGAAATTGGCGCTGGTGGAAGATGGCCGGGCGGTGAAGATCTACCCGGTGGCGGTGGGCGCGGCCTCGACGCCGAGCCCCGCGGGCAGCTTCACGGTGATCGAGCGGATCACGCATCCTACTTGGTACGGTCCGCACCAAGTGGTACCGCCGGGAAAAAAGAATCCGCTCGGGCCGCGGTGGATCGGGCTGAGCCGCAGGGGTTACGGCATCCACGGCACCAGCAATTCGCGTTCGATCGGGCACGCGGCATCGCACGGTTGCATCCGGATGCAGAATGCCGATATCGAGGAATTGTTCGGGCTGGTGGCGGTGGGCGATGCGGTGGAGTTGGTGGGGGCGCGCACGGAGGAGACAGCCCGCATCTTTGCTGTAGCCGGGCTTACGCCCCGGTCCACGCCTGTGGTTGCTGCAGTATTGACTGGGCAATAAGGAGAATGGCGATGAAAGAATTCGATATGGTGGCGCTGCTGTTGATGGTGGGGACGACTTTCCCGCTGGCATTCGGGCTCGCGCGGCTTTGTTTGGTGGGCGTGATTCGGGTGCTGGAGCGGCGGCCCGCGGAATAACGCAATTACTGCGCAGCCATTACTACGAATAGATCCCTGCGGTTTGCGTCACAGGGATGTAGCGTGAAATGGCCTCGAGCAGAGTCGCCTTCTTGATCGGTTTGGTCAGGTGCTCGGTGCAACCGGCTTCCAGGCTCTTTTCCGCCTCGCCTCCCGCGGCATGCGCCGTTAACGCGAGAATGGGTACCGGGGGCGCGTGCGTTTCCGCTTCCCATTGGCGAATGGCGCGAGTGGCCTCCAGCCCGTCCATCACGGGCATTTGCAGATCCATCAGCACAAGATGCGGATTTCCGGAGATCGCTTTCTCGACGGCGATCTGGCCATTCTCGGCGAAATCAGTTCGAAGCCGCTGTCCTTGAGATAGGCCTTCATCAACACGACATTGTCTTCGGAATCTTCCACAATCAGGATGCGATGGGCCGGCGGGTGAGGCGGCCGGACCAGGGCGGGCGGCGCGGCCGGCGAGCGGCGATCGCGAGTGCATCGCCCGACTGGGGGATTCCGAGTTGCAGCCTCTTGGCGGACGCCGAATGGCGCGGTAAGAAGAACGTGCTTCCCTTGCCCACCTCGCTGGTACAGCCGATGCGCCCGCCCATCAACTCCACCAAGCCCTTGCTGATGGCCAATCCGAGACCCGTTCCGCCGTACTTGCGCGTGGTGGAGGAGTCGGCTTGCGTGAAACGGTCAAAAATCATTTCCGTTTTGTCCGCGGCGATCCCGATCCCGGTATCGACGACGTTGAATCGCAGCCAGCCCGCCGCTCCTCGCCGGGTCCGGCTCCACGCGCAGCGTGACGGAGCCCCGCTCGGTGAACTTCAGCGCGTTTCCGATCAGATTGATCAGAATCTGCCGCAGACGATTCGGATCCCCAACCAGCCCCGACGGAACGCCCGGCAGAATCTCAAGGTGAGCTGCAAACCACGGTCCTGCGCCCGCGAAGCCATCATCTCGATTATTTTTTCGAGCAGAGCGCCCAGATCGAAGCCGATCGATTCCAATTCGAAGTGCCCGGACTCCACCTTGGAAAGGTCCAGGATATCGTTGATCAGATCGAGCAGGCTCGCGCCGGCTTTTTGAAAGATATGAACATAGTCCCGCTGCTCCTCGCTGAGCGAACTCTCCGAGAGCAGGTCGGCCATCCCGAGAATGGCGTTCATCGGGGTTCGCATTTCATGACTCATGGTGGTCAGGAATTCGCTCTTGGCGCGATTCGCGGATTCCGCCGACGCTCTTGGCGCGCTGCAGATCTTCCTCGGCGCGCTGGCGTATGATCACCTGCCCGAGCTGCGAGCCAATGTGCCCCATGATGGTCAGGAACTCCTCATCGGGCGGCACCGTCTGAGCGAAAAGAACTCCAGAACCCGATGATCTTGCTCGTCCACCAGCACCGGGAACCCGAATCCCGACCGGAGTCCGGCCTGCTCCGCCGCCCGGGTTCGCTCCGACAAGAGTTCTTCGTCCGCCAAATCTGACGATCCACTCGGGTTTACCGGAAGTCAGAACGCGGCCGGGCAATCCCGCTCGCGCGAGCCGAGCGGCAGCGATCGCTGGCCTCGCGGAAAGCCGCGAACCGGCCGTCATCGTCCACGTGCCAAATTCCCGCCGAAACCGGTTCCTCCGGCGACTCGTTCGCCCGCAGATAGACATGGCCTACCGGCCACCCGGTGTGCGAGCAGATCCGGTCGAGACAGGTCTGCGCGGTGTGTTCGATGGTGGAGGACCGGTTGGCGGCCACCGTCACCGATTGCAGCAATTGAACCAGCGTGGCCTCTTTCTTGCGAGCTTCCTCGGCGCGCCGCCGCTCGCTGATATCGCGCACGAACGCGTTAAAGCTGCAGGCGCCGCCCACCCGAACCGGCCAAACCGTCGCTTCCACCGGAAACTCGTGGCCATCGCGATGCAACGCCACCAGCTCGATCGGCCGTTGAACAGGGACCCCTGCGCGGCGTCAGGAAATGTTCCACGCCCTGCGCGTGGGCTTCGCGGTAGGCGGGAGCAATCACGGTATCGCACAAGCGGCGTCCCATGACTTCCGCGGCGGTCCATCCGAAGGTCAGCTCGGCCTGGGGATTCCAAGCCGTGATCGAGCCGTCCGGGTCCATGCCGATGAACGCGTCGTTGGCGGTCTCGAGGATCATGCGGTTGTGCTCGCTTTGCTCCCGCAGCATTTCCTCGCTGTTCTTCAGGGCCGTGATATCCCGGGAGATGCCGGCGATCCCGGAAACCTGCCCGCTCCGGTCGAACATCGGGACCTTGGTGGTCGACCACCAACCGAGGCCTCCGCGGGGATTCTTGAGCTGCTCGATCCGATCGACCTGCGGCCGGCCCGACCTCACAATCTCTTCCTCCTGCAGGCGCCAGCGGAGGGCGTCTTCGGATTCGAAATAGTCCGCATCGCTCTTCCCGATGCACTCCGCGGAGTCTTTGGCTCCCAGATTTCGCGCGTGCGCCTGGTTGACTCTGGTGAAGCGGGACTGGCAATCCTTGAAATAAATCAGGTCCGGAATGTTTTCCATGAGGGCGCGCAGCAATCCGCGCTCCTGGTCCACCTCCTGGACCAGTTTGAAGTGAACCACGGCGGCGCGCGACCTGGGCCTTGAGCTCGAGAGGCTCCCAAGGCTTGGCGATATACGCGAAGATCTGCCCGCTATTGACTGCCTCGGTGAGCGCGGTCATGTCGGCATATCCGGACATCATGACGCGGGTGGCCTTGGAAACTTCTCTCACGCGCCGCAGAAACTCGTGCCCGCTGACCCCGGGCATGCGCTCATCGCACAGGATCACCGCGATGTCGTGCTCCGGCGCCAGCCGCAGAGCCGCCTCGGCGTCGGATGGTCGTAAACACCTCGTAGTCGTCTTCGAAAAGATGTTCGAGCGACGTGAGTATGAGCGCTTCATCGTCCAGGACCAGCAGCTTTTCCTTCATTTTCCCCTCTGCAATTCCAGATCCAGCGGGATCTTGACAATGAACTCCGTACCCACGCCTTCTTCGCTTTGAACCTCGATCGAGCCGCCGTGGTCCTGCACGATTCCGTAAGAGATCGCCAGCCCCAGGCCGGTGCCCTGACCGACCGGCTTGGTGGTAAAGAACGGATCGAAGATCTTGCTTCGGATGGCTTCGGGGATGCCCGCTCCGGTATCGCGAACCGAGATCAGGAAATACTCGGAGGTCTGGCTGGTGGTGATGACAATCTTTCCCTCTCCCGCAATGGCGTCCACGGCATTGGCGATCAAGTTCATCAGCACCTGGTGAAGCCGCCCCGCGTAGCAATACAGCGTGCGCTCCGGCGCATAATGTTTTTCCACCAGGATGCGGCCGTTCATCTTGTGCTTCAACAACAGCAGAACCGCATCGATGGTCTCCACCACGTCCACGGTCTTGAACTCTCCTTCATCCAGCCGGGAGAAAGTCCGCAGATCGAGCACCAGTTCCTTCACGCGGTCGAGGCCTTCCCGCATCTCTCCCAGGCGGGCCCGCGCTTTCCGCAGTTTCTTGAGAGAAGGCTCCGACAGGTGCGGCTCCATCTCCGGGCCCAGGCCATCCAGCCCGCTCTCGACGATGAACAGGTTGTTCACCACGAAGGCCAGAGGATTGTTGATCTCGTGCGCGATTCCGGCCACCAGTTGCCCCAGCGAAGCCATCTTTTCGTTCTGGATCAATTGGGCCTGGGTTTCCTTGAGCTTCCGGTTGCGCCTCTTGCAGATCGTCGATTGGCCTGCACCAGCTTTTCGGCCATCGCGGCGCGCGCCTCGGCCATCTCGCGCCCGGCGCGGGCGCTGCAGCGTCTCCATTTCCTTGGCCTTGAGCTCCTCGACGATGCGGCCGTTCTCCTCCTGAAAGAACCTGCGGCGCATCAGGGCCTGGATGCGGGCCCGCAAGACGGCCAGGTCGCTGGACTTGCTGACGAAGTCGTCGGCGCCGGCTTCGAAGCCCCGATTCAGGTCCCCCTTGTTCTCGCTGGCGGTCAGTATGATGACGGCCAGGCGCGCTGTTCAGGCTCTGACGCATGGCGGCGATCCGCCGGCACACTTCGATGCCGTCCATCCCGGGCATCACCAGGTCCACCAGAACGCAATCGAAACTCTGCGTCCGCCAGGCGGCTCAGCCCCTCCGGCCCGCTGGCCGCGCTCTCCACCTCATAACCTTGATTCCGCAGTTCGTCGCTGAGGAAGGCGAGGTAAGTAGGACTGTCGTCGATGGTCAATATGCGGGCGCTGCGGAAGGCGGAATCCTGGGGATTCAGAATGGCGGTTGCGCCGACGCTTTGCGCAACAGCGCGCGGATGCGCAGCAGCAGGATTTCAGGAGCTCTCGGACTTGGAAACGTAATCGTCCGCGCCGCTTTCCAGGCTTTGTATCTCGGCTGTCTCCGGGGCCGAAGCGGTCATCATCAGAATGCGGTATGCCGCGCGTGTTCAAGTTCATTCGAATGCGCCGGCAGAATTCGTCCCCGCGCATTCCGGGCAGATTGTAGTCGACCAGGATCAGGTCGGGAAGAGGGTCGCCCAGCGCGGCCAGCGCCGCCTCCGCCGCGCCGGCGACGGAGACCTGCCAGCCTTGTTCCTCCAGCAGCAGGCGCAGCTTGAAGGCTTGGGTCTCCGAGTCTTCTACTACCACGATTCGGAAAGCGCGTTTCATTAGTGCATTCCGTCAGGACCGGCCAGTCAGAGTCGCTTCTGCATGGCACGGCACCAACTCCAAAACTCTGGCGGCAATCGCCGGCAGCGGCAAGGACTCGCAAACGGCCCCCATCCGGACGGCCGCCGCCGGCATTCCGTATACCACCGCCGTCGATTCATCCTCGGCGATGGTGTATCCGCCGGACCGGCGAATATCCAGCAGGCCCGACGCGCCATCGTCGCCCATGCCGGTCAGCAATACGCCCAGCGCATGCGCGCCCAGATCCTGCGCCATGGATTGAAACAGCACCGTCCCCGAGGGACGCTGAAACGAGATGGGATCTCCCGCATCCAGCCGCAGCCGCCCAGCGTCCAAGCGCAGGTGCCGCTCGGCCGGAGCCATGTGCACGGTCCCGGCAACGGGAACGCAACCGTCGTTCACCACGGTCACCGAAAACGGACAGACGCTCTCCAGCCAGGAGGCGAACCCCTGCAATGAAGCTGGCCGTCATGTGCTGCACCAGCAGGATCGGCAAAGGGAAGGCCGGTCCCAGCGCTCCCAGCAGTTGCACCAGCGCGCGCGGCCCGCCCGTGGAGCAGACAATTCCCAGCATCTTGAACACGCCGGGACCGGCGCTCGAGCGCGCGCGGGACGCGGCCGTTCGCCGGATGCGGTTCGCGGTGGCCATGCTGCCGGACCAGCTTGACCTGGCTCATGATGACCAATTGCGTGCATAAGCGTTCGGCCAGCGCCTCGTAGTCGGCGTTGGTGGTCCCGACCGGCTTTTCGAGGACGGTCAAGGCGCCCGCCCGCAGCGCCTCCATGGGGATGGCATTCCACCTTCCGGACTCGACGCTGGCCGCCACCACCACGATGGGGACCGGCTTTTTCGACATGATCCGCCGGGTGGCCTCGAGTCCATCCATGCCGGGCAGCCGGATGTCCATGGCAATCACGTCGGGCGAGAGCTGTTCGAGCATCTCGCAGCGCATCCTCGGCGCTGGCCGCCGTCGCGCAGACCTCCAGCCGCGGGTCGCGCCCGATGCTGTATTCGAGCAGCGCGCTGCACCACCGCCGAATCCTCGACGATCATGACCCGGATCTTCTTCATGGCGCCGTTCATATCATTTGCCGGATCGCGTCCAGCAACTCCGTCTGATCGAACTTGCGCTTCACCACGTAGGCGTCCGCGCCCAGCAGCAGACCCCGTTCCTGATCCTCGGCGCCGCTCGAGCGAGCTGACGATAATCACCGGAATCCCCTTCAGCCGGCTGTCCGCCTTCAGCGCCTCCACCAGTCCGAACCCGTCCAGGCGCGGCATCTGAATGTCGGTAATGATCAGGTCGGCCTTTTCGACGCGCAGCATCTCCAGAGCTTCCAGGCCGTCCACTGCGACGCGAACGCGGTAGCCATGCGCCTCGAGGATGCTCCTCTCCAGCGAGCGGGACGTGATCGAATCGTCCACCACCAGAATGCCGGGAGCGATCGCTTGGACCACCGGCTGCGGCTCTGCCGCGGCACGGGAGCCGCGGCCGACGGCGTGCAACTCGCGGCCAGGCCGGCCGGGTTCAAGACCACGAAAACCGTCCCTTCCCGCAGCAGCGCGCCGCCGGAAATGTTGCCGGTGGCGGGGCAAGGCATTCCCAGTTCCTGAATCAGCGCGTCTCTCTCCGTCAGGAACTCATCCACCCATACCGCGAAACGCCGGGCCCCCGATTTCAACACCATCACCGGCAGCATGTCTCCCGGCAGGGCCGGAGACGCGTCCCCGATTTGCAACAAATGCGCCAATCCGTACAACGGGACCGGTTGCCCCTCCAGGATCACCACCGGTTTTCCTTCCAGCGTCTCCACCCGCTCCAGACGGATGCGGTACAGCCGCTCGATTCCGTGAGTGGGGATTCCGAAGGTCTGTCCCGCCGCAGGAGAGCAGCAGCAAATGGCTGGTGGATACCGACAAGGGAACGGACAACAGAAAGGACGCGCCCGGACTCTCCTTGGGCTTCAGAGTTCACGTCTCCCTGGAGGCGGTGCACCGTTTCGTAAACCACCGAGAGTCCCATGCCCCGCCCGGACAGGCGGTTGACGGTGGCGGAAGTGGAAAAGCCCGGCCGAAAGATGGCTCGCGCCAACTCTTCCGGCGGAGTGCGCCCCCGGCTCGGCCTGCGGAGAGCACGCTTGTCCACCTTCTTCAGGTCTACTCCCCGGCCATCGTCTTCCACCTCCACGATCAGGCGTCCTCTTTGGGAATCCAGACGCAGGATCAGTGAACCCACCGGCGATTTTCCCTTGCTCGCGCGCTCCGCCGGGCGTTTCAATTCCATGGCTGATGGCGTTGCGCAGCAGGTGCATCACCGGATCCTTCAGGGCCTGGAGTACGATCCGGTCCGCCCGCACGCCGGACCCGCTCAGCCGGAAGTCGATTTCCTTGTTCTCCTCCCGGGCCAAGTCCCGCACCATCTTTCGAAAGCCTTCAAACAAGTCTTCCGCCGGGGCCATGCGGGCGCTCCATACGTCCCGCTGGAGTTGCTCCGCCGAACGCCGCGTGTTCCAGGCGCTGCGCTGCTGCAGCAGACGCGCCGTCCTCGACTGGGCGGCCAGGGAGCGGACCTTTTGTTCGACGAATCCGATATGCCGGACCACCGGGCGAATACTCCGGCTGAGCTCGCCAGGCGCCACAAGGGCGCGGCCGAGGCCTTGCGAAACCGGACGCATTCCGTCTGCCATTTCGGCGATCTGACCATCCAGGGCGTCGAGTTCCCCGGTGACGCTGGCCTGCCGCAGACTCTCGGTGAGAATCTGGCCCGTCGAACGCACCAGCCGATCCAGATTCTCCGCCGGCAGCCGCACCATCTCCACCAGGGCTGCAAGACCGGCCGCTGGGGCCGGCGCGGCGGCCGGCGCGCCTTCGGCGGGCAAATCGGCCGGCTTGCTTCCGCCCGCGGCTTCTGGATTCCGAGCAGGTCCTGCAATCGCCCGCAGCGCCGCCGCCGGTTCCTCCGGAATCCGGTTTTCCCGAAACGCCCCCACGCAATCCTCGCTGGCGTCGAGCACCTGATGGATCACGCGGGTCGCCTGCTGGTCCAGCGGCAAGGTCCCCTCGCGCACCCGCGAGAACAAAGTTTCGAGCCCCGAAGCCAACCCCTCCACCGCATCCAGATCCACCGCCCGCGCCGCGCCCTTCAAACTGTGCGCGCGGCGGAACGCCTCGTCGATCTCGGTCCTGCCCTTGCGTTTCCGCGACGTTTTCGAGCAACGCGAGGATCGAGCGGATATGTTCCAGATGCTCGGCGTGCTCGCCCTGAAAAATGGCGGCGAGCTTTTGGCGAATGTCGGTCAAAGCCGGTATCCCTCCGTCGCCGTGCGCAGCTGCGCGCCCATGTCGGTGAGATTGGCCGCGGCCTTTTCCGTCTGCCGGGTGCTGGTGGCGGCCTGTTCGCTGGCCCGGCTCAGATCTTTCATGGCTTGCATGACGTTTTCAAAGCCGATTTGTTGCTGGTTGGTGCCGGCCACGATCTGCTGAAACGCCTGCACGCTCTGGTCGATGTTGGCGGTCATATTGCGAATGGCGGAGGCGGCCACATCCGCCTGGTGCCTGCCCAGATCCACTCGCTTGACGGCTTCCTCGGTGAGCATCACCGAGGTGTTGATCTCCTTCTGGATGTCTCCCAGGATGGTCTTCACCTGGACGGTGGCCGCCTTCGACTGGTCGGCCAGGTTCTTGATTTCGCCGGCCACCACGGAAAAGCTTCGGCCGTGTTCCCCGGCGGCGGCGGCTTCAATCGCGGCGTTCAAGGCCAGCAGGTGCGATTGTTCCGCGATATCGTTCACCGTGGCCAGAATGTCGCCCACCATCTGGGTCTTTTCGCTCAACGACACGATGTTCTGGGCCACCGCCTCGGCTTGCTCGTGAATCGCTTCCACGGTCTGGTTGGCCTTCTGGACCGCATCCAAGCCGGAGGTATTGGCGATGCGAGACGGCCTCCGCGGTGGCGGTGACCTGCTTGGCCTTTTCGGCGATCTGCAGACAGGACTGGCTGACCTGCTGCATGGTGGCGTTGGTCTCCTGGTAGGCCGCCACCTGCTCTCCGGTGAGGGCGGACTGTTCTCTGGCGGAAGCCAGAATCTCCATCGTGGCGGAGTTGAGATTTTCGGTCGCGGCGCGCGTCTGCGTGGCCATGCTCCTCAGCCGGGCCACCATCTGATTCAGGCCGTGCGCGAGTTTTCCCAGTTCGTCGTCGCCCTCGCGGGCGGATTTCTGGGTCAAATCCCCTTCTCCGACGGAGGTCACGAATTGCTGGAATTCGCCCAAAGGGCGGGTGATGGAACGGTGCGTCGCGAATCCCAATAAAGGCCGCCAATGCAAAACCCAGCAGATTTCCGTATAGAATGATCCGATTGGTGCTCTGCGCGTCCAGCTGCGCGATTTGCTCCCGCCCATCCAGAAGAGTGCGTTCCTCGTTCTCCATCGCCGCCAGCAAATTCAGGATCTCGGCGGTGCTGTCTCGCGCTCGCTGGCTTGCTGCACGGCCGCAACGCGGCCAGCAAAGCCCTTCTCCTTGCGCATATTCGAGATCTCGCATCAGGTCGGCGAGCCGGCGGTCGATCAGCGGATCCAGAATGTCGAGCCTGCGCTGTTGACTGGGATTGTCGACGGTAAGCGATCGAATCAGCTTCCGGCTCTCGGCCAGGCGCGCCCGTGAGCCCGCGATCGATTCCAGGAAACGCGCATCGCCGGTGATCAGGTATCCCCGGCAGGCGCTTTCGATCTCGAGCAGATCGGCGCGGATGTCCTCGGCCTCGCCGATCACCAGATAGGTGTGCCGCACCCAGTCGTTGGCTTCGAGCAGGCGTTCGCGTGCTCCGGTACGCGGCGATTCCGGTGATGGCCATGAACAGCATCGCCAAGCCGTAGCCGAGAAGAATCTTTTGTCCGATGGTCAGTTTCAAGTTGTAACTCCTGTCTCTAGCTCCGCAAAGAGCGCTTCGTGCTGAGCAGCATCAGCAGGTCCTTCGTCGATCCCTTGATGTGGCGGGACGATCCCGCACGCATTCCCGGCCGCTTGCAGTTCCCCGGAGCCGATCCAGCGGATCTGCTCCACGCTGTCTATCTGCAGGCCCATCTCGCGCCCCTCCTTGCGCAGCAGAATCACGCGCGGCCGATCGCCATCCGCGGACCGCCTCGATACCCAGAAAGCGCCTCAGATCGATCACCGGCCGAATCTCGCCGTGCACGTTGATGACTCCCGCAAACACCGGCGCGCGCTCCGGGAACCGGCGTGGCGCGGACCGGCGGCAAAACCTCGGCCACGTCCGGAAGATCGATGCCATAGCGCTCCTTCCCGATCCCCAGAACGATTACCGGCGAGGCGTCTTGTCCGGCCTTCGGCGGAAGCGGACGCTGCGAGAGCCGCTGGGCCCGCTCGCGCCAGACCGCCTCCATCCGCGCCCTGTTGCCGTTTGCCGCTTCTTCATGCTGCTCTCGACCCGTTCACGATCCGCGATTTTTCGAGATGCATTTTTGCGAGTTCCTTCAGCCCGTCGCCGTCACCCCGGGTCCGGCCGTAACGATGGCGTCATCCGGCATGCCGGCCAGGACTTTCAGGACATTCCCGAAGGACCGCGCCGCCGCGCGCATTTGCCGGTCCCGTTTCAAAGCCAGACCGAGATGATAGTGAGCCAGCGCGAAATTCCGGTCGAGGTAGATGGCCTGGCGCAACGATCGCTCCGCCTCGTCCGCGATTCCGAGGTTCTCGAAAATCAGCGCCTGATAGAAATGGATCTCGGGATTCAATCTGTCCTGAGTCAGCAATCTTTGACCGTACTCAGCCGCGCCTTGCCAATCGCCGCGATCGGCGAGTTGGCGCAGACCTTCCACATCGGACGGACCGGGTTCGGCCGCGAGTCTTGGTAATCGGCGCGCGGCGCCGGTCGCGGGACTGCGGCGGCAGTTCGAGCGGCGGCACTACTGCGGGCGGCTGCTTCGGCACTCCGTCTGGCTCCGTGGAAGGGCCATTTTTTGATAAACGCTGCCCTCGGGAGCATCACGGTACGGAAGGCCCGGTAGCCTTCCAGACTGCGTCTCGGACGCGCCCACCACCAGCCAACCTCCATCCTCCAGAGATTGGTGAAATTGTCCGATCAAGCGGCGATTCACCTCCGGCGCGAAGTAAATCATCACGTTGCGGCACAGAATCAGATCGAAATAGGTGCCCGCGGGCAATGGCGTGGAGAATTCGCTCCGCGACCAGGTTCATATGGTGAAACGAAATCCACTGCTTGTAGCGGGGATGAATGGTCCAGATCAGACCCTCCTTGGAAAAGCACTCGCGCTTCACCTCTTCGGAGGTGGAGCGAAGCGCCCATGCCCGGAATTTGCCCTCCGCCGCCTGGGCCAGGTAACTCCGGTTCAAGTCGGTGGCATAGATGCGAATCTGCCAGCCGGCAATCCGACCGGCCAACTGCATGCATCCAGCAGAATCGCGAGCGAGTAAGGCTCGGCGCCGGTGGCGCAGCCGGCGCTCCAGATTCGTAACTCGCTTCGAGGCCTGTTTGCGCTCCAGGATGTCCGGAAGAATCATGTCGCGAATCGCGGCGAATTGCGCCTCGTCGCGGAAAAAATAAGTTTCCCCAATCGTGAGCTGGGCGATCAGAACGTCCATCTCGGCGGCGCCCTTCTCGCCATCGGCCAGGAACTCGGCGTAGGAAGAGCAGTCGCGCAGTCCCAGATCGGAAAGTCTCGGCCAGATCAGCTCGGCCAGTTGCTCGTCCCGGTCCGCATAGAAGGCCAAGCCGGTCGACGCGATCAGGTGGTCCTTCAGCCGGCTATAGGCCGGGTCTTGGGATACGCCAATCAAGCTCGTCCTCCAGGCTGCGTTTCCTCCAGATGGAGCAGGCGCGCCTGCGCCATGGCGCCATAATCGGCCAGCAAACGATCTTCGTTCGCCCCCAGCAGCGCGGCCGGTGAAAGCAGATGAATCAGATCGCCGTCGAGTTTCGAGCACAGCCGTCGCGCAACCCTGGAAAGTGCGGTCTTCGGGTATATCCAAGAGCTGCGCGGAATGCGCCGGCACGATGCCGCGAACCGATTCCACCAGAATGCCGATCGGGCCCAGCACTCCGCGCAAGACAATCATGGGCGTATGCAGGCCCGGCTGCTGCTCGGGAAGATCGAAGAGCCGGTCCAGACGAATAATCGGAATGGCGGTTCCTCTCAGATCCAGAAAGCCCGCCAGTCCCGAAGGCAGACCTGGCGGGGAGGAGAGCGTGGCCATGGGCACGATTTCCCGCACCGCCTCGAGCGGGAAAGCGCAGTCCAATCCGCTGGAGCGAAAAATCAGGAGATTTCGGGTGCGCTCTTCAGCCTTGCCCATCGCCATTTAGATCGGCATATTTTCAAAATATGCTTAGGGCCGCGCGCGAACTATTCCGGGAGCGCACACCGGTATCCCTTTGGCGGACAGCAGCAGGGCCGGGCGTGCCCGGTGCCTCCTGAAAGCCATTTATTTCATGGAGTTGCGGCAGCGGTTGAGTTTTGCCGGTCGGGTTGATGTGGGCAGGCACTCGATTTCGTCTGGGCTATAGATACCACGCCATTGAGCTTCAGCCGCCTTCTTTGCAATAGCTTTCCGCTTACGATACATCATTTGCAGCCGGGCGCCACAAACGACCCGGTGCGCGTGGTGGGGGATGTGGCGCCGCTCTTGAGGTAGTTGCCCACGAACCAGAAGGTACAGTCGTCCGAGGGGTCGACCGCGATATTGGTATAGTCCTCCCAGCGCAGGCTGCTGGTCTTCGAGGCTTCGCCTTCAGCCAGCACCGATTCGTGGAAAGTCAGTTGGCCCTTAGGGTCATTAGCCAAACGCGCGGCGAAGCGCTGGCCGGGATAGTTGGGATCACCGCCAAACGAGTAACCGATGCCGATATCGCCTTTGCGGTCCATGGCCATGCTTCCCAGCCAACGGTAAGATCCGCCGGGGGCATAGGTCCCCTGCTGGTACAAGACAGGGTCGCGCTGCTTATTCAGGCGGAACTCGTACCACCGCACTCCGCCCCCGTGCGCGGCGGTGGCTATAGAATGCTCCGCCAGGACGGACTCATGATGGCCAACCTTGCGGTACACAAGCCGCTGGATCAGCTTGTCGCCTTGCGAATCGAGGCGGCGGGCGGTCGACGGCTGTGAGACGCAACTGCTCAATTGGCCGTCGCAGAGATAGTGATAGGGTGCGACAGGGATCTTCTGCGGCGCTGAAACCGTGGTCTTGGAGGGGTCGTTCCAATCCACGTGTACTTTGTAGAAGTAGATGCCATCATCCTCAAAGATCTTCGTCAACTGTGTGCCGCCCGTCGACATCATGATGTTGGGCGCGCCCGCCGGAGGCCGGCGCTTGCCATCCACGTCGGAATTCAACATGAAGACGCCGCCGTCGATCACCACACACTGCTCGGTCGCGGGCAGACCCTTGAGCATGCGGTTGCGGTCGGCAACGCAGTCGTGCTTCTGGGTGATCACGCCGGTTAGCGGGTCGTCGCTGGTGCTGGTCGGGTTGTAGTAGCCGTCCGGCCAAACCGCGGGGCGAGGATAGTCGGGAAACAATGACCGTTGGAACTCGTACCGGTAGTAGGGTCCCAACGGGTCGGACGTAGCGCTCACGGCATAGCACATGGCGTAGGGCCCGTGCGGGTTGTCCGGCGGCCGCGAGAACACCGGAACCACAATCAGCCAGCGGTCGGCCAATTGGTCGTAGCGGACTACGGAGTCGCTGTTATAGGCGACGCCGCAGCGCACGCCGAAACCGGCAAAAACGGTATTATTGGGCGCCGCGCCATAGAGCAGCCGGCCGGTGGTGTTGTACTTCTTACCCTTTTTGGTGAAGACGGCCATGTTGCCGTCCAGGATTTCGAAAATATGGTTGGGGCCGACGGCCAGGCTGATGTCGATGCCGCCCGGCCCGGCCCCTCGCGGCGGTAAACCCTTCGCCGAGACCGTCAAAGCTTGCCCCTGGCTCAATCGGCGGCCGCATGCCCTGCGTAGTCTGCTCGACGGCGGCGCCTGCCGGGCCGATCTCGGGTGCGGGTGGTGGAGGCGGAATGGGCGGAGGAGCGCCGTCTCGGGCCGCGCCGGCCCCTCTCCGTGGCGGAGGCGGTTTCGGCGGAGTGGCGCCTAAACCGGCGCCAGGTCCCTCCAGTGCGCCTTGCCGTTCCGGTTGACTTTCGACCGCGGGATGGATGACAACCTGCTTATCGGGGATAAACTGGGCCATTGATCCCGACGGCGTTGCCAAGGCCAGGGCCAGGCCCAGTGCAGACGCCGCGCGTGTGAAGCGTTTCATACTATCTTGCAGGATACCTGACGCGGGCCGGCGGTGTGCCACCTTGCTAGAATACGGCGATGCGCAAAACGGTGCTTCCCGGTGTGTGGCTCGCGGCGGTAACGATGGCGCAGAATTTCTCCGATCTGAAGCCCAGCCCGCAGCAGGAGGCCTGGCAGGATCTCGAAATCGGAGTCCTCATCCACTTCGGTCCGAACACATTCATGGACCGGGAGTGGGGAGACGGCACGGCGGATCCGCGGGTCTTCAATCCCGGGCGCCTCGACGCCGCGCAATGGGTGGCAGCGGCCAAGGCGGCCGGCGCGCGCTACGTGGTGCTGGTCGCCAAGCATCACGATGGCTTCTGCCTCTGGCCCAGCGAGGAGACCAAGTACAGCGTTAAGGCCAGCCCCTGGCGCGATGGGCACGGCGACCTGGTCCGCGAAGTGGCCAATGCCGCCCACAGCCAGGGACTGCGCTTCGGCATCTATCTTTCGCCGTGGGACCGGCATGAACCGCGTTATAAGAACAGCGCCCAATACGACGATTACTATCGCCGGCAGTTAACCGAACTGGTTACCCGCTACGGGGAGCTTACCGAATTCTGGCTGGATGGCGCGGGCAGCGAAGGGCATGTCTACGATTTCGATAGCTACGTCCGAACCCTGCGCACTTACCAGCCGAACACGCTCCTGTTCGCCGATGTCGGCTTCCTGCAATACGGCGATATACGGTGGGTGGGAAACGAAAGCGGTTTCGCGCCGGAAGCCAACTGGAACGTGGTGGACCGCCTGGGCTACCTGCGATGGCGTCCGGCCGAAGCCGATACGCCGCTGCGCACCGATCATTGGTTCTGGCATCCCGACGACGAAAGGAGCGTGAAGCCGCTGGCCGAGCTCGTTGACACGTACCACAAGACAGTCGGGCGGGGCGCGCAGCTCGTGCTTGGTCTCGCGCCGGATAACCGCGGCCTACTGCCGGAATCCGACGTGGCGCGGCTAAAGGAGTTCGGTGACGAGATCCGCCGCTTATATGGTGAGGATGGCGATGGGCCGGAGGAATCCTGGTCGTCGCTGGCGCCGCTCGAAATCACCGCCCCGAAGCCCATGGTCTTCGATCGCGCAGTGATGATGGAACGGCTGAGCGGCGGGCAGCGGGTGCTACGGTACGCCGTAGAGGCTTGGGATGGACGCAGGTGGAGGGTGCTGTCAACCGGAACGGCGATAGGCCACAAGAGAATCGATATCTTTCCGCGCGTGATGGCGAGCCGGGTGCGGCTGCGGATCGTGGAAGCCTCCGCGGCCCCGCAAATCCGGCGGTTCCGGGTTTACCACGACTAGACGCTTGACTTGCCGACCGGGCTGTTCACTTAACCCGGAGCGGACGACGAGGGTCATTTTATGAGTATTTTCGGACGAAAACTTCACGATGCGGTCTGGGAGGAGGACTCGAAACGCGTCAGGATGATTTTGATGTTCAACAAGACGGCTGTCCATGCAAAAGGTCGCGACGGCGGAACCCCGCTGCACTGGGCGGCTCGAAAAGGCTGTGTTGAAGTGGCGACTCTGCTCATAGGCAAAGGAGCGGATGTCAACGCCCGAGACGAACGCGAGAAGACACCTTTGCACTGGGCGGCGACGTGGAAACAAAAACGTATGGCCGAGTTGCTTTTGGGTAGCGGCGCTCGTTCCAACGCCAAAGATGACTGTGGCTGGACACCGTTACACGACGTTCGGAGCAAAGAAATAGCGGAACTACTCGTCGCAAATGGAGCGGATGTTCATGTAAAAGGCGGTCGCGTTGGCGGAGACTGGACTCCGCTCATGAATAACACGGCGGCAAGAAATTCAACTGATGTCTTAAGAGTACTCCTGGTGAACGGAGCGGATGTCAACACGAAAGATGCGCGCGGCACAACGCCCTTACATAAGGCCGTTTATCAGTGTTCGGAAGAGAGTGTAACCTTGCTGCTGGATTTCAAGGCGGATGTTAATGCACAGGGCGAAGGCGGCACACCATTGCGATTGGCGAGGTCCAAAGGCTACGCAGAGATCGCTGAAATCCTGCGCCGACATGGTGGCCACGAATAAACGTGCAGCGCAAGCGCCTGGGCCGCCGCAGGTACGCCCGCCGATCACAGGTTCGGACGTACCTGCCTTGCGGAGGGGCGCAACCTAATTACTGCTGCGCTGCGGGAGGAGGCCCGGCGAAGCGCCTGTGAGGCATTCCTTCCAGTCCAAATCCGCCCGGACCTTCCCCTTGCGGAGGCGTCAGCAGATTCAGCATGGTGGCTTCGTGAATCGCCGGCATCAGGGCCGCGGCGCTCTGTAGCGCGGTCAGTTTGGTCTTTTGATCCGCCGTCAGCACGGCCAAGGCCTGTTGCTGGTAACTGGCGCGAATGGGAGCGGCCTGCTGCTCCAGATTCTGGATGCTCAGCACCAGCTTGCCTACCGCGGTGGCGTCGGCGCCGCTCGATTGCTCCTGTGTGCGCAGACTATCGCGCATGGGGCCGATTTGCTGGAAGATCGGTTTCAACGCGGCCATCTCGGACTGGTGCAATTGTTGTAGTGTCGAGATTTGGGCGTCGGTCAGGTTGAGATAGCTCTGCACCGCGGTAGTCTTGCCTGCGGCGGACATGGGATGCATACGAGGGCCGCCGGGACCTTGCGCGAATAGCGCGCCGGCGGCCAGGGCGATCGGGATAAGACGTAAGGTCATGCGTTAGATTCTCCTCTCCCATTATGGCCGAACGGCCTGCCGATGGCGGTTAAACCTTTGATAAATCGATGCCTCGGCCCTTTACGAAGGCTTTGCAAGGGCTTAGCAAATGGAGGCGGCCAGCTAACCGCCGCATCCCCTTTGCAGTCTAATGGATAGCTTGATGGAATTGACCGACAGCGTGGCGGTTGCCCAGGCGCGGGCCGGAGACTCCGGCGCATTCCGCGTGCTGGTGGAGCGCCATAGCCGGCACCTCTTCCGTCTGGCCTATCGTATGACTGGACACCAGGAAGACGCCGAAGACGTAGTGCAGGAAACCTTCCTGCGCGCCTACCGCCAACTCGCGAAATTCGATGAGCGGGCCAGCTTCGGCACCTGGCTATACCGCATTGCCGCCAACTGCGCGCTCGATCTGATCCGCGTCCGCAAACGCCGGAGCGAGCGCCAGGAAGCGATGCCCGAGCAGGGCAGCCCCGATCCCATCCAGTCGCTGCCGGATGCCGCTCCGACACCCGACCGGCTGGCCATGAGCGGCGAGGTGGAGCGAAAAGTCGCCAGCGTACTCAACGAGTTGAGCGAGATGGAGCGCACCGCCTTCGTGCTACGCCATTACGAAGGCATGTGCATCGACGACATTGGCCGCACGCTGGGCGTGCAACCGAACGCGGCCAAGCATAGTATCTTCCGCGCCGTGCAAAAGCTGCGCAGGGCGCTCGAACCTTTGGTTACTGCATCATGAATCACCTGACTGAAGAACAATTCGTCCTGTACTACTACGGCGAGGGCGATGGCTCGCCGGCGGTCCGCGAGCATCTGGATGGCTGCGAGCACATGCCGGGCCGAGTACGCCAACCTGCAGCGTGTGCTGAACGTGGTGGACGCGGCTCCGGTGCCCGAGCGCGGCCCTAATTACGGCGCGCAGGTCTGGAGCCGGTTGCAGCCGGCGCTGGGCGGCAGGCGGCGATGGGTATGGCCCCTGCTTTGGCCGGCGCGCCACTGGGCGGCGGCCGCGGTAGCCGCTACGTTGCTGGTGGCGGCGTTTCTGGCCGGGCGCTACTACCCGAAAGCGGCGCCCGCGCAGACGGCCGGCCAGGTGCGCGAGCGCATCCTGCTGGTGGCCGTGGGCGACCACCTGGAGCGCTCCCAGATGGTGTTGGTGGAACTGGTGAACGCGCGCCCCGGCGAGCCGCTCGATTTCACCTCCGAGCGCGAGCGCGCCGGAGACCTGGTGGCCGAAAACCGGCTCTACAGGCAGACCGCCGCGCACACCGGCGATACACGCGTGGCGAGCGTGCTGGACGATCTGGAGCCCGTGCTGCTCGATATCGCGCACTCGCCCGGCCATCTCACGCCGGAAGAAGTAGATCGGTTGCGCCAGCGCATCGAAGGCGACGGCATCCTGTTCAAGGTACGGGTGCTCGGGTCCACAGTGCGGCATCGCGAAGAAAAGGCCGTGCCCCAGGCCGGCCGGAAGGTTTTATAGGTAAAACAACATGTCTAGATTACGTTTTTTCATGAGCATTGCATTGGCGCTGGGCGCGGCGGAACTGGCGCACGCCCAGTTGCCGGACGCACCGCCGGCCGCGAGTTTCTTTCAGAAGCTCGCCGCCCGGCGGCCCGAGGAAGACCGGTATTACCAGAAGGGGAAGACCGCCATTGACGCGCGCCGTTGGGACGAAGCCGTGGAGGCCTTCGGCAATTCCGTCGCCGAAAATGGCGCGAACGCCGATGGCGCACTCTACTGGAAAGCGTACGCGCTGAACAAGCTGGGCCGCCGCGAAGAAGCGCTGACCTCGCTCGGCCAATTGCGCAAGTCTTATCCCGCCAGCCGCTGGCTGGATGACGCCAGGGCGTTGGAGACTGGAGGTGCGGCAGGCTTCCGGCCAGAAGGTCAATCCCAATGCCGAGCCGGACGAAGACCTGAAACTGATGGCTCTTAACGGCCTGATGAATAACGATCCGGAGCGCGCCCTTCCCATGCTCGAAAAATTCCTGCAAGGCAATCAACCTCCCAAGCTGAAGGAGCGCGCCCTGTTCGTGCTGGCCCAGAGCGACAGCCCCAAAGGCCGCCAGATTCTGGCGGAGATCGCCCGCGGGGGCTCCAATCCCGACCTGCAGATGAAGGCCATCCACTACCTGGGCATCATGGGGTCGAAGGAGAACCGCCAGCTTCTGTCGGATTTGTATGCGAGCTCGAACGATACCAGCGTGAAGCGCGCCGTGCTGCACAGCTTCATGATCTCGGGCGATCGGGAGCACCTGCTGCAGGCCGCTAAGTCCGAGAAGAATGCGGATCTGCGCATGGAGGCCATTCACCAGCTGGGCATCAGCGGCGGCCAGTCGGAACTCTGGCAGCTCTATCAGGCGGAGCCTTCGATTGACGTGAAGGAGAGCATACTGCATTCCATGTTCATCGGGGGCAATAGCGCCAACCTGATCGATGTGGCCCGCCACGAAAAGGAGATCCGGCTGCGTAAAGCCGCGATCCACAGCCTGGGCCTGATGGGCGGCGACAACACCGGCGCCGCGCTGGCATCCATGTACGCCTCGGAAACCGACCCGGGGATACGCGGCGAAATCGTCAACGCCCTGTTCATTCAAGGTAACGCCAAGGGGCTGGTGGAACTGGCGCGCAAGGAATCCAATCCGGAACTGAAGAAGGCGATCGTGGGCAAGTTGGCGGTCATGGGAAACCGGGACGCGACCGAATACCTGATGGAGATCCTGAACAAATGAGACTGTCTCTGCTTTTTCTCTTGGTTCTGGGCCTTAGCGCCGGCCGGCTTCGCTCGACCAACAATTTCGCGAGCAATACGCGCAGCCGCAGCCGGCCTGGATCGGCTACTCGGTGCCGGCGGTCCCAGGGCATGAGCAGAACTGCGACTACGGCACGCGGAGTCCGCCCGCCCGGACCGGTGCATCTGGAGCCGCCCGAACAGGTGCAGATCATGTTCCGCATCGCCGAGAACCGGGTAGGCAAAATCCGCGTCATCTCGGGCGACTGCACGCTCGATGCCGATGGTGTCCCGATCCGCTGGATTCGCGATGTGCGTCCGGCCGAAAGCGTCGCGTTTCTGTCGTCTTTCGTCACTTCCGGTACGGACCGCGTGCGGGATGGCGCGGTGACCGCGATCGCCCTACACGGCGATGCCGCCGCGGATGAAGCGCTGGAGCGGTTCGCGGGCGCGGGCCAGTCCGAATCGTTGCGCGAGAAAGCCATCTTCTGGCTGGGCGAGGCGCGCGGGCGCCGCGGCTACGAAACCGTGCGCCGTATCGTCACCGGAGATGCCAGCGATCACATCCGCGAGAAGGCCATCTTCGCCCTCTCCGTCAGCAGAGAGCCGCAGGCCGTGGATACTATGATCGCGGTGGCGCACAACGACGCGAGTGGACACGTGCGCGGCCAGGCGCTGTTCTGGCTGGCGCAGAAGGCCGGCAAGAAGGCCGCTGGCGCGATTACCGACGCTGTCGATCGCGATCCCGACACCGAAGTCAAAAAGAAGGCCGTTTTCGCGCTGCAACAGCTTCCCGATGGCGAGGGCGTGCCGATGCTGATTCAGGTCGCGCGCAACAACAAGAACCCGGCCGTACGCAAGCAAGCCATGTTCTGGCTGGGCCAATCGAACGATCCGCGCGCGCTGGCCTTCTTCGAGGAAGTGCTGAAGCCGTAGGGCCGTCAGGCGTCGATCCGGCCGTAATGCGCCGGCTTGCCGGGCTGTTCTTGATGAACGATTTTACCGTTCCCGGAGCCGCCGCAAAGCGGGGGAGACGGCAAGAACCCCGCACCGCGGGCCGGAATGGCCGCCTGATTCGTCCCAATGGTTTAACATAGAGACCGCCGCTTTCCTGCCGCCGTCCTCCTTCGGTCCGCGGTTTGGGAGGGCAAACAGTAAAACCTTCCCTCGGTCCCGGCAAGTCTGTTGCAATCGTATCACCATCCCGCGGGATCATTCACGGGCCGATGTGCTAGCATCACCATTGACCCCCTATCTCGAAATCGGCGGCGATTACCGCGAAGTGTTCCCCGGCATCCACATGCTGGAGTTGCCGCTGCCTTTCTCACTGGGTATTGTCAACGTGTACCTGGTCCGCCTGGCGGCGGGATGGCTGTTGATCGACACCGGCATGCGGACCGAGGCCTGCTTCGATGCGCTGGAGCGCGCTCTCGAAGGCTTGTCGGTCGAGTGGCGCGATATTCGCCACATCCTGCTCACGCACATCCATCCGGACCATATAGGACTGGCCTCCCGGCTCGTGGCGCTGACCGGCGCGCGGCTGGATCTGCACGGCGCCGACGACGAGTTGCTCGCTCACGTCACCGACTCGGATCTGCATCGCGACTGGCAGGAGGAGACCCTGACCACGGCCGGCGTCCCGTCCGAGATGCGGACGCTCGTGCAATCGGCGATGCTCGAAATCCAGCAAAGCTTTGAACGCCTGAAGCCGAATCGCCTGCTCGCCGGCGGCGAAATCATCGCTGTGGCGCACGGCGCACTGGAAGTCATCTGGACGCCCGGGCACTCGCCCGGCCATGTCTGCCTGTACGACCGCCAGCGCCGCGTGCTGATCTCCGGCGATCACATTCTGCAGCACATCTCGCCCAATATCGGATGGCAACCAGGCCACGACGCCTTGGGCGAATTCCTGTCGTCGCTCGATCGCGTCGCCGCGCTCGACGTGGATCTGATCCTGCCTGCGCACGGAGCGCCGTTTACAGGACATCGCGAATGGGTGCGCAAGACGCACGAACACCACGCCGAACGATGCGCGCGCATCGTGGAACTTGTCGAGAGCGGCGCGCCGACGGCCCACAGGATCGCCGAAAAACTGTGGAACAGGCATCTTTCGCCCTTCCATTACCGCTTCGCTATCTTCGAAGTGTTGGCCCATCTCGAATACCTGGAGCGGCGCGGAGTGCTGCGCGCCGCCCTCGACGGCGGGGTGCAGCATTGGTCAGTGGTTAACATTGCACCGGGCTAGAACGTCCTTAGAGGTTTGGAAGGTCCGTGAGTGCCTCGCCGGTTGTATCCATCTCCGATGATGCCGAACTGGCGCGGGCGGCCCGCCATGGCAATCGTGCCGCGTTCGGCCGGCTGTATGACCGTTATGCGCGCATGGTCCACGGCATTCTGCTGGCGCGCGTGCCGCCCGGCGAGGTGGACGATCTGGCGCAGGACGTATTCCTGTTGGCGCTGCGGCGCATCGCCGACTTGCGCGACGATGGCGCGTTCGGAGGGTGGCTGGCGATGATTGCCCGCAACCGCGCGACGGACTATCACCGCCAGGCGCGGGAATGGACCGGATTGCCGGAGGACATTCGAGCCGAAGACCGTCACACGCCGGAAGCGTTGGCCGCTCTCGAAGCCATCCGCGCGCTGCCCGAAGCCTATCGCGAAACATTGATGCTGCGACTCGTCGAAGGCATGACCGGCGACGAAATCGCCGCACGCACCGGCCTGACGGCGGCATCGGTGCGCGTGAATCTGCATCGCGGCATGAAACAGCTCCGGCAGATACTCGATTGTGAGGCAGGCGCATGAGGAACGATTACCTTTGGGATGGTTCGGGTGGGGCGGACCCGGAGGTCCAGCGGCTGGAGCGTCCTGCTGAGCGAATTTCGCTCCGAGCGCCCCGCGCCCGAAATGCCCGCGGGAATCCGCGGCAGCGGCGCGCGCCAACGCTGGGGCGCCCTGGCGGCGGCCGGAATCCTGGCGGCGGCCGGCACGTGGCTGGTATCGGGCGGGGCACCGGAAGGCTGGCAAGTGGCGCGCGCGGGAGCCGCGAACCGCCGCCTGGCGGTGGGCGAAACGCTCGAAACCGGGGCGGGCGGTCATGCCACGGTAGACGCGGGCGATGTCGGCCTGATCGACGTGGAACCCAACAGCCGCCTGCGCCTGGAGCGCGCCCGCAAGAACGAGCAGCGGATGTCCCTCGAGCACGGCCTGATCCACGCGTTTATCTGGGCGCCGCCGCGCACTTTCGTGGTGGACACGCCTTCTGCGGTAGCCACCGATCTGGGCTGCTACTACACGCTCGAGGTGGGTGCGGATGGGAGCGGCCTGGTGAGCGTCCTGGCCGGGTGGGTCAGCTTCGAGCGCGGTGGGCGCGAGTCTTTCATTCCGGCCGGCTCGGCCTGCCGCACGCGCCCGGGCCATGGCCCCGGCACGCCGTATCGCGAACAAGCCTCGCCGGCCTTCCAACAAGCGCTGCAGGATTTCGATTTCTCTCACGGCGGGGATCGGGCGCTCGACATCGTGCTCGGGGAAGCCACCAGGGACGATGCTTTCACGTTATGGCATCTTTTAACCCGCTGCGAACCCTCCGAGGAGCCGCGCGTGTACGATGCGTTGGCAGCCCTGGTCCCGCCGCCTTCCGGGGTGACGCGAGAGGGCATCCTGCATGCCGACCGGCCGATGCTCGACCGCTGGTGGGACCGGCTCGGTCTCGGCAATACAGGGTGGTGGCGGAACCTGGAAGGCCAATGGCCGGAGGTGCCCCGGAAATGAAACGATTTTAATTGAGCCTTAAGATGCGGTTCATGTGCCGTCGTATATGATCGTTGCAGACGACGTAGAATCGTCAAATAAAAAGGAGATACCGTAATGAAGAAATTGATGAGCCTGATGATCGGCCTGTCCATCGCTCTGGGTTCGTTCGCCATGTTCGCGCAGGACAACACGACGAAGGATACGACCAAGACCACCGCCAAGAAGATGAAGAAGTCCAAGAAAACGAAGGACACCACCAAGACGACCGGCGCCACCAAAAGCTAGTTTTGTCCTCCATAACTGGGAACGCCGCGTAGCGGCTCGGTGTCACATCTACGCGGCCGTCCAGTTAAGTCCCCTCCAGTTTTCTTCTCTCGATCTACAGTTGACTCTCCCCACGCTTTCCTCTAATCTCTAGTTAAATAGGGGGGATTGCTCCAGTCGGTCCGCATGAACATTTCCGTCAAAGGCGAGTATGCGTTGCAGGCATTGTTCGACTTAGCTTCCCAGCCGGCGGGAACACCGGTCAAAATCGGCGACATCGCCAAGCGGCAGAAAATTCCACAAAAATTCCTGGAGCTGATCCTGGCGGGTTTGAAGCAGGGTGGCTTCGTGGAATCGCGCCGTGGGGCCGAGGGAGGTTACCTGCTGGTGCGCACCCCGGAAACCCTGACGGCTGGCGAAGTCCTGCGTTTTGTGGAAGGTGCACAGCTTGGGCGGTCCCGTTCGCGGCGCCGGACGGACTCTCCGTTTACCGAAATGTGGAGCCGGGTGGATCTGGCGATGTCCGAAGTTCTGGACCATACGACGTTCGCCGAATTGCGCCGCGCATGGGCCGAGCGTAATGCCAGATTCATTCCGAATTGGGAGATATAGGCGTTGTTCTACGGGGATAATTCGCTCAGCATCGGCCGCACTCCTCTGGTGCGCATTAACCGCATCCTAAACGGAGCGCCGGTCACTATGCTGGCCAAGATCGAGAGCCGCAATCCGGCCGGCTCCGTAAAAGACCGCATCGGCGCCGCCATGGTGTGGGACGCGGAGCAACGCGGCATTCTGAAACCGGGCCAGGAGCTCATAGAGCCCACCAGCGGGAACACGGGGATCGCGCTGGCGTATGTGGCCGCGGCCCGCGGTTACAGCATTACGCTCACCATGCCGGACACCATGTCGATCGAACGGCGCAAAGTGCTGCAAGCGTTGGGCGCAAATCTCCTGCTGACGGACGGCGAGCAGGGCATGGCCGGCTCGATCGCCAAGGCGCTGGAGCTAGTGGCCTCGGACCCGGCGCATTACGTGCTGCTGCAACAGTTCGAGAACCCGGCGAATCCGCGCATCCATTTCGAGACTACCGGTCCGGAGATCTGGAACGATACCGCCGGCGCGGTGGACGTACTGGTGGCGGGCATAGGCACCGGGGGAACGATCACGGGTATTTCGCGCTACATCAAGCAGTCGCAAAAGAAGAAGATTCTTTCGGTAGGGGTGGAGCCGGCGCGCTGCCCGGTGATTACGCAGACGCTCAAGAAGGAGACGGTGCGGGGGGGGCCTTCGAAGATCCAGGGCCTGGGCGCGGGCTTCATCCCGGATACGCTGGATCTATCCGTGGTCGACCGGGTGGAGACCGTAACGGATGAGGCCGCCATCGAAACCGCGCGCAGGCTGGCGCGCGAGGAGGGCGTTCTGTGCGGCATCTCCTGCGGCGCGGCCATGGCAGCGGCCCTGCGCCTGGCCCGCGAGGAACAATTCAGGGGAAAGACCTTCGTGGTGGTGTTGCCGGATTCGGCCGAGCGCTACCTCAGCACATCCCTGTTCGATAGTCCGCCGACGGATTAAAAGCGGGCGCGATCGGGTGAAAAAGGGGTGAGTACGCGCCCGCTTGTCGTAACGGGGATTTGGCAAGAAGGCGACGGCCTCCGCGGAAGGGTTACAGGTATTATCCTGATTCGTACTTTTTTTCACAATCGGCACATACGATACAATCGAAAAGCATGAGGCTCCTAACGGTATTGGGAGCGGGCCTGGTGTGGGCCGCAGCGGCCCAGCAGGCGGAGAAACCTGCGGAGCACCCTCCCGAAAAGCCGCCCCTTCAGAACACCGGCAAGCCCATGGTGGTGGATTATCACTGCGTCCCGGAAGACATCCGGATAGCCGGTTTGAGTTGCACCATCGAAGATCCCTGTCCGGTCTTTTTGGAGCTGGATGGGGTGGAAGCCGTGGGAAACCGGATTTTTCTGGTTGGCAACATTCATACCGCTACCACCACGCTTTACTCGATACTGCTCGCCAGTGACGACACGGGCGCGACCTGGCATGAGCCGTATGAGCGGCTGCGCACCGCTGGCCTCGACCGTGTTCAGTTCATCGATTTCGAGAACGGCTGGATCAGCGGCGAAACGCTGCACCCTCTGCCGCGCGACCCATTTCTGCTGGTTACTTCCGATGGCGGCCAGACGTGGCGGGCCCAACCGGTCTTCGCGGAACCGCAATTCGGTTTCATCGTGCAATTCGCATTCAACTCGCGATCGAGCGGCGCCATGGTGATCGATCGCGGCCACGGAGGCGAATCCGGGCGTTACGAGTTCTATGAAACGCCCAATGCGGGCGAGACCTGGATGCTGCGGCAGTCGAGCGAAAAGCCCATTCCAATGAAGCACGCCGGCGGTGCCGAAAATGCGGACTGGCGATTGCGCCCGGACGCCGCCACCAAGGCTTACCGCGTGGAGCGGCACGTGGGCGCGCAATGGCGCGTGATCGCGTCGTTCGCAGTGTCGCTGGGCGTCTGCAAACCGCTGGAGATACCTATCGCCAAGGCGAATCGTCCCGCTCTAGTCCTGCGCCACGTACCGTGGTAGTACGAGCATGACTAGGTCCGCGCTGTGTGGCTGCCGCATAATGAGGCTTTCCAGAGGAGACCCAGGTGGCAAAAGAAATAATCCCGGGCGACCGCCGCTTGCAGCGGCGCTACCCCGTCGAGTTGGAATTGGAATATAGGATCATCAAGGACGAAAAAGTCGTTTGCGCCGGCTCCGGCCGGACCGGAAATATGAGCAGTGGGGGCATACTGTTCCACACCGGAGAGGGCGTGCCCAACGGACCCAGCGTGGAACTGGCGGTCCGCTGGCCGGCGGTTTTGGGGAATGCGCCATTTCTCGAATTGTGCATTACCGGGCGTCTGGTGCGGAACGACGCGCAGGGCGTCGCCATTCGCACGAGCCGGTATCATTTTCAAAAGTTGGACAAGCCGCGCGAAGCGTTCGACGAGCTTTTCACCAACGCTGTGATTCAGTGAAGGTTGCCTGCTCGGCGGGCTGGGGGGCTTGACAATCGCTGGTGTTCGAGGACAATGACACTAGCGGCGCCCGATGCCCATCAGAGCCGAATACCGGAAGTATTACGACGCGCGTTGGCGTAAGTTCCGGCTAACCATGCTGGAAGCCGCCGGCCACGTCTGCCAGATGTGCCATAAGCCGCACCGGCTGCTTAACGTCGCGCACCTTTCCGAGGACCCGGCGGATCGCACATCGCTCACGGTGCTTTGTCCTAGTTGCCATTCCAGGCGGAACGCTGCGCAGCGACTGGCGATGGCGCGGCGTACGCGCGCCCGCAAGCGCGGCCAACTGTGGCTTTCCGGCGAGTTGGAAGTGGCTCCGGTGCCGGTGCGGATGTGGCCGATGCGGTTGCGGCAGATGGATCTGTTTTGAGATGCGCGCGCCGCCATTGCGACTCAATGCGGCTGGGGCGCTTGCCCTACTACTGGGATCCGCACTTCACGTGAAGGGTCAGCCGGCGTCGCCCACATTGACGCCTCTCCACACGTTCACGGGCTGCGCAGAGTTTCCAGCCCAACCATGCGACGGAATCTCGCCCAATGGCTTGGTGATCGGGACCGGGGGCGTTCTCTACGGAACCACCGAGGCTGGTGGGTCTGGTGTCAGCAACATTTTGATCGCGAACGAGAACGGCTCTGGCACCGTGTTTTCCCTGACGCCCCCGCTAGCCGCGGGCGGCCAGTGGACGGAAACCATCCTCTACAGCTTCCAGGGCGGTGGTCCGTACAGTCTCCCGCCAGCCGATGGAGGTTTTCCGCTTGGCGTCGTCATTGGCAGCGGAGGCGTGCTGTACGGGACCACTGGCTTCGGCGGGACCGGGACCGAGGGTTGCCTGACCAACGGGCAAAACCCACCCTTTTCCATCGGTTGCGGAACTGTGTTCTCCGTGACGCCGCCGTTGACGCCCGGCGGACCTTGGACGCAGAATGTGCTGTGGAATTTTGCGGCTGGTGCCGAGCCCTCGCTTAACAGCATCGTCTTCGACGTCGGCGGCGTTCTGTATGGCGCAACGATAGGCAACGACGCGGTAGACTTCGGATGCGGATACGTCTACTCGCTCTCTCCGCCGTCCACATTTTCTGGCGGTCAATGGAGTTTAGCAGCCCTTTACAGCTTTAGCAGAACCGCGGGGGACTGCGGACTTAACTCCGGTGTGGTCATCGGCGACCGCAGCCTTCTCTACGGCTTCGAATATGCCTATGGGCCGCCTGAGGCCGGTATGGTATTCTCGCTAACGCCGCCCTCGGCGTCCGGCCAGCCTTGGGCCGAGAACGCGTTGTATACCTTCCCAGAGCCGCTCTCGCTCGTGGCCGGCGTCGGTGGAGTGCTCTACGGAACGGCGTACACGGCGAGTTCTCCTTATGGCATCGTGTTTTCGTTGACGCCGCCTAACCAACCCGGTGGTATTTGGACGGAAGCCACTATCTACAACTTCACAGCCAATGAGCCCGCCGCCGGTCTCGCGATTGGGAGCGGCGACGTCCTCTATATCGTCACCAATCCCTGCCCTGGCGCGGTGGCCTGCCTGTACTCGCTAACGCCGCCCGCCCAACCTGGAGGCGCTTGGACGAAAGCAACGCTCCACGATTTCACTGGTGGGAGCGACGGATGCGTACCGAGCAGCCCCCTAGTAACGGGTACCGACGGAACTCTTTATGGAACTACGGGAATTTGCCCTGCCGGCGGGGATGGCACAGTGTTTTCCATAAAGCTAGCTACCCCTAAACCCTCCATTAACCCGGGCGGCTTGGTGACTGCCGCCAGCTACGCAGCCCCGGTCGCGCCGGGAAGTATCGCGTCGGTTTTCGGCAGCTTCTTTGTTCCCTCGGTTGGCGTTACGCAATTGCCGCTGCCGGAAACTCTCGCAGGGCTTTCCCTACAATTTAATACCATCTCGACCGCGCCGCTCTTCTTTGTTTCCGGCGGACAAGTAAATCTTCAGGTCCCATGGGAATTAGCTGGACAAGCACAAGGAAGTCTGACCGCCACGCTGAATGGCCAGAGCGGGACCGCACAAACCGTGAATCTGGCTACTTTCGCGCCGGCCATCTTCACCACGAACGCGCAAGGCTCCGGCCCGGGAGCCATCCTAGATGCATCCAACCGGCTTGTCGATGCGTCGAATCCCGCCACGCCTGGCAGCACGGTTTTGCAGATTTTCTGTACGGGCCTCGGACCGGTGACTAACCAGCCGCAGACCGGATCGCCCGCGCCACTTACCTCGCTCTCCTATACCCTCACTACACCGACAGTAAAGATAGGCGGCGCACTGGCCGGCATCACATTCTCCGGTCTCGCGCCTGGTTACGTTGGGCTGTACCAAGTGAACGCGGAGGTGCCGGCTGGCTTAACCGCAAACACCGCTGCTCCGGTGGTGATTTCGATGCAAGGCACGTCCTCCAACACAGTCACCATCGCAGTGCAGTAATCAGAGGCAGGAATATAGCGGCGCTGCCGCGCGCTACTATTCCTACTTATGGATCAGATCAACCGTAGGGGCTTCCTGCGAGCCGGGGGCGCGGCGGCCTTACTGCAGGCGGCGGCCTCCGCCCAATCAGCGCAATCCAATCATCCGCATGCCCCGCTCGGCCGCCATGTCCCGATGAACCGCAACTGGCTCTTTGGCGGGCCCGCCGTTCCCGGCTGCTCATCGCCAGGATTTGACGACAGCAAGTTCGCGCGCGTCACCATCCCGCACACGAACAAGGTATTTCCTTGGCACAGCTTCGACGAGAAGGATTTCCAGTTCGTCTCCATCTATCGCCGCCATTTCAAGCTGGCGCCGCAGCAGGGCCGCCGCGTCTTCGTGGATTTTGCCGGCGTGATGACCGCGGCCACCGTCACCATCAACGGCCACAAGCTAGGCGAGTATCGCGGCGGCTATACGCCATTCTCCTTCGAGTTGACGAAGCATCTGAACGCGGACTCGAACGTGCTGGCTGTCGAAGTCGATTCGACGGAGCGACCGGATGTCCCGCCCTTCGGCGAGAACATCGACTACCTGACGTTCGGCGGCATCTACCGCGAGGTCGCGCTGCGCGTCGTACCGCCGGTGTTTATCGAAAATGTTTTCGCTAAGCCGGTGGACGTGCTCAGCGACGGACGCCGCGTGGAGGTCACTTGCTACATGAATGGCGAAGCGGCCGGCGATAAGTCTCTTACGCTGCGGGTCGAACTGCGGGACGGCGATCGCGTGGTGGCCTCCGCCACGAAATCTGTGCCGGCGGCTACCGGGGCCTATAGCGTCACGCTCGATAAGCTGGGCTCCATCGATCTGTGGGATGTCGATCATCCTAAGCTCTACACGGTGACCGCGCGCCTCGCCGAGAACGATCGGCCGATCGACGATTATGCGACGCGCATCGGCTTTCGTGAAGCGCAGTTCACGCCGCAGGGGTTCATGCTGAACGGCAAACACATCAAGCTGCGCGGCCTGAACCGGCACCAGACGTTTCCCTACGTGGGCGGCGCCATGCCCGCCCGCGTGCAGCGCCGCGATGCGCTGATCCTGAAGCGCGATCTGAAGTGCAACATCGTGCGCACCTCGCACTATCCGCAATCGCCGCACTTCCTGGATGCGTGCGACGAGAACGGCCTGCTGGTGTTCGAAGAGATCCCCGGCTGGCAGCATATCGGCGACAAGGCCTGGCAGGATCTTTCGGTGCGCAACGTGGAACAGATGATCCGCCGCGACTGGAACCATCCGGCGATCGTGCTATGGGGCGTGCGCATCAACGAATCGCAGGACAATCACGATTTCTACACGCGCACCAACGCGCTGGCGCATGAGCTGGACACCTCCCGCCAGACCGGCGGTGTGCGCTATCTCTACGACTCCGAATTGCTCGAAGACGTAATGACCATGAACGATTTCGGTTTCCCGCTGCGGCCGCCCAACCACCCGCGGTATCTGAATACCGAATTCAACGGCCACATGTTCCCGACCAAGCGCAGCGACAACGTGGACCGCGTGATGGAGCACGCCATGCGGCATGCGCGCGTGCACAACCAACTGGCTTCCGACGACCGCTACGCCGGCGGCATCGGCTGGTGCGCCTTCGACTACAATACGCACGCCAACTTCGGCTCCGGCGATAAGATCTGCTACCACGGAGTCACGGACATCTTCCGCATTCCCAAACCGGCGGGACAGTTTTACCGCTCGCAATGCGATCCGCAGGAAGAGATTGTGCTGGAGCCGTGCTTCAACTGGTCGCAGGGCGATCAATCCGAAGGCGGCGGCATCCGGCACGCGGCCATCGTTTCCAATTGCGATCACTTGAAGATCTACGTAAAGGATGTGTTGAAGGTGGAAGTTGACCCCGACCGCACAGCTTACGGGCATCTTCCACACCCGCCGTTTGTGCCCGATCTGACCGGCGAGCATCTGGAAGACTGGGGCGACCTGCGCATCGATGGCTATCTCAACGGCCGAAAGGTCATTTCAAAGATTCTACCCGGCAACGATTACGACCGGCAGTTGCACGTAGAGCCGGACGATGCGGAGTTGCTGGGCGACGGCATCGACGCGACGCGCGTGGTGCTGCGTGTGACCAATGAACACGGCGGCCCACGGCCTTTTTCGACGGGCGCAGTTGGACTAAGTGTGTCGGGTCCGGGCGAGATCATCGGCGAGAATCCGTTTTCGCTGGCGGGCGGCGTGGGTGCGGTGTGGGTGCGCAGCAAAGAGGCGGCGGGGGTGATCCGCTTACATGCGCACCATCCGTATCTGGGCGATAAGACGGTCGAGATCCGGGTGAAGGCGGCCGAGCCGGAGGTGGTGTAGCCGCACGAGGAAGGAGATCCATGGCAGGGCATAGCAGAATGCTGAATGAGGCGTTCACGGCTAAGTTGCAAAAAAGCGCGGCAAGAGCTGGTTGGACCTAGGTGGTATGGCCTCGATCAGTCGCTTTTTTCGCAAGGCGTGGTCTGGTTAAAGTCCGCGGCAAAATCGATGGCCATCCTTTCCAAAGTTCGTTTATGGCTATGGGCGACGGCACACATAAGCTCCCAGTCAAAGCCGACATCCGCCAGGCAATCGGGAAAGAGGCAGGCGACACTGTGCGGGTGCTGTTGGAGGAGCGCATCGACACGCATTAACAAACATAAATCGGAGCGTCCCAGGATAGTTGTAACCGGGCCGCACTTCCACTCGTTGTAAGACTTGAAGGAGTCGGCTATGCGACAATTTCTGATCCTGGGGCCGGCATTATTGGCCGCCGCGCTCAATGCCCAGATGCCCGAGGTAGTTATCCGCGCCACCACGCGCCTGGTGCAAGTCAATGTGATCGTAACCAAGGGCGGAAAGCCTGTGCCCGGCCTGAAGAAGGAGGACTTCCAGGTCTTCGATAATGGCAAGCGCCAGGAAATCCGGCAATTCTCCGAGGACGCCCGCGCCGTCCTGCCCGCGTCGGCAGAGGCCTTGCCGCCCGGCACCTTCACCAATCAGCGCGAACAGCGCTCGGGGACGCCTGCCGGCGTGACCGCCATTCTGCTGGACGGCGTCAATACCAGCTTCGCCAGCCAGTCCTATGCGCGCAAACAGGTGATCACGTTCCTGCAACAGATCCAGCCGCAGGACCGCATCGCGCTCTACACCCTGGACTACTATCAGGGTCTGCACGTACTGCACAACTACACCACGGACTCTTCGGATCTGGTGGCTAAGCTGGCGAAATATACCGGCGACGTCATGCCGGATATCACGGGAGTGAGCGAACCGAACGACGTGCTGGGCGGGTGGCAGGGTGGTGGCGGCGGCGGCGGAGGCGGCGGAGCCCAAGGCAGCCAGGAACGGGGATTCTATCTCAACAACCGCGTGACGATGACGCTCAACGCTATCGAGTACATCGCCAATAACCTTGCCACGCTGCCGGGCCGCAAGAATCTCATCTGGATTTCGGCCGCCTTTCCGCTGCAAGTCGGATACTTGAACACTCCCAGAGCCACGACCAGTCGAGCCAACTCGGCGGCCGTTAGCTCAATGAGCGGCCGGCCGCCGGCCGCTGGCAGTGGCAGAAGCGGTATCCCTTCCAATCCGGCGCGCTACCAAAACAACTGGAATCTGGAAGCCGACCGCGCCATCCGCGCGTTGAACAACGCCAACCTGGCGATTTACCCCGTGGACGCGCGCGGGCTGATCGCTTCGGCCTCGGCGAACGCGGCGTTGCGCGCCTTTCGAGACCAGTCCACCATGCTGGAACTGGCGGGCCGTACGGGGGGACGCGCCTTCATGAACAGCAACGATATTGCGGGCGCTATCCGCACCGCGGTGGACGATTCGGCGATCACTTACACGCTAGGTTTTTATCCGCAAAACGATAAGTTCAATAATTCGTTCCACGAACTCAAGGTGAAGATGGTGGATCTGCCGCACGTAGAACTGCGGTACAGGAAAGGCTACGTGGACCAGACCGCTCCGCCGCAGGATGAATCACTGCGCCGGGCGGCATTGGCCGACGCCGTCATGAGCCCAATGGACGCCAATGGCATGGGGCTGCGCGCGAAAGTGCAACAGACCAGCGCGGGCTACGATGTGACCCTGCGGGTGGACCCGAACTCGATTCTGCTCGATCCGCAAGGCGATCGTTGGGTTGGCAAGATGGATCTTCTCTTCGTGCAGAAAGATGCGCATGGCCGGCAGGTTTCCGGCCTCGACGACACCGTGTCGATGGAACTGCGGCGGCAGACCTACGACCAGGTGGAGAAAGACGGCTTGGTCTATCACAAGGTGATCCCGCGGAACGCGCAGGCGAGCGAACTGCGCGTGGTGGCGCGCGATGCATCGACCGGCGCGGTGGGCAGCGTTTCGGTGCCAGCTAGCGAGATCCCCGCGCAGCCGTAGCGGCGGCCGGCTGCTTATTTGTCGACCGTGAGCGCACGCACCAGCTGCTGGAATCGCGGCTCTGCGCGCAGAGGGTCCCAGCGGGGGTCCACCTTGAGGAAGGCCAGGCCCGCGTTATGCTGCTCGTAGCTCATTTCGAGCAACGCCAACGCTTCGGTCTTGCGCCCCAGCCCGGTCTGAATGAATGCCATATAATGCGGCGACACGTGCCGCTTCTTGGCCCGCGTGGTGAGGCCTTCCATCATGGCGCGCGCGCGGGACGGCTTACCGGACATGGCGTAGACATGTCCCAAATCGGCCATCACGCCGGCGCCCGAGTCTGTACGGAGCAGGTTCTCCAGAATATCCTGGGCCTCGGCGTAGCGGCCTACCGCTTCGTACGCTCTGGCCAGAACCAGCAGCGCCTGGGGCTGGCGGCGGTCGAGCGACAGAATCCGGAGCGACTGATCGATGGCGTCCTGATGGCGGCGACTGAAATAGTAGACCTCGGCGATATCGGCGCCGACGTGGAGCGAGAGCGGGTCGAGGAGTTGTGCGCGCCGGATTTCAGCTTCCGCTTCGGTGAAGCGTCCGCTCGCCAGCAGATTGAGACCGTACCAGTGATGCGCATTGGCGTCGCTAGGGTTGGCTGCGATGGCCGCCCGGTAGCTGCGCTCGAGCGCCGTCCAGTCGGGGTGGTCGGCCGTGGCGGCCTGCGTGAGGAGGGCATCCGGCAGGTTGGGGTCGATGGCCAGGGCGCGCGCCACGGCCTCTCTGGCTAATGCGGTGGTCTGCGAGATGTCCTGATCGTCATTGGCGCCCAGCACCACGTAATCTTCGGCCAGACCGTCATAAGCCAGCGCGAACTGAGGGTCTTTGCGCAGCGCGGCATTGTAGAGGTCGATACTCTTCCAAAGGTTGTAGGGTTTACGGCTGTTGAACAGATAACGGGCTTGCAGATAGAGGTCGAGCGCTTCGGAGTTATTAGTCCAGCCCTGTGCGGCGCGTTGGGTTCCGGAGTCCCCACTGCCCCACTGCAGCGTGCCGGCGAGCACGGTCGAAATCTCATCCTGCAAGGCCAGCACTTCGGCGGCGGGCCGGTCGAATTCATGCGACCAGATCCGGCTGCCGGTTTGCGTGTTGTACAGCATCGCGGCGACGTGGATGCGATCGCCCGGAAAGCGTACGCTGCCCTCCAGCACGAGATCGACATGCAGCCGCTCGCCGATGCGGCGGACATCGTCGCCTGCGGTGAACTGCAGCACTGAGCGGCGCGCGGCCACTTGCAGTTTACCCGAGCGGCCGATTCGATTGGCGATCTGTTCAGCCAGCCCGTCGCCAAAGTAGTCCTTGCCGGCCGGGCCGCCGGCGTTCGCAAAAGGCAGCACCGCGATGGAACCGCGCGCAGGGCTTCCGCGCCGGGCGAAGGGGGACACCCTTGTGAAGGAAAGGAGGCCCGTGAGGGTGATCACGGCGGCCAGGGCGAGCGCCGCGGCGAGGCGCAGCGGCGGACGGCGCGCGGGAGCGGCTGGCGGCGTAACCGGCGCCACTTCGAACAGGGGGACGCAGCTATCGGGCGGCAGGCTCAGGCGGACCGGCTCAGAGCGGCCTTCCGTCTCGTAGTATTCGTGGAGCCGGGCGCGCAGGCGGTTAGCCTCGACGCGGACGATGGGATCCACCGCGGGGTCGTAATCCGGATGGCGGCCATAGATCTCAGACGCGATCAAGCGCTCATCGACGCGCGCGGCATCGCCAGAAGCGGCTTTCAGAGTGATCAACTGCAGGAACTCACCGAGGCGGCGGGCGTTCGAGAAGTGGGGGCTCGCGAGCAGCTTCTTCAGGATGGCGCGGGCAGTTTCCCGATCCGTCATAACTTACAGAATACTGAATCGAAGTGACGGTTCCGATATATACCAAAGTCAACATGGTTATCCTGAGAGCATGCCGGATACACCGGAGAAGTTTCGTGAGAAGAAGTTTCGTGAGGCGGCCCGCGCACGGGAAAGTTTCCTGGCGCCGCTCGAAAAGCGCCTGCTCGTCCGCATGGCGGATGCTACGCCGCGGTGGATCAATTCCGATCATCTGACTCTGCTCGGAATGGTTTCCATGTTCTTCGCCGGCCTGTGTTACTGGCTGGCACGATGGAACAAATACATGCTGCTGGCGGCCATGCTGTGGCTGGCGGCCAACTGGCTGGGCGACAGCCTGGATGGCACGCTCGCGCGCGTGCGCAACCGGCAGCGCCCGCGCTACGGCTTTTACGTGGACCACATTACCGACGCCTTCGGCACGTTCTTTCTGGTAGGGGGTATGGGACTGTCGGGTTACATGAGCTCCATGGTGGCGGCGGTCCTGCTGATTTCTTATTTCATGCTGTCCATTCAAGCGTATCTCGCGACGTATGCGCTGGGCACGTTTCAACTCTCGTACTGGAAGTTCAGCCCCACGGAGTTGCGCCTGCTGCTGGTAGCGGGTAATGTCGCGTTGCTCTTCCGGCCGATGGGGAAACTGTGGGGTTACCGCTTTCCCCTGTTCGATGCGGGCGGCGTGGCGGGGATCGCCGACATGTGGATCATGCTGATCGTTTCGAGCATCCGGAATACGGCGGCATTGTACCGAGCGGAACGGTTTAGGGGCTCGCAGAGTCAACCGGAACATGGTTTAGGGTTTTATCGGGTACTGCACGAACGATATCACGGGCGGACCTTCCGGAGACTGAGGCAAGGACCTCGAATGCGAGCGCCGAAACATGACAGGCTCGTTCGGGCCTTCCCTCGCCCACGCGTTCGTATAACGCCCCCAAATCGGGGGCGTAGGACGCTTGGAGAAAATGACCTCCGTGCTCCCGGATCTCTGCACACATCGCTGCAACGATGCACACTGCCACACCGCGACCGCGATAAGAGGGGACTACATAGAGTCCGATCCCTTCACCGCCATACATGGACCAGAACAGATCGTATGTCTTCCGCCAGGCACCAAACCCGACGACGGTCGCATTCTTCTCTGCCAACACGATGTAAGCCAATGGTTGGTTGCCGAAAAATGCATCTTGCATCCTGGCGACAGATCTTGCATGGCCTTCGGCCGGATGCCCTTTTGCAAATCCATCGATCAGCGCCGCAAGGACGGCAACGTCTTTATCTGTGGCGCGCCTAACGATCAGATCGCTCATTCGGTCCGCGCCTCGTCAATAGACCTGAGCCTCGCCGGATGATTATCGAGTGCAGGTGCATCTACTGCACCTGGAACGAGAGGCGCACGTCGACCGATTTGGGCGGGAAACAGGAATTACTATTGCAGGCCTGGTAGCGCAGCTTGCCCAGCATGATTCCCGGTCCTTGCTCTGCGCCGGCGGGCACCTTGAATTTGGCGGTCAGATCGAAATTGCCGGTGAAGACGGAGAGCGGCTTATCGGAGAACTCGTACTTCTCCATCTGGGGCTTGGGGAAAACCACTTCGCCGGCCTCGAGCGTGCCTGGGGTCCAGTCGAGCTTGAGCGGGATCAGGTAGGCGTCGCCGGGCGTGTTGCTGTTCACGTGAAAGCCGGGCTGCACGGACACCGCGATCTTGGCCTCGGCGGCCGCGCCGCGCTTGGCCACCAGCTTCTGGGCTTCAGCCGTCAGGTACTGGCTACCTTGCGCCCACAAGCTCGGCAGGCAGAGACACATGGCCAGCGCCGCCAGATGCACTCGCGGGTGTTTGCAATAGTTGTTCGATACCATTTTCAATCTCGCTCTTACTTGTCAGGCCTACATGGACGGCGGCGATCTTGCCATCCCGGTCGATCAGGAAGGTGGTCGGCAGAGCCTCAATTCCGCCGTACTTTTCGGCCATGGAGTCGTCGCCCACCATCACGCGGTAGTTAATGCCCACATCGTTGACGAAGGGCTTCACCGCATTCCATCCGTCATCATCCATGGACACGCCCAGCACCGAAAAACCCTGGTCTTTGTGCTTGCGCTCGAAATCCATGAACCAGGGGATCTCGATCTTGCAGGGGCCGCAATAGGTGGCCCAGAAATCCAGCAAAACCACCTTGCCTTTGTAGTCGGACAGGCGCACGGTCTTGCCGTCGCCGTCCTTCAGGGCGAAATCCGGCGCGGTGTGCCTTTCGTTATCGGGCTTGAGCGACGCGGCCTTCACCGACTTTTCCGGCAAGCCGCGATAGATCACGCATCCCAGCACGAAACCGGTGAGCAGCACGGCACTGACGCGCAGAATGGTCATGGATCCTCCTCTAGCTTCCACTATATGGCCTCTATATGGATTATACCGAGATTCGTTTGGTCACATCGGACTTTACGAACCACTGGCGGCGGCGCTGGCGAAACCGGCTGGCCAGAGTGTATTCCGCATGCGACCGGACGCCTGAGAAGATCCAGGCCGCCGTGTCGCAGAAGCTTTCGCAGGCGTACTCCCGCCAGCGGCGCGTGCGGCGCGCAGGGTCGCCGGATGGGAGCGCCCGCTTGCGCCACTCGGCGGACCAACCCAACTCGCCGCGGGCGCCGGACAGCATTTCTTCCCGCAGCAGCGCCTCGTACGACCAGCGGCGGGCGTTGCCCAGCTTCAGCCACACGAAATGAAAGATCTCATGGACGAAAATGCGGGCGAATTCCCTGCGGTCGGCGGCCAGCGCGGCGTCGAAGGCGATGCGCCGCTCGCGCACGAACGCGCCGGCGTGCACAGGGCCTCGCGCGTCCGCCAGGGTGCGGCAGATTTCGAGGCGGATGGGTTGGCCGGCGAGGGGCGGAAGGTGGGTCATTGCGATTCGGCCAAGCGCTGGGTGTACACTTCGCGCGCCTGGTCGTACGCTTTGCGGGCCGCGCCCAGTTCGGCTACCGCAATGTGCGGCACCTTCTGCGTCCAGCACTGGCTGACGGCCGCCAGGCACCATTCCACACTGCGGCGCGAGGCCCGCACGGGCTTTCCATCCACCAGCACGAAGATGGGATTGGTGTGGGCCGCCGGCAATATGCGCGCCGCGATCCAACTGCTCTTCGAGACCGGAACGTCGAACGCCACGTCATGCACCTGCCCGTCCGCCAGGACATTTTTGCGGGCCGCTACTTCGCCGTTGATTACCAATTCCACCGGCACTTCGCGCGTATCGCCGATGCGCGCCCGCTCCACATCCCAATAGGGTTTCTCGTTGTAGCGCCGGCCCCGGATGGATTGATCGGGCAAGGGATCCAGGTACGCCGCCACCTTCACTTGCGCATGTACGCGAGAGGGCTTCCCGAGCCGCACCTCGCTCGCGCCCGACCCCACCGCGGTGTCCTGAATCTGGAAATCCATCAGGTGACTCTTGCCATCCGACACATAGCTCCGGCCGGCCTTCAGCGCCGCAAGCCAGTTCGAGTAACTCAGACTATCGAGCCTGGTGTAGGTGCGCCCGATCCCCACGCGCTCATCGAAGATGCACGGAAAGTCCGTCTCTCCGGCGATGCGCGTGCGGAATCCGGCGTTCAGCGTGTGATACCAGATGCTCAGCTCCCAGACATAGGGCGTGTCCACCGCTGAAATGAAATCCACCAAATCGGGCTGGGTCACATCCACGATGTACTCGTTTGCGCCGATCCCATCGAAGCCCGGCATTTCGTAGTTCGGCAGGTCGTCGCTCATGACTTCGAGACCCCACCCCGAATGGGCGAATCCCACCACCGCGCCCTGCGACTTGGCCCAGCGGAAGATGGGCAGATCCCAGGTGGGCCAGTCCTCAATGCGCTTTGCGCCGGGGTAATCCTGCTGTTTCAAACCGAGCAACACAATGTGGCCGGCATGGCTCGAGGGAAACCCCGATACTTCCAGATCGTAGTGCATCAACTCATCCGGTTTCGAAAGCGGATCGTCATGCCCGGAGAAGAACTGCTTCTGATAATAGTAATCGGGACCCCAGGTGAGTACGGCCGCTATGTTCAGGCGCTCGCCCGCGATCTGGCGGATCATGTCTTGCGGCAATACGCCTTCGGTGGGGTTCTGGTAGTGCGCGCAGCCCGCCGCGTGAGTGTGATGATCGCCCGAATACCATCCATATTGCGCCGGATCGATCCAGCGCTCAAGCTGGAACGAGAGTTCGGCGGGACCTTTGTCATCCACGGCGACCTCCTTGGTGTGCGCGCGGTATTCCGGTCCGCCCGAGTAAGTGATGGTGTAATAGCCTTCGGGCAAACTGACGCTCTCGCCGTCGGCGCGATAGATCTGCGGCTGGAAGAAGAAATCGGGCGCCAGGCGCTTGGATGGATTCGGATAGAGCCGGTTCAGCCGGTCGCGAATCACGAACGACGCCATGGCTGGCCGGCCCTTCTCGTCACGTACGCGCAGCTTTACAGTGCGCGCCGGCAGCGCATTGAAGACCACCGGAATGTCATTGCGAAAGCCGATATCCTGGCTGCCCTGCCCCACGTTGAAACTGATCTCCGCGGATCGCTGCCCGCGGTCGCGGCTGTAGATTTCCAATATCCGGTAATCGAGCGCCAGCCCGGAAAGGCGGCGGGTCATGGGGGGTTTGTCATAGATGGAGATATCGGCCCAGCGATCCGGCGGCATTTTGAGGGGTCAATTCCAGCTTGGGCTCGGGGTTGTTGGTTGATTGGATGTACACGTTGCCGCTATTGGGGCTAAAAACCCGCAACGGCGCCGTGACGCCGGCGCGATTGATGGTCTTCACCAGGAAAATCCGCGTGCCGCCCTCCACCAACTCGGGTTTGGCCGGACCCGGCTCCACTTTCACGCGGCTCTCGGCGTTAATGTCCACGATGGCGAGCGCGTATTTATCCAGAATCTTCTCGATTTCGGCGGCCGCCGCGGCTTCATCTGGGTTGGCGATCGCCCGGTTGATGGCGTTATGATCGGCGGCGGGAAACGGCTGGCCCAGATAGTTCATGGCGTCTTCGAGCCGCCGGACTTGTTGGGCGAACGGTTGGAGCGGCACAGGCGTCTGTGCGGCGGCGAGGCAGGCGAACGCGATAACCAGCAATGTCCCTCTAACCCACATGTGAATACCCCATGATTCCGATCAGCATACAACAGAACGGACTTCGATCGATTGGGTAATGTTAGAGTTAAATAATCTGCCTGAGGAGGGGATGTCATCGTGCGATGGTTGCTTGCATTCGTCAGTGCGGCGCTGGCCTTGGCCCAGGCTCCGCCGCCCAAGCTCATTGCGATCCACAATTTCCAGGGCGATCCCGACGGCGCCATCAGTTCCGCACCGTTGGTGCGCGTCGGCAAGGTGTTCTACGGAACGACCGCGACCGGCGGGGATTACGGCTGCGGGAACGGTTGCGGTACGGTGTTCTCCCTGGCGCCGCCCGAGTCTTCCGGCGGTATGTGGACGGAAAAGATCATCTATAGCTTCGCCGGCGGCAATGATGGCTGTTCGCCGGAGGCCGGCCTGGTTGTGGGCGGCGCAGGCGTTCTTTTCGGCACCACGGACGAGTGCGGCAGCGAGGATCAGGGGGTAGCCTTCTCGTTAACGCCGCCAGCCATGCCCGGCGGCGCCTGGACGGAAACCGTTCTGCACAACTTCGGGAAAGATCGCGTCGATGGGATCAACCCCGTTGGCGGCCTGTCCCTCGGCCCCGACGGCGCGTTCTATGGCGCGGCGGCGGGCGGCGGACAATTCCGCAATGGCGCTATATATCAGCTCAGCCCGCCATCGCAGGCACGCGACGAATGGACGAATAAGATCCTTTACAGCTTCACCGGCGGAGACGACGGCGGCGACCCGATCACAGGCCTCGAAATCGATCCTTCCAGTGGAACGCTGTACGGTACGACCAATCAGGGAGGAACGAGTCTCGAGGGCACCGCTTTCTCGCTGGCGCCTCCGTCGGGCGGCGAGACCGACTGGACTGAAAAGGTGCTCTACAACTTCACGGGCGGCGACAATGGGTTTCATGCGAACAGTCTGCTGCTGGCGCCTGGTGGCATTCTCTATGGGACCAGCCACGGTTTGCACACGACCTATGGTGCGGTTTTTTCGTTGACGCCTCCCGCATCGCCGGGCGGCGGCTGGACTTTCGCCGTGCTGCACGATTTCCGAGGCTCGCCCGATGGGGCCGAGCCAACCGCGGGACTTGTGGTGGCCGCCGACTGGACACTCTATGGAACGACCATTTCCGGTGGAGTGGCGGACCACGGCGTGGTGTTTTCGATGACGCCGCCATCGGCTGGCGGCGCATGGTCTGAGGCCGTAGTCGCGAGCCTGAGCGGCGGCAATGGTCCAGCCGTGGCCTTGACGTTCGGCGAAAGCGGGGCGCTCTATGGCACAACGAAGTTCGGCGGCACACAGGGACTTGGAACGGTCTTCGCGCTAACGCTGCAATAGCTGGCGGTGCGGGACCTCTGGTGGAAAGTCCCTCGCAGGCTGGTTGTCGATTTCCCGATAAGGACGCAGTGATTCATCGTTTTGGCGTTCGCGCCGGTACCGTCGTTTTGTGACACGCCGGTCGTGGATCCAGTACCTCGGACAGCCTCGGCCCAATCGCCTTTCTGGTTTCATGATCGCTCTATGCCGTCCTTCTGACTGTTTTGGAAGTGACGCTCCGACCAGACGCTCCTTTGGTCCTGGTTCAACCACCATTCGAACCCGTGCAGCTTTCCGTCTTTGAGATATCGAACTTCGGATAGATACGGTCCTCCGCTTTCAGCATGCTCTGCCCACCAGAGATCAACACCGGTGCCACGCGTCATTCTATAGGTGCCCGGGGCGGCGGAAGCCGCCCGTTACGAATTTACTGCTTGCCGGCGCTGCCGCCAGTGCCTTCGAGCGGCGTGAGATTATAAACTACCGCCAAGCCGTTCAAATCCGCGCGGAGCATTCCCCATTCGCCTTGTAGTTGGTCGGTAAAGCGGTGATTCAGCATCACCCGATTCAACTCGCTCGCCAGGGAGATGGTCTTGTCGGCCTGCTCGCGTACGGCTGGATTGTTCTTGTCCTTTTTCTTGTGAAAGACATCGCCGAGGTGGTTAGCGGCGTCGTGCAGATCGTCGGCCCGGTGCTTGAGATCGGCTTCCAGGGGTGTGCCGTCGATCATGCTATGAGACACAGCCTTGTCGAACGAAGTCTTGAATTCGCCGGTGAGCTTTTGCACCCGGTCTACGACTCCGCCCACATCGGTGGGAGCCACCACCACATCGCGATTGGCATCCTGGGCGCGGACGGGAGCGTACGAGCCGATAAGCAGTGCACCCGCCATGACACATGCACATCGTGAACAACTTAACAACACAGACATAAATGATCCTCCGGCGTTCTGCAAGGCAATCGGGCCGCCATATGGACAAATCTTACAAAAGGCCAGCTGACTGCCATCTTGGATATCAACGTGCTAAAGTTTCAGGTATGAAGACCGTTGCTGGTGTTTTTTCGTCCTACCAGAGTGCTCGCGAAGCCGCGCACGCGCTGAGGCACGCAGGATTTTCACCGAATCAGATTAATCTGCTCTGTCCGGATTCGACCGAGAAGCAGATTCACTCGATTCCCACATCCGACACCGAACAGTCCGGCATGGGCGGCGCGATAGGAGGCATGTTAGGAGGCGCGCTGGGCGTGGCTGGAGGGCTCGAGTTAGGAGTTGCCATATCCGCGCTGATTCCAGGCGTCGGACCGGTCCTGGCGTTTGGGCTCGTCGGGGCGGCATTGCTGGGCGCGGGCGGCGTGGCAGGCGGAGCTGCTTTGGGCGAGAAGGCCGAAAACAATGTCGAGGGCATCCCCGCGGATGAGATCTTCTTCTATGAAGACGCCTTGCGGCGGGGCCGATCGGTGGTGCTGGCGCTGGCGGAGGATGATACGGAAGCGCAACGGGCGCGCCAGGTGTTCGCGGACGCCGGCGCGGAAGGCTTGGACGTGGCGCGGAAAGATTGGTGGTTGGGATTGCGCGACGTGGAAAAGGAACATTATCGGACGCTGGGACATAACTTCGAGCAAGACGAGGAAGTGTTTCGCGCCGGTTTCGAATCCGCGTTGCGCCGCGAGTGCCGTGGCAAGTCCGACGAGGAGTCCGATTGTTTGAAGTGGTGGTATCCGAACGTTTGGGATACCGAGCCTTTCCGGCTAGGGTATGAGCGCGGACAACGGTACTGGGAAGAGCAGGCGCGCCGAGAGGCGCTTGTCAGCCATTAGAGCTTGGGAGCGTAATAGCCCTTACGGCAGCGCACGACCAGTTCTTTGCGGCCCTTCACCTTCAGTTCCACGGTGTGATAGAGCCCGTCGGTCTTGAGGGGCTCCGGGCGGTAGAAAATGTTGTACTGATGCCGCAGCTCGTTGGCGATGTTTTCGAAAGACTGCTCCAGATCTTCCACCTTGAACGGAAAGAATGGCTGGCCGCCGGTCTCCGAACACAGGTACTTCAGAACCTTATCGCCATCGGTTTCGCCGCGCGTGACGTTAGTCGAAATCGCGTAGATCACCACATCGGCCTTTTGCGCCATTTCGAGCGCCTGGTCGCGCGAGACCTGGCTCTGGTTGTCGTCGCCATCGCTCACGATCACGATGGCGCGCCGGAATTTATGGCGGGGCTGATCCTTGGAAAGCTTGTCGCGGCACGCGAAATAAATCGCGTCGTACAAGGCCGTGCCGCCGCCCGGGCGCAGGCCGCGAACGCCGGATTCCAGCTTTTGCATATCGTCGGTCAGTTCCGTCACCAGTTCGGCCGAAGTATCGAAGCTCACCACCATAGCCTTATCGTGGCCCATGTGGACCACGCTTTGGATGAATGACACGGCGGCTTCCTGCTCGAACTTGAAGCGGTCCCGAATGCTGTTGCTGGTATCGATCAGAATGCCGAGGCGTAGCGGAAGGTCGGTTTCGGCCGTGAACTCTGAAATGGCCTGGGGCTTCTTGCTCTCGAATACCTGGAAGTCGTCTTTCGTCAGATCGGTGACGAAACGGCCTTTCTTGTCGGTCACCGTGAAAAGCATGTTGACACGGGTGACGTCAAGGATGATGCGGGTGCTGGGATCTTCGACGAGTTCGTCGGGCTTTTGGGCAACCGGCGAAGCCTGTTGCGCGGATAGAGCGGCGCAACCTGCGGCCAGGGCCGCCAAGAAAATGGAGGCTTTCATTTGGCTATATTATAGCCGTTCCAGCCAGCCGAGTCAGGTCTTCAGGCAGCGGAGACACGATCTCGACCGGGCGGCCGTTGAAGGGATGCTCGAACCGGATGCGATGGGCATGCAAGAAAAAACGATCGCCTGGCGGCTGGGCATCGGTTTGCGGCTGGCGCCCGGTTTTTGCGGGCGCGCCATACAGACGGTCGCCAGCCACAGGATGGCCGATGCTCGCAAGGTGCACGCGGATCTGGTGCGTGCGGCCGGTGCCGATGCGCACTTCGAGGAGAGTGAATGCCGCGAAACGGCGGAGGACGCGGTACTCGCTCCAGGCGGCGCGGCCGCGCGCCAGGCGGGCGGTCATGCGCGTGCGATGGCGCGGGTCGCGGGCGATGGGCTTTTCGATACGCCCGCGATCGGCCTTCACGGCTGCCGTGCACCAGCGCCAGATAGGTTTTCTCCACCTGGCGGGCGGCGAATTGCGCGGCCAGAGCGCGATGCGCGGCGTCGTTCTTGGCCACCAGGATCACGCCGCTGGTAAAGCGGTCCAGGCGGTGCACGATGCCTGGACGCAGATGCCCCGCCCACCGCGGAAAGCGATTCGAAGCGGCCGAGCAGCGCGTTGACCAGGGTTCCCGAGTGCACTCCGGCGCCCGCATGCACCACCATGCCGGCAGGTTTGTCGATGGCTACGAAATCGGGATCGTCGTAGAGCACGCGCAGGGGAATGGATTCGGGCGCGGCGTGTAGCGGCGGCTGGCTCGGCGGGTTCCACGTCGATGAGATCGCCGGCATGCAGCACGCGCGACGGCCGCCCGGGCGCGCCATTCACCAGCACGCGGCCGCGCTTGATCCAGTCTTGCAGGCGGGCACGGCTGAATTCGGGAAGCTGCTCGTGGAGCGCGTGGTCCAGGCGTTTACCGGCGTGTTGGCTGGCGGCGGAAAATTGCACCGCTACTCAGTCTAGCCAAGCGCTGGAGGTGGTGGCGGTCGCCGCGGCGGGCGCCAAGGCCGGCACTGCGCCAAAACGCCGCTGCCGGGCGTGGAACTGGCGGATCGGCGGCTTCCAGATCGAGCGCGTCGAAATCCGGCCACATCCGGCGGGAGAAAATCAGCTCGGCGTAAGCGCATTCCCACAACAGGAAATCGCTGAGGCGCTGTTCGCCGCCGGTGCGGATCAGCAGATCCACGGGCGGGCCCAACTGCTCCTCCAGGCATTCGCGGCAGACCAGCCCGGCGTGGGCGGACTGGCGCACCGCGTCGGCGATGGCGCCGCGGCCGGAATAATCCACCGCGATGCGCAGTTGCAGCTTTCCGCCGCCGGCGGTGGCCGATTCGGCCTGCGCAATGGCAGCCGCCAGTTCACTGCCCAGCCGGTCGCGCCGCCCGATCACTTCCATGCGCACTCCGTTTTCGATGGCGCGGCTGGTTTCGGAGCGCAAATGCTCGGCCAGCAGTTGCATGAGGCCGGCGACCTCCTCGGGCGGGCGGCGCCAGTTGTCGGAAGAAAAAGCAAACAGCGTCAGGACGCCGATGCCCAGGCCGGGCGCGGCTTCCACGGTGCGGCGGAGGGCCGCGGCGCCGGCGCGGTGTCCCGCCAGACGCGGCCATCCGCGCGCCAGAGCCCAGCGGCCGTTTCCATCCATAATGATGGCCGCGTGCAGGCGGCCGGAAGCTCCATGATTGATAGCATGAGTACTTTGTACCATAAAGTGTTTCCTTAAAAAAGGGGGCCTTTCACCTCTCGCGCATCGTGCCGATGAGGGCCTCCATGTGATCGAGATAGCGCTCGAGGGCGCGCCGCCCCACCGCGGTCAGGCGGTATTCGGTTTTGGGCAGCCGGTTCTCGAACGATTTGCTGCAGGCGATATATTGCGCGTCTTCGAGCTTGCGCGCATGCACGCTTAGATTGCCGTCGGTAGTCTCCAGCAGTTTCTTCAGCTCGTTGAAGGTCAGGGAGTCGTTGACGGCCAGCGCGCTCAGGATGCCGAGCCGCAAGCGCTCATGAATGAGCCGGTCGAGCTTGGGCGCGCCGCCCACGATTCCGGCGGGGCGCATTTTCTTGTCTTCGCGCCGCAGCGCGTTTTGCTTAGCCACCGTATTTCACCTTGATCAAAATGCCAAACAGTATATGAAAGCCGCCGAATCCCGCGGCCAGAAAAATGTTTCCCCAGGCGGCCGGGGAAAACAACGCCACCGCGCCCAGCGCCACGAAACAAAAGCCCATCAACGGCACCACCTTCACCGATGCCGCGCCGCCGCACAAAACGCCCGTACCGTAGAGCAGTAGCCAGACTCCCGGTAGCGCCGCGAGCAATTCCGCGCGATAGAGCACCAGGGTGAGCAGGGCGCCGGCGAGCAGCGGCGGGGCAAAGCCCAAAAGGAACTTGCGGCCGGGCCCGGAGAGCAGCGGCATATTGACTTTGCGCGATTTGTGGGCCGCAGCCGTTACACCGATCAGACACGCCAGCACGGCTTCGCCCAGCCAGGCCGCCAGCCAGGAATCCGCGCTACCCATGCGCCGCGCCAGCGCGGCGACCGCCAGGGCGGTGCAGCCCAGCGCGATACCGCCCACTCCCGGCACCGCGGTAAACGCTCCGGCGCGCTCCATGGCGGCCCGGATGTACTCGAGATTATCGATGGCGTGCGCGTGCAGGGCAACCGGTTCGGCGCGCGGCTGGCGGATGGGGCGAACGATGGCCACGAACCGATTATAGAACGAAGATGCACTCGGCGCAAGTACTTTTCGCGGCAAAGCAGAGCCTCAATAATGCTACAGTAGCGCCAAATGGAACATATTCATGCGGAGCGCGACGGTAACCTGGCGATCCTGACTCTGTGCCGCGGCAAGGCCAATGCGCTGAACGCGGCGATGGTGGAAGAACTCTATGGCGCGGTCGCGGCGGCGGCGTCCGACGGCGCGGTGCGCGGTCTGGTGCTCGCGAGCGACCGGCCCCGATTTTTTTCGAGCGGCTTCGACATCCGCGAAGTTTTCACTTACGATCGCGACGGCATGGCCGCGTTCTTCGGCCGTTTCATCGATCTGTACGAGAGCCTGTACAGCTTTCCCAAGCCGGTGGTGGCGGCACTCAGCGGGCATACTTTCGCCGGCGGGGCGATTCTCGCGATCGCCTGCGATTTCCGCATCATGGCCGAGGGCGATTTCGGTTTCGCATTGAACGAAATCAACCTGGGCCTGGCGGTAACGCCTACGATAAGCCACATGCTGGCGGACGCGGTGGGAATCGCCCACGCGCGGGAGGTGCTGCTGTTCGGCGAAGCGCTGACTCCGGCCCGCGCGCTCGAAATCGGGCTGGTGCGCGAGCTGGCGCCGGCCGGTGAGGTTCGCGACCGGGCCATTCGGTGCGCGCGTTTCCTGGCGGGCAAACCACCGGTTGCGTATCGCGACATCAAGCGGGCGTTGCGCGAGTTTAGTGGGCACGCGGATGCAGGCGGCGACCGCACGGCCCTGCGGCAGTTTATCGACACGTGGTTTTCGCGGGAAGCGCAGGACGCACGCCTGGCGGTTGCCGCACGGGTTTAGCGTGCGGAATGGTCCGCCGCGTCTGCCCTATGGGGGGCATCCATGTTAACCGAAATACATCGTTTGGCTTAGGAAAACCAGTACCTATTGCATTCTGAAACAAACGGCTTTATGCTCACACTTAGGCAACCAGGATAACAATGCTAAGAAGGGCTATTTGCCGGACAGTGCTCGGTTTGGCTTTTACGAGCCTCGTTTTGCACGCCAACATGGTCGTGGTAGGCAACCCACCTTTGCTGGGAACCGGGAATTGCGATCCGTTTGGATGCCCCGGTTTTCTCGGTTTGTCGACCTATCAGCAGGTGTATTTGAGCTCTGCGTTCCCCAGCGAGATCTCCATCGCCGGGCTTACCTTTTATGACGGGCAGGTGTTCAACGGCGGACAGCCCGCGGCCGGGACCTATTCCCTGAGCTTCTCTTACACTTCGTTTGGGCCCGGCGATCTCAACCTCAGCAACCCCGCGAATAATATCGGCTCCGGCAGCCAGGGCTTCTTTAGCGGCACATTGCCCCCTCTCACGCCCGAGACCGGAGGGAGCTTCCTGGTGATCGACGGCACCCCCTTCGTGTACAATCCGGCCGATGGAAACCTGCTGATCACGGTCACCATCAGCGGCGGCACGAACAATGGGCCGGTCCTCTTCTTGAACCAAGCGGCGTGCGGCCCCGATACGGTTTGCCCCCCAGGCTCAACGGACGAAACCGGCAATGCGTATTTTGGCACCGTGAACGGCGGCAACACGATCGGTGGCCTGGTGACCGGATTCGACTATACAGATGTCGTCACCAACACGCCCGAGCCCTCCTCGGTGCTGCTGGTTTTGGCAGGCATCGGCCTCATCTCCCAGTGGCGGCGCAGGCGCGCGGCTTAGCTCTAGTCAACCCAGCCCTCGCCCCGACCCGGTACTGGTACGGGAACCTCGTTAATTTTGGTTACGACGCCTGGAAGTGAGGTACGTTTGGAGAGGGGACTCGGGGGCAATCAATGGATCAAAAGGGATCCCTTCCGCTGCAACGAGCCCGATTCGGGGTCTCTGGCTGCGCGCAGGCGTTTCCCGTTACAGCACTGAACAATAGCGAGTTAGCTCTCCAATTGGGTGTAGATCCAGAGTGGATCCGGGCGCGCTGCGGGGTGCATTCCCGCTTTATTTCCGGTCCTGGCGAAACCACCACTACGTTGGGAGTGCGGGCCGCGCGCCAAGCGCTTTCGATGGTCCCTTCGTTCCGCCCGGATTGCCTGGTTTGCGCCACATTTACGCCAGACTACCCTCTGTGCCCATGCGGTCCGGCGATCGCGCACGCTTTGGAACTGGGGCCGATACCGGCCTTCGACCTCAACGCGGCCTGCTCCGGGGGCGTACTGGGCCTGATCACTGCGTTGAGCTTCATCGCCGCGGGAACCGCAGAGCGCGTGTTGCTGATTGCGAGCGATACCGTGACGCATCATTTGGCGGACGACGATGCGCACACCCGCATCCTGTTCGGCGATGGCGCCGCTGCCTTCCTGATCGAGGCTTGCCCCAACGGCATCGCGCTGCGCTCGTGGGTGATGGGGTCGGACGGCGCCGGCGCCAAACTTTTCCATGTGCCGCACGGCGGCTCAGCGGCGCCTTGGCAAGCGCCCGGCAACGGCGATCCGCGGGCGGCGACGGTCTCCATGCAAGGGCGGTCGCTGTTCCGCTTTGCCTCCCAGCGCGGCACGGAAATGCTGCTTGAAACCTGCAGCCGGGCCGGCATCCGGCCGGACGATCTGGATTGGGTGATCGTGCATCAGGCGAACGTTCGCATTGTCGAACAGTTGCAGGAGCGCACCGGAATCGCGCCGGAAAAATGGATCGTCAACATGGGCGGGATTGGCAACACCTGCTCGGCATCGGTGCTGCTGGCGCTGGGGGATTTGCTCGAGCGCAACATGGCCAAACCCGGCGATCGCGTGCTGCTGGCCGGCTTCGGCGCGGGTCTTACCTGGGCAGCCGCGTTATTCGAATGGGGAGAGCGCCCGCTCGGTCCCGTGGTGGGGGCGATTAAGAGCCGCAACGCGCCGCCTGTGCCAAAATGAGGCGATGACTTCTCTGCCCGCCGTTCCCCTCACGCTTGAAGGATCGAGCGTACTGCATCAGATGCTGCGTCTCCGCTGGGCTGCCTGGAAGGCCCTGGCGCCGGCCGAGCAAGATGCGGTGCTCGAAGAAGCCTCCGCGGCGCTACGGAGCATGGAGCACAGCGCCGCCTATTCGCTGCTGGGCCACAAGGGCGACCTCATGTTTGTGCATTTCCGCCGCAACTTTGAGGAACTGAACCAGGTCGAGATCGCGCTCGCCAAACTGCGGCTGTCCGATTTCCTGGAACCCACCTCGTCGTACCTTTCGATGGTCGAGCTGGGCCTCTACGATTCGACGTTGAAGTTGTACAGCGAGCTTGCCGAGCGCGGCATCGAGCCCCATTCTGCGGAATGGACCCAGGAAATCAGCACGCAACTGGCTCGCCAGCGGCAGGCCATGGCGCAGCGTTTGTGGCCGCCCATTCCCGACAACAAGTACATCTGCTTCTACCCCATGGACCGCCGCCGCGGCGAATCCGTGAATTGGTACCAGGTGCCCATGGCCGAACGCCAGCGCATGATGCACGAGCACGGCATGATCGGGCGCCGCTACGCCGGCGAGGTGAAGCAGATTATCACCGGCTCCATTGGCTTCGACGACTGGGAGTGGGGCGTGGACCTGTTCGCCGACGATCCGCTGGTATTCAAGAAGCTGATCTATGAAATGCGTTTCGATGAAGTCAGCGCGGTGTATGCTTTGTTCGGGACGTTTTATGTGGGCGTCCGGGTGGCCGCCCAAGACCTCGCCAAGCTTCTGCGGTAGCTTTTCCTGAATCGGGCGCCGCCCTCAGCGCCCCGACGAGCCAAACCCGCCTTCCCCGCGCCGCGATTCTTTCAGATCGCCCTCTTCCCACTCGATCGCCTCATAGCGCGCGATCACCATTTGCGCGATGCGGTCGCCCGCGTGGATCTCGTAGGGCTCGCGGCCCAGGTTGAGCAGGATCACACGGATCTCGCCGCGATAGCCGGGATCGATGGTGGCCGGGCTGTTGGGCAGGGTGATCGCGTGCTTGAGCGCCAGTCCGCTGCGCGGGCGGATCTGCGCCTCGTAGCCCGGCGGGAGCTCGATGGCCAATCCGGTGGGCACAAGCTGCGGTGCGCCAGGCTGCAGCACGGCGCCCTCGACGGCGCGCAGATCCAGACCGGCGTCCTCATCTGGGCCGTGGGCGTAAGCGGGCAGCACGGCATCTTCTCGAAGTCTACGGATTTTGAGTTTCATCGAATCCGTTATCATAGCCTTTATCATTGCTTTCTGATGGCGGAATCCAAACCCAAGCGCGTGATCTCCGTCGCGCCGATGCCGCCGGAGAAATGCGCGTACGCGCTGGCGCGCTACAGCCGCTCGCCCGATTCGATCCGCGAGTCGCTCGAGTGGGTGCGCACGCACGACTCGCAAAAGTTTCTGGAAAGCTTCTACTTCCAGTACGGCCACGCATCCATCGCCGACCTGGGACATGCGGTGCTGTGCTTCGAAGGCATCTCGGAGTTGGCCGCCACCGAGATCGAAGACGAGCCGCTGTGGGACGGGCAGGCCAAGTCGTCCCGCTATCAGGATTTCTCGCGCTCCGGTTTCGTCACGCCGCCGGAGCTGACCGGCGAGGCCGCGGCATGCTACGAAGGCGCCGCGCGCCGGTTGCTGGCGGCCTATGGCAGGTGAATACGCGCGCGTTCGAGTGCCTGACCGCGCGCCTGCCCTGTCCGGACGATATGAAGCCGGAAGCCTACCGGCGCAACATCGCGGCGCGGGCCTTCGATGTGGCGCGCTACCTGCTGTTCTGGGGTATTCCCACCAATGTCGGCCAGGTCACCAGCATTCGTACGCTGGAGAAGCAGATCCGGCGTCTGAAGGCGTCGCAGTACTCGGAATTGCGCAGCGTGGGCGATGAGATCGCGCAGGCTTGCGCGGCGGCGCCGGATTGCGTTTGGGATCCGGATGCGCCGCAGGAGCCTCTGGCGCCGACGCTCGCGCGCCATGCCGAACCGGATGAATACGCGGCGCGCGCGCAAAGCAACCTGCGCCAGTGGGCGGCGCAGAATCTGCCGACGGCCGCGTCTGGCGAACCCGGGCGCGTGGACCTGACCCACCCCACCGACACGGCCGCGGATATCGCCGCCACGCTGCTCTATCCGGTGACGAACCGGCCGTTCCGCGAGCTATACGAAATCGCGCGCGGCTGGAGCGCGGCGCGGCGCGCGGAAGTGATCGATGTGGCGCTCGAATCGCGCACGCGGCGCGACGATCTGCTGGGCGGATTTCGCGGCGGACTCTATGCGTTCGACATGGTGATCGACATCGGCGCCTATCGCGATCTGCATCGCCATCGCCGCTGCCAGCAAGTTCCGGCAGGCTACTCCGGCGATCTGGGCTACGACACGCCGCCATTGATCGCGGAAGCCGGCGCGGCGGCGGTCTATCGAGAAGCGATGGAGGTCGCCTTGCGGACGATGCGAGCACTGCCCGCGCCCGGCGCGCACTACCTGCTGCCGTTCGGCGCCCGCTCGCGATTTCTGTTCAAGATGGATTTCGCCGAAGCCGAGTACATCGCGCGCGTGCGCAGCGGCGTGAAAGGCCACTTCAGCTATCGCGAAATCGCGTGGGAGATGAAGCAGCAAGATGGAGGAACTGGAGCCGGAGTTGGGCCGGCTGATGGAAGCCACGCCGCCGTGGGTTACGGATATGCTGAAGCGTTAGATGATACCATAGGGGCGAAATGGATCGCCGGGATTTCCTCAAAACAACAGCCACGGCAGCCGTGCTGGCCGGGCCCGCCGTCATCAGCGCGCGCGGCGCCAACGACAAAATCAATATCGGCTGGATCGGCGTCGGCACGCGCGGCTACGCCGGCCTCGACTGGCTGCACAAAGCCGCGCCCGATGACGTCACCATCACCGCCATCTGCGACACCTACCAGGGCTACCTCGCGCGCGCCAAGGACCGCATGCAGACCATCTGGGGCAACACGCCCAAGACCTACAACGACTACCACGACCTGCTGGCCGACAAGATCGATCGACGCCGTCTTCATCATGACGCCCGAGCACCTGCATCACGACATGGCCATCGCGGCGCTGCGGGCCGGCAAGCACGTCTACGTCGAGAAGCCGCTGGCCCACACCATCGAAGAGGGCTTCGACATCGTGCAGCGAGTGGAAGAAGTCCGGCAAGATCGTGCAGGTGGGCACGCAGAACCGCAGCTCCTCGCTCTACAAGAAGGCCAAGGAACTGGTGGAGCAGGGCATGATCGGCGACGTCCATTTCGTGCGCGCCTTCTGGTACCGCAACTCGCTGCCGAACGATCCGGCCTGGCGCTATGTCGATCCCGCCGGAAGCCACGCCGCAGAATACCGACTGGACCAAGTTTCTGGGCACCGCGCCGAAGCGCGACTGGGACCCGCATCGCTATTTCCAGTGGCGCCTCTATTGGGATTACTCGGGCGGCATCTCCACCGACCTGCTGGTGCACCAGACCGATATCGTCAACTTCATGCTCGAGCAAGACCGTGCCGATCTCGTGCATGGCTTCGGGCGGCATCTATCGCTGGACCGGCGACGACGACCGCGATACGCCCGACACCTTCAGCGCCATTTACGAATACCCCGACAAGTTCCAGATCAACTACAGTTCTGCTACTTCGGCAACGACCACTACGGCTACGGCGAACAGTTATGCGGCAACGAAGGCACCATCGAAGTGCTGAACCGCAGGATCTGTACTTCACGCCGGAGTTGTTGAGCGGCAAGGCGCCCGACCGCGTTAAGGCGCGCCAGACGATCCACCTGAACGGACCGCAAGGATTTCAGCGAGCGCGACGGCGCCATCAACCATTTCCGCAATTTCATCGAAGCGATTCGCGGCAATGAGCAGGTGATCGCGCCGCCGCCAGTGGGCCAGCAGGCCGCCATTTCCGGCCACATGGCCACGCTGTCGTTCAAGCACAATCGCAAGATTCTCTGGGACGATCCAGGCCAAAAGTATCAGTTTGTCTGATTCTGCCGCCGCCCGTTTTGCGTAATACCTGCCTGCCGCCGCCGCTCCTGCGCGCCACGCAACAGATGGCTTAAAATATCGATATATAAAAGAAAATAAACTAGTTAGTGCTATTTCAAGAGGGTTACAAAGATGCGCGTGTGCGCACGCTGTGCGATACTGATTATAGATCATTTTCACGGTTGCGAATGTCCCAGTTAGACGACGCCATTTCGCGGTACAACAGGTTATTGGAAAACGGCCCTTGCCGCGATCTTGCCTGGGTAAACGACCTCCACAAGCGGATGGAGGAGGAGCATCTTTCTGCCGGCGGACGTCTGATCTGCCCGTTTCTGCGGCCTAACTTCATCACCCGCCGCCAGTATGACACGCTGGTGAAGACCGGCGAAGCTCTCATCAGCGCGATCGACCGCATGCAGCATATGGTGTTGTCGAGTCCCACGCTGCTTGCGCGCATGGAATTGCTGCCCGCCGAGAAGATGCTGGCGGCCATCGATCCGGGCTACTCAGGTGCCGGAAGTGGCGGCGCGGCTCGATTCGCACGTCAACAATGGAACCCTGCAGGTGGTGCAGTACAATGCGGATTCGCCCAGCGGCGCCGCCTATACTGAAGTCCTGGCCGACCTGTTCTACGACTCTCCGCCGGTGAAGGAATTCCGCAAGCGCTACCACCTGACGCGCGTGGGCGGCAAGAAACACCTGCTGGGCGCGCTGCTCAAGGCCTACAAGCAGTATGGCGGTCACAAGAAGCCGAACATCGCCATCCTGGAATTCCGGCCGGCTTACCTTCCGGGCAGAGCGAATTCGAGCTGTTCCGCGATTTTTTCCGCGAGGAAGGCTATGCGGTCGAAATCGTTTCGCCGGATCAGTTGGAGTACCGCAACAAGGTGCTGCGCAAAGGCCCGTTCGAGATCGATCTGATCTACCGCCGCATCAGCGTGCAGGAGTTTCTGATGCGCTTCGATCTGAGCCATCCGCTGGTCCGGTCTTACCGCGAGCGGACGGTTTGCGTGGTCAACAGCTTCCGTTCCGAATTGGCGCATAAGAAGGCGATGTTCGGCCTGCTGACGGACGATACGTTGACCGCCAAGTTCCCGGCCATCGAGCGCAAAGCCATCCACGATCACGTGCCCTGGACGCGCCTTGTACAGGCCACCAAGACCACCTATGGCGACGAAACCATCGATCTGCCTGAGTTCATCACGAAAAACCGCGAGAAGCTGGTCCTGAAGCCCAACGACGACTACAGCGACCAACACAGCTTTTTCGGCTGGGAGATGGATGATGCCGCCTGGGACCGCGCGCTCAAGCAGGCCATGCGGGCGCCGTATGTGGTGCAGGAGAAGGTAGACGCGGTTCGCTCCATTTTCCCCATGGTGACCTACGGTCAACTGGAGTTCAAGGACATGCAGGTGGACGTGCATCCGCACGCTTACCTGGGCAAAGTGCTGAGTTGCTCCAGTTGGCTATCCACCGGCAACGGCGGTTTTTCGTCGGTGGGCGGCCTGGTGCCGACCTTCATTCTAGACAGCAAGTCGTAGGTCTCGGCGGCTGACCACAGCCCGCAGGTTAGCCACACCTGCCGTATACCGGCTATCCGCCACCGCAATGGCCATAGCGTCATCCAGCCAATCATGCCAGACGCCATCTGGATCGTGCGAAGCCACCGTCAGCGTATATTCCCCGTTGCACAACTCGCAGCGAAACGCGAAAGTGAGTTCCATAACCTGGCCGGCTGCGCACGGTCCCAGTTTCAGCCCCTCCAACTCCGTGTTGGTGCCGTACACGTTCATACCGGCGCGGCTGCGAATCATCAGCCCAACCACCGGCTCCGCGACCGCATCCCGGAATCGCACCGTCACGCGCGCCACCACCAACTCGCCGCTCCTGACCACCACCGTAGCTTCGCCCGATTCACCGGTCAACTCCAGCCCAATGACTTCCGCCCTCCCGTCACCCCGGCGCATGCGCGGCGATATTGCTGCCGGCGCCGATGCGCCCCAGGCTCGCACCCGCCGCGCGATGTGGCCGGCATAAACGCGCAGGATCTCTTCCGGATCGCCGCGCCCGGCCAGCTTGCCTCGATCCAGCCACCAGACTTCATCGGCAAGCTGGCGCAGCAGCTCGTCTTCGTGGGACACCAGCAACACGGTACTCCCCGCGCGGCGCAGCCGGTCGAGCGCTGCCGCGGCGCGCGCCCGCACCAGCGCATCGTGCCGTGCCAGCGAATGCTCCATGGCCAGCACAGCGACGGGCGGGAACTCCAGCGCGTCATCCGGCCCCAGTAGGCGCCGCGGCCCGCCCGCTTCCACCGCGCCCGATCGAGGTGCTACCAGCCCCGCGGCAAGCATTAGCAGAATGCTCTTCCCCGCGCCATCCTCGCCGATAACCCCGATCACCGCGCCGCCCGGCGCCGTAGCGTCCAGACCCTCGAACGGCGGCGAAACCACCTGCCGGAAAACGATCGCCATTAAAGATAGAATACCGGTTAGGCATGACCGACTCCAATGTGCTTGACCGCATGCGCGACGACTGGAACGAGCGCGCCCGCGAGGACCCGCATTACTATGTCGCATTCGGCCGCCAGCGGCAGGACGATGCGGAATTCTTCGCTACCGCCACCGACGTGCTGCGCGGCCTGCGTGCGGAGATGCGGCACTTGCGCCGGCCGGGCCAACATGTTCCGGCCGCGTGGAAAGCTCTTGAAATCGGTTGCGGCCCCGGCCGCCTCATGCGCCCTTTGAGCGCGGACTTCGCCGAGATCCACGGCATCGACGTTTCCGACGAGATGATCCGGCTGGCGGCCGAAAAGCTGCGCGGCATCGCCAATGCGAATGTGCATCACGCCGCGCGCTCCGACCTCTCGCTTTTCGGCGATGAGTCGTTCGATTTTATCTACTCCTACGCGGTCTTTCAACACATCCCCAGCCGTGAGGTGGTGCTCGGCTATCTGAGGGAAGCGCGCCGCGTGCTCAAGCCCGGCGGCATTTTGCGTTGCCAGATCAACGGGCTGCCCGAAACCTCCCAGCGCTATACCACATGGGATGGCGTGCGCATTCCGGCGGAAGACGTGGCCGAATTCGCGTTGCGTCACGACTTCCAGCTCTACGCGCTCGAAAACGTGGCTACCCAATATCTCTGGACCACCTGGCGCAAGCGGGCGCCGGGTTGGCGGGCCGCCCTCCGCCCGGCGCCTTCGCCCGCCACGCGCATCCGCATTATCAGCAATGCGCTCACGGCCGACCCGCTGGTGCCAGCCTCGGGGCCGCGCGCTTTCGCCGCGCTACGTATCGAGAACCTGCCGGCCGATTGCGACCTGTTCAACCTGGAAGTCCGGATCGACGGCCGCGCAGGCGTGCTCTCTTATCTGGGACCACCCGAATGGGACGGCGTGGTGCAGTTGAACGCGGCCATCCCGGCCGGCACGCGCACCGGCCTGGTACCGGTGGAGGTCTTCTGGTTGTGCGAGCCGCTCACTTCCGCCTGGATGCGCATCGTTCCGCCGGGACCGGTGGTGCCCCGCCTATGCGCCGTCCGCGATGGCGAAAACCTGCTCTCGGGCACCCGCATTATCAGCCGCATCGTCAAGCTGGTGATGGAGGAGGTAGCCGACCCGGAGCGCATCCGGGTGGCCATCGACGACGTGCCTGTAGAGCGCCTGGACGTCTGCTGCACCGATCCGCTGCAACAGCATTACGACATCAACCTGGCGCTGCCGCCGGCCATTCGGCCGGGACCGCATCAGGTCCGCCTGACACTGGGATGGCGCAAGTTCGCACCCGTGGCGATCGATGTGGCGAATTGAGTTCGCGGGGAAGCCCCGCTCACCGCGAGTCCAGAATTTCCAGCAGGCCGTCCACAGGGATGCGCACCCAGTCGAGCCGCTCCGTCAACTCGTGCCGCAGTTCCACCAAAGCCCGTTCCAGCAGATAGAAATGCAGCAGCAGGCGCGTGTCATCGACGGTGGCGGGCAGGAAGCCGGTCCGTCCGGCTGTATCCAGATAGCCTGCCAGAAACAACGCACTCGCCCAGCGGGACCAGAACGTCGCCCACCCGCGTAGAGATTCGCCGGCATCTTTAGGTGCGACCAGCCCCGGGACATGGCCCAGCAGGGCGGAATGCGCGGCGTAGTCGAGCGAGCGGAGCATACTGGCCACATCGCGCAAAGGGCAGCCCTTGATGCGGCGCTGGCTTATGGAACGGTGCGGATCGCCCTCGAAATCGACAATCACGAAATCCTTGCCGGTGTGCAGCACCTGGCCCAGATGGTAGTCGCCGTGAAGGCGGATGCGCGTGACGTAGAGCCGGCGGTCGCGCAGGGCCTGCAAACGGGCTTGTACCTCCGCCTCGCGTTTCAGCAGATCGGCAACCGCCGCGGCGGCGTCTTCCGGTACGCGCGTGCTCTTTAACATCTCAAACGCGCGCATGGAAAGAACGAGCATCCCGTGATACAGCGAATGCCGGTAGAAATCGGTGAATGGTTCGGGCGCAAAGGCCGGATCGTCGGGCTGGCTGGCCAGCGCCAGGTGCATTTCAGCGGTGCGTTTTCCGAGCAGGCGCACCATTTCCACGTAGTCGCCGAGCAGGTCGACCGCCGCGGCCGGGATTTCCATCTGCAATGGGACCAGAAAAGCCTCGGGAGTGGGGATGCCTGCCACATCCTTCGATTCCGCAAGAGCCCGTTCGAAGAACAGGCCCAGGCTGTCCATGGTGTATTGCCAGCCGGTAGCTTCGAACTGCACGCGGCCCTCGAGAAGGCCGAGAGTCAGAGGCTCCTGGACGCCAGTCCGGTATTCCAACCAACCGGCCACGCGCGGAGAATGCTGGAAGCCGGCCTTTTGCGTCAGGAATTGTTCAACCTCCAGCTCCGGACTGCGATCCGGCTCCACCTTGCGAAACAGCTTCAGGAAAAACCGATCGCCAAACGTCAACGCGGAGTGATTGTAATCGCCGCGCAAAGGGCTGGGCACGAGTTGCGGCCGGTCGCTGCCCCAGATCTCGCGGAAAGCCGGCGTGTGGGCAGCCGAAATCTCGCCGACGCGGCCTTTGGCGCGGCGCCGCCGGGCGATGGCATTCAACAGCGAGATGCCGAATTGCGGATCGCAAAGCGCGCTATACAACACGCCGGTGCTGCCATCCGGGTGCTCTAAGCGCGCTAGGATGAACTCCGGAAACTGGCTCGACACCTGTTCGGCCTTCTCGCCCTGCGCCACCGAAAGGGGCAGCGTATAGAGGTCCGGCTCGCCCTGGTAATATTGCACCCGCAGGATGAGGATATAGGCGGCGCTTTCGGGCAGCCGGACGACGTCCATTACCTCTACCTGGCGGACCACGCGCGCCTGTCCCAGGTACCAACGGCGTTTGCGCAGGAAGGCCGGCATCAGCCGGGTGAGCGAAGTTTCCACCTCGGCGGCAAACACATCGTTCCAGGAGCGAACCATCAGCACGGGTGCGGCCCCCGGACTGGACGCCGTGTGGAGCGTTTCGTCCAGATCCTCCTTGGGCTGCAATTGGAACCAGAAAAATGCGTGCGGTCCGAGGGAGACAAAATAAGGCTTTTCGGTGATGACGGGAAACTCGGTGCGCCCGAACATTTCTATGGGCGTCATGCCTTGAAATTTGGCGAGTGGAATTTCGGCGCCCTGGACGAAGCGCGACAGGTTCGCCAGCACCAGGACGCGCTCGCCATCGGATTCGCGCACAAAAGCCAGCACACGCCGGTTGTCCGGATTGAGCACCGTCAAGTCGCCGTAGCTTAATGCGTGAGAGGTTTTGCGCTGCAGAATCAAGCGCTTCATCCACCACAGCAGCGAGTGCGGATTGCCCTGCTGCGCCTCCACGTTGATGGCTTCGAAATGATATTCCGGATCGATGATGACAGGCAGGTAAAGCCGCTGCGGGTTGGCGCGAGAGAATCCGGCGTTGCGGTCCGAGCTCCACTGCATGGGCGTGCGCACGCCGTTGCGATCGCCCAGGTAAAAATTGTCGCCCATGCCGATTTCGTCGCCGTAATAGATCACCGGCGTGCCCGGCAGCGAAAAAAGCAGAGAATTCATGCAGCTCGATGCGGCGCCGGTCGTTGCCCAGCAATGGCGCGAGGCGCCGGCGAATGCCCAGGTTGACGCGCATTTTCCGGTCCTGCGCATAAACGCGATACATGTAATCGCGCTCTTCGTCGGTGACCATTTCGAGCGTCAGCTCGTCGTGGTTGCGCAGAAAAAGCGCCCATTGGCAGGTTTCCGGAATAGGTGGCGTGAGCTGCAGAATTTCGACGATGGGGAAGCGGTCTTCCGCGCGCATGGCCATGAACAGGCGCGGCATCAGCGGAAAGTGAAAGGCCATGTGGCATTCGTCGCCCTGGCCGAAATAGGCGATGGCGTCCTCCGGCCACTGATTGGCCTCGGCCAGGATCATGCGGCCGGGATACTTGCTGTCCACATGCTTGCGCAGTTCTTTCAGGAAGACGTGCGTCTCGGGCAGGTTTTCGCAGTTGGTGCCTTCCCGCTCGTAGAGATACGGCACGGCGTCCAGGCGGAAACCGTCCACTCCCATGTCGAGCCAGAATTCCATGGCCTTAAGGACCGCCTGGCGGACTTCCGGGCTATCGTAATTGAGGTCCGGCTGATGAGAGTAGAAGCGATGCCAGAAGTACGCTTTAGCCACCGGGTCCCAGGACCAGTTGGAGGACTCGGAATCCTTGAAGATGATGCGCGCTTCGCGATATTGGTCCGGCGTATCGCTCCAGACGTAGAAATTGCGCCACATCGAGCCCGGCGGCGAGCGCCGGGAGCGCTGGAACCAGGGGTGTTGGTCGGAGGTGTGATTGAGGACCAATTCGGTGATGACGCGCAGACCGCGGTGATGGGCCTCCCGCAGAAAATTGTGGAAATCCTTCAAAGTTCCGTAAGTGGGATGGACGCCAGTATAGTCGGAAATATCGTAACCGTCATCGCGCAAGGGGGAGGGATTAAAGGGCAGCACCCAGATGGCCGTCACGCCCAGATCGCGCAGGTAATCGAGCTTCTGGGTGAGGCCCGCGAAGTCGCCGACGCCGTCGTCACCGCTGTCGCAAAAGGCGCGAACATGCACTTCGTAGATGATGGCTTCTTTGTACCAGGAGGAATCGGGCATTAGCGCTCCGGCAGGAGCAATCCGGATGCCTGCGTATTGTTTATCACTTTATACGGGGGCCGGACGCCTCAAGACGATTTTCTGCGTCATTTTCTGGGCTAGGTTCGCCGCGGCGTAGATCAAACAGGCATCCAGCAGCAGGTTGAACAGGAACAGATGCTTGATCAGGTCGAATGCATCGCCGAAGACCGCTCCCAACAACGCCGCCAGGCAGCAGACCGGAAGCAGCGCCAGCAGTTCGAGGCGCTTGCGCCTTATTCCATCCGGCTCCCGATGCCAGACCCATGCCGCGTAGAGAGGCCACCCGGCCAGGGCGAAAACGATCCACTTGTTGAAGACCGGCAGCACCTGCTCGTGAAACCCGCTCCATAGATTGAACGCGCGGCTGATGGATTTCGGCGGCAGCCCGGCCGACGGCTCGAAGTTTCCGTAGGGTGGCCGCAAGAATGTGATGACAGGCAGTACGCCGTGCAGCCGGCGCCATAGCCGCGCGGGCCGCATCAGGTAAAAACGCAGGATGGTAAACGTATTCACCTTCCGTAGCAGACCCGATTCGGCCAGTCTGGAAAGTCCGTTACCGGACTCCAGGCGCCAGTTCCGGAGTATCTCACGAGTTGCGGATCGAACCCCAGCGCGCGCAGATCCGCCCCGGGTCCCTCGATTCCGGCAGAATGCCGGAGAAGACCATGCCATAGCTGTTCGCCATGCGCCCCACCGCCGGCATGGCAATCACACTGTAAGCCGCACAGGCCAGCATCGCACAGCCGCCCGCCACCGCGATCGAGCGCGCCCGGCGCGACGGGGCGAAAAACGCCAGGCGGAATGTAGACAGTCCCACGATCAGGCTGATCGGGGCGTTTTGAGGCTTCGCGAAAACCCAAAGGATGGCCCACAGCGACCAGCGGAGCATACTCGCCGGGCTGGCCTCGCCGGCGCGGCCGATCTCCACGGCTTCGGCCATCAGGAGAAGAAGAAAGATGCAGGATGCCGCTTCCTGGTAGAAGGAATTCCAATAGACTGCGTAACCCGCATCCGTCAATGCCGCCAGCGTGGCGATCCAAACCAGCGGGTAAGCGCGGTGACGCCGCCCGACCCATAGCAGGCGCGCGAAAACCGCCATAAAGGCAAGCGCGTGGGTCAATCCCATCACCGTGATATCCAGCGCGCCATCTTTCGAGACCAGCTTATTGAACAGCAGGGCGGCGCCTACGAACAAGTATTCGCTATTGGCCTGCTCCCAATAAGGCGAACGGTAATGGGGGTCGGCAACGTACTTGGGTTCGACGTAGTCGTACTCGAGACTGCCGTGATGCTGGGGACCATAGCTGAACCTGCCGATCGTGCGGATGAAGTCGCCCTGATCGGCCAGGCCGACGACGGGCGGGATGAAGAGCTGGTAGGCGAGAATCGCCGCGGCGGCAGCCATCACCGCCAGAAACAGCTTGTTCGCCCTCATGGGCGCCCCTTCTCCGCGTGGTACAGCCACAGCGCGCCCACTTTTTCCGTAGGTGGAACGCGATCGTACCAGGGTTTGAAAGGCAGCACCAGCGTTTTTGCCACCGTCGGGCTGATGGCGCTCCAGCCCGCGTGCGGCGACGAGGTATCCACAGGCAGGATGCGCGGCAGACCGTAATAGCGCCGCAGATCGCTCTCGACCGGAAGCGGCCAGGTCAGCGGCTCGATCAACATCAGCGACACTTCCGGCACCCCCAATTGATGAAGGCGAGCGGCGAGCCGTTTGGTATCCTGGCCCCAATCCAGGTCGGAATCCACTAGCACATTGGCTGGCTCGCGCCCGGCAAATTCGTTGAAGTACGAAAGGTAGTCGGGATGCCGCAGGGCCACCGGCACAATCATCCACGCGAGCAGAAGCGCGGCGATCGCGAGACGCGCGATGCCGAGCCGCGACCGTGAGGGAGCGGCCACCAGCCGCAGCCAGCCCACTGCCGCCATGATCGACAGGCCGAGGTAGATGGGCAGAATGAGCCGCACACCGATATCTACGTGGCCGGCCATCGCCGGAATCAGGATTCCCAGGCAATAGGCAGCGAGCAGCCGGTTGGCACATGCGCCTATGGCGGCCATGACCAGAAATGCGATCGGCGTTTTGACGGCCAGCACCACGGGGAAATAGTACCACCAGCCGTTCAAACTATATTTTCCCAGCAGGTATGCAGGGTGTCCGTCCTGATTGTGCAGCCGCGCGGAGAGCAGGCCATCGAAGAACTCAGGGGCGGGCAGGCTCAGGTTCCACGCGGCGACCTTCCCGAAAGAGAACCAATACCCTGCCCAGATCACCAGTGCGCCCGCCAGCACGGCCAGCGCAAAGGTGGGTGCGCGCTCCCGCAGGAGGGCCGCGATCCGCCGCGGGGAGGGGCGCACCGCCGCCACATAGAACAGCAGCGCGACCGCCGCCGCCGACGGCAAGTAGATCAGCGCTGTGAATTTTGCCAAGGCGGCCAGGGCGGCTGCCACGCCCAGCAGAATGCCGTGCTGCCAGCTTGGCGAATCGGCCCAGACCACCAGCGCGAAGAACGCCGCGCCCACGCAGGCCGCCAGCGCCATATCGGTACACGCCAGGCCGGCATGCGCCAGTATGGGCGGCAGCAGCGTGAACAGCAGCACTGCCATGAGCGCGGCCGAATCGCCAAAATACCGCCGGCACCAAACAAACACGATCCAACTGGCAAGCCAGAAAAAAGGCAGAATGCCCAGCCGCATCAGAGCCAGCGTTCTTTCGAGATGGCCGGACCGGAGCATGACGGCGCGGCCCTCCACGTTGCGGTTAGGATCGTTCATCGGCCGGACTCCCGCCAGATACGGTCCCAATGCGATCATGGCGCGCGCCAGCGGCGGATGCTGGGTTTCGTATCGATAAACGTGTTTGCTCAGATATTCGAGTCCGCAGGCGAAGTGGCCCGGCTCATCGATGGTAAAACTGAAGACCGTGTAAGTAGTCACTATGCGGACGGACGCAATGGCGACAAAGAGAGACGCCACTAAAGCGGATCTCACTTCTCCCCCATCACTACCGCCTGAATGAATCCATCCCGCATGCCGTAACTGTATCCGGTCAACTTGAATCCGGCTTCTTCCAGCACCTTCCGCGCGAAGTCTTGGCCGCTGAGCAGCGATACCTCGGGCGGGTGCAGTTCGGTTCCGCTCCCGCTCCGCCGCAGGCAAAAATGCCAGACCCTGAGGAGCAGCACGCTGGGCGCGCGGCGGTGCGGCCAAAAGATGGCAATTTTTCCGCCCGGCTTTAGCACCCGGCGAAACTCCTGGAGCATCCTGACAATTTCGTTATGAGGAAAGTGTTCGACCACGCCCAGGTTGTAGACGCCGTCAAACTCGTCATCCGGGTATGGCAGCGCGAATATATCGGCATGATCAAGCCGGCACGCCCCGGGATTGTTCCGGGAATACAGGCTAAGAGCCTCCGGCGATATGTCGGCGGCCGTGATGCGGAATTCCGCATGAAGGTTTTCATCTACCTGCCCGCTGCCGCATCCGGCATGCAGCAGCCTGGCGCCGGGTGGGAAGGCGCGCCGTAATGCGCGCTCCAGGTTCGGCCGAATGACCGCCCGCCTGTAGATTGAGGCGATGGTCTCGTATAGGAGCGCCGTGAGATCCGGCTTCCGCCTCCAGTAGCGATCCCACTCCTCCGATTTCAGTTGGCCGGTCTCGTAACTATTTCCATAACTATGGCGGCCGAGGCGAAACCGCCCCGGAGAAACCGCGTTTTCAAGCGACAGCCTGGTCAAAAACCGCAGGCTGCGAAAAGCCTCGCGAAAGGTCAGTTTGGAGTGGCCATAGGTGCGTGCGGGCAGCACGATGGGGATTTCCGCGATGCGATAGCCGTTCCTGGCGAGGATGAACAGGCTCTCGAAAAAGAAAGAATAACTGGGCGATACGACCATATCAAACACGCCAACAGGAATTGCGCGCAGATCGTAAGCGCGAAACGCGCCGCTCGCGTCGGCGTGGAGTCCCAACAGGGTTTTCGTCAGGACGTGGGCGAAGAGCGTCAGAAACCGGCGGAAAGGAGACCATCCGGGGAGACTGCCGCGACGTATGTAGCGCGACCCCACCGCCACCTCGAACGGGACGGCCGCGGCCAGGAGCGCGGGAATGTCGGAGGGAGAATGGGAAAAATCGCAATCCATAGTAACGAGCCAGTCATAACACTCCTGATAGGCGTAGCGAATGCCGCACAGATGCGCGCTTCCGATGCCCAGTTTGCCGGACCTGTGTATCACCCGGACGCCCGGATCGACCGCGGCCAAAAGATCGAGTATTTCGCCTGTGCCGTCGGGAGAGGCGTCGTCGACGAACAGGATATCGGCTTGGGAGACGGTCCGGATCTGCCGGTGAAGTTCCGTCACGTTTTCCCGCTCATTGAGCGTCGGGATGAAGATGAGCGCCTTGCCGGGCGCGGCGTTTGAAGCCATCGGCTCAGCCGCCCACGATTTCGATCTCCGGCAGCGGAAACACGAGTTTGCCGCCGGCCTCCAGGTAGGCCTGCTCGCGCGCCAGTATGCCTTCCTTGAAGTGCCACGGCAGAACCAGAAAATAATCCGGCTGCATGGCGTGCGCCTCGGATTCGGAGACGATGGGAATGTTAGTCCCCGGCGTGAAGCAGCCGAATTTGTCGGGATTGATTTCCGCGATGGCGCCGATATCATCCGCCGAGAACCCGCAAAATTGCAAGAGCACGTTGCCTTTTGTGGATGCGCCGTAACCGCAGATGGTTTTGCCATCGGCCCGCAGCGCCCGGATCAGCCGCACCAGATTCGTGCGGTGCTCAAAGACGCGCTCCTCGAAATCACGGTAGGGGCGAGGCGTCATCAAGCCCATGCGATCCTCTTGTCCTAGCAACCAGTCGATAACGGTGGCATTGGAACGGTAGGGCGCATCCGGCAGGCATGCGGTCACGGCGAAGCTGCCGCCATTGATCGCGTTCATCTGCACATCCAGGATTTTCAGACCGCATTTTTCGAGCAGCGTCTTTACCGCGCCCAGAGAATAATATTCGAGGTGCTCGTGACAAATCGTATCGTAGGCATTGGTGCGCAGCATGGACGGCATGTAACTCTGTTCGAAGTGCCAGATACCTCGCGCATCCAGCAGTTCGGCCATCTCGGAAACGAACGACGCGGGATCCTCCAGATCGTAGAACATGGCGATAGACGTGACGATCCTGGCGCGCGACTTCCCCAGCCGCTCGCGGAGCGCTCCGGCGGAGAAGAAATCGGATATGAGTTCCAAACTGCCGGTGTAATCGAACCGGAATTTTTCTCCCGTAGGGTCCACTCCGATGCGCCGCACACGGCTGCTATACGCCTTCAACAGGGTGGCATCGTTGCTCCCGATGTCGATGACTGTGTCGCCATCCGATAGCGGGCAAAGGCGCTCCAGATACCGGACCTTGCGCGTGAGGTGCGCGACCATGGCGGGGTTCAACCCGGACCGGTACCCATAGTTCATGCCGTACATCTCGCGGAAGTCGTAGGACTGCTTCAATTGCAGGAGTCCGCTATCGGGGCACCAGACCAGATCGAGCGGCCCCTCGGTGATCGCGGCGCCCGGGTCTTTCGGAAAGACGCCCGTGAGCGATTGTCTGCCGAGGCTGAGTACCGGGATCAGGTTCTGGCTACCGCTGATGCGGCAGCGGTCGGTTTCCTGGTACATAAGGGTTCATTCGAGTGAGCCAAGCTGGGAAGCATCGATGGTGATGGTTTTGCCGGCCCGCGGCGGTCCATAGGAATAGTCCAATGTCATCCAATGCAATTCGGTTCCCCATTCTATCCATTTTGACGGATCGCCGGGCAGACTCTGAAATACGGGGACATTCCGCGCGATTCCCAACTCTCGCAGCGCGGCCGTGACGATGGGCCGCAGGTTGGGTCCGTGGCGCAGGCTGGGTTCGCCGAGCTCGTTTCTCTGGACCGGCGCTACAGGGTTCGCCCGAACCACTACATCGATCATCGTAAAATCGTCGGCCGAAGTCCGCCGGTAACGATCGATCCGATCTTTCACGAAACGGAATTCCATGGCGTCGGGAACGGTGAAATAGCGCCGGATGGTGTCGTTGGCCGCATAGATGCCGCAGACGGCGACTGCCACCACCACGGCCGTCGAGAACCGGGGGATGCGGCTTAGCGAGAGAACAAACAGGAGGACAATGCAACCTTCGAGAGCGGTGTAAGTCCGGTACTCCGGCGATGGCATATAGCTAGCCAGGCTGATGCCCCAGGTGAGCGGGATCATGGCGGCCAGAACGGCTGTCTTTCCCAACACCCCCGCGGCGCGGCGGGCGCCACCGGGATATAGCTCCAGGCACAGCGCCGCCAACACCACGGATCCTACAAGAATTGCGTAGCCGGTCCTGGGCCGCACGAACCACAGGTTCGACGCCTCTACCAGCGGCGTCCGCACGAACCATCTCAGCCGTTCGAAAACATCGCCGACGAAGCGGCGAGCATCGTACTTACCGCTCGCGGGAGCGCCTGCAAGCCGCAGCCAGCCGCGCCATGCCCAATAATAGACGCCGCAAGCCGTTCCCAGAATGGCCGCGTGGATCGCCAGCTTGCGCAGATGCTCGCGCCAGAAGGTCAATGGATCGCAGAGGAAGGTCGAAACGGCGGCCAGCGCCACATAGAACAATGCACCGGGTTGATAGAGCGCCAGCGAGATCATCGACGCGAGGCAAGCCAGAGCCGCAAATCTCCAACTCTGTTTGGATGCCAATACAAAAGCCAGGGCGGCCACCGTGACTGAAAATCCGTAAGGCGCGGTCGATAGATAACCCACGGCGGTAGCGAATGGAGGTGTGGTCAACATGGCTACAACCGCGGCCAGCGCCACAGTGGCGCTCGGCAGCTCTTTTCTGAGATATCGATACACCAGCAGCCCGAGCGCGGTCAGATTGACGATACTGAGCGCCCGCAGAATGTTCATGCCACGCATCGTCTTAGTAATCGTGAAGGCGCTGTAAATCAAGCCGGTGAGCGGACGCCCGGCTACGGACATGAACTTCACCACGGCCGCGCGCGGAAACCCTCCCCAAACAGACCAGAAGTAGTCGTCGGTATGCAGATAATAACCGTGGATGGCGGGGAAATACGCGATGAGTAACGCGGCGAGGACGGCGCCACAGGGCACCGCCGGGCCGCGATACCACGGTGGCCGGACGATAGTGTGTGTCGCCATTATGGATAGAATACCGGGTAGGCATGCTTCGCTCCAACACCACGCACTCGGGGATGCTTGCTTTGCCTATACTTTTTCTGGCCGCGTGTGCGCCTCATCCGCCCGATTTTTCGAAACGCACGGGCATTATCGAACTGCCGGCCGGAACACTGGTGCTGCATCATGAGCTGGTGGTCGCCGAAGGCGCGCATGACCTGGAAATTCGCGGCCATCCCTCCGGATCCACCCTTCAGGCCGCCGCCGATTTTGAGGGCCGCGCGCTGATCTATTCAAAAGGCGCCACCCGACTGCGTCTCACCGGCTTTCGCATCGATGGCAACCGGGCCGCGCTAGCTAAACCCGTTGGCTTGCCCGTTGCGGATACCCCGTTCGCACGCTTTTACCGCAACAACGGCATCCTGATCGAAGGCGCCACGCGCTTTTCCATGCGCGGCGTTTCGTTCGCCAACGTGGCCAACTATCCTGTGCTGGTGAGTGCATCCTCCGGCGTGCGCCTCCAGAGCGCGCGCATCGAGGATTCCGGCTCGCTGGCGCCGTCGGGACGCAACAACGCATCCGGCGGCATTCTGCTCGAAGAAGGCACGCACGATTTCGAAGTGCGCCAGTGCTCGCTCCGCCGTGTGCGCGGCAACGGCATCTGGACGCATTCGTTCTCCCATTCACCGCGCAACGCGAATGGGATCATCCAGGGGAACATCATTGAAGAGGTGGCGCGCGACGCTATCCAGGTGGGACACGCCACGGGTATCACGGTGCTCGAAAATAGCGGCCGGCGGGTCGGATATCCGTTCGATCTGGTGGATATGGCGGGCTGGGCCGTGCCTGTGGCGCTCGATACCGCCGGTAACGTGGACAAATCCGCCTACACGGGGAACCGGTTTGAGGATATTAACGGAAAGTGCATGGATCTCGACGGCTTTCACGATGGCGAGATACGCGGTAACTCATGCATCAGCCGTAAGTCTTATGACGAGTATCCATTCGCGCAGTTCGGTATTGTCTTTAATAACGCGAACCCGGACATGCAGCCGTCGAACGTGATGGTGACCGGCAATTTGATCGATGGCGCGGGCTACGGCGCTCTATATCTGCTGGGATCGCATCAGGTGATTTCGCACAACCGCTTCCTGGGTCTTAACCGGAATCGGTGCGCGAGCGACCGCGCCAAACCCCGGTGCGATTACAGCGCGGGCGATCCGGCGCTGTTACGCAGCGGGATTTATCTGGTAGCGGGCGCCGCCCGTCCGGCCGATACGTCGCACAATGAAATTACAGACAACGAGATTTCCGGCTTCGGCATGCGTCAGTGGTGTATCGAGGCCGCGCCAGGCGTTTCCCTACGCGCGGATCGGATTGAGAACAATCGGTGCGCGGAAGCTACACCCGGCGCGCGACTATCAAAGTGATGTCGTCCGCCGGCGGCGATCCGGCGGCAAACTCCGTGAGCGCCTGATTGACGGCGCCTACAATCTCCGACGCGCTCTTGTGCCGGTTGGCCTTCAGCACCTCGGCGAAGTTCTCGTCACCGAATTCCTCTTCTTTGGCATTATTGGCTTCGGTCACTCCGTCGCTGTAAATGGCCAGTACGTCGCCCGGCTCCAGCTTGGCGCGATACTCGGTGTAGTTTGCAATCGACAGAATGCCCAGCACCGGACCGCCGCCATCCAGATATTCGACCGCGCCATTGATGCGCACGATCACCGGCGGATTGTGTCCCGCATTGCAGTAAGCCAGCTCGCCCGTGGCGGGGTCCAACACGCAAAAGAAGAAAGTGATGAAGCGATTACTCGGACAGTTCTGGCAGGTGATCTTATTCAGCCGGTTGATGACGGCGGCCAGATTTTGCGGCTCGTCCGCCAGCACCTGCACGCGGGCCTGCAAGCCCATCATCATCAGTGAGGCGGGCATGCCCTTGCCGGACACATCGCCCAGCACCATGGCCACGCGCCCATTGGGATAGGTGAAAAAATCGAAGTAATCGCCGCCCACCGTTCGGCACGGAGCGTTGTATCCGGCCAGGTCGGCGCCAGGCACCTTGGGAGGACAGGCTGGTAGAAAGCTGCGCTGGATCTCGGCCGCCTGGTCCAGTTCGCGTTTCATGCGGCGCTCGATCTCTTCGACTTCGGCCAGGCGCGCATGCTCAATGCGGATGGCCGCCACATTGGCCATCACGGTGAGCAGGCTGAGATCGTCCTTGGTGAAAGCGCGGAACATATTCGGCGAATCCACGTAGATCAGGCCGATGGTGCGGTTCTGGGTCTGCAGCGGCACGGCCATCAGCGTGCGAACCTTCTGCTCCACAATGCTCATGCGCTCGCGGAACGCCTCGTCCATTTGGGCATCGCGCACCAACACCGAGGTTTTGTCGTTCAGCACGCGGTCGCGCACGGCCGTACTGATATGGAACCCCTCACCCTTATTGGCCTTCACCTCCAGGTTGTCGCCCTCCAGGGTCATGACCACACCGCGCTGTGCGCCGACGCCTTCGATTGCCAGATCCAGGATCAGCGGAAACAGATCGGCCAGGGTGCCACGTCCGGCGAGTTCCTGTCCGGCGCGAATGAGCGCCTGCACCTGCTTGGCGCCGTGTTGGCCCGGACGGTCCACGATGGTTTGGCTGGACAGCGCGCCTTCCAGGCTGGTGAGGATGGTGGAAGTGCTGGGCGGATCGGCTTCGCCGGATTCGAAGAACACCACGTTTTCGGCCGGCTTGGCGGCGCCTTTATCGTCGAACACGATGGCTAGATGGCCGGCTGTAATGCGGTCACCGGACTTCAGCCGCAGCTTTGCGCGCAGGGGAAGGTTATTGACCAAGGTGCCGTTCTTGCTGCCCAGGTCCTGCACGGTCCATTCGTCGCCGTCGCGCTCCAGGACCATGTGCTGACGGGACAGGCCGGCATCGTCCGGAAAGCATAATTCGGTCGCGCTGGAGCGGCCCACCGTGAAGCGGTCGCCCGTCAGGGGAACGGTTTTGATCTGCCCGTCGGGGCATTGGATAAGGATCTCCCGAGTCATGGTGTTGGGCGCTTTCGAGGGGGACACCTCTCGATTATATAACCCCTATTCGTAATGCAAGGCCGGCTATCTCACTTGCCAAATCCGCAATACTAGTTTACTCTAGGCATAGAGGGCACTCATATGGAATCCCAAACCCAGCGCGGCCTTTTTCCCGGCGCGCTCGAAATGATGATTCTCCAGACCCTGCGCCGGACGCCGCTGCACGGCTATGCGCTCGCGCAGCTCATCAAACAGTCTTCGCGCGATCTCCTGCAGGTGGAGGAAGGCTCTCTCTATCCGGCGTTGCAGCGCATGCTGAAGGCGGGATGGGTGTCGGCCGTTTGGGGCCTTTCCGAGCGCAACCGCAGCGTGCGGATCTACAGCATCACTCCCGCCGGCCGCAAACAACTCGCGCGCGACGTATCGAGCTTTGAGCGCATGCTCGAAGGCATCGCCGGCGTCATGAGGCCCAGCGAGTCATGAAATCGCATCGCATGCGGCGCGACCTGGCGGCGGAGATTGAGGCGCATATCGCCGAGCGCGCCGATGAACTCATGGAGGGCGGCATGCGCGAGCCGGAGGCACGCCAGAAGGCCAGACGGGAATTCGGCAATCCCACGCTATACGCGGAAACGGGCGGCGAAACCTGGGGTTGGCCGTGGCTCGAACGCTTCGCTAAAGATCTGCGCTACGCCGTGCGCTCGCTCCGCGCCAGTCCGCTGTTCACCGTGACGGCCGTCCTCTCGCTGGCTTTGGGCATCGGAGCCAACACGGCTGTTTTCACGCTGCTCTACGCGTCGCTTTGGAAGCCGCTGCCGGTCCCGGCTCCGCGCCAAATCTTCCAGTTGAGACGTTACGCGGAAGACGGTCCATGGACCGGTGAATTCAGCTATTCGTATGTGCTCTTCGAGCAGCTCCGCGGGGCGGGCGCCGGTATGGGCGACGTGTTTGCCAAGGAATTGTTTGGCGCGCGGAAGTTTGGGCTGAATGGCGTATCGAGCGAGCGCATTAGCGGCGAGGCGGTTACGGCGAATTTTTTCTCCGCGCTCGGCGTGAAGCCTTATCTCGGACGCGTCTTTGAGCCCCAGGACGATAGCGTGCTGGGCGGCAGCCACGTCGCCGTTTTGAGCCACGCCTTCTGGACCCGCCGTTTCCAATCCAATCCCTCTGTGCTGGGCAAGACGATTCTCTACAATGAAACGCCGTACACGGTGGTAGGAGTTGCCCAGGCCGGATTCACGGGAGTCGACGCCGAGGCATCCCTTGACGTGTGGGTGCCGGTTACCGCTGCCGTCGCGAAGCAATGGCTCACCTCGCCGGATGTGCAGTGGCTGCGGCTTCTCGTGCGCCTGCGTCCCGGCGTTTCGCCCGCGCGCGCCCAGGCCCTGTTTGAGAAAACGTTCCGTATGCACGTGGCGGACAAACTCCTGGCGGATGCCGATCCCCACTGGAGACCGGTGCTCGAAGCCCAACACGTTACGTTGCTGCCGGCCGCCGCCGGCATGGCGACTACCGGGCACAAATACGAGAAGCCCTTGCTGCTTTTGATGGCAGTGGTGGGAACTGTCCTGCTGATTTCGTGCGGCAACGTCGCGAACCTGATCCTGGCGCGCAACTCCGCCCGGCAGCATGAGATTACGGTCCGGCTCGCGCTGGGTGCCAGCCGCGGGCGTATCGCCGGCCAGTTGTTCAGCGAGAGTCTGCTGCTGGCGGCAGCTGGCGCTCTGTGCGCCCTCGCGATGGCGGCCTGGGGAACGCAACTGCTGATCTCGTTTCTTCCCCAGCCCGAAGTGCCGCTGGCGTTCGATCTCCAGCCGGGATTCGCGGTGCTAGGCTTTACCGCCGCCACGGCGGCCGCCACCGCCATCTTATTCGGACTGGCGCCGGCGTGGCGCGCCGGGCGCGGCGGCGCCGAACTCAGCTTACGAACCGCCCGGCGAGTCACGCGGACCTCTTTCAGCGGCAGGCTGCTGGCGGCCGGTCAATTGGCCTTGTCACTCACGCTGCTGATCGGCGCCGGGCTCTTTCTCACTACCTTGCGCAACCTGAACGCCGCCGATCTGGGATTCCGTGCGGACAACGTCATGGTGGTCGATCTCTCTTTTCCCAAGGGAACTTCCGGAGAGCGCCTGCGCCAGACCTACGGACAGATTAAGGAACGCCTCGAATCCCATCCCGGCGTGATCGTGGCGAGTTATGCGTGGCCGGGCATCTATGGACGGGGAGGCTGGACGGGCTCCATCCAGATCGAGGGACGCCCGGCAGCGCCCGGCGAAGACAACGAAGCCGGGATGATCAGCACCGGTCCGGGTTTCTTTAAAGCGATCGGCATGAGACTGCTGGAGGGCCGCTACCTGAACGCGCAGGACGAGGCGGACAAGCCGCCCGTCGCGGTAGTCAACGAGAGCCTGGCGCGGCATTACTTCGGCGCCGGCCCGGCTATCGGCCACCGTATCCTGATGTCTGGCACGCCGGACAGGCCGAAACTCGTGCGTGAGATCGTGGGCGTGGTCGGGGACGCCCGGCATTATGGGGTGCGGGAAAAGGTCATGCGCATGGTCTACACGCCAACCTGGAACCCACAGGGCGGCAGCATTTTCGTCCGCGTACAGGCCGGCACAGGTTCGCTGAGCGGCACCATCCGTGCCGTAGTGGCCGCCGCGGATAAGACCGCCCAAATCGAGGGGATGAACCCCTTAAAGACGGCCGTTGACGACATGATCTCGGAGGAGCGTCTTACCGCGACGCTTTGCGCGGCGCTCGGTGCGCTGGCTGTGGCGCTGGCCGCGATCGGGCTGTACGGCGTGGTGGGGTATAGTGTTTCGCGCCGGACCAACGAGTTCGGCATCCGCATGGCGCTGGGCGCGCAGCGCGGCGATGTGGCGCGCCTGGTGATCCGGCAAACGGTTGCGTTCGTGGTGGCTGGAGTTTCGGCCGGCTTGACCGCGGCCCTGGCGCTCGCCCACATTTTCTCGAAGGTAATCGCCGGCATGCTCTACGGCGTCACACCGGAAGATGTCATGATTTTCGCTGCCGCGGCCTTATTGCTGGCTGCTATCGCTTTGATCGCGGCGTTGCTGCCCGCGCGCCGCGCGTCACGCATCGATCCCACGGTCGCTTTGCGTTACGAGTGAGGCGAACGCTCCCGGACGCGGCTTACGCGCTAAGATCTACCTCATGGTCTCCATTCGCCTGCTGATCGTGTGTTCAATGGCCGCCAGTCTGGCTGCCCAAACCGCAACCGACGACAAAGACAAGGACAAGAAAAGGAAGAGCAGGGAATGCAGTACCGCGCCATCGGCCCGTTTCGCGGAGGCCGCTCGCTGACTGCATCGGGCGTGGCCGGCGATCCCACGACTTACTACTTCGGTTCCACCGGCGGCGGGATCTGGAAAACCACCGACGGCGCAATCACCTGGAAGCCGGTCTTCGATCATGAGAAATCATCCTCCATCGGCAGTTTGGCGCTGGCGCCCTCCGACCCCAACGTGATCTACGCGGGCACCGGCGAAGGCTGCATCCGCGGCAATGCCGCCACGGGCGACGGCATTTACAAATCGGTGGACGCGGGCAAGACGTGGAAGAACGTGGGGCTTACGGATTCGCGCGCCATCGGCAAAGTAATTATCGATCCGCACGATCCCGATACGGTCTTCGTGGCCGCGCTGGGTCACCCCTATGGCCCGAATGCGGAGCGCGGCATCTTCCGCACAACCGACGGCGGCAAAACCTGGCAGAAAGTGCTGTTCGTCGACGAGAATACCGGCGGCATCGACGTGGCCTTCGATCCGCACAATTCCCATATCCTGTTTGCGGCCATGTGGCAAGTGCGGCGCCAACCCTGGACCCTGTCCAGCGGCGGCCCCGGCAGCGGCTTGTATCGCTCCGGCGACGGCGGCACAACCTGGAAAAAGCTGGATGGCGAAGGCTTCCCCGAGGGCCCCTACGGCAAAATCGGCGTGGCCGTGGCAGCCAATTCCGACCGCGTCTATGCGCTGATTGAAGCGCGCAACGGCGGCCTGTACCGTTCCGACGACGGCGGCGACAAATGGGAACTGGTCAATCCCGATCACCGCCTGACGCAGCGCGCCTGGTATTACATGCACGTGGTAGCCGATCCGAAAGACCCCAACACCGTCTACATTCTCAACGTCGATTTTCACCGCTCTACCGACGGCGGCCGCACCTTCAACAAGATCAAAGTGCCGCATGGCGACAATCACGGCCTGTGGATCGATCCGCAGAACACCAAACGTATGATCCAGACCGACGATGGCGGCGCGACCGTCACGCTGGATGGCGGCGGGCATTGGACTAAGCAGGACAATCAGCCCACCGCGCAGTTCTACCACGTGATCGCGGACAATCGCTTTCCGTATCGGCTGTACGGCTCGCAGCAGGATAATTCCAGCGTGGCCATCTCGACCAGCGGCTCGGAAGGCGGCGTCATCGAGCGGCAGGACTGGTATCCGGTCGGCGGCGGCGAGGCCGGATATATCGCGCCTTACCTGCCCGATCCGGACGTCGTGTTTGCGGGCGACTACCAGGGTCTGCTGACCATGTTCGACAGGCGCACGGGCCAGGCCAAAGCCATCGGGGCATATCCGGTGCTCAGCGATGGCAAGGGCGCCGCCGGCCTGGAACACCGATTCCAGTGGACCGCGCCGCTGCTGATTTCGCCGCACGATCCCAACGTGCTGTATCACGGCGGCGAATGCCTCTTCCGCACCACGGACGCCGGCATGCACTGGGAAGCCATCAGCGGCGACCTGACGCGCAATGACAAGACCAAGCAACAGCCCTCGGGCGGCCCTATCACCATCGACGACACCGGCACGGAGTATTACGACACCATCTTCGCGGTGGCCGAATCGCCGTTACAGAAGGGCGTGATCTGGGCCGGCACCGACGATGGGCTGGTGCACATTACGCGCGATGACGGCAAGACGTGGACCGATGTCACGCCCAAGGACATGCCCGAGTGGAGCAAAATCAGCCAGATTGACGCTTCGCGGCACGATCCGGGCGCCGCGTGGCTGGCGGTGGATCGGCATGCGAATGACGATCTGCGCCCTTATGTCTATGCCACATCGGACTACGGCAAGAGCTGGAAGCTGCTGGTGCAGGGCATCCCCGAGGGCTCGTTCGTCCGCGCCGTGCGCGAGGATCCCAAGCGCAAAGGGCTATTGTTGGCCGGAACGGAAACGGGCGTTTTTGTTTCATATAATGCGGGCGCAAAGTGGGAATCGTTGCAACTGAATCTGCCCACCGTGCCGGTGCACGATCTGGTGATCCACGAAAACGACCTGGTGCTGGCCACCCACGGCCGCTCGTTCTGGATACTGGACGATCTCTCTCCCCTCCGGCAGGCGGCCGATGCATCGCGCAACGCGCCGCTGTGGCTGTACGATCCGGCGCCGGCCTATCGCCTCCACGCGGCTAAGGCGCCCAAGGACGCGCCCACCTCCGGTCAGAATCCGCCGCCCGGAGCTGTCGTTTACTTTGCCGTGAAGGAGAAACCCAAGACCGCCACCCTCGAGATTCTGGATTCCGCCGGGCACCCCGTGCGGCGGTTCTCTTCGCAGGAACCCGAGCCGCTGGACGAGCCGCCGGACCCGGACGATGAGAAGCCCAAAATGCAGCTTGAGATCAAGCCCGGCATGAACCGTTTCGTCTGGGATCTGCGCTACGAGGACGCCCCGCGCGTGAAGGATTATTACCTGTTCGAATACGCAGCAGGGGCCAAGGGGCCCATGGCGCTGCCGGGAAAATACCAGGTGAAGCTCACGGTGGATGACAAGGCGCTCACCGCACCGCTGGAGCTGAAGCTCGATCCACGCGTGAAGGCATCGCCAGCGGCCCTGGAGAAGCAGTTTGCGGCGCTCATGCAGATCCGGGGCGAGCTCACGCGCGTGTACACGGCATCGAACCAGATCATCGATCTGCGCGCGCAGCTTCAGGATATGGGGAAGCGCGTGAAGCTGGCCGAAGTCCAGGCGCTCGACGAGAAGCTGGGCGCGCTGCAGGACCGGCTGTTGAATCTGAAGATCCACGCCAACGAGGATTCGCTCAACTACGGCCTGGGCGTGGATGGCAGCCTGGCTTACCTAGCGGGAGTAGTGGACAGCGATTCCGATTCCGCTCCCACCGAGGCGGCGTTGCAGCAATTCGACAAGGTGAAGGCGGAGGTGGACGGCTACATGAAGCGCTGGTCGGACATCCAGCAGAGCGATCTGCCCGCGCTGCAGCGCACCGTGGAGCAGCAGGGCGTCAAAGCCCCGATGGTCAAGTAGCCAGCCGCGTCGGCCGAAGGCCGGCCGTGATACGTTGGGTGGAATGCCGCTTCACCTGGACCCCGCGATCTTTCGCGCCGTGGTTTCCACGATCGTTCCGGAGTCCGCGGCGCTGGATAACCAGGGATGGCAGGATCTCGATCGCGTAGTCGAAGGGCTTCTGCGCGGCCGGCCGGAGTCTCTCCAACGCCAGCTCCGCATGTACTTGGGTGCGATCCAATGGCTGCCCGTCGTCCGCTATGGACGGCCGTTCACGCGCCTGAATCCAGGCGCTCGCGCGCGCGTGCTTGAGCACTTGCAGAACGATCGCATCCAGAAAATCCGCGTGGGTTTCTGGGGGCTTCGCACTATCGTGCTGGCAGGCTATTACGGCAGGCCCGATGCGGCGCGCGCCATCGGGTATACCGCCAGTCCGCGCGGCTGGGAGGAGTTGTCTCCCGGATGAACCGCCGCAGTTACGATATCGTCATCGTAGGTTCCGGCGCGGGCGGCGGCGCCGTCGCCCAGGAACTCTCGCCGCTCTGCCGCCAAGGGCTGCGCATCGCCGTGCTGGAGAAAGGCCCCCGCCTCCGCGACGAAGAATTCACCGGCCGCGAACTGGAGATGGCGAGCGCGCTATACGAGGATGGCGGCGGCTTCCTCACCGCCGACGGCACCATGACGCTGGCGTTCGGCTGCGCCTACGGCGGCTCCACGGTGGTCTATACGGGCACTTCCATGCTTCCGCCCGAGCGGGTCATCCGGCGCTGGAACGTGCCGGGTCTCACGCATGCCGATCTCGTATGCCGCGCGCGGAAGTTCATGGCCGAAAACAATGCGCACCTGATCGAGGACGATCTCATCAACGAGAACAATAAGTTATTCGCCGCCGGCTGCCGCAAGCTGAACTACGATGTGCAACAGTTCCCGGTAAACGTGAAGGGTTGCCGTGGATCGAGCCTCTGCAACCTGGGCTGTCCCAATCAGGCCAAGCAGGGAACCGACCGCGTGCAGTTGCCAAACGCCGAGCGCAACGGCGTCGAGGTGATTACCCGCTGCCAGGTATTGAGCATAGGCTCTGCCGGCGGCGATAAGACGCTGGCCGCGCGCGTCACCGCGAAGCCTGCGGGAGCTAAAGGCGATCCCTCCCCGTGGGCGCCGGGCGATTACCAGATCGACGCCAAGGTCGTGGTGCTGTGCGCGGGCGCAGTGAACACGCCCGCGCTGCTGCTGCGCTCGGGAATGGGGAAGAGTCTGCCGCGCCTCGGTTACGGTTTCACCACTCACCCGGCGATGATCATGGTCGCCGAGCACGCGCAGCCCATCGTCAACTTCGTCGGCCATCCCAAGAGCTACTACCTCGATCAGTTCGCGGAAAGCGATCGCTTCGTGCTTGAAACCTGCATGTACTTCCCGTTCATCACCGCCAAGAGCCTGGCGGGATTCGGGGAGCCGCACAGCGCGCTTATGCGGGCGTTTCCGCGGCTGCAAATGATCTTAGTGCTGGCCTGCGACGAAGCGGATGCGCATAATCGCGTCGCCATCGATAGGGCCGGGCGTCCCGTGGTGGATTACCGCTTCCAACCCGAGGCCATCCACGGACTCATCCGTGGCACCGTCACTTCGGCGAAAATTTTCTTTGCGGCGGGAGCCGTGCGCGTCCACATGCCCCTGGCCCGCCAGACCACCATCGAAGCGTCCGACGCCGCGCGCTTGGAAGAAATCGCCGCCAACGCGGAGTTCATACCGGGAAAGGCGCCCGTCTCCGCCGCGCACCTGCAAGGCGGATGCGCCATGGGCACGCACGCGACCGACTCCGTTACGGATTCCCAGGGCCGCGTACATGGCCTGCCAGGGCTGTTCGTGGCGGATGCCAGCCTGTTCCCAAATTCGCTCGAAATCAATCCATACGTCACCATCATGGCGCTGGCCGACCGCGTGGCGCAGCGCATCCGTGAGGAGATCCCCGCCCTCTTATGAAAATGACCGGCGCAGATATCGTGGTGCGCGCCCTCGAAGACGAAGACATTCCCTTCACCTTCGGCATACCCGGCACGCATAACATCGAACTGTACGACTCGCTCGCCCGCTCCCCCAAGGTTCGCCCGATCCTGGTTACCGACGAGCAGAGCGCTTCCTTTATGGCCGATGGCGTGGCCCGTTCGTCGGGAAGGCTGGCGGTGGCCAACGTGGTGCCTGGCGCCGGACTCACGCACGCGCTCTCGGGAATCGCCGAAGCTTACCTCGATGGCATCCCCATGTTGGTGCTGGCTTGCGGCATCCGGCGCGACACGGGCAAGGCGTATCAACTTCACGCCGTAGACCAACAGGCCATTGCGCGGCCTGTGACCAAGGCGCAGTTCCTGATCGAGCGGGGAACCGATCTCTACCCGACCATCCGCCGCGCCTGCCGCATCGCGCGTGCGGCGCCGGCCGGGCCAGTGTTTGTGGAGGTCCCAGCGGAGCACTACATCTTCCGTCACGATGTGGATCTGGACGCTTACCAGGAGGAGCCGGCTCAGGTCTCCCACTCTGTCAAGCCGGCGGACGGCATCGAGAAGGCCGGCGCCCTGCTCGCCGCGTCCCGCCGGCCGCTTCTCTATCTGGGCCTGGGAGCCGCCGGCGCCGGGGCCGATCTGGTGGCGCTGGCCGAGCGCCTGGAAGCTCCCGTGGCGGTCACCTTCGAGGGCAAGGGCATCTTCCCCGAGAGTCACCCTCTGTGGCTGTGGTGCGGATTTGGAGCGTCGGCGCCCCCGTTCGTGCAAAAGGTTGCCGCGGGCTGTGACCTGACGCTGGCCATAGGTTGCCGCTTTTCCGAGGTCGGCACGGGTAGCTACGGGATGGAACTGCCGGGCAAGTTAGTCCATGTGGATATCGACCCTACTGTCTTCGGTAAGAACTATCCCGCCAGCTTAGCGGTCGTGTCCGACGCCGCGCACTTCATCGGCTCTTTATTGACTAACCTGCCGCGGCGTAGCGCCGATACTGAGCTACGGGAAACCATTCGCGCGGGACATGCGAAAGTGTGGTCCGGCTGGGAGTCGCCGGCGGATGCGGCGCTTGTGACTCCGCCGCAGTTACTCAAGGCCGTGCAGGAGTTAATAGGTCCGGCGGCGATTTACACTACTGACAGCGGCAATGGCACATTCCTGGCTGTGGAATGCCTGCGGCTTGACCGCCCACGCTCGTTCCTGGCGCCGATCGATTACTCCTGCATGGGCTATGCCGTGCCGTCGGCATTGGGCGCGGCGCTGGCGTGCCCCGGCCGGCCCGTGGTTTCGCTGGCGGGTGACGGCGCATTTCTGATGACCGGCCTGGAACTGCTGACCGCGGCGCAGCTACAGTTGCCCGTGATGGTGTTGTTGCTGCGCGACCGCGAGTTGGCGCAGATCGCTCAATTCCAGCAGACCGCCCTGGGGCGCAAGAGTTGCAGCCAACTGCCGGACTACGACCTGCCCGCGTTCTGCCGCGCCGTGGGCGTCGAGTATCTGATGCTGTCTAAGAATGCGGAGATAGAATCGGTGCTGCGGCAGGCGCGCGCCCTGACCGAAGCCAGGCGCCCCGTGGTGGTGGAAGTCGCCATCGATTACTCGCGCAAGACTTATTTCACCAATGGCGTCGTACGGGTCAACTTTGCGCGCCTGCCCTGGCCCGACCGCCTTCGCATGGCCGTGCGCGCACTCGCCCGCCGTATTACGTGAGTTAGTGTACACTGAACGGCGGGAGATCACACCGAATGACCGCTGCATTAGGACCAGCCTCAGTAACCATCCGGCCGGCATCGCCAGACGACGCCGCAGTCTGCGGCCGGATTTGCTACGAGGCTTTTCGCGCGATCAGCGAGGCGCACACATTCCCGCCGGACGTCCCGATCCCCGAAGCCGGCATTGGCATCCTGACCGCGCTCTTTTCCCATCCCCGCCATTTCTGCGTGGTCGCCGAGCTTGACGGCCGGATCGTGGGCAGCAACTGTATGGATGAACGATCCTCGATCGCAGGAGTCGGGCCGATCACGATCGACCCGGCGGTGCAGAACCGGCGCATCGGCCGCCTATTGATGGAAGCGGTGCTGGACCGTGCGCGGCAACGCGGATTCGCCGGAGTGAGGCTGGTGCAGGCCGCGTTTCATAATCGTTCGCTCGCGCTATATACCGGACTGGGGTTTGACGCGCGCGAGCCGTTATCGGTGATGCAGGGGCCTGCCTTGCGACGGAAACCCGATGGGTTTCCGGTTCGTCCTGCCACCGCGGCGGACCTCGACGCCTGCGGCCGGTTGTGCATGCGGGTGCACGGCATGGATCGCAACGGTGAACTGTCGGAAGCCATCTCCGCGGGCACCGCCGTGGTGGTCGAGAGGCACGGAAAGATCACCGCGTATGCGACCACAATGGCGTTCTTCGGCCATGCCGTGGCCGCAGGCAACGCGGATCTCGAAGCCCTGATCGGCGCTGCAGACTCATTCCAGGGCCCTGGGATTCTGATCCCGACGCGAAACGCCGATCTGTTCCGCTGGTGCCTCGCGCAGGGGTTGCGTGTGGTCGAGCCGATGACGCTGATGAGTCTCGGCCTGTACAACGAACCGGCCGGAGCCTATTTGCCCTCGATCGCTTATTGACGCGCTTTCAGACGGTTCAACGCGAAATGGCCGCTCTGCTGATCTGGTCCGTCGCGGTTGCAACGTTCGCGGGGATTCTCTTTCGCCCGAAAGAATGGCCCGAAGCCGTCTGGGCCTGCCTGGGCGCCGCGCTGCTGGTTGCGCTGGGACTTTTGCCTCCTGCATCCGCATGGAGGGCGATCGGGAAAGGGACGGATGTGTATCTGTTCCTGGCCGGGATGATGCTGCTGGCGGAGACAGCGCGCAAGGAGGGCGTCTTCGACTGGCTCGCAGGCCGCGCGGTCGATGCGGCCCATGGATCGCGGTCGAAGCTCTTTCTTTTGGTCTATGCCGCCGGCACGCTCGTGACTATTTTTCTCTCGAACGATGCGACGGCGGTGGTTCTGACGCCAGCCGTCTACGCCGCGGTGAAAAAGGCCCGCGTTGCCGCGCTGCCCTACTTGCTGTGCTGCGCCTTCATCGCTAACGCCGCGAGTTTCGTCCTGCCCATCTCGAACCCGGCCAACCTAGTGGTCTACGGCAAGCAGATTCCGGCGTTGCTGCCATGGCTTAGAGTCTTTGCCCTGCCGTCCCTTCTCTCCATCGCCGCGACATTCTTCATTCTCCGCCATCTGTCGAAGCGGGACCTCGCCGGAATCGTGGAAGACGATCGCGAAATTCCGGTGCTGACGCGCGCGGCACGGCGTTCGGTCTGGGGCCTGGCGGCGGCGGGCGCGGTGATGATCTCCGCCTCTGCCCTCGGCCTCGATCTTGGCTGGCCGACCTTCGCGGCGGCGCTCGTGGTTATGCTTCTTGTCGCGACAGGGGCTAAGCCAGGAGCTAAACAAGGTTGCGTGCTGGCGGTGGTGCGCGGCGTGAGTTGGAGCGTTCTCCCTCTGGTGGCGGGCCTCTTCGTCATCGTCGCGGCGCTCGACCGGGCAGGCGCGCAGCAAGTGCTGGTCGCGGCCGCCCGGCACTGCGCGGAGCTTCCACGCTTCGTCGCATCGCTGACAGCGTCCTTCGGCGTGGCCGGCCTTGCGAATGTCATGAACAACCTGCCCTCCGGACTGCTGGCCGGCAGCGCGCTGCAGGCGATCCGTCTCCCCGATCATGTCCGTCACGCGGTGTTGATCGGCACCGATCTTGGCCCCAATCTCTCGGTCACCGGATCGCTCGCGACCTTGCTGTGGCTGATCGCGCTGCGGCGGGAGGGGGAACGGGTCAGCGGCTGGACGTTTTTGAAAACCGGTTTATGGGTGATGCCTCCGGCGTTGCTGCTAGCGACGCTGGCTCTCGCAATGACAGCCGGCTAAGGTTCATCAAGCCAACAGATGGCCTACTCCACTACTCCACTACTTCCTTATATACCGGAGATACGGAAGTGTTGAAGTCCACAGCCCCTGCGTAAACCGCCTGTATCGAGTCCGTGCCTGCCGGAAGCGTAGAGATGGTGAAGGTTGCTTTATGTGTGGAGGAGTTCAGCGTCCCTTTGCCCCACACCTTCGTGCCGGTCTGGAAGGATACTGTGCCACCGGGCGCGGTGCCAAATGCCCCAGTCACGGTAGCCGTAAAAGTGACTGGACGGAAGGGGCTGACAGGATTCGGGGAAGCGGTAATGGTGGTAATGGTGGCCGCCTTGCCGACCGTCTGCGTGAGCACCGAGGAAGTACTCGCCGCAAAATTGGCGCTTCCGGTGTAGGTGGCCGTGATACTATGCCCCGCCACGGCGAGCGTATGTGTCACGAACGGAGCTTTTCCCGCGCTCAACGTACTCACTCCCAGTTGTGTCGAGCCGTCGAAAAAAGTCACCGTGCCCGTCGGCGTGCCGCTGGCCGAACTGACTGCGGCGGTGAAGGTTACAGTCTGATTGAACTGCGACGGATTGACGCTCGAGGTCACCGCCGTATTGGTCACCGCGCCCACCGTGAAATTCAGTGTTTCGGTACTCTCCACGTTGCCGGCATTGTCGGTGCTATGAAAGGTGACCTTGTGGCTGCCTGCGCCCGATACAGAAAAAGGACCGCTATAGGTGGTCGCAGCGCCGCCGTCCAATTGATACACGGTGCTGGCAACGCCGCTGGTGGCGTCAGTGGCGGTCAGGGTAACCTGGGCAGGACTAGTGGTGCTGGCCTGCCCCGTTGTGTGGGGCGCGACCGTGTCGTAACCTATGGGGCCGCACGAGGAAATCCCACCGTAGCCCGTGTTATCCCAAGCCCGCACGATCACCGAGTGCCAGCCCTGGCCTGAGCTTACCAAGCAGGACGCACCCGTGAAATCGAGGCACCCGCTGGTCTGGTTGGGAAACTGCGGCCCACTGTAAAAGGAGTTGCCGGCGCCGGGAGTAGCTTCCTTCACCGGGTCGCCGCCGGGATCTATGTCCCAAGCCTGGCTGAAACCCGCTACGCCGGTCAGTTCCTTGCCATTGCGACTGGTGTCGTAGATGGTCCAGCTTACCTTCTGGTTGCTGGTATACCACTTATTCACTGCGGGTCCGGTAAAGTTGACAGCCGGCGCTCCCAGGTCACCCACCAGGTAAGCATTGATGGCCCAGGCCAATTGCAGGAAATTAAACGATCCCCAGCCTGT
>CAWCJP010000006.1:0-222342 GCA_963795925.1 Bryobacterales bacterium | reverse complement strand
GTGGTCGGCGGCGCGGGCGTCCACCGGCATGGCTGAAGGACATCTCGGCAAAAGCGTCCACGGAGCGACGCAGATACCGGCGGAGCCAAAGGTCGACACCTCGAACCTAAGAATTTTGCGTGGGTACGCGCCGCTCATGCCGTTGACCATTTTCAATTGCAAAGGAATTCCGGCCCCGCGTCGGGAACGCATAGAATCGGCTATGATCGCCGGCGCGCGACATCGGTCAGATCTGTACACGAAGGCTGGATTGCCGCTGATCCGTTTCGGGGCAACGTGCGCCTTATCATCACCGGCCCGCATGGTTTCGAGCGGCAGGCCGCGTTTGCCGTCGAAGAGGACCCTGCCGAAATCACTCGCCGTGTGCGGGAGACAATCGACGACGAATTCTGACCATCGTTCATTGCCCGTAGCCGGCCTTATCAGGTAATATCGGCCTCTATCGGTCCGTCTAGTACCGCCTGTGGTGAAAGATGTAGCTCGAACGCCCGGACGGGTGTATAGTCTGATGAGGAATGGGGGCACACCGATGAGACGAATCGCTAACTCGCCTGCGTTTGTGTTTTGCGTAGCGGCGATTGCCCTGCCGGCACAGACTATCACCACCCTGCACAGCTTCAGTGGCGCGGACGGCGCATATCCCGGCGCGGGGTTGATGCAAGCGGCCAATGGCGACTTCTACGGGGCCACGGGAAATGGCGGTGCCAACGGCAACCACGGGACGATCTTCACAATCAGCCCAAGCGGTGCGTTCACGACCCTGTACAGCTTTTGCTCCCAAACCGCGTGTACAGACGGCGATGCTCCGGTTGGGAGCTTGGTCCAGGGCGCCAGTGGCGACTTTTACGGGACAACGTCTCAGGGCGGCGCCAGCGGCCTTGGAACGGTCTTCCAGGTCACTGGGAGCGGTAAGCTGACGACACTACACAGCTTCTGCTCTCCCTACTCGCCGCATTGCGCGGACGGCGGGTACCCCTCCGCGGGCCTAATCCAAGCTACTAACGGGGAGCTTTACGGGACAACCCGGAGTGGCGGGACCAACGGCCATGGGACTATTTTCCGAATCACCCCGAGTGGTCAACTGACGACGCTTTACCCTTTCTGCTCCCTAACAAACTGCGTGGACGGCGATGAACCCATCGGCGGGCTGGTGCAGGCTACCAACGGGGACTTATACGGGACAACCGCGGCTGGAGGGGCGGGCAACGACAGCGGCACCGTCTTCAAAATAACGCCGAGCGGCACTCTGACTACGCTTTTCAGTTTTTGCGCCCAAGACCCTTCGTGTACGGACGGCTTAAGCCCGCGTTCGGGACTCGTTCAGGCCGCGAGTGGAGACTTCTACGGGACCACATTCGAGGGCGGGGCCAATAGCGGTGGCACGGTGTTCAAGATTACGCCGAATGGCACACTGAGTACGCTATACAGTTTCTGCTCCCAAAACTTGTGCATGGATGGCGGGAACCCAGAAGCTGGGCTTATCCAGGCGACCAATGGGGCTTTCTACGGTACAACCCTCAGTGCCGGGGCCAACGGCGGCGGCACGGTCTTCGAAACAACGCCAACAGGTGAGCTGACGACGCTGTACAGCTTCTGCGCCCAAACGGAGTGCACGGACGGACGATTCCCGCACGCTGGGCTTGTCCAGGCAACCAACGGGGCGTTCTACGGAACAACTCAGCATGGCGGAGCCAGTGTGGCCGGTTGCGACCAAGGGTGTGGCACGGTCTTCAGATGGTATTAAAGGCAATGTAAGTTCGTACCCGCCTGGCATGAGCAGCGGTAAAGTCCAGGCGATCACAATCCAGCCGGCAGCTTTCGAGCAACGTGGCCTTCCGGTGCTGCCATAAGGTCCGGCGCAACGGCATTCGCACTACGGCCTTAAGTAGTCATATCGTTAGCGTTCGGATTTGTATGCGCCAGGTTGGAGTAAGCAGAGGAGCGCCAGCGCCATTGCCGGGGACCTTAAGTAAGGCGGAGGTTTTGCGAGTCATGCCCGCGCACAGTTGCAGCAGGTTATAGAACATCTGTTCCGGCCGCGGCCCTGGCAACTCCACCTCGGGCTGCTGCTCGATGAACTCGCCCATCCGCGCAGCCATGCGAGCCTTCCGGTCGGCCCGGTACGCACCCGTGCCAATGCCACGCAGTATCCAGACGTACGGTTCCTCGGCTGACCCAACCGCCGGGAGATCATCCCCCACTAACAGCCGGATCAACTCGATCGGCTGCCACTGTTCGTGCCGCAGCCAGGCGTCTAGCAAGCGGCTGATATGGCTTCCGTGGTATTCGGATAAATCTTCATGGCAGCTAAGACAATCTTACCTCCTAATAATAGCAGAGCCATCGGACGTAAGAGCCAATGTGATGGTTTGCCACAACCATAACTACTGGCTACAAGCACTCCTCAATCCAGCCGCCAGACTTTACTTCCGGATACTCATCTCGCAATCGCAGGTAGTGAGCGTGACGTTGATCCCGTAATTCGGCCGTAACCCTGGTGACTGTTTGCTTGATGTCGCCGGTCCAGTGACCCGCGTGCGGTATTTGCTGGTGTATAAACTCCGCAAGCAACCTATAACCGCGCGATGGAGCGCCCAGATCCATCGGGTGCCCCCTCCGCTGGGCCGGCTCATCACGGCGGGGCGAAGGAAAGTGGTGTCGGTACCATCCGGCGTCTAGTTGCGTGGGCCGGATCAGGGTTCCCACGTCGCGGCAGTAGTATCTCAGGAGAACCAGCCAATGCGGCAGGTCATCACTATGGCGGTTCTCCAGCCCCAGTACCTGAAGCCAGCGCTCGGCCAGCTCGTGCCGATACGCCTCGAAATCGTGCCACCAAAAAGCCCAGGCAGGTTCGAGGGGATGATCATTGCGCCTCAGGTCCATAACGTTCAACACAGCGTGGAGGAAGGCATCCGTCTCCTCTGGCGAGGCCAACCTCCGCTTCAGCCAGTCGCCCAACGGCTTGTCACCCGCAGCAGGTTCGAAATCCAAGAGCTCGTATATTTCCTGCTCAAACGCCCATTCGTACACAGTTCGCAGACGGCTCGAATCCAGAAGTCGGCCCAACATCATCGAACCATTGATTCCGGGCACGGCAGCCGTGGCCACTGGGACAAAGTTATCGCTACTTAATTCCGGTACGATGTAATCCGGATAAAACGAAGTCCGCACGCGCCGCCAAAAATAATCATTGACCACGCCCTTCAATGCAGCCCCGGTTCGTGGATGAGGCAGGACGCCGGGGGCTTCGTGGTTATCGACCACCGCCTCCCTGGCTGGGCTGATTCGTTCGTCGTGACGGAGATTACAAGCCACGGCTTGGTCGCCTCGGTCCGCGCTCCGGGATCCCAAGAGGTCGGCCACGGCGGGGTCGTAAACCGGTCGCATAGTACGAAATCATACCACGCGAACTTGAGCACCATAACGAGGACCCTTGCAGAAATCACTCGGCGCGTGCGCGAGACCATCGACGATGAATTCTGAAGGCGCATGTACCTCCTGCGCCCGATGTGACGTTATATCGCTCGCGCTAGGGTTTATATGGCGAGCGGCTGTGCTACGGTCGTGCCGAGATGACGTACAGTTTTTGAAGGGACAACCGGGGCTTCGATTCTGGTAGCGTAAACGAAACCCTGCCAGGGCCGGTCGCTGGATATTTGATCCCGCGTGGCAACGGCTGGACCATCGAAGGCGATGAGCCGGCTACGATTTACACGACGCAGGACGAAGCGGCAAGGGTTCTCGTGGATCGATATCACGCTACTCGATGAGCAGTGTTCGGGCGCCTCGACGCGCCGTCTATGCGCCGCAAGAAAATGTAAGATATTTGCGATTGCGACTGGCCCCGAGTAACAGCCTCATGTCAGGCAATATCGATGAACGAGGCTGGATCGCAAATACCAAGGTCGGCCACCACGTGGATTATGTTTAGGCCAGATTGCCCACCGAGCGGTGGGCCGCGGGTGGACATGGCCTCGACATAGGGATCGGAAATCGTGGACGTGGCGGATCAGGCTCTTGAATCGGTTTTGCGCTTCAGGAAATCCAGCTCGGTCTGCTTGGGAATGCCGGGCTCGAAGCAGCGGCGGCAGCGGGCTTCGTACATGTCGGCGGCGCCCACCACGATCAGGTCGTCGGCGCCGCGCAGGCGCTGCGTATGCTTGCCCGGATTGCCGCAGCGCACGCAGATGGCCAGCGTCTTGGTGATGGATTCGGCCAGCGCCAGCAGGTCCGGGATGGGGACGAAGGGGCGGCCCAGGTAATCGGTATCCAGGCCCGGCCACGATCACCTGCTTGCCGCTATCGGCCAGGCGCTGGGCGACGTCCACCAGGCTCTCGCCCATGAAATTCGCCTCGTCCACGCCGATGACTTCCGAGCGCCAGTCCACGCGGTCCAGAATCTCACTGCCGGCGGCTCACCACTTCGGACTTCATGCGCAGATCGCCATGCGAAACGATTTCGTCGGCGCGAATAGCGCGTGTCGATGACGGGCTTGAACACCTGCACCCGTTTGCGGGCGATCATGGCGCGGCGCAGGCGCCGGATCAGCTCTTCGCTCTTGCCCGAGAACATGGGGCCGCAGATCACTTCGATCCATCCGATATTGCCGCTGACGAATTCCATGGAGATTGATTTAGCATGCCACAGCCGGCCGGCAATGCGTGAGGGAGGTGCGGGCTGAGGATACAATGCAGGTTTATGAAGAGGATCTGTTGCGTCCTGCTGCTGTCGCTGTGCCGGCTTCGCCGCCGAGAAGAAGCCGGTCACCATCCAGAATATGCCGGCGCCGCCGCGCATGGCGGCCATCACCTGGGCGCCCGACGGAAAGCGGTTCGCGTGGATGGAAGAGAGAGCCATCTCGCAGTACGAGGTGGCCTCCAAGAAACAGAAGCAACTGGTGGCGCTCGGGCCGCTGGAGGAAAAGGCGGTGAAGCCGCCCAAATCGGAAGGCGTCGACTGGCAGAACCGGCGCGTTTCCGAGCAGAGCTTCCAATGGTCCGCAACCGGGCAGGAGATGCTGATCAGCGTGAAGGCGACCTGTTTCTGCTGCATACGGAGACGGGCAAATGGGAGCAACTCACGGCCACCGCGGAAGTGGAGCGCGACCCCAAGCTCTCGCCCGACGGCCGCTTCGTCTCGTTCCGCCGCGACCACGATCTGTATAGCCTGGAGGTGGCGTCCAAGAAGGTGACCCGGCTGACCAACGACGGCTCCGCGACGCTGTGGAACGGCGAGTTGGATTGGGTGTATCCGGAAGAGTTGAACCTCTCCACGGCGCACTGGTGGTCTCCCGACAGCACGCCAGATCGCCTATTTGCAGTTCGACGTCGGCCACGAATCCATTTTCCCGCAGGTGGATTTGCTCTCGTGGCGCGCGTTCAGCGGAGCCTGAGCGCTTTCCGCAGCCGGGCACGCCCAATGCGGATGTGCGGTTGGGAGTGGTGGCCGGCGGAGGGCGGCCCCACGCGCTGGATGGATATCGGCGAAACGCGCGACCACCTGCTGGCGCGCGTGCGATTGGGCGCCCGACAGCCGCGCGGTGGCCTATCAGCGCCTGAATCGCATTCAGAACCGTCTGGACCTGGGCCTGGCGGACGTGCGCACGGGCGCGTCGCGAGTGCTCCTCACCGAGGACGATTCATACTGGGTGAATGTGAACGACGACTTCCGCTTCCTGAACAAGGGCAAGCAGTTCCTGTGGGGCAGCGAGCGGGACGGGTACCATCACCTTTACCTTTGCTCGGTGGACGACAAGCACGTGTCGCAGATCACCAAGGGCGAGTGGGAAGTGACCGAAGTGGCGGGAGTCAACGAGGAAACGCGCGAAGTCTTCTTCGTTTCGAGCGAAGAGAGTCCGCTCGAGCGGCAGCTTTACCGCGTGCGTCTGGATGGCAAGCAGAAACAGAGGCTCAGCGGCGGCGCGGGCACGCACACCATCTCCATGAGTCCGACCACCGCATATTACATGGATACGGCGTCCAGCCTGGCCACGTCCGCCGCGGCGCACGCTGCACGAAAGCGACGGCTCGCAGATCGCGGTATACAAGGAAGCGACGCCGACCGGATGTGGAGATCCTGCCCGACCGAGATCGTCAAGATCAAGGCCAAGGACGGCGTGCAGCTTTATGCGCGGATGATCAAGCCGGCCGGATTTTCGGCCGAGAAGAAGTATCCGGTGGTTGTGATGATCTACGGCGGGCCGGGCGTGCAGGCGGTGCGCGACGCCTGGAGCGGCGCCGGTTTCGACCAGGTGCTGGCGCAGAAGGGCTACCTGATCTGGCAGCTTGACAATCGCGGATCGTCCGGGCGCGGGCATCTCTGGGAATCGAAGATCTATCACGAAACCGGCGCGCACGAGTTGAACGACCAGCTTGATGGAATCCATTATCTGGGCACGCTGGGCTTTGCGGATATGACGCGCGTGGGCATCAGCGGCTGGAGTTATGGCGGGTACATGACGCTGTACGCATTGGCCAATGCGCCGGCTGTTTTCAAGGCGGGCATCGCGGGCGCGCCGGTGACGGATTGGCGCAACTACGATTCGATTTACACGGAGACGATACATGGGCCTGCCGGAGGAAAATCCGGAGGGTTACAAGCGCAGCTCGCCGCAGACCAATGCGGGCGACATCAAGGCGCGGCTGCTGATCATGCATAACATCGAGGACGACAACGTGCATTTCCAGAACAGCGTGCAGATGGCCAATGTTCTGGAGCGGGAGGGCAAGCAGTTCCAGATGCTGGTATATCCGCAGAAGTCGCACGGGGTGGGAGGTGCCGCTGCGGAAGCAGATGCAGCAGGCGATGCTGGACTTCTTCGATAAGTCGCTGTAGGGTACTGGAGGAAGCATGACGGAGCAAGAAAAGGCCGAATTGTGGAACGCGCTCGCCCGACTGGAGGACAAGATTTTCGCCCTCCAGTCACCGGATGAATGCGTCGACCTACGCCAAGAAGCCTGCGCCCAGACCGCGAAGATGCTTGCTGCCACCGCCGAGGAAAGTACGAAGCTCTTTGAGGCTGCCATGACTCGCCTGACGGATAGCTTGGCCCGCATGATGGACACCTGCCGCATATCTTCTGGCCTCACCGCTCCGGCTCCCTGACTGTCAAAACCTGGTCCGCTTTCACCTTCTTCAACTGCTGCACGGTGCCGCTGGGCCAGCGGATCTCCAGCGCCGCGATGGCCTTCTCCGCGCCCAGACCGAAATGCACGCGCTTGTCGCTTGATGACATGAACCCATCGGAAGTGGTTACGTGATTGTACAGTGTCCGGCCCGAGGCGGTGGTTAGTTTGAGCGTAGCCCCGATGCCATCGCGGTTGCTTTTGCGGCCGATCGTGTTTACCAGCAGCCAGTGATTTCCGTTGTCGGCCGAGTTCATCAGAATGCGCGGCTTCTCGTCGAGCGAAGTCACCACCAGGTCCAGAAATCCGTCGTTGTTCAAATCCACGAAGGCGGAGCCGCGCTGGAAACCGGCATGGTTGAAGTCCGCGCCCAGCAATCCGGACACGTCGCGGAACTCTTTGCCATCCACGTTTTCGAACATGGTGTCGCGCTGGCGGGAAATCTCGCCTACGTTGTCGATGTCACCGTTCGCGGAATAGAGATCCTTCCAGCCGTCGTTGTTGTAGTCGATGAAGCCGTTGCTCCATCCGGAACTGCGCGCGCTCAGGCGGGAAATGCGTGAAACACCGGAAACATAGTTCATGTTCTTGCCGCCCTGGTTGTGGAACAGCCCCCAGATCTGGCCCTTCAGGTTGTTATAAAACAGGTCGGGCCAGCCGTCGTTGTCGTAATCCTTGGCGTCCGCTCCCATGGACGAGCCGGCATTACCGCTTTCGTCGTAGGCCACGCCCCACTGAAAGGCGGACTCCTTGAACGTGCCGTTTTTCTGGTTGATGAACAGGAAATTCCGCACCGTGTCGTTGGCGACGAAAACATCCATGTATCCGTCACCGTTAAAATCCGCGATGGCAATGCCCATGCCCTTACCGAGTTGCTGGCCGAAACCGGAGGAGTCCGTCACATCTTCGAAACGGCCGTCGCCGAGGTTGTGATACAGACGGTGGGCCACGTTAGTGTAAGTCTTCGGATGGCAGTAGACCTCACGGCCATTTACGGCACAGACTTTGTCGGTCTGCGGGGTCCAGACGGTGTAGTTGGAGACGATCAGATCGAGCTTGCCGTCGTTGTCGTAGTCGAACCACGCGGCGGCTACGCTCAGCACGTCCTTCGGCTTGGTGCCGATGCCGGAGCGCTCGGTGACATCCGTGAAGGTGCCATCTCCGTTGTTATGGTAAAGCACGTTGCGGCCGGCATTGCAGATAAACAGGTCCTCAAAACCGTCGTTGTCGTAGTCGCCCGCGGCGACGCCGAAACTGAAACCCAGGTCTTTGCCCTGCAGACCCGCGCGCGCCGTGACGTCTTCGAAGGTACCGTCGCCGCGGTTGCGCAGCAGGCAATTGTAGAAGCGGGGATCCGTCTTTTCCATTTCGGGCAGCTTGGCGCCATTGGTGAAGAAGAGGTCCATGCGGCCATCGTTATCGAAATCGAGGGCGGCTACGCCTCCGCACATCGTTTGTGGGAAGTATTTTCGGCCGGTGAAGTTGTTGTCCGTTTTATAGGCGAAGTTGGACTTCGGCGCAATATCGGTGAAGTGCGGCCGGCGTGGCTCGGGATCTTCGCTGGCGGCAGGACGGCTGGCGGCCAGCGTCCAGACTACCAGCGCCGCGACTCCAGTCCACAGCCACCGGCTCTTCATCGCGGCGCAGCCCCGCGCTGTGCGGCGTCTTGCTGGTCGGTCAACTTCTCGGCCAGATCGCGCTCGCGGTCGCCATCGGCGTTGCGATCCAGGCGGTAGTAGACCGTGGCCAGAGTGGCATGCGCCTCCGCGAATGCGGGGGATTCGGCGATCAGGGCTTCGAGAGCCTTGCGGGCCGGTTCCAGATTGCGTGTGGCCAGGTCGACCACGGCCACCTGATAACGCACGCCCGCATCGTTGGGCCGCGACTGGAGGGCGCGATCGAAATAGCGGCGCGCGGCGGTGTAATCCTGATCCTGCTTGGCCAGCACGCCCAGGTTCAGATTAGAAGCGAAGTCCGTGGCATCCAAGGCGAGTTCCTGGGTGAAAGCGGCGGTGGCGGGGGCGATCTCTCCCTGGGCCAACAGCAACTCACCCAGGCGGGCATGCGCGCCCGGCAGCCGGTTGTTCAGGGCGATGGCCTTCTCCAGTTCGGCGCGCGCGCCATCGAAGTCATGCGCTTGCATTTTGAGGGTGCCCTGCAGCAGGCGGGCTTCGGCAGAATCGCCGCGGCTAAGGATGCGATCGAGGACCACCGCGCCGCCGGCGTTCTGGCCACCGCCGATCAAGGCGGTTCCATAGAGATAATCAAACGCCGGATCGGCGGATTTCTCTTTTTCGAGCGGGGCTAGCAGTGCAGTGGCTTCCTTGTATTTTCCGAGACTGTTGTAGCAACTGGCAAGCAGCAGAGTCACCTGATCCTTGAACTGGGGCGCCAGCGCCGCGGCCTGCTCGAAGCGGGCAGCGGCCTCAGCCGGACGGCCGGTTTTGTAGTACGCCAGACCCAGATTCAATAGCAGCGCGGGATTCCCGGGGCTTTTCTCGAGAGCGTGATTATACTCGGCGATGGCTTCTTCGTAACGGCCCGCGCGCGCCAGCGCCGCTCCCAGATTCGACCGGGCTGCGATGGAATCCGGCTGGGCGGCGAGATACTCTCGGTAAGCGCGGATGGCTCCATCCAGATCGCCGGACTGATAGAGAACCATGGCATGCTGCAGCGTCTGTTCGGACGTGGCGGGCGGTTGCTGCGCCCACAAGCCGGCCGCGCCGAGCAAAAACGCCAACCACCTACGGGATTGCCTATGGATGCGAACCGGCATCATTCCCCATCGTCTCGTCCGCCAACCGCTTCAACCGCAAAAATTCCGCGCGCTCTTTGTCTGCATCCTTCTTTCTGCCCGCCAGAGAATAAGCCGAGGCCAGCGCGAAGTGGACTTGCGGGCTGTCGGATGCCTGTTGCCGTGCCATTTCTAATTCCGGAATTCCCTTTTCCGGATCGCCCGCGTTGGTCAGCAGCCTGCCCAAAACGGCGTGCGCCGCGAAAAACTGGGGCGCGGCATCGACCGCCCGGCGCGCATAGACCAGTGCCTTATCGGAGTCGCCGCGCTGCTCGTACTCCAAGGCCGTTTGCACCAGAGCTTCCACATGTTTCGGGTTCAAATCCAGTTCCTTCTGTAGTTCGCGCAGACCGGCATCCGCATCGGTCGAGAGCAGATAGGTCCCGTAGAAGTAATGCACGTTGGGCGCCTTCGGATAGTGGGCCAGCAGATCCGCGAAATACTGTTGCGTAGCGTCGGTATTGTGCTCGGCCATGGCGCGGGCCGCCCTGCCGGCCCGATCGATCAGATCCTTTTCGCCCGGCGGTATGTCCTCCGGCAGGATGGGCCGGCGCAGGGCCGCTAAGCCGGCAGCTTCCGTCACGGCTTCGCCGGTGGCATCCAGTTTGACGACTCTATCCAATATCTGCAGGGCGGACTCGTACATTCCAAAGCGGGTGAACAGGAGCATTGCATGGTACAGCACCACGCGCCTGATTTGCGGGTCGTCGCCCAAACCCAGGCGGCGCCCCTCGTTAATATCGGCCAACGCCCGCTTATATTCCCGCGTTTCGTACTCGCAGAGGCCCAGCAGCGCGAAGCCCGGACCAGTCTTCGCGTCCAGCGCGACCAACTTGCGCAAGGCGTCCCGCGCTTCGGGATATTTATCCCGCTCGTAGAGCAGCTCGCCCAGGAACCACCAGCCTTCCGCCCAGGAGGATCGCATCCGGAGCGCCTGGCGGTACATCTCAATCGCCTCGGGAATGCGGTTTTGCCCGCGCGCCTCGGTAGCTTTCTTCGAGGCGATCTCAAAACTTGTTGGCGCGGAGGCCGGCTGCGCGCGATCGCCGGCGGCGAACAGCCAGAACAATGCAACCAGATACGTCACTGGGAGGGCGGCGCCTCCTTCACGTGCAATACCTGGCCGCCGCGCACGTCTTTCAGAGTCTGCACGATGCCGGACGGCCAGTGGATCGACCACCGACGTGGCCACCTCATCGGCGCCCAACCCGAAATGCACCGGCCCGTAACTCGACGACGCATAGCCCACGCTGGTGGTCATATGGTTATACTGCATGCCGCTCTTGGTCGAGACCGCGATGCGGGCGCCGATGCCGTCGCGGTTGCTCCGGGTTCCTTCGAGCGCGATATCCAGCCAGTGACCTGCGCCCGGGCTGCGATTCATCCAGATCTCGGCCGGATGTGCTAGCGCGGTGACGACCACATCCGTGCGGCCATCGCTATCCAGATCGCCAAACGCGAGGCCGCGGTGGCGCGCAGGGGGCGCCGCATCCAAACCCGCTTCCGCCGTGAGCGCCTGCCAACGCCCGTTAGCGCCACCGTTGCGGAACACGGTGTTGGGTTGCTCGACTACATTCCCCGGCAGCGGCGTTGAGAGCACATCGCCGCGGCTGACGAACAGGTCCTTCCATCCGTCGTTATCGAAATCGTAGAGGCCCGCGCCGAAGCCCGCCATGGGGATCGACTGCGCGCGCATTCCGCTGGGTGTGGTCACCTCCTGGAACCCTTTTCCGGCCGTGTTTTTCCATAAGGGAAACGTCTGGCTTTCGAGAGCGACAGTGACCAGGTCGGGGTATTCGTCGTTGTTGAAATCGCGAAAATCCGTTCCCATGCCCGAGATAAAATTCCCGTCTTCCGCCAGCGCCACGCCGTTCTGAAACGCTACCTCTTCGAACTTGTTTCCCAGATTGTGAAAAAGGAAATTGTAAGAGCCGTCGTTGGTGACGAAGAGATCGGGGCGTCCATCCAGATCATAATCGGCCATGCCCACCCCCATGCCCTTGCCCACATGCGCGCGGAGTCCCCATTTCTCCGACACATCTTCGAACTTACCGTTGCCCTTGTTCAGGTACAACTGGTTGGGCAAGCCCTTATACGAACGCGGCGCGCAGTAATCGGCGACTCCTTTGTATTCGCAGAGTGGCTCGGTGGCGTAGTCCCACCGCAGATAGTTGACCACGAATAAATCGAGCAACCCGTCGTTGTTTACGTCGACCCAGGCCGCCGTGACGGACCACATCGGCCCGAATTCGGGGTCCGCAAGATTCGAAATGCCGGCCTTCTCGGTGACGTCGGTGAACGTGCCATCGCCGTTATTGTGATACAGCGTGTTGTGGTGGACGCCCGCGACGAAGAGATCGGGATAGCCGTCGTTATCGTAATCGCCGACAGCCGCGCCCGTATCGAAGCCCGTGCCGGCCAAACCCGCGGCATCCGTCACGTCAGTGAACACGCCCTTGCCGTCGTTGCGAAACAGGCGATTGCGATATTTCGGATCGTCCTTTTTGAGCGTCGCCAGATTGGCGCCGTTGGTGAAGAAGATATCGGGACGCCCGTCGCGGTTGTAATCGAAAATGGCGACGCCGCCGGCCATGGTGGCGGGCACGTGGCGCGCGGTTACTTCGCCGTGTTCGAGTTGGAATGCGATGGGTTTTAGCTCGAACCGGATCGGGGAAGCTGGGGTGTCCACGGCGTGCAGCAGCCACGTGGCGCCTGCCAATAGCAGCAAGGGCGCACACAGGAGGCCGCGCGTGATGAGCCGGTGGGAACCCATATCGACCAGGATAACGCGCGGCTTCGATGATCGCAGCTTCCATGGTTGCAGGAGTCGGCGATAAAGCCGCCGGGCGACAAGTACCAGTACCGCCCGCAGAACATTCTCCTTGCTCTGACGGCCCAAACAGCCTACTTCTAAAAGGATGGCCGTAAGTTCACCGGCTTTGGGGACACATTGAACAGGAAAGGAACTATGGCACAGAACAGACGAAGCCGGGGTAATTCTAAAGTGTCTTTGCATTGGGTCGGGCTCCTAGCCGCGCTCCTAGCGTTCTCGACCGCCTCGCTCCAAGGGCAACCAAGTGAAGCGGTCCTGTACAATTTTGCGGCTCTGCCAAACGGATCAACCCCGTACGCGGGGGTGATCGTTAATGCGGCCGGGAACCTGTTTGGAACTGCCTCCACCGGCGGAGCATTCGACGCCGGGGTGGTGTTCAAGGTGGATACGGCCGGCAACGAGACGGTACTCTACAGCTTTCCGGGAGGGAAGGCGGGTAGCCGTCCCATGTCGGGCCTGACCAGCGACGCCGCCGGAAACCTGTACGGCACCGCCGCAGCCGGGGGCGCAACGGGAGATGGAATCGTCTACAAGCTCGAACTGAACGGTCAGGAAACCGTACTGCACAACTTCGTCGATGGAGCGGACGGGAGGGACCCGCAAACCGGCGTCGTACTGGATGGCGCCGGCTACCTTTACGGAACTACCCAATTTGGCGGCGCGTCGCACCAAGGCATCTTGTACAAGGTGGATGGGACCGGACACGAGACGGTGATTCACACTTTTACCGGCGGCGCGGACGGAGCGCAACCCTTGGCGGCTCCGACACTCGATTCGGCTGGCAATCTCTATGGGACCACCGCCTACGGCGGCTTCGCCGGTAAGCAGTGTTATGCCCGTAATGGCCCTTCCGGCTGCGGGGTGGTGTACAAGGTGGATGCGTCCGGGAATTTCTCCGTGCTGTATACCTTTAGCCCTGCAACGCAACCGTACGGCGCGTATCCGTCCGCCAGCGTGATCTTGGATCAGGATGGCAACATTTACGGAACGAGTTGGGGAGGGGGTAGCAACGGAATTGGCACCGTATTCGAACTCGACAGCACGGGGCATCAGAAAATGCTGTTCAGCTTCACCGGCGGCAATGGCCAATACCCCAACTCGGCCGTGGTTCGCGACGCATCGGGGAACCTCTACGGCGTTACTTACTATGGCGGTCTCACCGGGGACTGTAATGGATATGATTGCGGTGTTGTCTACAAATTGGATAGCACCGGCCATGAAAACGTCCTCTACGGTTTCCGCGGCGGTACGGACGGAGGCCTTCCCGTGGGCTTGGCGATGGACGGGGCCGGCAATCTATATGGGAGCACCCAGCTCGCAGGCCCCGCATATCTGGGGGCGGTATTCAAATTGGATATGGCCGGGAATGAGACCTCCCTCAACGCTCTGACCGGAGGGGTCGGCGGAAACAGCCCCCAATCCGGGTTGATCCTCGACAGCGCCGGCAATCTTTACGGCACCACATTCTACGGTGGACGAGGCAATGCCGGCGTGGTGTACAAAATGGCGGCTGGGCACGAGACAGTGCTTTACACTTTCGCTAGCGACACGGGGCTGTACCCGTCCGGCAATATCGTGCAAGACGCCGCCGGCAATATATATGGAACCGCCCTGAGCGCGAACGGATGTTGCGGTCCCGTGGTGTACAAGTTAACTAACACGGGCCAGAAAATTGTGCTGGCGACTTTCGGCGACAATGACGGGCTTAACCCCGGGGTGATCATGGACGCCGCCGGAAACCTTTATGTAACTACCAGTGGCGGTTCGGCGGGCGGCGGCGCGGTACATAAGATCTCTCCATCCGGCCAAACCACGACGCTTTATACGTTCACGGGCGGCACAGACGGAAGCAGCCCTACCGGAAATGTTACTCTGGACGCGACAGGCAACCTCTTCGGAACCACCGCTTTTGGCGGTACTACGAACAGCGGCACTGTATTCAAACTCTCCCCATCCGGCGCAAAGACCATCCTGTACAACTTTACGGATACCCCCGGAGTTGACGGAGGCGCGCCTTATGCGGGTGTCACTCTCGATGCCGGTGGTAACATTTACGGGACTACTGGTTGGGGTGGCGCCGGCGGCTACGGCACGGTGTACAAGCTAGACACCGCCGGTGACGAAACCATTCTTTACAGCTTTACGCAAAGTTGGACCACGGGCCCACCGCCTTACTCCAGCTTGGTCCTCGACGCGGCCGGCAACCTTTACGGCACCAGCTATGGCTGGGGAACGGACTGCCAGCAGGGCGCCAGTTGCGGTACGGTATACGAGGTGAGCCCGTCCGGGCAGTACACGCTCCTGCACAGCTTCACCGGCGGAACCGATGGCGGATCGCCCGTGGGGCCCGTGCTGCTTGACAATACCGGCCACGTCTTTGGCACCGCGAGCAGCGGCGGAAAAAGACTGGGAGGCGTTTTGTACAAGATCACGCTAATAGGCGGGTGATCCGCGGGCGCCATCCAAGCTATACATTACTGTGGATCGACCGATGCGCATGAGCGCGATCATCGGCAAGCATGGGACCCTTATGAATCTGGTACTCGTAAACGGAAATCCCATGCCGGCGCCTGCCGGTTGCGGCTCTGCTCAGTAAGGCTGTTGTTGGTCCCTATGGAAGCACGCGGAAGGGCACGTTGCTCGAAAGCGTACCGCCGTGTGTGACCACCTGGACTGTGCCGGTGGTCGCGCCGGCTGGAACGGTGGTGGTGATTTCGGAACCTGAGACCACGGTAAACTTCGCCGGCGTGCCGTTGAAGGTGACGCTGGTCGCGCTGGTCAGATCGGTTCCCAGAATGATGACGGCCGCTCCCACCGCGCCGGAACTGGTCTGTGTTTCCACAAACGGTCCCAAACCCACGGACAGGCTGAAGACCGTCCCTTTCTTGTTGGCGCCGCCGGTGTACGTCGTCCCGTAAAAAATCCCATTGGTGTCCTGCATCAGCGCATTGGCGCTTTCGCCGTCGGGGCAGCCACTTTGAGCGCAGAAACTGTAGAGCGTGGTGAGCGTGCCACCCGGGGTGATTTCAAAAATGGTCCCCTTGCCGTTGGCCCCGTTACCGTTGGTCGTCCCATAGAAATTTCCGTCCGAGCCCTGCATTAGCCCGCTGGGAGACGAGCCGTCCGCACAGCCGCTAGCGGAGCAGAAGCTATATAACGTGGTCAGCGTGCCACCTGCGATTTGGAAGATGGTCCCATCGCCGTTAGCCCCTCCGGACAGGGTCGTTCCGTAGAGGTTCCCATCGGTAGCCTGGATGAGCACGGCGTTGGGCGAAGAACCGTCCGCACACGCGCTTTGCTCGCAGAAGCTATGTATGGTGGTCAGCGTGCCACTCGCGGTCATTTCGAAGACCGTCCCCCCGCCATAGGCTCCGTTGATGACAGTGGTCCCGTAGAAATCGCCGCCGGCAGCCTGAAACAGCCCCGCGCTGGGCTCACCGCCGTCCGCGCACCCCTTTTCGGCGCAGAATGTATGCAGCGTCGTTTGGGTCGCGCCATTCGTTGTGATTTTGAAGACCGTGCCGCAGCCATTGAGCGGATGGCAGGCGTTCTTCCCGCCAAAAGCGGTTGTGCCATAGAAATCCTTGCCTGCCTGGATTAGCGCGGAGATGGGGTTTTCGCCGTCCTTGCAAACATCCGCGGTCCCGCCGCCATCCGGGCAGAAATAGTAAATTACGTTCAGCGTACCGCTAAGATTCATCTTGAAGATCACGCCGCACTGATTCGGGCAGAAATCGTTATTACCGCCATAAGTGGTGGTCCCGTAGAGGTCCCCATTGGGCGCCTGGAAGAGCGGCGCCTCGGGGACAGCGCCGTCCAGGCAATCGCCGGCGGTGTTTGTCTGAGAGCAGAAGTCATGCAAAGTCTTGAGTGTGCCGCTGGGGCTTATTTTGAACGCGGTGCCGACCTTATGGGACCCCGCCCCAGTGGTGGTCCCGTAGAGGTCTCCATTGGTGGTCTGCACCAAGGCCGTCACGGGTTGTTCCCCGTCCGTGCCGTCAAAGCTGTGCAGTGTAGTAAAGGTCTGCGCGGGCATGGCGATCGCGGTTGCCGCCGACAGCGCCAAAACAGCATACGCGCGCTGCGCCCGGTTCAATTTGTTCAACAAGTTAACGATTCGTTTCACTGAATGTGCTCCTTTGTTTCGTCTGACTTGGCAGGACACGCCAAAAATAGGCCACAATACCAGATAATTCGGAACATTTCTGGGAACGATTTTACAACAGGCGGGAAAGCATGTACAGCGGCGGCGCGCTTAAACCACGAGATCGGAGCGGGGCGCTTCGTTGTCCCGCGGACACTATCGCAACTTGAAATTCACCTCGATGGTGGCTGCCACTACAACCGGTTTTCCATCCTTGTAGCCTGGCCTGAACAGCCACTGCTTAACAGTTTTGACGGCTTCCTCGTCGAGGCCAAATCCGAGTCCTCGTACGACCCGCACATTGCGCGCTTTCCCATTGGCGTCGACTTCAAGGAAGAGCACCACGGTTCCTTGCACTTTCGCGGCGAGGGCTTCCTTCGTATACTGCGGTTCAAACCGTTGAAGCGGCACGGGGGCCGTGACGCCTCCGCCAAAGCGATAAATGGCCTCGGTAGGCATAGGACTTAGTCTCCATTGCTGCCTGAAGCTGCCGCAAGTGGAGAGAGCAACTGCGGCGTTCCCCGTACTACCAACTTGGACACCCAGGCACTTACCGCTACTCTGGTGAAGCAGTTCGCCAGGTGGCCGCATTTGCCACTGCTGAGTGTAAAACGTGAGATTGCAGGTGGCCTGTTGGATAGTGCCGTCGCCGGTAGCATTCGGGTGGGGGACGTCCAGGCATTTGCCGCTATCCTTGTTTACAATTTGTCCATTGTCTTTTACGTCCCATTGCTGACTTGGGCCGCCGTGGCAGGAGAGCCCCTGAACCAAGTCGCCGTTGGTAGCGCCTCACTTCTCACGTCCAGGCACATGTCTTCGCTCTGGTTGACGATCGCAACCCAAGATGGATTCGATAAGCTGAAGTTGACGTCGATTTGAGTGGCAACTTCGACAAACTCGCCATTTACCTTTGTCGGAGAGTAAACCCATTGCTTGACTGCCTCCAGCGCTGCCGGCGTTAGCAACGGGTGTCCACTGACGACTTTCAGATCCTGCACGGTCCCATCCTTGGCAATGATGGCGTCGAGCTTTACCGTGCCTTCGACGCGTGCCTGCCTGGCCAGTGGCGGAAAAAGGGGCTTGGGCTGGCGAATTAACTTCGCCTGCTGCACGTTGGCGCCCAGGGGGAGGCGCCTTGGAGTGGGGCCATTTTCGTTGCTCACGGGAGGTGGGGGAGGTGGCGGCGCGGTGGTTGGCACCGAGCCGATGATGCCGCCAATCACGCCCCCGGCGAAGCCAGAAGGTGGGCTCACAACTCGCGATGACTCCGCAGCGGTGGCGCTCCAAATTTGCGAATGAAAGGTAATCATCCGTGCGTCTTCAGGAAGGGGAACTGCCGTCGCGAGTTGCCAAACCAACGTTGGGTCGCGCTCTTCGACTTGCACGCCTTGAATCACGTCAGTGCGACCCGTCAACGATCGTGACTTCGTGCGTCTCGAAATCGACAATGACTGAACGGCCGCTGGAACCACTCACGATCCGGGGACCTTTGAATCGAAGAACACTATTCGGCGCAGGCAAGAATCGACCCGCCGCGGTAAGACTGCTTTCAAAGATCGCAGGCAAACAGGCCGCGTGCCTGGTTTCGCTTTGATAGCGGATTGTCGCGTCCGCGCGCAACGCCGGCGCTACGGCGACGCTTCAGACGAATAGGAATAACTTGAAGCGGTGCGATCTTTCCATTTTGTTCTCATCCGATGGCGATCAGACTCTTGCCTATGGAGCCTTCCCGGCCGAGGGTTCGGTCACGGAGACCACGCGGTCCGCCGCCACATCGCGCAGCACTTGCCGGATGCCGCTCGGCCAGATGATTTCTATCTCCTTGGCTGCCGCGTTCCCACCCAGACCGAAATGCGCGCGCGGGTCGCTCGACGACGCGTAACCCATGCTGGTCGAGACGTGGTTATACTGTACCGAGCCATCGGCAGCGGTCACCCGGATTTTGGCGCCGATCCCCATGCGGTTGCTTCTGGAACCGGTGAGCTTCAGCAGGATCCAGTGATTGCCGTTCCGCGTGGTGTTGTGAAAGATCTTGGCGTGGCCGTTCAGCACGCCAACCACCGCGTCCATGCGGCCGTCGTTATCCAGATCGCCGAACGCCAGTCCGCGGTGCGCGCCCGGGATCTGGAAATCGGCCCCGGCCGTGGCGCTTACGTTCTGGAATTTGCCGTTTCCCAGGTTGCGAAATAAGGCGTTCGGCTCCTCGTACATCCGCGGCGAGAACAGGTGCACGTTGCTGTCTATATTCGACCGCGCCACAAACAGATCTTTCCATCCATCGTTGTCAAAATCGGCGATGCCATTTCCCCAACCGGACATTTCGAACGTATCCATCTCAGACCGGCTGCCGAAGTTTTGTCGGCGAACTGACCGTGCCCGAGATTGATGTAGAGGGGGAACCCTTGTTTTTCGATGGCGGTCATCCAGAGGGAGGGCAGCCCGTCGTTACGCACATCCCGGAAATCGACGCCCATTCCGGAAAGGACGTTGCCCGCGTCGCCGAAAGCCACTCCGGCCTCCAGCGCCACCTCCTCGAATCGCTCGCCGTGTATGTTGTGGAAGAGCTGGTTGGCCGCATTATCGTTGGCCACGAAGATGTCCGGGTAGCCATCGCCATCGTAATCGGCAACGGCCACGCCCATGCCGCGCCCGAGATGTTCCGCGATGCCGGTTTGAGCGGATACGTCGGTGAACGTGCCATCGCCATTGTTGCGGTAAAGGGTGTTGGGAAGGGGCTGGCAGTAGCGCGGATCGCAGGTGACGCGCTGGCCATTCTGGCCGTTGGCGTAGCAGGGCGGTTCGGTGGCGGGATCCCAGCGGCAGTAATTCGAGACGAACAGGTCGAGCAGCCCGTCGTTGTTATAATCGAGCCACGCCGCCGCCACAGACCACATCTTCTTGCCGCGGTATAAGCCGCCCGCGACGCCGGCCTTCTTGGTGACATCGGTGAAAGTGCCATCCCCGTTGTTGTGGAACAACTGGTTTCCGTTGACATTAGCCACAAACAGATCGGGCCAACCGTCGTTATCGTAATCGCCCGCTGCCACACCGATGCCGTAGCCCGCGCCGCCCACCCCGGCCTTGTCGGTAACGTCTGTAAATGTCAGGTTGTGGTTGTTGCGGTACAGGCGGTTCTTATATTGCGGACCTTGCTTCATGAGCGAAGGCATGCCCGCGCCGTTGACGAAATAGATATCCAGGTATCCGTCTCCGTCGTAGTCGAGCAGGGCCACGCCGCCGACCATCGCCTCCGGCTGGTGTTTTTCGGGCGTGGGCGAGGCATCGCTTTTGAAGCGGACCCCGGCGCGGCCGGCGATCTCCTCGAAGGTAACTGGCGATTGCGCCACGCTCCCCAGCGCGCACAACTGAAAACATATGAGGAGGGCCTTCCAATTAAAAAGCGGATGGCCGCGCATCGGGTTCTCTTCAGTGTATACTGAGGGGAAACTGGGAGTCTGAAAATGCACATTCCGGACCTTATGGCGTCAGCCCGGAAGCGGATGCCAGTTCTTACAGCCTGTCTGCTTGCCGCCGGAATTGCGGGCACGGGTTCACTCCTTCTGCTGCATGCATTTGGACCGGCTCCGTCGGCCGGTTATTACCGTGGATTATCCGGCCGAAGGTTCCGTCTTTCCGCCCGAGATCACACCTCCCACTTTTCTGTGGCGCGATGCAGCGGCCGACGCCACGTCGTGGACGATCGATATCACCTTTCCGGATCGCGCGCCAGGGATTCACGTGAAGGCATCCGGCGAGCGGATGCACGTGGGCGAAATCGATCCGGAAGCCGTTTCGCGCAACAATGAGCCTCCCAAGCTGACCCCGGAGCAGGCCGCGGCGCACACCTGGACGCCCGATGCCGAAACGTGGGCGGCAATCAAGAAGCGTTCCGTGGAATCCCCGGCGACGATCGCGATCTCCGGCTTTCGCGACGGGGATTCTGAAGCAACCGGTCTCCGGCGGCCAAGTGAGAATTGAGACCTCGCGAGACCCGGCCGGCGCTCCGATCTTTTATCGGGACGTGCCGCTGATGCCCAACCAGGGCGCCAAGGGCGTGATCAAACCGCTCGCGCCCGAGTCGATCGGACTGATCAAGTGGAGATTGCGCTATCTCGACGAGCCGCGCAGCCGGGTGGTGATGCAAAAGATCGAGACCTGCGCCAACTGCCACTCCTTTTCGGCGGACGGCAAGACGCTGGGACTGGACGTGGACGGACCGGCCAACGATCACGGGCTGTACGCACTGATCCCGGTGTCGGCAAAAACCGCGATTCGCACGCAGGATGTGATCAAATGGCCCACCGTCCGCGATGCCAAAGTCCCCAGGCTGAGAGCCGCGTTTATGTCGCAGATCTCGCCGGACGGCCGTTACGTGGTGTCGACCATTGACGATCCCGATGCAGTCAAGCGCGCGGCCGGGCGCACGCTCGAAGACAAGTATTACGTCGCCAACTTCCTGGCTTACCGTTTCCTGCAGGTGTTCTATCCGACGCGCGGCATTCTGGGCTGGTATGATCGCGAGACCAAAGATCTGCAGCCGCTGCCGGGCGCCAACGATCCGCGTTACGTGCAAACCAGCGGCGTTTGGAGCCGCGACGGAAAGTACGTGGTGTTTGCGCGGGCGGAAGCCAAGACGCCTTATCCCCCGGGAGTGCCGCTGGCGCAGTACGCTAACGATCCCAACGAAACCCAGATCCAATACGATCTCTACCGGATCCCTTTCAACGGGGGCAAGGGCGGCACGCCTGAGCGCATCGTGGGCGCCTCCGCAGAACGGAATGAGCAACAGCTTTCCGAAGGTATCGCCGGATGGCCGCTGGATTGTGTTTGTGCAGGCCCGGAACGGCATGGTCATGCGCCCGGACGGCAAGCTCTACATCGTGCCTTTCGAGGGAGGCGAAGCCCGGCTGATGAAGTGCAACACGCCGCTGATGAACTCCTGGCACACATTTTCGCCGAACGGCCGCTGGCTGGCCTTCTCATCGAAGAGCCGTTCGCCGTACACGCAGTTATACCTGACGCATATTGACGCCAACGGAAACGATACGCCGCCGATCCTGGTGGATAACACCACGGCGGCCAATCGCGCGGTAAACCTGCCGGAATTCGCAAACATTCCGCGGGGCGGCCTGGAAGAGATCGACCCGGCGGCCACCAAGGTCTACGCGATGGAGAACGAGGCGCTGGAGTTGATGAAGAGGAGCCGGTATCGCCGATGCGATCCCGGAGTGGCGCAAGGCGCTCGAAGGGGATCCCGACGATGGCGAGGCGCACTTCAATCTGGGCTATTCGTTGAGCCAGACCGGCGACCCGCGGGGCGCGCTGGCGGAGTACCGCAAAGCCTGCGACCTGCGTCCGGACGACCCTGTGGCGTTCGCCCATTTCGCATTGGCGCTGGCGCAGGATGGCCAGCCGGACGAAGCCATCGCGAATTACCGGAAATCGCTGGCTTTGAATGCGTCCAATGGCGCGGTCGAAGCGGACCTGGGTACGCTGCTGTCCGGGAAGGGACAGACGGCGGAGGCGCTTGAACATCTGGAAAAAGCCGTGGCCCTGAACCCCGAGGCGGCGGACGCGCACAGCAAGCTCGGCGCGGCGCTGGTGAAGGCCGGCAAGGCCGCCGAAGCCACCGCGCACCTGGAAAAGGCCGTGGCGCTGGCCCCGGACTCGGTGGAGTATCGCTTCAGCCTGGCATTCGTGTTGGAGCAGACCGGGCGCTTCGCCGATGCCATTCCGCAATTGCAGAAAGCGGTCGAGCTGAGCGGCGGCCGCGACTGGCAATGTTACGACATGCTGGGCAGCGTATATAGCAAGATGGGCCGCCTGGAGGATGCCATCCAGGCCGGGCGCCGGGCGCTGGAGTTGGCTGTCGCGGACCACAACGAGGAATTGGTGCGCACCTTGCGCGCCAGGCTGGCAAGCTACGAGCAACCGGCCGGAGCCTCCCGTTGAGCGGCCAGGCGGCAGCATGATTTCAGAAAGGTCTTATCCGGGATGTTACTTGAAGAAATGTTCGGTGAAATGAGCGGGGCGGCGGTTCAAAAACGCGCCATCACGGACCTGCGCGTGCTCAACGAGGCCTACGACTACCAGCGGCCCAGCTCGTTTTCGCGCGGCATGCGCATCGATCTGAACGGCCTGGTGGTGCTGTTGATCTCCGGCACCGCCAGCATCGACGAAAACGGGGAGACGGTGCACGTGGGCGATTTTCGCGCGCAATGCCGGCGCATGTTCTACAATATCAACGGCCTGCTAGAAGCGGAGGGCGCCACCTGGCACGACGTGGTGCGCACCACATTCTATCTGCGCGATATCGACCGCGACTATGCGGAGTTCAACGAAGAACGCACGGCGTTCTACAAGCAACAAGGCCTCGATCCGCTGCCGGCCTCCACGGGTATCCAGGCCAAGCTGTGCCGGCCGGAACTGCTGGTGGAGGGCGAAGCCATCGCCGTATTCCGCAACCGCAACACCGAGCCGGAAAGCCCGCTGGTTCCGTAAGAGTTGCACTGAAGCGTCGCCCCCAGACCCAGCACACATCTGGCGACCCGCCTCCCCAATAGACACAAAAAAGGGGCGGCTTACGCCGCCCCCTTTCCAATTGATTCCAGCCTCGCGAACGAAGCTTAGAACATGTACTTGAACGCAAACTCGATCACGCGCGGAACGTTGTTCTTAAACAACGGCATACCGTTGGTGGTCGCGTTGAGGTTGGTTGGACTAAACCCGCCGGATGAAGTCGAGAAATTCAGGTTGACGTCCTGTGCACCGCCCTGGTTGAATTGCCAAAGCGGATGGTTGAGGAAGTTGAACGCCGAGAACCGGAACTCGACCTTCTGATGCTCCTTGAAGAGGAAGTCCTTGTAAATCGCGAGGTCGCTGTTGAAGAAAGCGGGCCCCTTGATGTACGGCCAGATGATATTCCCGTTCTGTCCGTTTGTCGGAAGCGTGAAACAAGACGGGTTGAAGTACTGGCCGGACTTCAGATTGTTGCGCGGGTCGCACGTGAGCAGAGGCGCCGTAGTCGGATACGCGTTCGTACCCAAGTAGTCGGCCGGTTGCTCACTGGTGGGCTCGCCGGCGTTCAGTGTGCCACCGGTGTTGGGCTGCAGCGGCGGACCGCTTTGCCATTGAGTGATCCCCGAGAGCACCCAGCCATTCACCACCCCTCCCACGAGTTTGTTGTCCTTCACGGGACTGGGTAGGTTGAACACATAGGCTGCGTTGAAGACGTGCGTGCGGTCGTACGCCAGCACGCCGTAGTTGGCGGCTGCGTTGAACGGATCCAAATTCGCGCCATCGCCATTCCCGTTGGAGGTCTGGCCATCGCGAACGCCCAGGTTCTTGCTGAACGTGTAATTGGTGGTGAAGGTCATGCGTCCCGACTGCTTCTGCCACGTCGCAATAAATGCGTTGTAGTTGGAGTAGCTGTCGTGGCCTATCAGGTTGATAGCCGTGTAGTTGTGGTACGGGAGGTAGTCGTTCAGGTTCGGAAAACCTTTAATCGAGCCGTATCCGACGGGTTCCACGGAACCAGGCTGATAATAATTCACGCCGGTTATCGGATCGGCCCCGAAGAAGGCACCTGCACCGACGAGGTCAACGTTCCCCAGATTAGTGGTATTGCCGACGCTTAGCAGATCCCGCGACCGGCTGCCGGCATACTGGAATTCCGCGACCGAACGCCATGGTACGCGCTGCGACACGGTGAAGTTGTAGGTCCACGTGTTTGGCGTGTTTCCGTCGCCCATCGTCAGGGCGCCGATCGACGTACCCAGCCCAGGGGCACCCAAGCCAGCAGCGTATTGTGCGAACTGATTCCAGCCGACGCAGCACTGTCCTTGGCCCGTGAGAACGCCTTCCGATTCAAGTCCCAGTGGCTGGTTGTAACCGGCACTGGCGTTGTTGTAGGCAATCTGGTACCGGAACAGGCCGGCGCCGCCGCGTAACACGGTTTTGCCGTTGCCAAACATGTCGTAAGCAAAGCCAAACCGCGGCTCCACGAAGAACGACTTATTTGGGAAACCCGACAGCGGGATGGATGGATCGATGCTGTGCCATTCGAGTCCAGTCCAGCCGGGCGCTGAAGAAGTGTTGTTATATGTGGCGGGATCCCAAACGGCTACGCCGAAATTGTTGTTGGGAACCCAATTGCCCATGTGCTCGAACCGCAGACCGCCGGTCAGCGTGAGCCTGCGAGTGGCCTTCCACTGGTCGTTGATGAAGAACGAGTATTGGTGATACTTCATGTCCTGCACGGCTTCGGCGTTGTCCTGGTTGTATCCGGTCATGCGACCCGTGACAAAGTTCGCCAGGTAGTTGCCGGTGCTTTGATTGCCCCACTCGTCGAAATTCGCCGATCCCTGAGTGGCGCTGCTCAAGCTGCCGCTGGTCTGGTAATTGCGGGCATAATCCCAATACACACCGGCCTTCAGCGTGTGGCTGCCTTGAATCTTGGTCACGTTGTCGCTGATCTGCGGCGTCTGCGACAGCTTGCCGAAAGAGTTCGCGCCGGCGGGCGTGAATGGCTCGCCGTATGCGTAGGTACCGAAACCGACGGCGCCCGCGCTCTGGGCGGTATAGCCAAAGGTATTCGGCATCATTGGCGTGTACGGATCCTTGAACAGACCCGTCATCGAGAATCCAAGCGTGCTCGGGTTTACCGCGCTGGGATTGCCCAGAATGATCGGGTTCAGGAAGGTGGCGTCCGCGAAGACGAATTCGTTGGTCAAGCTGGGGCTGAACACGTGCACCAGGTTCGCGCTATAGACGTTGGAATCCTGATTGGCATTTTGGCTCGTCGGATAAGGCAAAGAGCCGTTGAGCTGCCACCAGATGCTGACCGGGTTTTGGTCGTGCTCGAGCTGGTGGTTCCAGGAGAAGAACAACTTCGTCTTGTCGTCGATGTTGTAATCGCCGCGCAGACGGAGTTCCCAGCGGTTGACCGGCGGGGCCAAAAAGGTCTCGTAGTTGAGGCCCGTCGGATTCGTTAACGGACTGACGTTAGGTTGCGGCATCAGCGCCAGAATCTTCGCCGAATTCGGATCCAGCAAGTTGGAGGGGATCTGGCCGGTCGGGGCAATGGTCGCGCCCTGGCCGCTCAGGTTCGCCGAGTCGGCGTACACGTTGGAATTAAAGGCTGGTCCCAGGGACTTAAGATACGCCGGAGTGAAGTTGCCCGCCAGCATCTGCGGCGTGGGCACGAAATACTGCACCAGATTTCCGGCCGGGCTCTGTTTCATGTACTCATACGCGCCATAGAAGAACAACTTATCGTGGTTCTTGTTGAAGTGCGTGCCCGGAATGATCACTGGACCGCCAAAATCGCCGCCCGGATAGTAAAAGCTGTTCGCCGGCGATTTTACGCTTTCGACGTTGTTGTACCAACCTTGGGAGTTGAACACGCCGTTGCGCGCATAAAAGTAGCCCTGCCCGTGGAACTGGGCGCCCCCGCTCTTGCCGATGGCCTGGAACGTGACGGGACCTTTGGCAAACTCCGCGCCGTAGGCGCTGGTCAGGATCGAAACCTCCTGGACCTGGTTTTGGTTGATGTTGGCGGTCTGCGTCCCCTGGTTGCCCGGGTCCAGCAAGTTGGCACCGTCCGACGTCATGGTCATGCCGCCATAAAGCGGATTGCCTTGGACCGAATAGTTGCCGATAGGCCCATTGTTGCTCGACGTCGCGACCGCGCCTTGGCCCCATTGGCTCTGGCTTAGCCCGGAAACGATTGACGCGCCAGGCATGATCTTGATCAACTCGGCCGCATCGCGGCCGTTTAAGGAGATATTCTCAACCATCTGCTTATTCAGCGTCTGGCTGGCCGTTCCCGAGTCGACCGGAACCACGACGTCGGCGCCCGCGACCACTTCGACTTCCTGCTTTGTCGATTGGATCTGGAGAATGATCGTCGGCAGGCGCAAAGTCGAACCTTGCGTCAACGTGATACCTGTCTCCTCGAAGGTCTGCAAGCCCGGCGCTGATAACCGTCACCGAGTAGGCTGCCGGCAGAATCGACGGGAAATCGAAGTATCCGGAGCTGTTCGTGACGGTGTCGCGAGCCGCGCCGGTTTGTTCATTTTTAAGGACGACTTTTGCTTGTGGGACCACCGCGCCCGTAGCGTCGGTGACCGTGGCGCCAATCGAACCGCTCGCAAATTGCGCGAATGCGGGCAGTTGCGTGAACGCCAAGGCCGTAATCAAAAGCCCCAACAACCAGAAAGATCTTCCCGGATAGGTATGCCGAACGTTAACGGAGGCCGGCATCTGATCTGGTTTACTCATTTGACCCCTTTCTAACCTCTAAAGTTTAAATTCCCTGAAACAAACTCGCCTGCTTCGGCGCAGCACAGCGCACTCGGGGCAGGCTAATCGTTTCCAAGTAGCATAACTTCACTACACCGTCAAGTCAAGAACATTTCAAATCTTTTAAATTGAATCGCGTGCCACCCATTTTTCACAGGTTTTGGCGCGATCCACCCTCTTCACTCAGATCATCAGCGGCTTCAGACCCGGCTTCCAGCTTCGTTGGCTGGCCACCGCGACCGCATTACACCAATCGCATCTTTAGTATGGCGAGTGTAGCCCGTTGCTTTTCTTGGGCGCTAGTACATTTTAGTTACTACTTTCGCGGGAGGAGATCAAGAACGGTATAAAGTAGGCAATTCGGTGTAACAGAGGCTACGCAAAAACGTATTTGCCATGTATCTATTGTGTTTTCAATAATGTACGTCTTGTTACAGAACTGATATGGAAGCCGGGCGAGGAATTTACATTTGCGCCAGTTGCGCCGGGGCCCTGTGAATATGTGTATAATCTCCAGAAATGGGGGAGGACGGTCAGAACGGAGCGCGGCTGGGCGCCGGCGTCATTGACGCTGAGCGTCTGGAGCTGGCGGTAGTCCTGGCGTCCCCTACGTTTGCGCGTGCCCAGCGGCTGGTCAAGCTGCTGGAGTACATCTCCGAGAAGCACTTCGCGGGTCAGGACTCGCAAGTTTGCGAGTACAGCATTGCCACCGAAGTTCTGGGCCGACCCGCCGATTTCGATCCTGGAGAGGATGCCATCGCCAGGGTTGAGATCCATCGTCTGCGCAAGAAGCTGCGCGAGTACTATGCGGCCGAAGGCGCCCGCCAGGCGTTGAAAATCATCATCCCGCCCGGCATGTATACGCCTGTTTTTCAACAGGATGGCAACACGTCGGCGACGGCGCCGGCGAACGGCAAGACGCTGGCTGAACCGCTTGCCAAACCGGTTGCCGAACCGGTCGCCGACGCGCTTCCGGAACCGGCCCTGCTGGCTCTGCTACCGGCGGCCGACCCCGCCGAGGCCCCCCCATTCGCCCCTTATCCCATGCCAGCGGTCCACCCAAAGCGGAAGATAGGGAAAATCTGGTTACTGGCCGCTGGTGCAACCATTCTGATTGCGGTCACCGGCGCGGTGACTCTTCGCACTGCGGCGACTCTTCGCACCGCGGCGACTCCTCGAACGGCGACCAGCCGCGGGCCCGAACCGCTGCTCCGCACCTCTCCCGTGCCCATCGCAGCGGCGGCCGACAATGCCATTCGGATCATCGCGGGTTACGACCGCAAATATATCGACCACTACGGCCACACCTGGTTACCGGACCGTTACTTCGAGGGCGGCGGCCGGCCGGCAATAGGTGCGTACAGGCCATTTATTGCCCGCACCGCCGATCCGCTCCTTTATCAGAACGGACGCCTGGGCGTAATCGCCTACAACATCCCGCTCAAACCCGGCAACTACGAATTGAAGCTGCACTTTGTCGAGCAGGTCTACGGTCCGGGCCTGGCGACCGGCGGTGGCGAGAACAGCCGGGTGTTCGACATCCTGGTGAACGGCCGTCTACTGGTGTACGGTTTTGACATCGTTTCGGACGCCGGCGGGCCGCTGATCGCCGACACACGGGTATTTAACGATATCCAACCCGGTTCGGACGGGATCCTCAGAATCGGTTTCCATGCCCAGCGCGAGCAGCCTATTATCAGTGCCATCGAGGTCCAGCCGGCCGAGCCGCACAGGCTGAACCCGATCCGCATCGTCACCCAGGCCAATTCGGTTACCGATTCGCACGGGCAGGTATGGGAAGCGGACAACTATTATGTCGGCGGCCAGGCCTCCAACCACTGGAAAGCGGTCACTGGCACCCCGGATGCGGATCTGTTCGCCAACGAGCGCTACGGGCACTTCACCTATGCCATCCCGGTAGCGCCTGGCAGCTATACGGTGAGCATGTATTTCGCCGAAATCTATTGGGGTGAGGGGAACGAGGGCGGAGGCGGGCCGGGCCAGCGCGTTTTCGACGTTTTCGGCAACGGATCGGCGCTGCTGCGCAATTTCGACATGCTGAAGGAAGCCGGCCCCAACCATGCGGTGATCAAACGATTTCACGGGCTGCGGCCTAACGCCCAGGGCAAGCTGAACTTCGAATTCGTCCCGGTAATCAACTACGCCTCCGTCTTCGCGATAGAGGTTTTGGACGAGGGCCGGTAGTATCGAGTGCCATCGCGCGTTCGACGCGCAAATAGAGCAATAGAAACGCGGTTACTGTACAAAAAATGGGTTGGTTACGTTCGGATGTGGGCGCGAATGGGGTGATGCAGGTTTAGGCGGAACGCCCGCGGGATTGCCTGGGAAAATGCTATTCACGTTAAGGTAATAGGCCTTCTCCGTCGCGTCGTATAGGCATTGTGATGCCAATGCCACACCAAAGGTTCTACCAAGGCTCTCGATAACTTCGCGCGCGGGCTCGCCCACCGCAGCCATCGTCACGGTATCGGTTAGGTGGAACGGCATGTTCAGGAGAACCACCTTGGCGCCTGTTTGAGAGGAAACGCTTTGAGCGACTATCTGCAGCGTCTCAACTACCGAGCGCGTTGCCGAGGGAAACTGGACCGGCGCGCTCATCACTGGCGTGACTTCAACCATCTCGCCAGCGGATGCGCGGACCCGTTGAGGCACGACACTCACTCGATCGCCGCTCTGAATCACGCTGTAAATCCCAGGTAGGCCCGCGGAGTTGTACCACGCTACAACGGACTGGGTGGCGTTATAGACCGTAGAGTCTGATTGGCCAAGGGTGACGGTGAAATCGATGATTCTGGTCGCCAGCAAGGTCTTCTCCGTGCCGTCATCTTGCCGAATAGAGATGCTGTTCAGATCCAGGGAACTCCGATACGGCGCTTCTTCAAAATCGACAGGCTTCATATACAGGTGCTGGACCTTGTCGATCATTTCCGCCAGGGGCCTGCCACTGTTGACTGTTAGGGTTGTGCTGGTGCTTGTACTCTGACCCTGCGCGATCAGGGGAATGGCGAGTAACGAAGCCACGAAAGCTGGGTAGACTGCGCGAGTTGCCCCTTTGACTGCCTGCGCGAGGCAGCCTCCGACGCCAAAGGAATAAAGATTTCGCGAATTTCCCATATTTGTTCTCATAAAGCCTCCTTAGAACGTGGTCTCCGTAGAAGAAAGGCTATCCTTCGTCACCTTTACGCTATGCTGATTAATTGTAACAGAGAGAGTATGAGTAGCAAATTGAACGTTCGGCACGGAGGGCACATTAACGACCATATCCATCGCCTGCGACAAGGTTGCCGTGCAGGGAAGCTTACCGGCCAGTGCTGTCCGGTACCATGACACACCCGTCGTCTGCCAGCCAATCTGATCATTCCCATAAGTGTTTCCTTCGCCCGTATATAGCCCTCCCACGTTCCAAACGCTCCCCAGGATCTGATATGGGCCGCCTGGGTAGGTCAGGCCCAGCGCCTTGGCCGCCGTATAGCAGCCGTCGGAACTCCCACCCGACCCCGCGACTTCATATACCTGCCGGCCAGTGAACTTGTTATTGTTTGGGTCCGGTGGATCGGATGAGGTGGAATCAGCAAGATTCTGAGTAACAAAGAGAACCGTCTGGTAACCCGAGTTCGGTCCCGACGTAGGACCGAAGCCGTCGGATTGATAATATTGATAGAGAGCCAGCGTCTCACTTGTTGGCGCGATCAGAAGATTCGTTTCCATGGTCCAGGGGCCGGAGCCACTTTCCGATGTCCAGGTGGCGCTTGCCGTATCGTTGCCTTTGTTAGAAATGGTGCCGCTCACCGTCAAAGAGGGCACAGGGGTCCACCCATCGCATGTCCCCGAAGGATCGGGGTTACTTGCCGTCCAGGAGAATGTGGTGCTGCCCTCCGAACTGCTAAGTGAAGACGGCTTGTAGGACGAGCCGGTTATCTGAAATACGACAGGTGGGCAGAGCGGGGGCGGGGGGAAGGCCAGGACCGGATTGTACGGGACCCACGGCCCAACTGTGCCAGCTACACCGAACGAGGCGTTATCTCCAATCAGGGTCCACTCCGCAAGGTCATTAGAATCTATCCATGAACCGCTCAAGTATGTCGCCGGGACCTGGTCTACGCAGGACGTATACGGCCCAGCAGAGCACCCGCTGTATACTTGAGCCACAGCAGGGCTGATCGCGGAAAATAGAAATACAGATGCGGCGGCGAGGTTGAACATGCTGTAATCTAACTTCATTGCGCACCATCCTTGTAATTCGAATGTAATGCCTTTGCAACCTACGGCTACGGTTAGCGTATCGCACAACTGAGCACGGTCCTTCTGCATCGACCGGTTCTCTTGCACAATCGCGTCGGCGGCAACGTTTCTGGAATAGCCGTACGCTGATTCTACTCTGGCTGTTGTGAGACGTCAAGAACTGTTTTCTCGAAAACCAATAGTTTTTGAGGTAATTCTTAGCACAATCTTTTTATTTAGCTAAAGTGTTGCCCTTTTCGACTGATTTCGTAAGTGACAATCGTGCTATAAACCGAGATGGTCCGGCTGACGATAGGTCCGGGCCGAGAGGTCAAGCGACGGCCGGCGCGCCGAAAAATGGAGAATAGCTGGAAAATCCGGCGATTGTGTCGGTGCAATGGCCGGGCACAACTGCGCGGGTAGTGGCCGGACCACAACTCCTGCTAGCAAACAGTAAACGACGACACCGCTCTTTCCGGACCGGCGCGCGGAACGCTCAAGAACATTTTCCAGATAGGTCGGCGTTCCGCCTTTATCGATCTTAATCGCGCCCGAAATGGGGTGTAGGTACACCTAGAGACTACATTTCCGAATAGACTCTGTCGTCTGGCGAAATCACTCGGTTCGTGGGGTGTCGATCCAACCACCGGAAGCGGTCACCGGCACTCTGGATGGAGATTTGTTCGCCAGCGCGCGCTTCGTGCTAACCTCTGGACACATCCATGCCTTCGTTCAAGGCGACACTTGGCACGAGCGCGTGCCTGCTGGCCGGCTTTACCATGGCACGGGCCCAGTCCGCGCCGTCTATCAACCCGGGGGGCGTGATCAATGCCGCCAGTTCCGCGACCGGAGCGGTGGCTCCCGGGAGCATCGCGTCCGTTTATGGAAGCTTTCTGCTGACTGCGGCGTCCGGAGCGGTGACCATTCCCCTGCCTACCAGCCTGGGCGGGCTGTCGCTCGCTTTCGGAACGGTGAACGCGCCGCTCATTTATGCTTCGACAGGCCAGGTGAACCTGCAAGTGCCGTGGGAAGTCGCCGGGCAATCTCAGGCCTCCCTCACCGCTACCCTGGCGGGCGAGATCAGTGCGCCGCAGACGGTGAACATCGCGCCTTACGCTCCAGGCATCTTCACTATCAACGCGCAAGGAACGGGACCGGGCGCGATTCTGGATTCTTCGTATCGCTTAATCACCCCGTCGAATCCGGCGGGGGCGGGCCTTACCGTGATCCTGATTTATTGTACGGGCTTGGGAGCGGTAAGCCATCAGCCGGCGACCGGCGCCGCCGCCCTGAACGACCCGCTCTCCCAGACACTCACCACGCCGGTTGTCACGATCGGGGGCGCGCCCGCCCAGGTGCTCTTCTCGGGCCTCGCTCCCGGAACCGTCGGCGAGTACCAGGTGAACGCGGTGGTGCCGGCCGGTGCGCCCACCGGCAACGCGGTACCCGTGGTCCTTTCGATGGGCGGCGTCATGTCGAATTCCGTGCAGATCGCCGTGGCGACGGCCGATCAGCGCGCCGATCTGCTGCTCGCGCAAATGACCCAGGACGAAAAAATCCAGCTTATTTATGGTGCCGGCGGCCCCGTGACGAATAATCCCCCGCTTCCGCGCGGCGCGGCGGGGTATGTTCCGGGGATTCCGCGGCTCGGCATTCCGAACCTGTACCTCGCCGACGGCAGCGTGGGCGTGGGTAACGGCGTGGGACAGGCCACTGCCCTGCCCTCCTCCCTTGCCAGCGCGGCCAGTTGGGACGTGAATGAAGCCTACCAGTACGGCACGGTGATCGGCAGCGAACTGCGGGCTTATGGAATGAACGTCAATCTGGGCGGCAATATCAATCTGATCGGCCGTGAGCCGCGCGACGGCCGCACCTTCGAAACGAAAGGCGAAGATCCCATCCTGGCCGGCAAAATTGCCGCGGCGCATATCAACGCCATTCAGGCCCAACACGTGATCGGCGGCATCAAACATTACGCGCTAAACGACCAGGAAACCGGCCGCACCACCGCCAACGCCGAGATCGACGAACGCGGCATGCGCGAGAGCGATCTGCTGGCCTTCGAGATTGGCGTGAAAGATTCCAATGTGCAGTCCGTGATGTGCTCCTATAACCTGGTGAACAGCGTCTACGCTTGCGAGAATTCACATCTGTTGAACGATATTCTCAAGGGGGATTGGCAGTTCCCGGGCTTCGTCATGTCGGACTGGTGGGCCACCCACTCGACCGTGAACGCGGCGCTGAACGGCCTCGACCAGGAGCAGCCGGACAACGAATATTTCGGCAGTCTGGCGCAGGCCGTCGCGAGCGGGATGGTGCCACAATCGCGCCTGGACAACATGGTGCATCGCATCTTGCACGCCATGTATGCGGCCGGCCTGTTCGATTATCCTGAAAACCTGACGCCGATCGATACGTTCGGCGACCAGGCCATCGCGCAGCAGGCCGAGGAGCAGGGCGCGGTGCTGCTGAAAAATACGGGCGGCCAGCTTCCGCTCAACGCTGCCACCGTGAAATCGATCGCCATCATCGGATCGAATGCCAATGTGGCCGTGCTCTCCGGCGGCGGATCGGCGCAGGTTACGCCGAGCGGCGGGCCGGTCTCGGTGACGCCCAGCCCGGTCTATCCCAATCCGCCCGGCTGGGCGCCGGTAGTCTGGGACCCGTCCGTGCCCACGCAGGCTATTCAGGCGATGGCCCCCGGCGCAACGGTACAATTCGACCCGGGAACCAACATGGCGACTGCCTCCGCGCTGGCCGCCGCCTCGCGGGTGGCGATCGTATTCGTGAGCCAATGGACCAGCGAAGGGATGGATCTGCCGAGCCTGAATTTTACCGACCTGACCGACGGACTCGGCACGGACCAGGATGCCTTGGTAGCGGCCGTGGCCGCCGCCAATCCGCACACCATCGTGGTGATGGAGAACTTCGAGCGCGCAGGCGATGCCGTGGCTCGGGAGCGCCAGCGCCGTGCTGGAAGCCTGGTTTCCGGGCCAGAACGGGGGACCCGCGATCGCCAATCTGCTGTTCGGCACAGCAAATCCATCGGGCAAGCTGCCCATCACGTTCCCCGCCAGCGTGGACCAATTGCCGCGTCCGGCGATTCCCCAACCGCCCGATGGCACCACGCCTTTTCCGGTGAATTATTCCGAAGGCTTCAACGTAGGATACAAGTGGTACGATTCGCAAGGTCTCACGCCGCTGTTTCCCTTTGGTTTCGGACTCTCGTACACTACCTTCTCGTTTACGAATGCGGCGCTGGTGAATAACCTGTCGTCACCGGGCAATCCCAATTTCCAGGTGACTTTCAATCTGACGAATACGGGCGCCGTGGCGGGCGCGGAAGTGGCGCAGGTCTATCTGGGGCTACCAGCCTCGATTGGCGAACCGCCCAAACGCCTGGTGGCATGGCAGAAGGTGCCGCTGGGCCCGGGCGCGTCTCAACCGGTTACCATCGAGGTGGATGTGAACGACTCCTCTCATCCGCTATCTTACTGGGACGTCAATTCCAATGCGTGGCTGATGGCGGCCGGCACTTACACGGTATATCTGGGCAACTCTTCGGCCAGCTCCAGCCTGACCACGGTCGGCACGTTCCAAGCCCCATAATAAAGACCCATAATAAAAACGGTGCCGTTATGAACCTGAACCGCCGTCAATTCCTGGCCGCATCCGCCATGGCTCCGTTTGCCGCGGCGGCCGCGCCCACTTCCGTGAAGGACTCGGTACAATCGCAAGCCCAGCCATTCGACCTGGGCAGCGTCCGCTTAACCGAAGGGGGTCTCCTCGAGTTAAAGGAGCACAACCGGGATTTCCTCCAGTCTCTCGAAACCGATCGCTTGCTGCACACTTTCCGCCTCACCGCCGGATTGCCCACTTCGGCCGAGCCGCTGGGCGGATGGGAGAAGCCCGACGTGGAACTGCGCGGCCACTTCACAGGGCACTTTCTTTCGGCGTGCGCGTTGATGTCGGTGAGCGCCGGAGACGCCATGCTCCGCGGCAAAGGAAACCTGGTGGTGGCGGAACTCGCCAAGTGCCAAAAAGCCAACGGCGGCGGCTATTTGAGCGCCTTTCCGCCGGAGTTTTTCGATCGCCTGAAGGCCGGCGGCAAAGTGTGGGCGCCCTGGTACACGCTACACAAGATCATGGCGGGCCTGCTCGACATGTATGTGCTGACGCACAACGAACAGGCGCTCGACGTGGTGCGCGGCATGGCCGGATGGGCCAAGCGGTGGACCGATTCGTTGAACGACGAAGACATGGCCCGCGTGCTCCGCGTGGAATTCGGCGGCATGAACGAGGTGCTCTACAACCTGTACGGGGTTACCGGCGTGAAGGATTACCTGGAAGCCGCGCACCGCTTCGACGATGAGCGCCTCTTCGCGTCCGCTGGCCGAAGGGCGCGACGAATTGAAGGGGCTGCACGTGAACACACAGATCCCCAAGATCATCGGCGCGGCGCGCCGTTACGAGTTGACGGGAGACGTGCGCTACCGGCGCATCGCGGAATTTTTCTGGACGCAAGTGACCCAGCATCGCGCCTATGCCACCGGCGGCACCAGCAACGACGAGCACTGGCGCGCGGCGCCGGACCAACTGGCGGGCGAACTCGGTCCGGACACGCAGGAATGCTGCTGCACGTACAACATGCTGAAGCTGACGCGCCACCTGTTTGCGTGGTCGCCCGAGGCGCGCTACTTCGATTATTACGAACGGGCGTATCTTAACGGCATTCTGGGCACCATGAATCCGAAGAACGGGTTGACTATGTACTATGTGCCGCTGGCCACCGGCTATTGGAAAGTGTTTGCCAGCCCGCGCGGATCGTTCTGGTGCTGCACCGGCACGGGGGTCGAATCGTTTTCGAAGTTAGCCGACAGCATCTATTTCCACGACGAACAAGGTTTGTATGTGAACCTGTTTCTGGCCTCGGAGCTCGATTGGCAGGAGAAGGGCATCCGGGTGCGGCAGGATTATCCCGAAGCGGAGCGAGGCGCGCCTGCGGATTCAGACCGCCAAGCCGGTGCAGTTGGCGATGCGCGTCCGCGAGCCGTACTGGACCGATGGCAAAATGACCGTGACGGTGAATGAGCAGCCCGGCAACGGCGACGCGCGCGGGCGGCTATTGGGTGGTCGATCGCTTCTGGGAAGATGGCGACGAGTTGCGCGTCCACTTGCCGATGAGTCTGCATTTGCATCCGATGCCCGACGACGATACGCTGCAGGCGGTCATGTACGGACCGCTGGTGTTGGCGGGCGATTTGGGCCGCGAGGGCGTGACCGACGCGACTGCGGCTCGGCGGCGACAACCCTCCGAATATGCCCAAGCCTGCGCGGGCGCCGGATTTCGTGGCGGCGTCGAACGATCCGCAGTCGTGGATCGAGCCGGATGCTCAAGCGCTCACGTTCCACACTAAGGGGCAGAGCCGGGATATTAAATTGGTACCGCTGAACCGGATTATCGATCAGAAGTACGGGGTGTACTGGCGGGTGACCCAGAAGCCGGCGTGACGAACTGCGCTTCGGTAGTCGGTCACGTTACTAATCCGTTAGGCGCCTCGTGGGGCTCTTTTTTCCGAGTGACGCGTCATCCGCCCGAAGGAAATCGGATCCGACTTCCCAGAATCGGATCTTAGGGACGGGACCTCATCGCCGCGCGACAAGGAGACGCGAATGATAGCGGAATTTATCATTCATTATCTGCCCTGGCAAGGGGAGGAAACGACTCGTCGCTCGAGCGGACGGGTGTGGCGAACGGTGCTAGATGACATTCTTAGCTACTTGGGCGTCGGCTAACATTTGAGCGCACGGCGTCTTCCGCCACCGCTGCTTCGGCCTTGTTTCGTGGCGCTTTCCAGCGACTTCTTCGAAGGCACATTCATCCCTTTCCCCGAATCAACTGCATGAAGGCTTCAATCTTCTTCGTAATTTGAGTGCGGTCGGGGCCGAGATTCTGCTCCAGGCTAATTCCGCAAAAGAACGTGATGATTAGATCAGCCAGGGATTCATTGTCGCCGGCCCCTCCACGTGCCGCGGCTAGATTGGCGATCAGAAGCTGACGGGCTTTCGTCATATTCGCAATCATGATCTGGCGGGCTTTGGGGGGAAGATCCGCAAACTCGCGCATGGAGTTCACCGAAAAGCACCCCTTCTGTCCCAAACTCCCGTAACAGACCTTCAGAAAGCCCTCGACGTTGTTCCAACCCAAAGGCTGCTTCGTTAGGGTTCCGCGTGCCGTCAGCATGTCAAAATATTGGCGCATGCTCGCGACAAATAGGTCCTCTTTGTCTTTGAACTCCGCATATAAGCCGGATTTGCGCACCCCCGTGGCCTGCTCAATATCCTGAACACTCGTCTCGGCAAGGCCATGCTTCCAGAAGACCGGAATCGTTTTGTTGAGGACATCTTCTCTGGTGAACAGCTTCCGTCGTCCCATTTCAACATTATCGGTCAATTCGACTGCGCGGCTTGCAATACAGGACCGGATGGTCCATAATCACAAGGAGAGAGATTGTCCAGGAGGACCCATGGCGCCCAGCCGTAAACAACAGGTTATCGATCTGCTGAAGTCGCTTGAGACCAAAGATCCGGTTCCGCTCGCATATGTGAATCCCAATAAGTATATCCAGCACAACTTGCGGGTGGGGCCCGGTCCGGCAGGTGTCGCCGCCCTCATCAGGAACATGCCGCCCGATGCGTCCGTCAATACGATCCGCGTCTTTGAAGATGGGGACTATGTCTTCGCTCACACGCAGTACAACTTCTTCGGACCACGCATCGGATTTGACATCTTCCGCTACGAAGATTCCCTGATCGTCGAGCATTGGGATAATTTGCAGGAGACCGCGACCGAACCTAGCCCCAGCGGGCACACGATGATCGACGGTCCCACGATCGCCTCGGATCTGGACAAGACCGATGCAAATAAGGCGCTCATACAGCGCTATATGGAAGACCTTCTCGCAGGCCGCCGGGAGACCTTCCCGAGGTACTTCAACGGAACCCAATACATTCAGCACAACCCCTGGGTGGCCGATACAATCCCGGGGCTGATCGCGGGCTTACAGGCTCTTGCCGCCAAAGGTCAGGCGGTCGTATACAAAAACGTGCACAAGATACTTGGCGAGGGTAACTTCGTCCTCGTCGTCGTTGAGGCTACTTTTGGTGGGGTACCCACTGGCATTTATGACCTCTTCCGCATTGAAAAGGGTAGGATCGCCGAGCACTGGGATACGCTCGAAGCGATTCCACCTCGCGATCAATGGAAAAATAGCAACGGTAAGTTCTAACGCGAGGCAGAACATATGTTTCAAGGCATGTATGGAAAAAGATTGGCGGAACATTTTTCTCTGCTGGAGTCTTCCTCACTTGTGCTCGGTCCCAAGGGAAACTCTCAGGTTGTGTTGACACGTATGCGAATGCCGAACGGCTTTCCCGGACCCACTCCACACATTCCACCAGAAAATGCTTTTTCGATATCCGTGCACCTGCGCCGTCCCGACAGCATTAAGGGCTGGGGAACGTGGCTTGACGGACATTTTCATCGTGTCACCGAATGGGACGCCGGCGGGATTCAGATATTCGATATGGAGTCGGAGCCGGTCGCACTGCGAACGTCAGGTTTCGACTCGGTTCACGTCTATATACCCCGGTCAGTCATCAATCGATTCAGTGACGAGAACGAGCAAAAGCGCATTCGCAACTTGCATTGCACTCCGGGAACCAAGGATGACGTGATCCTTCATTGGGCCCGGATGATGTTGCCGTTCTTTGATCGTCCGCTTCAGCTTCCACGCTTAGTTATCGACGAAATGATCATGATGCTCTGCGCTCATCTGAGCCGCACATACCAGGGCCGGAGCCAGCCGCCGGAGGTTGTTACCGGGGGGTTGACGATCTGGCAACAGGATCGAGCGATCGAGTTATTGAACGACCATCCGGATGGCGATCTGGCGCTTGCCGATCTTGCAAAAGAGTGTGCGCTATCGCCGGGCCGTTTCATGCGCGCATTCAAAAGGTCGTTTGGTGTTCCCGTCCGGCGCTACTTGCTCAATAAGCGAGTTGAAGCCGCAAAGTCTCTCTTGTTGCATTCGAACGACTCTTTACTAACAGTCGCGTTGGAAGCCGGATTCACCGACCAGCCAGCTTTCAATCGAAGCTTCCGTGCGATTGTTGGAACTTCGCCAGGACGGTGGCGAAGAGCAAACGCACCGATGCCGAAGGCGTTCAACCTCCCCGCGCCTGAAGAGAAGTAAAGGTCGTCACTCGCGTTTCCCACCCATCAAAGCCCAACAGAAACGCCAAACCGCGGCATTTTCAATCAAGACAGCGCTTGAAACTTCCGAAACAATGGAAGAGACGACACATTAATTCTTCCAGATCGATAGGAGACGAAAATGGGGAAAACATATAAGGCGGTCGAGATAACTAAACCCGGCACTTTTCGCCTCGTCGAGAAGCCCGTCGTCGGGCCGGGAGAGGAACAAGTACGTATCCGGGTAGAGGCTTGCGGTGTATGTCACTCAGACGCGGGCACCGTTGAGGGACAACTGCCCGGCGTCGTGTATCCGCGCGTGCCGGGCCATGAAGCAATTGGCCGCATCGAGGAGGTTGGCCGGCGTGTTACGACCTGGAAGGCCGGCCAGCGTGTAGGAGTCGGGTTCTTTGGAGGTGAAGACGGAACCTGCGAGACCTGCCGCCGCGGCGACACGGCATATTGCCAGAACCCCATCATCACTGGCGTGACGAGTGATGGCGGCTATGCGGAAATGATGATCGCAGAGGCACGCGCACTGGCTCTCATACCTGAAGAGCTCAAATCAGAAGATGCGGCCCCGTTGGTCTGCGCCGGCATCACCACATTCAATGCGCTCCGCAACACCGGGCGTGCGGGCGATACCGTTGCTATCCAGGGGATCGGCGGTCTGGGGCATCTCGGCGTGCAATACGCCAAAAAGATGGGCTTCCGCACCGTTGCGATCGGCTTCGGTCCAGAAAAAGAACATCTCGCGTCCAAGCTGGGAGCGCACATTTACATCGACGCCAAGGCCGAGGATGCGGGAGCAGCACTGCAGAAACTGGGAGGCGCCGACGTCATCTTGGCGACTGCCCCCAGCGGAGCCGCAATCGCCGGCCTGCTTCCCGGCCTCTCCGTTCGCGGCAGGCTCGTTGTGGTTGGCGTCTCAGGCGATCCAATTCCGGTCAACGGAGTTCCGCTGATTTTTGGTGGCCGCTCTGTCATAGGAAGCCTGACAGGAAGAGCGATCGAGGCCCAGGACACGCTTGATTTCAGCGTACTCACCGACGTTCGGCCCATGATCGAAACTCTTCCGTTGGAAAAGGCCGAAGAGGCGTATCGGCGCATGATGTCTGGTGACGCGCGATTCCGCATGGTCCTCACGATGGCCTAAAGGGCTCGCAACGCTGCTGCAAAGCGGCTTAGGAAGGGGGGTCCTGGCGTTTGTGTGTACAGTGAGGGGGTTATAGCGCGCGCGTAGAAGGGTTCGCTGCGTTTTTTAAGCTCTTAGACAACCGATGTGCGAAGGAGACTCAGATGAATCAGTTCCAGGAAATCTTCGATAAGCAGAAAACATATTTCGATTCGGATGCGACTAAATCTTACGAGTGGCGCATCGACCAACTGACCCGCCTTGAGAACCTGTGCAATGAGAACGCCGAGGTTCTTGAGGCTGCGATGAGCAGCGACTTCAAAACGGCCAGCCAGGAGAAAGTCTTCGAGATTATGGCGCCTGTAGGAACCGTCGCCTTCGCGAAGCAAGATTTGAAGGAGTGGATGAACCCCGTAGATGTGGTTGTGCCGAAGGCCCTTCGGGAGAGCGGGCATACTGCTAAAGTCTATCGGGAACCTTACGGCGTCACTTTGGTTATCGGGCCATTCAATGGACCACTGACGCTGCTCTTCGACCCCGCTGTCCAGGTTATTGCGGCTGGCAATCCATGCATCCTCAAACTCTCCGAGGGTTTGCCCGCCACCAGTAGGGTCTTGCTCGATCTCATTCCAAAATATTTCGATCCGCGGGCCGTCACTGCCGTCACCGGTAGCAAAGACGAGGTGACGGAGCTTCTCAAGCTGCCCTTCGACTTCATCTTCTTCACCGGCAGCGTCAAGGTGGGCAAGATCGTCATGGAGGCGGCCGCAAAGAATCTGACTCCCGTTCTTCTCGAACTAGGCGGGCAGAATCCGGCTTTCGTTGACGCAACCGCAAATATTCCGGATGCAGCCAAGAAGATCGTCTGGGGTGCGACGGCTTGGGGCGGCCAATGGTGCACATCGCCCGGCTACGCCTACGTGCACGAATCAATTGCAGAGGAGTTCGTTGCAGAGTGCAAGAAAGCCATGGTTGAGCTGTACGGGACCGACCCTAAGAGCAGGCCCGACGACTATTCCCGCATTATCAGCCCAAAGGCCACCGAACGCTTGGCGGGCCTCATCGATCAAAACAAAGTCGTCATAGGCGGGGCCTCCGACCCGGAGGCACGCTATCTCGATCCCACCGTCATCTATCCAGTGACCTGGGACGATCCGATCATGGAGGACGAGATCTTTGGGCCGATTCTTCCAATCCTCACCTACAATGACATGGATGCGGCCATCCGCGAGGTGAAGAAGCATCCGAGGCCTCTTTCCGGCTTCCTCTTCAGCCGAGATCAGCAGGCGATCGATCACTTCCTCGCAAGCTTGCCCTTCGGCGGCGGCGCGATCAATCAGGTAAATATTCACCTGTTCATTGAAACCATGCCCTTTGGCGGGGTCGGATATTCCGGTATCGGTCACTACTACGGCAAGGCCGGGTTTGACGCTCTCACGCACGCGAAATCAGTTCTGATTTCGCCGCCCGACGTAGCTATTGAGCACTTGTTCCCGCCGTATACGGAGGAGAAGGTCAAAGCGCTCAGCCAGTGGTTTGAATACTAGGCCCTTCTGCAGAAACCCGATCACTTTAGAGATGGCGGCGAGCGGCGATGCCGTGTTAGAAGCAAATAAAATATTAACCTAACCGTTTGGGTTATGCTAAAAGGGCCGGCCAGTTGACAAGGATTAGCGGCAGTCGCTGCTAGAGTAAGGGACTTGTGGGCGGAATGGAGCAGGATTCATGGTGCGCCCTAAGGACGAAATCAAAATGGCGAATGCGCGGGCGGCGAACCGCCTGTCGCGGACACCCACGGCAACGGCGGCGCGTTACGACCGGCGCACGGGCAAGGTGGAAATTGAGTTGAGCACTGGCCTCACCATCTCCTTCCGGCCAAAGGATGCGCAAGGCTTTGATCTCGCGAAACCGGAACAGCTAACCCGCATCGAAATCTCGCCTTCGGGATTGGGGCTGTACTTCCCGGCAATCGATGCGGATATTTATCTTCCGAGCCTGCTTGAAGGGTTTCTTGGTTCGCGTCGCTGGATGGCGGCGCAGCTCGGCAGGAAGGGGGGCAGCGCAACCTCCCGCGCCAAGACTGCTGCGGCACGGGTGAATGGCAGACTCGGCGGGCGGCCGAGAAAGGTCAGGATTCCCGTTACCCGGCGTACCTCACCAGCGGCTCCCTGATCCGGCTGGGCTGGCTTTAGAATGAGATGCCGGACTGACCGGAGTACAGTCTCATGACATTGAACATTGACGCGGAAGACCTATCATTGGGGCCGATGATGAGGTTTCTCATGCGGTTGGCGCTGTATTGCCAGAGCATGTAGCTTCTCCCGATCACTGAACCCACTTGAGGTACTCCTGAGGCAAAGCGATTCCGAACTTGTCACACAATGCAGAGACATCTTTGAAGTCTTTCTCCTGAAGCTCATAGCCGCTGTGAAACCTGATCATCCATTCCGGCGAGATGCATCTGACCGTATAACCTCCAATAGTTCCCGCTCCCGTGAGTGAGGCCGCGGGATACATTTGTCCGTTTTCGGCCGGGCCAAGAATGCCATTTCCGTGGCCATCAAGAACAATGACGTGCACATCTACTTCGCGACCTTCGTCATCGCCCAGCACAAAGTTGTGCGGTTGGGCGATTTCAAGTTTGATCTCCCGGTAGGCCTTCGTCTTCAGATGCTCCCGCAAGATCGCAACGTGCTTTTCCTCGATGGCAATATCCAGATCCTTGTGAGGGCGGGTCGGTTTTCCCAGGAGCGCATCAACGCCCCACCCGCCGTCAATCCAAATCGTGATACTGCGATTCTCCATTGACTTATAAAACTCAATCACTTCCGATTGCTGCATGGTGTTAATTGACCATTTGCTTCTTAAGAAACTCGATCACCTTAGGGATGGCGTCGAGCGACGAAGCAAAATTGCCCTCCGCCGAACCGCCCATTTCCATCATCCGGCCGGAGACAGGATGCATGATTTGCCCCTGCCACGCGGGAACGATTTCCGGCAGGCCCGCCGCATGCCCCGCATGCGGGTACTTCAAGTGTTCGACGTCGTAAGCAGAGCCATGCCGTTTGAGCCGCGCTACAATCGCATCGGCCATGGATGCGGACTCACAAACGCGATCCGCTTCGCCCGAGATCAGAAGCACAGGCCCCTGAATCCGCTCGACCTGGATCGCCGCGCGCAACGCCATATCCGAATGGCTGGACATGCCGCGCAATGGAACGAACGGCAGAGGATTTCCATTCCAGGTCCACGCATAAGGCTCTGATGTGAACCCGCAGCAAGCCGGGCGCCGCGCGTCGGCTGGCGAATACGCGACCACTGTCTTGATAACCGGATACATGGACCCCAGTTGCAACGCCAATTCCGCGCCGCGTGAGATTCCCATCACCCCCAGGCGGCCGCTCGCGATCTCCGGCCGTTGCGCCATCCAGTTCAGTGCGCGGCCGAAATATTCAAGCGGAATGTCCGCGAGTTCCCTCGGTAGATCGTCGTAGCGAAAATATGCCAACGCCAGAGCGGCGAACCCGTGCGACGCGAGCCACGCCGCACGGCGGGACGGCAGGCCTCCCTCCGACCCTCCCAAGACCAGTATTCCGGGATGCGGCGGGTTCCCCGGCGGCAGGAACAATGTGCCGCGTAGCGCGCCATCGCGCAGCGTGACTTGCTCCACGCCCGGGGCGATAGATACCTGCTCCAGGCTCGCGGCGGCCAGTTGCTCCTTTCCGCGCATCAATTGAAATTCGATGGTCTGCACTCCGAAGGCCGGCGGCGGCCGATACCGCCCGATCTTCTTTGAAACAGGCATCATGGACCAAACCAGGCCCATGGCCGAAACCCCTTTATACGAACCGGCCACCGGGGACTGTTTGGCGGTATCGATGTTGCCTTGCGCATCGGCCACAAATTCCGCGTGCGAGTTCCATTGCTGGTGCGCTCCGTCCACGAGCGCGGCGTGGATGGCGGCACGCTCGGCGGGCTGAAGTCCGCTGACCCGGATCGAGGCCGGCGCATCCACCATCACGCGCTTGGGAACCGCCGCGATGGTCTGGGCATGCGCGAAGCAGACCGCGAGGAGGAGGCTTAAACCAGTTACAATCGCCTTATGGCGAAAGCAATTTGGGAAGGCGCGATTCTGGCGGAAAGCGACGATATCGAAGTCGTGGAAGGCAACAAATATTTTCCGCCCGATTCCATTCATCGCGAATACTTCAAGCCTAGCAGCCAGACCTCCATCTGTCCGTGGAAGGGCACCGCGAACTATTACGATATCGAAGTGGACGGCAAACGGAACGCGGCGGCCGCCTGGTATTATGCCGAGCCCAAGCCCGCCGCCAGCCAGATCCGCGGCCGCGTGGCATTCTGGAAAGGCGTGCGGTCGTCGAATCGCGCGGATCAAGAAGCGGCCACCAGGCTGGTCTGCAGTTCCGGAATCTCGATCCCGATGCGCGTGCCCTCGCCCGGGCTGGCTGTCGATCCACATGCGGTAATCGTTGCCGAACAGCACCTTCAGTCGCTCGTTCACGTTGCTCACGCCGATGCCCTGCTCCAGCAGCGTCGCCAGCTTCGCTCTCCGGGATGCCGACGCCGTCGTCCTCCACGCTCAGCATGCAGCCGGCGTCCACCGCGCCGGCGTGCGCAGCCGGATCGTGCCGCCTTCCACCTTGCTGCTCAAGCCGTGCTTGATGCAGTTCTCGATCAGCGGCTGCAGCAGCATGCTGGGCACCAGCATATCCAGCGTGTCCGGATCGATGTCCTTCACGAAGCGCAGTTTCTCGCCGAAGCGCACCACCTCGATGGACAGGTAATCGTCGATGAAGCCAGTTCGTCGCGCAGCGGCGCTGAAGTTCTCGTGCTTGCGCAGCAGCCGCCGCAGAATGCTGGAGAGCTTCAGACCATCACGCGCGCCTGGTCGGGATTGGTGCGGATCAGCGACGAAACCGAATTCAGCGTGTTGAACAGGAAGTGCGGATTGATCTGGCTGGTGAGCGCCGCCAGGCGCGCTTGTATCAGAGCCGCTGCTGCTCTTCCAGCTTGCTCTTCGTTGCGCGTGTTGTTCCAGATCTTGAGCGGCAGCGTGACGGCGAAACAGCGTGGTGGCATAGACCGCGACGCGATCATCAGGAGATCGGTCGGTCGAGGATGCAGGCAGAAGATCCAGGTCCTTGGCGCTGGAAAGACTGGCCCAGCGCCTGCCGCAGGAATTCGGCGAAGAGAATGCCAGCGAGGAACAGCCAGGTTGAAAACAGTGCGGCGGTCGATAGTGGCGCTGTTTGAAGAAGCGCCAGATGTTCAGGTCGAAGAACGGGCGAGAAGCGCCAGATGTCTTCCGTTTCGGGCGCGCAGATCGCGCAGCAATCCGCCCAGCACGCCGACGCCGGCGAACAGCGGCATGGTGAGATACTCGCGGTTGATCATGGCGGGGATCGAAATCAGGATGCCCGACAGCAGGCCGGTGACATAGCCGCCCAGCATCCCGGCGAGCAGGCTGCCTTCCAGGCCCAGATCGACGGCTTGGTAGCTGACTGGCTCAACACGCGGGTGGCCACGCTGGCGCCGAACACGCACGGAAAACCAGAGCGACAGCTTGAGCGCGCTGCACCAAGGTGCGGTTCTCGCGCATCAGCATGCGCTTGAACGCGCTCGAAGCGCGCCAGGATGCTGGCCAGCGACGCCACCACGCCCAGCTTCACCAGCAGCGTGACCAAGTAGCGAGTTCGCCATGGAGGCTCGGACAGTCATTATAATAAAAGCATCGTAACGGTTCCCACGAGTGAACGCATGCACAATTCCTTCCGCGCTGCGGCTTCGCAAAGTCGCCGAAGCGGATTTTCCCACCCGGTTCGGCCACTTCCGGATCTACGGATTCGAGGGCCGCTATCGGACGGACCGCGTCGGAAGAAGCCGTGGTGCTGCAGATGGGCGACCTGGCCGACGGTCCGCGGCCGCCGCTGGTTCGCATCCATTCCCAATGCCTGACCGGCGACGTGTTTCACAGCCTGCGCTGCGATTGCCGGGCGCAGCTGGAGCTCGCGCTGCAGACGATCGCCGAGGAGGGCCGCGGCCTGCTGATCTACGAGCACCAGGAAGGCCGCGGCATCGGCCTGCTGAACAAGCTGCGCGCCTATGAATTGCAGGACGACGGCGCCGACACCGTGGAAGCCAACGAGCGGCTGGGCTTTGAAGCCGATCTGCGCAACTACGAGCTGCCCGGCGAGATTCTGCGCTACTTCGGGTTGAAGAGCGTGCGCCTGCTGTCGAATAATCCCGATAAAGTCGCGCGCCGTGGAAGCCGCCGGGCGTCCGCGTGGCCGAGCGCGTCCCCTGCATCGTCGCCGGCGATGGATATCGACGCGAGGCTTACCTGCGGACCAAGAAAGAGAAGATGGGGCACCTGCTGGAAGGTTTCTAAGCGCCCGATGCCACGCGGCGAAGGTTACTTGACGGCGGAAGACGGCGTTCGTTTATTCTTTCAAACGCTGGGGAGCGGTCCGCCGGTCGTCTTCCCCAACGGAATTTACCTGCTCGACGATTTCAAACGGCTCGCCGGCGGGCGCACTCTCATCGCTTACGATCCGCGTAATCGCGGCCTTTCCGACCCCGTTCGAGACCCGCAAAAGCTGGCGCGCGGCATCCACCACGATGTGGACGATCTGGAAGTGGTCCGCCGGCATTTCGGTATCGGCCAAATGGACCCGATCGGCCACTCGTACATGGGGTTGATGGTCATCCTGTACGCCATAAAGTACCCGGATCGCTGCCGGCGCGTGGTCCAGATCGGCGCCATACAACCGGACGCTGCGACCGTTTACCCGTCACATTTGACGGGAGTCGATGAGATTCTCAGAGAGGTGTTCGGCAAGCTCGTGCAATTGCGGAAAGATGCGCGTTCCGAGGACCCGGTGGAGTTCTGCAGGAAATTCTGGGCCATCATGCGGGTGGTCTACGTCGCCAATCCGGCCGACGCCGGCAAAATCGACTGGGGCCGTTGTGACTTGCCCAACGAATTGAACTTCATGAAGTATTGGAACGCTAGCCTTCTTCCGTCGATTCAGAGTCTCAAGCTGGGGGCGGAAGACCTTGCCACGGTTCAAAAGCCGGTCCTGACCATCCATGGCAGGAAAGACAGGAGCGCGCCTTACGGCGGCGCAAGAGACTGGCTTCGATGTTGCCCCATGCGCGACTGGTAACCATTGAGAACGCGGCCCACGCGCCGTGGATCGAGGCGCCGGATGTGGTGTTCGGCGCAATCGAAAGCTTTCTGGATGCGGCGGCCACCGCTTGAAATCGAAGGCAGCCTTCGGGACTACCATCAGGTTTGCAAAAATCGCTGAAGGCGCTGGCCTACTTGTTCATGGGTAAGATAGTCGCCGCGCTGCAAAGCATCCTCGCCGCGCTGCACGGCCTCCACGAAGCAGGCCTCTTCTTCGAAATAATGCGTGAGAACGTCCTGCACCAGCACGTCGGCGGCTCCTTTCATTCAGAATACGCTGTTACCTTAGCGCATCGGGGCCGGCGGGCGCAATTGTTGGAGGCGATCGAAGCTTTTCTGGATGCGGCCGTCACCACTTGAAGTCGAAGGCAGCCTTCGAAATCCGGGCAATTACCTTTTCCCGATCGGCCAGCTCGCGGGTGCTGCCCTTGACATACACCGCCACCACCAGTTGACCCGCGCCGCCCGGCAGCGTAATCACGCCCACATCGTTTGTGCCGCCGTTCAAACCGTTTCGTCGTGCCGGTGGTTCCGGTCTTGTGGGCGACCGCCACGCCCGCGGGCAGCAATCCCTTGATGCGCGCCGGGCCCGTCGTGGTGGCTTCCAGAATTTCGATCGCGCGCGCCGTCGACGATGCCGAGAGCAGTTCGCCGCCCAGCAGGCGCGTGAGCAGTTGGACCGTGCCGCCGGGCGTGGCCGTATCGCGCGGGTCGGCAATGAAGCGCGGCATGGAGGCATCGGCATCCCGGTTGCACTGGCGCTCGCTGCGGTCGATCCGGAAGCCATCCACGCGCCAGCCGCGCAGCCGCGCGGTGACCGCGCACCTCCGCCGCCAATACGGTACAGCGTTTCGACGGCCGTGTTGTCGCTGTTTGCCACCATCAACTGCAGCAATTCATCCAGGGGAAAGCGCTTCTGTTTAGGCCAGCGTTCAGCCACCTCGCTGACATTCTGTAACCACGTCCTGCGGCAGCACCTCGATGGCCGCCGTGCGCGAGAGCTTCCCTTCATCCACCATCGCCAACGTGTGCAGAGCGATGGGTAGCTTGCAGACGCTGGCCATGGGGAACCGCTCATCGCCACGCAAGCTGGCGCTGTGTCCGGATCGCATGTGCAAAGCGGATGCCCCTACGGCGCCGTCAATCCCGGCCGCGATATCACGCCATTGATCCGCGAGCGTGGTCGCGGAAGCCGCGCGACAACCCAGCACCAAGAAAGAACAGACACTGCCGCCGCGTGAAAGGCATGACTCTTTCATTCTATCCGGTCGTCATGCAGCGGCTAGCGCGCACAGTCTGTCCGCTGCGCAGCGCCTGATTCCCCAAATGCCCCGCGCGCGCCGCCGCCACACCCACCGCCGCCGGCGCATTCGGCGTGTTCCGCGAGCGGATGCAATCGAGGAAGTTTTGCACGTGCTCGATAGCCGCCATCGTGCGTGGATATGACTTCCTGCGCCACATCTTTCAAGTCGGGCAAGCTCGGTATACCGCGGCTGCTCGGGATAAATCGCGAAGCCGCCGCGATGCAAGCGCATCAGCGCCTTGGTGCCATGGAAGACCAGGCCGCCACCCTCCAGGTAGCCCATCAGGCTGCAATCGAAGTTCACCATGAAGTTGCCGGGATAATGGAACGCGGCGCACACGGTATCGGGCCACTGAAATTCCGGAATCACGTACTTGCCGCCCATGGCCTGCGCGTCGATGGGCGTGTCGCTCGCCATATACCATTGCGCCACGTCCACCCAGTGCAGGAACAAATCGGTGAGCGATCCGCCGCCGAAATCCCAGAACCAGCGCCAGTTCACATAGCGCTCGGGGTCGAACGGCTGATCGGGCGCGGAGCCTAGAAACATCTTCCAATCGAGTCTTCGAACTATCGATCGGCTTGCGCGCGTCCCGCCCTTGCAGATAATTCTGATACCAATACGTGCGGATCAAGGTGACCTGGCCCAGCCCGCCGCCGGCCACGATCTCGCGCGCCTGCTGGAAATGCGGCCAGCTTCGCTGCTGCATACCCGTCTGCACCACGCGCTTCGATTCGGCCACGGCCGCCAGCAGCGGCTCGCCCTCTTCAATGCGGTGCGTCACCGGCTTCTCCACGTACACATCCTTGCCCGCGCGCATCGCGTCGATAGCCATGGGCGACGTGCCAGTGATCGGGAGCGCCGATCACCACCGCATCCACATCGGCTTGGTCCAGCAGCTTACGGTAATCGCCGAACTCGCGCGCTTCGGGCGCCACCTTCTCACGCGCTTCGTCGCGGCGGACGGGTTCGTACACGTCGCAGATGGCCACCGATCTGGCTGCCGCCGCCCTTGTTCAACAGGCCCAGCAGATACTGGCAGCGTCCGCCGGTGCCGATGCCGCCGATCCGAATGCGGTCGTTCGCGCCCAGAATGCGCCCGTAAGATGCCGCCGTGGCCAACGCCGCGGCCTTGATGAATTCGCGCCGGTCTGTCATGTGCACGCTCCTCGCACTTCGCATGCCTTCCAGTTTCCATGGCGCGCGATAGTCGCGCACCAGCATGCGGTTGGCATCGCTCGTTGCCGATAAACCGCTCCGCCTGCCCGTCCCATCGCAGTTTCTGCTCCATGCGCAGCGCGATGTTTCCCAGAGTGGCATGCCGTAGTGGTGCGATGCCCGATCTCGATATCCGCTACCGGCAGCTCGCGCGATTTCACGCACCGCAGAAAATTCTGCACGTGCGGGACGTGCTGCACGGATGTGGTGCCGCGGCCGGCCACGCCTTCGAGATCGTAATACATGCTGACGCCGGTCAGATCGTCGAAAGCCGCGCGGAAGGAGATGCCGCCGGGCTCGGTGTGGTCCTTCATCTGCGGCGTCACCTCGTAGCCCGCGCGATCCACGAACAACGTGCCGCGCGTGCCGTGGAACTGGATGCCATAGCTGCCGAACGGCTTGTGGCCGGCGTCGCCGTTGTGGCCGTAGGAATTGTGATGCAAGCAGGTGTAATGCACCAGGAAGCCCGGATATTCCCAGGTGACCTCCTGCGTATCGGGCGTATCGCGCCGGTCCTGCACATACAGCTTGCCGCCCGATGCGGTGACCGCTTGCGGCGTATCCACGCCCATCGCCATGTGGACGATGTCCACCAGATGCACGCCCCAATCCGTAATGCGCCCGCCGCCATACGCGGAGAACGAGCGCCAGTTGCCGAGGAACCGCGACTGGATTGAATGCCACCTTGGGCGCAGGCCCCAGCCAGAAATCGTAGTCGAGACCCGCGGGCGGATCGGAATCCGGCGGCGTGCCCAGCCCTTCCGGCGAGCTGGTTTCGTGAATCCACGTCTGCACGTAATGGATTTCGCCGATCTCGCCGCTGCGCACGATTTGGGCGGCGCGCTGGAAGTGCGAGCCGGAACGCTGCTGCAAACCGACCTGCACGATGCGCTGGTTGCGGCGCGCGGCCTCCACCATCAGGCGGCCTTCGCGCACCACATTCGACACGGGCTTCTCCACGTAGACGTCCTTGCCGCGCGTTGCACGCCGCCACCGTGATGAGCGGATGCCAATGATCCGGCGTGGCGACCACCACCGCGTCCACCGCACGGTCGTCCAGCAGTTTGCGAAAATCGCCATACGTGCGGGCCTTGCCGTCGGTCAGCTTGTGCGCGGCTTCCGGAGATTCGGTTGATAGACGTCGCACACGGCCACGATCTGGGCTTCGGGCTGTTTCTGGAAATCGGCCAGATCCATGCGGCCCATGCCGCCGCAGCCGATCACGCCGATGCCGATGCGATCGTTTGCGAGCTGCCGCGCGAGCTTGCTGGGCATTGCACCAGTCGCGGCCGCGCCGGCCAGCGCCGCGCTCTTGAAGAGGTCTCGTCGATTCATACACGCTCCTCCCCGGAGTGGATTCTATTCTATCGCCGTTTTTGCGGGCCAGACCTTCAAGCCGCCAATAATCAGGGCAAGCGGAACCAGGCCGATCAGCCACGCGGGCGACGGCTTGCGGTGGAGCGTAGCGTCGTCCGGATCGGCGGGGTTGACGTAGCAGATCACGGACGAGCCCGGCCGGTATGCGCTGGCGATACGCCGCGCAGCCGCCCATCCGTTAGAGGAAAGCTCAAAAAAGCTGTGGATGTCCGAACGATGCTCCTGGCCATCCACCAGGTACGAGTAGAAGATCTGCGGCGCAAAGCCGTCGCTGCCTCTTGCTGCCCCTAAACCGCCGCACGTCGCTGCGAAGGATTTTGCAATCCACGCCGCGCCACGAGCGGGCTGCCAGGGCGTGACGCACGGGGCCCAGGAGAAACGCGAGGAACAAAACCGATCCAACCACCATCAGGGATCCGGCCACGAACCGGCGGCCGGCAACGGGGTTGGCAGCATGCCGGACGACTGGGTGCGGCTTCACCCGGAATACGACGTTGTAGAATCCTATCGCGCCTATGAGCACAAAGAGCAGCGGGATCGGGAGGAATAGCAACAACACGAACCCCACGCCTTTCCGTTCGAGCAACGCGCCTGCCGGATCGCGTGGATCCAGATAGCAAGTCGTGCTGGAACCAGCCGGCCAGCGTCGCGTGAAGTGAACCGCTTCGTAGTATGTCTGAAAAAGGCGGGAACTACGCACGGACTCGCCGGCGGGCGATGTGTAGCGGAGATATGCAAACCAGGGAGAACGTTCGCTCGATTCGCGCACATCGCTTTCCAGGATCTGGCACGGGGCCGTTTTCCAAGTGTAGGTCGCGGCGGAGGAAATAGCTTCACGCACCACCATCACAACGAAAAACATACCCAACCCAAAGAAGGGCAGGAAGACGAGGGCGTATGCCCGCGATGGAGTTTTCGGGTTGGATGGTGAAGCCACTTCACATACTACACCGCCTTTGCCCTGAAACGCCGCACTTTTTCCCGATTCCCGCAATCCTGCATGTCGCACCACCGCCGGCGCCGGCCGCGGCTGGTATCCAGGAATAACCATCCACAATCCACCCCGCCGCATTGGCTCAATCCGCTTAGTTCGCCGGAGGTCAGCAGTTCCGCAGCCGACAAGGCTACCGGCCAAAGGATTCGGTCCAGCTTGACCGTCCGTTTCGAAAATGTCCACGCAAACCGGCAGCCGCGGGTGTCGAGGCGCTGATTCGCCCGCGCAACGGCGACGCCAGAGCGCAGCACATCGGCGTCGCGCGTGGACGGCCGACGGCCTTCCATCACGCACTTGAGGATACGGTATAGCGTCTCGCGCAACCGGATGGCGCGGGCCCGTACCGCGGCTGCCTCGCGCGGCCGCAGAGCCGCTTGTCTCGCGAGGGCGCGCGCCGCGCCGTCATCCAGGATTCCCGCGAGGCGGCTCCATCCCATCAAATCGCCGTAGCCGGGGATTTTGTCGCGGATCGCGCCGCCGCGAGGGTCGCGTCCGCCCACGGTATTGACGAAATCCAGGCACAGGCTCCCGCCCATGAATTTTACATGTAACCGCTCTGCGAGTTTTGACAGGTTACCGGGAGACATGATATTCTGTAACCACTATGATCAGATTAACAGGTTACACCAATTTTGCTCTGGTTTTCGTGATCGCTGCCGGCGCCGCATTGGCACAAGCGCCTTCCACGCCGGCCAAGGAAGTCGCCAGTACTTTCGCATACGTCAATAAGCAGATACTGGACATGGCCAAGGATTTTCCCGCCGACAAGTACGACTTACCAGCTGCGCCCGGAGATGCGCTCGTTTGGCGCGGTCATCGTGCACATCGCTTCAGGCAATGTGTACGCCGCTAAAGCGGGCCGCGGCGAAAAGGTGAAGTGGGACGAACTCGATCCGGCGAACTACAAGACCAAGGAACAAGTGGTCGCCATGCTCGAAAAATCCATCGCGGATGCGACGGCTACGCTGAAATCGCTGCCGCCCGAGAGCTTTCACAAATCCGTGGAGCCGTGGGTTTCCGTCATCGAGCACTCCGGGGAGCATTACGGACTGCTGGTGGCCTACTATAGGGCAAACGGGATGGTGCCGCCGGCTTCGCGGAAGAAGTAAGAGCCGGCCTCGCGGTACAATCTCTCTGTGCTGCTTGCCCGGTGTATACCGTTCCTGGTTGCCGCCGCTCAGTTGTGGGCTGCGCCGCCCGAAGTGACTAAGGTCGAGCCGCCCAACTGGTGGATCGGCCACTCCATCAATCCCGTGCGCCTGTTGATTCGCGGCCGCAACCTGGAGGGTGCGCGCGCCGCGGCGGACTGGTCCGGATCTGATAGTGGGCTTGACGCGCGTGAACGCCGCGGGCACGTACGCATTTGTGGATGTATCCATCGCCGCCGGACGCGAAGCCCGGCCCGCATCCGTTGCGCCTGGCAACGCCGGGAGGAGAGGCTGCTGCGCCCTTCGAAGTGCTGCGAGCCGCTGCCGCGCGCCGGCCGCTTTCAGGGCTTCTCGCCCGACGACGTGATCTACCTGATCATGCCGGACCGCTTCGCCAATGGCGACCCTTCGAACGACGATCCCGCCGTGTCGCGCGGATTGTTCGACCGGCAGAAGCCGCGCTACTATCACGGCGGCGATTTCCAGGGCATCATCGACCACCTGCCGTATCTCAAGGATCTGGGCGTAACGGCCTCTGGATCAACCCGGTTTATGACAACGTCAACCGCTTGAATGAGCGCGAGCGATACCAAAACCAGGGCATCACCGATTATCACGGCTACGGCGCGGTCGATTTCTACGGCGTGGAAGAGCACTTCGGCACGCTGGCCAAGTTCCGCGAACTGGTGGATGCCGCGCACCGCATGGGCATCAAGGTGATTCAGGACCAGGTGGCGAACCACACCGGACCGTATCATCCGTGGGTGAAAGATCCGCCCACGCCCACCTGGTTCCACGGCACCGAAGCGCATCACCTGGCGAACACCTGGCAGACCTGGACGCTGATCGACCCGCATGCCACAGCCGAACTGCGGCGCGCCGACTCTGGACGGCTGGTTCATCGATATCCTTCCGGACCTGAACCAGGACGACGAAGAAGTGGCGCGCTACCTGATTCAGAACACGCTGTGGTGGGTGGGCATCAGCCGGTCTCGATGGCATCCGGCAGGACACGCTGCCGTATGTGCCGCGGCGCTTCTGGCGCGAGTGGATGGCGGCCATCAAGCGCGAGTATCCGGAGCTGCGCGTGGTGGGCGAGATGTTCGACGGCGACCCGGCCCTGGTGTCGTTCTTCCAGGGCGGCCAGGCGCGCTTCGACGGCGTGGATTCGGGCGTGGACACGCGTGTTCGATTTTCCGACTTACTTCGCCATCCGGCACGCCTTCGCGGAAGGCAAGCCGGTGCGCGACCTGGCCGTGATGACCGGGCACGACTATCTGTATCCGGACGCCAGCCTGCTGGTGACCTTTCTGGGGCTGCACGACGTGGGGCGCTTCATGAGCGATGCGGGCGCCACGGCGCAAGGCCTGGAGCTGGCCTTCACTTTTCTGATGACGGCGCGCGGCATTCCCATGATCTACTACGGCGACGAGATCGGGATGCGCGGCGGCGGCGATCCGGACAACCGCCGCGATTTTCCGGGCGGCTGGCGGGAGGATGCGCGCAACGCGTTCACCGCGGCCGGCCGCACGCGCGGAGGAGCAGGCCATCTGGGACCATGTGCGGCATCTGACACGGCTGCGGCGCGAACTGGAGCCGCTGCGCCGCGGGCCGATGGTCAACCTGTGCGTGAGCGAGCAAAGTTACGGATACGCGCGCACGGGGCCGGCGGGGCCGGTGGTGGTGCTGATCAACAACGCGGCAGGCGCGGCGGATATGAGTTGCGATCTCTCGCCCCTGGGGCTGGCGGATGGGGCGCGCCTGGCGGACCGGCTGGGCGCGGCGCCGGAGCTACAAGTCGCGCGCGGCCAGATTCACGTGCAGACTTCCGGCGCGCACGGCGGGGCATCTGGCTTTTGCATTGAGCGCAGGCGCCCGCCCGCGCGCTATGAGATTGCGGCGCGTGCGCCGTGGTCGGAAGCCACGCCCAAGGCGATAACGCAGGAAGTGATACTATTAGCGCTTTGCGGTCGGTTAGCTTTGGGGGATAATAAGAGCGAGAGGATGAACAGCAATAAACCAGCACGTAGGCGTCAGAGTAAGGCCCAACCGCATACATCAGATGCATTCGAGCGATTCGGCTGTGAGGAGATCTCATATACTCTCGACATTCCTGCTAAACAATTCGATCTCAAGGGTTTGTTTGATGCTGCCGGGATAGATCCAAAGTCTGCCCATTGGACGGGAATTCTTCGGGCCAAGAACCCTTACGGTGCGGTGGGTTCTTGGATTTCCCGAATAGGCAAGCACTTAACCGTGGCTATGCTGTTGCAAAAGAGTATTGAATTTTCTTCGTTTGACGTTGTGAGTGACATCGAAGAATTCAACAACTCTACTAATATCGTCGTAGAGGAGGTTAAGCCGTGATTCAAGAAGCGGTGGCCAACTGGCCTAATCATCAATGCCGGGATTCTAGATTACATCGCGCTAAGCATACGCCATTGAACCAGTCACCTCGCATATGGGAATTTTTAGATTTTCAAAAGATAATCGAAACGTCCATATCCCAATCGCTATCTTTCGCAGATGTTCTTGACGACGCTGCAAAGAGGTGCCCTTCGGTAACAATAAACCCGAAACGCTTGAGCGGCGTACCTTGTATCAGCGGCACCCGTATCCCTGTTCACTTAGTATTATGGGCCATTGAACAACACGGCTCCATAGAGGGTGCACTGGAGTCTTATCCAGACTTGACACCGCAACAGGTGAAGGATGCCTTATACTTTTCCAAGATAGTCATGGGGCCTCACAGTGTCCTCGACAAAACTGCGCCTACTGCTTGATGAATCTGTCACCGACCCTCTAGCCAGAAAGATTCTTGGCAGCGTGCAATCTGCTGAATACGTGCGGAGCAATCCGCTGCTTAAAGGCAAAGAAGACGAAGTAATTGCCCAATTCGCCAACAAACACCAGCGGATGATTCTTGCTCTCGATAGTGACTATAAAAGTCTGTGTGTGCAGGAAGGGGTCATAGAGATGAACGCAGACCGTTCGGATGAAGAGTGCCTCTTTGCGATATTCATGGCGTTTTGGAAATGCGGGGCATCGGCAAAAGGCTCGTCAGAAACGTGCATATATCACCCGCGACGGCTTACGGATTACAAATGGCAAAGTGTTCACTCACCGCTGGAAACGTAAACCATGCCCGCACCACGGAGGAAGTTAAGCGTGAACCCGCCAAATCCTTCTTCAGAACGCGTGTTTTGGCGTGGTTAACCCAGTACTTTATTGCGCTATAAAGGTATGTTGATGATATCCACACTGTCCTCCGAACTGGCCGAACTCGACCGCCAATTCACCGCCGCGAAGACTGAAGCCTCCAGCCTGGTGAGCGGGCTCGAATTGCCGCAATTCAACTGGCGGCCCAACCCGCACAGTTGGTCGATCGCCCAGTGCCTGTTGCACCTGAATATCGTGGGCGATCGTTACGTGCACGTGCTGGAGACAACTCTCGCGGAGGCCAAGGAGCACGGGCGCACGGGTCAGGGTCCGTTTGGCTACGGTTGGTTCGGCAAGTGGATTCTGAAAAACACCGAGCCGCCGCCCACGCGCAAATCCAAAGCGCCGCGCTCCACACAGCCGACGGACGACCAGCCGATCAAGGCGGTGCTACCGACCTTCCTGCATTTGCAGGGTCAACTGGCCGCGCAATTGGAACTGGCAAACGGGTTGGATCTCGCGCGCATCAAAGTGCCGGCGCCGGGTCTGGGGCCGCTCAAGTTTAACCTGCATCTCACGTTCGCCTGGATCGCGGCCCACGAGCGGCGGCATTTGTGGCAGGCCCGCCAGGTGCGAGATCACGCAGCGTTCCCGCGGGCCACTTAGACGCTCGATGGCTAAGACCAACTTTCAGTCTGTAGACGAGTACATTGCTGCGCAGCCCGAGACGGTGAGGGGGATACTCAAGCGCGTGCGGAGCGCGCCATCCGCAGGGCCGTGCCGGAAGCCGACGAATCGATCTCGTACCAGATGCCCGCGTACAAACTCGCTAGCGGCCCCGTTCTGTTTTTCGCCGGGTGGAAACAGCACTACTCGCTCTACCCCGTCTCCAAGCGCCTCATCGCGGCGTTCGGCGAGGAACTGACGCCTTACAAGATCGACAAAGGGACCATCCGTTTCCCGTTGGCGCAGCCGGTCCCCGTAAAGTTAATCGGACGTATCGCGATGTTCCGCGCGCAGGAAGCTGCGATGCGCGAGAAAGCTGTCCCGCGCTAGTCTAGACTGGACGAACCAGTGCGGCGCGCTGCCGATGCCCGCAGCCGGCGGAGCGGCGTCGTAATCAGGGCATGACGCGAAAGTCGACGTTGCTTAGGGGGACGCGCGCGGGGGTCGTCACCAGCGATCTTGCCGGTGCTTCCCGCCGCCGGCACCGTGGCGGCGATCTCGGAATGTCCCCTTTCCCCTGTGCTCTGCGGGGATGCATGCGAGGCTCGGGCTGACCGCGAAGCGGAGACGACGCGCCTGGATCCAGCGTGGAAAGAGAATCAGCCACAAAAAGCGCCCGACGTCTCGTCCGGGCCGAGTACCCCTCCAATAGTACGCGGCGTCCGATTAAACGACGCCAAGTCCGATTAAAGAGGGTTATTATTGACAACGGAGTTTATCGTGAAGAAGTTTTCAGCGTTTCTCCCTCTTTTTTGTTCATTCCTGGCACTTGCGCACGCGCAAGCGCCTTTCGAGCGCGTCGTCCACACCTTCGGGAATTTCACGCACGGCGCGAATCCGTATGGAACGCCGGCCCGCGATGCCAACGGAAATCTCTATGGAACAACGTATCTCGGCGGCACGGCCAACTTAGGCGTCGTCTTCAAGCTCCACAATGGAACGTACCAGACCTTGCACAGCTTCCAAGGCGGTTCGGACGGCGCCAACCCGTACGCCGGCGTCACCCTTGACAGCTCTGGAAATATCTACGGGACGACGTATTTTGGCGGCGCGGCGAACGCCGGCACAGTATACAAAATCAGTGCGGCAGGCCAGGAGACAGTCCTCTACACCTTCACGGGCGCAGCCGACGGCGCGAACCCTTACGCCAGCGTGACGCTGGATTCGGCAGACAATGTGTACGGAACCACGGTCTACGGCGGAACGGATAAGGCAGGCGTCGTTTTCATGATTAGCCCGGCTGGGCAGGAAACGATCCTGCACGGCTTCACGGGAAAAGGCGACGGCGCGAACCCGTATGGATGGCTCATCTTCGATCCCAGCGGAAATCTTTACGGAACTACATATGGCGGAGGCAAGAACGCGAGGGGCGCCATATACGAGCTGAATACCTCATTGCAAGAAACCGTGCTTTACAACTTCGTCGAACGCAACGGAAGCCCATATGCGGGCCTCACCCGCGACTCAGCCGGTAACTTCTATGGTACGGCCTCAAGCATCATATATAAGCTCAGTGCAACCAATCAATTCACGACCCTTTATCAGTTCGCAATCGGCGAAGGACCGCAAGACCCCCGGGAGGAGTCGTGCTTGACTCGGCCGGTAACATTTATGGCACTACCGACGGCGGGGGGGAACCGTTGCGGGGGATCGTTTACAAATTAGACACCGCTGGTACCCTTACGTCCCTGTATGCGTTTCCAGGGGGCCCTGCCTACGAGGTCCCGACGGGCGGCCTGATAATCGATCCGAGCGGCCAGCTCTTCGGAACGACGCCGAATGCCGGAGTTGCGGGTATCGTGTTCCAGTTGGACGCCTCTGGAAAAGAGAAGACTCTTTACACCTTTCCGGGCGCCGCTAGCGGTACCAGTCCCTTCGGCAAGGTGATCATCGACGCCGCGGGGAATCTTTACGGCACCACCGGAAGCGGAGGGCCGCCGAATGCGGGCGTGCTGTATAAGGTGGATCCGGCGGGCCACGAAACGGTGCTGTACGACTTCCCAGGCCCAGTCAGCGGACCCGGTATGAACATTGCCCGCGATTCAGCCGGAAACATCTACGGAACCGCCGCCAGCACCACGCCGGGGCTGGGCGCCGTTTACAAGCTTTTGGCGTCAGGCGAGTACAGCGTGCTGCATAATTTCACCGGCGAGGCGGACGGCACGGGCTCGGGCGGGGTCACACTCGACTCCGCTGGGAACCTCTATGGAAACGGAGGGGGCGGCACGGCGCCAGCGGGGCTGGTATACGAGATTAACAGCTCGGGAGAATTTACGGTGCTCTACACATTTACGGGAGGATCCGACGGAAGCGATCCTAACCCGGCGATTGCCATCGATTCGAGCGGCAATCTATACGGCACAACGATCTATGGAGGCACCGGCTCGGGTGTGATTTTTGAGATCGATAGCCAAGGCGCGTTTACGGTCCTTTACACCTTTACGGGCGGACCCGATGGGGGCAACCCCACGGCGGGAGTGACGCTCGACACGTCGGGGAACATCTATGGCACCACGTCGAACGGTATTCCAAACGGAGGACGGGTATACAAGCTTAGCCCTGCCGGCCAGTACAGCGTCTTGTACAGTTTCACTAACAGCCTTGACGGGAACATCCCGTTCTCTGGCGTCGTCCTCGACACGGAGGGCAATCTCTACGGGACAACGACGGGAGGCGGGTCAGCCGGGTGCACTAGCTGGTGCGGGGTCGTGTACAAAGTGACTCAGGCCGGGCAGGAGACGGTGCTCTACAGCTTTACGGACGGAATTGATGGCGGGTACCCCTACTCCGGTGTCGCGCTCGCCCCCGCCGGAAACCTCTTCGGCGCGGCCGTGTTCGGCGGCCTCCCCGACGGCGGAGTCTTGTTCGAGATTGCAAATCCGTAAGGCGTCAAGAAGCTTGGCGCCTTACGGACTCTTAGGCTACTGCAGGGCGGCCGTTGATGGAGAGACCGTCCACGGAATAGTAATCGAGGAGCCGCTTTGCGGATTCGTAACTATGAACTTTAGCAGGTCTCCAGTGAGCGTCGTTACGTTATAGCCGATGGGACACGGTGGCGTCGAGGTTGGCATGAGCGTCCACGGAGTGAAATCAGACAACGGCGAGACCGGGGTCGTGCCGCTACTGTAACTATCCGTAACATTCACCGGCAGATTCGCGAGTATTGAGATTGTCGAGTCGGTCCAATTGGCGATGTACACCTGACAATTCGCTCCGTTGCTCGTATCCCACCCCGACGTGCCCGATCCCGCGCCATTATCGATAATTTCGAGATAGTTGGAGATGCAAGAGGTTGTGCAACTCGTCATTAGCTGCGGTAGATTCGGAAGGTAGCCAAATCCGACGCCCATCAGCGTGATCGGGACAGGCGGCGGGAGGGTGCCGCTTGATACGCCGGTCGATTGCGGAGTTTGGAAGACGATCTGGCTGCAAGGCGTCGTCTGGGTCAAATAATGGTATTGCAGCTTTGCGGGCTTGTTGGGTAGGTTGTCAGGCTGGCGTCGACCGGCACCGGGAACTGCGTCGCGACGAAGTCAATCTGCGGGGTGTTGGGACTCGCACCCGAACAAACGAGAGGCGGTGACACGCCTCCTGTAACGCCAGGCCAAGATTGGTTAGGCCAGTTGGTGCAGTTGCTCCCCGAGCCGCAATCTAGCGTCGTGCTGCTAAGATACAGAGGACCATTTCCGGCCGGCACCTTGGCTGGTAGCAGTCCACACGCGCCTGCGGACGGCAGCCCGCTCGTAGAGCTTGGTGCGCTGTGCGGCAGTATAGTCGTATCGTTCGGGTCGACATAATCGACGAGCGGAACATATGGCCCCATCATCCCGCCGCCGGTAGTATATTCCGCCGTGAAGTATGGAACGGAAAAACCGGAACAGGCGAACCCATTCCCCGGCAGGGTATTCCTAATAACCATGGTGAGTGGATAGCCTGTAGAGAATGCGGGCCCGCCGCCGTGACCCGTAAAATTTGACAAGTTCATCACGTTGTATCCGTTAACGGTCCACGCCGAATAGTTTATGACCGATCCGCTCGGGTTCACCGTGACGGGCTGCACGCCCGCAGTGATGGCAGAGGTCATCGACGATTGCTGGAGCCAGGACGGCATTGTATTGCCGGCGGCAATCAGCAGCGTTACGTACCCACTGGAAACGGTAAATGCGGCGTCCGCCAAGCTGATTATGGATACCGGCTTATTTCCACTGGTATTCGGTTCAATACCATCTGGATCGGCAGTGTAGTAATACTGCGCAGTCCCGCCAGGGGCCGTCTGTTGTTACAAAAATGTGATGCTCATGTACCGGAGATCGACGTTCCCCTGGAGGTTGCATGGGGCGTTATTGGGCGGCGTTTCCGCGCACGGAGTAGTTGCCTGATTCGGCGGAAGTTTGAAACGCAGCCGGACGACACAGCCGTTCCCAGTGCCGCCGCCGCAGGCGCTCCCGCCTGACATGCCCGACAAATCGTTAACCGAGACGGCGCCGCCGATATAGCTGTCGTCTGATCCGGGAAGTGAATTGTACTGGGGGGCCAGGTATGGGCAGCCAGAGTTGACATCCCGCACGATCAAGTAAGGCGGCGTGCTCGTGGGGGGATTAGTCGGCACGCATGAGCTAGCTCCAGTGAGGCAATAGGCTCCCGGAGCAAGGTAGTCTCGCACAACGATGGCGCCGGCCGTGTTCGGGCTCGTAGTGTGGTCGGGATCATCGACGATGTGCGCGAGCAGGTAATCGTTGACGCCGGGCGTCGTCCCGATGCTCGTGTTCCAGTCGATCGAGATGTGTCGCTGCGTGGCATCCAGCAGGTTATCTTCTTCATACGGTTGGATCTGACAGCCACCGGTTACATTGGGTACAGAGCCGAGGCTGACTGGGACGACATAATATTGGGCACTATCGTATGCCGGTGCGGATCCCGAGCTGCCCACACGAACGGGTTGGTGATCGATGCGTTGGCAGGATCAATGTCGAGATCTGCGATGTGCTGCGATACGGCATAGTGCATATCGTTCTGCGTAATCGAAAAGTAACGGACATCGGGAAATGCGCCCGCGAGGACGACCTCAACTGGACAATATCCGTTGCTCGTCATCCAAGCGTTCAAATTCGAGATGCTATAGTACAGCGGAAAATATGTGGAGTTGCGGTCTCCCGCGGCGTTTTGTCCACTTGCCGCTGGAATAGCTATGGCGTAGGTTGAGAAGGCTCGAACCGGCCGGGTCGGCGAAGTTCGAGAAGAATGTTCCGGAGCCAGGAGCGGTCGCGACCTAGCCAGTGGGTGTTGTGCATGATTGAGCTTGCCCAAGGGAGTTCAAGCTCAACAGCAGAGTGAGCGAGCCAGCGGTACGCAGAAGCTCGCGAGTGTGAATCAAGTTACCGACGCCTCGTAGCATGGGAGGATTATATCCTGAGAAAGTGGCTTGTCAAGGTCTCATTTTGGTTTAATCCGAGCGCATTCCGGCTTAATTAATGCCTTTATCAGGATATTCGTCAGGCCGGGCGCCTATCATCCTGCCCACCGAAGATAAGTCGAAATTCGACCGGCTCGGGCCGCCAGGCCGCGCGCGCCAGTCTAGTCTAGTCTCTAGGCGTAGTCTAGGCGTGATTAGGGCAGCGCATCCAGAATCTGCCGCGTGCTCACCACCGAACAGTATTCGCCATCCAGATTCGCCAGGCTCATGGCGTGCACTTCGCCGGCTGTCCGCCATGTTCCTTGCCAGTCCTTGCGGGCAAAGGTGAAAGTGGCGTCTTCCACAAGATAAGTGTCGAAGCCCAGGTTTCCCGCCATCCTCACGGTGGCCTCCACGGAATTGTTGGTGATGACCCCGGCGACCACCAGAAGTTCCTGCTTTCCGGCGCGCAACCGGGACTCCAGATCCGTTCCGATGAAAGCGCTATTGGTCTTCTTCGGGATTACCGTTTCTCCGTCGAGCGGCTGCGCCTCCGGTTTGAAATCGTGGCCCGGTTGGCCCGGCCGGTAATGCGAATCCGGCTCGGTGGAATCGTGCCGGATGTGGTAAATTGGCCGGCCCGTCGATCGCCATGCAGCCAGCAACGACGCCACATTGTCCTCCGCCTGAGGATTGTTTCGCCGGCCCCAATCCGGATGGTCAATCGCCTTTTGAAGGTCGATCAAGATCAGCGCCGCACTGGCTGGCAGGGGCCGCGGAACCGGCTGGTGCATTCCATGATTGTAATCGTCTGCCCCTAACGTTCGGCCGCCCGGCACGTCCATCTCTCTCAACAGGAGGCTTTCATGAGACTCACCTATGCCGCCGCGCTGGCTTTCGCCGGACTGGCGTTTCAAGCCGCCGCCGCCGAACGCGAAGGCTCTTTCGACCGCACGCTCACCGTTAGCGGCGCGGTCGATCTGAATGTCGAGACCGGCTCGGGCCGTATCGATGTGCGCCCGGGCGATACTTCGAGCGTGCGCATCCACGGAACGATCCGGATGCAAAATGAATTCTTCCACGGCGATGAAGCCCGGATTCATGAGGTCGAGTCGAACCCCCCGATTTCGCAGAGCGGGAACACCATCCGCATCGCGCCGTTGACGGACGAATGGCTGCGCCGGCACGTCTCGATCAGCTACGAATTGGTGGTTCCGCAGCAGACTAAGCTGCGCGCCCATACGGGATCGGGCAGCGAGAGCGTGGAAGGCATTCATGGCCCCGTGGAAATGGAGACCGGTTCGGGCTCGATCAAGGTGGCCCGCGTGGACGATGAGGTGCGCATACAAACCGGCTCCGGACGCATCGATATCGACGCCGTCAAAGGGAAGGTGGACGCGCACACCGGCAGCGGCACGATTGAAGGCGCGGGCATCGGTGGTCCCATTAACGCGCATACGGGGAGCGGCAGCGTGCATTTGGAGCAAACCGCGGCGGGACCGCTCGAAGCCCACACGGGATCGGGCGGCGTGGAGGTGCGCCTACCCGCGGACGCGGCATTCGATCTCTATGCCCACACGGGCTCGGGGCACGTTTACGTGGATCACCCCATCACGGTCCACGGCAATCTCGGCGGCCACGAGATTCAGGGCAAAGTGAAGGGCGGCGGCGCCCTGGTGGATTTGCGGACGGGCTCCGGTTCGGTGCGCGTCGAATAGATTAAAAAAGGCGCGCGTGGCGCGCTTCGAGATCCAGCAGGAATCGTTTCAGCGGCAATCCCCCGCCGTACCCGGTGAGCGAGCCGTCCGCACCAATGACGCGATGGCATGGCACCACAATCGGAATGGGATTGCGCCCGTTGGCCGCGCCGACCGCCCGCACGGCTTTTGGCGCGCCGATGGCGTTGGCAATTCCACTGTAGCTGCGCGTCTCACCGTAGGCAATGGTGCACAGCTCCATCCACACGCGCTTTTGAAAGCCGGTGCCCTGCATATCCAGCGGGAGATCGAAGTCCCGCAATTCGCCGGCGAAATAGGCGCGCAATTGCTCGAGCGCCTCGCGGAGAAACGGATTCGAGGAAGACTCGCGCCCGGGCAGCTCGGTTGTGGCGTGCAACTCGATGGCGCGGATGCCTTCAGCGGACGCCACTACCCCGAAAGTGAATCCATCGGCTTCGATACGGCACCATTCCAGCATGAGTCCAGTTTACGACTCCAAGCCCATCTGCGTCAGCCGGTAGCGCAACGCATTGCGGGTCAGGCCCAGCAGACGCGCGGCCTGGCTTTTGTTGCCATCGGCGCGGCGCAGCGCTTCGCGGATAATATCCTGCTCGTATTGATCGAGGGTCATGCCGTCGGGCAGGAAATGGTCCGCCTGGGTGCGGCTGCGCAACGCCATTTCGAGCTTGATATCGGCCGCGTCCAGCCGCGCTCCCGAGCACATTACCAGGCTGCGCTCGATCACGTTTTCCAGTTCGCGGACATTGCCGGGCCAGTGATACGCCATCAGCTTGGCGATGGCGGCGTCGGTGATGGACTCGACGCGGTTGCCCGTGTCCGGCCCTAACTTCGAGACGAAATGCTGCGCCAGAAACGGTATATCTTCCTTGCGCTCGCGTAGCGGCGGAATGTTCATGGGCACCACGTTGAGGCGGTAATAAAGGTCCTCGCGGAAGGTGCCCTGCTCCAGCGCGGCGCGCAGATCCTGATTGGTGGCGGCCACCACACGCACGTCGATGTGCCGCGTCACGTTGCTGCCCAGGCGCTCGAACTCGCGCTCCTGCAAGACGCGCAGCAGCTTCACCTGAATGGACGCGGGCACGTCGCCGATTTCATCCAGGAAGACGGTGCCGGTATCGGCCTGTTCGAACTTTCCGGGTTTGGAGGTCTGCGCCCCGGTGAACGCGCCCTTCTCATAGCCGAACAGTTCGCTCTCCATCAGGTTCTCGGGGATGGCGGTGCAGTTGATCTTCACCATGGGCCGGTCGCGGCGCGGCGAGTGAAAGTGGATGGCGCGCGCGATCAGATCCTTGCCCACGCCGCTCTCACCCGCCAGCAGGACGGTGGCGCGGGTGGGAGCCACGCGCATAATGGTCGCGAAGACCTCCTGCATGGGAGCGCTGCGGCCCACGATATTGTCGAACGTATAGCGCCGACCCAACTCCTGGCGGAGTTGCAGGTTCTCATCGCGCAGGGCGCGCATTTCGAGCGCCTTTTGCACTACGGTCATCAGGTGATCGAGCGAGAAGGGCTTCAACAGGAAGTCGGTGGCGCCGGTTTTCATGGCGTCCACCGCGGTCTCGATGGTGCCGAAAGCGGTCATCACGATGACCGGCGTCTGCGAGTTCTGCCGGCGCATGGAGGCCAGCAACTCCAGCCCGTCCATTTGCGGCAGACGCAAGTCGGTCAGGACCAGATCGGCGCGATCGGCGATTTTCAACGCTTCTTCCGCCGTGCGGGCCTTGTCTACTTCAAAGCCGGCCGAGATCAGTTGCAGCTCGATGACGCGGCGGAGCTTCTCTTCGTCCTCGACCACCAGGATGCGTCTCTTCATGGGAAGGGCTGTCGTTTTCATCTTAGCGCCACCGAGGCGCCACGCAGGCGAGGCCCAAAGATATCATCAAAATAAAGCTTGTATTGAACTGAGAATTCTGCTAACTTTTCTTAACCATTTAAAGTGCTCACTGTCTGAAATCACACAGTGCGTCAGGGGAGGCGCAAGGCGATGAACAAGAGGACCAGCAGCGTACTGCCGTCCATCTCGACCCAAGACTATTACCGGATGCTGCTCGAGAAACGGGAGCAAGTCGTCTCGGGCTTGGGGGCCAAGTTCGACACCTTGGCCAAGATGGGCCGCGTGGCGGAAGAAGACCAAGCGCAGCTCTCGCATGACGAATTCGTCTCGCTGCGCCTGAACAGCCTGGATTACGGCCAGCTTCGCCTGGTGGAGGAAGCGCTCGATCGCGTGCGCTCTGGAGACTATGGCTCCTGCATGGCCTGCGAGCAGCCTATTCCGCCGAAGCGGCTCCAGGCTCTGCCATGGGCGCGCTATTGCGTGCCGTGCCAGGAAGTTATCGGACTGAACCAGGAAGAGGATCTGCAACCGGTACGGTCGCGCTTGTAGCCGCGACGTGCGCCTGCACCATTTTCACGAGTTCCGATTTGCCTACCGCGCCCACCCGCTGCTCCACCACCTGCCCTTTATTGAACAACAGGAGCGTAGGGATACCGCGAATGTTGTAGCGGCCAGCCGTGTTGATGTTGGAATCCACGTCCAGCTTACCCACTTTCAGCTTTCCGGCATATTCCTGGGCTACCACGTCGATGGTCGGCCCCATTTGCCGGCACGGGCCGCACCATTCGGCCCAGAAGTCCACTAAAACAGGCACGTCGGACCGCAAAACTTCCTGGTCGAAGCTGCCGTCGGTAAAGGTTAGCGTATTTTGACCGGCCATTACTCTTTCCTAGTCTCCTATTAGAATTAGATCCATCCGAGGGCCGCGGGATTCAATCCCCAAATAAGCGCCTGTAGAGCCGCTCGTATGCGGAGGCGGAGACGCGCCAGGAAAAATCCTTGGCCATGCCCGCCAGCATCATCGCCCGCCAGCCCTCCGCATCGGCGAACGCCTCGCGCGCCTCCCGCAATGCGCCGGCCAGCGCGCTTCCGGAGTATTCCCGGAATTTGAAACCCGTACCCAATTCGATAGTATCATCAAGGCCCCCGGTTGCGCGCACCGCCGGCACGGTTCCATATCTTAAGCTGTACATTTGGTTTAACCCGCAGGGCTCATAGCGGCTGGGCATCAGGAACAGATCGGCGCCCGCTTCAATGCGGTGCGCGAGGGACTCGTTGTAGCCGACGCGTACAGCGATGCGTCCGGGGTGCCGCGCCGACATGGCTCGGAACAATTCCTCGTATTGCGGCTCGCCTGCGCCCAGAGCCACCATGTAGAAGCCTTCCGCCACCATGGCGTCGGCGGCTTCCGCGATCAGGTCGGCTCCCTTTTGGCTGGTGAAGCGGGAAACGATGCCGATCAAGGGAGCATCCATCGCCTCCGGCGGCAATGCGAACTCGTTCAGCAGGCTTTGCTTGCAGTCGCGTTTGCCGCTCAAATCGGCGCTCGAATAATTGGCCGCGATGAAGCGGTCGGTCTGCGGATTCCATTCCGTATAGTCCACGCCGTTCAGGATGCCGGAGAGCACCTGGCTGCGCGCCCGCAGAACGCCGTCGAGGCCGAAGCCATATTCCGGGGTCTGGATCTCGCGCGCGTAGGTCGGGCTGACGGTATTCAGGGCATGCGCGTAGTTCAGACCGCCCTTGATGAAGCAGACTTTGCCGAAAAACTCGATGCCGCCGGGACGGAACGTCTCGGCGTCGAGCGCGATATCCGCCAGCGCAGCGGCTGGAAAAAGCCCGTGGTATCCCAGGTTGTGGACGGTGAACAAAGTGCGGATAGCGAGAAAGGTGGGGTCGTTCCCAAACGTGGTGCGCAGATAGACCGGCACCAGTCCGGCCTGCCAATCGTGGCCGTGCAGGATGTCCGGGCGCCATACGCGCCTGCTGAAGGCCAGGGCCGCCTGCGCCAGTACCGCAAAACGGATGTGGTTATCGGGATAGTCCAAGCCTTCCTCGCCGTAGATGCCGGACCGGTCGTAAAGCGGCGGGCAGTCCAGGAAGTAGAAGGGCGTCTCCCGCTCGATCAGATAAAGGGAAGTATCGAAGCGGCGTGGCGGCAGCCAGACCGGCAGAGAATCATAGACCCGCCGCGCGGTCTTCAAATCCACCGAGGCGTAGCGGGGCAACAGCACGGCCACCTCATGGCCGAGGGCCTTCAGCGCGGCGGGCAGCGAACCCACGACGTCGGCCAAGCCGCCGGTCTTGGCGAAAGGGGCCGCCTCGGAAGCTATCATCAGGATTTTCATTTTTTCCGCCGGCCCATGACCAATCCGGCGAAGATGGTGATCAGCGCCGCCAGCGTGGCGAGCGTGCCGGCAATCAGATAGTCGGGCCGCGTATGAGGCTCCGGCATGACGCGGATTAGCGCGATGGCGAAGATGGCGAAGGCCAGGCATGCGCTGATGGCCAGCGCGGCCGGGCGCGGTATGCGGAGCTTGCGGGGCGGATGCTCATCAGGCTTTGGGGTGGGCGCGGTCATACACCTCCATCAGATCGGTCAGCGACACCTGAGTATACTTCTGGGTGGTCGAAAGGCGGGCATGACCCAGCAATTCCTGAATGGCGCGCAGGTCGGCGCCATCGGCCAGCAGGTGCGTGGCGTAGGCATGCCGGAAACTATGCGGATGAATGGAAGAGTCACCGTTCACCAGTATGCCGTAGAGCTTGACGATGCCGCCCAGTCCGCGCCGGGTGAGCCGCTGCCCGCGAAAGTTCAGAAATAGGGCGCGCTCCTGGGGAACCACGTGGCGCACGGCCAGGTAGGCATCGAGAGCATCGGCGGCCTTCGATGCGAACGGCACCTGGCGCTCCTTTTTCCCCTTGCCGCGCACGCGGATCCAGCGTTCGGCGCGGTCGATGTCTTCCAGATTCAACCCCACCAGTTCGCTCACGCGAATGCCGCAGCCATAGAGGAACTCGAAAATAGCCCGGTCGCGGGCCGGATACGCGCGCTCGAACTTGTCGGCGGCCACTGTGTCGATGAGGCCGTTCACCTGCTCGGCGGTCATCACATCTGGCAAGCTCTTGGGCGCTTTGGGCGTACGCACCAAGCGCGCAGGATTCATGGGAATCAATCCCTCGCGCGAGAGAAAGCGGAACAGCGAGCGCACGGCGGCCAGCTTGCGCCGAATGGATACGGTGGTCAGCGGAGCTCCGGAGGCCCGGCTATAAAGATTTGCCAGCCACTCGCGAATCTCCAGCACTTGCAGTTGGGCGAGCGGCGGCGGTTCGCTCTGGGGTGGCGTGAAGTACTCGAGAAACTGCCGCAAATCCGCGCCATACGCCTCCAGCGTGTGTGGCGAGACTTGTCTGCGCGCCAACTCTTCCAGAAAACGGCCGATTTGAAGTTCCAGATCGGGCATTAACGGTGCGGGGGCCGGTCTTCCTCCACCCTGTAATCGGCGGGCGGCTGGAACAGGCTGGGGTCCGGCTCCGCCCGGCTGACGTTCACCAGCTTCTCGGTACGTTCGCCGGTGAGCGGGTCGCTATATTTTAAGAGCACCACGATATGCAGATCCGGCGACGTCCAGGCTTCGCGCACCGTCGTGATGGGCCGGTCGTTGCCCCACATCGATCCAGCCGGCCACGTGGTGGTGTACCGCTCACCGTCCACTACCAGTCCCTCCATGGTCGTGCTTTCCAGGGACTCAGTCTTTTTCTTGGGAGACAAGGGGTCTTGGGCCTGCACGGGCCTGGCTGCCTGCGCTGCCCGCGCGGCTTGTATATCTGGCGCGCGCTGCTGAGTGGGCTGGTTGCCGTGTATCGGGATGGCCCATTTGTGCGCAACCTTCTTCGTCGGGTTCAGGGTGTAGCGAACGTTTGCCACGGGATCGACGATCTCAATGGGACGGGGACCGTCGGCGTCGTCCCGTCGGGGTGCAATTGTGCGCTCGGTGCGGGTCCGCCCCGCCGAATCGCGATACATCTTGAGCGTCCACTTATGTGTAATGTGGGTGCCATCCGCGAGGGTCTGCACGTTCTCGGTCTCTTTCTCTGCGGAATATGGCGCGCCGGCGATTGGGCGGTCGATTTGACCGAAGGCGGCGGCCGCGAACAGCGCCAATAACCCGATGTGACGATACATATCCGGACCTCCTTGTTATGAGTCTAGCGGGACTGTGGGGCGCAAGCAAGATGAAGATCCAGCGCCGCCACCGCCCGGCGGCACACTTCCGCATGGCGGGCGGGTTTATCGCGCCGCAGCCTCTGCCGCGTGGGTTCGTCGAGCGGCGGCAGCAGGTCGAACGTAATGTTGGCCGGTTGATAGTTGCGCGGATCCGCGCCCGAGATGTAATGACAGAGCGAACCGAGCGCCGTCTCGCGCGGAAACGGTTGAGGCGCCGCTCCGGCGGCCAGATCCACCGCGTGCAAGCCCGCCATCAATCCGGTGGCGATGGCTTCCACATAGCCCTCGACGCCCGAAATCTGGCCGGCAAATAGGATCTCCGGGCGCGCCCGCAATTGCAGCGTGGGCAGGAGCAGCGCCGGCGCGTTGATATAGGTATTGCGATGAATCTGGCCGAAGCGGACGAACTCGGCGCTCTGCAACCCCGGAATCATGCGCAGAATGCGGGCCTGCTCGCCGAACTTGAGATGGTTCTGGAAACCCACCAGGTTGAAGCTGCCGGCGCGCAGGTTCTCCTGGCGAAGCTGCACCGCCGCCCAGGGACGGCGGCCCGTGCGCGGGTCGATCAACCCCATGGGCTTCATGGGGCCGAAGCGCAGAGTGTCGCGCCCGCGGCGGGCCAGCTCTTCGATCGGCAGGCAAGCTTCGAAATAGGGCACGGCATCGTCCGCACGGTTGTGCGAGGAGACCGGCAGCGCAGCCAGCAGCGCATCCACGAAAGCTTCGTATTGCGGGCGGTCGAACGGACAGTTGAGATAGTCGTCCGTTCCGTCGATCGATTTGCCGTAGCGCGATGCGCGGAAGGCGATGGTTTGATCGACTGAATCCGCATCCACGATGGGGCTGATGCTGTCGTAGAAAAACAATCGGCCGGAGCCCGTCAGCCGGGCGATCTCTTCAGCCAGGGGATCGCTGGTCAGCGGTCCGGTGGCGATGATGGTGATGCTGCCGCCGGGCACTTCGCGCACCTCTTCGCGGCGGATCTCGATGCGCGGGTGCGAGGAGATGGCGCGCGTGACCTCCGCGGAAAAAATATCGCGGTCGACGGTGAGCGCCTGGCCACCCGGAACGCGTGCAAGCGCGGCCGCCTGCAAGACCAGCGATCCCAGCCGCCGCAATTCCTGTTTCAGCAGCCAGGGCGCGGAGCCTTCCTGTTCGGATTTCAGGGAATTACTGCAAACCAGTTCCGCCAGGCGGTCCGTCTGATGAGCCGCGGTGGGGCGCACGGGACGCATTTCATGCAGCACCACGGTGAGCCCGGCTTCCGCGATCTGCCAGGCGGCCTCCGATCCGGCCAGGCCGCCGCCGACGATGTGGATGGGCGCGGTCATTTCTCGGCGTCCCGCTTCTGCCGCTGCGGCAGAGTTTCATGCGTCCGCTCGCGGAACACTGCCCTTCATGCCGGCGGCCAGCAAGACAGCGGAGTCGCCATACCTGTCGCGCAGCCGGTCGGCGGCGGCGAGCGCCTGCTCCCAGCGCTCGTGCTTGCCTTCGTCGAGCAGGTTCATCTGATCCTCGACTTCGGCGAACCCGGAAGCCTGCACGCCCAGCAGGCGCACGCGCGCGCCGCGCTTCCAATTTTTCAGAAACAGGGCGCGCGCCTGATCGAAAATTTCCGTATCGAGCTGCGTGGGCCGCGCAACGGAATGCGCGCGGGTGATGGTGGAGAAATCCGAATATCGCAGTTTGAGCTGCACTGTGCGCGCGTGCAGGCGTTGCTCCCGCAAGCGGCGGCCCACCATTTCCGAGAGCCGGGCAAGCGTGGATTCGAGCGCCGCCAGGTCGTTGGTGTCCGCGTTATAAGTGTGCTCGTGGCCGATGGACTTGGGGCCGGCGTCCGCGCCGATTTCGGTATCGAACCAGCCGCCCGCATCCAGGCCGCGGGCTTTGCCGGACAACGCCATTCCCCATTTTCCGAAGCGCTCTGCGAGGAACCGCTCGTCCAGCCGCGCCAGGTCGCCGACCTTGCGGATGTAAAGCTCGTGCAGATTCTTTTCGGTGACCTTGCCGACTCCGGGGATCTTGCGCACATCGAGCGGCGCCAGAAATGCGGCTTCGCTAGCCCGGCATGACCCACAGCACGCCGTTGGGCTTGGCCTGATCGGACGCCACCTTGGCCACCAATCGCGCGGCGGCGATGCCGATGGAACAATTCAGGCCGGTAGCGGTTTTCATGGCTCTCATGCAGGGCGTGGGCGGCGCGCAACGGCGGCCCATGCAGGCGCTCGGTGCCGCTCATATCGAGATACGCTTCATCAACTGGACGCCATTTCGACCAGCGGCGAGAAGCGGTTCAACTCTTCGCGAACGCGCGTAGAGTATTCGCGGTAGCGCGTCGGGGTGGCCATCCACGAAGATGGCTTGCGGGCAGAGGCGCGCGGCGGTGCGCAGCGGCATGGCAGAGTGTACGCCGAACTTGCGCGCTTCGTAGGAGGCGGCCGAAACCACGCCGCGCTCATTCGGCCGTCCGCCCACGACTACGGCCTTGCCTTTGAGCGATGGATCGAACAGTTCTTCGACGGACACGAAAAACGCGTCCATATCCACGTGGAAGATGGTCTTCACAGTGACGCCCGATCCTAATGGTAACGTGGCGCGGGCTCTATTTTGCGATCCGATCCGGAGGCCGCTAGACGATTTCTTCGGACGCGGCTTCGGCTTCGATGGCGGCGGCCGGGCCAGCCTCCCGCGCGTCCGCCAGAATGCGCTTGGCCTCTGCCAGATCCTCTTTTTGAACCTGAACCTCGAATGCCAGTACCGGAAGGGTGCTCGACCCTACCAGCACGGATTGGATTCCGCTGGCTTGTAGAATGCTGTGGATGGCCATGGCTTCCATCTCCGAGTCATGATTGGAGGAGTTGAACAAAGTGACCATGTCGAGCTCATGCGAAGCGTCCGGCGATTCGTCTTCCCGTTCTTCCCGTTCTTGTGGCATGTCTTTAGGATAGCGCTAATGATTGCCGGCCCGTGGGATGGGCGTATCTCGTAACTCCTCCTCTCCTCTTTCACGCTAGCACGGGAGCGGGGAATCCGGCGCGTGTTGCCGGGTAAGAGAGGACCGGTTTGTCTCAAAAAAGGGGCGCAGTCCAACACAAACTGCCGAGCGTCGTTTGTATTCGTTGGACCGCATCACTGCGCCTCAATCACATTTCACAATTACATCACTCGGGACGGGACAGGTATCGCGAGGTGGGTGGGGTTTCTACGACCGCCAGCGTCCGCTGGGGACCGCCCGACGGTTGGAACGGAGTAGCTTCGCGATGCAATGCCTGGGGAATCCCGTGCAACCTCCACAGACCACGAGGTGCGGCACAGCAGCCAACCGGGCAAGTCACGATGGAATAGAATAAAGGCATGGCCGATCAAGACGCGCAAGATCAGTTAGCGAATAACATCGGGTGGTTTGTGGCCGGTGCGGTAGTGGGTATGACCGCGGCCTTATTGCTGGCTCCGCAGAGCGGCAAGAAAACCCGCCAGCTCATTGCCGACAAAACCCAGCAGGGCAAGGACGCGGTCACCGAAACAGGCAAAGACGCCTACGACCGCAGCAAGGAAATGATCGACAAAGGGCGCCAACTTGTCGATGACGCCGCGGACCTGTTCGAGCGCGGGCGCAAGTTGATGCGCGGCGTTTAGCGGATGTCCGCGATCGAGTGGGCGATCTCCGCATCACACTGGTCCGCGAAGATATCTACTGGTGGGATGGCGGGGCGATGTTCGGCGTGGTTCCCAAAACGCTCTGGAGCCGCAAGTCGCCGGCGGACGAGTTGAATCGCGTGCCGCTGGGCTTCAACTGCTACATAGTGGAAACCGGCGAGCACACCATTTTGCTCGATACCGGTGGCGGCGACAAACTGGATGCGCGCCGGCGCGAGCGTATGAAGCTGCCGCCCACGGCGGCGCCGCTGCTTGAAACCATCGCGGCCACCGGCATCGATCCCGAGCGCATCGATATGGTGGTCAACAGCCACCTTCACTGGGACCATTGCGGTTGGAACACGATTCGGGCGCAGGGCACCGTGCAGCCCACTTTTCCACGCGCGGTCTACTATACGCGGCGCGGCGAGTGGGAGCGCGCCCACCTCAAACATGCGCGCGACAGCGTCGCCTACATCGACGAGAACTACGATCCCCTGGTGGATTCAGGCCGCATGCGCCTGATCGAGGCCGATACCGAGGTGGCGCCCGGAATCTGGCTGCGCGTAGCGCCCGGCCACACGCGCAACATGATGGTGATCACGGCCACTTCCGGCGGCCGGACGTTTGGTTTCCTCACGGACCTGGTTCCCTTCGCGGCGCACGTCACGCCTACCTGGGTGCCGGCCTTCGATCTCGATCCCATGCAATCGATCGACAGCAAGGTCGATTGGCTCACGCAGGCGGCGCGCGGCGATTGGGTCTGCGGATTTGGGCATGAAACCGCGATGGATTTCGCGCGGATCGTACACCGGGAGGATCAATTCGAGGCCATTGCATGTGGACCCTCCTCGCTATAGCCGTCTCCGCCTTTGCCTATTGGGTTTCCACGGGTCTTGGTGAATTCTGGCCCGCCGCATGGATAGCGCCTCTTCCGGTGCTGATGGTAGCGTTCCGGTCTTCCTGGCACAAGGCTGCGCTGGCGGCTTTCGCGGCTTACCTGCTGGGCAGTCTGAACATAGTCATGTTGTATGTTCGGGTCACCCCGCCGTTGGTCATCATCGTTTTTTTGTCGGTAATGGCGGTGGTGTTTACGGGCGCGGTGCTGATGGCCCGGTTCGCCGTGCGGCGTCTGCCTGCGTGGGCCGCGCTCTTCGTGTTTCCCGCCGCCTGGACTTCGTACGAGTTTCTTATCTCGCTGGTCTCCCCCCACGGCACCGCGCTGAGCATGGCCTATTCGCAGACGGATTTCCTGCCGGTGCTCCAAGTAGTCTCGGTCACGGGAATCTGGGGAGTCACTTTTCTGGTGACGCTGGTTCCCTCGGCCATCGCGGTTGCGTGGACCCGCCGCGCGATTAGGGCGCTGGCGCCCGCGCTGGCGATTGGTCTCGCGGTGCTCGGCTATGGCGTGGTCCGATTGCAACCGCAATCCGGGCAGCCACAGGTCCGCGTAGGGTTGGCGGCGACCGACCGCGGCATCTTCCCGGCTTTTGACACAGCAGATCCCGCCGTTGCGCTGCGAGTCGTGCGCGCGCTTATGCGGATCGCGTGGCGCGCCTCACCGCCGCAGGCGCGCAGGTCGTGATCCTGCCCGAGAAATTCGTCGGCGTTACGCCCGCCGATTCGGACGCCATCCAGCAGGTCTTCAGCGAAGCCGCGCGGAGCGGGCACGCGACCTTGATCGCGGGCTTCAACCGCTTCAGCCTGAAACCGCCGCGCAACGAAGCCACGGTGTTTGCGCCCGACGGACGCATCCTGCTGGAGTACGAAAAGCACCACATGCTGCCCGGACCCGAAACCGGCTATGAGATCGGCGCGGCGCCAGAGTTGTTTCGGGCTGCGGCCATCCAGTGGGGCGTGGCGATCTGCAAGGATATGGATTTTCCCGCCTGGTCGCGCGCTTATGCCCAGCGCGGCGTGCGCATTTTGGCCGTGCCGGCTTGGGACTTCGTACGCGATGGCCGGGTGCACTCCCGCATGGCGGTGGTCCGCGGCGTAGAAGAGGGATTCACCATTGCGCGCGCAGCGCAGCAGGGCCGGCTCACTTTCAGCGACGCTTACGGGCGCATCCTCGCCGAAGCTCCCAGTTCCCGGATGCCCGACGCGACGCTGGTGGCGAACATTCCAGCGGGCCCCGGCGCCACCATTTACACGCGCTTCGGCAATTGGTTCGGGTGGCTGTGCCCGGTTGCGCTGGCGGCTCTTTTGATTTGGGCGGCGGCGCGCGGGAAATCCTACTCGTAAGGTATGAACATAACCGAAAAGACAGCCAGCGGCAGATTGCGGAAGTGGTCCGGGAAGAACGAAGCAGAGGAAGGTCAGGCCCCGTGGCGGCCTCAGCGAGCCGCGAATGGGCAAGACTTCATCGTGTATTCGAGAAGCAATTAGAGAGGGGTAGCGAGGCGAGTTTCAGAGTCAGTGCATAATTCGGCCTAATTTTCCTGTTGACAAATGACGAAGACCTTCGTCATAATGCGGTCATGGCATCCAAACAGCGCAAGCCGACGGAAGCGGAACTGGCGATCCTGCGCGTGCTCTGGCAGGGCGAAGCGCGCTCGGTGCGCGCCATTCAGCAGGTGCTGAACCAGTCGCGGCCCACCGGATACACTACCGTGCTCAAGCTGATGCAGATCATGACCGAGAAGGGACTGATCGAGCGCGACGAGACGCAGCGGCCGCAGTTATACCGCGCGCGCTATTCGCAGCAGCAGACGCAACGGCAGTTGGTGGGCGACCTGTTGCATCGCGCCTTTGACGGCTCGGTGAAGGCGTTGGTGCTGCAGGCGCTGGCGGCGAAGAAGTCGTCGGCGGAAGAGTTGGAAGCCATGGAGAAGCTTTTGGACCGGTTCGAAGGAGGCAAGAAATGACGGCAATGGCACAAGCACTCAGCGTCGCGCTGCTCGATTTCGTGTGGCAGGGCTTATTGATGGCCTTTCTGTTGTGGGTCGCGCTGTTCCTGTTGCGGAACCGTTCGGCGCGCGCGCGTTATGCGGCAAGCGCCGTGGCCCTGGCGGGGATGGCGCTGCTGCCGGCGATCACGGCAGCGGTGGTTTACATGGCGCCGGCCGCTCCGTTAGCGACGGCCGGATGGGTCGGCTCGGCTTCGTACACTATGCGCGCCGCGGCCGCGGTTTCACGCAGCGCGACCTCGGCATCGACCGGCAACTGGGCTGGGATCGCTCGCGCGCTGGGCGCTGCCCGTATGGTTCGCCGGCGTATTGCTGTTCTCGCTGCGCCTGGTGTGGGCCGCGCGGCGGATCTCGACGCTACGGCGGCAGTCGGAGCGGCCCGAAGCCGCGGTGTTGGCGCTGGTGGCGCGCCTCCAGGAGCGGATGAAACTGGCGCGGCCAGTGCGCGTGATGATCACCGTAGCGGCCGATTGTCCGAGCGTAGTGGGCTGGATCCGGCCCGCGCTGCTGTTGCCGGCGGCCACCATCATTGGATTGACGCCGCAACAGTTGGAAGCGGTGCTGGCGCACGAACTGGCGCATATCCTGCGCTACGACTACGTGGCGAACATGCTGCAGACGGTGGTCGAGACATTGCTGTTCTACCATCCGGCGGTGTGGTGGGTGTCGGGCCGCATGCGGCAGGAACGCGAGTTGTGCTGCGACGATCTGGCGGTCGCGGCCTGCGGCGATGCGCTGTGCTACGCGCGGGCACTGACGCGTCTCGAAAGGCTGCGCGTGAGCGCACCCGGACTGGCCGGCTTGGCGCTCGGCAGCACGGGCGGGCCGCTGCTATATCGCATCCGGAGAATCATGGGCGAGGCGGCGCAGGGGTACACGCCTTCCAAGCTGCCGGGTATTCTGGCGCTGTCGGTGGGCCTGCTTTGCCTCGCGGCGAATATGCAATGGGCACGCGGCCAGCAGCAGGATGCACCCGCGGGCGAGCCGGCGGCTATCGAGAGCAGCACGTTCGACGATCCGGGCGTGCGGGTGGATTTACGGGGCGCAACCGTTCTGCACCGCGATTCGGTCGCGTATCCGGAGGCGGCACTGGAGAAGGGCGTTCAAGGCACCGTGGTGGTTGAGGCGACACTGGACGCCAAGGGAATGGTGAGTGACGCGCGGGTGCTGAGCGGGCCGCAGGAGTTGCGCAAGACGGCGCTCGAATCGGTCCTGCAGTGGCACTTCACACATGCGGCGGCGGGGAGCGCGCGGCAGATAGACGTTACGTTCGAGAAGCCGCTGGAGGGCGCGGTGCCGCGCAGTGTGGGTCCCCGCATCGGCCCCGACATCGAAGGAGGAGTCGAGGGCGGTGTGACGGGCGGTGTGGTTGTCCGCGACGCTCCCGGCGTTGCGGGCGCGCGGCTTGCTCTCGCTCTAGAACAGGCGGCCCAGCAGCAGGCGCAGGCACAGAAGCTACTTCTGGAACAGCAACTCCGGAAGCAGGAGGCTATCCAGCGGGCGATAGAGAGCGAGCGGTCCAGCCAGTTGAGCGCGCAGATGCTGGCTTCCGAAGCGCAGCTTCAGGCGCTACGCCAGACGTATCAGGAGGATCATCCGGATGTGCGCAAGCTGGAGGCCGAACTGGAGGCGCTCCACAACCAGCGCGAAACGCTGGGGGTACAGTCCCAAGCGCTGGAGAAGCGCCTGGAAGAGGCGGCGAACGGGCGAGGAGCGCTGGAGGACGCCGCATCCGCCTTGGCCGACGCACAAAGATTCCAAGCGCCAGACTTGGCCAAGCGTCTAGCGGAATTTCAGGGTGGGATGCTGAACTTGGACGGCCACATATTCACCGCGCGCAAAGTGAAGAGCATCACCGTGCTGGGTTTCACCGCGCCGGTGCGCGAAGAACTGCTGTCGAAGCTGCCGGTGAATGCAGGCGACACACTGACCTCAGAGTCATTTGAAAAAATCACGGATGCCGTGAAGCAGTTCGACGAACACCTTTCAGTGAGCCTGCGGGTGATGCGGGATGGGCAGGTGGACATTCGCATCGCCGCGCCGGGCACCTTCGATCAGTGGGATTGATTAGACTCCCTGCACAGTCGCGCGACGTTCATTAGTTGGCAGGCGCCGGCGCTCCCAGGCTGCGCGCCGCAAAATCGAGAACCGTTTTCACTTGGTCCCGCGTTAGCCCGGCATACAGATCCACCAGGTCGTCAATCGTGATGCCGTCTTGCAGGTTCTCGAATACAGCGGCAACCGGCATTCGTGTGTTGCGGAATACCCAGGCGCCGCCGACCTTTCCGGGGACGCTTTCCACGGCGGGGCATTGCGACCAGTCGGAGGGCGGCGGCGGCGTCATACCCCCTGCACAGTCGCGCGACGCTCCAGTTTGCCCCAGCCGACCACGCGTCCGCGAACCGCATAAATCAGGGACTTGGCCACCACATAGTACATCAGTTCGCGGTAGTAGACGCGTTGAAAGAACAGCAGGCCTAAGTCCCAGTGTTTCACTCCCTCCAATGCGTAGGCCAGCAGGCCCGTGAGGAAGCTCGAGCACGAAGAAACCCAGATAGAAGACCAGCACGATGGGCCAATTGCCGGCAAACAGCGCCACGATCATGGCCACCTCGGCGAAGGGCGACAATGCCGCGAGCAGCACCTGAAAGATCCAGATGCTCGGGAGCGCCACGAAACCGAGCGCTCCGTAGCGGGGAACGAAGAGCGCATCGCGATGTTTCCAGGCCGCCTGCAAAGTGCCGAAGGCCCAACGGAAGCGCTGCCGGGCCAGGCCGCGGGTATCTTCAGGCGCTTCGGTGAAGGCCACGGCGTCCTGTTCGTAGCGGATTTGGTAGCCGGCGCGGCGGATTTTCAAAGTCAGGTCCGTGTCTTCAGCCAGCGTGTCGCCGCCGAATCCGCCCAGCTTCACGATGGGCTCTTTGCGCCAGGCGCCGACCGCGCCCGGCACCACCGTGATGGCGTTCAGCAGGTCGAGCGCGCGACGGTCCAAGTTGAACCCGTAAATGTACTCGATCGATTGGAAGCGCGTGATCCAGCGTTTGCGGTTGCCCACGCGCGCGTTGCCTGAGACCGCGCCCACCGTAGGGGTGGCAAAGTGACGCACCAGTTTGGCGATGGCGCCCGCGCGGAAGATGGTGTCCGCGTCGACGGCGATCAGGATCTCGTGCCGGGCGTGGGCGATGGCGTTGTTCAGCGCGGCCGACTTGCCACCGTTGGGCTGCGAGAGGATGCGCACATGCGGACGATCGCCGAAGTTCCGCCGCAGAACCTCGAGTGTGCCATCGGCGGAGCCATCATCGACGACGATCAGCTCCAGGTCGTCATAACCATTGCGCAGAATCGAAAACACGGTGCGCACGATCACCTTCTCTTCGTTGTAAGCCGCGATGATGACGGAGACCGGCGGGCGGAAGGCGGGATCGAATTGAGCGCGCCCGGCACGGTACTTCTGCACGAGCGCGAGGGCTCCGAAGAACAAAGAGCGCGCCAGCGTCAGATAAATGGCCCAAAGGAACAGGATGCCGATGGCTTTCTTGAATGCGCCCTGAAAATCGAATGCCTGGCCTTCGATGCGCGCCCAGCGCATTTCCATCACGGACGGCGCCGGCATGACTTGCGCGCGGGTTTGGCCCAGCAGCTCGCTAAGCGGAACGAAGCGGTACCCGCGCGCGCGAAGGCCATCCACCAGGCGCGGCAACGCGGCGACGGTGGCCGAGCGGTCGCCGCCCGCATCGTGCAGCAGAATCACGCGGCCGGGGTCCTCTTCGTCCGCCAGCTCGCCCTGGATTTCCGACACGATTTCATCCGCGGAAACGCCCTTCACCCAATCACGCGGGTCGATGCGCTCGCCCACCGTCACATATCCGGCGTTCTGCGCCCGCAGCACGGGAAGAATCTCTTCGGGCGTTTGCGGCTGGCTATCGGCGTTATACGGCGGCCGGAACAGAACGGTGGAAACGCCCAGCGCGTTTTCGATGATGCGCTGGGTGGTGGATAGCTCCAGTGCGGCGCGCTCCGGGGAGACCAGGGCGATGTTGGGGTGCGTATAAGTATGGTTGCCGATGTCGTGCCCGTCGGCATATTCGCGCTTCACCAGGCCGATGTTCTGGTCGGCATTGGCGCCGATGATGAAAAAGGTCGCGCGCACGCCGCGGCTCTTCAAAATATCCAGAATGGCGGGCGTGTAGCGCGGATCGGGACCATCGTCGAAGGTCAGGCATAACAGCTTCCCTGGGGCGGGACCGCGCGCGGAGCCGCTGGCTTCGATCACGTAATAAGACGGGAATTGCGTGTACCGCTCCGCATAGCCGCCATCGGCCGCGCGCGAGACCTGGCGGCTGCCATCATGCGGCGTTTGCACGATGCGCAGGACATCGCCATCGCCATAGGAGATGACGGATTTCTGCGCCGTCAGGACGGATAACTGGCTTGGATTGAAGCCGGCGGCCGGCCAGGCCTCCGGCTGTAGTACACTCCACAGGTCCGGATCTTCAGCGCCCAAGCGCCACAGCGCCACGCCGCGGAATGCGCCATCGGCCACGGTGCGAGCCTCGTTCAGTGCGGTGACCGCATCCAGGTACCAGACTTCGTGCCGCTGGCCGCCAGCCTGGTAGCGGAGCACGGGGTTGCCGGAATTGGGATCCCACTCGACTGCGGCATGATTCGCCGCGGCGTTATTGGACGCGGCGCCATTCGCCGCCGCTTGGGACATCACCTGGCCAAACGCGATTTCGGCCGAGCCCGACCCGCCAATGGGCCAGTCGTAGCCGTAGTTGCCCATGCCGATCACGATTTTTTCCGGCGGCGCGATTTCCCCCAGGCGGTCCAAGCGCGCCCGGAACCAAGCTTGCGAGGCGATGGGTCCGGGCGCGCCGGACTGATAGTGTTCGTCGTAGACCATGGGCACGACGTAGTCGTTGACTTGCGCCAATTGCGCGATATCGTAAGCCGGATCCTCGATGGGAAGGCTTTCGGTGAGCAGCAAACCGGCGGGCTTGAGCCTGGCGCCGAGCTGGCGCATGAAGTCGGCCAGCGGCTGGCGGTCCGCCGGCGCGAGTTCCTCGAAATCGATGTTCACTCCGGCAAAATGGTGTTCCTGGAGATTGCTGTAAATGTTGTCGATTAGGTCCGCGCGGGCATCCGCGTTATGCAGGATCTTGTGGACATCGCCGGGCTGCCATCCGTCGCGGTAGTTGGTCACCAGGGGGAGGATGGGAAGCCTGGCTTCGGCGGCGATGGCGATCACCGTAGGATCGTTCTGATCGTCGAGATCGCCTTTAGCGTTGCGCAGGATGAGCCATTCCGGCACCAGGTGCGTCAGATGCGACACGTGCATGCGGAGCGACACCATGCTGCCCGGGTCCCAGTTCACATAAAAGCCGAACACGATGGGACTGTTGGTGCGCACGCGCGCGGCAGCCTTGGGGTGCATCACCGGCGAAACCGACCGCACGTACTTGATATTCTTGGCGGCCCTGCGCAGCTTGAAGGGAACGTTGCGCATGGGCCGCTCGCCGCGGATGATGGCGGGAACTTCGCCCAGGTTGGGTATGTGGTCCACAGGCGGCAGCCCCAGGGCGGGGATCTGGGGGTTGACGGCCATGCTCAGCGTCAGCAGGACTGCCAGAATTCCGAGAAATATGGCGCCGGTCTGGAGACCGCGGCGGAAGCGCAGCCAGCGCTTGCCGCTGGGATCGTGAAAGACGAAGGCGCGGTGGGTATCGGGCACGCGCGAGTTTAGAACCCACCCTCCTTACACGCCTGCGGGGCTGGGATGGTCTGCTCCTTGTTCTCGGCGTAACACCATTGGACCAGTGAATCGGGTGTCTTGCCCGCATTGGCTAAACGTAAATCGTCCAGACCGATTTCCTTGAACTCGAACTGGACCGACCCATCGCGCAGCACGGTGGCAAGCAGGTATCCGTACACATCCGTGCGGGCCACGGTAGAGCCTGTCTGTCCGGGAGGCAGCCGGTAGCGAACCGCGCCGGCGGTTCCGACAATCCATCCAGGCAGCACGCGGTCGTTCCAGTAGGGCGTGTGGTAAACGTCGTCCATTACAAAATGGGAGAGGCTGGCCAGCAGGTAAACTTTTTTGCCGGCCGCGCGCAAATCCCAAAGCCCGTTGTACACTTCGCGCCCGCTGGCGATTCCGGCGGCCGAATCGCACATACTGTGGCTCATGCCTTTGCTGCCCGGCAAGGCTTCATGCATTCCGACTACCACAGTCGAGATCGCACGGGACTTCCGGTCGTCCGCCAGGCGGTCCCGGAACCACGACATTTGCTGCGGGTCGAAAGCATCGCCGGAAGCATTATCGAGCGAGATGAAATCGACGCCGTTCATGACCCAGTGATAATAGGTGCGGAAGCCGCCCGAATCCTTGTCGCGATCGCGCTGCTCTCTAAGCGGCGGGCTATTGAGATAGCTTTCGAATTGTTTGAGATAGGCCGCGCGGGTTTGCGGAAGAATCGTTTCGTGGTTACCGATGCCGAGGAAGACCTGCATGGCGCAATTGCGCGAATCGCCCGACACGGCGAACTTCCAGACGAGCGCCGGAGGACTTTGCGCGGCACAGGCCAGAGATATCGCGACGAACGCCGGCAACAGTTTGTGCATGGCTTGCCATTATCCTATCGCATTAGGCGGTGGACCCTATTGGCTGCCGGCGCCGGGATAGAAATGCAGGTCGACGGTATAAAGAGGCAGGTTCACATGCACGACGTAGCGTACATCCATGCGCACACTGCCTGCGTTTCGGGCGATGTGGACATTATCGGCCGCTACCGGAAGATCGAGATTGGCGGCCTTTTCGAGCACCCATGCACGCAAGACGTCGTCGGAACTGGTGGGAGCCGCCGCGCGATGCGTGACATCTTCCACGAACTGCTGCAGCTCCTGGTTGTGGAAATAAATGGGAATCAGCCGCACTCCCAGCAATATCAGAATGGCCAGCACGGCCACGCCGGCTGCCTGGCGCCAGCGGGAACGGGTCACGGCCGCTCGTCCGTGGCGTCGGAAGTGGCGAACAACTCGTCCCAGATCTCGCCGTGAGGATTCCACTCGGGATTCTCCAGGCCGGAGATCTGCAATTCGGCGAGCGTCAACGTGCCATGTCCGTAGGGGCAAATGTACTCGATACGCGGCCTGCCGAGCAGCAGCATGCCGCCCCAGGATCCGGTCTCGACCGGCATGCGCAGGCGCCGCAGGCAAACCCGGCAGCGATAACGCTGATCCCAGATGCAGAGGTACAGCAGGCCGCAGCACGCCAGGAACCACAGGCCCGCCAGCGCCGTGTACAGAAAATCGTATCCGAAACGCGGCGGGGCATAGCCGAAAAACTTCGGCGGGAACGGCCAGGAAACGTTCAGCCACCGCAACAATGCATACATCACGGCCGCGGACACAGCGATCTTTCCCGCCAAATAGGCCCAATACCGCATAAAAGCTTAGATGCCAGCAGGCACCGCTAAGTTTCCGGCCGGGCATCGCTCCGGTTTTGAACGAAAGTCAGTTTCGCAACAGGTTGCGCGCCAGAAAGAACACGTTTGCCGGCCGTTCCGCCAGCCGCCGCATAAAATAGGGGAACCAGGCCTGCCCGTATGGCACGTACACCCGGAGGCGATACCCTTGGCTGACCAGCCGCCGCTGGATGTCGCGTCGGATGCCATAGAGCATCTGGAATTCGAAGGAGTCGCGCGAAATCTGGCGCGACTCCACGAAGCGCCTGGTCTGTTCGATGATCTTTTCGTCATGCGTCGCTATAGCGGGATAGACGCCGGTTTCAAGCAAAATGTTCATCAATTCGACGAAATTCCGGTCCACGTCGGCCTTATTCTTGAAGGCCACGGAGGGCGGTTCCAGATAAGCGCCCTTGCACAGGCGCACGCGAATGCCGCGCGCGCACAACATTTCCACATCCTGGCGGCTGCGGTACAAGTACGCCTGGATCACGGCGCCGGTCGACTGGTAGCGGGCGTGCAAGTCCGTGACCAGGTCGAGCGTGCGGCTGGTATATTGGCTCGATTCCATGTCGACGCGCACGAAGTTGCCCATGGCGGCGGCCTGGCGGACCAGCGCCTCGACGTTCGAGCGGCACTGGTCGAGCGACAGGTCCATGCCGAACTGGCTCAGCTTCAGGGACACGTTGCCATTGATGCCGAGACTGCCGATCTCGGTGAGCGCGCGCAGGTAGGCGTCGCGGGAAGCGGCCGCCTCTGCCAGCGAATTGACGTTTTCACCCAGGTGATCGAGGGTGACGGCGATGCCTTCCCGATTGATCCGCTGGCAGGTGGCTAGCGCCTCGGCGAGATTGTCGCCGGCCACGAACCGGCCCGACAAGCGGCGGGCCCAGTGGGAGGTTTCCATCCATTTCCGCAACTGCTTCTGGCGCGAGAGAAACAGGAAGAACGTGCGCATGAGGTGTCTTCTCTAGTTCACCATAGCGCGCGAGGATGGCGGGGGTGGGTGAGCTTTCGGTAGTGCTGCGGATAATCTACTCCATGCGAAGAGCCTGCAATGGGTTGAGCCTGGACGCCCGCCATGCGGGTATCGTGCAGGCAAGCGCGGCGACCGCAAGGAGAATCGTCATGACGGCAAGGAAGACTGTCGAGTCGTAGGGCTCGATACCATAGAGCAAAGATCGGATGAGCCTCACAACAACTGCGCTGCCGGCGAGGCCGGCGATGAGGCCGGCCAGTGCTGGCCGCAGGCCGTCGAGGAGGGTAAGACGGAGAATCTGTGCACGTTGCGCGCCAAGAGCAATGCGCACACCGAGTTCGCTTGTGCGTTGGGTAACAAGATAAGCGAGAACACCGTAGAGCCCAGCGGCGGCGAGGACTAATGCGATGACAGCGAAGCCCAGCACGAGGAGCGAGTTGAACTCGGAGCCGAGCGTAGACTTTCCGATGGTTTCGCGAAGAGTCTCCACGTTGGAGACAGGCAGATCGCGATCCGTGGTGTTGATTACACGTTGAATAGGTATGGAGAGCGCTTCGACGTTGTGAGTGGAGCGAACTAAAAGGGTGGCGGAGCTACTGCCAAAGATGGGCATGTAGAGGGTAGGATTGTCCGGCTGACTGACAGTCCAGCGTGTGTCGCCTACGACGCCGATAATCTGGAAGACTTCACCGATAAAGTCGATGCGCAGGTGCTTGCCGAGGGGATCTTCGTTAGGAAAAAAGCGCTTAGCGGCCTTCTGGCTGATAAGGATGACTTTCCCGTGGTCGAGTCGCTCGTAGGAAGCGAAAGTGCGGCCGCGAAGGATGGGTATTCCAGCGGCGGCGAAGTAGCCAGGGTCAGCGGCGCGAACCAGGAAATCCAGACCGGTGCCTTTGGCAACGGGCGGGTGCTCGAGGACGGAGATGAGGAAATCTCCACCCCAGCCTTGGCCGGGAGCCGTACTGATCAGTCCCGCTGTTTCGACGCCGGGCACGGCACGAACTCCGCGAAGGAGTTCTTCCATGAATGCTGCTTTCTGCACGGGCTTGTTGTAGCGAATTCCGGGCAGGTTGAACCGCATGGTGAGGACGCGGTCGGCGGAAATTCCAAGGCCGGTCGTGCGCAGGCGCAGATAGCTCTTCACGAGCAGGCCGGAACAAACGAGCAGAATGACGGTAAGTCCGACTTGAGCAGCAAGCAAAGTGCGGCGGAGCCCAGTGCGTGACTGGCTGGCGCTGTTGCCTCGCGAGAATTCCTGGAGCGGGGCCAGCAGGGACTTGCTGTTGGTACTCCAGACAGACATGAGGCCGCTGAAGAGAGCGCAGACGACCATGGCCGCCGCAGCGAAGACCGCGACGATGGGGTCGATGTGAATGCTGTCGACGCGATTCATGTCCTGACGGGTGTGGACGAGCCAGGAGATGGCCGCGCTGGCGAAAAGGATTCCGATAAGGCCCCCTCCGATCGAGAGCAGGAAGCTTTCGAGGAGGCGTTCGCGAAGAAGGCGCATGCGGTCGGCGCCGAGCGCGGTACGGAGAGCCAGCTCTTTACGGCGTGCAGCGGTACGGGCGACGAGCAGGCTGCCGACGTTTAGGCATGCGATGAGCAGAATGCAGCCTGTCGCGCCAAAAATCGTCAGCAGTGGAGTGCGGTAGTCGGAAACGGCGTCGTCAAGCAAACTGTGTCCCATCACACTATCGCGGACGGCGGGGCCGGGGTGAGCGGCCTTGATTTGCCTCTGCACCGTGGTGAGCTGGTTATAGAGTAAGGTCGCCGTGATGCCGGGAGCGAGACGGCCGAGGGCGCTGAACTCGTGGTCTTCATAGGTGTGCATGAGGCTCGCGTCACTTTCATGCTGGATGGGTACCCAGATCTGAATCCGGCCTCCGGACATTTTGCCCTCGTATTTGAACCAGGGCGGCATGACGCCGATTACGGTATAGGGACGGGCATCAAGCCAGATTTGACTGCCGATCACGGCAGGATCGGCGTTAAAGCGACGGCGCCAAAGAGAATCCATCAGGATGACGGTGGCTGGGGCGCTGGGGCTGTCTTCGAATCGATTGAAGGCCCGTCCGAGAGCGGGTTGAACACCAAGCAGGTGATAGAAGTTCCAGGAGACGCAGCCGGCGTCGATCATTTCCGGGAGTTCACCGCCGCGAGTAGAGAGGCCGTATTGCCCGGGTGGAGCGACAAGGGCTAGTTCGGCGGAGTATGTTCACGGCCCGTTGCCACTCCCAAAACGAGCCGGCATCGACCGGCAGATTGACTTCGTGATCACTTTGCTGGCCCTGATAGAGCACGATCAATCGGGACGGGTCGTGGAAGGGCAGCGGCTTGAGAAGAACGGAGCGAATAACAGCAAAGATCGCTATGTTACTTCCGAGACCGAGAGCGATCACGAGGATAGCGGCGCAGGGTGAACCCCGGAGCGCGGGAGAGACTACGCAGGCCGATGCTAAGATCGCGGAAGAAGAGCTCAACAGAGGTCCAGCTCCAGGTGGAACGGGTTTCTTCGTGGAGCGTGCCGAGATTACCAAAGCTATGAATAGCAGCGCGGCGGGCTTCCTCGGCGTCCATGCCAGCCGCGAGGTTTTCTGCGATCTCCTGGTCGAGATGAAAGCGCAGCTCGGCGTCCAGGTCGCTCTCGGCCCGGGAGCGGCGGAGAGTCGCAAGTTGCGTCCGAATCTTTTGGAGCCAGCGCATAAATCATTCCTCCCTTGAGTATTCAGGCTTCTGAGACAACGAGGTTGATGGCCTGCGAAAGCCGCTTCCAGTTGGCAGTCTCTCTTTCGAGTTGTTTGCGGCCCTCGCTGGTGAGGCGGTAGAACTTGGCTTGGCGGCCAGTCTCGCTTTCGGCCCATTTGGCTGTAATCCAAGCTTGTTGCTCCAGCCGGTGGAGGGCAGGATATAGCGAGCCCTGCTGTACCTGCAGAACCTCTTTCGATATTTGCTGTATGCGCTTGGCGATGGCCCATCCGTGCTTGGGCTCGTTGGCGAGAGTGCGGAGAATGAGAAGGTCGAGTGTGCCTTGAACGAGATCGTGCGGTTTGCCCATACTGTGATTATCTACAATACACGTGCAGATAGTCAAGGTATCATGTGCGTCTGCCCGCAGCTTCGTCCGTTGCGGTTGGGTCCTGCGAAATTGATCCGGCTGGAGCTGCAATTGCACGATCGCCTCAGGGATCGGTCGTGTGCTTGTCGGACCCTCTCAGCGCAAGCATCCGGCGTTATTGAATCGACGAGCGAATTGACGAAGACAAAGGTGAAGTTCCTGTTGGGGGCACCCTGACACCTTCGACGATAGTGAACGGAATGAATTGTGGCGCCGAATTGAGCTTAACTTCGAACCCCTTGCCTATGCCCAATACAGTGAAAACGGTAAAGGCTTCAATGGGTTTGTATTCGAACAATAGCGGCGTGATGTAACGCGATCAGCTAACGCGCGCGAGCCCGGCTCAGTTACCGGCGTATAGCAGGCAGATGGCAAGTATATTCCAGGCAACCACGGCGGCAAACCAGAAGTTCAGGAATACCAGCAGGCGCTTGCGATGGAGAAACACGGCAAAGGCCGCAAGTCCCGCCGCGATGATCTTCGAAATGATGAGGCCGTTCACCGGTCCGGTTTCCAGTAAGTGGCCGATGAAGCTGCTGCCTTCCTGCGCGCCAAAATGCAGGCCGATCAGGGTGGTGAGCACGTCGAGGATTTGCAGGCCGAGGAACAGACCAATGGACGGCGCGGGAAATTTGGACGCGGGAAATTCCCTGGTCATTCCCTCCATTATCGCCGGGCCGGGTGCGCCGGCTCCAGTCCTCTTTAGTTATCCGCTATTCGTAACGCAACGTATTTACTGGATCGAGCCGGGTGGCGCGGCGGGCCGGCAGCCAGGTGGCGGCCAGCGCCACGGCCAACAGCAGCGCCGCCACCAGGACAAATGTCAGCGGATCGGCCGGACTCACCGCAAAGAGCAGAGATTTCATCAGCGAGGTCAACACCAGCGCGGTCGCCGTGCCGGCGACGAGGCCGCACGCGATCAAGATGGCGCCCTGGCGCAGAATCATACGCAGCACGTCGCGGCTCTGCGCGCCCAGCGCCATGCGCACGCCAATTTCGCGGCTGCGCTGCTGGACGCTCTGCGCCATCACGCCGTAGAGTCCCACCGCGGCGAGCAGCATGGCGATGAAGGAAAAGGCCGCCAGCAGCCACGCCGCGAATCGCCGGTTGGCGAGCGAAGCGGCCACCCGCCCATCCATGGTCTTGACGTCGAAGATGGGCACGTCTTTATCCAGGGTCGATACCTCCTGTTGCACCACATTGGCGAGCGACATCGGATCGCCGGCAGTGTGCACCACAAATTGCAAGGACTGGGAGTGCATGTCCTGCAGGTACGACGAATAGAAAGTCGCTTTGCGCTGCTTACTATCGAGCGCACTGTGCTGCACGTGTCCCACAATGCCAACCACAGTGGCCCACGAGCTGGTGTTACTGGGCCGGCGCAAGTGCCTGCCCAGCGGGTCCGCGCCTTTAAAGTATTCCTGCGCCAACGCATCGTCGATGACCACGGCTGGCGGCGCGCCCGGGCGGTCGGCATCCGTCAGCAGGCGGCCGCGGCGCAGCGGAATCCCCATGGCTTTGAAGTAACCCGGGCTGACGGCGCGCTGGTCGGCGTGCGGCGCCGTGCCGCCGGACGGGACAGTGCGGCCTTCGATCAAAAACGATCCGGAACTGTTGTTGCCGCTGAAGGGCAGCGGATTCACGGCCCCGGCGGCCCGGACGCCGGGCAGGGCGGCCAGGCGATCGAGCAAAGTATGGAAGAAGCCGGTGGTGCGTTCCTGGGTGCTATAAGCGGACTCGGGCAGAGAAATACCGAAGGTGAGCACGTTGACAGCGCGGAATCCGGGATCGACTTTCTGCAGGCTGGCAAAGCTGCGCAGAAGGAGGCCCGCGGCGACCAGCAGAACCAGCGACAACGCAACTTCCGCGACGACCAGCGCGCTACGTGTGCGATGGCGGCGCAGGCTGCCTGCGGCACCACGCGCGCCCGACTTCAGCATTTCGTGCAAGCTCCCGGTGGCCACCTGGATGGCCGGCGCGAGGCCGAACAGCACGCCAGTGAGGATGGCGATGGCCGCCGTAAACGCCAGCACGCGGCCGTCGATCGAGACTTCATCCAGACGCGGCAGTTGCTGCGGACCGCTCGTCACCAGGAAACCCACGGCCCAACTCCCTAGCAGGATACCGGCGGCCCCTCCGAGCAAACCGAGCATCACGCTTTCGGTCAACAACTGGCGGGCGATGCGCCACTTGGCCGCGCCCAGAGCCGCGCGGATGGAAAGCTCGCGCATACGGCCGGAAGCCCGCCCGAGCAACAGGTTTGCCACATTCGCGCAGGCAATCAACAACACGAAGCCCACTGCGGCCAGCAGCACCATTAACGCGCCGCGCACATCGCCGACCAGAAGTTCGTTCAAGGAATCGACGCGGATGGCCCAGCCGCTCGATGGCGGGTAGTTATCGGGGAAGGCCTTCGCGAGCGTACTGCCGAAGGCCGCCATTCCGGCACGCGCCCGATCGATGGAAACATCCGGCTGCAGGCGCGCCAAGATAAACAGAGATTGCTGGCCGCGCTGGGATGGAGCCATGTCGGCGGGCGTGAAGCCAGTGGGAATCCAGGCATCCAGCGGCGCGAACCATTGCAGAATGTTCGGCACGATTCCGATTACGGTGTAGGGCTTGCCGTTGAGGTGAATGGTGCGCCCGACTACGCCGGGGTCCGCTGCGAAGCGGCGCTTCCACAGGCCCTGGGTCAGCAGGACAACCTGGTTCTTGCCGGGCTGGTCTTCTTCATAATTGAACACGCGGCCCAAAATCGGCTGGATGCCGAGCACGGCAAACAATCCGGAGGTGGCTTCGCCGCATTGCAGGCGCTCCGGTCGATCGACGCCGGTGAGGTTGAAATCGTCCGTGTTCACGGCGGCCACTTCCGAGAAAAGCTGCCGCTGCTTGCGATAATCGATGTACTCGGGGACCGAGACGGATGCGGAATCGAGACCCACGGCTTTGTACTGGTTCTGGAGGGCCACCAGGCGCTCGGGGTGCGGGAACGGCAGAGGGCGCAACAGGGTGGCATTCACGACGCTGAAGATGGCGGTGTTGGCGCCGATGCCCAGGGCCAGCGTAAGCACAGCGGTGAAGGTAAAGCCGGGGCTACGGCGCAGAATTCGCGCAGCGTACTGGATGTCCTTGAGCAGAGTCGTCATCGCCCGATAACTGCGTGCAATCGGCGGGCCGCTCTAAATGGCGGACGGGGACGGCATGACAAGCCTGAAGGCTTGCGGTACTGTCCGGTGGTGGGATGCGCTGTCCGGTTTCACGCCGTATTCTGGCGCACGAGTCGAAGGGGGGATATGAATTGCCCCGTCCGTTTCTTATCTTCGATATCCTGGAGCCCTGCTCAGAGATCTTCAGGGCGGAGACCCGTGTCCTTCCCGTTCTTAGAGAGCGCAACGGGGCCAACTCCCTCGCTGTCGTGAAAGCAGAATGTGAAGTTGGACCAGCCAGGTCGTTGCAGCTTGCGCTGCGTAGACTCTCTTGGCCTTAGTTGCGCGCCAGGTACTCACGCCACGAAGAGGACCTTCAGCGGCTCTGGGACGTCCTCGCCGCTCTCAATCATGTCCGCCAATACTTGAAGGGCTATCGGCTTCACCTTTCGCGCCGCCTCTTCTTCGGTGACGCCATAGGCCATCATACCTGGAAGCTCCGGCACGGAAGCCAGGATTCGACCATCCTCCTCCCTTTCCAGTTCGACACGGATTGGTTGGATCTCAACCATGATATGCGTATTGTAGCGGAAGGACGGCACCGCCGGTCCCGGAATGCGCCCCTTGCGCAAGCAAGCGCGTCGCGAAGTACACCAAGAAGGCCAGCACCCGCCAGCGGCTGAATGCCAAAGCCGGCGAGATGGAAACGAAGACCGTCCCGGCGCGCGTTCTGTATGTCTGCCGTGATTGCAAAAAGCCAGTTCCTTCATCAGATTTAGACCAAAATCGTCCGAGAATGCTGCCCGAGAGTTCGGACTGAGTGTATATCACCAAAAATAGGAAATCGTCGCATGGGCAGAAAGCGCTATCCTCCGTTAACGCCCTCGGAAACCAGATCGATTCTGAGCACCTTGGGATTCAAAGAGAAGAACAAGGAGGGTTCGCATTCTCAATGGGAACATCCTGCGGATGAAACGCATGTTCGTGCGGTCGTAACGGTTGACGAATCAGAACGCGACTTTGGTGAGTTCTTAATAAAAAGCATGATCCGGCAAATCCGGCCGGACACGCGAAGAGTTTTACGGGGCAACGAAACGAACGGCGCAGCGAGCAGGGGTTCCACGCGAAGCTTGGCCCTTGACTCGAAACTTTGTTTATACTAGGTTTGTTTAAGAGGTAAGGGTGTGCCTACATTAGCCGACCCCCCAGGTACGCAGGCCCCGCCGGTACAAAAACCCGACCTGCTTAAAATCGTTCTCCGCTGCTACGCCTGGCGTTCAGGCGATGCCTTTGTTGCGGAATGTATTGATCTTGACATCGCAGTTCAGGGTGGCACGCAATACGACGTTTATTGCAAATTGCAAGAAGCGATGCTTGGATACGTTAAGACCGTAGTCCAAGGTGATATCTCCGGCCTGCTACCCAGGCCGGCCCCACGTTCGCACAGGGCACGCTATCACTGGTATTGCCTGAGGGCTGCAATCGGGCAAGGAAGGCGAACATTCCGCCTCTTCGATTGGTCAGCACCCGATTGCCGTTCCTTCTGCTAAACAGGGCCGAATGCGTCGAGGTTCCTAAAGAAGATTTCGAGCGCGTCATCCTCGGTATCTGTTGTTCCTCTGTCACGAGCTTTCCGTTAACCAAATACGGCATACGTCACTTTGTGGTATTTATGAGGACCGCAATGCCGCCGCTAAGGTCCGGAGCCACGATGTCGGGCTTGCCGGACTTCGGAGACTGGCCATGAAGGTTCTGTAAAAAAATCTGCCCGGCCTCCGGACCCACGCCAAAGTTCGTCGGCACAATGTTAAATGTACCGTCACCGTTGCCGAGCGCTACGCGAACGTCGCCGCCTCCTGGCAAAAGGATATCCGGAATACCGTCGCCATTTACGTCGCCCACTGTCATCGGGGTGAACCATTCCCCGGCAGGATAAATAATTTGCTGAGTGAAGGTCAGGTTGCCTTTGCCGTCGTTCAAATACACCGCGGCGTAGTCTACTGAGAGCGCCACCACCACGTCCAGAATGCCATTGTTCTCGAGGTCAACTAAGACCGGCACGGTGGGCCCGCCATCGTTTACGATTTTGCTCGGAATGAAATGTCCACGTTGATTGTTCAACAACACGTACAAGCCGTCGTCTTCCGCCTGGGTCAAGACGAGATCCGCCCATCCGTCTCCATTCAGGTCGCCAGCCGCAATCCCGCCGTAACCATAAGGTGGCGGATTCGGATCGATCGTTACGGGTGTCCGGAATGTCCCGTCGCCGTTGCCGAGCGCAAGCTGATTCCCTGAGGATGCCAGATCGAGCTTGCCATCGTGATTGAAATCACCAAGCGCCAGGTTACCGGGGCTTATTGCGGTAGTACTGGCCAATTTGAATGTGCCATCGCCGTTGCCGAGATAGGTCTCCGCGCCCGCGCTGGTCAGGAAAACAAGATCTGGGATTCCATCTCCGTTTATATCGCGGGTGATCGGACAACCGGGCCCCGATACAGCAATGGTAGTGCCGGTAGTGTAGGGTGAACTCGCTCTGCCGGCGCCCAGCATGATCGTGATGCCTGTCGAAGTGGGCAATGCCAAGTCGGGTTTTCCATCTCCGTTGAAATCCGCTCCTGCGCCGCAGTTGCTGACTCCCGGAAAAGGAATCCATAAATCATCCGTGAATTTGCCCTTTCCTTTGTTCAGCAGGACCGAGGTCCCACCGATCTCGCCTGCCACGATATCCATTCGCCCGTTATTGCCGAGGTCGCCGATAGCGACACCGAAGGGGGCGCTCGATTCTACTGGATAGATAACTGGCGGATCGAATCGGCCATTCCCCTTCCCAAATGCAACAGCCCCAGGCTATTCACGAGGTCAGGAATGCCGTCGCCGTTCAGGTCTCCAATCGTAAACCACGTGATACCGGGAAACGACACACTGAATGGTTCCGCAAATCCACCGCTCCCATCGTTGAGGAATACCAGGGCATAATCGACGCCTTCATGATCGGGCACCGTGACGATATCTGGGTGACCGTCTAAGTTCAGGTCCCCCGCAGCAAGGAACTGCTGCGCAAGCGGCCCGCCGCCATGCTCCACAGGCGCCTGAAAAGTGCCATCGCCGTTCCCGAAGAAAACCAGGAAGCCGCTGCCATAAGGCGGGTTCCGGTTGTAGTACCCGACAGCGAGATCGAGATAACCGTCCCCATTGAAGTCTGCAGCAACCAATGGCTGTGAAGTGACACCAGTCGCCGGAATCAGCACGCCGGAATTAAAAACCCCACCGCCTTTGCCCGTGAATAGCCACACACCGCTCTCAGCGCACGTTTCCAGGTCCAGAATACCATCACCATTAAAATCACCGACGGCCACCTCGCCCAAAAACTTGTCGGTTCCGGCTTGATAGAGGATGGGATTTTGAAACGAGCCGTCGCCGTTGCCGAAACTGACTCCAATGCCCGATGGCACTGCAATGCCGTTTGGCCCTCCCGACATGACCAAGTCCGGATAGCCGTCGCCATTGACATCAACCAGAATGAAATTGGCCAAACTGAACCGCCAGGCCGATACTGGGCCTGACTGAAACGTACCGTCACCGTTACCGAGAAGTGTTTGAGCCGTGTAGGCCGAGTCAGCGACTATATCTGGGATTCCGTCGCCATTCAGGTCTGCGACTGCAACGTGGCCGCTGACGTTGTAATCGTATCGGGTCTGGAAAGTCGGCAAGGTAGACTGGGCGGCCAGCAATAAGGGACACGCGCCAAAGAGCAACGCCTTCAGCATGCCAATTCTCCTTCCAACTCGCCGACTATCTGCGAGTCCCTGTTGTAGCGGAAGTCAATCGCCTGAAACGGTCTCGTACTCAGGCGCGGGCGCGGGCGCGGGCTTGGACGCCGCCAGCGCGCCCAGGGTGACGTGAATGGTGGGCATGGCGCCGGTATCGAACGACTGCTGCACCTTATCGTTATCCTGATCCTGCAGGCGCTCGCGCGCCACTTGACGGCGCAGACGGGCTTCGAACTCGGCCATCTGCTCCTCGATGGTCTTCACCTTCTTCTTGTTCGCCACCATGTCTTCGCGGTAGCGCTTCAAGAAGTAGCCGATGGTCTCCACGCGGATCTTGATGGAGCCGGTGGGTTTGTTTTCGTCGATATCTTTGAAGCAGAAATACGGTGTGCCAGTATGCTCCACCACTTCTTCCACCACCGAGTAGATGGGGGCGTCGTGGCCGCACTTGAAGCTCGACAACTCGAGCGCCACTAGGTTCGGATGCCGGCCGGTATACTTAGCGGCCCAGACCTTGCGCGAGGTGTTCTCGCTATACGAGTTCTTCCACACATCGTCGATGTTCATCGGATGCGGGATCTCGCCCGATTCCACTTCCGGCCCGAACAGGCGCCAGACCATGTCCGCGTCGATGGGCAGCGAGTCCTGCGTAAAGACCGGATAGCCGAGCTTCTGGAACTCTTCCAGAATTTCGTGGTTCACACCCGGATCGTTGTGATAGGGGCGGCCCAGCACCACCACGCCCAGCCGGTCGTCGCGCTCGAGTTCCTCGAGCACCTGGCGCGCCTCGCCGCGGATGGTGACGTTGTTGTAGTAATCGAGCGCGCGATAGCCTTCCGCGACGGCGCGGGCATTCTCTTCGGGCGACAGTCCCAGGATATCCTTGAACTCTTCGAATAACTGGCGCTCGAACACATCCGGTTTCGAGAGGTTCACGAAGGTATCCATGAACCGGATTCCCTTTTCCTTGAACAGATCGCCTTCCTTGGTGAAGGCGGCCTTCACCGCCGCCGGCGTGGTCGCGACCGTCGGACACGAGCGGCTGGCCTGCACGCCATGCAAATCGGTGGTCAGGCAGTCGATCATGGGAAAGAAGATGATATCGAGGGGCTTTTTCGCGTGCGCCACGAACAACAGATTGTGCACGTGCGGGATGCCCAGCTTCGAGGGGAAACACGGATCGATGGCGCCGCGCTTGGCGCCTTCCTTATAAAGTTGCTCGCTGGTGTAATCGGAGTAGACGAGGTTTTCCGCCTTAATCCCGAGCGATGCAAAGTAACCCGTGAACACAGGCGTCATCGAGTACATGTTGAGGACGCGCGGCATGCCGATGCGGATTTCGGAGCGCTTCTTCATCAGCTCGATGCGTTTCTTGGCGGAAGACGTAAAGGCGAACTTAGGCAGAGGGTCGGCGACGATGGGCGCATCCGGCACGCGGAACACCGCTTTGGCGGAAATCTCGACAAAATTCGGATTCGCCTTCTTGATCTTGTCGAGGCTGCCCTTGATCTGGCGCATGTCGTCCACGTTCTCGACGGTGCCTTTTTCGCAGGTGGCGATGATCAGGCGCTGCGAACCGGCTTCGAGCGGAACCTTGGTTTTTGCCGGCGGCTTGTAATCCGGGTTCATGACCGTAGTCTTCACGTCGATGAACGTGCGCAGGCACTTATTCTTGCAGAAATAACAGCGGGTAGCTTCTTCGCGCGTGGTCTTATAACTGATCTGGGAAATGGCGTCCATGCCGATGAACGTGGATTTACGGCCGTGATCCCACAGGCGGCCGGCTTCGAGCGCCGAGCCGATCGCGCCCGCCTCGCCACAGTGTTCGTGCACAATCACTTCGGCGGGGTGCTCTTTACCCTTGAAGCGCGACTCGATGAAATCCACCTGCGCCTTCACGGCCGCGAGATTATATTGCGTGCCGCCTTGCAACAGGAATCGGCGCCCAATGGCGGACAGGTTCGGAATCTGCGAAACGTACAGCCAGATATTCTTCGGCAGCACGTTGCACAAACCGGCCATGATCTCTTCCGGCTTCCAGCCCTGCCGCTGGAAATCCACAATGTCGGACTGCATGAACACCGCGCAGCCGTAACCGAAGCTCGGATAGCCGCCGGCGGCGAACGCCGTATCGGCATACTCTTCCACGGGCACGTTGAATCCCTGCGCGGTCGATTGCAGGAAATAGCCGTTGCCCGCCGAGCACTGCGTATTCAACTTGAAATCTTTCACGCGGCCATCTTTAAGGATGATGATTTTAATATCCTGGCCGCCCACGTCGCAGATCACATCCACATCGTCGTAGAAGTGCAGGCCGGCCTGGGTGTGCGCCACGGTTTCGACCAGCGCGGCATCCGCGCCGATCACGTCCTTCAGAATGTCCTTGGCGTAGCCGGTGGTGCCCACGCCGAGCACCTTGAGCGTGGCTCCCTGATCGGCGATCTGCTTGACCAGCTTGCCCATCACTTCGATGGTGTCTTCGATGGGATTGCCCTTCGAAAGCTGGTAAGTCTTGGCCAGAATGCGGCGCTCTTTGTCTTTCGAGAGCAGCACGGCCTTGGTGGATGTAGAGCCGCCATCGATGCCCACGAAGCCTTCGACGATCTCGCCTGGCTGGAACGTGGTGGGAATGAATTTCTTGGTGCGGTACTTTTCCTTAAAACGCGCCAGATCGGCAGCGTCTTTGGCCAGGCCGCCGGTGCCGCCGCGCTTGGTCTTCTCTTCTTCGCGGCCCACGGTGACGTACCATTCGAGCTTCTCCCAGCCGATGTAGTTGCCGACGCCCGCGTCTTCGGTCTTGCCGAATTCCACAGAGCCGATGGCCGCGAAATACTGCGCATTGTCGGGCGTGCGGATCAGATCCTCCGGCGGCACACCGGCGGGCAGTTCGGTACCGCGCTCTTCCCAGATTTTCGGGATGTTATGCTTCCAGCAATCCCGCATGCCTTTGATGTAGCAATTCGGACCGCCCAACAGCAGCACGACGGGCAGCAGCGTGTTGCCGCGGGTGAGCACGGAAAGATTCTGCATCACGATGGCTTCAAACAGCGAGGCCATCAGCTCATCCGGCGGAACGCCCATCTTCTGCAAGCCGTTAATATCGGTTTCGGCGAACACTCCGCACTTGCCGGCTACCGGATGCAGTTTCTTTCCGATATAGCCCATCTCGCAAAGCTGCGCGGAGGGGATGCGCAGTTTGGCGTTGATCTTGTCGATCACAGCGCCGGTGCCGCCCGCGCACTTGTCGTTCATGGACGGCATTTTCTTTTTGCGGCCGGTCTCCGGGTCCTTCTTGAAGATGATGATCTTGGCGTCCTGGCCGCCTAACTCGATCACCGATCCGCATTCGGGATACAGCTTCTCGACGGCGAGCGAAACGGCGTTGACTTCCTGCACGAACTTGGCGCCCAGGAATTTTGCCATGCCGTTGCCGCCCGAGCCGGTGATAAACATGCGCGAATTCGCCGCCTGGAAATCGTCGACTTCGGTTTCGAACCGCTTCAGGAACTCCAGAACTTTCTCAGGCTGTTTGGTGTCGTGACGGTGATAGTCAGACCAGAGAATCTGGTCGGTAGCTTCGTCGATGACGACCGCTTTCACCGTGGTCGATCCCACGTCCATGCCGATCAGAAAATGTCTATCCATGAATCTCTTCCCTATTCTTCAGGCAACCTAAACCAAACCTAAACCGTGGCCAGTTCTTCGCGCCGGGGCGACACGCCTTCAGTGGTCATCCGCTCGGCGATATGCAACACAAAATTCGGCGCCAGGCCTATGATGCCCTTGCTATGCGGTACATGATAGAGCGGCCGCTTCATCTCCGGATGCGCATCCACGTAGGCGCGGCAATCGTCCAGGCTCAGCCCAGTGCGCTCAAGCACTTCGGCCAATTCCTTCTTGGCTTTGCTCTTGGCCTCACCGAGCGCCATCTGCACGCGCGAATGGGCGTTGATTTCGCCCTCGCCCGAAGTCTCGACCGGCAGATAGATCATGTCCTTGTAATTGGATACCACCGCCGATTGCGCGCCATCCGATTGCGTGGAAGGCATGCAGCCGAACGGCTTCACCGACAGCACCATGTGCGCCAGGTCTTTGTTCGAGTAGTAAATATTCTTGGCGACTTCCAGGTGACCCTCGCCGCCGCCCGCGCGGGAGTTATAGAACGGATGGCCGAGGCGCTGCAACTCATACTGGTCGGCCAGGTGATGCGCGATGTCCCCCAGCGCGCCGACGATCTTGTGATATTCGTTCTTGAAGATGGCTTCGGCGAGTTTCAGCTTGGCCACTTTGTTGCGGAAGCTCCACTCGATTTTGGCGCGTTTGTCGAGGCGCCACAGCGGCGGCATCACGGCGCCTTCCTCGAGTCCCTTGAAGTCTTTGTACTTTTGAACGACCTGGTGAATCATGTACATGATCCAGGTGCCGATGGGCTCCACCAGCACCTGCGCGCCCTCGCGCTGCAGGAAGTTGAACATGTTGAAGTTGCCATCGCCCTCGGTGGTCTGCGCCCAGAATTCGCCGGTGATCTTGACGATGGGTTTCACGCGCAGCCGGTCGATCTCGATTTCATTGAACAAATCGCGGCAGCGGTGCAGTGCGGGAATGTAATCTTCACCCTTTAACTGGTTGACGAACTTGCCGATATACTCGCCGGTGTCCTTGAAGCCGCCCAGATACTTCGACAGGTTGTCGCCCAATTTCCAGGGCTGCTTCTTGCGAAAGACTTCGTGCATGTAGTCCATCGCCTCATCCAGCTTGCGGTCCGTTTCGCCGGCGTTGACTTCATACGGGCGGATGGCGTAAGCCACTTCGTTCAGGACGTCGCCGCAATTGAGCGCGTTGAGGATGCCCAAGAAGAAATCGAGGTTCATTTCCAGGCCGGCTTCGGCATCCGACTGGCTGAGCCCGCCGGATTGCTGAAACAGCAGCACACGGAAGCCATCGAAACCCGCGTTGCGCAGCGCCAGCCGGTACTCGGCTTCATACATGCCGAAACGGCACGGCCCGCAAGCGCCCGCCGTGAAGAACACATAGCGGTCGATGATCTCCTGTTTGGAGAGCCCCTGCTCTTCCAGACTTTGCAGATACTGCACCAGGTTTCCGACCGTGAAGTAAGTCGGGTTGCACTGGCCATTGTTCCCGTATTCCTTGCCGGCCTGAAACGCGCGCACGTTCGGCGTGGGCACGGCTTCGGCGATGTAACCGAGACCCTCCAACGCGCCGTGCACCAGCTTTTCGTGTTTCCAGGTGAGGCCACCGAACAGGAGCGTCGTGCGCGCGCGCTGTTCCTTGGTGAACGGGTGCTCCACGGGACGCTTGAATTGATGCAACTCGCGTTTGGCCACACCGGCCTCGCGCTCCAGGCGCGCACGCTCTTCCGCCAGGCGTTTTTGGATGACGTCTTCAATGCCGGCGTTGATCTGGACCAGACCGGCAGATGGTGCAGGCTTGGGTTCGAACGGCTGAGTGCTCATAGTAGTCCTCAAAGAACGGGAGGGTTTAGCGACACTTCTCCCGAATGAGTGCATCTTCCCGCTTAAGCCATTGGAAATAAAGAGGCATGCATCGAATGGCGGGTTTTCCGACAGGAATGGCGGATATGGGGGATGAGCGGGGGGGTACGGTTTGGCACGGCTGGGGGCGGGGGCTCACTGAGCGCCGGTTTTCTGGTGTTGCTCAATGAGCCTGCGGCGCTTCTGTTCCCAATACTCGTCGGAAACCGGAATCGACTCACCGGAGTTGATACCGGCGAGGGCCAGCGCCTCAAGTTCGTCCTCCGGTCTACACTCGCTCCCAGACGCCGGTTGGCGATTGAAGAAGCCAGAACATGGAGCGCCGGGAATTGTTAACATGAGAGATTCTTGGCGAATGCTGCGATTTGAAACCGCCGGGGAGTCGCATGGCGAGTGCCTGGTGGCCACGCTCACCGGGCTTCCCGCCGGAGTCCCGATCTCCCTCGACACCGTCAATCACGAACTTTGGCGCCGCCAGCAGGGCTACGGCCGCGGCGGACGCATGAAGATCGAGACCGACCGCGCCGAAATTGTCGCCGGCGTGCGCCACTCGCACACCATCGGCTCGCCCATCGCCATCCTCATCCGCAACAACGATTGGAAGAACTGGACCGAAGCGCTGCCCGTGGAAGACATCGGATGGCGCCGAAGACAAGAAGCAAGCCGGTCACCCGCCCGCGGCCCGGACATGCCGATCTGGCCGGCGCCATCAAATACAATTTCCACGATGCGCGCTACATTCTGGAGCGCGCCAGCGCGCGCGAAACCACGGCGCGCGTGGCCGTGGGCGCGCTGGCCAAGGCCCTGCTGAGCCAATTCGGCATCGACATCGCCAGCCACGTGATCGCCGTGGGCGGCGTGCGCCTGGAACGAACCGCCGCGTGGGAAGAGGTCGCGGCGCTGAGCGAGAAAGAACGAAGTCCTGCTGGGCTGCGTGGACGCCGAAGACCGAGAGCCGCATGAAAGAAGTGGTGGACCAGGCCTATCGCACCGGCGACACCGTGGGCGGCGTCTTCGAAGTGGTGGCGCACGGCGTGCCGCCCGGCCTGGGATCGCACATCACCTGGGATTCGCGCCTGGATGGCCGCCTGGCGCAGGCCATCGTTTCCATTCAGGCGGTGAAGGGCGTGGAGATCGGATTCGCCGCAGAGAACGCGGCCAGCTTCGGCTCCGCAGGTGCAGGATACCATCCACTACGATCGCGAAGCGCGCCGTTTCACGCGCGGCGCCAATCGCGCGGGCGGCCTGGAAGGCGGCATCACCAACGGCCAGGACGTGCTGGTGCGCGGATTGCTGAAGCCCATTTCCACGCTGCGGCGTCCGCTCGAATCGGTGGATCTGGCCACGCGCGAACCGGCGCTGGCGGCCTATGAGCGCTCGCGACGTGTGCGTGGTTCCGGCCGCCGGCGTGATCGGCGAGGCCATGGTGGCGCTGGTGCTGGCGCAGGCGTTTCTCGAAAAGTTCGGCGGCGATTCGCTGGGCGAAACCCACCGCAATTTCGAAGGTTATCTGAAGCAGGTGCGAGATTTCTGAAAATGGTTTATCCGATCGTGAAGTACGGCGATCCGGTGCTGGAGCGCGAAGCCGAGGAGGTCACCGAATTCGATACGCCGGAGCTGCACAAGTTGCTCGAAGACATGTTCGAGTCCATGTACGCCGCCAAAGGCGTGGGCCTGGCGGCGCCGCAGATCGGCATCTCGCGCAAGATCGCCGTCATCGATATTTCCAACGCCGAGAATCCGGCGGACAAGCTGGTGCTGATCAATCCGCGAGATCATCGCATGTGGAAGGCAAGCAGGAAGGCGAAGAGGGCTGCCTGAGCATTCCCGGATTCCGCGAGCAGGTGAAGCGCGCCAAGCGCGTGACGGTGCGCGCGCAGAACGCCAAAGGCGAGTTCTTCGAGATGACCGGCGAAGACCTGCTGGCGCGCGCCTTCCTGCATGAGATCGATCACCTGCACGGCAAGCTGTACATCAGCCACATCAGCGCCCTGAAGCGCGATCTGATCCGCCGCAAAGTGCGCAAGCTGGTGAAAGCCGGAGAATGGGAATGAGGACAGGTCACGCGGCCGGTCGAGTGTATGCGGCTGCGTTTTTCTCGGCACGCCCGCGTTCGCGGTCCCCACTCTGGAAGCCATCGTCGCGGCCGGCCACGAGGTGCTCTGCGTCGTCACGCAGCCCGACCGGCCGCAGGGACGCGGCCAGCAACTGACCGCCTCGCCCGTGAAAGAAGCGGCGCTGCGCCTGGGCCTGCCGGTCTATCAGCCCGAGCGCATCCGCCGGCCGGAAGCGGTCGCAGCATCTGCGGCACTCGCAGCCGGACGCCATGGTGGTGGTCGGCTACGGCCAGATCATTCCGCAAGCCATCATCGATATTCCGCCGCACGGCATCATCAACGTGCATGCTTCGCTGCTGCCGAAATATCGCGGCGCGGGCCCGTCCAGTGGGCCATCGCCAACGGCGAGACGCGCACCGGCGTCACCACCATGCGGATCGATGCCGGGCTCGACACCGGCGACATGCTGCTGAAAGCGGAAACCGAAATCGGGCCGGAGGAAACCGCCGTGGAACTGGGCGCGCGGCTGGCCGCGATGGGCGCGGAGCTGCTGGTCGAGACGCTGGCGCGACATCGACGCGATCACGCCGCAAAAGCAGGATCCCGCGCAGGCCACCTACGCGCCGCTGCTGAAGAAAGAAGACGGCCTCATCGATTGGAGCCAGCCGGCGCAAGCATCCACAATCGCGTGCGCGGCTTCCAGCCCTGGCCCGGCGCGTACACGCGCTTTCGCGGCCAGCTGTTGCACATCTGGAAATCGCGTGTGGCCGCGACGGCGGAGCCCGGCGCGCCGGGCCAATTGCTGCTGCCATCCGCTGCGCGTGGTCTGCGGCGAAGGCGCGCTGGAACTGATCGAAGTGCAGCTCGAAGGCCGCAAGCGAATCGCCGCCGAAGCCTTCGCCAACGGCCAGCGCATCACCGGAAAGCGACATTCTGGGAGAATCGTAGAGTGGACCTGCCGCTGGGCTATCGCTACGCCGCCACCTACGCCGGCATCCGCAAGGCCGAAAAAGACGACCTGGGGCTGATCGTCTCCGGCCTGCCGGCCGCGGCCGCCGCGCGTCTTCACGCAGAACCGCGTGCAGGCCGCGCCGGTGAAGCTTTGCCGCCGGCACCTGACCGCCTCGCGCGGCGCGGCGGGCGCGATCCTGGTGAATGCCGGCAACGCCAATTGCGCCACGCGCACCGGCGACGCCGTGGCGCTGGCCTGCTGCCGTGTCCGCGGCGCGCCTGTTGCGGCTGCCGGTCGGCGCAGGTGCTGCCTGCTTCCACCGGCGTGATCGGCGTGGAACTGGACGCCAAGCTCATCGTCAACGCGCTGCCGCGCCTGGTCGCCGGCCTCGCGCGAAGACGGCTTCGGCAGCGTGGCGCGCGCCATCCTGACCACCGACCTGGTCGCCAAAGAAGCCTTCGCCGAAGTCAAGCTGCGCCGCGGCACGGTGCGCATCGCCGGCATGACCAAAGGCTCCGGCATGATCCAGCCGCGCATGGCCACCACGCTGGGCTTCGTGCTGACGGACGCCGAGATTCCCGTCGCCATGCTGCGCCGCATGCTGCGCCGCGGCGGTCGAGCGCAGCTACAACCGCATCTCCGTGGATGGCGACACCTCCACCAACGATACGCTGCTGCTGCTGGCCAACGGCGCTTCCGGCGTGCGGCCCGATCCCAAGGAAATGGCCGCCGTGGAAGAGCGGCATCGCGGGCGTGATGGAGGAATCTGGCGCGCAGCATCGCGCGCGATGGCGAAGGCGCGCGCAAGCTGATCACCATCCTGGTTTCGGGCGCCGCCAGCGATGACGCCGCCGCGCGCATCGCCCGCGCCATCGCCAATTCGCCGCTGGTGAAGACGGCCATCGCCGGCTCCGACCCGAACTGGGGCCGCATCCTTTCCGCGGCGGGCAATGCCGGCGTGGCGTTCGATCCGCGCAAAGTCGGATATCGATATGCAAGGCGTGCCGGTGTGCCGCGGCGGACTGGCCGCGCGCTTTTCCGAAGCCGAGCTGAAGACGAAACTGGATGCGCCCGGAGTGCGAGATCCGCCTGGCCGTCGCGCGGCAAGGGCAAAGGCCAGGCGCGCTTCTGGACCTGCGACTTCACCGAAGGCTACATCCGCATCAACGCCAGTTACCGGACCTGATATGCAGCGGCGAGCTTTTCTCGTGATGGGCGCGGCGGCTCGCCGCAGTGTGCTCGCGGCCGACGCGCAGCAGCAGGTCTTCGACCTGTTCACCAAGATCGCCGCCGCGCTCAGCGACGACGATCCGGCGATGTTCGTCGAAGCAGTCGACCCGGACATGCCGCACTTCCAGGATTTCCGCCGCGACCTGGTGGCGCTGACCGACCTGGCCGACCTCACCAACTCGATCGAAGTGCTGTCGGACACCGGCGACGACACGCATCGCGCCGAGGAGTTGGACTGGTTCCTGGAGATCGTGGGCAATTCGGAGCCCCACCCGTTGGAGCGGCGCCGCGAAGTGGTGAAGTTCCGGCTGGAACGCAAAGGGAAAGAAGTGGAAGATCGTTTCCATCGACCCGCTACACTTCTTCGCCCCGCCGAAGGAGTAGACCGATGAACCGTTGCGCGTGGGCCAGAAACGAACTCTCCATCCCGTATCACGACCAGGAGTGGGGCGTGCCGGTGCATGACGACCGGCTGCTGTTCGAGTTTCTGGTGCTCGAAGGCGCGCAGGCCGGCCTGAGTTGGGATACCATCCTGCGCAAGCGCGCGCGCTATCGCGAAGTGTTCGATGACTTCGAGCCGGCCGTGGTGGCGCGCTACGGCAAGCGCAAAGTGAACGCGCTGCTGCGCGATGCGGGCATCGTGCGCAACCGGCTGAAGATCGCTGCGGCGATCGGCAACGCGCAGGCGTTTCTGCAGGTGGCGGACGAGTTCGGCAGCTTTCGATCGTTATATCTGGCAGTTCACGGGCGGACGTCCGCGGGTGAACGCCCGCCGCGACGTGAAGGACTTGCCCGCGCGCACGGCGGAGTCCGACGCCATGAGCAAAGACCTGCGAGCGCGCGGATTCCGCTTCGTGGGATCGACCATTTGCTACGCGTTCATGCAGGCGGTGGGGATGGTGAACGACCACGCCGTCGATTGCTTCCGGTACGCGGAGTTGGGAGGAGTGTGACGATGCAAGAGGAACAAATACGTGAAGCTCTGAATAAACACTGGCAGGCGTCGGCAGCCGGCGATGCCAACGCGGAACACGATATTTACGATGAGGATGCCATTTGCGACTATCCTCAGTCGGGCGAACGAATCCTGGGGCGAAGCAATTTGCAGGCTTTGCGGAGTCATCATCCAGGCAAGCCGGCGGGCTTCGACGTCAAGCGAATTCTCGGAAAAGGCGACCTCTGGATCACGGAATACACAATCACCTACCAGGGGCGGCCAGCGTACACAGTGAGCATTATGGAGTTCCGCGACGGTAAGGTGGTGCACGAGACACAGTATTTCGCGGATCCCTTCGAGGCGCCAGCGTGGCGGAGCCAATGGGTTCAGCGGATCGCGTGACGCCGCATTAAGCTTTGGCGTTGCGGCGGGATTTTTCTTCATTTTTGCGATAGCAGGCATTGGTACGCGGACTTGGCGGGCGTGTCTGTGGACGAGAACACTTAGTCCCCGCCGTTATTCATTAGTACCACGACGCCGCTGGTCACGGCCGTAACAATATCCGTCCTGACGGGGGAGTTCGGTGAACGCTCTGGCCGTCTGGGATGGTCTCCCAAAACTGGCAAATGTCAGCAGCGCGCGTTTTTCGACCAAGTCCGGCGGGGTCCCGGCATCACGCGCCCTTGCAGACTGGATGTTCCAAAGCATCCTCCTCGCCGTTTGATGCATCACTATCAACAGTGACTGTGCGTGTGGACGACATCGGTGCGGAGACTGTCCCGGCGCAACGGGGCTTCGGAGGCAACACACAAGGTCTGGATTCGGTTTTCCGCCAATTGCTGAAACAGGGCCTGGAGCACTTCATGCCCGCAGCTCAGATCGAATTGTTAAGCCCTGTGGTTTATACCGACGATCTCGTCGTCGCCTGCCACGATTCGTCGCGTGGCGTGATCGAGTTCGACTGGCTGGGCTATCGTTATCGCGCCGGTAGGCCGGACGGCTTTACAGACGATCAGATACGCATGGTCAAGAGCGTCGGTCGAGTGCTCTCGATTCGTTACCGCCTCGCCTTCCACCCGGTTCTGGCGGCGGAGAGCGCTCACCTGTTTCGCGGACTTCCGGAAGACCGCTATGTATCCGCTTTCCTCGATTCTTCGGTCTACCGGGATCTGGAGGAGGCGGCAGGCAGGCCGGACAGGATCGCCGGCGCGATTGAGGTGCTGCGGCTCAGCGCCATGACGACCTACGAAAACCGGCGGATCTCAACAGGCGTGATCCTTTTCGGGTCGCAGCCGGATGCCTGCCATGCACTCCCTTCGCTCCCCGAGGGTGCTCTTCGTTATTCCACCGATCTGACTTCGACGCGTAGCTTCTACCGGCTGTCGGACGGATTGACGACCGTCGCTTTGGTAAACCGCGACGGTCTCCTGGTTGAGTTGGTGGATGTCGAGGAGTGGGCCCGCCCGTTTCGCGACTTCGAGTTGCCGGCGCCAGTCGCGGCGCGATATGAATTCCACAGCCGGGCCACATTGTGCGGCGGTCACATTTGTATGATTCTCACGGCCTACGGCGAAATAAAGGTATTCGCCGGCGGCGCCCAGGTCTTCACGTTTCGGGACGGGCGGTGGCATTTCGCCAACACGGCCGAGTGCTACCGGTTGTGGAGCGAGGCCATCCGGAGCGAGCCGGCAGCGCAGCGTCTGTTCGCCGCCGCATTGAACCTTGCCGAGGACCGGCGGGGCGCGCTTTTCGTGGTGCTGGAGGATGCCGCACTGGTGCATCAATTGATCGCCGCCGAGGACTTGTTGCGCACCGATCCGTCGCAGGACGGTAACGAGAGTCTCGTCAAACGACGGTTTCATTATCTCTTGCGCGACCAGGATGCGTTGAGTCTGCCGCCCTCGGTTTTGGAGTCCGTGGCGAGAATCGATGGGGCGATTATTCTCGACCAGGACGCTCGCCTGCTTTCCTTCGAGGCCATCCTGCAAAACTCGATCACTGGAGCCTCCATCCCTGGCGAGGGAAGCCGGACCGCCGCGGCAGTGGCGGCATCGCATTATGGCGCCGTGCTCAAAGTCAGCGAAGACGGGATGGTTTCATATTTCCGCGGCGGGCAGTGTTTGTGGGAGCTTTAGTGCCGTGCGGACCAGCAGGAGACATCATGATTAGACGGAACTTCACCGCAATTGCGTTCAGCTTATTGGTATCCGCATACGCCGCCGCGCAACCCTCGTTGCCCTCGGCATTTAAAGGGCAGACAGTCGCAAGCCCGGAGGGCGCGGATATTTTTGTCCGCTCCGGTGGTTCGGGACCTGTCGTCGTCCTTCTCCATGGTTACGCTGAAACCAGCGACTCCTGGGGGCCGCTCGCTGCCGATCTCGCTAAGAACTACACCGTCGTCGTACCGGACCTGCGTGGGATCGGCCGCTCGTCTCGTCCGGCTGGAGGGTACGACAAGAAAACGCAGGCCGCGGACATCAGAGCTGTTGTCACGGCGCTCGGGTACGACCGGGCATCCGTGGTTTCGCACGACATCGGCATTATGGTCGCCTACGCCTATGCGGCGCGCTACCCCGACAAGGTCGAACGGCTCGTCGTCATGGATGCGCCTATCCCCGGCATCGCGCCCTGGGATGACATCGTGCGAAATCCGGCGCTGTGGCATTTCTCCTTCCACGGTCCCGACGCCGAGCGCCTGGTGCAGGGGCGCGAGCGAATTTATCTGGACCGAATCTGGAATGCCTTCTCGGGCGATCCCGGTAAGCCCGATGAAGCCACTCGCGCCTACTACGCGGCTCAGTACGCTCTGCCGGGGGCGATGCGTGCCGGTTTCGCACAGTTCACCGCTTTCTCGCAGGATGTGGAGGACAACAAAGTCTTTCAGCGAACCAAATTGACGATGCCTGTACTTGCCATCGGCGGCGAGAAATCCTTCGGCGCGACAGAGGCTGCCGTCATGCGCAACGTCGCAATCAACGTGCGCGAAGCAGTGGTCCCCGGCGCCGGCCACTGGCTGATGGAGGAGAGCCCCAGCGTTCACCATTGCCCTGATCGAGGATTTTCTTAAGGATCGGCTGCCGGTGACACCGCAGCCCATCCGTTCGGGCGAGGAGCGGCGCGTTACACCGGCCGAATTCAAGTTTCCCGGTGGTCCTGGGGGCGGCACAGGCACTTCGGGAGTCTCCGGTATTCAAACCGTTGTGCTGAAGGGCGACCCGGAGCACGCCGGTCTCTACACCATCATGTTGCGGATTCCGGCGAACACGCGCATTGCCGCCCACGTCCATCAGGATGATCGTGTAGCGACGGTTGTCTCGGGGATCTGGTACATCGGTTACGGCGACTCGTTCAACAAGGCCGAACTGAAGGCGCTACCGCCCGGAAGCTTTTATACCGAACCAGCCAATCGCACGCACTTCGCGGAGACGCGCGATGAACCTGTCGTCGTCCAGATCACCGGCGTTGGACCATCGTCGACAAGTTATGTCGATCCCGCTTCAGACCCTCGTTTTTGAGTGTCCAAGGCAGGCGAGACCTAGTTCCCGCCGTTATTCATCAGCACTACGACGTTGCTCGAAACGGCCGTTACAATATCCGTCCTGCCATTCCCGTCGATATCCCCCACCGCCACCGAATTGCAGTAATCGCCCGTGGGAACTGAAATCGGCTTCCGGAACGTGCCATCGCCCTTACCCAGAAACACCAGCACTTCCTGGGAGACGTCGGCGCACACCGCCAGGTCCACGATTCCCTTCCCCGTGAAGTAACCCGACCGTATCCCCACCGGTCCGTTTCCGGCGCTATAGTTGACCGCCGGCTGGAACGTGCCATCCCCATTGCCGAGCAGCACGGAGAAATTATTCGAAGCCAGATTGGCCACCGCCAGATCCATTTTGCCATCGCGGTTGAAATCGTGCGCCACCAATGCGAAAGGCTCATTGCCCGCCGCCACGCTCCCCCCGCTGCGGAAAGTGCCGTCGCCGTTTCCGAACAGGAGTGGACTATCTGCTCGCCCTGCGTGCCATTGGTGACGGCTAAATCCGGCATGCCATCGCCATTGAAATCGCCGGCTTTAATGCCGGTGGGCGCGCTACCCACGAAAACATTTTTGCCCGGGTGGAAACTGCCGTCCGGTTTTCCCAGCAGGATCGTCACGTCGCCGGTCAAACTATTGACGACTGCCAGATCCAAAATGCCGTCATGATTGAAATCCGCTTCGGTTACCGCCACGGGACCCTGGTGCACGTTGGCGTAACTGGTCAAGCGAAAGGTTCCGTCTCCATTACCTAGCAGGATGGATACATTATTCGACAAGTTATTGACCACCGCCAAGTCCATCTTGCCATCGTGATTGAAGTCGCCTGAGGTGAGGGTTATCGCGCCCAATCCGCCAGTTACAGTAGTAATGGGATTCGAAAAGGTTCCGCCGCCGGTGTTTAGCAAGATAGAAACAGTGCCCACTCCTCCGGAATTAATTACCGCTATATCCGGCTTATTATCCCCGTTAAAATCGATCAGACGCACGGCTATCGGCGCGTTGCCGGCAGGAACATTAAATGCTGTGAATGTAAGCGACTGAGCCGCCAAGGGCCCAATAGCCAAAACTGCGCACAAAACTATGCGTATCATCTGAGGATCTCACCCTAGTCTTAGGCGAATTATATGCGGTATTGATGCAGGCTAGCAAGTACTGCTAGGTAGAAATCAGGAAAGATATTTCCGGGGCACGTTAAGTGAGTTTACTAGTCGTACTGGGCTATCCCTTACCGGAATATTACTATGGTTTTATACGCTCCAGCTTGCGGTATAGACGTCTTGCGCTCGATGCCCAGGATCTGCGCGGCGCGGCTCTTGTTGCCGCCGGTGGCGGCCAGCACGCGGCGGATCTGATCCTCTTCGGCCTCGGCCAGCGTTTCCACAGGTTCCTCGCGCGCTTCCATGGCGGCGAGAGCGTGCTGCACGGCTTCGGCGTCGATGCGCGCGTTGGGCGCCAGAATGGTGAGGCGCTCGATCAGGTGCTGCAACTGGCGGACGTTGCCGGGCCAGGTGTACTCCTGCAAGGCTTTGAGGCCGGATTCCATCAAGCGCGCGGATTGCTCGTAGCGCGCATTGTACTTGTTCAGGAAGAAGCGCGCCAGCAGCGGCACATCGCCGCGGCGTTCGCGCAGCGGCGGAATCAGCATGCGCACCACGTTGAGCCGGAACCACAGATCCTCGCGGAATTTGCCCTCGTCCACCATCTTCTGCATATCGCGATTGGTGGCGGCGAGCACGCGCACGTCCACCTGCCTGCCGCGCGACGCGCCCACCGGCCGGATCTCGCGCTCCTGCAGGAAACGCAGCAGCTTGAACTGGAAATTCAGCTCGATGTCGCCGATTTCATCCAGCAGCACGGTGCCGCGATTGGCGGATTCGATCACGCCCATGCGGTCGCGGTCGGCGCCGGTGTAAGCGCCTTTCAACGCGCCGAACAGCTCGCTTTCGAGCAGCGTGGGGGCGATCGACGCGCAATCCACGGGCACGAACGGCTGGTTCGCGCGCGCGCTGAAGCGGTGGATCATGCGCGCCACCAGTTCCTTGCCGGTGCCGGTCTCGCCCTCGATCATCACGGTGGCGTCGGTGGGCGCCACCCGCGAAGCGGTCTTGTAGATCTCCACCATGGCCGGAGAACTGCCGATCATTTCGCTTTCGGGCAGATCGTCGGGGCCGGCTTCCTTCTCTTTATCCTTATCGCTCGCGGGCGGCTTCGGCGCGCTTGATGGTGTCGAGCATGCGGTCGATTTCAAAGGGCTTGGCCACATAGTCGAAGGCGCCGCCGCGCGTGGCGGCCATCACGGTTTCCATGGTGCCGCGCGCCGTCATCAGAATCACGGAGCACTCCGGGTCCTTGTTGCGCGCCGCGTCCAGCACGTCGAGGCCGGTGCGGTCGTCGATATAGATATCCGAGATCACGATCGGATAGCTGTTTTCCGAGAGCCGCTCCAGCGCTTCGCCGGTGGAGGAGACCGCATCCACGGAGTAGCCCTCCAGTTCCAGGAACGTGACGACGGTTGTACGCACCGCCGCGTCGTCTTCGACCACCAGTAATCGCTGCATCAGGTTTCTCACTTCGCACTTTCAGCGTTCTTTCAGCGTTTCAGCCGCCGGGCGGGAACCGGCGCCGGCAGAACCATGGTGAACCGGGACCCTTGCCCGGGCGGCTCATCACTTCAATGGTACCGCCATGCTGTATCACGATCTGCTCGACGATGGAAAGTCCGATCCCGGTTCCGGCTTCGCCGGATTGTTCGGCGCGCCTGGTGCGATAGAACTTCTGAAAATCTTCTTCACCTCTTTCTGGTCCATGCCGATGCCCTGGTCCTCCACCGAGATATAAGCGTGGTCGTGCTTGCGCAGCGGCCGCCAGAGTCACCTGCGTGCGCGGCGGCGAATATTTGATGGCGTTAGTCAGCAGATTGTAGAACGCATATTCCATCAGTTCGCGGTCGCCCGTGAGGAGCATGTCTTCCGGCGCGGCTTCGGTCAGGATGCGGATCTGCTTGCGCTCGGCCAGCGGCAGGGCGCGCGCGACGCATGCCGGCCATCAGGTCGCCGGCGGAGAAGGTTTCCTTCTTCAGCTCCACCTGGCCGGCGGAAAGCCGCTCCACGCTGAGGAACATCTCGATCATGCGGCCCAGGCGCTTGGATTCGGAGTTGATCAGCTCGGCGATCTGTTTGCGCTTCTCCTCCGGCAGCGCGTAGCGGCCCATCAGTTCGCTCGAACCCTGGATGGCGGTGAGCGGCGTGCGCATTTCGTGCGTGACGAAGTGGATGGTCTGGCGGTAGCGGTCGCGTTCGGCTTCGGATTTACGCAGGCTGCGGCGCACGACCAACAATTGATAGGCCGCCGGCGGTGATCAGCGACAGCCATGCCGACGAAACGGGCGTGCAGAACGAAAAGACGATGCGGTGCGTGAAGAGCCAGTAAGGCGTGACGTGCGCGACGACCAGAATACCGGCAGCCAGGCCGTTCGCCGCGCGGCCGGTGAAGCGGCTATAGGTCAGTCCGATAGCCGCCACCAGCATCAAGCTGAATAGCCAGCACCGGCGATGGCGGCGCATCGGTCAGAAACAGGCCTTGCGCGATGGTTTCGAACGCATTGGCGTGGATTTCGACGCCCACCATGGGCTTGCCCGTGGAGTAAGGCGTAAACAGCCAGTCCTTGGCCGCGGTCTGCGAGATCACGCCCGCGAACACCACTTTGCCGGAGAATTGCGAGGCCAGCGGCCGGATCGTCGAGCAGCGCCTTCAGCGAAACGCGCGGAATGTGCATCGAAGGCGGCGCGTAGCGGATGCGCATGAGACGGCCGCCGGCGCGCGTGGACGGGATCATGCGGCCGCCGACGTCGAGGTCGTTGGGCGATTCGACGATTTGCGCGGCGGGGCTTCCGCTCCTGACGGTCGCGGCTCAGTAAGTCGCGGCTCGTACGTAGCGGTAAGCTTCCAGCGACAACGCCCAACGGCGATCGTGGCCCGCGGCCTTCTCGAGCGGCAGGCTGCGGCCCACCGAATCCAGTTCGTCGGGCTCGGCATGTACGTGGCCGAGCGCGGCGGCCTGCGCGAAAACGGGGCAGCGGATCTTCCCAGCCGGACTGATCCGGCAACAGTTGGCACGCCAGCACCAGATTGCGCGTGGCGCGCAGGGCGGCTTCGAGGCGCGCGTCGATGGCGGGATCGGTGTTGTCTACCAGGATCAGGTCCACCGCCACAGTTTTGGGTGAGGCCGGCGAGATCAATTCGAGCGCCTCGGCCAGCGGCTTGCGCAACCCGGGCACGCCGCCATACGCATTCAGCGACGGCTCGTCGATGGCCAGCAGGATGCTTTGCGGTTGCCAGGCGGGCGGCTGGTACAGACGGAACATCCAGTCATAAGCGTCGTTATCGATCTGCGCGCCGAAGCTGGTCCAACTGGCCGTCAGGGCCACCGCGAAGGAAGCCGCCAGCAGCGCCCAATAGATCGCGTTTTGCCGGCTGAGGCGCTGCATGGTTCACCTGCCGAGCGCCTTCTCGATTTCGCCGGGATCGCGCGGCAGCGCGCCGCTCATCAGCCTCGCGCCATCCTTGGTCACCAGCACCATGTCCTCGATGCGGATGCCGATGTTCTCTTCGGGAATGTAGATGCCCGGCTCCACGGTGATGACATTGCCTTCGGCCAGCGGCTCGCTGAAATCGGTGGCGTCGTGAACGTCCAGCCCCACGTGATGGCTGACGCCGTGCGTGAAATACTTGCCCAGCGGCTCGCCGTGCAGATCCTTGCCATGCGTGTTGATGTACTCGCGGGCGATGCTGGCTGAGTTCGCGGAATGGGAAGGCCGGGCTTGATGGCGGCGATCACGGCGTTCTGCGCGCCCAGCACAATCTCGTATATCTCCCGCTGGCGCTTGGTGAAACGCGCGCCCACCGGGATGGTGCGCGTGATATCGGCGGCGTATCCGGCGCACTCCGCGCCCACGTCCATCAGCAGCAGCTCGCCGCGATCCATGCGGCGGGAATTGCGGGAATAGTGCAGGATGGTGCTGTTCGGGCCGGAGCCTACGATAGGCGCGTAGGCGTTGCGCTCGCATCCCTGGTCGAAATAGACCGCGGTCATGGTAGCGGCCACCTGATATTCGTATAAACCCGGAGCCGCGCGTTTCCACGCGGCGCGATGCGCTTCCAGCGTGGCGTCGATGGATTTCTGGATGAGAGCCAGCTCTTCGGGCGACTTATGCATGCGCAGGCGCGCGATCAGCGGTGCGGCGCCGGAGATATCGCGCAGCGGCGCCAGCGCCTTAAGTTCGGTGGTGCTCGCTCGCCGAGCAGCGTGTAAATGCCGGAATAACGTTCCAGTTGCTTGCGCAACTCGCTTTCGAAGCTCTCCGCGGGCAGCACGGTATCGAAGCCGGTAAGTTGGGCGATGTTGGCGTCATCCGGTCCGGCTTTGCGGCCGGTCCATTTTTCCTGGTCGGGCTGGCGGCGGGGGAGGAACAGGATGCGTAGCGGCTTTTCGTCCTGTGGCGGCGCGAGCAGCAGGATGGCGCCGGGTTCCTGCCAGCCGGTGAGGTAGTAGAAATTGGGCTCCTGGAAAAAGCCGGTGCGGATGTTCTCCTCGCCTTTTTCGGTGTGGCCAAACAGCACCAGCACGCCGTCGTGCAGCTTCCCGGATAGCTCGGCGCGGCGCGCGCGATACTCGTCGCGGGCCGGGCGCGGCGAGGCCGGGCCGGGCGGCCAACAGGGCACAGAAAAGGATGGCAGGCGCATTCGTATACAGTATAGGCTGATAGACCACTCTATGTTCGGCGGCCGGGTGAGCAGGCCGTCACCAGCTTGATTAGTTTTGTCCATCGACGCGCGGTTCACGGCTCAGCCTGGAGGCGTTGTTTCCGGCGTTGATCCCTCTTCGGGCGGGAATTCATCGACCACTTTGCCCCGGTAGTGACGAACGGTCATCCAGGGCTCCGCGCCCTTTTTGGCTACCCAACGGATCTCGTTGCGTTCCTGTAGGGTTTGTCCTCTTTCCTTGCCGGTCATGACGGCCCATTCTTCGGGGGTGGCCCATCCGCGCTTGATGGCGTCCTGGGCCGGAGTGGATTTTGGCGCGGCTGGCTGTCCGTCAAGCTTCGATTGCGGGGGCTGCGGGCTGGGGGCTTGCTGCTGGGCCTGCTTGGTGCGGGCGGCGCGGATGCTTTGCAACTCCTTGGAAAGCTTGCACCAGGCGCGCTCGTGGCGGGCTTCGATGCGCGTGGCACGGTCGTACGGGGATGATAAGGTGTCGGGCGGCTCGCCTGCGTATTGCTCGTAGATGGCCGCGGCCAACCGGCCGGCGCGCATCATTTTCCACTCGGCGCCGGCCAGCAGGTCAACCAGTTTCTCTTCGTAGGCGTCCGGGGCTGGTAGAGGGCCTCGTATTTCGCTTGGATGTGGTCGAATTGCTCCTTGTTTTCGGTGGGCAGGATGAGGGTGGTGGCGTACAGGCCGTCGCGCAGGCTGTTGAGGCTGCAGACGGCTTTGCCGGCGGGCGTTTCGGGGCCCGTGGCGGGCTCCGAATCGTGTCGATTTACCTCGATTTGTGTGATTGTTTCCATATAGTTAAGTGCCTTTGGAAGAGCAGAGCCAATTTGGGGTCCCACGACCCGTTTGGGGGTGAGGGACGGCCTGTGGCTCGCGATTCCTAATCCGGTTTCAAGGTAGCATCGAGGGCGGCGGATTCGCGTGTGATGAGGGACGGGGGTGGTTTGTAAGTGATTGAGCGGTAGGGGGTTTGGTGGGTCTGGCGGATTTGGCGACTGTTGTCACTACACCGCACGACAAAGACTTGCAGCCCGTGGCGCCGCCGATTGAAGTCGTGCCGTACAGGTTACCAGCCGCATCGAGAACGACACCCGACAGAGGCAACTCGCCGTCCAAGAAATTAGTAAAGCTGTACAAGACGCTGTACTGGCCGGCGGAACTTAGCTTGTATACCCGTCCTCCGTTCGGAATGCCATTCGATGTGGTGCCGTAAATGTTTCCTGCGGAGTCAAGGGTTACACCGGCGAAAGGGTTAGCTCCGTCGGCGCCGTCGGTGAAGGTGTATAACACCTTGAAGGTTCGTTGGTTGTCAATTTCAAAGATCGCGCCCGAACCGTCGCCTCCGTAGATCGTGGTGCCGTATAAATTGCCGCTCGAATCAATGGCAATCTCCGGAGGATGTTGTCCTCACATGCCGCGCACCGCCGCCGCCACCTGCTCCACGGCCCGGCGGCCCTGGTTAAGAACCCCGCCCAACGAGAAGAAGGGGTGAATCATGCCGGCGTACCTCACGGCTGTAACGGGCACGCCCGCATCCGCCATGCGCTTGGCGTAGGCCTCGCCTTCGTCCCGTAAAGTGTCGCACTCGGCGGTGATCACCAGCGCCGGCGGCAGACCGCGCAACTCCGGCGCCAACAGCGGCGATGCATACGGGTTTTGCGCATCTTCCGGCTGCGCCAGGTAGTGGCCGCGAAACCACTCCATCTCGGCGCGGGTCAGGTAATAACCCTCGGCGAACTCCGCGTAAGAGGGCGTATCGAAGGCCGCCAGGTTCGTCACCGGATAGACCAGCACTTGCAGAGCCAGCGCCGGACCGCCTTCGTCGCGGCTCTTCAAGCACATCACCGTGGAGAGGGTGCCGCCGGCGCTATCGCCGCCCACCGCGATGCGGCGCGGATCGACTCGCAACCGCGCGGCGTTAGCCGCTACCCAGCGGTGGCCGCGTAACAATCGTCGACCGCGGCGGGGAATTTATGCTCCGGCGAGAGCGCGTAATCCACGGCCACCACCACCGCGCCAGCCCGATTCGCTATCGCCCGGCAAACTCCGTCGTGCGTATCCAGATCGCACACTACCCAGCCGCCGCCGTGGAAATAAACGAGGCATGGAAAAGGGCCATCGCCCGCGGGAGTATAAATGCGAATCGGGACTACCACGCCCCGCGTGAGCAATGGTGAGATTCTCCACGTCGCCAACCCCCTCCGGCTCGCCTGCGACCGTCCGCAGTCCCTCCAGGGCCGCCGCGCGGGCATCCACGGGGGATAACGTCTCAATCGCGGGCGAGCCTTCCGCCTCAAGGGCCTCCAACATCGCGCGCACTTCCGTATAGAGCTTTTCTCTGTTCATTTTGATCGTCCTTCGTAGGGTAACAGGTTCGCGGGTTGCGGGCCCCATGGTTTAGGATAGGCGTGTAGGCGGCCAGTACCGGCTGGTATAAGGACGCGGTCGAGATGGACGGTAAGGAACACGCACGGCTGACCAGCGAACTCGCGGACGCGCGCCACGACCAACGCCTGTACCGCGAGCTGTTCGAAGATGCCTTGGGGCTGATCTGTGTCCACGACCTGGAAGGCGTCCTGCTCGATCGTCAACCCGGCGGCCGCCCGTTCGCTCGGTTTCAAACCCGAAGAAGGCGTTGGGGTCAATATGAAGCGTTTTCTGGCCCCGCCGGTGCGCCCCCTTTTTGACGCCTACCTGGAACGTATTCGCCGGAACGGCAGCGATTCGGGCCTGATGCGCCTGGCCGCCAAAGACGGCTCCGAACGCATCTGGCTTTATCGCAATGTCCTTTATGAGGAAGCCGGCGCGCCGCCGCGCGTGCTGGGCCACGCGCAGGATATCACCGAGCGCGTCCGCGCAGAAGAGGCGCTGAAAGAAAGCGAGCTTCGTTTTCGCACCATGGCCGATACCGCGCCGGTATTTATCTGGATGACCGGGCCGGCGGGCGAGTGCGTGTTCGTCAACAAAGCCTGGCTCGATTTCTCGGGCCGGACCCTGGAGCAGGAACTCGGCAACGGTTGGGCGGAAGGCCTTCATCCCGAAGACCGGGATCGCGGCATGGCAGATTTCGCGCAGGCCGTCGCCAACCGCGAGAACTTCCAAGGCGAATACCGCTTGCGGCGCGCCGATGGCCAGTACCGTTGGATTTTGGACACGGGCACCGCGCGTTTCGACGCCACGGGCGCATTCACAGGCCATATCGGCTCCTGCATAGACGTGACCGAGGCACGCCACGATCGGGAGGCCCTGCGGATCGCCCGCGACGAACTGGCGGTCCGCGTCGCGGAGCGCACCGCCGAACTGATTGAAGCCAACGAGGCGCTTGCGGCAATCCGAGCAGCACTACCAGGTGCTGACGGATCTGGCGCCGGTAGGTATCTTCCGCACGGACGATCTCGGCCGCTGCATTTATGTCAATGAACGGGCTTGCGAGATTACCGGCTTGAACCAGGAAGAAGCCCGCCAGGGCCGGTGGGATAGGATTCTCAATCCGGAGGATCAGGTCCGGCTCGGGAAGGAATGGCGCAAAGTGGTGCAGGGCAGCGGGCCGGGGTCGCTCGAGCATCGTGTGGGGCGCCCCGACGGCTCTACGGTGTGGGCGCTCACGCACTTCGCCGCGGAACGCGGACCATCGGGCGCAGTGACCGGCTGTATCGGCACCCTCGCCGACATCAGCGACCGCAAGCGGGCGGAAGAGGAGAATCGCAAACTGGAGGCGCAGGTGCAACACGCGCAGCGGTTGCAAAGCCTGGGCATCCTGGCCGGGGGCCTGGCGCACGATTTCAACAATCTGCTCACCGTCATCCTGGGCAACGCGCGTATGGCGCTTCAGGAACTGCGGCCAGGATCGCCGGCGGTGGAGAATCTGGCCGAGATCGAAACGGCCGCCAGCCGGGCGGCCGATTTGACGAGCCAGATGCTGGCCTACTCCGGCAAGGGCCGGTTTACATTGCAGGCCGTCAATCTTTCGCGTCTGGCGGAGGAAGTGACCAACCTGCTGCTCACTCTGATCTCGAAAAAGACGGCGATTCAATTCAACCTGCAAACCGACGCTGCCGCCCATCGAGGCCGACGCCGCCCAGATCCGCCAGATCGTGATGAATCTGATCACCAACGCCGCGGAGGCCATCGGCGAAGACGGCGGGACGATCAAGGTCGGCACAGGCGTCGTGGATGCGAGCCCGGCCGATCTTACAGGCACTTATTTCGACGACCGTCTGCCTGCGGGCCGCTACGTGTATCTCGAAGTCTCCGACACCGGTTGCGGAATGACCCCGGAAACGCAGGCCAGGATCTTCGATCCCTTCTTCACCACCAAGTTCACCGGCCGGGGGCTGGGCTTGGCGGCGGTGATCGGCATTGTGCGCGCCCACCGCGGAGCGCTGAAGGTGTCGAGCGTTCCCGGGCTGGGTTCCACTTTCCGGCTGTTGTTTCCGGCCTCGGACAAGATCCCCGAGATCCATGCCGAAGAGATCTCCAGCGTCCGGGAGCGGTATGGCCGGGGAACCATACTGGTGGTGGACGACGAAGCGGGCATGCGCAATCTGGCGCGCGTGATCCTCGAGAGATCCGGTTTTACCGTCATGACTGCCAGTGATGGCGCCGATGCCGTCCGGACTTATCGCCGGCACTCGGGCGAGGTGCAGGCAATCCTCCTCGATCTGACCATGCCGGTGATGAACGGCGAAGAAACCGCGGCGGAGCTGCAGACGTATCCGGACGGATGTACCCATCATCCTTTCGAGCGGCTATAGCGAGCAGGAGTTAGCCGGGCGGTTGGCCGGCAAAGGCCTGGCCGGCTTTCTGAAAAAACCCTACGCGCCCGCCGAATTGATCGGAACCGTTCAGAAAACGCTGGAACGGCGGACAGCCGGTGGGTAGTGCGCCCCGCGGAGTTGCCCGCCCCTTAATGCCTGATACACTGAGAGTTCGGCATGTTATCGATCGTCATCCCGATCCACAACGAGGAGCACTCCATTCTGCCCCTCTACGACCGGCTCACGGCCGTGCTGGAGTCGCTCCGGCAGTCCTACGAAATCCTCTTTATCGACGACGCTTCGACCGACCGCAGCTTCGAGCTGCTGGCCAATCTGGTGGAGACCGACGGGCATTTGAAGGTGATCCGGCTGCGCCGGAATTTCGGCCAGACGCGCGGCGCTTTCGGCCGGCTTTCACGAAGCCAAGGGCGACATCGTCATCGCCATGGATGGCGACCTGCAGCACGCCCCCGAAGACATCCCCGCGCTGCTGGCGAAGATCGAGGAAGGCTACGACATCGCCAGCGGCTGGCGCAAGGAGCGCGTGGATAATGCCCTTACGCGCAAGATCCCTTCGCGCATCGCCAACTGGCTGATGGCCAAGGCTTCCGGCGTCGATCTGCGCGACTTCGGCACCACCTTCAAGGCTTATCGCGCCGAGGTGCTGAAGGACGTGAATCTGTACGGCGAGCTGCACCGCTTCATTCCCGCGCTGGCGAGCTTCTACGGCGCGCGCATGGCCGAAGTGCCCATCCGGAACACGCCGCGCGCCGCCGGCGATTCGCATTACGGCATCGGCCGCACGTTCCGCGTGATGTTCGATATCCTCACCATCAAGTTCCTGTTGAAATACTTCACCCGCCCGATGCATTTCTTCGGCGTGCTGGGGCTGGCGGGGACGGGGCTGGGCGGCGCTGATCTATGTTCTGGCTCGCGATTCTCAAATTGATGGGCCACGAGCTGATCATGGTCGAACATGGCCCGCTGATGATCGCCGGGGGCGTTGCTGCTGCTGGGCGGCCTGATGATGTTCAGCACCGGGCTGATCGGCGAAGTGATGATCCGCACTTATTTCGAGAGCCAGGGCCGCCGCATCTATGCGGTGCGCGATATCCTGACGCGGAAGCAGCGCGGTGTGGCCGGCGGCACGCGCGGGTGATCGCCGGCGCGGCCTTGTAGTAGACTGGAATTTAATACCAGCAAATCCAAAGTTTGGAGGTTCCATGAAGTATCGCAACGTGGCCTTGCCCGCCATGGGAATCCTGTTTTGCGCGCTCACCGGCTTCGCGCAAACTTCCTCGATGGAAGGAGACGTCAAGGCCGAAGACGGTTCCAAGCTAAAGGGCGCTTTGATCAAAATCGACCGCCAGGACATTAAGGGCCATTATGAGGTGAAGACCGACAAGAAAGGCCACTATTTCTACGGTGGCCTGCCGCTGGGAAAGTACAAGATCACTCTCGACGTCGACGGCAAAGACGTCGATTACGTCGACGGCGTGCAGACGCACCCGGGCGATCCTGCCGTCAACAACTTCGACATGCAGGCGACCGCCAAGAAGCGCCAGGAGCTGAATCAGGCGGCACAGAACGGCACGCTCAGCAAAGACCAGGAGCGCGGCATGTCCGCTGAGGAGAAGGCCGCTTTCGACAAAGCCAATAAAGAGCGCGAGAAGGTGATGGCCAAAAACAAAGAGCTCAACGAGGCCTTCAACGGCGGCAAACAAGCCATGGAACGCCAAGCAGTTCGATGTCGCGGTGACCCAGTATACTCAAGGCGTCCGAGATGGCTCCCGACCAGCCTGTCATCTGGGCCAACTTGGGCGATGCGGAAATCCAACTGGCCAAGACCAAGACCGGCCCGGAGCACGATGAGGCCCTCGAACAAAGCTACGGCGGCGTATCAGAAAACGCTCGCCATCAAGCCGGATGACGCCGGTGTCCACAACAATTACGCCCTGGCGCTGGCTCAAGTCCAAGAAGTTCGATGAGGCGCAAGCAGAACTCGGTAAAGCCGCCAGCTCGATCCTCCGAATGCCGGCAAGTATTATTACAACCTGGGCGCCCTGTTGGTGAATAACGGGCAGACCGATCCGGCGGGAGAGGCTTTCAAGAAGGCCATCGAGGCCGACCCCAACTACGCCGACGCGCAATATCAATATGGCATTTTCCTGATCGGCAAGGCCAAGCTGGGCGACGACGGCAAATACGTGCCGGTAGCGGGAACCCGGGAAGCCTTCGAGAAGTATTTGGCGCTTAAACCCGATGGCCCGTTCGCCGAGTCGGCCAAGGGCATGCTTGCCACTCTGTCCGGTTCCGTCGATACGTCCTATCAGAACCCTACCAAGAAGACCAGCAAGAAGAAGAACTAGAGATTATGGCAGGTGCCATAATGGTTGAGGGGCGCCGGAAAGAGCGCCCCTTGGCATGATGCGGTTCTTGTTTCTTCGGGTGGTCGTGCCGCTCCTGCTGCTTTGGCTGGTGCGCGGCATCCTGCGATCGCTTTTTGGCGGCGGGAATGCTCCGGTAGTTTCCCGGCGTCCCCGGCCCGCACCCACGGTTTCCCCTGGCGGCGAGTTAAAGAAAGACCCTGTGTGTGGGACTTACGTCTCGGCGGAAATCGCGGTAACCAAGCGCATCAATGGCGAGATCGTGCATTTCTGCTCCCCGGCCTGCCGCGATAAATACCGCGCGGCTTGATAACACTGTTACCGGGAGCCGAAGTTGTAGCCCACCCAGACGGTGCCGGCTGTCACCAGATCGCTTCCAAACCCCGGCTGAGTCGTGAGGTTCGGCACATAGTGCATGTCGAACTGCGGACGGATGAAAATGTGTTCCGTAAGAAATAGCGATACGCCCACGCCCACATGGATTTGAAAATGGTTCGAATTCACGACCGGCTCGGTTTGGTTGACGCAGGCGCTCCCCACGCAACTGCTGGAAGAAACCGAGAAACCCGTCCTTGCGCCGCCAACTCCGCCCTCTAACAGCAACGAGACACGCTTGGTGTGCACCGGCTCATAGATACCGTTGAAATCGTAGAATGTCTGCCGGTAGTCCAGCGGGCCGACTCGGGAATGTTGATAAATTGGCTCTTCCCGGGCTGGACGGTCACCTCACCGCCGATACCGAAATTCTTCCAGATTATGGCGTCTCCGCCGAAGCCCAGAAAAAAACCGCCCAGACTGGGGGTGGCCGTACAGGTGCCTCCCGTGGTCAGGTTAGTGCTGCCAACGGGTGTGCATGCGCTGAGAGCGGCATTGTCGAGGCCGCTCGAGTTGGCGCTGTCATGCGCGGTTCCGAAGCCCAGCATAAAATCGACGGAGCTCTGCGCGCTGGCAAACGGGACACAGAGTAACAGCAGGGAGAGAATTGGAAGGTAACGGCATATTTGTTTCACGTCAGAAGATCTCCTCTTAATAGTTTATTGCAACAATGCAGAAACGGCTCAATAGCCCTATAACTATTATCCGTCATCGTCGGCCCCTTTAGGGTCCAATCAGATACGACGCTGTTGGAAGCAGAGACGTTTCAGACAAGTGCGCCCGGCCGACCGCGCGCAGATGCAGCTCGCCGTTGTAACATATTCCACATGCCGCACCCGGAGCGAACCGTCCTGCTGATCGCCTGTCTGGCCTTGACGGCCGGCGCCGAACCGGTCAAGTTCAATCGCGATATCCGGCCCATCATGTCGGATACCTGCTTTCGCTGCCACGGTCCCGACAAGCGCGCCCGCATGGCGGGCATGCGCCTCGACCGCCGCGAAGAAGCGCTGAAGCCCACCGCTTCCGGCGCCATCCCCATCGTGCCCGGCGATCCCGATAAGAGCGCCATCGTGCAGCGCATCTTCGCCGCCGACCCCGCGCGCAGGATGCCGCCGCAGTACGCGGAGAAAGTCCTCACCGACGCGCAGAAGGAAACCATCCGCCGCTGGGTCGCCGAGGGCGCCGTCTACGAAGGCCATTGGGCCTATCAGCCGGTGAAGCGTCCCCCCGTTCCCGAAGTACCCGACGCCAAGGCGCCCATCCGCAATCCCATCGACAATTTCATCCAGGCGCGCCTGGCCCGCGAACAGTTGACGCCCTCGCCCGAAGCCGACCGCCGCACGCTGCTCCGCCGCGTCACGCTCGACCTGACCGGCATCCCGCCCACGCCCGAGGAGGCCGCATGCGTTTCTCAACGACCGCTCGCCGGATGCCTACGAGAAGCTGGTCGACCGGCTGCTTGCGTCGCCGCGCTATGCCGAAATGCGGGCCATGCACTGGCTGGACGCGGTGCGCTTCGCCGATACCGCCGGCTTTCACGGCGACAATATCTGGCCCGCCTGGCCTTATCGCGATTACGTGCTGCGCGCCTTCCGCGACAACATGCCCTTCGACCAGTTCACGCGCGAGCAACTGGCCGGCGATCTGATGCCCAATGCCACCGTCGAGCAGAAAGTCGCCGCGGCCTACAATCGCCTGAATCGCGCTTCGGCCGAGGGCGGCCTGCAGCCGAATGAGTATCTGGCCAAGTATGGCGCGGATCGCGTGCGCACGCTCAGCACCGTCTGGCTGGGTTCCACGATGGGCTGCGCCGAATGCCACGATCACAAGTTCGATCCGTTCATCTCCAAGGATTTCTATTCCATGAAGGCGTTCTTCGCCGACATCCGCGAAACCGGCCTGATCCCCGATCGAGGCCGCGGCGCGTGGGGCGAGAAGCTGTCGCTGCCGACCGAAGAACAGACCCGCCGCCTGGCGGCGCTCGACGAGCAGATCACGGCGCTGCGCCGCGGCCTGGACGCGCAGGCGCAGCAACTCGAAGGCAGCGCTGGGCCTGGGAAGATCGCCTGCTGCCGGATTTCGAGGCCGGCAAACTGGCCTGGACCTACCAGCGGCCCGTGGCGGCATCCGCGGCCAACGGCGCGAAGCTCACCATCTACAACGACGAACCGGTGGATAGCAACTTCTATCTGCAACGGCTCGCTCGATCTCCGAGCACAAGCGCGGCGATGGGCTTGATTGTGGCGTCGGGCCCGAATCCGGACAACGAAACCTATACCGTCACGTTCAAGCCCGGCGAAGGGTACCTGGACCGCGCTGGGCATCGACGTCTTTCAGGACGAGAGCCTGCCGGGCATCGCGCTTTGCCCGCGGCGCGGACCGCTTCGTGCTCACCGAAGTCGACGCCGAGATCGCCGAGCCCGCCAGCTGCGCCGCGCCGCGAAGCTGCCCTTCGTGCTGGCCACTTCCGGAGGGCATCGGCGAACGCCCGGAGAACCCGCCCATGGCCGCCATCGACGGCGATCCGAAGACCGGATGGGGCGTCACCATCGTCGAGGAATACAACCCGTTTCTGGCGCTGCGCTTCGCGGAACCGGTGCACACGCGCGCCGATTCCGTGGTGACCGTGCGCCTGCATCACGATTCCGATCTGCGCCGCGCCACCATCGGGCGCTTCCGCCTGGCGCTTTCCGCGGCCGCATACTCCTGGCCCGAGGACGGCGAATCGCCGAAGCCAAGACCAAGGCCAGCCCGCCCGATAATCCCGCGCTCACCCTGACCGTCGCCGCCGGCCGCGGGCTGCCGCCGGATCTGCCCAAGATCCTGCGCCGACAAGAAGACGAGCGCAGCCCCGAGCAGAAAGACGCGGTGCTGGATTTCTTCGAATTGTCCACGCCGGAGCTGCAGCCCGCTTACGTGCGCCTGGCGAAGTCTGCGCGCCGAGCGCGACCTGCTGTCGGCGCCATCCCGCGCGTGATGCTCACCGAAGCCACGCAGCCCGCGCATCACGCGCATTCTGCCGCGCGCCAACTGGATGGATGAGACCGCACGAAATCGTGGAGCCGGCAGTGCCCGCGTTTCTCGGCAAGCTCGAAACCGGCGGCCGCCGCGCCACGCGGCTGGATCTGGCGAACTGGCTGGTCTCGCCGCGAGAATCCGCTCACCGCGCGCGCCTTCGTCAACCGCTTGTGGCGCCAGTTCTTCGGGACGGGCCTTTCCAAGGTGCTGGAAGATCTCGGCTCGCAGGGCGAATGGCCCGTGCATCCCGAACTGCTCGACTGGCTGGCGGCCGAGTTCATGCATCCGGAATGGAACGCGGCAGGCGCGCACGATTGGGATGTGCGGCACATCATCCGCACCATCGTCACCAGCCACACCTACCGGCAATCGTCGCTGACCACCCCGCAGCTCGACGAGCGCGATCCCGACAATCGCCTGCTGGCGCGCCAGAGCCGCTATCGCGTGGATGCCGAAATCGTGCACGATATCGCGCTCTCCGTTTCCGGGCTGCTGGTGGAAGAATTCGGCGGCCCCAGCGTGCGCCCGTATGAGCCGGAAGGTTATCTGGCGGCGATGAATTTTCCCAAGCGCGAATACTCCGCCAGCCGCGGCGCGGATCTCTACCGCCGCGCCCTGTACACCGAATGGCAGCGCACGTTCCTGCATCCCACGCTGCTGACCTTCGACGCGCCCACGCGCGAGGAGTGCACCGTGAACCGCGTCAGCTCCAACACGCCGCTGCAAGCGCTGGATCTGCTGAACGATCCGATCTTCGTCGAGAGCGCGCGCGTGTTCGCGGAAAATATCGTGCGCCAGGGCGGTCCCGCGTTTGACCGGCAACTGGACTGGGCCTTCGAGCGCGCCCTCGACCGCACGCCGGACAAGGAGGAGCGGCAGATCCTGAAGGATCTGTATCGCAAGAACCTGGAGCGTTTCCGCGCCGTCGCCCGATCGGCGGCGCAATTGCTGACCGTGGGCGAAGCGCCGCGCACCGGCGCAGGCCGAACCGCAGCCAGACTGGCCGCCATGACCCTGGTGGCCCGAGCCATTCTGAATTTACATGAAACCATCACGCGGAATTAACGAACAAGTGCGACGCCGACCTGCGAAGTCATGCCGCCGCACGTTCCTGCGCAACGGCCTCGCCGGCGTCGGCCTGCTGGGCCTGAATCGCATGCTCGACCGGCGCCTGTTCGCTTCCGACCGGCGTGGTCAATCCGCTGCATCACCCGGCCAAGGCCAAGCGCGTCATCTTCCTCTACCAGGCCGGCGGCCCCTCGCATCTGGAAACCTTCGACTACAAGCCCAAGCTCGCCGAGATGACCGGCAAGCCCATGCCGGACTCGTTCACCACGGGGCAGCAGATCGCGCAACTGCAGGGCCAGCGCCTGACCTGCTTCGGCCCGCAGCATCCGCTTCCAGAAGTTCGGCAAATCCGGCCAGGAGATGTGCTCGCTGTTCCCGCACATCGGCAGCGTGGCCGACGATATCTGCATCGTGCGCTCCATGTGGACCGAGCAGATCAATCACGACCCCGCCCACACCCTGATGAACACCGGCTCCATCATCACGGGCCGCCCCAGCATGGGATCGTGGGTGCTTTACGGACTGGGCGCGGAGACCGATAACCTGCCGGGCTTCGTGGTGCTGATGTCGGCGGGCAAGGGCGGGCAGATGCAGCCCATCGCCGCGCGCCAATGGTCGAGCGGGATTTCTGCCCAGCAAGTTCCAGGGCGTGAAGCTCAACTCGTTCGGCGACCCGGTGCTGCACATCAAGAATCCGCCGGGCGTCGAGCGACGATGCGCAGAGCGAATCGATCGACGCGGTGAACGCGCTGAACCGCATCGAATACAAGACCACGCAGGATCCCGAGATTCTCACCCGCATCGCGCAATACGAGATGGCGTTCCGGATGCAATCGAGCGTGCCGGACCTGGTGGACATGAGCAAGGAGCCCGCCAGCGTGCTGGAGATGTACGGCGCCAGGCCGGGCGACGGATCGTTCGCCTCGAACTGCCTGCTGGCGCGCCGCCTGGCCGAGCGCGGCGTGCGCTTCATCCAGCTTTATCATCGCGACTGGGATCACCATTCGGGCGTGAAGGCCAACGTGGTGATCAAGGCGCAGGAGACCGACCGGCCGACGGCGGCGCTGATCAAGGATCTGAAGCAGCGCGGCATGCTGGACGACACGCTGGTGGTGTGGGGCGGCGAATTCGGCCGCACGCCCATGTCGCAAGGGCGATGGCCGCGATCACCACATCAAGGGCTTCAGCTTCCTGCTGGCGGGCGGCGGCATCAAAGGCGGAATCAGCTACGGCGCCACCGACGAGTTAGGCTACGCGGCGGTGGAGAATGCCGTGGCTGTGCCCGATTTCCATGCCACCATGCTGCACCTGCTGGGCATCGACCACAAGCGCCTGACGGTAAAGTTCCAGGGCCTGGATGCGCGGTTGACGGGCATCGCGGGGAATGTGGTGAAGGGGATTCTGGCGTAGCTTAACGGTGTACAGCACCGGCTTACTGCCTCACGGCCACGGCGAGTCTGAGACCTAGCGAGCCAAGCACCAAGTCCAAGCTGCTCAGCGACGGATTGCCCGCTCTCGACAACATACGATACAGATTCTCCCGGTTAAGGCGGGTCCGCCCCGATAGCTTCCGGACTCCGCCCTGCGCGTCGGTTACATCCCGAAGCGCCAGCAAAAACACATCCACGTCGCCATCCTCAAGACAGGCCGTCAAGTAATCGGCCGCAGCTTCTGGGTTCTTCAAAGCCTCCAACAGCTTGTCTTTATAAGATTCCGTCTTTACCATCGAGGTAATCCTTCCAAAGCGCGCGCGCCGTTGCGATATCCTTGCCCTGAGTTCGCTTGCTGCCGCCCAAAAGCAGTATCACAACCGATAGGCCGTCTCTCCCGAAGTAGACTCGGTACCCGGGACCAAAATCGATCCTTAACTCTTCGACGCCGCCGCCTGCCGGCTTCGAATCCCCGAAGTTGCCCAACCGGATCCGGTTGAGCCGCGCCCGAATAATCGCAACCGCCCCGTTTGTCCGTGTGAGCTTCTAGCCACCTCGAAAACTGGGAGCCATAAATTCGAAGCGCAATCGGCTCTTCCACCCGCCCATAGTAGCATAAAAGCTACTGTGCGCGGATCTGGACGTCCTGGCGACGCATCGTTTGCCTCGAACTGCCCGGCTGACGGTAAGTTCCAGGGCCTAAATGCGCGGTTGACGGGCATTGCCGGGAATGGGGTGAAAGGGATTTTGGCATAAATCGCGCCGCGAGCGGTAAAATCAAGGTAGAGGTCCCTTGCACTCACATTCCCATGCCCATGTAACCGGCACTGGCCGCAAACTGTGGTGGTCGGTGGTTGCCACCTTCGCATTCATGGGATTGGAAGTGTTTGCGGGCGTCCGGGCGCACAGTCTGGCGCTGGTTTCAGACGCCGGCCACAACTTTACCGACGGTCTGGCCTTGCTGCTCGCCTGGCTCGGTTTCTACCTGCAATCCCGGCCGGCGGACGAAGTAAAAACATACGGCTATCACCGCGCCGGCGTCCTCACCGCCTTTGTCAACGCCCTGACGCTGGTGGCGCTCTCGGCCTGGATCTTCTACGAAAGCTGGCAGCGGCTGGCCCACCCCGCTCCGGTGCGCGAAACCGTGATGATGCTGGTGGCCGCCGGCGGACTGGCGCTCAACGGCGGCATCATGTGGGGCCTGCGCGCGGCGCGGCAACACGATATTAACGTCCGCAGCGCGTTTGTCCACATGCTGGGCGATCTGCTCGGATCCATTGCCATCATCGCGGGCGCGCTGGCGATTCGCCTCACCGGTTGGAACCAGATCGACCCGCTGCTTTCGATTCTGATCGGCGCGCTGATCGTGTGGACCGCGTGGGACATTATCAAAGAGTCCCTGAATATCCTATTGGAAGGCTTGCCGCGCGGGCTGCAATTGCAATCGGTAATCGCCGCGATGGGCCGCGTCGAAGGGGTGTTGGATGTGCACGACCTGCACATCTGGTGCCTGGGATCGAGCACCCGCGCGCTCAGTTGCCATGTGCTGATCGACGACGTGCCGCCCTCGGCCAGCAATGGCATTCTGGCGCGGATCAACGATGTACTCGAGCACGAGTTTCACATCCACCACTCGACCATCCAGTTCGAGCACGTGGGCTGCGCGGTGTCCGAGAGCGGATGCGTGATTCCGGCGGAAGAACAGCATCAGCACGGGCACTGATCGTAACAATTCAGGTATAATCGGACGGCAGGAGGGCGCCCATGTGCACTTGCTGGAAGACAAGCGGCCGTTGGTTCTTGCTTCTCGCGGCGGCGATTCCATTGCCCGCGCAGACCTTCACCATGCTGGCAAGTTTCGATCGGACGGACGGCGCCGATCCCTGGTCCATGTCTCTCGTCCAGGGAATCAATGGGAATCTCTTCGGGACAACGTTTAGCGGCGGGATCCGGAACGCCAACTGCGATACCGCGTACCCCGGGTGCGGAGGGATCTTCGAAATCACGCCCGCGGGTGCGCTGACGGTCGTGCACAAATTCGACGGCGCGGACGGCGCCAACCCGATGGCGGGACTGCTCCTCGCGACCGGCGGGGACCTCTACGCGGTCACTACTAACGGTGGCGGCGGGATAAAAAACTGCGGCACGATTTACAAGGTGATTCCCGGCACCACGCTGCACGTTTTTCAAGGCGCCGACGGCTGCGCGTCCAACCAACCGATCGAAGCCGCCGATGGGAATTTCTACGGGACCACCGTGGGGGGCGGGACCGACTATCCCGCAGCGGGCACCATCTTCAAAATCACGCCGGAGGCCGATCTTACGACCCTTCACAACTTCAACGGGGCCGACGGCGCCAACCCTTCTGCCGCGCTCCTGGAGGCCGCGGACGGGAATTTTTACGGCACAACCCTTCAAGGCGGTGTGAACAACGGTGGCACAATCTTCAAAATCACTCCTGACGGTTCGTTCACTTCGCTGTACGGCTTCGGCGCGTCCCTGACCGACGCCGACGGTAATTTTCCCTACAGCGCGCTGGTCCAGGACGCCGCGGGCAATTTTTATGGGACCACCTCCGAGGGTGGCGCCAACGGCTGCTGCGGCACGGTGTTTAAGATGACTCCCGCGGGCAAAGTGACCACGCTGCACAGCTTTTGCCCGGACTGCGCGGATGGCTACTACGTCTTCGACGGGCTGCTGCAAGCTACCGACGGAAATTTTTATGGGACCACGGACGAGGTGGCAGGTTCGATCGACTGCGGCGGCACCGTGTTCAGAATCACGCCCGGCGGCGCCTTTACAGTACTGCACACTTTCGATGGCACTGACGGCTGCAGCCCTCACGGCGGGCTCTCTCAGGGAACCGATGGCACTCTTTACGGCGCTACTTTTGGCGGCGGGGTCAACAATTATGGCACTGTCTATAGCTTGTCCGTGGGACTGGCTCCGTTCGTGAAAACCTTGCCGCACGCCGCCAAGGCAGGTTCGCCGATCAAGATTCTCGGCACAAACCTGACCGGCGCTACCAGTGTCAGTTTCAATGGCGCGTCGGCTGTGTTCACGGTCGTTTCGCCAACCGAAATCGAGACCAGCGTACCAACCGGGGCGACCACCGGCAAAATCCAGGTGACCACGCCCAGCGGAACGCTCTTCAGCGGCGGCCCATTCCTGGTTCGCCACTGATCCGTGCCGGAGAATTTCTAAGCACCCGCCCACCACGGTCCGCCGCGGGCGCCGGAATCTAAATAGAATTCCGGATGGAGAATTCCGCCTAGGAACGTCCGTTCCCGGATACAGGTAAGGGTCCTTGAGATACTCGGCATTTCGTCTTGACGTGCCCTGGCTTGCTTGCGCAGGCTCCGGTGCTGTTTTTCAGCGACCTTACCAGTGGTCCTAACACTGGGGGCGAGAACGGCAACGGCGCAAATGTCACAATCTTCGGAAATTATTTCGGCGCGTCCCAGGGTAGCTCCACCGCTACTGCCGGAGGTGGGGTCATGGTCAACTGTAAGATCTGGGGCGCCTTGGCTCCGGTACCAGAGACTCACCTGCCAGCTTGGCCCGAACGCCACGAGCGGTAACCTTGTGGTCACCGTGAATGGGCAATCCTCCTTCAAAGCCTACGGTGTAATTATCTTACCTTTCAGCAGCGCTTCGAGCTTTTCCAGAGGCTTTTCCAGGCTCTGCAGATTAGTCAGCACGCCTGCGAACAGATCGCCGGTTTCGGCGAATCTCTCCGGCGCATTATAGATATTGAAATGGGCCGGAGTCAGTCCCGGCCGCACCTCGTCCCATGCGAGCGGCGTGGCGACCGGCGCGCCCGGATAGGCCCGCAGCACGTACGGCGCCGCGATGGTCTTCGACTTGCCGTTCTGCACCCAGTCGAAATATACGCGGCCCTTCTGCCGCTTGGCGACGGCGCGCGGCGTGGTAAACAGATCCGGCCGGTCCCGCACCACTAAGTGGGCGAGTATCTCGGCAAAGGTTCGGCTCTGTTCATAGCTATAGTCCGGCTCCATCGGAATGTAAACGTGCATGCCGTCGCCGCCGGTGGTCTTCGGATAACCCGTGAGGCCGATGGCGTCCAGCTTTCCGCGCACCAGCAGGGCCGCTTCCACGATCATGTCGAAGGGGCAGTCTTGCGGGTCCAGGTCGATGAGCACGAAATCGGGGTTATCGAGCGTAGGCGTGCGGCTCATCCACGGATTCTGGTCGATGCAGCCCAAATTCACCAGATAGAGCAGGCTGGCGCGGTCCTGCGCGAACACATAGCGGATGGCGGCCTCGTTGTGATCGGAGAAGATTTCCTCGGTCCGCAGCCACGGCGCGAAAGTCAGCGGCGCGTCCTTCTGGAAGAAAAACTGCTGCTCGATGCCGTTGGGATATCGCTTCAGCGAGAGCGGCCGGTCCTTGAGATGCGGCAGGATCAGCGCGGCGACGGCGTCGTAATAATTGAGGATGTCCCGCTTGGCGATGCCCTCGGCCGGATAAAAGACTTTGTTGAGATTGGTGAATTTCAGGGCGTGACGCCCGATGGTGATGGAGACCTCGGTTTTGCCGGCGGGTAGGAGTAACTCCGCCTTCGCGGGCTGGTCTGAGGGCAGCGCTGAAGGCCGGGCTGAAGGAAGTGCCGCGGCCGGGGAATTGGCCGGCGGCGGAGCGGCCTGCTCGCGGACGCAATCGTGCGGGTCCACGTCCGGACGCAGGCCCAGATACACTGGCGCGCGCAGTTTTCCGTCACCGGTCCAGTTGGCGAATTTCACCTCGGCCACTAACTCCGGCTTGACCCAGGTAACATCTTTCCCCACCTTGGGCCCCACCTTGGGCCCCACCTTGGGCGAACCGGAAAAAGGCGAGTGCGGCGTCACCAGCGGATCCAGTTTCTGGCGCAGACATTGCCATGGTCTTCTGATCGAACCCCGTTCCCACGTTGCCTACCCAGACGATCTTGCCGCTGTCGTAAAGTCCCAGCACCAGCGCGCCGAAGTGATCGCGCTCGCCGGCCGTGAAACCGCAAATAACGAACTCCTGCCGCGAGACAATCTTGATCTTCATCCACTCGTTGCTGCGGCGTGGCTCGTAGCGGCTGTTGGCGCGCTTGGCCATCATCCCTCAACACCGGTTTCGCGCGCGGCGTGCAGCATGGCATCGCCCGCGCCGGGAAATGCTCCGAGTAGCGCAGTACGCCGGTACCGGCGTCAGGATGGCTTCGAGCAACCTCTTGCGCTCGATCAGTGTTACCTGGCGGAGATCGTAGCCGTTTAGGTACAGCAGGTCGAAGGCGAAATATACTACCGGCCGGGAACGCGCCATATGCGAAATCGCATTGGGTCGGTCTGGCGATGCGGGGCTGAATCAGATTCGAAGCGGGCCACGCCCTTTTCATCGAGCGCGCGATTTCGCCATCCAGAATGGCCTGGCCGGCGGCGATGTAGTGCGGGATCACGCTCAATTCCGGATATTGTTTCTCGCATGAATGGCCGGTGCGGGACACCAGCCGCACGGATTCGTCGTTCGATGAAGCATATCGCCCGTACGCCGTCCCACTTGACTTCGAACAACCATTCGTCGCCGGGCGGGGGCACGGCGGTGAGGGCGGCTTTCATGGGGGTGATGGCGGTGGGCATGGGGGCTTTTACGGCGCCCTTGGACGCCGCTCGCCGAACGCGCGCGTGCGTTTGGCCGGCGGCGCCGCAGCCTTGGCTGTGACGGCGGCGGCTCGGCCCGGCGGGCCGGCTCTTCCATTCCCGCTGCGGATCGCCCGCGCTTTTCTGCTAGGTCTTCCGGGCCGGCAGCCCCTGCGCAATCTCCTGCTGTGTGCGGCCCGAGAGCACGCTCCAGGCCTGTTGCTCGATGTCCCAGCCGGGCACGGCACTGGCGTCCCGCTTCTTGATCATCAGCCATTCGTTGCCCTTGCCGCGGTTCTTCATGTGCACCATGGCGAACTCGCCCTGCAGCTTTTCGCCATGCAGGCGAAACTTGAGGTCGCCGCGCGCGATTGCTCTTCGACCGGCGCGTCGCCCAGCAGATCCCACGTGCCGCGGTCCCACAGCATCACGCTGCCCGCGCCGTAATTGCCGGCCGGAATGTTGCCTTCGAATTCGCCGTATTCGAGCGGATGGTCCTCCACCTTTGCGGCCAGGAACTTGGAGAGCGGTTCGAGCGACGGCCCTTTGGGAACCGCCCAGGAGACCAGCACGCCGCCGATCTCCAGCCGAAAATCGTAGTGCAGACGCGTGGCGTCGTGCCGCTGCACGAAGAAGCGGGCCGCGCCGCCGGCGAGGCGCCGGGCTGGTTTACTTTTTTTCCGGGCGGCTCGGGAGTTTTCTCGAAGCTTGCGTTTGCGGACGTACTCTTCCAGTGCCATAAAGCCTTGCCCCTCCTCCATTTACATGATATCTTCGGAACTTCGCGGATTTCTCCGATTTTCTAACGTGAGGGTTTGATCATGGCCAGCACGGTCTGGAAAGGACATCTGACTTTCGGGCTGGTTTCGCTGCCGGTGCGCCTGTACAGCGCCGCGCGCAGCGAAACCGTGAGCTTCAATCTGCTGCACGGCAAAGACAATTCGCGCATCAAGCAGGTTACGTTATTGCCAGGCGGAAGACAAGCCGGTGCCGCGCAGCGAACTGGTGAAGGGCTACGAGTACGAGAAGGATCATTACGTGGTCATCGAAGAGGAGGACATCAAGAAAGTCGCTCCCAAGACGGCCAAGGTGATGGAGATTCTGGAATTCGTCAAAGGCGACGAGGTGGATCCCGATCTATCTGGAAAGCTCGTACTACATGGCGCCCGATGAAGGCGGCGAAAAGCCGTACGCGCTGCTGTTCGAGGCCCTGCGGCAGTCGAACTATTACGCGCTGGCGAAGATCGCCATGCACAATCGCGAGCACATCGTGATCCTGCGGCCGGGCAAGAAGGGCATCCTGCTGCACACCATGTACTACCAGGACGAGATCCGCCAGGTGGATGAATTCCGCACCAACACGGACCTGGTGAAGCCCAATGAGCTGGCCATGGCCAACATGCTGATCGAGACGCTGAAGGCGGAATTCGAGCCGGAGAAATATCACGACACCTATCGCGACAACCTGCTGCAGATGATCGAGGCGAAGAAAGAAGGGCAAAAGGTGGTGGAGACGCCGGAGCCGCACATGGCGCCGGTGATCGACATCATGGAAGCGCTTGAAGCGCAGCCTGGCGGAGAAGAAAAAGCCCGTCCAGGCGGCCACCGCGGCGCTGCTGCGGGAGGCGCAGGAAGTAGCCGCCGCCGAGCCGGTCACGAAGAAGCGGCGCGCGAAGGCGGTCTGAAGGCCGGTGCTAGCTGAAGATGGCGCCCGTCCATGCGCTCTTAACGAACACCTAAACCACCCACGGCACCACCACTGCAACGTATCGCCTTCGAGAAAGGGAACTTGCGGGCGGCTACCGAAATGCCCGTGGCCAGCAGCAGGATCGTCCAGAAGGTGAACAGGTCGATCGAAGTGGCCAGGCTGTAAATAAATTTCCCGGTATTCGGGTGGCGGCTCCATAAGCGCGCGCCGAATTAAAAAAGAGCGGGTTCTGGAGGTTGAAATTCGTCAGGATTCTTCAGGAACATGACGATGATCGCCAGGATGCTGGAGATCAGCCCGGGCAGCATGGCGTAGGCGCTGATGCGCGAACATCTGCTTGAATTGCAGCGATGCCCCCATCATCTTGCACATCAGCAGCAGCACGCCGGCGATTGCCAGTGCCACTACGGGAATGACGATCAGGCTGCCCGCGTAGCCAAATATCGGAGCGAACTTGGCTCCCGTGCGCAATCGCGGCCTCGCGCTGATCGGCCGGCATATTCTGCACGCGGGTATTGTTTTCCATCGTCTTGGCGATGTAGCGTTCCCAGCCGATGCGCGTGGTGTAAGCAATAGGTGAAGGCGACGCGGCGACGATCAGCAGAATCAGGGCACGTACCAACGGGCCGCGCGGCGATATCGGCGAATGCCTTTTTCGGGTCGAAGTACACGCCGTGATGCGGCCCACTTCGCTCAATGGCGGAGCGGCATTGTCGGCAGAGGGTTCGGGTGTCATAAGAATCGGAGTCCGAGGGGCGATTATGACAAGATTTGCGCCGGATGCAAGCGTGGGTGCTCCCAAGAGCCGCCTGCACAGCCTGCACCACGCCCGGTGGGTGATCCTCCGCCTGCCCGTGTCCCGACGAAGGCAATCCCCCGCTAGTACCAGTACCGTAAATTCGCGGGAACCGGCATTTTAGCTTGCAGTGCGAAGTATGAAGATTTAGACTCCTTCTAAGGTAAGCTTCTAGGCACCTGTTCGAAGGGGAAGTGAATGCCACAGATTACGGAATCGGAAGTTTTCGACAAATTCGCCCATATCGTCGCCCACAGCCTCCGCATCGACGCATCGCAAGTGGGGCGCGATACGCATTTGACAGACCTTGGGGCGGAATCACTGGATCTGATCGAGATCACCATGGAGACGGAAACCCAGTTCCATATCTTCCTGCCGGATAAATCCATTCTGGAAACCGCGGTCGAAGTCTTCGGTCCGGACGTCCTGGAAAAGGACGGATACCTGACCGAGGAGGGGAAGCGCCTTTTATTGGAGCGCATGCCGGAAGCGGAAGCGGGGGCCTTCGAAGGCGAAGTGGCCGTGAAGGATCTGCAGCAATATTTTCTGAAGGTCGGCACGTGGGTGCGGATGATCCAGGACCTGGCGCAATACACGCCGGCGGAGTGCGCGTCCTGCGGCGGGCCCATGGGCGCTTCGATGGGCTTCCGTATGAAGTGCGAGCGGTGCGGCCAGGAAGTTACGCTGCGATCCGGCGAAGAAATGAACCGGGAATGGGTGCGCGAGTATCACGATCGGGAATACAATACGCAAATGACTGCCGCCGCGGAACCGGAAGCTTCCCCACGGCAGCCGGTCAGATTGTCCGAGGTGTAAACGCCGTCCCCTTATCGCAGGAAAGGCAGATACGCGGGCACACTCCGGCGATACTCTTCAAATTCCTCGCCAAAACGCGCGCGCAGCAGACCCTCCTCCGCGTGAATCCGTATCTCGGTGCCCGCTATATAAAGCGCGATACCTAACAGCAGCATCGGCAAACGCGCGAACAGCAGCCCGCTCGCCAGCATCATCGGAAAGAGCGAAGCGTATACGGGATGGTCCGCGATAGCATACGGTCCCGTACGGATCAAGTCGTGGTCCGCATCTGGGACCACCGGCGCGCCAGTCGTTTCCCTGCCCGCCCTCAGCCTGGGACAGGACCGCCAGAATTTTCAGGCGTGCACGTGTTCGGGCCGCTTGAGAGTGGAAGAACTCGGATCGATTTACCCGCCTTTTTCTGAGCAACGCGAATTTCGTACAGGCTCTGCAGGTTGAGCCAGAACTCCGGGTTCGTGCCAAAAAAATGCGCCAGACGAAGCGCCGTATCGCCCGTGATGGCCCGCTGGCCGTTCAGAATTCCGGTGATGCGGTTGGTGGGCACGTCAAGCTTGCGCGACAACTCGGCCGCGCTCATGCCGAGTTCTTTTAGTTCCTGGGCAAGGTGCTCGCCATGTATGACAGGCACTGCCATGATGTCTTTCCTCTCCTCGATGGTAATCAACGATCTCCACATTTCCAGGTCCCGGCGCCCGCTCCGGCCATTCGAAGCAAATCCGCCACTGATCGTTGATGCGGATGCTGTACTGGCCCTTGCGATCGCCGGCCAGCGCCTCAAAACGGTTGCCCGGCAACGCGGCAAGGTCCTTCAGGCCTGTGGCCGCTTCCAGCCGGTCCAGCTTCAGGTGCGCGGCGCGTTCAAATCCCGAAAAGGCCTTCACCCGGTTCCCCGCAGCAAAGTCCCTCGTGCGCTTGTCCCGCTAGCTGACCGCTAGCTGACGATCGTTATTCATCGTCTTTCCACGCGCGTCCTGCGCCTTCCAAAACCCCGCCAGCGGCGTTATTCTCCCGTGCGTTTCGGGCATCAAACGACGGCATACGCGCGCATTCCGTTAAAACCTTCGCCCTTCTTGCTGAGGACCTGTTTCGTGGTCATCGTTCCGTCCGCAAAGCCGTGTCTCCAAAGATACGTTCTTAACCTTACCCCTTCAGGTTATGGCCGCCTTTTAACACACGCCGCTCGCGGAAGAAAGGCTACCTTCCCTCAACCGCAAAAGGAGTACGTCGCTATAACAAAACATTCGCCAGCGCCACCGCCCTTTCATCGCAGGAAAGGCAGATACGCGGGCACACTCCGGCGATACTCTTCAAATTCCTCGCCAAAACGCGCGCGCAACAGACCCTCCTCCGCGTGAATCCGTATCTCGGTGCCCGCGATATACAGCGCCATGCCTAACAGCAGCATTTGCCAACGCGCGAACAGCAGCCCGGTCGCTATCATCATCAGAAAGAGCGAAGCATATACCGGATGGCGCACAATAGCGTACGGTCCCGTACGGATCAACTCGTGGTCCGGATACAGGCCCGCCAAAATGCGAAGCTGCTTTCCCAAATGCCGCACCGCCAGCCAGCCGAAAATCGTTGCCGCCGGCGCCAGCACCATGGAAGCCACTATCCTGGATACACCCGGCGCCGGCGTGTTCGGCAACCAGATCCAGGTGCAAGCGATGCCCGCCGATTCGAGCGCCAGCCCCAAATTGCCGCTGTGCGCCATCACGTTCGACTGGCGCCGCGGGCCGGTGAAGCGCTTGCGCAGAAACGGAAAAAGCCAGAGCAGCCACATCGCCACCAGTTCGATGGAGGCGGCTCCAAATAGCCCGATCATCGCGCCTCCGTACCCAGCCTGATGGTCTTGCCGGTGTGCGCAGACTCCCGGGCGGCCACCAGAATCTCGGTCACGATCATGTTGTTCTCAAGCGACGACAACCCCGAAGGCTGGCGCCTGCCGCGCACCACCGCCGTCAAATACGATAACGAATCGCGCTCGTCCGCGGGCAGCGGTTCGAGCGCGCGGGCTTCCTCCTGCCCGCCCGGCAACCGCACGCGGAGCGCGTCCCCACCGGTGGCGACGGCATAGCCGCGCTCGCCGTAGACTTCGAAATCCTTGCGGCTGAACGGCCAGTTCCAGGAAGCCTGGATGATACCCTGCGCCTGGGGATATTCGATCAGCACCGAAGCTTCGTCGTCCACGCGCGGGTAGATCCGCGGCTTTGTGGTTTGCGCAATGGCGGTGACCGCCATGGGCCGCTGGTTGTCCATCATCCAGGTCATCAGGTTGGCGCCGTAGCAGCCGAAGTCGAACAGCGCGCCCGCGCCGTTCTTTACGGGATCGGTGAGCCAGCCCAGGAACTCCGGCCCCACGTTGATTTCTTTCGGTCCCTGGTGGCCGTCCATGGCCACCATCTTGCGAATCCCGCCGGCGGCCTGCTGCTCGTGGATCAGGCGCCACATGGCGGCGTGGCTCGGATACCAGGTGGTTTCGTAATTCACGATCACGTGGATGCCGCCGTCGCGCGCGGCGCGCTGGATGGCGCGGGCCTGCTCCAGGTTCACGGCCAACGGCTTCTCCATCATCACGTGGATATGCCGTTTGGCGCAGGCTTCCACCACAATGGCATGATCGAACGTGCTGGTGAATGACGCCACTGCTTCCGGTTTCACGCGCTCCAGCATGGCGCCCAGATCGGTGAAGAATACGGAATCCGCCAACCCGAAGCGCTGCGCATATTGCCGCTGTAGCGCGGTATCGGGGTCGAAGATGCCGGCGATCTGGATGTCTTTCCGCTTGGCGGCCGCGCGTAGAAAACCATCCACATGGCCATGCACCAGTCCGGCGATGCACAAACGCAACGGCTCTTCGCCCGCCAGCAGCAAAGGAAAAAGCGAGCAAGCCATGGCCAGCCTCAAGAAAATGTTCATGCCTATAATGCTATTTGATTTCAAACTTGCCGAACACCGCCCCCAGGTCGCGCCTGTCCGCGCCGATCCGCACGGTCCGGCCCAACTCCACCATCACGTCGATATCGCTCTCGCCGGCGGTCTGTGCGGGCAGCGCAAATGAGAACGTGGCTTCCGCATCCCCCTTGGTGAACTCGACCGGAGGCAAGCGCGCCCCGTCCACGGTCAGAGTCATTGGTAGCGGCCCCATTTTAATTTGGGCCGCCGGACAAATGGCGGTCACGTACAGCTTCTGGCCCGGCAACGGCGGTCCCGGTAGGCGCACGCTGGCTTGGCGCGGCATCCAGCGGAATCCCGCTTCGCGCTCGTACCAGGTGGGGCCCAGCCGCTCGGCCGCCAGCGGATCCCCGACGTCCACGCGCAACGGGGCGCCCGCGGCCGCCGCACCCGCCGGCGGCACAAACTGATGCGTGATGTTTTGGAGCGGGCCATCTCCCGCGCGATAAACCACCGCCAGGCCGCGATCGAGGGCGCGCCGCGTTTCTTCGGCGGGCAAGACGAACTTCGATATGTCATCCATCTCCGGATGCGGCGTAATGGCCGCTTCCGAGCCAGGCGCCAGATATACATCGGTAAGCCGCAGAAACAGGAAAGGCCGCTGTTGAATGCTACCCCAGAACAAGGTGTCGTCGATGCCCGTGAGCAGTATGGTTTTGCCGGGATGCAGTTCGTGCGCCCGCGCCACCCCCATCACCAGCGCCTTCTGCGCCTCGCTCCGATTGCGCCACCAATCGGCGCTGCGCCAGGCGACCGGCGCTTGTTGCACCAGAAAGCCGGCAGCCAGCACTGCGCCCGCGATCCTCCATGCCGTGCCGCCCCGCCAGGCGCATAACAGCGCGCAGCCTCCGGCCATTGCCAGAGCCATGGCGGGCAACGTCAGATAGTAATCCGTAATGTGGTCGCGCAGCGGAAGCACTGGGCTGAGCAGGATGGCATACCAAGCCAAGAAAACCATCGCCAGCCATTGCTTCCGGCGCGCCTGGTAAATGGCAAATGCCAGCAGCGCGAGAGTACAAGCGGCCATCTCGACAACGCCCGCCGCCGCTGGAAACGGAGTCAGGTCCTGCTCGTGGAACGGCTCGAACGCCTGCTGCCAGTAGTTCCAAAAGGTGCTCGGAATGGCGCTATCGAAATGCATGGCATAAGCTACGGTGCCTTGATTCGGCGCTAGCGTCACGTGCAGGATGCCGTACACCGCCGATGCCCCCAGGAACGGCACCGTCCGCCGGAAATACCGGCGCGCGCACAGCAGCGTGTAGCTTCCGGCCAGCAGCGGAAATACCACGTTGGTCTCCATCGCCAGAAAGCCCGCCAGAAACGCCGCCCAGGTCCACACATAATAGCGGCGCTCGCCGGTTTCGATGTATCGCAGAAACAGGTGCAGCGCCAGCAGTAGAAAGAACCCGCATGCTACCAGGATGTATTCGCAAGTCCACGTCATCACCGTGGCCAGTTTGCTGTTGAAGATCCAGAAAATGGCGGCCCAGAATCCCGCCGCGCGCGACCCCGTGAGCCGTGCCGTGATCGACTCCACCAGCGCCAGGTTGGCGAACATGGTGAGGAAGACCCAGATCCGGTAAGGTAATGCGTCGCCGCCGAACAGGGCGCCGAATGCAATGAAAAATATCCGCTCGCTGAGCGGACGCCAGGTGCCCTGCACGGTCGGCTGAAAGAGCGCGCGCATCCAGCCATCCCATCCATGCGCCTGGTTGGGCAGATTCAGCCACACGAAGTCGTCCTGTTGGAACCATGCCATCAATCCCGGCCAATACAAGGCCAGGCATAGGATAGCGGGTAGAGACCAATAGGCCGCGCTGAAGAGTTTCCGTCTCAATGGAAGATTATAGCCATCGATTGGCGGCGCGCGGCGTGCGCGGTCCGTCTGGTACCTTATAATTTCAAAATAATTCAAAGGCTATGACAACCATTGTTCGAGTAACAGGCCGGGAAATCCTGGATTCGCGCGGCAACCCCACCGTGGAAGCGGATGTGTATCTGGCCGACGGCAGCATGGGAAGGGCGGCGGTGCCCTCCGGCGCCTCCACCGGCGAACACGAAGCCGTGGAATTGCGCGACGGCGACAAGTCGCGCTACCTCGGGAAGGGCACGCGGAAGGCCGTCGGCCATGTGAATGGCGAGATCGCCCAAAGCCTGCATGGCAAGGACGCCGCGCAGCAGGCGGATATCGATCGCTTCATGATCGAGCTGGATGGCACGCCGAACAAAAGCCGGTTGGGCGCCAACGCCATTCTGGCCGTTTCCATGGCCGCGGCGCGCGCGGCGGCCGCCGCGCAGCGCACGCCGCTCTACCGCTATCTGGGCGGCGCGGGCGCGCGCCTGCTGCCCGTGCCCATGATGAACGTGCTCAACGGCGGCGCGCACGCGGACAATTCCGTCGACGTGCAGGAGTTCATGATCGCGCCGTTCGGCGCCGCGAAATTCTCCGAAGCGCTGCGCATGGGCGTGGAGGTTTTTCACACTCTGAAGAAAGTGCTGAAGAAGCGCGGCTACTCGACCGCCGTAGGCGATGAAGGCGGCTTCGCGCCCAATCTGAAATCCAACGTCGAAGCCCTGGAACTGTTGCTCGAAGGCATTTCGCAAGCCGGATACAAACCCGGCGAGCAGATCGGCATCTGCCTCGATCCCGCCTCCAGCGAGTTCTTCCAGGACGGCAAGTACGTCTTCAAGAAATCCGACAACAGCCAGCGCACCTCCGAACAGATGGTGGAATTCTGGGCCGATTGGGTGCGCCAATACCCGGCCATCATCTCCATCGAAGACGGCATGTCGGAAGAGGATTGGGATGGCTGGAAGGCGCTGACCGATGCGCTGGGCGGCAAGATCCAGCTTGTCGGCGACGACATCTTCGTCACCAATCCCGCCATCTTCGAGCGCGGCATCGAGCGCGGCATCGCCAATTCGATTCTGATCAAGCTCAACCAGATCGGCACGGTGACCGAGACGCTGGAGTGCCATGCACATGGCGGCCAGCGGCGAATTACACGGCGGTGGTTTCGCACCGCTCGGGCGAGACCGAAGATCCGTTCATCGCGGACCTGGTGGTGGCCACCAACGCCGGCCAGATCAAGACCGGCTCGGCCAGCCGCACCGACCGCATCGCCAAATACAACCAGTTGCTGCGCATCGAAGAGCGCTTGGGCGCCGCGGCGCAATTCGCCGGGCGGAAGGCGTTTCGCCGCTAGGATCGCCGCTGCCTAAGTGCACAAACTGGTCTTGCTCCGCCACGGCGAAAGCGACTGGAACAAGGAGAACCGCTTCACCGGCTGGACCGATGTCGACCTTTCCGACAAGGGCCGCCAGGAAGCCACGAAGCCGGCGCGGTCCTGAAGGCCGGCGGCTACGCCTTCGACGTGGCCTATACTTCGGTGCTCAAGCGCGCCATCCGCACGCTGTGGATGACGCTCGACGAGCTGGACCTGATGTGGATTCCGGTCGAGCGCTCCTGGCGCTTGAACGAGCGCCACTACGGCGCGCTGCAGGGTCTCAACAAAGCCGAGACCGCCGCCAAGTTCGGCGAGGACCAGGTGAAGATCTGGCGCCGCAGTTACGACATCCCGCCGCCGGCCGCTCACGCCCGACGACGAGCGCTATCCGGGCCGCGATCCGCGCTACAAGGACCTGACCGCGCAGGAACTGCCGCTCACCGAGTGCCTGAAGGATACGGTGAACCGCTTCCTGCCGTATTGGCACGCGACCATCGCGCCCGCCGTGCGCGGCCGGCCAGCGCGTGCTGATCGCGGCGCACGGCAACAGCCTGCGCGCGCTGGTGAAGTATCTGGACGATGTTCCCGAAGAAGCCATCGTCGGCCTGAACATCCCCACGGGCATGCCGCTGGTCTACGAGCTCGACGACGACCTGAAGCCGCTGCGCAGCTACTATCTGGGCGATCCGGAGAAGGTGAAGGCGGCCATGGAAGCGGTGGCCGCGCAGGGAAAGAAGAAGTAGGGGGCCGCTCCCAAGATGTCCGACTGTTTAGATGCGGCGCGCCAGATCCTGGCAGCCGCCCGTTTCGCCGCCGAGAGGCACGCCGCCCAACGCCGCAAGGGCCGCATGGCGGAGCCTTACGTGAATCATCTGCTGGAAGTCGCCGAGCTGCTCGCGCAGACCGCCGACGAGCTTGGACACCAACCTGATCGTGGCGGCGCTGCTGCACGACACCATCGAAGACGCCGGCGTCACGCGCGAGGAGATCGCCGAACGCTTCGGCGAAGACGTCGCCTCGCTGGTCGCCGAAGTCACCGACGACAAATCGCTCCCCAAGGAAACTCGCAAAGCGCTGCAGGTGGAAAACGCGCCCCAAAAGTCAGCCGCGCGCGCAGGCGCTGAGCGCGGCCGACAAGATCGCCAATGTACGCAGCATCGCTCACCAGTCCGCCGGCTGGACTGGAGCTTCGAGCGCCAGGTGGACTATGTGCGCTGGGCGCGCCAGGTGGTGGGGCGCTACGCCGAACTCAATGGCCGGCTGGACGCAGAATTCGAGCGAGTCAGCGCCGCAGCTTCAGGAGTGGGAAAAGTCCGGCGGCACGAACGACTTCTTCTGAGGCGCCGCCAGCGCTTCGTGCAGCAACTCCTGCAACAACTCGTCGTAGATGCGCGCATAGCGTTCCGCGCCTTCATCCAGATGCAGCGCGAACTCGCGCGTGAGCCGCACCTTCTCCCGGATATAGGGCCGCGCGACGCGCGTGAAATGATCGAACCAATCGTCGGGCACCGCGTCGTCGTACTTCAAGCGCAGATACTCGCGCAGCGCCTGCCAGATCTCGCATATGGGCGCGCAGCATCTCGCCGGTATTCTCGCACGCCGCATGCGGCGATAGTTTCCAGATACAGCGCGCGCCACGGCATTTTCGATGGCCGCCCGCCGGAACGCCACGCGCGGATCGTCCGTCGGCAAGCATGCGCGCTCGATCTCCAGCAGCGCGGGCGCATCGCACACCTCGCGCATGCGCGATCTCCGGCCGCGGCGGACGCGATGCGCATCCTGCGCCTGCGCCGCTCGCGCATCACATACACCACCACGGCGACGGTAAGCGCCGTCACGAGCGGCAACAGTTCGCGCAGCACACATCCATCAGCGTACTCAGCGTACAGCGGCCGGCATGAGACCCTGCGCTACCATAGACTGCATGAGTCCGAATCAGCCGGGGCAGCCGCCCAAGTTGCCCATTCCTGGCGTGAAGAATCTGATCGCGGTAGGCTCCGGCAAAGGCGGCGTGGGAAAGACCACCGTGGCCGTGAACCTGGCCGTCGGGCTGGCCAAGCTGGGCCACCCCACCGGCCTGATGGACGCCGACGTCTACGGCCCCAACGTGCCGCTGATGATGGGCATCAATCGCACGCCCATGGCCCACGGCGAGCGCATCCAGCCGCTCGATCAGTACGGCGTGAAGCTGATGTCCATGGGCTTCCTGAATCCCGGCGACAAGCCGCTGGTCTGGCGCGGCCCCATGCTGCACAGCGTCATCCAGCAGTTCCTGCGCGGCGTGGATTGGGGCGAGCTCGACTACCTGGTGATCGACCTGCCGCCCGGCACGGGCGACGTGCAGCTCACCCTGATCCAGACCGCGCCCATCACCGGCGCCATCGTGGTCACCACGCCTTCCGACGTTTCGCTCGAAGACGCGCGCAAGGCCATCCACATGTTCCACCAGGTGAAGGTGCCGATCCTGGGCATCGTCGAGAACATGAGCTACCTGATCTGCCCGCACTGCCAGGAGCGCATCGACGTGTTCAGCCATGGCGGCGGACGGCGCACCGCCGCGGAGATGAAGGTGCATTTCCTGGCCGAACTGCCGCTCAATCCGGAAGTGCGCGTGGGCGGCGATACCGGCAAGCCCATCGTGCTGGGCGAGGGCCCGCGCAAGGCCGGCGCGGCTGGCGGGTTTCCTCGAACTGGCGCGCAACACGATCGCCCGCATCGAAGAGATCGGCCCGCAGGAAGGCCCCCGCATCGAGATCACCGACTGATCGCGAACCGATTATGGACCTCACCCGGCGCACTCTGATCAGCTCCGTCGCGCTGGCTGCCGGCGCCTGGGCAACGCCGCCCGCTTTCGAATTGGAAGAAGCCACCGCCGGCGATCTGCAGAAGCGCATGAACGCGGGCAGCCTCACCGCGCAGTCGCTCACGCAAGCGTATCTCGATCGCATCGCCGCCATCGACAAGCGCGGCCCGGCGCTGAACACGATCATCGAACTTAACCCCGATGCGCTGGCCATCGCCGCCGCGCTCGATGCCGAGCGCAAAGCCAAGGGCGCGCGCGGTCCGTTGCACGGCATTCCCATCCTGATCAAGGACAACATCGATACGGCCGACCGCATGATGACCACCGCCGGGTCGCTGGCCCTGCGCGGGCTCCATCGCGGCGCGGGATTCGGTGGTGGCCGCGCGGCTGCGCGCGGCAGGCGCCGTGCTGCTGGGCAAAACCAATCTCAGCGAATGGGCCAACTACCGGTCGAGCCACTCGACCAGCGGCTGGAGCGGTCGCGGCGGCCTTACGCGCAACCCTTACGCGCTCGACCGCAATGCCTGCGGCTCCAGCTCCGGATCCGGCGCGGCCGTCTCGGCGAACCTGTGCGCCGCTGGCCATCGGCACGGAAACCGATGGCTCCATCGTGTGCCCGTCTTCGACCAACGGCGTGGTCGGGATCAAGCCGACGCTCGGCCTGATTCCTGCCACGGGCATCATTCCCATCGCGCATTCGCAGGACACCGCCGGGCCGATGGCGCGCACGGTCGCCGACGCGGCCATTCTGCTGGGCGCGCTCACGGGCATCGATTACACCCCGTCGCTCGACCGCGACGGCCTGCGCGGCGCGCGCATCGGCGTGGCCCGCGACAAATTCTTCGGCTTCAACGAAGAGACCGACCGGGTCATCGAAGCGGCCATCGAGGAGATGAAGCGGCAGGGCGCGGAGATCGTCGATCCGGCCGATATCGCGACGGCCGGCAAGTTCGACGATTCCGAATCGGTGGTCCTCAGCTATGAGTTCAAGAACGATTTGAACCTGTACCTAGGCGCGCTGGGGCCGCGCGCCCTGGTGCACTCGCTGGCCGATGTGATCGCTTTCAACGAAAGCCATCGCGAGCAGGAGATGCCCTACTTCGGCCAGGACCTCATGATCAAGGCGCAGACCAGGGGTCCGCTCACCAGCAAAGAATATCTGGATGCGCTCGAGAAGGATCACCGGATGGCGCGCACCGAAGGCATCGACGCGGTGATGAGCAAGCACCGTCTGGATGCCTTGGTCGCGCCCACCGCCGGACCGGCCTGGTGCACGGACCTGATCAATGGAGACCACGCGCCGGGCGGCAGTTCCACGCCCGCCGCCGTGGCGGGCTACCCGAATATCAATGTGCCCGCGGGCTATGCCTGGGGCCTGCCGGTGGGCATCTCTTTCTTCGGCGCGGCGAATTCGGAGGCGCTGCTGATCAAGCTGGCGTATGCGTTCGAGCAGGCCACGCGGCACCGCCGCGCACCAGAGTTCAAGACGAAGGCGGAAGCCGCGAACGCACGCCAATAGCTAGACTAGAGAGGCTACTAGGCGATCGGGCGGCAAGGTTACTTGCGCTTGTGCGCATTGGCCTCGTTGAGTACGGCATCGATAATTTCCTTGTACGCGGCGAGGTCACTGGCGCCGGAGACGGCGTGGCCATTGACGAAAAAGAAAGGCGTGCCGCCTACCCCCAGCCGATCGCCTTTCAGTCGGTCGGCTTCGACCGAGGGTTTGAAACGCCGGCTGTCCAGATCCTTGACGAAGCGCGGCATGTCGAGTTTGAGTTGTTGGGCTTTGGCGATCAAATCTGCGCGCGCGAGTTTGTCCTGTCCAGCGAACAGTAGGTCGTGCATCTCCCAGAATTTACCTTGCTCGTTGGCGGCGAGGGCGGCTTCGTGGGCCAGCGGCGCATATCTGTGCATGTGCAACGGATAGTGCTTGAAGGAGAAAGCGACCTGAGTGGGGTATGCAGCCAGCAACTGCCGGACGATTGGGGTGACCTGGGCACAGAAGGGGCACTGAAAGTCGCTGAACTCGACCAAACTGACCGGAGCCGACACTGGTCCCTTATTCGGAGCATGCCTCAGATCGATTGCTTGCTCTGGCCCGGAAGAGGTGATTTCCGCCTTCGCGCGCTGGTTTTGCGGAATTTCGGCCACCAGCGAAGCGATTACATCACGAGCGCGGCGCGGCCTTGCGGGCCGATTAACCGGCGGCCGTTCACGAAGAATGTAGGTGTAGTGGTAACACCGAGCCCCTTAGCTTCGGCTAGATCGCGCTCAATGACTCCGCGGTATATGTGACGATCGAGCGCGTGCTGAAAGGCCGTCAAGTTGAGATCTAGCATCGGCTTGATGCTTTCGCACCGCCGCTTCGAAGCTGTCGCGGGGGATCATCTGGAGAATCTGGCTGAAAATGCTGCATACTCGTTTCATGGTGAAGTCTCCTCGGTCGAATGGATTCGTTCTTTGCGGGAACTGAACCCAAACTACCGGAGACTTCACCTCTCAGGTTGCACGGCTAATTTGGACACGAGTGATGTGTTCGGTATGGTGATCGCAAGTGCAGTAATGCACGCACCCTACTGCGTCCGTGTGCTTTTGCTAACCTCTCCGGCCCCGCGATCAGGTTTCCGTATGCATCATAAAGTTTAGTCGCTGATGGGGTAGACAACCTGTAATTAAATAACTTGCAGTAAGTGCCAGTACCTTTGCTATGTGTTTTGCATTTAGAGCATCGAATCATTTATGGAAGCATCTGCCGCTTCCTGCCGGGAGCGCTCAGATCCCCGGCGCGTGGTGAACGTCTCTTCGCTTGCCTTACCCTCCTGTCCAATTCACTCTTTGGCACGGCTAGGAGCCCTCATGACGTTTTTGAACTTGGCAAATTCTGGCTGTGCCTCAAACTCTTCAGCGTTAGGAGGACGCGGGACCGCTTTCCGCGCACCTGTATCTTCCATTTGCCCTTCAGCCATGTGAGATAACCTCCAGTTTCCCTGTCATCTCCTTGTAGTTACTCGACGGTCTACGATCTGTCCCATCACGATAGCGAGCCTCTCGGGCATCCGTCATCTTGCGGCTGTTGTAGCGGAACGCTTGGTCAAAACAGAAACCCAGCCACCTGCTCCGCCACGTCGCGCGCCTTCTCACGCAGAACCTTCGCATCGGCCGATGGATCGTCGCTGCCCATCCGAACCAGAAACGCCTGGTCGCGCACCCTACCCACCACCTGCTCGGCTATCCAACCCTGTTTGCCCTGGTAAGGACAGGCCGGCGCCTCGTTGCCGATAGCCTTCAGCGCCACGCCGCCCGATCCGCACTGTGCGTGCGGTGCGCTCGCCGGGCCCGCCTCGATCCGCAGCACGGCTTCATGCCCGCTGTACTGCCGGAGAAACTCGCAGCTCGCCGGAAGTGACTGTGGCGTGGACCGCGCCGCCCAAAACGCCGGCAGCCGTCGCCGCATTCAGCCACGGACACCGGTCTTCCGCGCCCGCGACAGCCGGCAAACATACGGCAATCGCTAGCTTTCACCACGACGGCCCGCATGTGCATCACGAACGGCGCTTTCCGGCCGGCTGCAACGTTTCCGCCTTCAGAATCTTGCCGCCCTCCTGGATGACGTAGAGCTTGTTGACTTCCAGGTCCTTCAATTGATCCACCTGCCCGCTCAGCCAGCGAATCTCCACCCTGTCCACTTTGGTGGCCTGATCGAGGCCGAAGTGCATGCGCAGATCGTTCTGCGAGAAGTAGCTTCCGCCGCTGCGCAGCTCGTCCATCTGCGACAACGCCTTCTCCGCGTCCGGCTTCGTCTTGGCGATCACCGATCACCCGCGTGCCGATCCCGCTGCGGTTCGACTTCACGCCCTGCAGCTTGATCTTGATCCAATTCCGCTTTAGCGTGGAATCGCAGCGCAAGAGCTGCGGAATCGCATTGACGCAATTCACCGCTACGTCGATATCGCCGTCGTTATCGTAATCGCCGAACGCGCATCCGCGCGCCGGAGCGTTCTCCAGAATGCCCGGGCCGCCCTTGTCGGTCACTTCCTCGAAACGCCCATTTTGCAAGTTGCGGTAGAGATACTTGTGCTCCGCATACTTCAAGTCCGCGTTGGACTTATCCACTTCCGGATAGACGTGGCCGTTGGACATCAGGATGTCCAGCCATCCGTCGTTGTCCATATCGAAGAAGCCCACGCCCCAGCCCAGCAGGCGCGTATTTACTCCGAGTCCGCTCGGATAGGTGCGATCTTCGAACGTGGCGTCGCCCAGATTGGTGTAAAGCGAATCGGTGTCTCCGGCGAAGTTAGTCTTCACCACATCCAGGTTGCCGTCGCGGTTGTAATCGCCGATGGAGACGCCCATGCCGGCCTGGGGCTTGCCTTCGGGCGAGAGCGCCGCGCCGGATTCGATGGCGATGTCCTTGAACGTTCCGTCCTTCTGATTCTGATAGAGCGTGGCGGTGGTGGAGTCGTTGGCGACGTAGATATCCGGCCAGCCGTCGTTATCCAGGTCGGACGCGGCCACGCTCAAGCCGTAAGTGCCCGGCGTGTTCCAGATGCCGGCCTTCTCGCTGACGTCGCTGAACGTCCCGTTGCCGTTGTTGTGATAGAGGATATTCTTGCCGCCGCGCAATCCGGGCGGTCCGCAGGCCACCAGCAGTCCTTTGTAAGTGCACGGGCCGGCCTCGGGCGGCGGGGCGGTCTTCAAATCGAAATCGACGTAGTTGGCGACGAACAGATCCAGGTGCCCGTCTTTGTCGTAATCCACGAACGTGCAGCCGGTGTTCCAGCGGGTTTTCGGCCCCGGCTGCATCAAGCCCGCCTCCTTAGTCACGTCCGTGAATGTTCCGTCGCCGTGATTGCGGTAGAGCGCGTTCTGCCCGTAGTAAGTCACGAACAGATCGTCGTAACCGTCGTTGTTATAATCGCCCACGCAGCAGGCCTGTCCCCATCCCGTGCGATGCTCCAGGCCGGACCCCTTGGTCACGTCCGGTGAAAGTGCCGTCGCGATTGTTCTTGAAGAGGTGGCAGCGCGGCTCCTGCCCGGCGGGAAAGCCTTCCAGACGCCAGCCATTCACCAGGAAAACATCCAGCCAGCCGTCCTGATCGTAATCGTAGAAGGCCAGCCCGCAGCCGGTGGTTTCGAGAAGATACTTGTTCTTTCCTTCGCCGCCGTAGATGGTCTTCACGGCCAGGCCGGATTCCTTCACCACGTCCACGAAGCTGACGCCCAGCGGAGTGCCTTCTATCGGCGACTTAGGACCGGCGGGCGGCGGCATCGGCTTTGGCGTCGTAACTGCGTTCGATGGGTCCGGGCAGCTTCTGCGCCAATGCCAGTAAGTCCGCAAAGGGCAGCACCAAGCGCGTGCGGCTCAAGAGAGCGGATCGCCTGGCGGCGGGTACTGTTCAAAGACATGACTACTTGTTGTGCGCGGGCGTCTGTCCCCGGCCGGCTTCGGCGGCCTCTTCACCTGGGTTCGATGCGGCAAATCCGTGTGCATGTGCCAGGGGACGCTCTCGTGTCGAAATCTCCGGATGCTTGCGCAGAAACTCCAGCGAATAAGTGGGCGCCCCGGGATCCACCTGCTTGGTCGCAAACATGCGCAGCCTGTTCGGCGGCCTTCTCCTTCATACCCATGCGGCGGTACAAGCACCGCCAGGTTGTAATGCGCCGCCAGATCGTCCGGGATCGATCGCCTGCAACGCCTCAAACTGCTCGCGGGCCTCTTCATAACTGTGCCGCTGATAGTATGCGATCCCCAATTCGCGCCGCGGGTCGCGCGCTTGCGGATACTGTTCCACCACCCTTTGCAGGTCGGCCAGCTTCTTCGTCGCGGTGTCCTTCCCGCCGTTCCACCAGCGCCAGATAGTAAAGCGCGCGCGCATTGTTGGGACTCAGTTCCAGCGCCTTCTCGAGGCTGGGCCGCGCCGAAGAGTATTTCTCCCATTCGATATAAGTCAGCCCGATGTTGGTGTAGCCATCCGCGTAATCCGGACGCAGCTTCACCACCTGCTCGAAAGCGTGCATGGCATCGGCATATTGCAATTGATCGAGGTAAGCGATGCCCAGGTTATTCCAGCGCATCCAATCGGGATTGTCCTCGGCTTGCGCCGGCTGGCCGGGTTATCGCCCAGATTCAAAATGCGCGTGCGGGAGGCCAGTTCCACCACCGGGTAAGCCGGGATGATCCGTTCCAAAGATGTTATTCAGGTAACTCTGGCGCAGGTGGCGATAGTTCACGCGCGCCGTTACAGTAAGTGGTCCCTTGGCGTCGGCCGGAATCCGGAATTCATAGCGAACCAGCGCGGAACGGCCCGATTGTATGGTGTTGTCGTAAGCCACCGAGTGGATGGTCCAGACCTTGTGATTGTCCACGAATTCGCCGTCGCTGTTCACCGGCCGGTTGGTGAAGCTGTGCGCCCGCCCGTCGAGCGAGCCGTCCGGTTTCAGGAAACCGCTGTGATAAATCTCCGCGCCCGCCGGCGTCCGTAACCTGGAACTCCACCCACGGCTCATACAAGTCGCGCACTTCGGGAACCAGCGAGTGGCCGATGTTCTTGTTCTGGATCACCACCATCATCTGCACGGTGTCGTCCGGCGCCAGCTTGAAAGCGGTGGAGCCGAGCGGCGCGATCATGCCGCTCGCCTCCGGTTTTCTTGATCGCGAACAGATCCACGTTCAGGTACTTGCCCGACTTCAGAAATTCGACGGTCTTCTGCAATTGCTCGTCGAAACCGTAGTAGAACGGCACGGCGGTGTTGCCGGCCGGCCAGCGGTGCGAAACCAGCGTGCCGTGCTTCGCGCCGTCGTCCTTGAGCTTGCAGCGGCGCGCGCTGCATGTGGCAATCCTGGCAGGTGGTGAAACCCGGTGGAGTAAAACGTCAGCGGATTGCGCGTTCGAAAACTTCGAGTTCTGCCACTCGTCGTATACCGTGAACGCGCGGATGAACTTGTAATCGTTCAAAGGATTCGGCAGGTTGGCCTTGTGGCAGGCCGCGCAAAATTCCGGCGTCCGGTAGAAGCGCCTGCATCACCGCGCGCGAATGACGGTCGGGATGCTGGCGGATCTCTTCGTCCGGCACTATCGCCGGGAATCCGCTTGCCGTCCTCATCCACCATCACCGCTGGAACGCCCATCACGAATCCGCCATTGCCGTTGGTGGATTGCAGCTTCTGAATGGAATGGCAGGTGGTGCAGGTGAGGCCGTCCTCGTCGAAGCTGCGATCCACCTGGGAATTCTGAGTCAGCGCTCCCGAGAGCACCGCGATCGGGATTGTGGCAGCTATCGCAGTGGCGCGTAAATTCGATGCCTTTGGTGCGCAGCAGAATGTTTACGCTGGTGCGATAGAAGGGCGTGCGAAAGGAATTGGAATGCAGCGCCTGGCGCCACTGGCTGTAGGCTTCCGCGTGACAGCGCCCGCAATATTCCGCGGTGGGAAACGCGCTCGCCGGAATGAAGTCGTTGCCGTCGGCCGCCGCGTTGCCGGGTGGGGAGATGTTGTCCGTTCCGAAGCGGAAATTATAAGTTTCGCGTATCTTCGAGTCGTACGCCCGGCGCGCGCCGTCGGTGTCCTGTTGTGCTTGGGAAATCGCCACCGAAAGCGCGAAACCGGCGAGAATAGCTATTCTAAGCTGCATCTGACTCGCCGCCCCAGTGAGTATGCGGTTCAGTATAGCAAGATCCGGGTGGCCTTAAGCTCACGGTGCCGGCGCCGGCACGCGAAACCGCCCGGTAACGCCGTTGATCGTAAGAGTCGCGTCGATATAAGGCGTGCTCGACGTCACCCCGGAGGGGTACGCAAAATTCACCTGGTCGATGATTTCGCCGGGCGCCGCGCCGCAATAATCCACGGTAGCGGTCTGGCCGCCGATCGTGAGTTGGCAACTGGCGTTTCCGCCAGGCACCTGGAGCGGTGTCAATGAGCCGTTATAAACCACGGGCACGCCATCCTGCTCCGCAGCGTTCTTCGGCCCCAGCCCGTTCACCCAAAGCTGATAAACGCCGCCTGCCTGCGGACTGCATTCGGTAGTTGCGCAACCTGCGGCGGTGATCCACGCGATGCCATTGGTGAAGTCCTCCAGGAACATCGAAGGCGAGTGTTGGCCGCAATCGTGATCGGCTCCACGTTGCTCGCCACACCGCTTCGCGTAACCTGGACGTTCACCGCCAATCCGGGTGCGGGCGCCTCCCAGGGAATCTGAAAATTGATCTGCGTCGGCGAGACGTAGATCAGCGGAGCGGGAAATCCGCCGACCGTTACAGCCACATTGCCAACCGTTTTAACAAAGTTGCCGTTGCTGTCGATCACGTTTTGATAGATACTGTCCGCGAGATTGCTTCCGTACAGCACCGCCAGCGCACCCGGCGCCACGGTCCCCAGATAGGATGCCGCGTTCACCACCCGCCCCGGAGTGATCGCGGGAGTTGCCGCAGTGGCCGCGGCAGACTGATAAACGCGCACATAATCGACAATTAGGTCCTGGTTGGGGAAGGGCGCATTGGGATCGGGCGTCCCCAGGAACGTGCCGGGGCCGCCGATAGCCAGATTCAGCAGGATAAAGAAGTTAGCATTGAACACCCACTGATCGCCTGGCGGGATCGAAGCCGGCGTCACGGGATTGTACGGCGCGCCGTCCACGAAGAATTGAATCGAATTCGGCGACCACTCGATGGAATAGACGTGGTAGTCGTCGTAGACTGTCTCGCCAAACGGCAGCGTGTACGCCGCCGTGATGCCGCTGCCGCCCGAATAACCCGGCCCATGCGCCGTTCCATTGTTGATGGATATGTTGTTGTTGAAGGTGCCGAAGTTCTCCATGATATCCACCTCGCCGCATTGCGGCCATGACACCGTGTTGATATCTTCGCCCAGCATCCAGAAAGCCGGCCACACGCCCAGGCCGAAAGGAAGCTTGATGCGCGCCTCCACCAGGCCGTATTGCCAGCTCAAATCCGTGGTGTCCGTCGCTGCACCGGGCGCGCCGGTCTGCAGCCGCGCCGAGGTGAAATTACCGCTGGAATCGCGTATGGCGCGGATCACCAGGTTGCCGTTGCCATCCTGAAAGACGTTGGTCGATGAGTTGGTGTAGGTCTCCGCTTCCCCATTGCCCCAACCGCCGCCACCCAAATCGTAATTCCAGTTCTGCGGATTGGGTAAGCTGCCAGCGGGACCGTTGAACTCATCGCTCCACACAAGCTGCCACGTGGTTTGCGCCGGGGCGCAGGATACGGCCAACAGGGCCGCAAACAGAAACGAAATAACAGTGCGCATACATGTATATTAGTCCTTTAATCTGGAGCTACATGAAGACCTTTCTACCCCTCGTGGTCTTGGTTTGTGCGGCCCTTCACGCCCAGCCAGCCGCCCCACTGTTTCTTCGCGAGCACTGGGCTATACAATCTTCCGCCCAAATCGCGGCCCAGGCACCCGACACTGGCGAAGCCATTTCCAAACCCGGCTACAACACATCCGGCTGGTATCCCGCCGACATGCCATCCACCGTGGTCGCCGCGCTCGTAAAAGACCACGTCTATCCCGACCCTGGATTCGGCATGAACCTGCGCGCCTTCGCCGGCGCCAGCTATCCGATCGGCATCAACTTTTCTAATATCTACATGCCGCCCGACAGCCCCTACAGGGTCTCGTGGTGGTTTCGCACGGAATTTCGAGTGCCCGCGGAGTACAAGGGAAAAACGCTCTGGCTGCGTTTCGATGGCATCAACTACCGCGCCAATGTGTGGCTGAATAGCAAGCGCATCGCGGATTCCGCCGGCATGGCCGGCGCATGGCGGCTGTTCGAATATAACGTGACCGACGCCGTGCACCCGGGCGCGCCGAACGCGCTGGCAGTCGAAGTATCCGCGCCCCTGCCCGACGATCTCTCCATCACCTTCGTCGACTGGAACCCGCAGCCGCCCGACAAAAACATGGGCTTGTGGCGCGACGTACATCTTGACGCTACCGGACCTGTGGCCATCCGCTTCCCGCAGGCCGTCTCGCACCTGAATCCGCCGGCCAACGACAAAGCCGAGCTGACCGTCCGCGCCGAGCTGGTGAATGGCGCCCGCCACAGTGTAACCGGCACGCTAAAAGGCGACATCGACGGCATTGCATTCTCGCAGGAAGTGAAGTTGGCGGCCGGCGAGACCAGGGTGGTGGAGTTCACGCCCGGCCAGTTCGCGCAGCTTCAGATCTCGAATCCCCGCTTGTGGTGGCCCATCCAGGTGGGCACGCCGAACCTATATCGCTTGAAGCTCCAGTTTGAGACCGGCGGCGCCGTGTCCGACGAAAGTTCCACCCGCTTCGGCATTCGCGAAGTCACTTCCATACTCGACGAAAAGGATCACCGGCTGTTCCGCATCAATGGCAAAAACATCCTGATCCGCGGCGCCGGTTACACCTTCGACATGCTGCTGCGCTCCTCGCCCGAGCGCAAGGAGCAGGAGTTGAAATATGTGCGCGACATGCACCTGAATGCGGTGCGCCTCGAAGGCAAGCTCGAAGACGACCACTTCTTCGACCTTGCCGACGAGATGGGTATCCTGGTGACCGCCGGCTGGTGCTGTTGCGATTCCTGGGAGAAGTGGGAGAACTGGCGGGATGAGCAGCATTCCATCGCGGAGGCGTCCCTGCGCGATCAGATCCGCCGGCTGCGCGGCCATCCATCCGTCTTCAATTGGATGAATGGCAGCGACAATCCGCCCGTGGCCGAAGTCGAAAAGAAGTACATCGATCTCGTCAAGGAGTTGGGCTGGCCGAATCCGTTTGAATCGTCCGCCACCGGGCGGCCTACGGATGTCAGCGGAAAGACCGGCGTGAAGATGACCGGGCCCTATGACTATGTTCCGCCGAACTACTGGACTTTGGATAAGACCCGCGGCGGCGCGCACGGGTTCAATTCCGAGACTGGCCCCGGGCCGGCTCCGCCGCCCATCGAAAGCTTGCGCAGAATGCTGCCCGCCGATCGCCTCTGGCCCGTCAACTCGTGGTGGGACTACCATGCGGGCGGCGGCGCCTTCAAGGATCTGAAAACGTTCACCACCGCCCTCGATGCGCGCTACGGCCCGTCCGCCGGAGTGGAGGAATTCGCGCGCAAGGCCCAGGTGATGGCTTACGAAGGGCATCGCGCCATGTTCGAGGCCTACGGACGGAACAAGTACACGTCCACCGGCGTCATCCAGTGGATGCTCAACAACGCCTGGCCGTCCATGATCTGGCATCTGTACGACTGGTATCTGCGGCCCGGCGGCTCTTACTTCGGCGCCAAGAAAGCCAATGAGCCGCTGCACATTCAGTATAGTTATGACGACGCGTCGGTGGAGGTAGTGAATTCCTTCTACCAGGCCTATCCGGGTATGAAGGCCCGCGCCTGGGTCTATAACATCGACATGACGGAGAAATTCTCGAAAGACGTGTCCTTGGATGTAGCCGAAGATAGCGCTGCGCGGGCACTGACTATTCCCGCGCTCGACGGCTTGTCGTCCACTTACTTTGTCCGTTTGGCGCTCGAAGACGCCTCCGGTAAAACGGTAAGCTCGAACTTCTACTGGCTCTCCACTAAACCGGATGTCCTCGATTGGGATGAATCCACCTGGTATTACACGCCGCAGAAGAGCTTCGCCGATTTCACCGCGCTCAACAACCTGCCGCCCGTGGAGTTGAAGTTCTCTGTTGAATCGGAAGTCACCGGCGACGACGGCGTCACGCGCGTGACGGTCGAGAATCCCTCGCGCAACCTGGCGTTTGCCGTGCATCTGATGGTAAAGACCGTGAAGCATGACGAAGAAGACCTACGCGAGGAAGCCGAAATCCTGCCTGTTCTCTGGGAAGATAACTACTTCCCGCTGCTGCCGGGCGAGAAACGCACGGTGGCCGCGGTGTATAAGCCGGCCGAAGCCGGCAAAAAACCGCCCGCCGTGCAGGTGGAAGGCTGGAACGTGAAGTAGCTGGCCCCGGTTGTATGCCGCACCGCGCATGCACTACAATGTAGTACATGAAGACCGAAGTGTACAGTTGGCGGTTATCGGGCGACCTCAAATCGGACCTGGAGCGGGAGGCGCGCGCGCAAAAAGTGCCGGTCTCGGCAGTGCTGGATATGGCGGTGCGGCAGTGGCTGCGCGATAAGCGCTCGAGCGTGCAGGACGACGAAGGGGAACAGCGCAGATTGCACGCCGCCGCCGCGAAATGCATCGGGACGATCTCCGTGCCGGGAAGAACCGCGGACGCAAAGACAGTCCGCGAAACCATTCGCGCGCGCCTGAGACAGCGCTATGGCCGCTAGTGCGCTGATTGACACGGGAGCGATTTTAGCTTTGCTCGACCGGAAAGACCGTGCGCACGAAGCTTGCGCTAAAGCGCTTGGCCAGCTTCGGATGCCGCTGCTGACTTCGCTCGCCGTGCTGACTGAAGCTTTCCATATGGTCGGCAGTGGGCGCGCGGAAATGGAAGCGGCCTGGAGATTTGTGCGCTCCGAGGCGATCGCGTTGGCGACGATTGAGGAAGCTGAATTGCCGCGGATTCACACTTTGATGTCGCGCTACTGGGATCGGCCCATGGACTTCGCCGACGCGACATTGGTATATCTAGCGGAACGGGAATCGTTGTCCGTCGTGTTCACTGTGGATCGCGCGGATTTCGAGACCTACCGCATCGGGGCAAAGCGCAAGTTCCGCATCGTGCCGGACAAGCTATGAAGCTCTTCCTTTCGCATAGCACCAAGGACGCGGATTTCGTTGGCAGGCTGGCGCATGCACTGCGCGCCAACTCCGTCGAACCGTGGCTCTGCGAAGTGGATGTCCAGCATGGCGATAACTTCGTGGCCGAGATCGAGAAGGGCCTGCAGGCGAGCGATCTGGCGTTGTTGGTTTTGTCGCCGGAGGCGGTGGACTCTCGCTGGACGCGCGTGGAATGGACCTCGTTGCTTCATCGCGAAGTCGAGGAGTTGCGCATACGCCTGGGCGTGCTCCTGCTGCGGAAGTGCGAGATTCCAGAATTGCTGCGCACGAAGCACAGGTTCGATGGGCGGGCCGATCCCGAGCGCGCGATCCGCGAAGTGGTCGATTGGGCCGTGCGCCTCCGCGACCAACGCAAGCTCGCCCAAAGCAGCTCCAGGCGCTCTTTCCTGGGCTATGAGCCTCAAGACTTCGTCGGCCGCGAGCGCTACCTGGCGCGGCTGCAAACCGCACTGGTCGATCATCCCGGCGTATTCCTGCTGCATGGCGGGCCGGGCAGCGGCAAGTCCACACTGGCGCTGAAGTTCGCATGGAAGGCGCAGGCGTCGTTTGATACGGTCGTCTTTCAGCCTTGCGGGCGGCGGACGGTGGAAGAAATCGCGGTGGAACTGGCTGGGCGCCTGAAGCTGGAAGAAGTGCGTCGCGCCTGCCGGAAAACAGTTAGAGGCCGCGCGGAACTGGCTGCGGGAACGGCTTTCGCTGTTCGTGCTCGATGACGTTTGGAATCAGGATGTCGAGAGGCTCCTGCCGGGTCCGCCGGTTTCGGTGCTGGTCACCTCGCGGCAGCGCAACTGGCCATGGGTGGAATCGAGCAGTCGGGAACTGGTAGAAGCCTTTTCGCCGGAAGAAGCCGAGGCCTGCTTCGGCACGCATTTAGGCGCGCCTGCTGTCGCGCGTCATCGCGCCGCGCTCATGGGGTTCGCGGAGCGTATGGAGCGATTACCGATTGCCATCGCGGTAGCTGCCTCTATGTTGCGCGACAGCGCGGACCCGATTGAGGAAGCTGCGGCGGGCCTGGGGTTGGCCGGGTTGCACACAGTCGCCGATCTGCTGCAGAAGGCTATCGACGCACAGCCGGAGCCGGAGCGCAGGTTGTTGCGGGCGGTGTCCGTATGCGCGCCAGAGGGTTTCTGGCTTCCGCTCGCGGGCCGGATCGCTAGCCTCGAAAATACGGACTTGCGCGCCGCGCGCGACAAGCTGGTGAATGCGTCTCTGCTGCGCGTGCTCGATCGCGATCGGCGCAGGTTTCAAATGCACGCCCTGCTGCGCGAGCAGGTGCGGCAGGGCGCGGCGATGGGTGACTTCGAAGATCGGCACGCCGTGGCCCTGGAAGAGATTTTCAAGGATTGGGAAACGCGTTGGAACGATTGCCGGGAGTGCATGGACGAGGTGATTCCCGCGATGGAGCATCTCTGGGAGAACGGTGCGGCAGCCAGAGCAGACTGGCTCGCCGACTGGGGTTCCAGCCTCGGGTGGAGGATCGGCGAACTGGAGATGGCACTGCGTATTCTTGCACGGGAGGAACGCTTCTGGACGAGCCGGATCGATCGCGAAGCTAAAGATAGTCTTCAGCGCATTTACGGCAATCAGGCGTTGATCCTGCAGGCCTGGGGGCGCCTCGAAGAGGCCATGGCGCTGCTCAAGAACCAGGAAGCGTTGTGCCTGGAATTGGGCAACAGGGATGGCCTCCAGGGCAGCTACGGCAGCCAGGCGTTGATCCTGAAGGCTTGTGGGCGCCTCGAAGAGGCCATGGCGCTGCTCAAGAACCAGGAAGCGTTGTGCCTGGAATTGGGCAACAGGGATGGCCTCCAGGGCAGCTACGGCAACCAGGCGTTGATTCTGATGACCTCGGGACGCCGCGAAGAGGCTATGGCGCTGTTCAAGGAAAAGGAGGCGCTGTGCCTGGAATTGGGTGACAAGAATGGTCTCCAGGCCAGTTACGGCAATCAGGCGCTGGTCCTGGGGGTTCAGGGACGCCTCGAAGAGGCCATGGCGCTGCTCAAGAAGAAGGAAGCGCTCTGCCTGGAATTGGGGCTTCGGAGCAGCCTGGGCTATTGCTACTGGAATTGGGGATGGCTGGCGCGCGCGCAAGGCGACCACGTCACCGAAAAATCCAAACTCCAAGCAGCGCTCGCCATCTTCACAGCGTTGAAGATGCAGCGCGAACGCGATGCGGTAGCCGCCGAGCTCACCCCGCGTTCCTGATCAACCGTTCCGCATGCTTCAGCGCCTCTGGCGTCAACTCCTGCCCGCTCAGCATCCGCCCAACCTCCCGCGTCCGCGCCGCCCGGTCCAACTCCTCAATCGCCGCCACCGTGCGCCCACCGGTCTCGCGCTTCTCCACGCCGTAATGATGATCCGCGAACGACGCGATCTGCGCCAGGTGCGTGACGCACAGCACCTGGTTGGGGCGGCCAACGAGACCAGGGTGGTAGAGTTCACGCCCGGCCAGTTCGCGCAGCTTCAGATCTCGAATCTCCGCCTGTGGTGGCCCATCCAGGCGGGCACGCCGAACCTATGTCACTTAAACCAAAGTAGTGAATGATAAAGACATTTGCTTCGATGATCCCGGATCGACCCGCATAGAACCGTGGCCACGCGTTCGGGCATGAAATTGGCGATGACGCGCGTTATCATAACAATTTGCCCCGCTACGCCCGTTTAAGGAACTCGCGCAAAACGGGGCGTCCCGCGCCGCTTGAATCAGCGGAGTTGCCGTTCTGTACCGGCGGCGCGGGAAGGCGCGCCCCTTTGCGCTCCAAAAGGAATCCAATGACTAACGAGCAACTCGACCAGCTTTCGATCAACACCATTCGCACCCTCTCCATGGACGCGGTGCAGCAAGCCAATTCCGGACATCCGGGCGCGCCCATGGCGCTGGCGCCGGTGGCCTACACGGTGTGGCAGCATTTCCTGCGATTCGATCCCGAAGATCCCATCTGGCCCAACCGCGACCGCTTCGTGCTCTCCAACGGCCACGCCTCGATGCTGCTTTATTCGCTGCTGCATCTGTGCGGCGTGAAAGCGGTGAATCCGCAATACGAAACGCTGGGCGAGCTGTCCGTCAAGCTGGAAGACATCAAACGCTTCCGGCAACTCGACAGCCGCTGCCCGGGCACCCTGAGTACCGCTGGACCTCGGGCGTGGAAACCACTACCGGTCCGCTGGGCCAAGGCGTCGGCAATAGCGTCGGCATGGCCATGGCGCGCTGGTGGATGGCGAAGCATTTCAATCGCCCGGGCTTCGAGATGTTCGATTACGACGTCTACGTGATCTGCGGCGATGGCGACATGATGGAAGGCATCACCGGCGAAGCCGCTTCGCTGGCCGGCCACCACCGCCTTTCCAATCTCTGCTGGATTTACGACAACAACAAGATCACCATCGAAGGCCATACCGCGCTGGCGTTCAGCGAGGACGTGGCCACCCGCTTCATCGGCTATGGCTGGAACGTGACGCGCGTCAGCGACGCCAACGATCTGGAGATGCTGGAGCGCGCGCTGCAGGTATTCAAAGACACCACCGACCGGCCCACGCTGATCATCGTGGACAGCCACATCGCCTATGGCGCGCCGCACAAACAGGACACCAGCGGAGCGCACGGCGAGCCTTTGGGCGAAGAGGAAGTGCGCCTGGCCAAGCGCGCGTATGGCTGGCCCGAAGACGCCAAATTCCTGGTCCCCGAAGGCGTGCGCGAGCACTTCCGCGCGGGCATGGGCGAGCGCGGCCAGCAGTTGCGCGACGCCTGGATGGCGCGCTTCGAGGAATACAAAGCCGAGTATCGCGGACCTGGCCGACCAGCTCGACCGCATGCTGCACCGGCAGCTTCCGGAAGGCTGGGACAAGGACCTGCCCACGTTTCCGGCCGATGCCAAGGGCTTGGCCACGCGCGACTCGTCGGGACAGGGTGCTGAACAAGCTGGCCTGGAACATTCCGTGGCTGATGGGCGGCGCGGCGGACCTGTTTCCCTCCACCAAGACGCGCCTGACCTTCGAGGGCGCCGGCGATTTCGAATCCGACGACCGCGGCGGCCGCAACATGCACTTCGGCATCCGCGAGCATGCCATGGGCGCCATCGTGAACGGGCTTGTCGCTGTCGAAGATCCGGGCGTACGGCTCCACGTTCCTGATTTTCAGCGATTACATGAAGCCGCCCATCCGGCTCGCCGCCATCATGGATATGCCGGTGATCCATGTCTTCACGCACGATTCGATCGGCGTGGGCGAAGACGGCCCTACGCACCAGCCCATCGAGCAACTGGCCTCGTTGCGCGCGGTGCCGGGCCTGGTTACGCTGCGGCCGGCGGATGCCAATGAAGTGGTGGAGTGCTGGAAAGTGCACTATGAAGCAGCGCCATCAGCCGGTGGCTCTGATCCTGACGCGGCAGGCGCTGCCGACCCTCGATCGCACGAAATACGCGGCGGCTTCGGGCGTGGAGAAGGGCGCGTACATTCTGGCCGATGCGCCGGACGGCAAGCCCGACGTCCTGCTGCTGGCCACCGGCAGCGAAGTGTACTTGTGCGTGCAGGCTTACGAGCAACTCAGCGCGGAAGGCGTGAAGGCGCGCGTGGTGAGCATGCCGAGTTGGGAGCTGTTTGAGCGGCAGCCGCTGGAGTATCGCGAGACTGTCTTGCCGCCGGCGGTTACGGCGCGCGTTTCGGTGGAGCAGGCCATCTGTGCTGGGATGGGACCGCTACGTGGGTCCGCGCGGGCGCATGATCGGCATGCACACTTTCGGCGCGTCGGCGCCTTTGAAAGAAGTGCAGAAGAAGTTCGGATTCCTGCCCGCCACCGTGGTGGCCGCGGCCCGCGAGGTGCTGGCGGCATCCAAGCATTAGCGGGCGCGTGCGCGAGGTTACGGAAGGCCCTCCCCAACCGGTTACTGCAGTTCGAGCTTAAAGACTACGCCCAAGCCGTACTTCCCGCCGGAAATAGTGGTCCCATAGAGATTGCCGGCCGAGTCGCGGATCACACCTGCGTCGGGTTGGCGCCCGTCCGATCCGCAATTGAAGCTGTACAGCACCGTGTAATTGCCGGTCGTATCCTGCTTGTAAACCACGCCACAGCCCGCTGCTCCAGCCCTGGGGGCGGTCCCGTAGAGACTTCCCGACGGATCTTGGATTACACCTGCTTCGGGTTGGCGCCCCTCTCCCCCAGCCCGGGAAGCTATGCAGCACGGTCTCCTGACCGGACGTATCCAGCTTATACACCGTGCCATAGTACGCCGTGCCGCCTCCGAACGTGGTCCCGAAAAGATTGCCGTTTGAGTCGTGGATGACGCCGGCGGAAGGCTCACCCCCGTCGGCTCCGCCCGTGAAGTTATACAGCACCGTTACTTGGCCGGCCGGATCCATCTCATACACCACGCCGCCGCCGGATGCGCCGCCCTCGTAAGTAGTGCCGTAGATGTTGCCCGCCGGGTCGAGGATCACGCCTGCGTGGGGATCGTTTCCGTCCGCGCCCGTGAAGCTGTGCAGCACCGTAAACTGGCCGGCTGCATCCAGCGTGAACACTACCCCGCAGCCGACGGGACATGCGCTGTTGGTGATGCCGCCGGAAGAGGCAGCCCCGTAGAGGCTGCCGGCCGGACCGAGGGTCAGACCCGCGTAGGGGAGCCCGCCGTCGGCGCCGCCCGTAAAGCTGTGCAGCACCGTCTCCCGACCGGCCGGATCCACCTTGTATACAACCCCCGCGTTCGCCGGACCGCCATACAGAGTTGTCCCATAGAGGTTGCCCGCCGAGTCGCGGACCACGCCTGCAAAGGGGTTCACCCCATCGGCCCGGCCCACGAAGGTATGCAGCACGGTGTACTGGCCGGCCGCATCCAACCTGTACACCACGCCGTTGCCGTGTGCGCCGCCAAGGCAGGCTGTCCCGTAGAGGTTGCCAGTCCAGGTCGCTGATCACACCGCTGGCAGGTTGATAGCCCTCGTTGCCGAAATTGTACAGCACCACCTCAGTGGCCGTCTGGGCGTGCGCCGGTGTTGGCCCCAGGAGAGCTAAAGCGCACACGCCAAGAAGTCCAGCCACAGCCTTATTTGTCTTCGTCATGGTCGTCCTCCGGAAGGCGCCCGGCGCAAGCCCAGGCTCTCATTGATCATACGCGCTTAGCCGGAGCATTGTGCGAGCGACCCCCGGCGTCACCTGCTAGCATGGGTTGCTTGTATAAAGGCAGCAGCATCACCGTGATCATCCCCTGCCTCAACGAAGAGCAGGGCATCGAGCGCGTGCTCCGCGCCATGCCCGAGTTCGTGGATCAGGTCATCGTGGTGGACAATGCGTCCACAGACCGGACGTCCGAGATCGCCGCGGCGCTCGGCGCGCAGGTGATCCGCGAAGACGTGCGCGGCTACGGCCGCTCCTACAAGCGCGGGTTCGCCGACGCCACTGGGGACCTCATTGTGACGCTCGATGGCGACCACAGCTATCCCGTGGATGCGCTCTCGTATCTGCTGGAGGCGTTCCGCCATTTCGAAGTCGATTTCCTGAACGCTTCTCGCTTTCCCGTGCGCGACCGGCAAGCCATGAGCTTCAAGCATCATTTCGGCAACCTCATGCTTTCGCTCGCCATGTCCATTCTGTATTTCCGCTGGGTGCGTGATTCGCAGTCGGGCATGTGGGTCTTCCGGCGATCCATTTTGCAGGGTATGCAGATCGAATCGGACGGTATGTCGTTCTCCGAAGAAATCAAGATCGAGGCGCTGAAGAACCCGCGGGTGCGTTTCGGCGAGATCTCCATCATGTACACGTCGCGCATCGGCGAAAAGAAGCTGAATCCGTGGCGGGACGGTTTTCACAACCTGTGGTTTCTGGTGAAGAAGCGGCTGCCGCGGTGAATCGGATGGAGCCCTGTGATGTCACTGTAATCGTGCCGGTATGGAACCGGCGCGATCTGCTCGAGCGCTTGCTCGGCGGGCTGCGCGCGCAGAGTTTGGCGATCGCGGAGGTGCTAGTGGTGGACGATGGCTCCGCGGATGACTCGGCGGATCTGGCCGCGAGCCTGGGCGCGCGGGTGATCCGCATGGGCGCGCAGCGCGGCTTTGCAGGCGCGGTCAACCGCGGAATCCGCGAGAGCCGCACGCCGCTGGTCGCTATCGTGAACAGCGATGTGGAACTGGCTCCCGATTGGCTCGAAAAACTTGCCGCCGCGATGGACCCCGGATGTTTGGTTTGCGACGGGAAGAATCCTGCAGGCGGCCGCGCCGGACCGCATCGATGGAACTTATGATGTGGTTTGCCGAGGAGGCGCCGCGTGGCGCGTGGGCCACGGTTCGATCGACGGGCCGGCGTTTCGCGAAGGAAGGCCGATCTGGTCGGCTCCCATGACGGCGGCTTTATTCCGGGCGGAATTGTTCGATAAGGCCGGGCTGCTCGACGAGCGGTTCGAATCATACCTTGAAGACGTGGATTTCGGGCTGCGCTGCGCGCGGGCGGGGTGCGCGGGGCGGTACGTGCCGGAGGCCGTCGCCTGGCACCAGGGCAGCGCTACTTTGGGGCGCTGGCATCCGGAAACGGTGCGGCGTATCGCGCGGAATCAGGTCTTCCTGGTCGCGAAACATTATTCGGGCAAGATGCTGCTGCGGTATGCCTGGCCGATCATAGTGGCGCAGGGGCTGTGGGGAATGGTGGCGCTCACTCACGGGAGAGGCTGGTCCTGGTTGCGCGGCAAATGGGAGGGCTTCGGGCGGTGGAGGGAATTGCGCCCGCGCGCGCACGTCGGGGCGTCGGAAGTGCTGCGGGAAGGGCGAGCGCGAGATCCGCCGCGTGCAGAGGGAATCCGGGCGGGATTTTTACTGGACGTTATATTTTCTGCTCACCGCGGGTGGGGCAAAGTGACACATGGGTGAGGCGGGTATCGTTGTCGTGACGCACGAATCGGAGGCTGACATCGGGGCCTGCCTGGATCGAGCGCAGCGGACCGGCGCCGCCATCGTGGTGGTGGATAACGCTTCGACCGATCATACCTGCGACGAAGTAACGCGGCGCGGCGTGAGGCTGATCGCGAACCCGGATAACCGCGGTTTTGCCGCCGCCGTGAACCAAGGCATCCGCGCGCTGGACACGCCCATGGTGCTTTTACTGAACCCAGACGCGCTGCTCGAAACCGGCCTCGATGCATTGATTGAGTGCTGCCGGCAACCGGGAGTGGCTGGAGCGGGGGGCAAACTGGTGGACGCCGGCGGCCGCCCGCAGGCCGGTTTCGCCGTACGCAGCCTGCCCTCGCCTGCGGCTCTCATCTGCGAAGTTTTGCTGGTGAACCGGCTGTGGCCGGGCAACCCCGTGAATTGGCATTACCGTTGCTTAGGCTTTGACTTCGCTGTGCCCAGCGAAGTGGAACAACCGGCGGGCGCCTTCCTCATGATCCGCCGGGACGTTTGGGAAGAATTGCAGGGATTTGACGAGCAATTCTGTCCGCATTTGGTTCGAAGACGTGGATTATTGCTGGAGAGCCAGAGATACCGGCCGCCACATGCGCTATACACCTGGCGCCGTAGCGAAACACACAGGCGCGCACTCCATCGCAAAGATTTCACTGGAGAATCGCCAGCTTTATTGGTATCGTAATCTACTAGGGTTTGCGGCCAAGCATTATCGTCCGCGTACCGTTAGAATGGTTTCTGCGGCTGTTTTGGTCGGATCCATTCCCAGAATGCTCGCGGGAATGGCCGCATTTCGAAGCCTGACGCCAATCGCAGTATATGGTAAAGTGATGGCGCTGGCAGGCAGAACGTTTGTTCGGCCAGCCGGCTGAAGAATGATCTTGTCTTTTCCCGAAGTTTTGTGAACGGATGTACAAGTGATCGTTGTTTGTTCAGGTTCGAGTTAATGTCCCAAAACGACTTCGTATCCGTCACGATCGTAACCTACAATAGCGGCCGTTTTATCAAGAGATGCCTGGAATCGGTGCTGGAGCAGCGGTACCCGAACAAGGAAGTCATTGTCATCGACAATGCCTCGACTGACGGAACAATCGACATACTGGAACAGTTCGACACCCGTTGCCGGGTGATCTATAACGACGAGAACCTGGGCTTCGCCGCGGCGCAGAACCAGGCGATCGGGCTGGCTAACGGCCACTGGGTGCTCACTCTCAATCCGGACGTACTGTTACTGCCAAATTTCATTCAGGCGCTGGTGGACGCGGGCAGGTTCGATCCGAATATCGGCAGCGTGTGCGGTAAGCTGCTGACTATGTCGGCCACCTTCGAGATCCCCGCCAAGCCGGTAGTGGATTCGACAGGCATCTACTTCAACCCCATGCTGCGGCATCTCGACCGGGGCAGCCAGGAAGTGGACAACGGACACTATCTGCAATATGAATATGTGTTCGGCGCCACGGCCGCGGCGGCGCTGTACCGCCGCGAGATGATCGACGATATCTCACTCGACGGAGAGTTTTTCGACTCCGATTTTTTCGTTTACAGGGAAGATGCCGACGTGGCGTGGCGGGCGCAATTGCTGGGCTGGAAGTGCATCTACGTACCCTACGCGCGCGGCTATCACGTGCGCAAGGTGCTGCCGGGCAATCGCGGCGCGTTGCCACCCGAGATCAACATGCACTCGGTGAAGAACCGCTTTCTGATGCGGATCAAGAACATTTCGCCGGACCTGTACCGGCGCAACATGTTTTCGATCACGCTGCGCGACGTTACCGTCGTGATGTGCTGCCTGGTGTGGGAACACAGTTCGCTGCGGGCGTTTTGGTTCCTGGCGCGGAACTGGCGGCGGGTGATGACCAAGCGCGCGGAGATCCAGCGCAGGCGGCGCGTGGATCATGCCTATATCGCGAGCTGGTTCAAGTACGCGCCCGTGAGCGTAGAGGCCCCCAAGAAGGCGCCGCGCCTGGTGTCGTCGCGCTCGCAGGCGGCCAAGACCTAGTGGCTGGTGACTGGTGGCCGGCGGCCGGCGCATCGCCATACGCATCGCCATAGTGGGCACTCGCGGCATCCCTGCCAACTACGGCGGATTCGAGACTTTCGCGGAAGAGTTATCGGTCCGTTTAACCGCGCGCGGCCACCAGGTAACGGTCTATTGCCGCGAGCGCTATCCCGAGCCGGCTTACCGTGGCGTCCATCTGCAATACCTTCCTACCATCCGGCACAAGTACCTCGACACCATGGCGCACACTTTCCTCTCTACGCTTCATCTGCTCGCGCACAGGGTGGACGCGGCTCTCTACTGCAATGGGGCCAACGCCATCTTCACCGCGGCGCCGCGCCTTTTCGGGATGCCCGTGGCGCTGAACGTGGACGGCCTGGAGCGCAAGCGCAAGAAGTGGAACCGCGCGGCAAAAACGTGGTACCTGGTGTCGGAATGGTTGGCGGCATTTCTTCCAAACGAGGTCGTAACCGATGCGCGCGCCATAGAAGACTACTACCGGCAACGCTACGGCAAGCGCACTACGTTCATCCCCTACGGCGCGGAAACCGGCAAAGTGGAAACCACCGCCGCGCTAGAGGCGCTCGGCCTGGAGCCTGGCCGCTACTTCCTCTACGTGAGCCGCATGGAGCCGGAAAACCACGCGCTCGAAGTCCGGCAGGCGTTCGAAGGGGCCTCGACGGATATGAAGCTGGCGATGGTCGGCGACGCCCCGTATGCGCGCGATTATATCCGCCAGGTCCGCGACACGCGCGACCCTCGCATCCTGTTCCCCGGCGCGATCTACGGGCCGGGATACCATGAGCTCGATTCCCATTGCTTTGCCTACATTCACGCGACCGAGGTGGGCGGCACGCATCCCGCGTTGATTGAAGCAATGGGACGCGGCGCGCTGGTGCTCTACCGCGATACGCCCGAGAACGCCGAAGTGGCGGGCGATGCCGGCGTTCCGTTCCGCGACGATCTTGCCGCGAAAATCGAACAAACGCTGGCGATGCCCGAGCGAGAGCGTGAAAAACTACGCCAGAGTGCGCTCGAACGCGTGCGGCAGCACTACGGCTGGGATGCGGTGGCTGTTGCGTACGAGACTCTGTTCCAATCGATAATGAAATGATGCCGCCGCCCTTTCGCTCTTACGTTCTGGTTTCGCTGGATCGGATTGTGCGCAATTACGGCAATGTGTGCGCGGCCGTCGGTCCCGGCGTGGAGGTGATGGCGGTGGTGAAGGCGGATGCCTACGGTCACGGCGCGCTGGCCGTTTCCCGCTCGCTGATCCGCGCGGGCGCCCGGTGGCTGGCGGTCAGTTCCGTGGACGAAGGGGTAACGCTGCGCCTGGCGGGGATTCCGGCGCGCATCCTGGTGATGGCCGGATTTCTGCCGCAAGAACGCCAAGCGCTGGTCGAGTACGACCTTACACCCACGGCGCACTCGCTCGACGACATCGCGGAACTGGACGCCATGGCGCGGCGCGCGGCCCAGCCGCTCGCCTTTCATCTAAAGATCGATAGCGGCATGGGGCGCCTCGGCACGCGCGCTGAACCCAAGGAAATCGTGGCCGCTCTGCGCGCGTTGCAATATGCCCGCATGGAGGGCCTGATGACCCATTTTGCCTCCGCCGCGGACTTCACATCGGCGCAAACCGAGGCCCAGACCGCCCGTTTCAACGTGTACTATGCGGCGCTCAGCGAGGCCGGTATCGCCGTCGATTTCGTGCATACGTCCAGCACCAACGCCATCGGCTACCAGCGCAAAGATGCATGGTACAACCTGGTGCGGGCCGGACACGCCCTGTATGGCTACGTTTCTCCGCCGCGCGGCGACGGCCCGAAACAGATTCTGGATGTGCAGCCGGCGCTTACCTGGAAGGCCAAGATTCTGGCCGTCAAGGATATTCCGGAAGGCACGCTGGTGGGCTACGGCGGCTCTTTCCGCGCGCCTGCCGCCATGCGCATCGCCATTCTAGGCGCGGGCTATGCCGATGGTGTGTTCCACCGGCTTTCGAATCGCGGCAAGGTGATCGCTGCCGGACAAATTGCGCCGATCGTCGGCACCATCTCGATGGATCTGACGACCATCGACATCACTCACGCGCCGGAATTGAAGCCTGGCGACGACGTGACTCTGCTGGGCGCGGAGGGAGAGGTGCGGCTCGACGCACAACAGATCGCCCGGGTGGCCGGAACGATTTCGTATAACATTCTGTCGAGCATCAGCGCGCGGGTGCGGCGCGTCTATGTTTGATACCTCAGAAATGCCATGTGATTCTGGCGCTCACACTACGCTGTATCAACAAATAGTTGTAACTTTGAAAGTCCGGGAACTCGGCATGTCTCGGTTGTAGAAGGTTTTGGCCGCCCACGCTGAGCTCGCCGCGCTCTCCCAGTCGCTTCCCAAACCGGGTATCCAGGCGCACATAAGCCGGTATATCTCCGGAAGTCAGACGGCTGACATAGCCGATCGTCTGGTCCCATTCCATGCGGTGCGGCAGATTGACGTACGATCGCACCTGATATTGTTGCTGGGGCGAGTATCCGGGGGTCAGCGCAACAGTAGTATCCAGGCTTCCCGGATTGGGCGCTACATACATATGAAGCAACGTGACTCCGGGGCTGATTTTCCACCCGCGCGCGATGTCCCAGTTGGCGAAGATCTCCGATCCATAGTCGCGCGCGTGAGCTTGAAAGCCATACACGATCGGAATCACCAGGTGAGGAGGCCCATCGGTCAGCGTGAAGTAGGGGGTTTCAGGTTCCTGTGTCTGCAGATGCTGGTAGTAACTCAGAAAGACGGTAAAGTCGACCGAAAGCCGGCGCGTAGCGTTGGCTCTGTAGCCGGCTTCAAAATCGTGGAGGACTTCCGCAGCGGGATTGGGATCGCCTAAAAGCGTTATCACCCCGAAGCCGCCCTGTGGCAGCGGCACGGTCCCCACGTTGACCTGGAGCCCGAAATCGGCACGCGACGGCTGCCGGATGGCTTTAGCCGCGGAGACCCATACGGTCTGGCGTTCCGTCGGCGTCCATACGAGTTGGGCGCTGGGCTCGTTGGTAAATCCAGTATAAGCATTGTGTTCGAACTTCGATCCGACGGTGAGCCAGAGTGAATCGGCGATCTTGATTTCATCCTGAATAAAGGCGCTATAGAGAGGGTCGATGCTTTCGGGTGGGAGAATCTGGATCTCCTCAGTGCCTGTGATATCGCTATCGGCGACGCGGTAACCAAGTCCCCAAACGACCTCGTGGCGGTTCTTGATGCGCAGATGGTGTTGGAAATCGAAGTCGCCGACGCGCTCCACTTGGTGAAGCTGGAAGTTGACACGATTAAAGTAGTTAAAATACGCCTGAAGGGAAATCTCGCCGGCATCCGGGAGGGTATGGTTCCAACGCGCCATAAGATCGCCTACGTTCGCACGGACCGGATCGACCGCGAACTGCAGGAGGGCTTGATTCGGAAGAGACGATGTCAGGCTATCGGCGCCTTCCGTCCTCAAGAAATCTCCCTCCACGGTCAACGTGTCGAGCGGCGACAGGCTCAAATCGGCTCGAAATCCGCCATGCGCCATGGCCTCCGAATCGTCGACCGGCGGGCCGGTGGGCGTATCCGACGGGGCGGTGTTGGCGTATTGGCCGAACACCCGGTAGAAGCCGGCATCACCCAGTTGGCCGCCGTACTGTACCAAACCGCCGGCGCGATCCTTGGATCCCGTGCTCGCGCTCACGATGCCGCCCTGCGTCTGCCCGGCTTTCTTCGTGATGATGTTGATTACGCCGTTCACGGCATTTGCGCCCCACATGGTGCCGCCCGGGCCGCGAATGACTTCGATGCGGTCGATGTCCTCAAGCGGCACGTCCTGCTGGTCCCAGAACACGCCCGAGAATGTTTCAGAGTATACGCTCCGGCCGTCAATCAGAACCAATACCTTATCCGCAAAAGTTTGATTGAATCCGCGAATGCTGATGGCATAGGTGTTATCGTCGAGTCTCGCCACATCCACTCCCGGAACCATGCGCAGGAGCTCCGGGATGCTGGTGGCCCCGGAGCGGCGGATATCTTCCTGGGTCATGACGAAAATCGCGGCGCCGGTCTTAGATAACTTCTGTTCCCTCCGCGAAACGGAGGTCACCTCCACGTTCAGCAGATCTTCCAGGTCCATCTTCGTCAGATCGGCTTGGGGCGGGCCGGTGTCATCGGCCAGGGAAGGCGGAGTTATCGGAGATGCCGCCACACACACCGCGAACAACGAAGTGAGAACCAGCCGCCGGTTGGCCGTCAAGCGTATCTCCCGTCTCTCCCTGGCATTCAATTTCTCAATCGGCGGGTGCAATTCGACACTTTAGGCTGAGCCGCGTGATAACGTCGAGTGTGGAGGGCCTTTCCGATGAGAGAATTTAGGCTGGCAGCGGCGGTCGCCACGATCGCGGCCGCGGGGTTCGCCCAGGAATACAAGCTGGTGAAGACGGTCAAGGTGGGCGGCGCGGGCGGCTTCGATTATGTCTACGCCGATGTGGATGGACGGCGGTTGTACATCCCGCGTCCCGGAGCCACCGGCGCAAGGATCACGGTCTTCGATCTGGATTCGCTTGCCCCTGTGGGCGAAATCGCCAACGCCAATGCGCGCGGTGTGGCTGTCGATCCCAAGTCGCACCACGGTTTCGGCAGCAGCAAACCCGTGGTGATGTGGGACACCAAGACGCTCGCGACTATCAAGACGATCGATGTGGAGGGCGGGCCGGATGGCATTATGTTCGATCCGTTTAACGCGCGCGTGTGGGTCTTCAGCCACCGCGCGCCGAATGCCACGGTGATCGAGGCCAAGGATGGCTCGATCGTGGGCACAGTCGACCTGGGCGGCGCGCCGGAGCAGGCGGCCAGCGACGGCAAGGGCCACGTCTACGTGGATCTCGAAGACAAAGATAACATTGCGGTGGTGGATGCGAAGTCGCTCAAGGTGACGGCGCATTACGATCTGAAGGGTAAGTGCGGCGAGCCGGGCGGCCTGGCGCTCGATGAGAAACACCATATCCTGTTCGCGGCCTGCCACGAGCCGGCCAACATGGCGATGGTGAATGCCGAGGATGGCAAGATCATCGCCACGCTGCCGATCGGCAAAGGCGTGGACGGCGCCGGGTTCAATCCCAAGACGCTGGAGGCGTTCAGCTCGCAGGGCGACGGTACGCTGACGGTGATCAAGGAAAACAGCCCCACCGATTTCGTGGTGGAACAAAATGTACAGACCAAGGCGGGCGCCCGCACCATGACGATGGATACCAAGACGGACCGCATCATCTCGGTCACCGGCGAATTCAACCCGGCGCCGGCAGGTCAGCGGCGCGGCTCGATGGTGCCGGATTCGTTTTCGATTGTGGTGGTGGGGAGGTAGCGGCTTCCCCGCCCCTTCTACCGCCCTACTTCTTCTTGCCGGTAAACGGGGGGATATCCACCGGCAATCCTACACGCATGAAGAAACGCGCGAAGGACTGCGAGAGATGCTCCCTGTAAGGCGGGAGCAGCCGCAGCCGTCTTGCCTCCTTTGCCGCGTTTCGTACGAAGGAAACCGGCAGCGAATGCACCCGCCGAAAATCGACAACCCGGATCTCGCGCTCAAAACCGGGAAGCGCTGAAGCCGCAAGCACATGAAAAGCAGGCAGACGCCCTTTTCGGGCTTCCTCCATGCCTTCGTCCTTGCCCAGGTGGTTGTCAACTCCGCTCAACTCCGAACGTTTCCATACTGCGCACAGCAGGACGTCGTCCACCTTTTCTCGGCCCTTGGACAGGTCGCAGCTTTGTGACATGACAATCAGGTCTTGCCTCTGCCATACGAACCTTGCCGTTGTTTCGGCTCCGATAACGAGGTCGTTGGGCGGTAAAAAGACCGGACAGCCCTCAAGAATATCGCCCTGCTCGATGTCATCGCCGTCAACGATGCCGAACCATGGATACTCTGGAGTGTTCGTTGGCATTTGAGCGTTCGCCGTCTCAACCGACTGGAGGACAGAAAATACGCCGCAACCACGCCACCAACAAGTTTCTCAGTCCCAAGGATCACGTAGTGGTGTGGGCGTGCCGCGCCCACCGTATTCCAGCGTGACCATGAGCGTGCCAGTAGGCCGCACGGGCGCCACTTTAATAAACAGGTCCCAATCTAGCAATTCATCCACGTACGCCTTGCTTGGAGTTGCAAGCCGGTGCACAGTTATGGTGCTCGGGCTTCGTATGAGGCTTTCGGGTTTGTTATCCGAGAGCTCTCTTATGTCCAGGGACCATCCATGCCACCCCACCCAATTGCGGTACGCGGCAACCTCATGCTCCTGAAGCTCATAGTAGATGCCGGCCGGCGCACCATCCATAAGGTGAACCGTTCCCGCGGCGTCGGCGGTCGCATTCAACACTGTCATCTATCCTCCTTAAGTGAGTCGATGGTCTCTATTGTCAGAAGCCGAAAAAACTGTTGCTTCTCCTTTGTGTGAGCGGCTTCAAGCCAGCATGTGACATCCGCTTCCGTCCTGCTTTCGTACCCATCGTGGGTGAACACATCCACATCCACATAAACCGACGTGTTTGCCGGGAGCTCCCCTTGAATAAACTCGGGCGTGGCAATACGCACAGTGCAAGCCGCATCACTCCCTGGATCGACTGTGAAGTTAACATTAACATTCCCGCCGACACGTTCGCCTTCAATTTCAAGCCTCAGATCGAGGTCAGAAACGGACCGTATTCCATGAACATCCGCTCGCAATGCATTCAAATATCGCAGTCCCAATCGTCGGACCACCAGACCATCTGCCTTCTGGAACAGTCCCTCGATTGCTTGTTGTAGTTCCGGCTTGAAACGCTCCCACCCGACGTACGGCGCAATGCAGTGGTATGAAAGAACCTGCGGACCAATTCTCACCGCCCGCCGCCCTTCGGCTTCAGGCGAGAACAATTCGAACACTGGCAGATAGCGAAGCTGCGGGTTGACCTGGCGAATACGTGTCGGGATTTCAGACGCCGGCATCCGTTGTTGCGAGAGTTGTTTCCAAGGGCCGTACTCGCTCAGCCTGCCAATTAAAACCTCCGGAATACTTGACATGTCAAAGCGGACTTCGAGGAGCGCCTCTACAATGGCGTCATCCTTCAGCTTTGCAGGAATACGTTTCCGCTCTACCGGCATCGCCCCCCCAAGCTGTTCCTATCGGCCATTACGGTTCCCATCTATCGGAACATTGTAATAGACGGCTCGCCAAAACAAGAGTGAGTTTACCGTTTATTTTGTTTCAGGTTCCGGTCTCCCACGGCTTTCCGCTGCATAGGGCTCCTCGGTGGGTCCATTGGTTTCGGCTGCGGTTGGGCGGGGTCGAATTTGGCCGCCTGGCCGGAGCCACTACCGAATGCCCGGACGGGGTGAAGCGCGCACGGCGCGCTCGAAAGCCCAGCTTCGGATATGATTGATCTGCTCCTTCATGGTGCGCGAGAGGGGCACGATACTCACCACCGAAGTGAATAGATCGTCCTCCGACATCTCCCGCTCCGCCAGTTCCGCTTTGGTGAGCGCGGAGATTACGCTTTGCTCGATCTCGGCGCCGGTCCAGCCGACCGTGAACTCAATGAGCTGCGGCAGGTTGAACCGCGCCGGGTCCACGCCCCGCCGGCTGAGGTGAATCTTGAAGATCTCGATGCGTTCTTCGTCGATCGGCAGGTCGACGAAAAACACTTCGTCGAAGCGGCCCTTGCGGATCATTTCGGCGGGCAGCAGGTCGATGCGGTTGGCGGTGGCGGCCACGAACAGGCCGCGCGATTTCTCCTGCATCCAGGTGAGGAAGAACGCGAAGATTCGGCCTTGCTCGCCGCTCGATTCGGTGGAGGTGATGCCCATCTCGATCTCGTCGAACCACAGCACCGCGGGCGACATGTCTTCGAGCATGCGGCAGGCCTGCACGAAAGCGCCTTCGGGCTTGCCATGCCTGCCGGAGAAAATCTCGATCATGTCGATGCGGTAGAGCGGCAGCTCGAAATACGAAGCGATGGCTTTGACAGAGAGGCTCTTGCCGCATCCGGGGATTCCCATCATGAGGAGTCCCTTGGGCACGATCTCGGCGCTCAGAGTGTCGCGCAGTTGAAAGAGTTTGCGGCGCTCGATCAACCACTGCTTCAGGCCGTCCAGGCCGCCCACGTTCGAAAGGCTGCCGCCCTCCGCCACAAATTCGATGTATCCGCTGCGGTTGACCAGCAGCCGTTTCTCTTCGAGGAGCGCGGGTATGGATTCCGGTCCGAGGCGCGGCGTGGCGGCCAGGGCGCGGCGCAGCGCGTAGCGGGCTTCATCGAGAGTCAGCCCCTGAAGGGCGCGGGCCATCTGTTGCAGCACCGCGTCGCTCGTATCGGTTTGGGGATTCTCGTCGCGCAGGAAATCGGCGAGTTCCACCAGATCCGGCGGACGCAGTTCCAGATACAACAGGCTGCGCTCGACTTCCTCGGGAATGGAGCGGACCGGCGAGCTGATCACCACGAATTTACGCTGGTCGCGGCAGCTTTCGTAGAGATCGCGCAGGCGGCGGCGGATCTCCGGCGATTCGCGCAGGGGCTCGTGAAAATCCTTCAGATGGAAAATGGCGGCATCCGGGTGGGCCGCGATGAAATCCAGCGCGCTGCGCGGCGCGACCGTGTCCGGTTCCGGGCCGGCGCCATCCAGGTGCATGCCATCGGTCAGGCTCCAAACCCAGATGGGCAGGGGCTCGTGGCCGGAACCGTGCGCCGCGACTTCGCGCAGGACGCGGGCAACGCGCTGCTCTTCAGAGGAGCGGATGTAGGTCAGCGGCCGCCCGGATTCGAACACTTCACGCAGGGTCTTGGCGGCTCGGCTCTCGTGTTTCTGTGCGATGCTGGGCGCTAAAGGCACTCTTCATTATGACGGTCCTGACGGATGATTAGTCGAACGGAATCCCGGTGAACCCCAGCTAGTCCCAATACTCTTCACTTAGCAAACATGTCTATGGTATTCTGTTCTAGAGCGCAGCCTCTCCTGGAGGTCACTCATGAACGAAGTGAGGGTGGAATCCACTACCCTACGAGCAGTTGCGTACGACGCCGGCCGCGGAATTTTGCAACTGGAGTTCTGCACCCGTGCCGTCTATCATTACTACGACGTTCCTGCGGCGGTCTATGAAGGCCTGCTGGACGCTCCTTCTAAGGGCAGCTACTTCAATCGGGTAATCCGAGGACGTTTTCCCTATGTCTTGTGCACAATTGCGCAAACCGGCGTGGAGGGGAAGGGCTGATGTCACGCACAGTGGCTTCATTACCCGCTGGCAGCCGCATTACCGACTACATCAGTCTGGGCGTGGTAGCCAAAACCTTTCCGCTGGAAAAGATTCGTGCGTCGCTGGCGGCGTCTGGGAAAGAGAGTGTGCGCCAGCGCGATCTGCCGGCTCATGTGGTCGTGTATTACGTGATCGCGCTGGCGCTGTACATGCAGTCGTCGTATCGGGAGGTGCTGCGTTGTCTGCTGGAAGGAATCCAGTGGCTGGTGGAACCCGGGGCAGGACTCAATGTGGCTGGTAATTCAGGTATCTCGCAGGCGCGGACCAGGCTGGGGTGGGAGCCGGTGCGGCAACTGCACGATGAGGTGGTCAGGCCAGTCGCGGTGGCGGCGACCCAGGGTGCCTGGTATCGAACGTGGCGGCTGATCAGCGTTGACGGCAGCACGCTGGATGTCGCCGACGAGAAGGGCAACAGCGAAGCGTTCGGGCGTCCGGGCGCCAGCCGCGGCGAGAGTGCGTATCCGAAGATCCGTTTCGTATCGCTGGTGGAGAACGGTACCCATGTCCTTTTCGGCAGCCGGATGGCGGACTACGCCACCAGCGAAGTCGCCCTGGCAAAGACTGTATTGCCAAGTCTCGGCAAGGGCATGTTGTGCCTGGCAGACCGTGGCTTTTTCGGGTTTGAAATGTGGAAGCAGGCGGCGGCTACGGGTGCGGACCTGCTGTGGCGAGTCAGAAGAAACATCCATCTGCCCTGCGAAAAACGCCTGCCGGACGGATCTTATCTGAGCCGCATCTATCCGTCGCAGCAGGACCAGCGGCGAGGGCGCAATGGAATCGTGGTGCGTGTGATCGAATACCGTCTGGAGGGAGTCGAAGGAGCGGAGCCGTTATACCGACTGGCAACCACGATCCTTGACCACGAACTGGCTCCGGCCGCCGAACTGGCAGCGCTCTATCACCAGCGCTGGGAGATCGAAACCGCGTTCGACGAACTCAAGACCCATCTGCGGGGCGCGCATATCGTGCTCCGCAGTAAAACGCCGGATCTGGTACGGCAGGAGTTCTATGGCCTGCTGATGGCGCATTTCGCCGTGCGCGGCCTCATGCACGAAGCGGCGCTACGTGCCGATAAGGACCCCGACCGGCTGTCCTTCCTCCACGCCGTGCGCGTTGTCCGCCGCAAGATGGCCGCCTTCGGCGCTATTCCCCCCTCAAGGTCGAAAAGAGTTCCATAACACGGTGCTGGACGAGATCCTCGATGAGTCCGCCGCCTCCAGCCGCAATCGGCGCAATCCCCGAGGGGTCAAGCGGAAGATGAGTAACTTCCCCCTGCGCCGCAGCTATAAGCGCTCGCCACCCAGCGACATTTCCGCAGCTATCAGAATCGTTAAGTGAAGAGTATTGCAGCTAGTCCAAGAAATGCTAATTCAAGAAATAGGTGCGGTACAGCGTGTCGCGCTGCTTGGGGATGAAACCGGCATCGCGGATGATGCGGCGGAGTTCCTCTTCGCTGGCCTGGTGGTGGGCGCCCGGCGGCGGAAACCACGTTCTCTTCGATCATGATGCTGCCCACATCGTTGCCGCCGAAGCGCAGACCGAGTTGGCAGGTCTTCAGCCCCTGCGTCACCCACGACGATTGAATGTTCTCGATGTTATCGAGGTAGATGCGCGAGATCGCCAGATTCTGCAGGTATTCGACGGCCGTGGCTTCTTCATGCACGAAGTGGCCGAGCGAGGTATTCTCGCGCTGGAACGTCCACGGGATAAACGCCGTGAATCCGCCCGTCTCTTCCTGAATCTCGCGCACGATCCGCAAATGGTTCATGCGCTGCTCCAGCGTCTCGCCGCAGCCGAACATCATGGTGGCGGTGGTCCGCATGCCCAGCGCATGCGCGGTGCGATGCACGTCGATCCATTCCGCGGTCGAGCACTTGAGCCGGCTGATGCGGTGCCGCACGCCATCGTCCAGAATCTCGGCGCCGCCGCCGGGGATGGAGTCGAGACCCGCATCGCGCAGGCGGGCGATGGTATCGCGCAGGCTCAGCCCGCTCACTTCCGCGATATTGGTGATCTCGGGCGCGGAGAAGCAGTGCAGGTGAATCGTGAAGCGCTGCTTGATGGCGCGCAACAGATCCTCGTACCATTCGATCTTCAGATCCGGATGCAGGCCGCCCTGCATCAGCACGCCGGTGCCGCCCAGATCGAGGGTCTCCTGGATCTTGGCGAAGATGGTTTCATGGCCGTGCACGTAGCCTTCGGCGTGGCCCATGGGCCGGTAAAAGGCGCAAAAACTGCAATATTCCGTGCAGAAATTCGTGTAATTGATATTGCGATCGATGATGTAAGAAACCACCCCTTCGGGATGATATTTCTTGCGCAAGGTGTCGGCGGCCATGCCGATACCGATCAGGTCGTCCGAACGGAAAAGATCCAAAGCTTCGTCGTAAGAGATCATCAGGCAGTCATGGTCAGGACCTGTGCGGGCGCCTTGCGCGAAGACGTAAGCGCCGAACAGCGGCTTGGGCTCGCCCTTGCCCCAGCGCTGCGCCTGATATTTCGCGCGCAGGAACCGGACATCCGGATGGGCGCGCAAGTCCAATAGAATCTGATAAGTGCCGCAATAGAACTTCTGCGGGAAGGAGGCAATGGGTTTGGCGCCCCACTCGACATTGTCCGCGGAACCCCAGATGGAAACATCCAGGCTTTCCTGTTCAATGATGCGGGTGATGCCGAGAGTGAGAAGGATCAGACCGCCCCGGGAATCTCCGAGATCCACCTCGGGGCCGGTGCCGGCCTCGCGGATGGTTGTTTCCGGCAGTAGGAAACCTGGCAGCATACTCCACTCCCGTTCGTGTGGTTCGAACGCTCCTTATTTAAGGTGATTTAACCCTTCATTAAGATTCGCACATTTTTGAGGAAATAGGAAGGCCGGTACTCGGAAAAAACTGTGAGGGACCGCACATAGCGGGCCGCTCAAGCAAGGCTTCAACGGTGACCGGCGGCTTTTGGCGCGTACAGTTGCCGGTACACCGCCGCATTTCTCAACACCGCTTCCACGTATTCGCGCGTCTCGGTAAACGGGATGGATTCCACAAATTCCGCCGGCTCCTGGTACTGGTTCCAGGTGATCCAGTCGTTCACGCGCGATTTGCCGGCATTGTAAGACGCCAGGGTCTGCTCCCATTTGCCGCCCCACTGATCCAGCAGCGCACGCAGATAGTAAGTGCCCAGTTTCAGGTTGATGGCGGGCTGGAACAGGGAACGGTTGCTGAAACGCGGCACGCCGGCGCGGCGGGCCAGCGAGCGGCCGGTGGCCGGCTCCACCTGCGTAAGGCCATAAGCGTGTTTGGCGGAGAGCGCCTGCGGGTCGAATTCGGATTCCTGCCGGATCAGCGCCGCCACCATATAAGGATCCAGGCTCTGCTGCTTCGGCGTTGCGCACCAGGTCCTTTTCATATGGCAGCGGGAAACAGCAGTTCCCAGAATGCCGGAGGCGCATCCTCGAGAGACATGGAGAGATAGTCCGGCGCGGCGCTCTTGATGTTGTGCAGCCGTTCGTGCGGCGTGCTGGCGGTGCGCGCCAGTTCCATGGCCAACAAGTACGGCTGGTTGCCGTTGCGAGCGCCGAAGCGCAGCTCCGCTTTGGCCAGATCCGGCAGTCCGGCGGATACCAGCAGGCGGGCGCGCGCGATGCGCAAAGCGGTTTCCGCATCCGGCTCGCGCGGGACGGGCGGCCTGTGCGGCGGAAAGGCGATGGGCCGCAGGAACTGCGCCGTCTTGGCCGATGCACCCGCCGCCGCAATCGCCGGCTGCGCCATGCGTTCGCGCGCCAGGATGCCGTAGTAGTAGTTCGGGAACTGCGCCGCCAGCCTGGTGTAAAAGGCGCGCGCGGCGGCGTAGTCGCCATCGGCTTCGGACGAGACGCCCCAGGAAATACAGCGCGGCGCTGGCGGTGGGATGTCCGGGATATCGTTCCAGGTGCTCCCGCAGCAGTTCCCCGGCGTCATGCTGGCGGTGGATGTAGGCCGACCACGCCACCCGCCAATGGCAGGAAGCCGCCAGCGGCTGATCCGGAAAGGTCTCGTACACGGCTTTGTAAAGCGGCGTGTATTTCTCGTGCTGGTTGGTCACCAGGAATCGATTGGCCGCGCCCACCAGCGCCTTGTAGCGCCACAACGATTCGCGGTGCTTGCCCAGTTTCTGCACCGCCTCCATCATCTGGTCTTCGTCGTTCAGCTTGCGGGCGCATTCGGCCAGATAATAGAGGCGCTCGGCATCTGCCTCCGGATCGGAGACCTCCAGCGAGCGCAGGTAGCGTATAAGCGGCCGAGACGTCGCCGTTGAGGTAATCGGCGGCGCCGATGCCCACGCGGGCCTGGTCGCGCTCCGGGCCGTTGAGCTGCGGCACCAGCGACTGGAACTCGGCACGGGCGCGCGTATACTCCCGCTGGGCCAGCAACTGGTTGGCCCGCGCGACCATGGCTTGGGGCGCGGGCGCGGGATACGCCGCTCCCATGCTGTCGCGCAGCGCCAGGAGTGCGGCGGCCGCGCGCGTGGCCGCATCGCCCGACGGATATTGGTAGTAGACGCGCTGATAGTATTCGACGGCGTGCGGCAAATCGTGGGCGGCTTGATAGGCCATGGCCAGGGCGAGGTCGCCATCGGGCTGCGGCAGATCGGCGTAAGTGTCGCGCAACATGCGTATAGCCCCGCGGGCGCCGACCGGATGCTGCCAGACCGCGCGCCTGCAGCACGATGGATTTGGCGGCAGAACGGCGAGCGCAGCGGCACGGCCCGGACCGCGGCCGCGTCATGCACGGCAGCGGCATTATCTCCGGTCTCCACGCGAGACGCCGCCAGATAATAAGCCGTATAGTCGGCCAGCTTGGGAAGTCGGGCCTGGGCCGCCTGCAGATGCCGGATGGCGTCCGGCATACTGCTTCTGTTCGAAAGCCGACGACGCCCAGAGTCAGGTGCGCCAGAGCGCCGTTGACATCCTTGTGCGCGGTGGCGAAATTCTCCAGAGCCTTGGCGCCGGGCGGGCGTGGGCGATTCGCGATAAGCGCGGGCGAGCGGCTCAGGGCTCTGGGCGAAGGCCGCGGCGCCGGCCGAGAACGCGAGCAGCCGCAGACTAATGCCGTGCCTTACACCAGCGGCCCAGGATATTTTTCTCCCAACCAGGCAGGATTGTCATTTGCCAAGCGTGCGCACCAATTCGCGATGAAAGTAATCGACCATGGTGGGCGTAGCCTTTACAAATGTTCGCGGAAAGCCTCGCGCCCGCCATCGATGGCATCCTGTAAAGCGGAATACAGGTCTTCCTGCGCGCGCCCGGCTTTGACGGCGTCCTGCCGGTACAGCCGCATCTCAGCCACCTGCACGCGCGCGAAGCGTTGCGCGCGCAGATGCAGATTGCGGTCGGCCGGGCTGAGCGCATCCCAATCCGTGGCGGTGCTTGCTGGAGCCGTTTCGATGCTGGCAACCGATTCGTGCGAGCCGGACCCGCGACCTGCGGCCGGGTCTGCGGACGCGCTGGCGCTTGCTGCTGGGCTTCAAGGATCGCGGCGTCGCTTGCGCCAACAACTCCAGCGCCGCGCTATCGACCGCGCCCGCGGCATACAGCACGCCGACCGTGTGTTTGTTCCATCGTCAACGGAAACAGGTAGCGCTTTATCCCCCGGCTCGATGTGCCGAAAACAGTCCACCACCGCCGGCGATATCTCCGCGGCGGATGCCAACGCCACCACCGGCTCCCGCGATTCGATGACGCCAGCGAACGCAGCCGCATCCGCCGCCGCAAAACGCAGTTCCTGAAAATGCGCCGCGGCTTGCCTATCCGCAGCGGCTTCGCCGGCCGCACGCTGCAGGCGTTCCCCGGCGACAGCGCCTCTCGTTGACCCGAAACACGGCGCAAACACTCGCAAACGGCGCGGAGCGCATCGCACAGGATGGCGGCGATCTCGGAAAACTCGGCGGCCTGCCGCAAACGCCGCACCGACTGATTCAGATGTTCGGTCAGAGCCCGCTCAGCGGCTTGCACGCTGGTCGAAACGCGCGCTTCCGTTTCAGTTTGGAACAACTGTTCCAACTCGGAAAATAAGTTTCGTAATGAAGCGGAGGGCGCGGCGGAGGACATCCCTAAGATAATCTTAACAGGACCGCAGAGCGGAATCGTCAGTAGAATCGAAGTATGGAACAATCTTTATCGGGCAAAGTGGCGATAGTGACAGGTGGCACGCGCGGCATCGGGCGGGCCATCGCGGAGCGTCTGCTCGGCGAGGGCGCGTCGGTAGCCGTATGCAGCCGTTCCGCAGAGAGCGTGCGGGCGTTTGTAAAAGATTGTGGGCACAGCGCGGCCGGCCGGCTGCTGGGCGAAGCAGCGGACGTATCGAAACTGGAAGATGTCGCAGCGCTTTTTCGGGCAGGTAGACCAACGATTTGGCGGCCTGGATATCCTGATCAACAACGCCGGCATCGGCGTGTTCAAGAGTGTTGCGGACTTGACGCCGGAAGAGTGGCGCCGCACCATCGACGTGAACCTGAACGGCGCTTTTTATTGCAGCCATGACGCGCTGCCGCGCATGAAAAGCCGCGGCGGCGGGTACATTGTCAACATCAGCAGTCTGGCGGGAAAAAACCCATTTGCCGGCGGTGCGGCTTATAATGCGTCCAAATTCGGGCTCAACGGATTCAGCGAAGCCATGATGATGGATCACCGGTATGACAACGTCCGGGTAAGTTATGTGATGCCCGGCAGCGTGGATACGGAGTTCGGTGCGGGCGCCAGTCCGGCGCCCTGGAAGATTCAATCGGAAGATGTGGCTGAGGTGGTCATGATGCTGTTGCGCGTGCCTGCGCGTACACTGATCAGCCGAGTTGAAATAAGGCCTTCGCAGCCTCGGAAATGAGAGAAAACACTCACTCTGAGCCCGCCAAAAACTTGGCACGCGACGTGCTATTGACTCTGCCAGCGAGATGCTCCGAAGGCATTGGGGCTGGAAAAGAGGCAAAGGAATGGGCCGGATGAGTAGGCAACTAGACCCGACGCTCACGGGAAATGAAGCGGTGAAACTGGAATCCGACTTACGCAAACGCCTGGTCGGCCAGGATGAAGCGGTCGATCAGATCGTGAACATCTACCAGACGTTTCTCGCGGGCATGTCCAGCCCCGGCAGACCGATCGGTAATTTTCTCTTTCTGGGACCGACCGGTTCCGGCAAAACGCGCATGGTGGAAGCTACTGCCGAAAGCCTCTTGGGGGATATGCGCGCGGTGGTCAAGATCGATTGCGCGGAGTTCCAGCACAGCCACGAGATCGCCAAGCTGATCGGTTCGCCGCCCGGATATCTGGGGCATCGCGAAACGCATCCGCTGCTCAGCCAGGAAGTCCTGCAGCAGTATTACACCGACAAAATCAAGCTGAGCTTCGTGCTATTCGATGAGATCGAGAAGGCCAGCGACTCGCTGTGGAATCTATTGCTGGGAATCCTCGACAAAGCGACTCTGACTTTGGGCGACAACCGCCGTGTGGATTTTTCGCGCGCCATGATTTTCATGACCAGCAATCTGGGCGCGAATGAAATGAACTCCATCTTGCGCCCCAATTTGGGATTCGCGGCTGGCGAAATGCAGCGTAAGTGTGCCGCGGGGCAGATGGACGGAAGCCTTACGGAAAAGATCTCGCGTGCCGGCGTGGAAGCCGCCCGGCGGAAGTTCACGCCGGAGTTCATGAACCGCATCGACAAAGTGGTGGTATTCCGGCCGCTGGGCGAACCGGAGTTGCGCAAGATCCTGGGTCTGGAACTGAACATCGTGCAGCACCGCATCTTCAACTCGGCAAACGGTGCGCCGTTCGTTTTTTCATTGACAGATCCGGCCAAGGAATTTCTGCTGCGCGAAGGTACAGACATGAAGTACGGCGCGCGGCATCTGAAGCGCGCCATCGACCGGAGTCTGGTACATCCCCTTTCCAACCTGATCGCCACCGAGCAGGTACGCGGCGGCGATCTGGTAAGGGTGGATTACGATGGCGAACTGGGCCGCATGACTTTTTTCAAGGAAGCGGAAGAAATGCCGCCCCACGCCATGATGCAGATGCTGGATGGCGCCGCCGCCACCGTTAACGGCGCGTTCTCGCGGCGCCGGAGCCGGAACTATCGCGGCATCGCCGCCAAATCGTCGCGCCGTATGAGCCGTGACGTAAGCGAGCGTACGAAGCCTCTAATGCCTCGGCGGCCTCACCAATCTAACCGCTCTTATGTCGCGCGCCCCGTTTGCGCGGTTATTCAAACGTGCGCGACAAGTGCTACAATTCGGCTGCTAATGCCGATTCCAGCCGAGAAGCAGGACATGCGCCTGATGCGCGCGATGTTCACCACCATTGCGCCGCGCTATGACTTCATCACGCGCATGTTCTCCTATGGAATGGACCGGCGCTGGAAACGGCGCGGCGTGGAGATGGCCGGGCTGCCGGAGCGGGCGATGGTCCTGGACCTGGCTTCGGGCACCGGCGATTTCTCCCAGCTCGTCACCGAACGCCGTCCCCATGCCAGACCGGTGGCGGTGGATCTCACCGAACGGATGCTGCGGCTGGCGCGCGGCCGGGGCGTCGCCGAAGCGGTATGCGCGGACGCCACCATCCTTCCCTTCGCCGCAAACACTTTCGATTGCGTTTTTATCGGTTACGGCCTGCGCAATTTTCCAGACCTGAATGCCGCCTTGCGGGAAATTGAGCGTGTGACCCGTCCCGGCGGCCGGCTGGTTACGCTGGATTTTTTCCTGCCGGCCAACCGCGTTCTGCGGAAACTGTACGTCGGCTATCTGTACATGCAAGGCGGATTCTGGGGACTCTTGCTGCACGGCCGTCCGCGGATCTATACCTATATACCGGATTCGCTGCGGTCATTCATTTCCATGCAGGATTTCGCCGAGCGCCTGGGCGGCTTCGGCTTTGCTTCTGTGAAAGCGCACGGATTCATCTGCGGCGGCATCGGACTCCACTGGGCGGCGAAGACTGACGATCCGGCACACTAAACCCGGCACTAGCCGCCAACTGTTGTTCAAATGTGGAGCACCTGGTCCTGGAACCGGGTCCGTTTGCGCTCGGTAAACGTATTTCCTCACAAAACGTCTGTGATAAAAAGGCCCCTTCGCGGCACTATTGTCTTGTCGGAACGGTGCAATGGCAGGGGATGGCCCATTTTGGCGATGAATTTGAATGTAACCTTTGGCATGGTACTTGCATCTGTCAAAGTACCTTTGCAATTTGGTATTGCAGTTGCTACAGTAGTTTCCCGTATGGCGGCTTTTAGGCGAATGGACGCCAGAATTTGAGCCGAAGAGGCTGAGATTTTTTGAAACTTTTAGTGCTAAATCTCGTCTATTGTCTGTCGGGCAAACGAACCCGACAGGCTAGAACAAAAAAAGATAGGAGAATGATCATGAACAGAACCGAGCTCGAAAAATACAAGGCAATGCTGCAGGCCAAGCAAGCAGAACTGTCCAGCGGACTGCGCAATCGCGACGAGATCCTGATCGAGAAATCCCCGGACGCGCTCGATGAAGTGCAACTTGCTGGAGAGAGGGAACTTGCTATTCGTAACCTGGATCGTGAGGCCAACTTGCTGCGCAATGTGCGTGGCGCTTTATCCCGTATAAAAGACGGCAGTTATGGCATTTGCATGCACTGCGATGAGGACATCAAACTGAAGCGGCTGGACGCCCTGCCGTGGGCGGCCTACTGCATCCGGTGCCAGGAAGCCGCTGACCGCCATGAGTTTGCCGACTGCCGAAACGATTGATGACCTGCTAGCTGCCGCCTAATTCGGGCCTCTGTCTCGTCGAAGAGCGCGGGAGCAATCTCGCGCTCTTTGTGTCTGCCACCGTGCCCACAGAAACGGCAGTTTTTGATTCTGAAAGCTCTATTTTGACGCCCGCGTAATCCCCGTAAAGCTTCGCAATGCGCGCCTTTGGGCGTCTCCCGGATGGATCACGACGCGGTAGCGGAAGCGCAGTGTTTCGCCAAGCGCCAGGGTCAGGCTACCGTCTTTGCTCTTGTCGTTCTCAAAATCACGCAAACCGAAAATGTTGGCCGCAAACAGCCCATAGGCGCGCGCGTGCCACCACGCCGGGTGGCGGGGGTTCGAAGGATGGTCGAACATGGCGATGCCTAGCGTCTCCCCATCCACGACGCCGTAGAAGTCCACCCAATCGGCGCGCTTGCCCCAGATCTGCTTTTCGCCTTCCCGTCCCTGGGAGTCCACCATGTGACCCGTCCGCTGCGGTTCGGTGGGCGTCCCCAGTGCGGTTCTTCCAGGGCGGACGCCACGCGCAAGGCAAATGTGCCTTCCTTGGTGTCGCCGAAGACGACTTTTTCGCGAGCCGTCAGGGTAATGTCGAAGTCGATGGTGCGGGTCTTCGGCTGATCGTAGAACGTCATTTGGCGCGCTTCTGTGAACAGGATCTTGCCGGATGGATCCAGCCAGTCAAAAGTGGCATCGATTACCCCTGACTGCTTGCCGCTCGACAGGTTTTCAATCTTTGGACAGTACGATCCGTCCGAACTTGCCGCCGCGCGTCTCATTACCCCAGAAATCGAATCCGTTCACGTCGCCGTGCGAAAACCACAGGCCGCGATGATGGGGATGATCGTGCGATTCGCCGGGGATATCCTCCATCGGGTAGCCGCGCGTCACGATTTTGCCGCTGGCCGAGCGCAGAGGGTGCAGATAAGGCTTGTTGGTTTCGGGCCCAATGAAAAACTGGGTGAAAGGCTTGCCCTGAATGTCGACCGCGATGTACTCGATGCCGTGCTGCGCGACGTGTACCTGGGCCGGCCAAAGCCACAGCCGCCACGATTGCCAACACGATTGGCCAATAAGGCGGGCTTCATGTGCACTCTCCTATCTTACGTCCAACGTCTTTTTCAACGTCTTCTTCAGCCAGGCGATCATCTCCGGCTTCCAGTGCTGCATCTCCGGCGCGCGCCAGCCTCCCATGCCGTGCCCGCCGCCTTCGATCGAAATCAGTTCGCAGGCCGCGCCCACTTTTCGGATCGCGTGGCAAAAATCCGTCGATTGCGCGTAATCCACCTGATCGTCCTTCGTGCCGTGTATGACCAGGAATGGAGGCATGCCCTTGTGCACCGCGGCGATGGGCGCGAGCGCGTGCAATTTTTCCATTCCGGCTGCGTCCAGTTGTTCTACGCCGAAGAAATGGATGCCGCCGCCGTGCGACGCGTGGCGCTCGATGGTCGCCATATTGAAGCGCTCCGGATGATTGCGGCGCAGTTGGGCCAGCTTTCCGTAATCGGACGGCCCATAGAAATCGACCACCGCGGCCACCCGGGTGGCCGGTATTTCGTGCGTTCCCGCATAGTTCACGAAGAACCCGCCGGCCGACTCGCCTATAATCGCGATCTTCGAAACGTCCACGTGGTAGGCAGCCGCGTTCGCCTTGAGCCACCGGATGGCGCTGCACACATCCTCCATCGCTTGCGGAAAATGGACCGCAGGAGCCAGCCGGTAATCGATGCTGAACCACGCGAACCCGGCAGCGGTCAACGGTTCGAACAGCGGCCGGACATTCGTGCTCTTGCTGCCTTCGTCAAAACCTCCGCCGTGGATGAGAATGGCGGCGGGAAACGGTCCCGGGCCATCCGGAACGTGGAGATCGAGCAACAGCGGCTGGCCATCCGGCCGGGCGTATTCGACATCCTTCCGGTCGAGAGGGGCGGCGGAAACCGCCGCGGCGCAGGCAGCAGCCAGAAGAAACGCGGATCTTATCATTAGGTAAAATTTTAGCGCGCCGGAGATTTCGGGGCCAGCCGCAGCTTATCGGGGCGAAGAGTGTAACTGCCGGCCGCTACCGCCAGGTAGACCATTCGAGCAGGAATCGCGTCCGGGGGTAAAGCAGCGCCAGCACCGCCAGCACCTTCGCAGGCCCCAGAATCAGGAGCACGTTTTTCGGGACAACCGGCAAAAAAGGAGTGGATGAATGCGGGCGCAAACTTGGGGATACGGGTGATTGCGCCCGCCAGGTGTAACGGAGTTACTTATAAAGACGCGCCAGCCGCGCAAAATGGTTAGCGTATTTTTGTGAAAACCGGCACCCCGGCGAAGTCCTAAAATGAGATTCTGGCTCCGGCCACGTCCATGACCCAATCGTACCTGGGATTTCGCCTCATCCTGGTGGCGCTGCTCATCGGGCTGAACGGCTTCTTCGCCGCCGCGGAAGTGGCACTGCTGTCGGTGCGCGGCTCGCGCCTGCGGCAACTTGCCGAGGAAGGCCAGTCCGGCGCGCAAACGGCGCTCAACCTGCTCGCCAACCCGGCCCGCCTGCTTTCCGTGACCCAGGTCGGCGTCACCCTCAGCAGCCTCGGGCTCGGATGGGCCGGCGAAGAAACGCTGTTCCGCATCATCCAGTCGCTGTTCCATCCCGATTGGGGCCCTACCGCCGACGAGCGTGGTCCACGGCGCCAGCCTGTTATTGGCGTTTATGGCGATCAGCTACTTGCATGTCGTCATCGGCGAGGTCGTGCCCAAGAATCTGGCCATCGCCACCGCCGACCGTCTGGCCGTCACCGTGGCGCCGGCTGCTGCTGATCTTCTACCGGATATCGCTTCGCCTTCGTGCTGGTGATCGAGAAATCCAGCGGCGCCATTACCAATATGTTGCGCATTGGCGGCCATCATCGCTCCGGCGGCCATTCGGCGGAAGAACTGAAGCTGATCGTCACCTCCAGCCGCGGCCTCGGCTACCTGCCCGAATCGCAGGAAGATATGATCCACCGCGTGCTGGATCTGACGAACTTTCGGTGCGCGAGATCATGGTGCCGCGCAACGATATCGTCTCGGTTCCCGCGGACGCCACGCTCGACCAGGTGTTGCACGCCATGATCGAGCACCAGCATTCGCGCCTGCCGGTCTACGAGGACAAGCCCGAACAGATCGTCGGCCTGCTGCACTACAAGGACCTGCTCCCCGTTTGGGAGGAACGCCGCGAAGCCATCCGCGTGGGCCGCCCCAGCCGCGCGTTCCGCATCCGCCGCCTGCTGCGCAAGCACCTGGTGGTGCCCGAGACCAAGCCGGTGGGCCAGATGCTCGCCGAGTTCCAGCAGGGCCGCTCCCACATGGCCATGGTGGTGGACGAGTTCGGCACCATCGCCGGACTGCTCACCGTGGAGGATGTGCTGGAGCAGATCGTGGGGCCCATCCAGGACGAGTACGACGAGAAGAGTCGAGGCGCACCGGCCGGGCGCTTGCCGAAGCGGGCGAAGTGGAACTCGATGGCGCCACCCGCATTCGCGACCTCGAAACCGAGTACGGCATCGAAATCCCCGCCGAGGCCGGATTCGAGACGCTGGCCGGATTCCTGCTGTACCGCCTCGGCTACATCCCGCATGCCGGGCGAACAAGTGGAATTACGGCGGGCGGCGCTATACCGTCCTCGAAATGGAGCGGAATCGCATCGCCCGCGTGCGCATCGAACGGATAGCGGGCGCGCAGGGCCCGCCCGCATCGCCATAGCAACCGGTGTTGTTAGAATGCCGTACAGGCCATCATGCTCGGATTCGACGCGCGCGCCGCTCGCTACACCTGGACCGCGGCTATGGTGTTGCTGCTTCTATGGCTGGTGTACCTCATGCGCGGCACTCTGTTCGTGTTCATCGTGGCGCTGCTGTTCGCGTATCTGCTTTCGCCGCTGGTGAACGTCATCGACCGGTTCCTGCCCGGCAAACGCACGCGCACGCCCGCGCTGGCCATCGCCTATGTCATCTTTATCGCGGTGCTGTTTGTGGTGGCCACGCAAATCGGTTCCCGCGTCGCGGATGAAGCCAACTCGCTGGCCAAGTCCACACCCGCGCTGATAGCCAGACTGCAGCAGCCCACCCCTGCCGTTCCCGCCAACGGTCAACTCCGTCAAAGATCAAATCCTGCGAAAGATACAGGAGCAGATCAACAAAAATTCCGGCGACATCATCTCTTCTCTTCCCAGCGCCGGCGCCAAGATTCTAAGCGTGGCCGGCAATCTGATCTTCGTGGTGATCATTCCCATTCTGGGCTTCTTCTTCCTGAAGGACGGCGGCACCATGCGCCAGTATTTTCTCGGATCTCATCGAGGATCGGCCCTGGCGCGCGGAGATAGATGAGTTTCTGGCGGACGTGAACCTGCTGCTGGCGCACTACATGCGCGCGATCATGCTGCTCTCGCTCGCCGCGTTCACGGCCTATTCCATTTTCTTCAACATTCTCGGTATCCCGTATAGCTTTCTACTGGCCGTGCTGGGGGCCGCGTTGGAATTCATCCCCATGATCGGACCCCTTGCTGCGGCCGTCATTGTCGTCATCGTCACGGCGGCCAGCGGCGGGCCGGTGGTGGGCGTCGATCATATTTCTGGGCGTCTATCGCGTGTTTCAGGACTACGTGTTGTCTCCTCAATTGATGGGCGCCGGCGTCGAATTGCATCCCCTGCTCGTTCTGTTTGGCGTATTCGCCGGAGCGGAGATTGCCGGCATTCCGGGCGCATTTCTTTCGGTCCCCGCATTGGCCCTGGTGCGCATCATTTACAAGCGCATCCGCACGCAGCGCGTCGCCGCGGCCCGGCGCCGCATCGAACCGATTCCGGCTGCATGAGGCTTCTGGCCGGGATCGGACTGCTCGCCGGCGCCGCCTTCGCGCATGTCATCAGCATGAGCTCCGGCGATCTGACCATCCGCGGCACGCATGCGCATTACGAATTCCAACTGCCTTTGTACGAGATGCCGCAGGTCGCGAATCCGGCGCAGTCGCTGTTCGCGCACATCGTCTTTTCGAGCGGCGGACGGCAGGCGCGGATGCTGACAAGGATCCTGCCGCGAGGACGCGCCCGCACGGCTGGTACGTGTGCGCGGCGGATTACGAGTTCGCCGCGCCGGTGGATAGCCTGGACGTCGAATGCACGTTCTACGCGGTCACCGTGCCCAACCACGTTCACCTGCTGCGCGTGGAAAACGGCGGCAAGCGCGATCAGGCGCTGTTCGATATCTCGTTTCCGCGCGCCACGCTGCGCTTCCGTCCGCCCACCGCGATGGAGACGGCGGTGACCCAGGCTGGCGGCGGCTTCATGCGCGCATTGGGCGGAGCGGCGCAGATGCTGTTTCTGGCAAGCCTGGTGCTGGCCGCGCGCAGCCGCCGCGAGCTGATCCTGCTGGCTGCCATGTTTCTGGCCGGCCAGACGGCCGCCGCGCTGCATCGTTCCGCTCACCGCCTGGCAGCCGCCCGCGCGCTTCGTGGAAGCCGCCGCCGGCGCTGACCATCGCATACCTCTCGGTGGAGATTCTGGCGCTGCCGAAGGCCGGCATGCGCTGGCTGATCGTGGCGGTGTTGGGCGGGTTTCATGGCTTGTATTTCGCGCTCTTCCTGCGCACCACGGGGTACAGCCCCTTATATGTGCTGGCCGGAGCGGCCGCCGCCGAGACCGGTTTCATCGGCATCTGCGCGCTGGCTTTTTCGTACATAGTTAGGCGCCTGGCCGCGCTTCAGCCGGTGCGCGTGTGCGCCTCCGTGCTGCTGGCGATCGGCCTGGCCTGGTTCTTCCTGCGGTTGCGCAGCTAGAGGGCGCGCTTGGTAGAATGAAAGTTGAACAGTTGAACTGTTGTACCAACTCGTATGGCTATTGTTACCGTTAAGAATAAGTATCAGGTTGTGATCCCGCAGGCGGTCCGGAAACAGCTCGGCATCAACCAAGGCGACGTGCTCGAGGCGAAGGCCGAGCGGGGGAAGCTAACCTACACCCGCAAATCCGTTGTAGATCGCGTCGTTCCTACAGGCAAGTACGCACGCGCCCGGTTCTTCAAGCAGCTCACGGACGAAGCCCCGGAATGGCTGAGATCCATCCAGGAAGGATCGACGTTGCGGGGCACCGACAAGCTCGCCATGCGGCAGATTGAGGCCGAAATCGCCGCCACGCGCCGCGAACGAGACGCGAAGCGCAGGCGACTGAGTGCCGGCCAACATGGCAGAGAATCCCGATGAGGTGCAAGAACTGCCAGATTCGAAGTGCAAGCATGCGAAACAAATGGAATTTTTCAAAGGGATTGAATTTCACGCCCGAGGATGTATGCTAAGGCTTCGGGCAAGAAAACCGAGCCAAAAGATCCACCGGTCTCGGGGTTGCGTAGCAAATCTGGCCGCTGTACGGCGACCAGCGTAGGACCGGAGGCACCTGCCGGAGTAGAAGTGGGAAGCCCTCACCTCGCAGATAGGACGCTCTCCCGAGCGACTTGGGCGAAACCAGCAGTTCCAATTTATCTTTGGAGGTTTGCCGCCCATGGCAGGCAACTTTGAAGCCGTTCGAAAAGAAATCTCCGCCGCCCGACGTAATATGCCGCATATGCCGCGCGCCGTGCTGGACACGAACGTGGTGTTATCCGCGCTTCTCAAACCAGGCGGTTTAGAAGACCGCATTTTCAGACTCGCGCTTAGCGGAAAGCTTCAGCCTCTGCATTTCCACCGCCATCCTTGCCGAGTACTCGGACGTTACCGGGAACACCCGCCACTTTCCTACAGCCCACGCGGGGACGAAGGTCATGACCAGTCGTAAGCTGTTGGATATTCTTGGCGCGGAGTGAGACAGACGACCAAGCCCGGCCTTGACCCGCTTGACAGACACTCCGCCACAGCGTTATATAGGTAGTATGTCTACGGTAGACGATCCACGGGAGCGCCTCGAATTCCTGCAGGGTACGCTCGAAGTCCTCATCCTGCGCAGCCTCCAGCAAGGCCCCAACCACGCTTACGGCATCAGCCAGTTTCTCGAACAGCAGTCCGGCGACGAATTTCTGGTGGATAACGGCTCGCTCTATCCGGCGCTGCAACGGTTGTTGCAACGGAACTGGATGACGCCGCAATGGAAGACTTCGCCCAACGGCCGCCGCGCAAAATATTACCGGCTCACTCCGGCCGGGCGCAAACAACTGGCAGCCGCCACCTCAAAATGGGAGCGTTTCGTCCAGGCCATGGGACGCGTCCTGGCGGCGGAGGGTTAATTCATGCGCGCCTGGTGGTCCAAACTGTCGGCCGCGCTCAAAGGACGGCGGGGCCTGGACGACGAGCTGAACGCCGAGATCGCCGCTCAACTGGAATTCGAAATCGAGGCGAATATGGCCCGCGGCATACCGGCGGATGAAGCGCGCGCCGCTGCCCGCCGCCGCGCCGGCAACCTAACCCGGATTCAGGAACGCGCCCGGGATACCTGGAGTTTCCCGGCGCTCGAAACCTTCGCGCAAGACGTGCGCTACGGCCTGCGCGGCATCCGCCGGTCCGCCGGCTTTTCGCTGGTGGTGGTGCTCACGCTGGCTTTGGGCATCGGCGCCAATACGGCCATCTTCAGCGTGGTCAATGCGGTCCTGCTAAAGCCCCTGCCCTATCCCGCCGCCGAGCGCCTGGTGTGGCTCGGCGAATCCGATCCGAAAGCGGACGGCATCAGCGTCACCTGGGTCAACTACCAGCATTGGCGCAGCGAAAACCACAGCTTCGAACAGATGGCCGGTCTACACACGGCGCATCTTACTTTGACCGGCCGTGGCGATGCCATGCTGACGCGCGCCGCCGTGGTGACCAGCGGCTTCTTCGGCCTGGTGGGCGCGAAACCACTGATGGGCCGGGTGTTCGACCAGTCCGACGACCGGCCCGGCGCCCCGCTGACCGCGGTGCTGGGCTACCAGTTTTGGGTCGACAAATTGGGCGCCGACGCGAGCGCCATCGGCGCCACGCTAACGCTGAACGGCCAGCGCTACGAAGTGCTGGGAGTGCTGCCGCCCGGGCTGCGTTTCTTTGAACAATCCATTGATTTCTATCTGCCTTTGCACAACATGGAAGGCGACATTGCCGACCGCGGCCACCACGGATCCATGCGGGTGCTGGCCCGCATGAAGCCGGGACTGACGCTTGCGTCGGCCAACGCCGACCTCGACCTGATTATGCGGCGCCTGGCGGAAGCCGATCCCGGCCCGGAAAGCCGGCATCGCGCATCCGGCGTCTTCCTGGCCGACCGCGATACGCACGAGATCCGTCCCACCCTGTTGATCCTGCTGGGAGCCGTAGGGCTGATCCTGGTCATCGCGTGCGCCAATGTGGCCAGCCTGCTTTTGGCCCGCGGTACGGCGCGGGCGAGAGAGATTGCCATCCGCACGGCCATCGGCGCCGGCCGCGCACGCCTGGCGAGGCAACTGCTCACCGAGAACCTGCTGCTGGCCGGCCTAGGGGGCATCGCCGGCGGTCTGCTGGCCCAGTGGGGGTCGCGGGCGCTCATCGCCATGGGGCCGCGCGACATCCCCCGGCTCGCCGAGACCACTTTCGATTGGCGTGTGTTGTTTTTCGCAGCGGCCATCACGCTCGCGACCGGACTATTCACGGGCCTGGCTCCTGTATTTACGGCGAGAAAATCCAATCTGGTCTTCGCGCTGAAAGACGAGCTCCCGTTCGGCTACCGGCCGCGGCGGGAATGCGTCGCGTAGCGCGCTGGTGGTAGCGGAGATCGCCATCACGCTGGTGCTGGCCTTCGCCGCCGCCCTGTTGCTGCGCAACCTGATCGAGGCGCAGACCGGCAATCCCGGATACGATCCCGAACACGTGCTGGCGCTCGAACTGGTGCTGCCCTCTTCCAGCTATCGCAACTCGCAAGCCATCCGCACTTTCCACGATCGATTGCAGCAGGACCTGCGCTCGCTGCCCGGGGTGACCGCCACCGGCGCGGTGAATTGTCCGCCAACGGTAGGCGATTGCGGCGACTGGTTCTACTCCGTGCTGGACCGGCCCGCGCCGCAGCCGGGCGAAGTGCCCATCACGCTGTTCAACACCGCGGACTCGGATTACTTCGCTACCATGCGGATTCCCCTACGGGAAGGCCGCGCTTTTACCGATCGCGATCCGCCGTACGTGGCCATCGTCAACCAAACGTTCGCGCGCAAATGGTGGCCGAAACAATCCGCGATCGGCGGGCGCATCAAATGGGGCGGCCCCTACCGCGATGGACCCATATATCAAATCGTCGGCGTGGTGGGCGACGTTGCCCAAATGGGTTTGGGGACGGAACCCAATCCGGAGGTTTATTTGACGGTCTCTCCGTCGGATTCAGCGGGCATGGTGATGATGATCCGCGCGGGCGGCGATCCGCTATTGCTCGCGCCCGCCGTGCGCCGCCGCGTGGCGGCTATCGATCCCAACCTGCCCATTCAGAGCTTGCGGCCTTTCACGCAAACGGCGGCGGCATCTCTGGCCCAGCGCCGGTTCTCGACGGTGCTGCTGGCGTTGTTTGCCGGCCTCGCGATGATCCTGGCTGCAGTGGGCATATATGGCCTGCTCAATTACTGGGTGCGCGTCCGCGAGGATGAGATCGCTATCCGCATGGCGCTGGGCGCGCCGCGTCCTGTCATCCTGCGCTGGGCGGGATGGCAGGCGCTACGCCTCGCCTTGACCGGCGCAGGGCTCGGCATGCTCGCCGGCTGGGCGGCGGCGCGCTCGCTCAGAGAATCTGGTTTTCGGAGTTTCCACACGCGATTTCACGACTCTGGCGGGAGCTGCCCTGGCGGTAGTGGGCGATTGCCATGCTGGCCGCGGCCTTGCCGGTCTGGCGCGCCACGCAGGTCGATACGTTAGACAAACTGCATCACACGTAACGGACTATGCTGGCCAATCCATCCGATCCACGCAAGAAAGCTATGATGAAAGCAGGTGGGCAACATGGCTCAAGTACGAGCGGAAATCGACCGGACGGCGTGCGAACTCATTGAACAAATTCCCGGTCTAAGGGTCCCTTATCCAGACTCTGGGCGGGGGCCGCGCTTTGGCGCGCCACGCAGGTCGAAACATTAGGCAAACTGCATCACACGTAACGAACTGTAACGAGATAGATGGGACGCGCGCCTATAATGGATTATCGCTTCGGGTCTTGTGCTAAGCCGTACTATCTTTCTGTCGCTGTGGGCATGCCTTTTCATGCAGGCCGCCGAACCTCGCTTGCGGCCGGTGACCGTATGCGAAGTGTTGCGGGATCTCGCCGCCTATGACGGCAAAGTGGTTGCCCTGGTGGGGCGATTCTCATTCCGCCAAAGCGGCCGCTGGCTGGGCGAACAGAAATGCGCGCAAAAGCTGGTCACCGGGGATCGGGAATGGCCTAACGCGTTCTGGATCGAATACAATCCGGCGACCGCCCCGAAGGCGCCGGCGGTGCTGGCCGTCGATGGGGCGCTGCTGGCCCAAAAACTAGCGCGAAGTGAAGCTGGGAACCTCACTCACCAAGCTTCCGTTCGGCAGCGCCGATTACGACAACTGGGCCGTGGTATACGGCCGCATTGAGACGCGCAAGGATCTGCTTCTGGTCACTCCCACGGGAACCCGGAAGAACGGCTTCGGATACGGCGAGTCCTCGCCCGCTCGCCTGGTCTGTCACGGCGACGCCGAAGTGGTTTTCCTCAACGAATAGGCGCGCCGCCCTAGCCGCACCCTTAGAGCCACGTCCGCAAATGTCCAATATGGCGCCCCGCCCGATCTAGCATGGTCACAAGAGCGCGCCTGGGTAGTAACCCAGCCGCTCATAAAACCAAACTAGGAGGGAGTATGAAACTTACTTGCTTTACGGCGATGATTGCGATTGCCGCATTTCCATTGGCCGCGCAACGGCAGCACGCCAGTTACGTTCTAGTTCCCCTGGGCACCCTGGGCGGGACGGCCAGCTTTGGCAGCACGATTAACAACCGGGGATGGGTAATGGGCGGAGCCAATCTGCCGGGGAACACCACAGTACACGCCACCCTGTGGATCTACGGTAAGATGACAGACCTCGGCACGCTGGGAGGGGCCAACAGTTCAGTAGCCTGGCCGGTCCATAACAATAACGGAAAGATCGCGGGGATATCCGACACCTCCATCGTCGATCCGTTAGGCGAAGTCTGGAGTTGCGCCGCCGGGTTCTTTCCCACTTCCACGGGCCATACCTGTCAAGGATTCTTGTGGGAGAACCATAAGATGATCGCGCTTCCCACTTTAGGCGGCAATAACGGCTTCGCGGCCGGCATGAACAACCATGGTCAGATTGCCGGGTGGGCGGAGAATACCACGCATGACCCGACCTGCAATCCGCCTCAGGTTCTGCAGTTCGAGGCGGTCGTCTACGGACCCCATCAAGGCCAGATCACGGAACTGCCGCCGCTTCCCGGCGACGTGGACGCTGCGGCAACGGATATCAATGACTTGGGCCAGACCGTGGGCATCTCGGGGATTTGCGCGAACGCCGTCGGGGGCGCTACTGCCGCGCACGCCGTTCTCTGGGAAAACGGCACGCCGGAAAATATAGGAAATCTGGGAGGCGTAGCCTGGAACACTCCCACCGCGATCAATAACCAAGGTGTCGTCGTGGGATTTTCGGACCTGCCGGGAGACTCGGCCGCCAACCCGAATTACCACGCATTCCTGTGGACCAAGAGCGCCGGCATCACCGATTTGGGCACACTTCCCGGCGATTCCCTGAGCATCGCCTACGGCATTAACGACCAAGGCGTTGTAGTGGGCCAGTCGATCAACACCACCAGCGGAGCCAGCCGTGCATTCATCTGGCAGAATGGCGTGATGACGGATCTCAACACGCTGATTCCGCCCGGCTCGCTGAGCCTGGTCTACGCCAACGATATCAACTCATCCGGAGTGATTGTGGGCGCGGGCTATAATTCAAAGACTGGCGACTCGCCGGGCTTTGTGGCGATGCCTGTGGGCCAGTAGGGGCGATTGGAAATGAACTGGAGCGGGAGCCGGCCTGGAGCCGCCGCAATTTTCACTGTTGCGCTTTTAGCGGGGTTTCCCGCGTCCGCAGCGCAACCTGCGAAATCCGGCTACTGTACGGCTCCCGAATATCGGCAGTTTGACTTCTGGATCGGCGATTGGGACGCGTTCGACGTAGGTAACCCGGCCAAGGCTGTGGCGCGCGTACGCGTCGACCGCATACTCGACGGGTGCGTCATTCGAGAAGACTATCAGGATACAGATGGCAAGAAAGGCCAGAGTTTCAGTATTTACGATGCATCGCGAAAAGTATGGCACCGAGACTGGGTGACCAATCGCGGACAATTGCTTCTGCTCGATGGCAAATTTCAAGCGGGCGAAATGGTTTTGAGCGCAGTGGATCGCTCAGGAGGAAAGCAGGAACTGGTCCGCGGCGTCTGGAAAGCCGATTCGAGCGGCGTTCGCGAAACCGGGGTTACATCGGCTGATGTCGGCAAGACCTGGAAACCATGGTTCGATCTCCTTTTCCGCCGCCACCAGCCGTAAGTTTTTAGAAGCGCAAAGGGCTTTTTCCCTGGCTAAAGGAGGAATACGTTGGATCTGCGGCCCGCGTGGCGGCTGAATGAATTCCTGGGGCGGCTGATTGCCTCCATCGCGTGACCTGGTGAACTTGATCTGGTCGCCCGAAACCATTCCCTTATATATGAACTTCATCGAGTTTCCGTTGAATTCCATCGTCTGTGTGAAGGAGATCTGATCGCCATCGATCTTGCCGTCGGAGATTTCCGCCTCGCCTCGCGCCCCCCCGATCGTACCGGTCAAAGTGTTGCCGTCCGCCTTCAAATGGAAGGTCGCTTCACGTGTTTGTCCGCCGCGGCCGGGCACTTGCGCGGTCCATTTGCCGGTGACATCGGCAGCCAGGGCTGTCAATGCGAGCAAGCCGGAGAGAAAGCCTAAGGTCAGTAATTTACGCATGTCATGTAGGGCGTTGCCCCCAGGCTGAATGTTACGCCGCTTCAAGCGTTTACAATATCTTAACAGGGTAACGGCAAGCGGATTGCTAGTCGTCGTTGCTTATTGAGGCATTTACATACTTTGGCCAGGTATTCCCTTCTTTTTTTGCTATTCGCGACAGGCGGCGGAGCACTGTTTGCCCAAAGTGGATTCGTGAAATCGGCAAACCAGCCCATCCCCGGCGCGACTGTCACCCTAACCACTGGGGGACAGAAACTGGTCACCACTACGGATACGAGCAGGCCATTACGCGTTCAGCGTCCCGCCTGCCGGAGAATGCACGATCGAAGTGCATATGTTCGGCTTCGATCCCGTCACGAAGAAATCCACCTGCGCCCCAACCGATAAGGTCGACGTCGCCTTGCAATTGACGGAATCACCGATAGCGGCGCGGCTTGCCCGGGCGGGCGGCGCAGGAGCCCCTAATCAGCTTGAAGCCCAATTGTCGAGTGAGATGGCTGCGCCGGAGACCGCGGCCGGGGCGGCGCCGGCGGTCGATGGACAAAATAGCAATGAAGCATTTCAAGTCTCGGGAAGCCTGAGCCAGGGACTTGCGCCCAATGCGCAGCCGGATTTCGCGATGTTGTATGGTCCGGGCGGCATGCCCGGCGGTCCGGGCGGCGATCAGATGGGGGCCAAGCGCCGGGCGGCGGGTTCGGCGGGCCGGAGGTGGCTTCGGCGGCGCGGGCGGTGGACCCGGCGGCGGATTTGGCGGACCGGGAGGCGGCGGTTTGGCGGACGCGGCGGTCCGGGCGGAGGTGGTCCAGGCGGCAACCGCAGGCAGGGCCAAGGACCGGAACGGCGCGCAGTTCGGCAACCGGCGCGGTCCCACCCAGATTCATGGCATGGCGTTTATGACTCTGGCCAACTCAGCCGTGAATGCACGCCCATTTTCCATCACCGGAGAAGAGGTTCCGCAACCCTCCTACGCCAGCAGCCGATTTGGCTTTCTGGTAGGTGGGCCGCTGCTGATTCCGAAGATTGTCAAGGACCCCTCGACCTTCTTCTATCTCAACTACACGGGCACGCGATCCCGGCAGTCATACTCCGCCACCGAAACGGTGCCTACGGCAGACGAGCGGAGCGGGATTTTTCATCGCTCTTAACGGGCGCCCAGCCTGTGCACCTTCTTGGAACCCGGCGCCACCACGCCGTTTCCGGGTAACATCATTCCGCCGTGCGGGACTGGGGTCTCGACGAATTGCATCAGTCCGATCTCCGCGAAGCTGCTCAATTACATCCCGTTACCGAACCAGTCGGGCACGGTGAACAACTATCAGTATCTGGCGTCCCCGCCGAATAACACGGATAACATGGGCCTGCGGGTGCAGCGGGATCTAAACAAGAAAGACCGCCTCGCATACCATCTGACGTATCAGCGCCGCGACGGCGACAATGCCGAGCCGTTCGCATTTTTCGATACGCATCAGCGGCTATGGCATTCAGACGGACCTTACCTGGACTCATAATTTCACACCCACCACCATCCTCAGCTCGCGTGTGGATTTCAATCGCAACTACAACGAAACCACGCCCTTTTTTGCGAACGGCACGAATATCGCGGCAGAGCTGGGTATCCAGGGCACTTCGTCAAACCCGGTTGATTATGGCCCCCCTAACCTGACCTTCACGAATTTCGGCTCGCTGAGCGACGCGAATCCGGTCTTGACGCGCAATCAGAGGCGAGAAGCTCACTGAAAGCGTGATCCTTTCGCGCGGCGAAGCACACGCTCACGTTGGGCATGCAATACGGCCGCAACGATCTGAGCAACACCACCCAGCAGAACGGGCGCGGCACTTTCAGCTTCAACGGCGGTTCTACGGGCTTCGACTTCGCGGATTTTCTGCTCGATCTGCCCGAATCCGCTTCCATCCAATACAGCCCAGCCATGTATTTCACGCAGAACACCTGGAATGGCTACGCCGTCGACGATTGGAAGCTGGGCGCCAATCTAACTGTGAACCTTGGGCCTACGCTACGAGTTCTTCGCGCCCTTGCAGGAAAAATACGGGGATATGGCCAATCTGGATCGTGGGTTACACCGGTGTCTCGGTGTTCGGGCCCAACTCGGGCGCAGTTCCGCCTGGCCTCATCAATCCCGACTACCGGAATTTTTCGCCGCGCCTGGGCCTGTCGTGGAAGGTTCCGTTTATTAAGCGCTCGACCATCGTGCGCGCGGGCTACGGCATTTACTACAACGGCCAGGCTTATATCCCCTTCGGACTGAAGCTGGCGCAGCAGCCCCCCTTCGCCGTGTCCCAGAACGTGAATACCAGCCCCGCGACTCCCTTGACCCTGCAGACCGGACTGGAACCTGTCGCCGGGTATCTCCGGGGCGATCACCAATACCTTCGCCGTCGACCGCAACTATCGCACACCCTACGCGCAGACCTGGAATCTGACTATCCAGCACGATCTCGGCAAAGGCTTCTTCATGGAAGTGGGATACCTGGGCACCAAAGGAACGCACCTGGATGTCCTGATGCTGCCCGGCGAGGATTCCCCGATCCTGCCCGCCTCCGGATACCAACTCGGCAACGCCACCGGATTCACCTATGACGCTCCGGTTGGCGATTCCACCTACAACGCCTTACAGACACACCTCATGCGGCGGTTCCGGGGCGGTATCTCGATGAACGCGCGCTACACCTTCTCGAAATCCATCGACGACGCTTCGAGCTTCGGAGGAGTTGGCAGCACGGTAGCGCAAAATTGGCTGGACCTGGCGGCGGAGCGCGGTCTATCCAGCTTCGACCGCCGCAATGTATTCACCATGAGCTGGGTCTACACATCGCCGTTCGGCAACCCGAACTCGCGCTTCGCGTCGAGCGGCTGGCCAGGGCGCCTCTTGCGCAACTGGTCGTTTACCGGCGGCATTACCGCCGAGAGCGGAACGCCGTTGACCGCTTGTATTCTGGGCACGGAAGCGGGCGGGCTTGGCGCAGACCGGCGGCACATGCCATACGCGCCCGGACGCCACGGGCGAGCCGATCGAGTCCGGTAGCGGGTTTTTCAACCTGGGCGCGTTTGTCGCGCCGCCGCACAGGTCGAATTTGGCAACGCCGGCCGCAACACCATTCCGGGTCCGAACCTGGTGTCGGTGAATGCGACTTTCGGCCGCTCGTTCCAGTTCGGCGACACGCGCCGCCGGCTGGAGTTTCGCGCCGAAGCCAACAACATCCTGAATGAGGTCAACTACACCAATTTCGGCACAGTGGTGGGCTCCTTCAACTACGGCTTGCCCGTGGCGGCGTCCGCCATGCGCACGCTCGATATCGTGATGAGGTTCCGGTTTTGAAATACCTGGCAATCGTTTTGACAGCGGCTCTGCTGGCCACCCAGTTGGGTTCCCAGACCCCACGTTCAGCACCACGGCTAACGTCGTGGTGGTCGACGTCACGGTCACCGGCCACGATGGCAAAACCATCGGCAATCTGGGCAAAGGCGACTTCCTGGTCTATGAAGACGGCAAGCTGCAGACGCTGCAAAGCTGCGAGCTGCAGAAGCTGGAAAGCAAGCCGCTCGAGCCGGTGCCACAGTTGAAGACGCTACAGACGCGCGACGCGCCCCAGCCGGCCCCCGCCCCAGCAGCCGTCACTGAAGCTCCTAAAAAGGAGGATCTGCGCGACCACCGCCTGATCGTCATGTTATTCGACGTCTCGTCGATGCAGCCGCAGGAGCAGATCCGCTCCGTGGACGCCGCCATCAAATTCCTCGGCACCCAGATGACCACCAGCGACATGGTGTCCATCATGACCTTCGGCACCGACTTGAAAACGGTCCTGGACTTCACCGCCGATCGCGACCTGTTGATTTCGACTCTGCACGCATTCCACGTGGGCGAATCCAGTGAGTTATCCACGCAGGCCGATACCGGCGCGGACGCGCAGGATATCAGCGGGTCGTTTGTGGCCGACGAGACCGAGTTCAACATCTTCAATTCCGATCGCAAGCTGGCCGCGCTCGAAGACGCCGCGCGCCGGCTCTCGCACTATCCGGAAAAGAAGGCGCTGGTCTATATCTCGAGCGGCATCCAGAAAACCGGCGTGGACAATCAATCGCAGCTTCAGGCCACCGTGAACGCAGCCATCCGGGCGAATGTAGCCTTCTATCCGATCGACGCGCGCGGGCTGATGGCTACGCCCACCGGGTGGCGATGCCAGCCAGGCGGCGTCGGTGGGATCGAACCTGTACAGCGGTTCCGCGCAGACTTCGCTGATGGATAATTTCCACAACACGCAGGAAACGCTCGATACTCTGGCGGCCGACACGGGCGGCAAGGCGCTGCTCGATTCCAACGATCTGACGCTGGGCATGACGCAGGTGCAGAAGGATATGAGCAGCTACTACATGCTCACCTATGCCAGCGCCAACGGCGCGGAAGACGGCAAATACCGCCGCATCCAGGTGAAGCTGGCGCCCAAGCTGGCGGATCTGAAAGCCAAGTTGGAATACAAGCAGGGCTATTACGCGCCCACCACTTTCGCCAAGATGACCGGCGCCAACAAAGAAGCGCAGCTACAGGAAGCCATGGCCAGCGACAATCCCGTGACCGATTTGCCGATCGCCGTGGAGGTGGATTATTTCCGCCTGGCGAAGGGCAAATATTTTGTGCCTGTCTCGGTGCGTATTCCCGGTTCGGCGCTGGCGTTCCGCAACAAGGGCGCCAAAGCGGCCACCGAGATGGATTTCATCGCCGAGATCCGCGACGCGCGGGGACAGCCGGCTTCCGCGGTGGGCGACACGATTCCCTTGAAGGTGGACGACCTCCACCGCCGGAGAAGTGGGGCGCAAACAGATCCAATACGATACCGGGTTCACGCTTTCGCCGGGCAAATACACTCTGAAGTTCGTGGCGCGCGAGAACGGTGAAGGCAAAGTGGGCACGTTTGAAGCGCCGTTCACCATTCCGGATCTGGGCTCCGGCAACGCCCTGCGCCTGAGTTCGGTGATCCTGAGCAACCAGGTGCAGTCTTTGAAGGATCAGATCGCCGGCGCGAAGAACAGCAAGAAACTGATTGCCGAAGATCCCCTGGTGGACGACTCCGGCCAGAAGATCATGCCCAACGTGACACGCGTTTTCCGGCCGGCGCAAAAGATGTCGATCTATCTGGAGCTGTACGATCCCGGCACGGCGCAGTTCCCTGGCCAGAATCAAGTCCAGAATCAGGGCCAGGGTCAAAGCGCGGGCTTCGCCAGCGTGACTGCCAGTGTGGCCTTTTATCAGGGCGATAAGAAGGTGATGGAAACGCCCGCCGTACGCGCTAATCGCATCAACCCCAAGCGGCAAGGCGTGGTGCCGCTCCGGCTGCAGACGCTATTGAAGAGCTTGCCGCCTGGGCAATACATCTGCCAGGTGAACGTAATCGATCAACTCGGGCACAAATTCGCGTTTCCGAGGAGCTCGATCGCCGTGCTGGCCGACGAGAAGCCCGCAGCGCCGGCGCCTGCCGCCGGCGCAGCCTCCGGATCTCCCGGGGATCTTTAGGGCGTTTACCCGAAACCTGTTTCCCGTTTTATACGACAATATCTATATGAAGTGGTGTCGTACGGCCGTTGTGTTGGCGATCTGTCTGGGCGCCTGGGCAGCGCCGCCGGGCTATACCGTGGAGCAGATCAAGTCTTTCATCACTTCGGCCATCGACCTGAAAACCCCGGATAAGGAAGTCGCCGATTACCTCCGGAAGGTTAAGCTGTCGGAGCGCCTGGATCTGGACACGGTGGAAGCGCTGCAAACCAAGGGCGCGGGTCCCAAAACCGTAGCCGCGCTGAAAACGCTGGCGACCGAATCCGCCAGCCTGTCCGAGGCCAAGCCGCCCGCCCCTAAGCCCGTCTATGTGCCCCCGCCGCCGCCCTCGTCGGAGGATCAGTCCAAACTGCTCGACGAGGTGCGGGATTACGCGATCAATTATCTGCACACGCTGCCCGACTTCATTTGTCTCGAGCAAACCCGCCGTTATGTCGACACTACCGGCCGGGACGCCTGGCGCTTCGTGGATATAATCACCGCGCGCCTCAGCTACTTCAACCAGCACGAAGATTACAAGCTGGTTTCATTGAACGATAAGGTGGTCACCGACAACAGCTATTCATCCGTGGGCGGGGCGTTGTCCATGGGCGACTTCGGCACCACCATGCGCGATATTTTCGAACGCCGCAGCAACACCAGCTTCGCCTGGGAGCGCTGGACCACGCTGCGCGGCCGCCGCACGCACGTATTTTCCTTCCGCGTACCGCTTGAGTTCTCCCAATACACCATCGAGTACCGGGGCGAAAAGAACGAAGATACATCCCGCATCACTGCCGGTTATAAAGGCGAGGTGTTCGTGGACAACGAATACCACACCATCGTGCGCATCCACCAGGAAGCCGAGAATATTCCGGTGTCGTTCCCCGTTCAAGAAGCCAAGGAAACGGTGGATTACGATTTCACCAAGATCGGCGACCAGGAATTTTTCCTCCCGCTGGTGGTGGATGTGCGGATGCACGCGGGCAGGGAGTGGACGAAGAACACGAAGGAATTCCGCCTGTATCGTAAATTCTCGGCCGACGCGGTGATCAAATTCGACGGCAAGGAACTGCCGCCTTTGCCGGACGATAAGACCAAGGAACAACCGCCGCAGCAGCCGCCGAAGTAACGATGTCTTCAAGGTGAAGTCGGCTTTCGAAAGTCACCACCACGCCACAGCCCTAGTTGACCGTGAAATCCGACGTACTTCCGACGTGTCCGCCCTTAGTCGTGATTTCGATCTTCCCGGTCACCGCGCTCGCCGGTACGTCCGCCGTCACCTGCGTGTCGGAATTCACCATAACGGTAGTCGCCTTCACTCCCCCAAACGTCACTTTGGTGGTCTGGCCGAGTCCGGTTCCGGTCAGCGTGACCGAGGTGCCCACTGGGCCGTCGGGCGGATTGAAGCTGGCGAAGGTCGGCGTGACGCGGAACGCATCGTTACTGGTCAGCGTGGTCGCGCCGGTGGTCACGGTTACCTTTCCGGTCAGGGCTCCGGCGGGCACCGTGGCGCTGAGGTAGGTCGTGCCTTGGCGGGTGACCGACGTTGCCGCCACGCCGTCGAACTCCACTACCGACGAACTGCTGAAGCCTTGGCCGAGAATGCCGATATGCGCGCCCTCTTTGCCGGACGTGGACACCAGACTGGCAAACGCCGGCGCGCCGACGTCCAGGCTGAAGAAAACGCCGCAGCCATGACCGGAGCATTGGCTGAGGTCGCCGCCGCTAACGGTGCAGCCATAGAGCAGGCCGTTGGTGTGTTGTCTCAAAGGGGACTGCGGATTGTCGCCGTCCGTGGTGCCCGTAAAACTGTAGAGCGTCGTGAAAATCCCGGTGGTTATATCCACGCTATAAATCGTTCCATAGTGTCCGGAGTTTACGGATCCTGTCACGCCGTACAACAGCCCATTCGAGGCCTGTATCAGGCTGGAGCTGGGGCCGTCCCCATCTCCATTAGATAGATTAAGATTGTGGACGACGCTGTAGTCGCCGCCCGGTGTGATTTTGAAGACCACTCCGTTGCCGATGCTACCCCCTTTGTAGGTAGTGCCGTAGAAGTTGCCGTCGTTGGCTTGGATCAGGGCATAGTAAGCCACGGACCCGTCGGTACCTGCGAAGCTGTGGAGCACGGTCACACCGCCGGACGGGGTCATTTTGAAGATAACTCCATCGCTGCTGGTTCCGCCTGTTGCGGTGTCGCCATAGAAATCCCCATTGGTGCCCTGTACCAGGGGCGCGGTGACGTTCTGGCCGTCGGCGCCGGTGAACGTATGGATCGTGGTGAACGTCCCGCTAGGGGTGATAGTGTACACCGTACTGTTGCTACCATTGTTTTCGGTGGGTGTGGTCCCATAAAAGACGCCGTTCGTGGCCTCTATCGGCGCCGAGTACGGATCGGACCCGTCACCCGTATTCGTGAAACTGTGAAGTATGGTCTCGACGCCCGCCGGCGTCACCTTGTACACCTGTCCGCAGCCGGCAAATCCGCAATTGCCGCCGGCCCCACCATCCTGATTTGTGCCATAGAAGCTCCCATCGGTGCCCAGCGTCGCACCGCTGATCACGAAATAACCAATGCTGGCAACGGTATTCACCGTTCCCGAGGGCGTAGCCTGGAACAACACGCCGTACCCAAGAGTGCCCCCGGAAATGGTCGTGGAGTACAAGTTGCCATCGCGTCCTTGTGCAGTTGCCCAAGCCTCCGGATTGGAAATCCCGCCATCGCCCGGAAAATTGTAAAGGACGCTGGGGGTTTGAGCCTGCGCCGGGATGGCTGCCACAACCAGGGCGAGTAAAACCAGCGCAGCCATAGAGTCTCCTGAGAATGTGATCATCTTCTTCCCCTCCTTAGATTGCGCGACGGCGTACCAGTACTGGCATAGCTCCGGCGCGCATTGTAGAATCGATGAGGCCCGGCCATTCCGGCCCAGCCCCCTTTCGCTCCCCGATCAGTGTGCGCGATTTGTGGCGGCAAGACCATGCAGGAGTTCGGAAAAACTCGGAAAAATCCGGAAACAGTCACCCCAAAGCTGCTCTACGGGTTTGGTCCTTTCCGCGTCGATCCTCAAAAGCGCCTTCTGCTGCGGGATGGCCAGCCCCTGCCGCTGACGGGAAAGGCTTTCGATATCCTGTTGGTGCTGCTCGAATGCCATGGCGACATCCTTACCAAGGATGAACTGATCGCGCGCGTATGGCCGGACACGGTGGTGGAAGAAGGCAACCTCGGCCGCAACATTTCCAGCTTGCGGAAGGCGCTCGATGAAAGCCCGGACGAGCATCGTTACATTCTTACGCTGGCGCGCCGCGGATACCGCTTCGTGGCCGACGTGCGCGAGTGCTGGGAGGAGAACGGAGCGGGGGCCGGTCCGGCCGAGGTCAAGCCATTTCCAGCGCCGGATCCTGCCGCACTGCCATCGGCTGTTACTCCCCCGCCGCCGTGGCTCCGCCGGAGCATGGTTGCTTCGGTGGCGCTGCTGGCTGTGCTCGGTTCGGTCATCGCGGCGTACCGGTGGATGCGTGGGCGGGGGCGCACTGCGCCGGAGCCGGTCTTGCGGCAACTCACCGCCAATCCGACTGAAAGCTGGGTGATGAGCGCCGCCATTTCCCCGAATGGCAAGTATCTGGCCTTCGTGGATAGCATCGGACTGTTCGTGCGTTCGATCGATTCCGGTGAAACCCATCCGATTGCCGTGCCGCCGGAATGGATCGGTAGACTTACCGGGCTGAGCTGGTTTCCGGATGGCGGCAAGCTGATCGTCAGCGTACACGCTCCCGTAGGCGCTTCCAACGGCTACGACATTTGGGCGATCACCACCGTGGGCCAAGCGCCGCCGCGCCTCATCCGGCGCGCCGGCTTTTGGCCAGCCATATCACCGGACGGACGGTCCATCGCTTTTCAGAACGGCGATCCTAAGGTGCGTGGAAAAGATTTGTGGGTTTCCGGCGTCAATGACGAATCGACGCGAAAGCTGCTCGCCGCGGAAGACGGAGAGCAGGTCCTCAGCCCCGTCTGGTCGCCTGACGGCCGTTGGATCGCCTACCTGAGGGGTCGTGAAAGTGAAACGGAGGGCGGGCAATTTGACCGCCGCGCAGGCATCGAGATCCGGCCGGCCGGCGGCGGACCGGCCCGCACTGTTGTCTCCGGGGCGAGCTTACCCGCGGCGGCCTCGCTCTACTGCATGCACGGTCGAGGCTGTCTGAGTTGGTCGCCGGATGGGCGACTCTTCTTCCCCGCCAGCGACCGTTCCGGAACCCAACTCACACGATACGGATACAGCATCTGGGCAGTCCCAGTGGATGTGCGCAGCGGTGAAGCCTCCGGCAAGGCTGCGCGCCTGGCGCAATGGATGGACTTCTATCCGAATTGCCTGACAATTTCCGCGGACGGAAGGCGCCTTGCATTCCTGAAAAGCCGCCTCCAGCTTGATGTGTATGTGGGCGCGTTGGGCCTTGATGGCACCAGCCTGGGCCCGTCCCACCGCTTGACGCTCGACAATCGGGGCCTCGGCAGCGCGCCAGACGCTTGGACGCCGGACAGCCGGGCCATCATCTTCGATTCCGATCGAAATGGCAAAGCGGAGGTCTTCAGGCAGGGGCCAAACGAAAGCCTGCCTCAAGCGGTGGCGCAACTTCCCGGATATCAGCCGCACGATCCCCGGCTGAGCCCGGACGGCTCCTGGTTTCTGTACGGCGACCGCGCCCATTTGGCGTCCCCACCGGATTCCTCGCCGCAGCGCCTGATGCGCCTGCCCGTGGCCGGCGGATCACCCGAGCAGGTGCTCGAGCTGCCGGCTGCGGCGCGCTTCGAATATCGATGTCCCCTAAAGGCCGGCGCCTGCGTCTTGTGCCAGGAACAAGGGCGCGAACTGCTGTTCTACGCGCTTGATCCGGTTCGCGGGAAAGGGCGCCTGCTGGGGAGGACCGAACGCTGGGGTGCCCGGAACTTTTCCTGGTCCTGGGATGTTTCACCGGACAGTTCGCGCCTGGCGGTGGTGGGCTCCAGCAATAAGATACTGATCTTAGCGGATGGCGCCTGGCGTGAAATCCCCGTTGCGGAGCGTTTGGGGCTGGAGTATATATTCTGGGCGGCGGACGGTGACGGCTTCTTCGCGACCACCTCCACGCTCGACCTGTTGCACATCACAACGGCAGGCAAGGTGAATGTCCTGATCCATAACGACCGCGCTCAATGGCTTTACGGGCCTACACCATCCCCGGATGGCAAGTACCTGGCGTTTCAGGCTCAGACCTACGATTTCAACACGTGGATGATGGAGAATCCTTAAGCGGCCCCATATGTGAAAATTCTGGAACCACGGTAAGTCGCGCCGGTCCCTTCCAGCTAGGGCGTCGTAAGCTTAGCGCGAACCGACAACGCGTTCTCGAATGTCCTGGTCGTGAAGTTATTGGACAAATTGCCGTATATGTCGCGCCACAACGAATACTTTGCGTAGAATTGCCCTGCGCTCGGATTGTTGGCAATGTTGGGATCAAGTATTTGGCCCCAATGTGGAAGCCCGCCAAAATGGTATACATTGTCTAGAATGTTAGTCAGGAGGTCGAGCTCGCCTACTACTCCGCCCAATGTCGAAATCTCCACCGAACAGGTCTGCGGCCACTGCTGCATACCCAGCCACGCCCGAGTCTGGCCCATGAACCGCAGGCCAATGTAGCCAGTAAGAAAGGTGGTGGTAGCCGCATTTATGGTACCGATTACGAAATTCACAAAGTCGGCCCACGGTGGCGAGCCCGGCTGCGTTCCGGTTGCTGGGAAGAACATTTCAATGGAATAGGCAGGGGTGGCAGGAGGCGCGGGCGGCTGAATGTTCTGCCCGGGCTGTCGAAGAACTCGAGTCCATGACGCAAAAGCTCTTGCCTCCGCAGGTTCCGGGAGGCCAGACGGCGGTCATGATCTTCCCGTAGTCATTTGCCAGCACGCTTCGAAGGTCGGGCGCTTGGGACAGTATGTTGTTCACTAAGAGAACCAGCGCCTGCTGGATCGCGCTGGGCGGAGCGTTCCCCGTAATCAATTCCGTGACGGTTTGCAGATTCTGAGCGAGAAAGGTAGCAGCCTCAATAGGATTAGCCACCGTTAGGTCGCCGATCAGACCCACGATGGCACCTGTGAAGTCACCCTGAGTACAATTGCAAGTGCCGTCGCCACCCTCTGCTCTCGTCGTCACAAGGCACGTGTTCATACCATCGCTATTGGTATAGGGATCCAGCGCGACCTGGAGAAACCGATGAGACGAATCGCTCAATTGAGAAGCTACATTTCCCAGGAATGCCTGCCAAGTCGTCTCAGATGTGGTTTCAATCAGGTTGTACTGATCTCTGACCTTCAAGGCCACGGCGTAGATAATTCCCATACATCCCATAGAGACGAGACACGCGTCGAAGGTATCGTCGTCGTAAATGATGTTGTGTATGCTAACGTCCGGGAGGATGGAGTGCAGCCGGCTGGGATCGGTAATACCAGAGGACGGCTCGATCCAATACTGAATGCCGCCCGCTCCAATCAGATGAATTGCAAGAACCCCGTCAGCCAATGGCGGCATCAGGTAGTCCCCCCCGTGAGTGCCCGTAGAGAAAGCGCCAGCGAGTGTTTGGCCACTTGCGCCACCCATAGTAAGCAAGCCGAGCGGCCTTGGCTGCCCGGTCCCCGGATCCACAAAGCTATCAAGGTTGGTGTAGAGATCATGGATGGTGATCCCGGCCTCCACATGGTAGACGAGGGAGGGATCCATCCCACCTAACAAAGCGCTCTGGACCGCTTGGATTGGATGATTCAGGTGCGTTGTATCAATGAGGCACAGGTTCGTGGGATCAAGCCCGATCGCGCAGTCAGAAAAAGACCACTTGCTACCAAACGCATGTACTTGCCTTGAGTTCGCTTCCGCGTTTCGAACCGCAGCAACGATGTCTTGTGCGCACTCGGGTGTGCACGTCAACAACGGCACCAATGACACGGTCTGCGGATAGTTGGTCCATCCCGTATTCAGGGAGCAGCGCGCCAGGTTACGCACTGAAACAACGGGTGGGGGGGGCCACCCAAGCCCAAACTCCGAACGATGCCGCTAGCCGTATTCGTTGCCTTAGATCTTGCGAGCTGACGAAGACTTATATTGCTCACATTGACTTCCTTCCGTCGACGCATCACTGAACCAATATAACTGCCATCGCTGCCGAGGGGGTGATCGGAGGGCGTTCATAACTCCTAAGGTGCCGTTGCACTCCACGCCGCTCGGACAGATGTTCGCCGCCCCTGTTTGGGCTCGCGGCAGGCGAACACCTATTGTAGGGCTATCAGAATAGGAATGAGACCATTTCCTACTGTAAGCGCCCCTTAGTGCTTTGCCGATCACGGCGCTGAAAGCCCTAACAGGATCAGTAGCCTTCATGGCATGGCCTGGCATCGCAGAAGTGGTCAGAAGGTCGCCGACCTCGACAGGCGAATAGGCGGCATCCACTTTGCAAAAGGCTTTTCCAACAAGAGCTACGTGAGCGCGACCGTCGAGTGATGCCTGCTTGTCAAGCACAATTCCTGGCCTGTACTCACCTACTCCTGAGACGACACCCGCCACCCCCGTGTCGTACGGGCGGGTGCTCTCCTGCATAGGCCCATCCTGATCGGCAATCAAACCGACTATGTCTGCGGTCGTGTTGACTGCGCTGAGGTTAGGGTCAGTGACACTGTTTAGGGCAGTCAACGGGTTGTCCGATGGAATGCTATTGCTCATAGGGGTCGGACTACTTCAGCCTATTGTAGGGCGATCAAAATCGGAATCAGCCCGCTTCCTACTGCTAGAGACCTGAGAGCCTTTCCGATGATCGCGCCGAAAGCCCGGCCGGGCTCCGCGGCCTTCATCGCATGGCCTGGCGTTGGGGATGTGGTCAGGAGATCGCCGACGTCAATAGGCGAATACTGGGCGTCCACCTTGCAGTAAACCTTACCGACCAGCGCCACCGCTACCCTGGAATCTCCCGAATCTTGCTTGTCGAGGACGATTCCGGGCCTGTACTCGCCTGCGCCGGATACGACGCCCGCTACCTTCTTGTCGTATGCCTCGTGGCTCTTTCGCAAAGCGCCCTCATCATCGATCACCATCACGGTGCCCGGCTCGGGCTGCTCTTCGTCGCTGACGTCGAAGTGCTCGGCGCAATCGGCACCCTGTAATATAACGTCTCCGGACACATTCAGGTTGCCCCCGTTGAGAACGCTGACATTGCCCTGGTTGTCGATCGTGAGATAAACTATGCCGCCCGTGTCGAAGTTCGGCATACGAAAGATTCTGAACAGGTCCTGGTCGTTGTCGACGCCCCACATCGGGGCAATGTTACCGGGGCTCTGCCACGTATCCACGAGCCCCAGCTTTGGAGATCCCGTGCCGGTGCTTGAACACTCGATTAGTACACCGGGGGAACCTGCGGGGAAATGAGGACTTGGCGTGGGCAGAACGACATGTAGGGGCGCAAGGGGCGTTTGCGTGCCTATTCCAACGTTGCCGCCGGTAGCCACGGTCAAAGCGCTGGGCCCGCCAGAATTTGTCGCAAGCGCTATGTTGGTTCCTTCGGTGCGAATGACCAGATCATTTTGCGATGATCCGCTGGCCAGATTGCCAGGGGCCCCAGCGATCCCGATCCGAGTATGCACCGCTCCAGTGTGATCGCTGAACTTCAATGTGGGGCTGACGCCTCCGGTGCTATTGGCTCCCTGTACTGTGATACCGGCGTCGTTGGCGGCTGTATTGACCGTCACTAGGTCGGCCGGTGAACTTGTCCCAATACCGACGTTGCCACTGGTTGCGACGGTCAAGGCGCTCGGCGCGCCATAATTCGTTGTAAGGGCAATGTTGTTTCCTTCTGTACGGATGACCAGATCATTTGGCGATGATCCGCTGGCCAGATTGCCAGGGGCCCCAGCGATCCCGATCCGGGTATGCACCGCTCCAGTGTGATCGCTGAACTTGAATGTGGGGCTGACGCCTCCGGTGCTGTTGGCTCCCTGTATTGTGATACCGGCGTCGTTGGCGGCTGTATTGACCGTCACTAGGTCGGCCGGTGAACTTGTCCCAATACCGACGTTGCCACTGGTTGCGACGGTCAAGGCGCTCGGCGCGCCATAATTCGTTGTAAGGGCAATGTTGTTTCCTTCTGTACGGATGACCAGATCATTTGGCGATGATCCGCTTGCAAGATCCCCTTCGGCTCCGGCGATCCCGATCCGGGTATGTACCACTCCAGAAGAATCGCTGAATTTCAACGTTGGACTGGCGCCAGGGAGCGAGGGGCGCCCCCCGCTCGCTCCCTGTATTGTGATACCAGCGTCGTTGGTGGCCGTGTTGACCGTCACAAGGTCGGCCGGTGAGTCTGTCCCAATGCCGACGCTGCCACTTGCAGTTACAAGGATCCGTTCTGTACCGTTGGTCTTGATAGTCAGGCCGGTGTTATCGGTGGTTCCTAGGAAATCCTGGCCTTGATCGGTTCCGGAATTTCCCGCTACTAACCAACTAGTTGGATCTGGCAAGGGCAATCCCTCCTTCTCTCCCCCAGGACCTCCATTTTGGCCTTCGTGGCTTCCCGCCGATTATATATGGGACCATTTGCCTGGACAAGGCAATTAACGTTTTTTAATATGATGCGTCCCCTAGGGACCCGGCTCAGACCTACGATTTCAACACGTGGATGATGGAGAATCCTTAAGCGGCCAGAAGGCCTGTCTTACCTGGCGGCCATCTTTTTTTCGAGCGCGGCCATCAGCCGTGCTTCGATCTCCGGATCGATGGGATGCGGCTCCATCCCTTTATAGATCCGGATGGTCTTCTTGGTGGTGTCGCAAACCACCCAACAGTTGGGGCATTCGGTGATGTGCTGCTCCAACTTGGCCCGGATCTCGCGCGTCGACGTTCTCGTCCAGGTAATCGGTCAGTTCCTGCAGAAATTCTTTACATGTAAGCAAAGGCGTCGTCCCCCTTATGCTTGAAAAAACGGGTCAACTTATCGCGTAGCTGCAAGCGCGCGCGCAGCAGCCGGCTTTTTACCGCCGGGATGGACAAGTTGAGCGCCTCGGCGGTCTCTTCCGTGGAGAACTCCTCCACGTCCCGCAAGACGAAAACCGCGCGATACGGCGGCGCCAGGGCCTCCACGGCGGAGCTCAAAATCTCGTTCATCTCTTCGCGCGTGTAGCGCTCCTCCGGGTTCTCGTCCCATGCCGCGATCTCCCGCGCCACGGTGTCTTCACCCGTATCGATGGTCTCGTCGATCGACACCGTCTTATCGGTTTTGCGCTTACGCAGCTTCATCAGCGCCTGGTTCACGGCAATCCGCACGATCCAGGTGTAAAACTTCGAGTTCCCCTGGAACTGATCGAGGTGCTCGTACGCCTTCAGGAAAGTTTCCTGCAAAACATCTTCAGCGTCTTCACGGTTTTGCGTGATGTGCATCGCCAGGCGGAAGATCTTGTTCTCGTAGCGGCGCACCAGTTCCGAGAAGGCTTTGGCATCGCCTTCGCGAGCCTGCAGCACGACCGCTGCTTCATCCGGGATCTGAGTACTAGCCGACATGCTCTCGATATTATTAGTATCGCACGCCAGCTTACACTATGTTTTCATGCCCGTGCAAAGCTCGCTGCGCCAGATGGCCGCCATGGTGCGCGACCGCGCTATTTCGCCCGTGGAACTGGTCGACGTCGCATCTCGCGCAGATCGCCGCCCAGAATCCTCGCATGAACGCTTTCGCCATGGTGCTGGAGGAGCAGGCGCGCGCAGCCGCCAAACTTGCCGAAGCCGCCGTCATGCACGGCGAATCGCTCGGACTCCTGCACGGCGTCCCGGTAACCGTCAAAGACAGCTTCGACATGGAAGGACTGCCCACCTTGACGGGCAGCCGCTTCCGCATAGGACACCGGGCCGACCGGGATGCCACCGCCGTGGCCCGCCTGCGCGCCGCTGGAGCTATCATTCTGGGCAAAACCAACACGCCCGAATTCTGCTCCAGCTATGAAACGGACAATTTCCTCACCGGCCGCACCAACAATCCGTGGAACACCGGCCGCACGCCAGGAGGATCGAGCGGCGGCGAGGCTGCGGCCATTGCATCTTTCTGCTCGGCGGGCGGAATCGGCAGCGATGGCGGCGGCTCCATCCGCATTCCGGCGCATTTCTGCGGCATCGCGGGGCTGAAGCCCACACCCGGCCGCATTTCCGGGAACGGTCATTTTCCGGCGATATGCCACCCAGGCGGACTGCTGACCGTAGCCGGTCCGCTGGCTCGCTCGGCGGAAGATGTGCGGCTGCTGTTCGCCGCCCTAGCCGGATACGACAGCCAGGACCCGTTTTCGGCGCCCGTGCCGCTGCGGCCACCAAGTGAAGGCGGATTGCGTATCGGCGTAATGGAGCAGTTCTATGAAGTGCCGGTCGACCCGGAGATCCGGCAAACCGTACGCCGCGCCGCCGAAGCGCTCGCCCAACTCAAGATCCCCGCGGAGCCTTTCGAGCCGCAAGGCCTGGAGCGAGCCCCGAATCTATGGTGGTTCTTCTTCGGTCAACTGCCCGCGGCCATGACCAAGGTGACCATCCAGGGACGCGAAAGCGAAGCGCACTGGACCAGCACGGAATTCCTGAACAGCGCCGCTGGACGAGCCGCGCCCACCGTGGAAAAGCTTCTGCTGAACCTGGCCAAACGCGACCGCATGCGCGCCAGCCTGCTGCGGCAGATGGAAAAGTATCCGGTGCTGCTAATGCCGCCTTGCGGTGTAACAGCGTTTGCCCACCGCACCCGGCGCTGGCAGGTGGGCGGCGCGGAGATCGGCCTGTTTCAAGCCATGATGCCCGCCACACCTTTCAACCTGCTGGGTCTGCCTGCCATCGTGATCCCGTTCGGTATGTCTTCCGAAGGCATGCCGATTGGCGTGCAGCTTGTCGGCCGGCCCTATGAAGAGGAACGGATTCTGGATCTGGCGCAACGGTTGGAGACTGCGCGCGGTCCGTTCGCAGCGCCCACAATGTGATATAAATGATATACCATGTCAGACTCAGGCTAGCAGGTTGCAATCCACCTACGTGCCCGAATACATGGTCACCACCGCCTTCACGCTGGATGGCTACAGGATCGTGCGCAATCTCGGCGTGGTGCGCGGCATCGTGGTGCGTTCCCGCTCGCTGTTCGGCACCATCGGCGCCGGCTTGCAGACGCTGGTGGGCGGCAACATCACGCTGTTGAGCAGCCTCTGCGAAAAGACTCGTGCGCACGCCTTCGAGCTGATGCTGAATCACGCCGCCGAGTTGGGCGCGAACGCAGTAGTCGGCGCGCGCTATGACGCCACCGAAATCATGAGCGGAGTCACTGAGGTGCTGGCGTACGGCACCGCGGTTTTCGTGGAGCCGCAGCCCCGCTAGCGTAGAAACTACTCGCACGGTTGCGCCCAACTCTCCGCCGCCCGCCCCGTATCCACCCGGTCCATGGTGATGCATCCCTCCACAGGGCACACCAGCCAGCAGAGATTGCACCCCACGCACTCCGCTTCGTCCACCTTAGGAATGCGCACCGCGGGCGTGCGCGCGGTATCCACCGCCACCACCGCGGGCGTTTGCGCGAGCGCGCCCGGCTCCCGGCCACAACCTCCTCCGGCGTGCGCACGCCTTCCATGTGGATGCATTGGTGCGCGCCATCCCAACACGCGATGTAACAAAGCTCGCAGCCGATGCATAGACTCGGCGTGAATGCGCGCCACGATCTTGAAATTCAAGTCCAGATGCTTCCATTCGGTGACTCGCGGCAGGCTCAACCCGCGGCAATCGTCGAGTGTGCGGAAACCTTTCTCATCCATCCAGTTACCCAGGCCGTCGATCATGTCTTCGACGATCCGGTAACCGTAATGCATCACCGCCGTGCACACTTGCAGGCTGTGGCAGCCCAGCAGAAGAAACTCGGCCGCCTCGCGCCAGCCCGAAATGCCGCCGATGCCGGAGACCGGCAGGCCCGCACTCCGGGTCGCCCGCGAGTTGCTGCACCATGTGCAGCGCGATAGGCTTGACCGCCGGGCCGCAATAGCCGCCATGGCTCGACTGGCCGCCCACATCCGGCCGCGGCGTGAACGTATCCAGATCCACTCCGGTGATGGAGTTCAGCGTGTTGATGGCGGAAAGCCCGTCCGCCCCGCCCTGCTTCGCCGCGCGCGCGATGGCGCGGATGTCTCGCCACGTTGGGCGTCAGCTTCACCAGCACGGGCGTGCGCGCGACTTCCTTCACCCACTCCGTGATCATCTTGGTGTATTCCGGCACCTGGCCCACGGCGCTGCCCATGCCGCGCTCGCTCATGCCGTGCGGGCAGCCGAAATTCAATTCCAGGCCGTCGGCGCCGAGCATCCTCGGCGCGGCGCACGATGTCGTGCCACGCCTCGCGCCGCGATTCCACCATCAGCGAGGCGATTACGGCGTGCTTGCGGATAGCTGCTTCTTGACCTCCGCGATCTCCCGCAGATTCGTCTCGATGGGCCGGTCGGTGATCAGCTCGATGTTATTCAGCCCCATCATCCGCTGGCCGTTCCAATCCACCGAGGAGTAGCGCGAAGAGACGTTCACGATGGGCTCGCCGATGGTCTTCCACACCGCGCCGCCCCAGCCCGCATCGAAAGCGCGCTTCACCTGATCGCCGCAGTTACTCGGCGGTCCCGAAGCCAGCCAAAAAGGATTGGGCGATCGGATGCCGGCGAAACGTCGTGGCCAGGTCAGCCATGCGATTGCCTCCAGTCGCCGGGCGATCCCCAGCCGCCGCGCGCTTGCCCGTCCGCCACCGCGTCCACCACCTCGCGGCCGCCGTTCACGCAGTCGCCCCCGGCAAAGTACCGGGGATTGCTGGTCTGGCCGGTCGCCGGATCCACGACCACGCGAGCCGCGCCGCGAGTTGCACATCCGCGGAACTGCGACAGAAAGTCGAACAGCCGGGATTGCCCGATGGAGGGAATGACCATATCGCATGCCACCTGGAAATTCGAGCCCGCCGGCCGGCTGCGGCTGGCGGCGGCCCCTGCGGTCCGGCGGTCCGAGTTCCATGCGCACGCATTCCACCGACTCCACCGCGTCCTGCCCGTGAATCGCCACCGGCTGCGTCAACCAATGGAATCGCACGCCTTCCGCTTGGCCAGGTCGTATTCAAACTGAAAGGCCGGCATCTCCGCCTCGCTGCGGCGATAAAGCACATGTACCTCCTCGGCGCCCAGCCGCAGGGCCGCCGTCGCCGCGTCGATGGCCGTATTGCCGCCGCCGATGACCACCACGCGCCGGCCCACGCGCGCGCCCCGGTGGGTCTTGTAACTCGGCGATGAACCGCAGCGCGTCCATCACTCCCGGCAGCTCCTTCACCCGGTATCCCAGCGGTTGGTGGGCCCAAGGCCCACGCCGAGAAAGACGGCATCGAACTGCTCTTCCAGCTCCGTGATGCGCAATTCGCCGCCGATCTCCGCGCTCAGCCGGAACTCCACGCCCAACGAGCGCACCAGCTCGACCTCCTGCTGGCTGTCGGCCGGCCGCAGCTTATATTCGGCCACGCCGTAAGTGTTCAATCCGCCCGCCAGCGGCCGGTTGTCGAAGATCGTAACGGCGAACCCCATGCTGCCGCACGTTCCGCCGCGCAGGCCAGCGAAGCCGGCCCCGCGCCGATGCACGCCACGCGCCCGGCGGCTGCCCGGCGGATAGCGGCACGGCGGGCAGGCGGCGGCCGGCGCCATAGAAATGATCCATGGCGTGGCGCTGCAGCCGCCCGATCTCGATCGGGCCTGGTTGTACCGGTGCATCACGCAAGCGCCTTCGCAGAGCACCTCCACCGGGCAGACCCGCGCGCAGCTCAGCCCCAGAATATTGGCGTTCAGGATGGTCATCGCCGAGCCGCCCAGGTTTCCGCTCGAGATCTTCTTGATAAAGCCGGGCACGTCGATATGCGTGGGGCACGCGTTGGCGCAAGGCGCGTCGAAACAAAAGAGGCAGCGGTTGGCCTCCACCAGCGCCTCGCGGCGGCCGAACGGCGGATGAATCTCGGCAAATTGGGCGTCGAATTCGCGCTCGCTGGTCATAAGGTC
>CAWCJP010000005.1:0-648878 GCA_963795925.1 Bryobacterales bacterium | reverse complement strand
GCACGTCGAGGCCGACGAGGCGGGTGATCGAGGCGTCCGCCGCGAGCACGGGGAGCAGCCGCTGCCCGACGACACCCGATGCGCCGGTGACGGCGATCGATTTCACGTCCGCGACTGGCCGTGTGGCTGGCAGTCCTCAACCTGGCGACGAGCCGTCACTGCCGTTCGGGTTCGGCAACCTCGAGCTGAACGACCTGCTGCGCATGCTGCAGTCGGGCGGGCCGGTCAACTGGGAGATCGCCGTGAAGGTCGCCACGCACCTCGCGACGGGACGGCGAGACCGAGCCGCCGATTGAGGCCGCCACGGCCGAGCAGCTCGAGGAGCTGGCCCGCGCCGCTGCAGACCCACGTCGTGGCCGAGACCGGGCTCCGCGGCGACGTTCGCCGCGCCGGTGCGCAGCTTCGGGCGCTGCGGCCGGGCCGAGCTGCACCTCGACGCGTCTGCGCCCCGTGCTGGAGGCGCTCGCCGTCACGCTCGGCGGGTCGTTGGGGGTGGCGGCGATCCGATGCTCGCCGGCGCCGGTGGCGGCGACCCGATGGCCGCCCTGCTCCCGATGCTCGCCCCGCTGCTGCTGGGCGTGCAGTCCGGCTCGATGATGGGGTACCTCGCGCCGGCATACTGCTCGGGCGCTACGACCTGCCGCTCCCGACGTCCGACGAGCCCTCGCTGTGCTTCGTGGTGCCGAACCTCGACGCGTTCGAGGAGGCGTGGTCGCTCGAGCGGGCCGACCTGCGCTTCACCGTGGCGTTGCACGAGGTCGTCCACGCGGCCGTGCGGTCGGTGCCGTGGGTGCGCGAGCGCCTCGTCGGCCTCGCCACCGACTACGTGTCGGCGTACGAGGTCGACCCGACGGTGCTGGGGCGCGCCTCGGCCATATCCACCCCTCCGACGCGGAGGCGCTCCAGCAGCTGGCCGAGCGCCCCGAGGAGCTGCTCGGCGTGATGACGTCGCCGCGTCAGACCGAGCTGCTCGCCGTGCCGCGGCGCTTCCACGCGGTGCTCGATGGTCTACTCCGACGTGGTGCTGCGTCGGGTCGGGGATCGGCTCGTGCCGTCGTTCGAGCGTGTGCACGAGGCGCTCGCCCGTCATCGCCTCGAGCGCGGGCGAGGCGACCCGCTTCGTCGAGCAGCTGCTCGGCCTGACCCTCGAGCGTGACGACTATGACGCCGGCGCGGCGTTCTGCAGCGGGCGTGGTCGAGCGGGCAGGGCCCGACCCGCCTGAACCGGCTGGGGGAGGCGCCGTCGTTCACGCCGACGGAATTCGAGCTCGCCGTACCGGGCCTGTGGCTGGCCCGCCTCGAGCCTCGACCTCTGACTCGGGAGGACAGGTGGGGGACGCGCCCGGCGAATTGGCGCGCTCGGCGCGGGCGTCATGGGCAGCGGCATCGCGGAGGTCACCGCCACGGCGCGCGACGCAGACTGCGCTGCGACGTCGAGCCCGACGCGGCTCGCGATGGCCGAGTCGCGGCGCCGCACCTCGGCCGCTACGGATTCGACCGTGCCGTCGAGCGGGGCAAACTCACCCGCGCCGACGTGCACGCGGCCGCGGCTCGCCTCACGTTCACCGCAGACCGTCGAAGACCTCGCGGCGGCCGACCTCATCATCGAGGCCGTCCCGGAGCGCCTCGCGCTGAAGGTGGCCGTGTTCCGCGAGCTCGACGCGGCGACGCCGCCCGCCACGATCCTCGCCTCGAACACGTCGGGCTTCCCGATCGCCGTGCTCGTGGCCGCGACGAACCGGCCCGCAGTCGGTCGTCGGCTGGCACTGGGCGTCGCCCGCGCCGGTGATGCGCTTCGCCGAGATCGTGCGCATGCTCCAGACGTCGCCCGAGACCGCTCGAGACGGTGTGCGCCGTCGCCACCGGCTGCGGCAAGCGCCCGATCGTGGTCCGGGACACCGACACGGCGTGGGGCTTCGTGGCGAATCGCGGTACGGCGCGATGCTCGCCCGAGGCGCGTCGCGTCGTCGACGAAGGTTCTGCGCCCTCGGCGACGACGTCGACCAGCTGATGGTCGATCGCTTCGCGTGGCCCGTCGGTCCCTTCGCCGATGATCCGAGGCGCGACCACGGGCTGGTGACCGCCGCCGGGGCCCTCGCGGCACCGGCGCACGCGCGGGCTCAGAACCAGGTGAACGGGAAGGGCTGCGGGTCGCTCGCCAAAAAGTGGTCGGCCCGCTGCCAGCGCCCCGGCCGGTGCTCTCCGTCGACGAGACCGGCCGCCCCCAGGGTCGAGGCGTGGACGCCACCGAGCCACGCCGCGGACAGCGCGGTGACGTCGCCGCTCAGGTCGGGCGTCCCCGCCGCGCGGTGACGGTCGCCCCGTCGGGCCCGCCCTCGACGGTGAAGGTCCCGTCCGCCGGGCCACCCGGGGCGTGTGGGGTTGGTCACGGTGAACGTGAGCCGGTCCGCCGTGGCGTAGCGCCGCTTGGCCGAGTGCGGCGGGCACGTCGAGCAGCCGCGTCCAGACGGCGTCGGTGATGCCCTTCACGCGCATCGCGCCGTCGTTGGCCAGCAGCCAGGGCAGCGGCAGGTCCACCGCGGCGCCGGGGATCCATGATCGTGCCCCACGAGGTCGACCTCGCACAGATAGCGCCACAGCCCGTGGAGCGCGTCGGGCGTCGCCGCGAACCAGGTCGCGCACCGTCAGCCGGTTCGCCGAGCCGACCGTGGGGTCCATGCTCTCGTGGACGCCGTAGCAGACCGACCCGTCGACTACACCGTCCGGGTTCTCGAAGACCACGTCGACCCGTGACCCGAAGCCGTGGGTCGTACTGCTCGTCGCTCCACCACGCGTCGGGTCGGCTCACCGCGCCCGGGTAGCCGCGCCGCACCCGGTCGAGAGCGTGGGCTCGACCTTCGCGGCGTCGCCGTCATCGAGGATCCGGAGTCGTCCCGGAGGTCGTGGGCGCGCGAGCTCGATGTCGCGGCGCCGCAGCTCGATCACCTGGTGTCGCGTCGAGATCCCGAAGCCGAAGCGCTCGTAGATCGAGCCTTCGCTCGCCGTGAGCATCGCGGTCGGGTTCGTCGTGCGCGACCGTGTCGTTGACCAGCGTGTCCATCATCCTGCGCAGCAGGCCCTGGCGGCGGTGCGTCGCCCGGCACGGTCACCGCGCTGACGCCGGCCGCGGGCAGCATCGTGCCGCCCGGGACGGTGAGCTCGAGGGCGCAGTTGCGGCTGGTGGCGACGATGTCGTCGCCCTCGAAGCACGCGAGACCCGCTCGGGGTCGAGCGTGTACCACCGGGCGTGCTGCTCGGCGTTCGCCGGGTTCTCCCCGAACCCCATGGAGCAGGCGCGCGAGAGACGCGGCGTGCTCCTCGGCGGTCACGGCCCGGAAGGTGACGGTCACGGCGGAGATGCTCGCACGGCCGGGCGACGCCCGGCGTGGGGATTGTCTATCGCCCGCCCGTACCGGACCGCCGCCGGCGGGGTGGCGGCGTGACGGACGCGACCCCGGTCGTGCGCCGCGGGCGGCTCGGCGGCGGGGGCGGCGGGGGCGGCTCCTGGTCCACGCCACGGGGGCGACGGCGGCGCCGGCGGCCGTCGGGGCTCGGGCGCTGGCGGCGGCGGTCCTTCAGGTTCTCCTGGGCCCGGTCGAGCGTGCGGTCGACCGCCTCGGGGCGCAGCTTGGTGCGCGCGGCGCGCCGCGGGGCGCGCGCAACGCCGCGAGGTAGGAGAGCCCGCCGAAGGCGAGGACGAGGCCGAGCACGCCGAGTCCGGCGGCCGAAGGCGACCGGGAATGATGCCGAGCAGCGCGCCGAGCACCCACGCCGCCTGGAACCGCGTCTCGAAGCGGGCGACCGTGTGGCCGCGCACCGCGTCGGGGCCGTCGCGCTGCAGCAGGCTGTCGAAGCCGATCTTCCCGGCGGCCGCGCCGAGGCCGACCGCGAGGAACGACAGCGGGATCCCGAGCGTCGCGGCGCAGGACCACCGCGAACAGCGTGGTGGCCGCGCAGACGAGCAGCGAGCCCGGCGAGGATCATCTCCTCCCGGAGGTGGTTGCGCAGGCGGGGCGCGATGAGGTTCCCGCCGAAGAGCCCGATGCCGGCCGCGGTCGCGACCGTGCCGAGCGCGAAGAGGTCGTTCTTGAACGTGAACGCGGCGAAGAACTGGAGGAAGCCGATCGCGCCGCGAGTATCGCCATGGCCGACCCGGCGAGCAGGATCGAGGGCTGGTGCAGCTCGGTGCGCTCGAGCTCCGGGTCCACCGGCGCCTGGGTGCGGCGGATCCGGGGGATCCGCGCGCGAACACGGCGGCGATGGGAAGAGCACCATCGCCATGCGAAGCGACCAGTCCGCGCCGAAGAGCTGCTGGACCGAGCAGCGCGGGGGCGCCGCCGACCACCGCGGCGGTGGCGCTGATGAGCGCCGAGCCGCGAGTTCGCCTTCACGAGCGACGACTGGTCGTCGACGAGGCTCGGCACGAGCGAGCTGCGTGCGACCGAGTAGCCCTTCGAGAGGACGAGGGCGCCGAACGCGAACGGGTAGATGAGCAGGCCCTCCGGGGAGGGCTTCGTGACGACCTGGGCCATGATCAGGCAGAGCGCCGCCCGCCCGAGGCACGAGACGATGACGAGGAGGCGCCGCCCGCCGCGCAGGCGGTCGAGCGCCGGGCCGATGATGGGGCCACGACGGCGAACGGCGCCATCGTGAGCACGAGATAGAGCAGGACGGACCCCCGGGCGCCGCTGCTCGGCTTCTGGAAGAACAGCGACCCGGCGAGCGACGCCGCGAGGCCACGCGTCGGCGCACATCGTCGACCATGTGCGTCCGGACCAGCCGCCCGAACGGGGTGGGCGGCATGAGCGCCAGGAACCGTTCGAGGAGTTCCCGGTGCAGGGGGAGGCGGTCCTCAGGCATCGACGGGCTGACAGTAGCGGCGGGACCTCCCGCCGACGCTGACGATGCCGCGGCGCCCCGGCTCGGCGGCCGCGCCGACGTGCCGCGGCGCGTGGCCCGGGATCGCCCGGGAGGCCATTCGGACCACCCGGGTAGCATTCGCCCATGGCCGTGCCGACCGGCGGGCCGGCCGCCCCCAGCCGCGGGACGACGGGGTCGCCGACCGTTTCATCAACCGCGAGCTGTCGTGGCTCGACTTCAACGCCCGCGTGCTCGCCGCTCGCCGAGGACGCGTCCCGGCCGCTGCTGGAGCGGGCCAAGTTCCTGGCCATCTTCTCCTCGAACCTCGACGAGTTCTTCGAGGTCCGCGTCGCCGGGCTGAAGCAGCAGCTCTCGGCCGGGCTGCGCCCCCGCTCCCCCGACGGCCTGCGACCCCCTCGAGAAGATCCGCGTCATCCGCGAGCAGGTCCGGACGCCTCGTCGAGCGCCAGACGACCGCGTTCACGAAGGACGTCGTGCCCCAGCTCGAGGAGACGGGCATCCGATTCCTCGACTGGGACGACCTCGACACGCCCGACCGCGCCGAGCTGCAGCGCACGTTCGAGGAGCTCGTGTACCCGGTGCTCACGCCGCTCGCCGTCGACCCGGCGCACCCGTTCCCCTACATCTCGAACCTGTCGCTGAACCTGGCGGTGCGTGGTCCGGGACCCGGAGAGCGGCGTCCAGCGCTTCGCCCGGGTGAAGGTCCCGCCGATGCTCCCCCGGTTCGTGCCGCTGCCGGACGGCTGTCGCTTCGTGCCCCTCGAGCAGGTCATCGCCGGCGAACCTCGGTCGCGCTCTTCCCGGGCATGGAGATCCTCGACCACGTCCCGTTCCGCGTCACCCGCGACGCCGACTTCGAGCTCGACGACGAGGACGACGACCTGCTCGAGGCGATCGAGTTCGGTGCTCTACCGGCGCACGAAGTTCGGCCACGCCGTCCGCCTCGAGGTCGACGCCTCGATGAGCGAGGAAGTCCTCGACGTGCTCTGCCGCGAGCTCGAGATCCCGCGGACGCGGTGGTGAGCGTCGACGGCCCGCTCGACCTCACCGGCCTCTTCGACATCTACGCGCTCGACCGCCCGGACCTGAAGGACGAGCCGTGGGTCCCCGCAGACGCCCGCCACGCTCGCGCCGGTCGGCGACGAGCCCGCCGACTTCTTCGGGCTGCTGCGCGAGCGGCGACCTCCTCGTCCACCACCCGTACGACTCGTTCGCGACTCGGTCGAGGCGTTCGTCGACCAGGCGGCCGAGGACCCCGCAGGTGCTCGCGATCAAGCAGACGATCTACCGCGGCGCCGGCCGGAGAGCGCGATCGTGACCGCGCTCGTGCACGCCGCCGCGGCAGGGCAAGCAGGTCGTGGCGCTCGTCGAGCTGAAGGCGCGCTTCGACGAGCAGGCGAACATCGAGCGGGCCCGCGTCCTCGAGGAGGCGGGCGTGCACGTCGTGTACGGCCTCGTCGGGCTGAAGACCCACGCCAAGATCCTGCTCGTCGTCCGCCAGGAAGAGGACGGCGTCCGGCGGTACTGCCACGTCGGCACCGGCAACTACAACGCCCAGACGGCGAAGCTCTACGAGGACCTCGGGCTGCTCTCGGCCGACCCCGGCGCTCGGCGCCGACCTCACCGAGCTGTTCAACCACCTCACCGGCTACAGCCGCTCGGTGCGCTACCGGCGCCTGCTCGTCGCCCCCGAGAACCTCCGGCCCGCGGTGCCGCGACCTGATCCGCGGCGAGGCGGCGAAGGGCCCGGGCGGTCGGATCGTGATGAAGATGAACAGCCTCGTCGACCCCGAGCTCATCGACGAGCTCTACGCCGCGTCGGCCGCGGGCGCGGACGTCGACCTCATCGTGCGGGGCATCTGCTGCCTGCGACCGCAGCAGCCGGGCCTCTCGGAGCGCATCCGGGTCCGCTCGATCGTCGGCGGGTTCCTCGAGCACTCCCGCATCTACCGCTTCGGCGCCGACCCGACCGAGCGCCACCTACCTGATCGGGTCGGCCGACCTCATGCCCCGCAACCTGGACCGCCGGGTCGAGTCGCTCGTGCCCGGTGGAATCCCCGGCGCTGCGCGGCCGCCTCGACGAGCTGCTCACCGTGTGCCTCGCCGACGACGTCCTCGGCTGGGAGCTCACGGCCGACGGCGTGTGGAACAAGGTCGAGACGCTGGTCGGGTTCGACGCGCAGGTGCGGCTGCGAGAGCTAGCCGTGGAGCGGGCGCAGCCGCGGCGTGACCGTCGTCGAGCGCGAGATCAAGCTCGCCGCACCACCCGCCAACGCGCTGCCGCCCTTCTCGGACCCGCTCGCGGGCGTCGTCGCCGAGCCCCAGCACACCGAGCAGCTCCTCGCGATCTACTACGACACCGACGACCTGCGCCTGACGCGCGCCGGCGCGTCGCTGCGCCACCGCAACGACGAGGGCTGGGCGGTGAAGCTCCCACGTGCCGTCGCGGCAACGGGCGGCTCGACCGAGCCACCTACGCGTTCCGCGGGGACGCCGAAGCACCGCCGACCGAGGCGCTCGAGCTGGTGCGCGCGCTCGCCCGGAGCGCGTCGGTCGCGGCCCGTCGCCCAGCTGCGCACGACGCGGCGCGCCGTGCGGCTCCACACGACGGCAGGCACGCCGATCGGCGAGGTCGTCGACGACGACGTCACCGTGCTCGGGCCGGAGGGCTCGATGACCGGGTTCCGCGAGCTCGAGTTCGAGCTGGCCGACGAGGCCCCCGAGGCGCAGGCGGCGTCGATCGTCGCCCGGCTGCGGGCCTCTGGGGCCGGGCCGCCCGACCCCACGCCGAAGATCGTGCGGGCCCTCGGGCCCCGAGCCGCCGAGCCGCCCGACGTGGCGGGCCGCCCGACGAGGCCCACACCGTCGGGGACGTCGTGCGCGCCGCGCTCGCCGGCCCCGTGACGCGCCTCGTCGGCCACGACCCCGGCGTCCGCCGGGGCGACGACCCCGAGGACGTACACCAGGCCCGCGTCGCGACCCGCCGCCTGCGGTCGCATCTGCGCACCTTCGGCGCCCCTCGTCGACCAGACCTGGGCCAGGCGCTCCGCGACGAGCTCGGCTGGCTCGGCGGCGCCCTCGGCGCCGTCCGGGACGCCGACGTGCTGCTCGAGCGCCTCGAGGCCCGCGTCGAGCAGCTGCCGGGCACGGACCGCCACGCCGCCGACCGGCTCCTCGACCGCCTGCGCATCGAGCGCGACCAGGCGCGCGACGAGCTGCTCACGACGCTGCGCAGCCCCCGCTACGCCGTGCTGCTCGACCGCCTCGTCGACGCGGCCCGCCAGCCGCGCCTGGTCCCCCGCACCGACGGCGAAGCAGACGCCGACGTGCTGCGCGGCTCGTCCGCGAGGCATGGGAGCACCTCGCTGACGCGGTCGACGCGCTGCCCGAGCATCCCGAGGACGAGGAGCTGCACGCCATCCGCAAGCGCGCGAAGCGCGCCCGCTACGCGAACGAGGCGGTCGAGCCCGCGTTCGGCAAGCCGGCGCCGCGCCTGGCCCGCTCGATCACCGACGTGCAGGACGTCCTCGGCGAGCACCAGGACGGCGTCGTGGCGAGCGACTGGCTGCGTCGCGCCCCGGCCGAGGTTCACGACGAGGGCGCGGCGTTCGCCGCCGGCGAGCTCGTCGCCGCCGAGCGGCGCGCCGCCGCCGCCGGCGTGCGGCGTGGTCCGCCCCCTGGCGCGACACGGCCCGCAAGAAGCACCGCGCCTGGCTGTGAGCCCGAAGGCCAAGGGGGCCGACGGCCCGGTGCGGGCCGCCGGCGGCGTGGTGCGTCGCCGCGTCGGACGCCTCGGCCGGCGCCACGTCGAGGTCATCCTGATCCACCGGCCCGCGCTACGACGACTGGAGCTTCCCGAAGGGCAAGCTCGACGACGGGGAGGGCTTCGAGGCCGCGGCGCTCCGCGAGGTCGAGGAGGAGACCGGGCTCGCCTGCCGGCTGGTCACCGACCTCGGCGAGACCCGCTACGCCGACCGTCGGGGCCGGGAGAAGGTCGTGCGGTACTGGCTCATGGAGCCGGTCGACCCGCCGCCCGACGAGGCCGGTTCGTCCCGAATCACGAGGTGGACGAGGTGCGCTGGATGCCGCCCGCCGAGGCTGCCACACTGCTCACGTACCCACACGACCGAACGCTGCTGGACCTTCTTCCCCGGGGCCGCCGACCGCCATGAGCGAGACACCCGTCTACCTCGTGCGACACGCGAAAGCCGGCAGCCGCAGCCGCTGGGACGGCCCCGACCGCGACCGGCCCCTCAGCAAGGCCGGACAGCGCCAGGCGGCGGGGCTCGCCACGCTGCTCGCTGACCCGCGCATCACGCGAATCGTCACGAGCCCCTACGTCCGCTGCCACCAGACGGTCGCGCCCCTCGGCGAGCGGCTCGCCGTCCCGGTCGAGACCTCCGACCTGCTGAGCGAGGGCACGATGCTCCGCGACGCGCTGCGGGTTGTGGAGAAGATGTCGGATCGCCCGACGGTGCTGTGCACGCACGGCGACGTGGTCGGCGAGCTCCTCGACCACCTCGAGCGGGCCGGCGTCCTCGCCGTCGAGGCCCGCCTCGAGAAGGGCTCGACGTGGGTGCTCGGGACCGAGGCCGGCGAGGTCATCTCGGCCCGCTACGTCCCGCCGCCCGCCTGACCGGGGTCAGGTGAACGGCACCCGTCGCCCGGGTGACGCTTCGCGCCTCCCGAGGTGAATGAAGCGTGGTGCGCCTTGTGGTGAGCGCGGCGGCGCGGAGAATGGACGCGATGGCCAAGGCCTCGCTGACGTGCGCTTCCGATCGAGCGACGAGCTGGTGGCGCGCCTCGAACCGCCGCCGAGGTGGCGGACGACGAGCCGGTCGACCTCCTCGCCCACGCCCTGCAGTGCGCGACGATCCTTGAGCGGGTCGCGCCGGCCGACCGTGAGCTCCAGATCGCCGGCCTCGTCCACGACATCGGCACGCTCCTGCCGCCGGGGCGCCCCGAGAGCCACGCCGCCGTCGGCGCGGCCGCCGTGGCCGACGTGCTCGGCCCCCGCGTCGCCGATCTCGTCGCCCACCACGACGACGCCAAGCGGTACCTCGTGACCACCGAGCCCCGCTACCGGCACCGGCTGAGCACCCGCAGCCTCGAGACGCTCCGCCTCCAGGGGGGCCTGCTCGACCCCGAGGAGCGGGCCGTCCTGGACCGCTACCCGGACCTCGAGGCCCTGCTCAGCCTCCGCCGGGCCGACGACGCCGCGAAGGTGCCCGGCGCCCGGGTGCCGGGCCTGGGGCACTGGCGGACCGTCCTCGAGGGGCTCGCCTGCCCCGCCGCCTGACTCAGCGACACAGCGCCGGGAAGTCCTCGATCGAGTCCAGCACGTGGGTGTGCGGCGCCGCCTCGAGCGCGGCGCGGTCGTGCGCCCCGGTGAGGACACCCGCGACGACCGACGCGCCGGCGCACGTCCCGGCGAGCAGGTCGCTGGCCGTGTCCCCCGCGACGGCGACCCGCCGCACGTCGTCGATCCCGAGCCGCAGCACCGCGCTGAGCACCAGGTCCGGGTGCGGCCGTCCCCGCACCCGGGGCCCGGCGCGAGCGCGAGGCTGCGCGGTCCTGCCACCCGAGCGTGTCGAGCAGCACGGTGAGCGTCGCCGGCGAGAAGCCGGTCGTGAGGCACACGCGCACGCCGGCGCCGCGCAGCACGGCGATCGCCTCCTCCGCGCCGTCGATGGGTCGCACCGCCCGACGTGAGGCGCGCCCCGTACGCGGCCTCGAACCCTTCGTTCGCGCGTCGCGCCGTCACGTCGTCGCCCAGCATCTCGCGGAACACCTCGAGCTTCGAGCGGCCCATGTCGTGCGCAGGTGCGCCAGCCGTCCGGTAACCCGTCCGTGTCGGGCCCGGCGCCCACCGACGCCGAGCGTGTCGACGAACGCGTCCTCGACCACGCCGTCGTCGCGGACGGTCGTGCCCGCGAGGTCGAGCACGGCGAGATCGACGGCGCTCATCCCGGCGTCCGCGGCGTTCGATGATCACGACGGCCACGCGCTCACGTTGGCGCATCCGACGCCCCCCAGGCAACGCCGCGCCGGCAGCCGACCCCCTGACGGCCGCGGCTACCGTCCGGCGCGTGCGGGTCCTCGTCACCAACGACGACGGTGTCGAGGCCCCGGGCCTCAAGGCCCTGCCCGCGCCCTCGTCGACGCGGGGCACGACGTGGTCGTCGTCGCCCCCGACGGGGAGCACAGCGGCGCCGGTGCGGCGATCGGCCGGTTGCACCGGTCGGGCCCCTCGGGCGCCTCACCGTCGACTGGCCAGACCTGCCCGGCGTCCCGATCCACGCGCTCGCCGCGCCGCCCGCCGTGACCGTCTACGCCGGCGGGCTCGGCGCCTTCGGCCGTGCCCCCGACCTCGTCGTGTCGGGCATCAACCGCGGCCTCTATCTGCGTGAACTGCTGCGGGCGCTGGCTGAAATCGATACCCGTAACCAGTACTTCATCTTCACCAACCAGGAGACGGGTCCCGATCTGGTCCCGCCGCGGCAGAATTGCCGCGTTGTGCAGCAACGCGTGCGCGCGGCCTTCCGTCCGGCGCGCATCGTTTGGGAGCAGACCGCTCTGCCGCTGGCAGTCGCGCGCCTACGCCTGGATGCGCTGCTCAACCCCGGTTTTACCGCGCCGGTTTACTGCCCGTGCCCGGCCGTCACGGTGTTCCACGATATGCAGCACAAGCGCCACCCGGAACACTTCCGCTGGTTCGACCTGCCTTTCTGGCGCATGCTGCTGTACGCCTCGGCGCATCGGGCCACGCTGTTGCTGGCGGATTCCGAAGCGACGCGCGCGGATGTGTTGCATTATTACCGCTTGCCGCCCGAAGCGCGTGCGCCTGGTGCGGCTGGGTGTCGACCCTGTGTTCTTCGCGTTGCGGCGCGCGCCCGAGAAGCTGCTGCTGACGGTTTCGACGCTGCATCCGCACAAGGGTCTGGATGCCGCTGCTGCATGCATTCGCGCAGTTCCGGCGCGAGCGGCCGGACTTCCGGTCTGGTCATCGCCGGCTTGCGCGGGTTCCATACCGAGGCTGTCGAAAGCTTGCGCGCAGGATCTGGGACTTGGCGGCGCGGTCGAGTTTACCGGCTGGATTCCGCGCGCGCAGCCTCTACGATTTGTACGCCCGGGCCTGGGCGTTCCTGTATCCTTCGACATTCGAAGGATTCGGTATGCCTGTGCTCGAAGCGCTGGCCGCCGGAATTCCCTACGGCCTGCTCGAATATCCAGCCGCTATCGCGCGATCGCGGGCGACGCGGCGTTGCGATTTGAGCCGGGCGACGTGGCGGCCATTCACAGCGCGATGGTCCGGCTGGTTGGGGATGACGTGTTGCGGGCACAGCTCGACCGCGGAAGGCCCGCGCCGCGCCGCGCAGTTTTCCTGGACAGCCACCGCGCGCGGCCACACTGGATGCCATTGTGGATGCCGCAGTTCTGCAGGAGTATAGAGGAGGAGGGACCGGTTGCGAGGCCGGCCCCTCAGCGCACGAGACGACGTTTCGGACGGGGTCGAGCCGTCCAAGAGGATGTTCCTTTAACTCATATAGTTGCTGCGGAGCCCGGAATCCTCTCCAAATTTTTTTCTTCCGCCGCGCCCCAGGACGGCCGGCACAGGATATATCCGCGGGTGATGCCGAAGCGCTCGTGGTATAGCGCGGGCATCTCCTCGCGCAAAATGCGCCACGGCATCGGGCCGCATCAGGTTGACCGTGCAGCCGCCGAAGCCGCCGCCGGTCATGCGCGCGCCGTAGACTCCTTCAATGCCCAGGGCGGCGTCCACCAGGAAATCCAGCTCGTCGCAGCTTACTTCGTAATCGTGCTGCAGGCTGCGGTGGGAGGCTTCAAAGAGCTCGCCCATGCGCTCCACGGCGCCCTCCCGGCAGGCGGCCACGAACTGCACGACGCGGGCATCTTCGGTCACCACGTGGCGCGCGCGCCGCGCGATGACCGGCGGCATGGATGGCTCGGCCTCCTCGAACATGGCCGGGGTGACGTCGCGCAGGCTTTCGACGCTGGGGATGGCGGCGGCGCACCACCTCCACCGCGGCGGCGCACTGCTCGGTGCGTTCTTTGTATGCGGAGCTGGCCAGCTCGTGCTTGACCATGGTGTTGACGGCCACGAACGTCGACGCCTTCCGGGCAGCCGCACGACCTGGTGCTTCAGGCTGCGGCAATCGATGCAGATGGCCGCGTGCTCCTCGCCGAACACGGAAATGTACTGGTCCATGATGCCGCAGGGCATGCCCACGAATTCGCGCTCGGCCCTCTGGCAGAGGCGCGCCAACTCGAGCGGCGCCATGCGGCGATCGCCCAGCATCGCCAGCGCCGAGGAAACTTCCAGCGCGGCCGAGGAACTCAGTCCCGAGCCTTCCGGCACGGTGCTGCGGATCAGCAGGTTCGCCGGCTCCATGGTCGAAGCCGGCGCGGATCAGTTCCTGCGCCACGCCGATGGGATAGTCGGTCCAATGGCGGCGCGGGGTTAAGCGTGGCGATCTCGGAAACGGGCCACTCGGCGGATTCCTGGCGGTCCTCGGAATAGATGCGCAGTTTGCCGTCGGCCGATGGCGCGGTCGCCACGTAGGTAGCCAGATCGAGCGCCACGGGCAGCACGAAGCCCAGATTGTAGTCGGTATGCTCGCCGATCAGATTGACGCGGCCCGGGGCACGGAAAATGCGGACGCCATCCGCGGATCCGTAGAGCCGCCGGAAGTCGTCGATCATGGACTGCTCCCTGATCCCGGATTGCTCCGCGTCGCGCGCCAGGCCATCAGCAGCAGAAAGAGGCCAAACACCAGCATGCAAGCGCCGGTGTAGAGGTTGACGTTCTCGGTGGTGAACGCGGCGCGCGTTTCCGGCGCGAAAACGCCCATCCCAATCAGGATGAGGCCGACCAGAGTAAAGAACCAGCCCGAAGGCACTCTCAGGTCCATATCATCTAAACCAGATATTGAGGATGAGAAGCAATATTACCACCATAACCGTCAGCGGCGCGGGGCGTTGATACCACTTCGCGGTGGCATCGTGCGGAACCTTGGTGAGGCCGTAAACCAGCCCTTCCATTTCCTTGTCGGGACGCGGCGTGGTCACCATGCTGACCACGACGGAGATGACGAAACAAGTGGCAAACGCGACGATCGCGATCCAGAAGTTCTGCGCCATTTGCGACGGAAACTTATACAGATTGGCGATCCAGCCGCCTTTGCCTTCGGCCGTGGTGCAGCAGAGCGTCAGCACCGCCGCGCGCGGTGCCCAGCGTCAATCCGGCGAAGGCGCCGTGCGCGGTGGTCCGCTTCCAGAACATGCCCAGCAGGAATGTGGCGAACAACGGCGCATTCACGCAGCCGAACACAAGCTGCAGCAGGTCCATGATGTTGTTGTAGCGGGTGGCCACGTAGGCCGCGGCGATCGACAACAGCACGCCCACCACGGTGGTGACGCGGCCCACGGTCAGATAGTGGTGGTCGTGGGCGCCGGGGCGGATGTAGCTCTGATAGATGTCGTAGGTGAAGACCGTGTTGAACGCCGTGACATTGCCCGCCATGCCGGACATGAAGGATGCCATCAAGCCGGTCATGCCCACGCCCAGCATGCCGGCGGGATAGAATTGGGCCATGAGGGTGGTCAGCAGCCTGATCGTAGTCCGGACCGCCAGCGGCCTTCAGAGGGAAAGCGTAGCCCAGGTTCATCTTCGAAAGCACCAGCGCGGCGATGCCCGGCATAATGACGATGAAGGGCAGAAACATCTTGGGCAGCGTGCCGATCAGCGGCGTGCGGCGGGCGGCCGACATGGATTCGGCCGCCATGGCGCGCTGCACCACCAGGAAGTTCGTGCACCAGTATCCGAACGAGAGCACGAAGCCCAGGCCCGCCACCATGCCGAAGATCTCGACGCCCATGGGGTTTTCGGTGGGGCTGCCCATGTACTGCCAGGCGTGCGTCATGTTCGCCGGCAGGCGGGCTCTAATGCCCTGCCATCCGCCGGCCTTACTGACCGACAGAATGGCCAGCGGCGCGAACCCCAGCACGATCAGCAGAAACTGGAGCACCTCATTATATATGGCGCTGGTCAGGCCGCCCAGGAACGTATACGCCAGCACGATGGCCGCCGACGCCAGCACCGAAACGTCGAAACTCCAGCCCAGCACCAGGTGCAGCAGCAGCCCCAGCGCGTACATCGAGATGCCCGAGGAAAAGATGGTCATCACCGCGAAAGAGATGGCATTGAACGCGCGCGTCTTTTCATCGAAGCGCATCTTCAGGTATTCGGGCACCGAACGCGCCTTGCTGCCGTAGTAGAACGGCATCATGAAAATGCCCATGAAAAGCATGGCGGGAATCGCGCCGAGCCAATAGAAATGCGCGGTCATGATGCCATATTTGGCGCCGGAGGCGGCCATGCCGATCAGTTCCACCGCGCCGAGATTGGCCGCGATGAACGCCAGGCTGGTGATCCACACCGGGACCGACCGGCCGGACATCAGGAAATCGCCGCTGGAGGAGATCCGTTTGCGAAGTCTCCATCCGATGCCGAGAACAAAGGCGAAATACAGGGCGAGGATAACGTAATCTACGGAGGCGAGTTTCACAAGTTTAGGATTTGAAACCCCTGAGTGTAGCGCGCAGGATGGCCAAATGCAAACTTGCGGACTGGCGTTAGCCGCAGGCGCCAGGCCATCCTCAATGGATCTCCAGATTGATCAAGTTCAGAACTTCGGGCAGCATCCGCACGAAATTGCGGTCGTACTCCTGAATCTCCGGTGGCAAATGCTCCCATTCGACCAAGTACGGAGATGTCCGTTTTTCGAGGTTCTTGGGGCCAAGGGACCAACCCGCCAGGAAGCGATCCGCCATCCACCGGCGATGTTCCATTTTGGCCAGCACGTCCCGGTCATCTTTAATCTCGGCGATGGGCGTGCCGGGGCTGCCTTTGGGGACCGTACGGAGGCCTAGCGCGCGCAGTTTGACGGGTATGTGATCGGCTGATTGCCGGTTTGAGTCGACCAGGTCGTCGTCCAGACAGTCCCATGCATACGCGCTCCGATTGTCCTTCCGCGTGCGTTCCTCTGCAGGCAGCCGCCTCAGATAGTCTTCGTGTAAGGCCTTCGCCATGACGTCGAGATCGGAATCGAGCCACACTTTCTTGGCGCAGGCCTCGTGGAGGGAGCCGAACACGCTGATCGGTCCCGGCGGAGCTCCGGCCGCCGCAGGTCTGCCGAGAAGAACCGAAGCGCCGGATTTATCGCGCAATCGCAAACGAATCTGCGCGCGGCCGCCGAGACGATCGGCCAGCGACCACGCGATGGAAAGCCCCTGATGAGGGTCGTTAAACGCGATCACGATAGTGGAGATCTTAGTGGGGTCGGCGTAAAGTGTGGCGATTTGATCTTGCGTGGCTGGTTCCTGCGCCTCCAACTTCAGGAACCGGGTGTATGTAATCTGCTTGAAGTGCGGATAGCGGCCTCGAAACAGGCGCTCCTTTCGATCCGCTTCCCGATCGATAACCACGGCTTCGAGCGGCTTGAGATTCGCATAGTGCCCCGTCATGGCCGCGCGTGTAAGCACGGCCTCGCCCATTCTCCCAAAGCCAATCACAATGAGTTGCACCACCTGTTGCGAGTCGGACCGGATGGTGGCGTGATCGAGGGGTTGCTTTTGCAGCAGCAGCCGGGCGCTGTGGTCGAAAAGGTTAAAAATCGTAGCGTGGGTTGGTCCGTCCGATCCGAAAGTACGCTGGTGGCGTAAATGAATGCGCAGTTGGGGATCGGCGATGTGTACGAATGCCTGCGGCGCCTTCCCTCCGGATTCCTTCGCCAATTCCAGAGACCGGACCGCCGCGGCGATATTCGCAAAGTCGTCGCCGGTGGCCGCCAAAAGGTATTTCGCGCGGCCGAGGCCGGTCTTTTGAAGTAAGTGCAGGTCAGCCGGACTCCCGGCGAGGACACAAGCTCCGACCTCCTCGGCCTTGATGCCAGCCGGCGTATCCGAACCGTCGACCACTACAACCGGGTCCTTATCGCGCCGGAGCTGGTTGACGAGTTCGGCGCCCGCGCCGCCCAGTCCTAAGACGATCGTGTGGCCCCCCTTCCGGACCGTCCACCATCGCTTGATTTGGTTGCCCAAAAGTCGCCTGACCACGGATGTCGCGGTCAGTACCCATGCGATCACCGCCAATGAGGTTGCGATCAGCAAAAGACCGCGGGGCATCTCGGTATTCTGCATGTCGTCGAGCGGCATGTGCAGAAGGAGAAGGTGGGCGCTCGAATATAACGCCTCTAGGAAATTGGCCGTGCCCGAAAGCCAATAGACAAGAAAGCTCAGAAGATATGACAGAACGGCCGCTGTCACCGATGCCAGCCACCACTTGCGTTCGCTCCCGGAGGGAGGCGCTCCGGCGCCATGTGTCATTGCCCAATTGTATACAAGAATTCCCCTTGACAATCTAGGGCAGCCTGCCGCACTACCCATAGATCGTCAAAGGAAGAGTACTAATGGCCAGCACGCGGCAAGCGCTATCTAGAAACGCTATTATGATATGACGTGCGTTAGAGACAATCTCAAAGGAGCGTCCGATGGCCCTCAAGTACTCCCGTCGTGCAAAGGCTGCCGGAGTGGCGGCTCTGCTATTCGGCCTGTCAACCAGTGCCAGGGCCCAATCTAGTGCCATGGCAAAGTCTCCCACGGCGGCATCGTCCGGCGCCTACAGCCAGATTACTGAATACGGGATATCTTGTGCTGTAGCTAATTATATCCCGGGAATCGCGTCCGGGCCAGATGGCGCGGTCTGGTTTACTGCCCCTGCCAGCACCAACTCGATTGGGCGCATCACCACTGCCGGCGCCGTTACCCTCTATCCCGGTCTCTCAATGTGGGCCAATGCGATCACGGCGGGCCCGAATGGCGCTTTATGGTTTACCGAATATCTATACATTGTCGGGCAAATCACCACCAGCGGGGTAGTCACCGAGTACCCGGTGACGACTGACACTAGCAACCTCAATGGAATCGCCGCAGGACCAGATGGCGCGTTGTGGTTTACCCAGGCAGCCGGTAACGTTGGCCGCATTACCACGGAGGGGGCCGTCACCTGGTATGCCCTGCCCACAACGAATAGCAACCCTGTGGGGATTACGGCCGGGCCCGACGGCGCGCTGTGGTTCACCGAACAGGGTGCCAACAATATCGGCCGGATCACCACCTCCGGCGTAGTCACTGAATATCCTGTGCCCACACCGGCCAGCGGCCCGAATTGGGTTACGGTCGGGCCGGACGGCGCGCTGTGGTTCACAGAAGCGAACAGCAACCAAATCGGGCGCATCACCACTGCGGGAGCCTTCACCGAGTACCCCGGGGTGAAGCAGAGCCCCGGAGGCATTGCCGCAGGGTCGGACGGAGCGTTGTGGTTCACGACCATAAACTATGTAGTGCGGATCACCACCTCCGGCGTAATCACCGAATACCCCACGCCGGAAGCAGATGCTGGAATTCTTCCCATTACATCCGGGCCGGACGGGCCCTCCGGTTCGGCACCGGTGGCTACGAGGACACCGCGGTCGGACGCGCCCCGGCGTGCGGCCTTGGCCTCAACGCCAGTTTCTCCAACGGAAAACTGACCACGAACTTCGATTTGGGCATCGACACGCCGGCGCTCTTCAACATCATGCCGTTATACCGAGAGCGGCATAACGGCATTCATGCCGAGTTGAAAATTATGCCGAGCTGACAGATTTCCCGGTTGGCCCGGAGGGCTGAGAGATTGTCTTTTGGGTGCTACCAGGGGTTTCGATGGCGACGGCAAGATCGATTACGCCGTAGCCGAGCGCGGTCGCAATACGAAGGGAAATGAAGTCGTCGTCTGTGGTGCCTGGAATCCGTCAGTTCTCAGTAGGGACTCTACTCGCGCCACCCACCACGATCACTTCGCCCGGCGCCTTCTTCGCCTCGAGCTCGTGCCGGAACATACCACGTGCGCAATAGCAATCAAATAAAATCGACTAAACATTTGGTTGCTATCTTTCGATCTGTTAGTGGTATGTTTCAATCTGCAATTATAGCTTTATTCATTGCTATGTTGGAAATAGTACATGTTCTTCGAGCGGTGCCGGCTGTGATCCTGATGTGCGCTGCAATCTCGATCGCCAACGCATGCGCTATTACTGCGAATGCAAGCATTACCGTCGCTCTGCAGACCATCGAGTTCGCGGGAGGCCAGAGTGCGGCTGGCCATCGGTAAGCCGCTGTTGGCCGGATTTGGCCTCGGGCTTGGCGTCTTCGTCATCTTGGGCATAGTGTCCTACAAGAGCGAGGGGCAGTTCGCCGAGACGGCCGCCTGGGTGGAGCACACGCACAAAGTCTTGGCAAGAATCCAGAAAGTGAATGCCGATCTCATTGGTGTGCAGTCGGCTGTTGGCGGCTTTGTCATCACCGGGAGCGAGGATTTTCTCGCTCCCTATCGCGAGTTGATTCCGGCACTGGAAGATGACGAGCGGGCGTTGCGGCGGCTCACGGCCGACAACCCAAACCAGCAGACGCGCCTGACCACCTTGGAGGGCATCATTCGACAGCGGTTGGCCTTCGCCGATGAGACCCTGGATCTTCAACGGCGCAGCGGCTTGGCGGCCGCAGCCGCTTTGATTTCAACGGGCCGCGGCCAGGAGAGCATGAAAGGATTTGCACTAGTTATTGGAGCGTTGCTGCGGGAAGAACAGGATCTGCTCACCCGGCGGGAGGCGCGGGCCCGCTCCCAGACTACGAAAACATTTTTCATTCTCTCCGTCGGCACAGTTATCGGTATCAGCCTGCTTCTGGCGGTGCTCTTCTTGCTCAACTCCGAGGCGGCCGAACGCCGCGAAGCGGAAGCTGCCAGCCGCCTCGCTGCTGAAATCGTCAGGGCCACCGACGACGCCATGATCACCAAGACCCTGAAAGGGGTCATCACCAGTTGGAATCCAGCTGCGGAACGTATTTTCGGCTACACCCCGCAGGAAGCCGTGGGACGTCCGGTGATGATGTTCATTCCTCCGGAATGCGCGGAGGAAGAGAACCGGATTCTGGCCGAAATCAGACGCGGTGAGCGTGTAGAACATTTTGAAACTGTGCGCTTGCGTAAGGATGGCCGGCGGGCGAACGTCTCCGTGACTGTTTCACCGCTCAGGGACAGTGCCGGGCAGATCGTTGGGGCGGCCAAGATTCTCCGCGATATCACAGGGCGCAAACAGGCCGAGGATGCGTTGCGCGTCAGCGAGGAGCGCTTCCGGACGATGGCCGATTCGATCCCTCAGCTCGCTTGGACGGCGCGCGCCGACGGGTCTATCGAGTGGTATAACCAGCGCTGGTACGAATACACCGGCACGACTCTGGAGCAGATGCAGGGCTGGGGCTGGCAGACCGTCCATCACCCTACGACGCTGCCGCAAGTCATGGAAAACTGGACGGGCGCGATCCGGTTAGGTGAGCCGTTCGAGATGGAATTCCCCCTACGAGGAGCGGACGGGGCGTTCCGGAATTTTCTCACGCGCGTAAATCCTCTTAAGGATGGGGAGGGGCGGGTGGTGCAGTGGTTTGGCACCAATACGGATGTCGATCAGTTGAAGCAGATGGAGAAATCGCTGCGGGATTCGCAAGCGCGGTTGCATTCGACTCTCGCTGCAGGTTCTATCGGCACGTGGACTTGGGACATCGTCAACGACCGTTTGGCCGCGGACGAATTCACCGCCCGCATGTTCTCCGTCGAACCAGACGCGGCGGCGAAAGGCCTCCCCGTGGAAGTCTATCTCCGGGCCGTTTTGGAGGAAGACCAGCCGGTTGTCGCGGACCGCCTAGGGGGCGCCATCAAGTCCTGCGGTTACTACGATGTCGAGTATCGGGTCCGGCAGAGTGACGGGGAACTCCGCTGGCTGCAAGCGAAGGGGCGGGTGGAGGGCGACTCGGAAGGCAACGCTTTGTATTTCCATGGCGCCGTGATGGACATCACCGAGCGCAAGCGAATCGAAGGGCGCTTTCGGCGGCTGGTGGATTCCAATGCGCAGGGCGTCATGTTTTGGAATATGAAAGGCGAAATCACCGGCGCCAACGATGCCTTCCTGCGTATCGTTGGCTACACCCGCGAGGACCAGGATGCCGGGCGCATCGGTTGGAAGGCGATGACGCCGCCGGAATACGCGGACCTGGACCGCCACTCTCTGGAGGAACTCGCGGCCAGGGGAATCTGCACGCCGTTTGAAAAGGAATACATCCGTAAGGACGGCTCACGGGTGCCCATCCTGATAGGGGCGGCAATTTTCGAGGACAGCCCGGACGAAGGCGTATGCTTCCTGATCGACATCACCGAGCGCAAGCAGACGGATCAGGCGCTCCGCGAGAGCGAAGAACGTTTTCGCTTTCTCAACGATCTATCCGAGGCGACGCGCAGCCTGGCGGACCCGGAGCAGATCATGGCCGTGACGGCACGGATGCTGGGCGGGCACCTACACGCCTCCCGTTGCGCTTATGCGGATGTGGGGCAGGACGGCGAAGCCGTTACCAAAATCTACGATTACACCGACGGCTGCGCGAGCGTAGTCGGCACTTACCAACTTTCGCTTTTTGGAGCGCGGGTCGCGGCAACGCTCCGCAGCGGGCAGACCCTAATCATTCGCGATGTGCAGGCGGAATTCTTGCCGGCCGAAGGGGCGGACATGTTCAACGCCATCGGCATTCGGGCGTTGATCAGCTGTCCGCTCGTAAAGAACGGCGGCCTTCGCGCCGTAATGGCCGTACATCAGACGACGCCGCGCGAGTGGAGGCCTGGCGAGATCACTCTGGTTCAGGACGTTGTAGACCGTTGCTGGGCGACGATTGAACGCCGGACCGCGGAAGAAAATACTCGACAATTAAATGCCGAACTTGAGCAGCGGGTGGTCGAAAGAACTGCGCAACTGGAGGCTGCCAACCGGGCCAAGAGTACGTTCTTGTCGACCATGTCTCACGAAATCCGCACCCCCATGAACGCGATTCTCGGGTACTCCCAACTGATGCTGCGGGATCCTGCACTGGGAACGGACGCAAAAGCGAATCTCCGGATCATCAACCGCAGCGGCGAGCATCTGCTAACCCTCATAAACGATGTGCTGGACATGTCAAAGATTGAGGCGGGCCGCACGGAGCTCAATCCAACGACATTCCGCCTCGCTGGGCTAGTTGATGATGTTGCGGGGATGTCCCGATTGCGGGCCAAGGCGAAAGCACTGCAATTCGAGGTGTTTTTCGACGGGGAATCTGAACTGTGTGTCGTGGCGGACGAAGGCAAGATACGCCAGGTGCTGGTCAACCTTCTCGCAAATGCCATCAAGTTTACCCAGAGTGGAGGGATCAAGCTGCATATCGCTCTGGAACCACGGACTGACAACCGGTTATGGCTGTCAGCCCGCGTTGAAGACACTGGTTCGGGCATTTCGGATCGGGAACAAAAGAGGTTGTTCGAGCCGTTTAGCCGGGCTGAGCTCGGGATAAACAGCCAGGAAGGAACCGGCCTGGGCCTGGCCATTGCCCGTAAACACGCGCGACTGATGGGCGGCGATGTGACGGTTATTAGTACCCCGGGAAGCGGCTCAATATTCACTTTTGAGATCCCAGTGGCGCCTGGAGTCACCGAATTAGCTGTACGCCGCGCCGTTTCCCGGCGTGTTATCGGCATACGTGCCGGAGCGGAACGCCCACGAATCCTGATCGTCGACGATCAAATTGACAACCGGGACTGGCTGGCCAAACTTCTGACCGTCGTTGGCTTTTCTGTAAGAGTTGCCGACAACGGAGAGGCGGCCATCCGAATTTGGGAGGAATGGAGACCGCACATGATCTTGATGGACGTGCAAATGCCTGTGATGGACGGATTAGAGGCAACCGGTAGAATCAAGGCGGACCCTCGGGGAAGTGAAACCGTGATCATTGTTCTGAGCGCCAGCGCCATGAACGAAGAACGCCGGATCGTGCTTGAGAGTGGGGCTGACGGTTTCCTGCCGAAGCCATGCCGTGAAGACGACCTGCTCGAGACGATGCGCGTTTTTCTTAAGATTGCCTACGATTACGACGAGACGGATGCCGCTGAGGACGAGTTGGCCGCAGGGTTGCCAGTCTTAAGTGCAGAGCGCCTTGGACAATTGCCGCGAGAGGTACTTGAAGAACTCCGCGATGCGACCTTGAACGGCAACAAGAAACTGTTGAATGATCTGATCCTCAAGCTTCGCAAGGGTAATGATGCCGGATGCGCTGACGGTGTACAGAACCTTGCCAACAAGTACCAATACCAATCCCTGGCGCAATTGTTGGAAGAAGCGTGCAGCCTATGAAAGCTCGTTCCTTGCAGGTTGCCGGCTACATCATGATTGTGGACGACAATCCCGCCAACTTAAAGCTGTTGGAGGACATGCTGTTGCAGGAAGGGCATGAGGCGCACTGTTTTCTCTCGGGCGGTATGGCATTGGCGGCTGCGATCAAGAATCCGCCGCGCCTGTTTCTGCTGGACATCAATATGCCGGAGATGGATGGATACGATCTGTGCGAGCGACTAAAGTCGATCCGCGAACTTTCCGAAATCCCTGTCATTTTCCTGAGTGCCTTGAACGGAATCGAGGACAAGATCAAGGCATTCCGCTGCGGTGCGGTGGACTACTTATGCAAGCCTTTTCAATTCGAAGAAGTTCACGCCCGCGTCGAAACACATCTCAAGCTACGCGACCTTCAGCGGGCATTGCAGCGACAGAATGAGCAGTTGGAAACAGCGGTCGCAGCGCGAACAATTGAACTATCCACGGCAATCGAGCAGCTAAAGGTCCTCGATCGTTCCAAGAGCGAGTTCTTACGACTGATCTCGCACGAATTCCGGACACCACTCAACGGCCTTCTCGGCGCCGGCGATATACTCATGGAAGAACTATCTGCTGCCGCGACGGCCGATGGCATCCGGGGGCTGTATGAAAGGTCTCGTCGAAGAATTCTTTCAATCCTTGATGATGCTTTACTTCTCGCTGAAATCGACGTCTCCGGAAATGTTTTCAAATCTGGTCCGGTCTTGTTAAATTCGGCGCTAAATCGCGCCATTGAGAGTGCCGTTGGGTTTGCAAAGGAGCGATGCGTCACAATCCCCCTCGTGCCGCCGGACCGGAGCTTTGTCATCGCGGATCGGGATCTGTTGGTAAGAGCTCTGTCCGCTATCCTTGAGACTGCTGTCAAATTCGCACGAAGTGGCAGTTCTCTCCAGTTATCACTCGATCTTGTTGGCGATACTCGTAGAGTTATCGTCGAAACTCACGGCCTGCAGATCACTGGGTCAGCTCTGGCGAGGTTTTTTGAGATTTTCGCCATCGGTGAACCGATCACCGTGGGGGGCGGCGACTTGGGTCTGGCCGCGCCCTTGGCACATCGCATCGTGTCGTTGTTCGGCGGTTCAGTTAGCGTCGCGAATCGGGATCATCCGCCTGGGACGAGGCTGACGGTATCGCTAAGAGATGCCACTTCGCAGGGTTAGGGTGAAACGATGCCTCTCATTTGATGAGTTTTACGTGACATGGCGACTGATGAAACCGCGGAGATGCCGGAACGTCGGGTGCCTGTCGCCCACCGCACCGACTGTCGTGGGTGGAGGTGAAGTCCTGTGAAGTCGTCGCTGCGAGGCTCGTTCCTGTTCGCCGGGAAACCGCGATTCGAATATCACCTGGACTACCAAGCCCGATGGTCGAGAATTCGAGAAATATGTAGAGTCTGGCTTGCCGCCGAGTACGCAAGAGCCATCTCTCGAATCGCTGATAGTGCTTCCAGACGACTGTCGTTATGCGATTCGGTACCATCCCGGCATGCCGAAAAGGCACAACTGAGCCCGCGGCAGAACTGAGCCCGTAGCCCGCAGCTCCGTGAATTTTCCAGATTGTAACGGGTCGCGATATTTGACCTACTCGGGTCCTTCGGCGCCCCCCGATTGCTGTCAAATTGTGGACCCTTCACTGATACACACAGTGCGCGCGCGAGGGCTGTCAGACACAGGTCCGGCAAGTGTTGTGGCGCACGGAAAGGTGAAGCAGTTCAGCTATATTCAGGGTTAATTGTATACACAAATTCCCCTTGACAATCTAGGGCAGCCTGCCGCATACTACCCATAGATCGTCATAGGAAACGCATTCATGGCTAAATCCGATTCACCCATGCTGCTGCAAGGCACCCTCGATCTGCTGATCCTGCACGCCCTGCAGCGCGGCCCCCTTCACGGCTACTCCATCGCCCAAACGATCCATTTGCTCTCGGACCAGGCGCTCAAAGTGGAGGAAGGCTCTCTCTATCCCGCCCTCTACCGGCTGGAACTCGACGGCGCCATCGCGGCCCACTGGGGAGTATCCGAGAACAACCGCAAGGCCAAATATTACGAGATCACCAGGCACGGCAAGAAGCTGCTGGCGAGCGAACACGAGACCTGGAGCCGTCTGTCGCTCGGTGTACAACGCGTTCTCGAGAGGCAACCCTAATGCCCAATATATTTTTGAAATTGCGCCGCCGCTCCTCGATGGAGCGGGATCTCGAAGCCGAGCTGGCCTTCCATCGCGAAATGGCGGCCGTTCACGGCAACCCTATTCCCATGGGCAACACGACTGTCCTCCAGGAGCAGGCGCGCGATCTGTGGCGTTTCGCGTTTGTCGAAAATTTGTGGCGCGACCTGGTCTATGGCGTCCGCAGCCTGCGCCGCAGTCCCGCTCTGGTCATTACGGCGCTGTTCTCGCTGGGTCTCGGAATCGGCATCAACACCGGCATCTTTTCGCTCGCCGTGGAGTTCCTTTTCAGCGAACCGTCGGTGACAGACGCGAGATCCGTGGTTTCCCTCCAGGTAGGCGGCAGCAGCAACTCCAAAAAAGAAGTTGTCGATTTCGTGCGATCGAGCGGTCTGTTTCAAGATGTTGCCGGTGAGTACGAAGAGGGCAGCATCAACTGGGACGATGGCTCGGAAACGCGGCAACTCTCTTCCATGCAGGTCACCAAGAACTATTTCACGGCGCTCGGTGGGCCCATTGCTTATGGCCGCGGCATCTCACCGCAGGACCCCGACGAAGTGGTCGTGCTCGCCAACCGCTTCTGGCGCACACGCCTGCACGGCGACCCCGCCATTGTCGGCCGCGCCATTCGTCTGGAAGGCCGCCCATACACCGTGATCGGAATTCTGCCATCGGATTACCGCACGCTGGTCGGCTTCGGCTATTCGCCCGATGTGTTTATCCCGCGCTACCTGGACGACACGATCCTGGCCATGTTCGCGCGTCTGAAACCAGGCATGACGATCGGCCAGGCGCGCGCGGGTTTACTCACCGTGGCCCAGCGTCTCGACAAGGCGATGCCCGAGCCCTTCAAATATGCGGAAGGCTGCCAGGTGAGCGCGGTTGCCGGGATGGATCGCCTTAAGAGTGAGACGCAGATGCAAACCGTGGGTCTGTTCTTCGCCATGCTGCTGGTGGTGGTCGGCCTGGTGCTGCTCATCGCCTGCGTGAATGTCGCCAGCCTCCTGCTGGCGCGCGGTTCCGCACGGCGGCAGGAACTCGCCATCCGTCTCTCCCTCGGCGCCGGACGCGGCCGTCTCTTCCAGCAACTGCTGGTCGAGAGCGCGTTGCTCTCGCTGATGGGCGCGGCTTTCGGTCTACTGCTGCGCGAGGCGATGGCCCAGGGCATCGAGCGGCTACAGTTGCCGTTGCCGATTCCCATTCACCTGCACTTGGCGCTCGATTGGCGGGTGACTCTCTACGCCATCCTGCTAGCCAGTTTCGCGACTGTGGCTTGCGGCCTGCTGCCGGCATGGCGCTCGATTCGCCAATCCATCGCGCCCAATCTGCGCCGCGAGAGCCGCATGCGCACGCAGCGTGTGCTGGTAGTGGCGCAACTGGCCCTTTCCATGGTGGTACTCACGGCCGGCATTCTGTTCCTGCGGAACCTGCTGCGCACCAACGCTATCAGCCCCGGCTTCGATATCCGGCACACCCTGTACGCCGATGTGAACCTTCCGCCCCAAACTTATCACGACGTCGAGCACAAGAGAGTCTATGTGGCCTCGGCGTTGCGCGAGTTGCGAGCCCTGCCCGGTGTGGAATCGGCCGCGGCAGCCCGCGTGGTTCCCTTCACCGCCGGCACGCGGGACTATGTCGGGCTGAAGTTACTGGACACGGGCAAGAACGTGCGGGCATTCTTTTATTGGAACGCAGTTTCATCCGATTACTTCCGCACCATGGGCATCCCCGTAAGCCGTGGCCGGACGTTTCTGCCGGCCGGCGATACAGGCACTCACGCCGTGATCGTGAACCGAGCATTCGCAGACAGTTACCTGGCCGATCGCGACCCCTTAGGCCGCAGCTTTGTTTGGGGTGACAGCAAGACGCCTTATGTGGTGGTGGGAGTTGTCGGAGGAACCAAGAATCTTACGCTCGGCGAAGAGCCTCAGCCGCAACTCTACGAGGACCTGGCGCGCATCGATAACGATCGCACGCGCGTGCAGTTCGTGGTAAGGTTGGCCACACCGCCGGCGAACCAGTTGCAGGCTGTGCACGCGGCGCTGCGGCGGGTGGATCCGGACGCCGGCCTGGAAGTCGCCACGCTTTATTCAGCTATTGGCCTGGCGTTTCTTCCCAGCCAGGTGGGCGCCGCTTTGCTCGGAAGCCTGGGGGTGCTGGGCTTGATGCTAGCCGCCATCGGGCTTTATGGTGTGATGGTCTACGCGGTCAGCCGCCGCACGCGAGAGATTGGCGTGCGCCTGGCGCTGGGAGCGGACCGGCGCGATATCGCATTCATGGTTCTGGCCAGTGCGGTGAGGCTCATTCTGATGGGCTCCGCCATCGGCATGCTGTGCGCCTTCTTACTGGTGAAGCCGCTGGCCTTCTTCCTTGTTCCGGGGCTGCGGCCCAGCGATCCTGTGACCTTCGTGGCTGTGGCGGCCCTGCTGGCTGCTACTGGCCTAGCCGCCGCATGGGGACCGGCCCGCCGCGCCGCCGGCGTCGATCCGATTTCGTCTCTCAGGTACGAATAGGACGCCCTTACCGGCTCCGCCGCAGCGCTTTAATCTCCCGCAGCATACCCTCCACCATCGCGCGCGCCAACGCCTCCCCTTTCTCCCGCGTGGCCAGTGTGGCATCTCCGTAAATCACGCTCGCCGAATAAGCGCCCGCCTTGTGCGGATCGCGCGTCAACGGACCGCTCCCAGGATGATAATCCTTCACCGCCTTAGTCATATCCACCGACGACGGATCGATGTAGAGCATCAGCGATGTTTCCATCTCATCGGCATGCGTCCCCCCTTCTTCTTTCTTGAGACGCGCCTCCGCCTCCGCCCCCACCTCCAGCACGTCCGTATAACGCAACAGAATTCCCTCGCCCGCCAGTATCTCCGAAGCGGGCTTCAGCGCGCGCAGTGTGGAGACTCCCGTGTTCAGCGCATAGAACCGCTTGGGTCCGTAACGGGACAGTGAGCGGCAGATATCCACTAACATGTCGCGCGCGGTTTCCAGGCGCAATGTCGTCGACCCCGGATATTCGCCGAACGCCGGATAGTAACTGTAGTTGACGGTTGGCGCAACCACCACATCGGCGCGCTCCACAATCTGGCGCGTGAAATAGCCGGCTTCCAGATAGTCGGTCTTCAGCTTCAGGTGCGGCCCGTGCTCTTTCGATTCGGCCCCTATGGGAATCACTACCACCGTCTCGGGCTTGAGCGCCTTCTCCGCTTCCACCCAAGTCAGATCCGCCAGCATGGCGCCCCGCGGCTGCGCGAATCCCAGGCTGGCTGCAATTATTGTCAACCACCACATGTCGTGGCATAAATCTCCTCGTCGCTTGTGCTAACGTAGCATGGTATGTCTGGCCGGACTGCGCTGATTGGTCTGTTGCTGTGGGCGCCGCTCACATGCTCCGCCGCCGATAAAGTCACCTCACTCGACGTACGGCTTCTCTCCACCATGCTGACCGCCGACGAAGGTTACGGCGAATGGGGCTTCGCGGCCCTGGTGGTAGCCGATGGCCACCGCATTCTCTTCGATACCGGCGCGCATCCCGACACCGTGCTGCGTAACGCGCGCGAGCTGCATATCGATCTTTCCAGATGTGCCGGAGGTGATCCTCTCGCACCATCACCTGGACCACACCGCGGGCCTGGTGACGCTGCGCCGCGAATACGCCAAATCGAACCCTGCCGCGCTGGCACGCGCGCATGTCGGCACGGGTATTTTCCTCAGCCGCACCGATGGCAGCGCGCGCGAGGCGAACCCCATGATCGCCACCAAGGGCGACTACGAAAGCGCCGGCGGGACCTTCATCGAGTACGATCAGGCCCGCGAGCTGTTATCCCGGCGTCTGGCTCACCGGGCCCATTCCGCGCAAGTATCCAGAAAAGAATTGGAGCCCGGGACGCAAGCTGCGCCTCGCCGATGGCAAGACTCCCGAAGACAATCTGCCCGAGGATCAGTCGCTGGTCATTGTCACTGATAAAGGTCTGGTCTTGATCTCCGGCTGCGGCCACGCGGGCGTCATCAATACGTTGGATTATGCGCGCGCGAAGATCTCACCGGCGCCAGTCTATGCCGCGCTGGGCGGCTTCCACCTCTATCAAGCGAGCGACGACACACTGGCCTGGACTGCGTCGAAGCTGAAGGAATTCGGCTTACAGAACCTGCTGGGAGCCCATTGCACCGGCATCGAAGCTGTTTACCGTTTACGTCAACTCACTGGCCTGGACCGCAAGACTGCGGCGGTCGGAGCGGTGGGCGGCGGCTTCAACCTGGCCACCGGACTTGACCCTGGGTCCATCGCCCGCTGATGCGCAAAGCCCTGCATGCTTGACGCGGACCAATACGTGCAGCAACTCGTCGAGCAATATCTTGACTACGATGTATGGTTTCGGCAGAAGGTGAAGACCAGTCTTGACCAACTCGACCGCGAGGAATTTCTCAGCCATGAGGAAGCCGCGTTACGCGCGCTGCTCGCGGCGTTACCGGCGTGAAAATATCAGCCCTGCCTGACTAACTCATACACGGTGATCTCCGGCGGTGCGCCGATCCGCATGGGCACGCCGATCGTTCCGATGCCCCGGTTAACGTAAAGCTGGCCGCCCGGTTTCTGGAACCAGCCCGCCACATACGGCGTTACCAGGCGGCTGGGCGCAATTTCGGGGCTGACGAATTCCAGGGCCACTTGGCCGCCATGCGTGTGCCCTGCAAGGCTCAGGTCGATTCCCAACGCTGCCGCCCGGTCGAATGTGTCGGGGTTATGGCTCATCAGAATGTTCACCATGTCGGGCGCCACCAGAGTCTCCACGCCTTCGAGATACTGCCGCACGAAGTTATCGTGCGCAGGCCCCATGTGGCGCCGGGTTTCGAAATCGACGCCCATCAAATTGAAGGCCTCGCCCTGCGTCGCCACCGGCACGCGCGCCTTCCGCAAAATCCGTATGCCTGCCTGCTGCAGCATCGCCGTGATGGAATCCTCCGTGCCGGACCAAGCTTCATGGTTCCCCAGGCAGCCGAAGATCCCGAAGGGCGCGTGCAGCCCGGCGACCGCGTTCACCACAGCCCGCTGCGTGGAGGGATCCCAGGTGACGAAGTCTCCCGTCAACGCGATTAAATCCGGCTTCAGGCTATTGGTGATCTCGACATACCTGCGGATTTGGTCTTCGGTCATGAACGGCCCGATGTGAATGTCGGAAAGCTGCGCAATGCGAAAGCCGTCGAACGCTTTCGGCAGCCGCGCCAGGCGGACGCGCTGCCGGGTGGTCTGCAGGTTGAGGCGTCCGTACAACAAGCCATACGCACCGGCCACAAATGGCGCGGCCACCGCCACGTTGACGGCCCGCTCCAGAAATTGGCGTCGGCCGGCCACTCGCCGCACCGGCCACAACAATGCAGCGATCAGGAACGCCACCAGCGAACTACTCACCCACCACGCAAACGGCGCCGACACCAGAACGTCGTACCAGGTTAGATGTGTCGGACTCATCCGCCGCCCAAGTCCAAACGCGCCCACGTTGAAAGCGAACAAGGCGGCATACAGCGCCAGCCCAACCGCGGTCAGCACCAGGCGCGCGATCCTGGTCTTCGCCAGCTTCTTCACTAACGCGCGGGATCGCGCATACCAGTAGACCTGGCTCGCCGCGAAGATGGAAATGAGCACGCCGAAGATGAGTGCGAACGGCATCAACCCTCTCTGCGCGCTATTATGCCACAAGCCGCTGGACGGCCACCGCGCTTCCAGTTTAAGCTGGGTTCAATGCGATTTCGCACTCATTCGCTTCTGCTCCTCTTTATCTTTCCGCGGCCCCTCGGGAACCTGTCGCTCGCCTGGGGCACCAAACATTTTCCGGAAGTATTGTCGTTGAATCCCGTGGTATACCTGCGCGCCATGGTGGATCCCTTCGTCGCGCTGGGCGTCGCGACGCCCATAGGCTACGTGCCGGCTACGCTGGGAACGGTGCCGATCTTCATGGGCACAGGGCTGGTCGGGGCTACCGCCCCAAACACCACCGTGTTGGCGAAGGAATTGCAATGAAGTGGACCTTGTTGAGCATCGTAGTAACCGCAACGGCGCTAAGCGACTTACTGCAAAGCCACGAGATGAAGAGAGCCGGCGAGCAATCGGTGGGCGCGCGGGGCATCGCGGGATTGCTCAAGACAATTGCCACGCGCCGCGAACTGATCCTCTCGATCGTTTGCCTGGCGATTTCGTTCTTCGCATTTATGGCCCTGGTGCAGGCCACCCCGCTGAGCTTCGCCGTGCCGGCTTCGGCGGCCAGCTTCATCCTGGAAACGGTGTTGGCGAAACTGGTGCTCAAGGAGGACGTGGGAGCGCGCCGCGCCGCCGGCGCTCTGCGGGTGCTCGGCGGCGTGATCCTGCTCGCGCGCTAACCGCTAGGTATCAGTCAAATGAATCGTGCTGAGATGTTCGGCCGGCTGCGCGCCCACACCGGACGCTGGGACATGATCGTAGTGGGAGGCGGCGCCACCGGTGTGGGCGTGGCGATCGACGCCGCCACGCGCGGCTACAGCGCGCTACTGCTGGAACAGAGCGATTTCGGCAAGGGCACCTCCAGCCGCAGCACTAAATTGGTGCACGGCGGAGTCCGCTATCTCGAACAAGGCAACATCTCGCTGGTCATGGAAGCGCTGCGCGAGCGCGGCCTGCTGCTGCGGAATGCGCCGCACCTGGTGCACGACCGCGCCTTCGTGGTGCCCAACTACGATTGGTGGGAAGCGCCATTCTATGGCATCGGCCTGAAAGTCTACAATCTGCTCGCCGGCAAATATGGTTTCGGCGCGTCGCGCATTCTCTCGAAGGAAGAGACTCTGGAACGCCTGCCTAACCATCAACACCGAAGGATTGCGCGGCGGCGTCATCTACTTCGACGGCCAGTTCGACGATTCCCGCCTGCTCATTAACATGGCTGCTACCGCCTGCGAGCAGGGCGCCACGTTACTCAACTATGTGGAGGTCACCGGCCTCACCAAGGATGCCGACGGCTTCATCGACGGCGTGATCGCGCGCGACGCCGAGAGCGGCGAAGAGTTTCACGTCCAAGGCGAAGTGACCATCAACGCCACCGGTCCATTCAGCGATCGCTTGCGGCAGCAGGCGGATTGCTCGGCCGCGCCGATCATCGCGCCCAGCCAGGGAATTCACCTGGTCTTCGACCGCTCTTTTCTGCCCGGCGAAAGCGCCATCATGGTGCCGCACACCAGCGACGGCCGTGTGATGTTCGCCATTCCGTGGCACGACCACACGCTTATCGGCACCACCGATACGCCCGTCGCGAGCGCCGTGTTGGAGCCGGTGGCCATGGAGCAGGAGATCGAGTTCATTCTGGCGACGGCTTCGCTCTATCTGGCGCGCAAGCCCACGCGCGGCGATATCTTGAGCGTGTTCGCCGGCATTCGTCCGCTGGTGAGGTCCACGGACGGCAATACGGCGGCGCTCTCGCGCGATCACACCATTCACATCGAAAAGTCCGGGCTGCTCACCATCTGTGGCGGCAAGTGGACCACCTATCGCCGCATGGCTGAGGATTGCGTGAACCAGGCCGCCACGCTGGCGCGCTTGCCGGAGCAGCCTTGCGTGACCGGGAGCTTACGCCTTCACGGTTTCCATTCGAACGCTGAGGAATTCGATTGGTTGCGCGCGTATGGGTCGGATGCGCCGCTGATTCAGGAACTCATGCAAGCGGGAACCGGCACTGGCCGACCCGCTCGATCCGGCGCTGCCTTATACGGGCGCTGAAATTGTGTGGGCCGCCCGTTATGAAATGGCGCGCACGGTGGAGGATGCACTGGCGCGGCGCACGCGCGCGCTATTCCTCAATGCACAGGCCGCCATCCGTATGGCTCCGCGGGCGGCTGAACTGATGGCGCGCGAGTTGCAGCAGGACCATATATGGCGAGCCCGTCAGGTAGAAAGTTTCGCCGAAACCGCTCGAAATTATTGCGCCGGCCAGTAGGTTGGAGGCGCTACAGCGCATCTTCCTTGGCGATAATTTCCTTCATAATCTCCGATGTGCCGGCGCCGATCGTATACAGGCGCATGTCGCGCCAGTAACGGCTGATAGGATACTCGGTGGTGTATCCGAAACCGCCGAAGATCTGCATGCAATCATAACTGAGACGCTGCGCCAGTTCGGAGGTGTAGAGCTTTGCCATAGTGATTTCGCGGACGGCCTTTTGTCCGCGATTGGTCAGGTCGAGCGCGCGGTAGACCAGCCAGCGCGCCGCCTCCACGTTGGTGCGGTGATCGGCGAACTTGTGGCGCCAAACTTGATAGCTGCCCACGGGATTGCCAAAGGCGCTGCGATCTTTGCCGTATTGAATAGCCAAGTCGAGGCAGCGTTCCATGGCGGCCACCGTCATCACGGCCGAAGCCAGCCGCTCGCCCTGGAAGTTGTGCATGATGTAATAAAATCCGCGGTTCTTTTCGCCCAGGATATAACGCGCCGGGATGCGGCAATCGTCGAAGAACAACTCGGCGGTGTCGGAGCAAAGATTCCCCACCTTCTTGAGTTTCTTGCCCACCGAGAAACCGGGCGTACGCGTGGGAAACAGGACCAGTGAGATGCCGCGCTGGCCAGTCTCTCCGGTGCGCACGGCGAGCACGATGAAATCGGCGCGCGATCCGTTGGTGATCCAGAGCTTCTGTCCGGAAATCACCAGATCGTCGCCATCGGCGCGGGCGTAAGTGCGCAGGGCGGCCACGTCCGAGCCACCGCCGGGCTCGCTGATACCCAGCGCGCCGATCCACTCGCCGGCCATGGCTGGCCGCAGGAAGACTTCTTTGTGCTCGCCGGTGCCCAACTCGTTAATGATCGGAATCGTGAGCTCGCCTTGCACCATCAGGCCCATGCCCACCCCGGGGCTATCGGCGAAGGCGACGGATTCGATGCGCCGCCGCAGTAGCCCACCAATCCAGGCCGCTGCCGCCGAGTTCGGTGGGAACGCGGATTCCGAACAGCCCCAGATCGGCGGCTTTGCGGAAAATCTCGCGCGGGAAAATACCGGCCTCGTCCCACTCCTGGGCGAACGGCGCGATCTCTTCGCGGCAAAACGCTTCACCGTTTGGCGGATCAAGTCGTGTTCCGCGGTAAATGGCGGATAGGCCGCCGGGCGTCTCCGCGGCCAGTTCAGGTGTCATGCGGGCTATTGTACACCTTGTACTCCTGTGCACGTGCCCACGTACTGTCACTCGATTGCTGGCGGAACTGCCCGCCACGTTGGCGTTCCGCCGTAAGTGGCGGTTACATTGGTCGCGCCCGCGGGAAGGGTGGTGACCGCCAACTTGGCCGAGCCGTTGACCAGCGTGCCGTGCCAATCACTGCGGGCCCGCGCTGAATGTCACCGTTCCGGTGGCGAAGGTGGTGGCCGATCGGACAATAGCGGTGAAGCTGATGGATTCGCCCAGGGACGCAGGGTTGACCGAGGACACAATCTGAGTGATGGTGGCAGCCTGGTTACCACCTGGTTCAGCACTGCCGAGGTGCTTTTCGCCGATGACGTGTTGCCAGTATATTGGGCCGTGATGGCATAGCTCCCCGCGCCCAAGGTCAGCGTGGTGAAGGTGGTTGTGCCATTCGAGTTAAGGGCGGCCGTGCCCAGCATAGTGGCGCCGTTCCTAAACTGGACGGTGCCTGTGGGCACCGGCCCTGCGGCCGTAACCGCGGCCGTGAAAGTGACCGCACCACCGTAGACCGATGGGTCCGCGCTGGAAGTGAGCAGCGTAGTGGTAGATTGTTGACTGATCGACTGCTTGAATACCTTGGATGTGCTGGTCAGGTAGGAACCGTCGCCGGCATACGTCGCAGTCAGGAGGTGCGTGCCCACGGTGAGTGACGAAGTCGTCAGGGAAGCGACGCCGCCCTTGGTATTACCTGTGCCGATGGAGTCGCTTGAATCGAAGAAAGTGACTAATTCGCCGTCGGGGATCGCGCCATAGCCGGAAGTAACTGTGGCAGTGAGCGTGACCGATTGTCCCACAGGAGCGGGCGTACCTGAGGAGCTCAAAGAGGTAGTCGTAGTGGCGTTAGTCACCACCTGGGATAACACCGAAGAGGAGCCGCCTTGATTGTTCGAATCACCGGCGTAGACTGCCGTGATGGAATCCGTTCCGCTGGTGGAGAAGGCGTTCATGAAAGTAGCCACGCCGCGCGTATTAACGGAGGCGCTTCCTATGGTCTTGGAGCCGTTCATGAACGAAACCGACCCCGTGACGGTTCCCTGGTATTGTCCGGCAACGGTGACGGTGAAGGTGACGGTTTGACTCAATGACGATGGATTTGGATTGGATGTGACTGTAACCACATTGGTCGCCTGGCTTACGACTTGGGTCAAGCCGCCGGAACTGTTGGAGAAGTCGGAATCGCCTGAATAAGAGGCTGTAAGCGACAGGGATCCGGCCGGCAACGTCGATGAGGTGAACGCCGCGGAGCCGTTGGTCATCGCGACGGATGCCAGCACGGCGGCGCCGTTCTTGAAAGTCACCTTGCCGGTCGGCGTAACGGAGCCGGACGCCGGTGTGACAGTTGCGGTGAGTGTCAGCGCCTGTCCATAGCCGCTGGGATTGACGTTCGATTGCAAAGTGGTGGAGCTGCCGTTAAGCTTCACCGACTGGTTCAACACCCTGGATGTGCTGGTTTGGTAGGTGCTGTCGCCTGCGTAGACCGCGGTGATGGAGTGCGATCCCACGGCCAGGGTAGAGGTGCCCAAAGCCGCTACGCCGCCGGCGGTGTTGGCTGTGCCCATGGTAGCGGCTCCGTCATAGAACGTAACTGTCTCGCCATTGGGTATGGCGCCAGAGGATGGCGTGACAGTGGCGGTGAAGGTCACGGGTTGTCCGGCCAGTGCCGGCGATCCCGATGACGTGAGCGTCGTCGTGGTGGTGACGTTGCCCACCACCTGGCTCCATGGCGCCGAAGTGCTACCAGCATCGCTCACATCCCCCGAGTAAGTTGCTACCACCGGAAACGTTCCGGCAGTGGAGAAAGAAGCCGTGATGATGGCTTTGCCATGGCTAGGCGCTGCGGCTCCCAGGTTAGTGGAGCCTTGCGTGAATGTCACTGTTCCGCCGGGGTTGCCGCCGTATTGTCCAGTCACGGTCGCCGTAAAGGTCACGGACTGACTCAGCGACGATGGATTGGGAGTAGCTGTCAACGTCGTGGCAGTGGTAGCTACATTTACCGTTTGTGTCAAAGCGGCGGAGCTGGTCGCGAAGTTGGCATCTCCCGAATACGAAGCGGTAATCGGCAGCGAACCGGCCGGCAAGGTGGACGTGGTGTATGATCCAGAGCCATTCGAGAGCTGCACCGCGGCTAATGTGGCAGCGCCATTCTTGAGCGTAACCGTGCCTGTTGGCGTACCCGATCCCGATTGCGGCGACACCGCCACGGTGAACATCACGGATTGACCGTAGGTAGAGGGGTTCAAGCTGGAAGTCAGGGTTGTATTGGTGGCATTGAGTTGGACAACCTGCTTAACCACGTGCGACGTACTGCTTTGATAGGTGCCGTCGCCTGCGTAAGTAGCCGTGATGGAGTTGGTGCCCACAGGCAAGCTGGAAGTGATATAAGTGGCCGTGCCGCTGGCTGTGAGGGCTGTGCCCAGGGTGTTCGATCCATTGTAAAAAGCGACTGTCTCGCCGTTGGGAATAGATCCGGTAGCGGGACTGACGGTGGCCGTGAAAGTGACCGGCTGGTTGATCACAGACGGCGTACCCGATGTCGTCAAGGCCGTGGCGGTGACGACACTCTGGTTTCCGCTCACCACCTGATTGAGCGCTGCGGAGGCGCCGCTCTGATAATTGGGGCTGCCCAGATACACCGCCGTGATCGGATAGGTGTTCTGTTTGGTGAACTGAGTCGAGATGGTAGCCTGACCATTTACCAGCGACGCCGTTCCAAACGTGGTAGCGGGACTACCCTGCGTGAATGCCACCGCACCAGTAGGTACGCCGCCGTATTGTCCGGTTACGGTAGCCGTATAGGTGACTGGCTGATTGACGGTGGCCGGGTTGGAGTTCGAGGCCAACACCGTCGTGGTGGCTTGGCTTACGGCTTGCGTAAGGGTGGCGGATCCAGGCGCAAAGTTCGTGTCGCCGCTATAGGAGGCGGTGATATAGTGCGTACCCACAGTAAGCGATGAACTGGTAACAGCAGCGCTGCCGTTGACCAGGGGGAACGTGCCAAGTGAGACACCCCCATCCATGAAGGCGATGGAACCGGTGGGTGTCCCGCCCGCTCCTGCGACCGTGGCTGTGAAAGTGACCGCCTGCGGGAATGCGGCGGGGTTCAACGAAGAGGCCAGAGTTACCGGAGTGCCTACTGTCTCGCGCAATATGGCCGAGGCGCCGGGCGCGTAGTTCGGATCGCCCGAGTAGACAGCCTGGATGGTGTGTTGGCCCGCAGTGGAAAATGACGCCATGTAAGTCGCCTGGCCGCTCGAAACGCCCACGGTGGCGAGCGCCGTGTCGCTATCGTAGAAGGTAATATTGCCCGTAACAGCGCCGGCATTAAAGCCGGGCGTAACCGTAGCGGTCAAGAGCACGGCCTGGTTTGCGCCGGCCGGATTCACCGTGGATGTCAAGGAAGTTGAGTTCGCGTAAAATTCGAAGGCGGGCGCGGTATTCAGCAGAACGCCTGCCAGCGCGCCCGAGCAGCCTCCCGAGGAAGGGCATTCATTGACTACTGCTATGTCGGGCCGGCCGTCGCCGTTCAAGTCACTTGCCACTACGGATGATGCGAAGCTTGCGGCAGTGCCGAAGGTCACGGCCGGCTGGAAGGTGCCGTCCCCGTTTCCAAGCAACAAACTCAACACGCCTGCACTGCTGTTGCCGGTGGCGGGGCTGAGGTTTCCCACGGCCAGGTCAAGTATGCCGTCACCATCGAAGTCGGCAACCGCCACGGAATTGGCTTCGTTGCCTCCGGAGCCATAGCTGACCGCCGGCTGAAATGTACCGTCCCCATTTCCCAATAGCACTCCCACTGAGCCGGTCGACGAACAGGTCAGGTTGCTGAACGTCGCGCACCCGTTGGCGACGGCCAGGTCGGGTATCCCATCGCCGTTCAAGTCGCCCACCGCCACGGAATATGCGAAAGCCCCGCCTGACGCATAGATCGCCGGGGCTTGAAAGGTGCCATCTCCGTTGCCCAATAGGATGCTTACGGAGTCCTGTGTGCCTGCGTTGGCAACCGCCAGATCCGGCGCGCCATCGTTGTTAAAATCGCCGACCGCCACAAACGACGCGGATCCCGCGCCAGTCGAATAGCTTACTGGCGCCTGAAAGGTTCCATCGCCGTTTCCCAAGAGAATACTTACTGTGCTGGAGGCGCTGGTCTGATTTGCCACGGCGAGATCCAGGTTGCCATCCTCATTGAAATCGCCTACCGCCACGAAATAGCTGCTTCCCGCGCCTGCCGAATAAGGGATGGGCGATTGGAACGTACCATCGCCGTTGCCTAAGAGCACACTCACCTGGCCGGTTCCGCAACTTGCGCTGCTGGGGCACTGAGACGCCACCACCAGGTCCAGCGCGCCGTCTTCGTTGAAGTCGCCAGCGGCCACAGACATGGGTTGAAACGTGCCGGTCGCATAGAGAACCGGGTTTTGAAAGCTTCCATCGCCGTTACCTAAAAGGACGGCTACGGAGCCGTAGCCCGTGCCGCAGTATGACGAATTACAGGGATTGACTACGGCCAGGTCGGGCACACCATCGCCGTTGAAATCGCCCGTGACCGACTGTGTGGCTCCCCCAAATCCGGCGGGATAGCTCTGCGGCGTTCCGAAAACGGAGCCTGCCGCATCCGGATGGGCCTTGTGTGCAGCGCGTGTCGACGCCAGGGGTGCGCGCCGGTGGGACAGGCTTGCGGCCGAGGTCTGCGCCGTGGCGGCCGGGATCAGGCTCAGAAGAGCAAGGGAAATGGAGAAGTGGGCGACCCGGATGGTGTATTTCATACGTTGCCTTCGGCCTAATTTTAGTCACTAACAACTATCTAGTTGCAATGCTACTTCGGATAGTACCAATGGAGCGTAAGTTAACTCCGTTAGTTAACCGTTAACCCCCGGGGATGCTTTTTCCACCCCGGATTATAATTTTGGTATGGATGCTTTCCGCGTGGTTCGCGAATCATGGGGGCCGGGGGATACGCGCGAGGTGGAAGCCTCCCGGATTGACCGGCAGATCGGGATCGAGTACGATTCCTACCGGCGCATCTATCTGGCGGATGGCCACGAATGGATCCTCGCCGGCCAGATCGCGCGGGCGGACGGCAAGAAATATTACATCCTTGAGTGCGTCGCGTGAACCGCACCGCCGCCGGATTGTTTCTGAAAGCGCTGGGCGTGATCTACCTGATCGCGTTCGTTTCCTTCGGTGTGCAGGCGGATGGGCTGATCGGCTCGCGGGGCATTCTGCCGCTGGCCGGCTACCTGCACGGCATGCGCGAGGCCATGGGCGCGCGCGCTCTCTGGTATGCGCCCACCGTTTTTTGGATCAATTCGAGCGATGCCGCGATACGTATTGCCTGGATCGCGGGCGCGGCGTTTGCCATCGTTCTTACGCTCGGCTTCTTCCGGCGAACGTGCTTGGTGGCGCTCTTGATCCTCTATCTCTCGATCTCGACGGCCGGCCAGGATTTCTGGTCCTTCCAATGGGACATTTTGCTCACCGAAGCGGGCTTCCTGGCCATCTTCCTGGACGAGTCGCCGGGCCGGATGTGGCTTTTTCGATGGCTGCTCTTCCGGCTGATGTTCATGTCTGGCGCTGGTGAAGCTGCTGAGCGGCGACCCCACCTGGCGCGACCTGACGGCGCTGAGCTACCACTATGAGACGCAGCCGCTGCCCACGCCGATCGCCTGGTACATGTATCAACTCCCGGGCTGGTTTCAGAAGGCTTCCACAGCCTTTGTCTTATTCGTGGAATTGTTGGTTCCGTTCCTGATCTTCTCTCCGCTCAGGCTGCGGCGCATCGCCGGATGTGTACTGATCGGTCTGCAGGTGCTCATTCTGCTGACGGGCAATTACACATTCTTTAATCTGCTTGCCATTGCGCTATGCGTGTTCCTGTTCGCGGACCGGCCTGCGCCTGGCGTGCCGGAGGAGACGCGCGTGCACCGGGGCGTTACTCTCGGCTTACTGGCATTTGTGCTGACGACCAGCGGCCTGCAGTTTCTGGAGATATTCTCCTTCCCCATAGCGGGGCCTCCGCGAAGCTATCTGGCGCTGATCTCGCCACTGCGGCTGATCAACACCTATGGCCTGTTTGCGGTGATGACTACCACGCGCCCCGAGATCGTGGTGGAGGGTTCGAGCGACGGGACCAACTGGCTGCCATACGAGTTCCGCTACAAGCCGGGCGATGTGAAACGAGCGCCGCCGTGGGTGGCGCCCTATCAGCCGCGGCTCGACTGGCAAATGTGGTTCGCGGCTCTGGGCAGCGCGCGCGATAACCCATGGTTCTACAACTTTGCGGCGCGCCTGATGCAGGGATCGGCTCCGGTGTTGGGGCTGCTTGAGCGCAATCCGTTTCCGGGAAGTCCGCCGCGCTATTTGCGTGCAGTGGTTTATGACTATCGGTTTACGGATTTCGCAGAGCGGCGGCAAAGCGGAGCGTGGTGGCAGCGGAAGGAAAAGGCTACTTACTTGCCGCCGATTTCATTGAGGTAGCGCTCACACCAATTCCAGCCGGATCTCCCTGCCGACGGCTGCAGCGGCTTTGCGGAGGGTGGCGAGCGTGATGCCCTCGTTCTCGGGGTCGAGCAGCCGGTCGAGGGCGGCGCGGCTGGTATGCATGCGGCGGGCCATCTCGGCCTTGGTGACGCCTTTTTGCTCCATAGCGGCTTCGACCTGGCGGGCGACTACGCGCTTGATGGCGGTTGCGCTCACCGCTTCGTAGAGGCCCTCGTCGCGCAGCCAGCTATCGAATGTCGAGCCAATGTTTTTCCGTTTCATATTCGTGCTCCCCTCCTCCGGCGAATGGCCAACTCGATATCCCGCACCGGCGTCTTTTGCGTTTTCTTCATGAATCCGTGCAACAGCACCATCCAATCCAGCTCGACGCAGAACAGCACGCCCCGTTTCTGCAGGCGGTGCAGCGCGGGATAGAGCGAGCCCTGTTGTACTTGCAAGACTTCCTTGGAATATCTGCCGGATGCGCTGCGCGATGGCATATCCACTTTGCAGTAGGCCGTGCCTGCGCCGCAAGTCTTGAGTTTCCTATCACCTCGGCCATGCTCCGGCTTACTGGTGGCATTGCGGCAGGAAGCGGCGCATTCGCCGCCCTTCAGCTCCCTTATTGTTGCGACCACCAGTCCGGGGGGGCGCGCAGCGGGCTACTGGATAGACGGAGGGCACCTTTACCCCTTCCGGCCTGCACAATCTATCCATAGACCTGTACCCCGCCACCCATGCTACGCTCACCCTATGCCCCTTGCCGACCCCCGCGCGTTACTCGCCGCCACCTTCGGCCCAGGCCCCGAACCAGCATTCCTATCCGCCCCCGGCCGCGTCAACCTGATCGGCGAGCACATCGATTATCACGGCCTTGCCGGTCTTGCCGATCGCCATGCGCGCGGTCGATCCGGGTAGCCTTCCGCGCCCGCGCCGATCGCATCATCCGCGCCGTCAGCGCGAGGCCTACGGCCTGCCGCGAATTCGATTGGAGCGCGGATCTCGCGCCCACGGCCGCCGGCGATTGGGAAAACTATCTGCGGCGCGGCCGCGGCGCCGTCGCCGGCAAATGGGGCATCGGGCGTGGCATGGACGCCGCCATCGTCTCCGATCTGCCCCCGGCCGCCGGACTCTCGTCATCCTCGGCGCTGATCGTGGCCGTTCACCCTGGCCTGCTCCACGCCAACGCCGGCGCCGCCATCCTTCGAAGAGCTGATGGAGATTCTGCCCGAAGGCGAGCATTCGTGGGAACGCGCGGCGGCGGCATGGATCATGCCGCCTCGCTCGCCTCGCAGCGCGGGCTGCGCTTCGCTGATCGAGTTCGATCCGCTGCGGTCCGGCACATTCCCGTGCCGGCCGGACTGGGCATTCCTGGTGGCCCACAGCCTGACCGTCGCGGAAAAATCCGGCGCCGCGCGCGAGCAATACAACGCGCGCCGCGCGGCCGGGTACAGCGGCTCTGAAGCGGCTCGGATTCGCCTCGTACCGCGCCGCCATCGCCGGCCGCACCCTCGCGCGAACTGGAAGATCTGGCCGCGCAAGCTGCCCTCCGCCGATGAGCAGCGACGCTTCCTGCACGTCACCAGCGAAGCCCTGCGCGTGCGCGCGGCCGTCGCCGCCATGGAGCAGCGCGACGCGGCGGCCTTCGGCGCTCTGCTCATCGAATCGCATGCCAGCCTGCGGGACCGGCTGCAAGTGAGTTGCCCCGCGCTCGACCGCCTGGTCGAGGCCGCCATGGAATCCGGCGCGCTGGGCGCGCGGCTTACCGGCGCGGGCTTCGGCGGCTGCGCCGTGGTCTTCTGCCGCGCAGCCGAGACCTGCCGGCCGTGCGCCGCGGACTGATCGAGCGCTACTATTCCGGGATCGCCGGAATTCGACGAGACCGCGCACCTGATCCATGCCGAACCGGGACCCGGCGCGCTACACGCTGACAGCGAAGGAGCCTCTATGCATGCTCTCACCCGACTTGACTGGATCATCGCCGCGCTTCCATCGTCTGATCTGCTTCGTGCCGGCGCTGTTTTTCGGCAAGCGCTCCGGGCAAGAGCACGGCGGAGTTCTTCGCCTCCGGCCGCTCGGTGCCCTGGTGGCTGGCCGGCCTCTCGATGGTGGCCACCACTTTCTCCAGCGACACGCCCAACCTGGTGGCCAACTTCGTCCGCACCGAAGGCGTGGCCGGCAACTGGCAGTGGTGGGCGTTCACGCTCACCGGCGTCGCCACGGTCTTCTTCTATGCGCGGCTGTGGCGGCGCTCCGGCGTGCTGACCGACCTGGAATTCTACGAGCTGCGCTACTCCGGCAAGGCCGCCAGCGCGGTGCGCGGCTTCCGCGCCGTGTACCTGGGCTTCTTCTTCAACTGCATCATCATGGCCACGGTGAACCTGGCCGCGTGCAAGATCGCCGCCGTGCTGTTCGGCTTCGAGCGCTGGCAGACGCTGCTGGCGGTGGGACTGCTGAACGTGGTCTTCGCCGCGCACTCCGGGCTGTGGGGCGTGCTGGTCATCGACATGATCCAGTTCTTCATCAAGATGTCGGCGGTGATCGCGGCGGCCTATTTCGCGGTGGAACTGCCGCAGGTGGGCGGCCTGCACGGCCTGGTGGAGAAGCTCTCGCACATGCGCGGGCCGGGCGGCTTGAACTACCTCAACATGCTGCCCGATTTCACCAACAACTGGGATCTGGCCGTGGCCGTCTTCATCATGCCGATCGCGGTGCAGTGGTGGGCGGTCTGGTATCCCGGCGCCGAGCCGGGCGGCGGCAGCTACATCGCGCAGCGCATGCTGGCGTCGAAATCGGAGAAGGACGCGCTGGGCGGCACGCTGTTCTTCAACGTCGCGCATTATGTGCTGCGGCCCTGGCCGTGGATTCTCGTCGGGCTGGCGTCGCTCATCGTCTATCCGCAGCTGTCCGACATCCAGAAGGCCTTTCCCGCATCTCGACCCCAGGCTGATCGGCCACGACATCGCCTTCCCGGCCATGCTGCGCTTCCTGCCGGTCGGCTGGATGGGACTGATGCTGGGCGGACTTGATCGCGGCCAACTCGTCCACCATCCTGACGCACCTGAACTGGGGCGCGTCGTACCTGGTGCACGATTTCTACCGCCGCTTCCTGAATCCAGGGCAGGCCGAAAAGCATTACGTGATGGCGGGCCGGCTGGCCACGGTGCTGCTGTTCGTCTGCTCCTCCGCGCTGGTGTTCGCGCTGGATACGGCCAAGGACAGCTTCAACATCATCCTGCAGGTGGGCGCCGGCACGGGCCTGCTCTACCTGGTGCGCTGGTTCTGGTGGCGGGTGACGGCCTGGTGCGAGATCGTGGCCATGAGCAGCTCGTTCGGCATCTCGGTCATGTTCCTGATCCTGGCCAAGAACGGCGTCGAGATCGGCACTTATCAGCAATTGCTGATTACCATCGCATTCACCACGGTCTGCTGGATCGCTACCGCCTATCTCGGTCCCCAGACCGATGACACGGTACTGATCGAGTTCTACAAGAAGGTGCATCCGTTCGGCCCGGGCTGGCGCCGCGTTCGCGACAAGGCGGGCATCCCGGAAGCGGAAGCGGCCGCTTGGGCGCAGAACGAAAACATCCCGCTGGCGCTGCTCGGCTGGTCCACCGGATGCGCCATGATCTGGTCGGCCCTTTTTCATGGTGGGCAACTTTCTTTATGGCCGGATGGGCTATACGCTTGCGCTGCTGGCGATTTTTGTGGTGACCGGCGCCATCCTGATCCGGGTCGTCAACCGGCTATGGAACTGAGTCTACTGGTCTGAGTCTTGCTTCCCGCGATCCCCGCGCAGCACGCGCCCCGCGTGCCCCGGTTCCTGGAGCGACTTGGCTATCGTGTCGATGTCAGCCTTCACCTCGATCACGGTAGCCTCATTGCGTTCGAACGTGGCGATCAGCAGCCGTGTCGACTTGCCTTGCGGGCCCATAAAAATGTAGGTCGCCTCACCGCTCCGGCGCGAATGCACGCGCACCATCGGATGCAGGCTCGGGCCGGAAACCGAATTCATGAAGCTGTCGCGCTCCGCCCATTCACGCTGCTCGGGCGCAGATTTCAGATCCTCAAAGACCGCCAGCTTGAAGCCGCTCGCCCCCTCCGGGTGCGCCACCTTGAGGATAAAGTCCGCCATACCCATGAAGGGAATATGCGTGGGATGCGTCCCGTAGTGCGATTCAATCGCCTTCACGATGTGGTCGAACTCCGCGTCCCCTGCAAAAGCGGTGCCCGCGGCCAGCAGCAATACGCCCAACGCCCGGCATCTCATCGCGATACCCTCCGCGCGTTCCCCGTCTCGAGACGCGGGATGCCGAATTCGCCGCCCAGATGCGCCAATTTCTCGGGGTCCAGCGTTCCGATGATATTGACGATGGTCAGCTCTCTCGGTTCGGCGCAAATTACCACGATTCCTCCAAGCTGCCCGTTGCCGGCATCTTTAAAGTAGACATCCACGTCGCCATCGTGGCGCTTGGAGCGGACGCCCACAATGCGCCCCCATGCCGGTCCCTGCAATTGTTTGCGCACGGCATCCACATCGGCCTTGGAGTATTCGCCTTCTGTGCCGAACTCGAAGTTGCGGACGTAGATGCCGTCCAGTCCCGAGATCAGCTTGCGGACCTCGGCTTCGTCGTCTGTATCCTTCAGGAATCCACCTGCCATCTTCAGCATGGCTTTGTCCATGGTGACCGACACGGCTTCTTCCGCTTTTTGCTCCAGGGCATCCAGGTTAACCGGCATCTTGATCTCCTGGGCCCAAGCGGGCAGCATCACCGCCGCCAATGCGACTATTGCGACTCTCATTGCGTTTCCTTCCTCGTTAGGGAATACGAAGAAGACAAACTGGAGGAGGCATTATTTGCAGCGTGCCTTTGAGGAACTCGCGCAAAACGGGGCGTCCCGCGCCGCTTGAATCTGCGGAGTTCCTGTCCTGTACGGCGGCGCGGGAAGGCGCGCCCCTTTGCGCTAATGCGCTTGGGCGAGCGCCTCGTCGATGGCTTTCGAGATCTCCTCATAAGAGAAGGTCTCGATGAACGGCTTGCCGTTCACGAACACCGTGGGCGTGTGCACCACGCCGCGTCCCACGCCGTCCTGATAATCCTGCTCCACCAGTTCCGCATAGTGCGCATTCGAAAGCGCCGCGATGGCCGCGTCCGGATCGATGCCATGCGCTTTGGCGAATACGGTCAACCGCGCGTTGAAGTTTTCCGCGGTGGCCGCGTCCTGGCCGGCCATGGTGTAGCGCCGGTATTCCAGGCCCAGCGCGGGACTGCGTTCGGTGAAAAACCGCGCCGCGATGGCCCCCCGCCGCGCCCAAGCATGTTTCGCCAACGGAAAATCGCGGTGTATGAAGGCTACTTTGCCGCCGTATTTCGGCAGTAGCTTTTCCTCCATCATGCGACGGAAAGCGGCGCAATCCGGACATTGCAGATCTTCGTAGATCACAGCGCGGACAGGGCTATCGGCGAGCCCCTCCATATTTGGAAGCACGCCGGGCGGCGCGGTGGAGAACTCGCAGCAGCCGGCGCAGGAGCCGTGAATTGCAGCGTGGCTACGTCGGTGATGTCGTATGTCTTGACTGTATCGTCCACTTGCATCTTGATGGTGCGCGCCGTGCCACCCATGTAAGTGCCCTGTACGACCTGGCTATCCCGGAGGGTAAGGGTGTCGGCCCGGACTGCGGCGGCGCAGGCCAGCGCCAATACTGCGGTACCTAAACGCATATCAGTTTCTCACCTCCCGGACGTTGAACTCCAGTTTCCACCGCCGCCCGTCGCGCGCCACGCACCATAATTGCAGCATGCCGGTCTCGGTGACCACTGTCTCGAACGATACGGGCACTACGTCGGCCGCGTTCTGCTCCGCTTCCAGGTTCACTTCCATGGGCGCCAGCTCTTCCAGTTCGTCGCCGAAATCCTCGATCATATCGCCGGCCTGATCGTTCTTGCGCACGGCCGAGGTGAAGAAGCGGAACTCGGCCGGTTCGCCCACCACCAGCCCGAACTCGCGGTTCGGAATGCGCTGCTCCGTGCCCTCCTCCATGCCGAAGGGAACCACGGTCAGCGCCTTTAGCGGTGCGGCAAAACCGGGCACGGAAGGCATCGCGCTTTCGATCCCGACATAATAAGTGCGCGGCACCCCGCCGCGAATGCGCACGCCGCGGCCGCGACGCGCCAGGCCGTAGTAAGCCGCGCCGCGCGAAACGGCATGCATCAAATCCTCGCCGCTTAAGGGCTTCACAGGCGGCAGCTTTTCTTCGGCGAGCCACGAATTCAGCACGCTCAGAATGCGCTCGCGGATCAGCCCCGCGTTCAGCACGCCGCCGTTGAACAGGATGTGCGTAGGGCAGGCGAGGCCGCTGGGGCCGCGGCGCACTCCTCCTTGTTCCGCGTTGGACGCCTGCTGCCGCAGAAAGCGCGCCATATGCCGCGTCATGGCGGCATCCGCGGCATAGGGCAGGCCAATCTCCTGCAAACCCGCGCGCCGCTGGCGCGCGGGCATGTCGTGGCTGGATACGGCGGGCAAAAATCCGTCCGTGAGCAGCCGCTCCAGATCCGCACGTTGCAACTTGGCCTTGATGGATCCGCCCACCACACCCGTGCCTTTGCCGAGGATCGTGACAGGCGCCTCATCCTTCTTATTTGCGGGGTCGAGCAGCTTCTCCTTGGCGGAGCGGCAATTGTTCCACAGCGCCTGAAGCTGGAAATTGTCGATCTTCGTGCCTTGCTGCGCGAGCTGATCGGCCACCAGGCGGGCTAGCGCCAGATCGATATTGTCTCCGCCCAGCAGAATGTGCTCGCCAACAGCCACGCGGTCAAGGCTCAGTTCGCCGCCCTGCTCCGTAACGGCGATCAAAGTAAAGTCAGTGGTGCCGCCGCCAATGTCCACTACCAGAATCAGATCGCCCACCGCTACCCGCTCGCGCCAGTCCGGATGCCGCTCGATCCAGGCGTAGAAAGCGGCCTGCGGCTCTTCGAGCAGCGTAATATTCTGATAGCCCGCCTGTTCGGCAGCCTTCAGCGTGAGATCGCGAGCTACCGCATCGAACGACGCCGGCACGGTGACCAGCACGTGCTGCTGCGCGAACGGCGCGTCGGGCATCTTGCTATCCCACGCGTGGCGCAGATGATCCAGGTAGCGTCGACTGGCCTCCACGGGCGAATACTTGGGCACGCCTTCAGGCGCGCGGAAAGGCAAGATGGGCGCGGTGCGATCCACGCCGCCATGCGAAAGCCACGACTTGGCTGAGGATACCAGGCGGCCGGCATTTTCGACGCCGCGTTTCTGGGCCAGACGGCCGACCACGGTTTCAGGCTTCGCATCCCAGGGCAGGGCAGTGGCGCCGGCGGGGAAGTCCGTGGCGCCCGGGATATAGAGGAACGAAGGCAGTAGGTCTTCGTCGCGCACCTCGGACGGGTTCACGAGCTGCGGAATGGCCAGCAGTTCCACCTTGGGCAGGGCAAAGGGATCGGCATCCGGCTGGTTCTCAACATAAGAGAGCGCGGAGTTGGTGGTGCCCAGGTCGATGCCGATGACGTAACGAGGTTCCATTTTGTGAGGCGGCGTGTTATTCGATCTCGATTTCGGCAGGCGCGATGATGGAGGCGTCCTGCTTGGGGTTGAGGGCGGGCAGATCCATCTTGGCTGCGCGCCAGCCTTTGTGCCGTAGCGTGCCGCCCTCCGGCTTGCCTGCCGGCACATTGCCTATGAACTTCACGGCGGCGGGGTCCGCTGTGGCGGGCCGGGTGTATGCGCCTTCCACGCCATCGATGACGGGTTGCAGGCTGAGATAGCGGGCGAGCGAATCGCGCGCCTGGTCGTGCAGGCTACGCACGGCGGCGCCGACCTGCTCGTCGTCGAAGGCGGCGATGTCTTCCATCAGAAAATCCAGGAGGCGCGAGTCGCGCTGGAGGATGGCGAGGAGTTGCAGGGCGTGGGCGGGGTTGGGGGGTGCGGGCGCTGAGGCGGTTGGCGGGCGAGCGGGCGAGAGGGGGGCGAATCCCAGTTCGCGCTTCAACGGATCGGGCAGCGGGATGCCGTGGAACAGGATGGTGAAAAAGGCTCGGAAGGCTAGCAGAATGCGGCTCAAGTGTTGTGCTCCACGTAGTTAGGATAACATCGGTTAGGCCAAACCCGGGAAAAAGCGGCCCACATTTTCGACGCTGATTAACCTATTGGCGCTATAATACTGTCTCTATGAGACGAGCGGGCGCCTAATAAACAGGGAAACATCTGAAGAGGGTGGTCGTGAATAACTCGAATGAAGCCTTGGCAAAAAGCCCACAGCGGCTCCTGATTCTATCTTGCTCTAAATCGAAGAGTCTGGCTAGGGGATCGGCCCAAGCCATCAACCTCTACAACGGTCCATCATTTCGGGTTCTACGCCGGTTTATGTCGACTGAGGGCGCGCCTGCGGAGCTGGAAACCGTCATCCTCTCGGCAAAGCACGGTTTCATCTCCCCGACTACCAGGCTCAAAGTCTACGACCAGCGCATGCAGCCAAGCCTTGCGCCGCCCTCAGCGATGCTACAGCGTCAATTGGCCGCCCTCACCGCTGGCAAATCCTATTCGGAGGCGTTCGTTAATCTCGGATCCGCCTACCTTTCGCGCCTCCCTGATCTCAAGACGATGTTGGATGGTCGTCCCACCGTCTTCGTGGCTCAGGGACGAATTGGCGAAAAGCTGCACAGAATGAAGGAGTGGTTATTCAGGCCCTGACTCGACAGTCCCTCCAATCACGGTCTTCAATTCGTCAAAACGCTCAAGTCCAAGCCCGATGTGAGCGCCTTGGCGATTTAGCGAACGACACCCCGGCACGCGGATGAACAGCCTACAACCTCATGTCATCCGCAACATTGCTGAGGAGCAGGCTCTCTTCTTCTTAGGCGCTGGCTATGCCGCCGCCTACGGGCAGGTATCGACCCCTTCGCTGTGTGAAACGATCCGAGCCGCAGTTCTGGCAGGTCGGGCCGCCACGGCGCACAGGCCCATGCCGAAGCAGTCGAGCGGGTTGCGTCTCTCGGCGGTGGAGATTTAAGCCGATTGGCGGGCCTATACGACCACTATCATGGAGTAGATTCGGCCAAACAGCTCATCGCTGCCTTGCTGACGGAGAAGCATTTCGACTTAGCCGCGCTCAGTGTGCTCGCCGATCTTCCGCTGTCCACTATCATAACCACGAATTTTGACGAACTGATCGAAAACGCGTTCGACCGTCGCCTGGACGTCTGTTTCCGTGACGAGCACGTCGGGCCGCAGAGCACGCGGCGTACCCGTCTGATAAAAATGCACGGCAGCGTTGTTGACCCCAAAAGCCTGGTCCTTAACAGGGCAGACTACGACGCATTCAAGAGGAACCGCCCCAAAACCTATCAAGTGATTAGTGGTCAGCTCCTTGAAAAGCTTCCGATCGTGATCGGGTACAGCCTGGAAGACTCGAATTTCAGAATGCTGATTAAGGACCTCCGGGCCGACGGCTGGAAAACAGAAATCATCGTGATCCAGCGGCATCTGGATCAACTCCCGATATCCGAGTGGCGTGACTTCGGCGTAACGTTCGTCGAGGCTGACGCGAGAGAATTCTTGGAGTCGTTGAACGAGTCAGTCCGGAGTTACCGGAAGTCCGCCCGGCCGATCTCTGTGCGTGTCGCTCCCGAAAGCCATGCTGGGGCCCCAGACATCGATCACAACCCGTTTAAATTTTTCCAAACGGACAAGATTGGCTATTCAAGTGTCGACGTAATCCGCCACTATTTCATTCCTGTGCCCGAATACGCGAAAATTGTTTCGCCGGCGAGCAATACGATCATCGCCGGTTCGCGAGGCTCAGGAAAGACTATGCTATTGCGCTACCTCTCCGCCGAGGTCCAGCTGACGCAGCTTTCCGTGGGCATGAACCCTCCGTTTGTCGGCTTCTACGTAAAATGTGGAGCGAAGTTGTTTAGCTCGATGTCATGTAGGGGCGACGGCACATGTAAAGATAGACAGTGGGTTGATTTCTTTACCCACGTATTTAACCTTGCCATCGCTCTCAGGCTCTGTCAGATTCTAGAGCTTCTTCGCTCTATGTCATACCTTGGCTCCCCAAGGGATCACGAGGAATCATTCTGCCGCCAGCTCATAGGGAATCTAGTAAGGTGCCAATGGAGGCCTGGGTTCGAGGATCCGTCATTTCGAAACGCCGAGAAAGCAATCGAGGATGCATTCAATTCCGCGAGGGCCGGCGCACCCCAGGAAATGCGATACTTGCTACCCCTCGACTTCCTCCACCAGGTCGCCAGACTCCTCCGTGAACTAAACCCCCTCTTCGACGGCCGCCCTCTTTTCTTTCTCCTCGATGAAATGGAAAACCTTACTGACGCACAGTGGGAGGTGGTCAATTCGTTCCTTAAGGATCGCGATCACCCGATTACCTTTAAAGTCGCGGCGGCGGGCGAAGGCAGACCGACGCGTGATGCTAACGGACAAATCCTCAAATACGAGGACGACTACACGCTGGTCTCGACGGACAAGTACTCCAGGGACCAGAGTGACGACTATCTTTCTTTCCTTCGTAGAGTGGCGGAAAGGTGTCTTGCCCAGAGCGATTGTGGGATCGCTTCGGTTGAGGAATTGCTCGAAGACACGACATCACCGAAACGCATCTGAGCGTCTTAGGTTCGTAGGCCGGGAGTTCTCAGGGTTCGAGCGATACGCTTATCTTTCCTCCGGAGTGGTGAGAACATTTGTTAGCCTTTTGAAAGACACCGTTTCCTACGCGGCACCGGATATCGCGCGCCGCGCCGTAGCTCTCAAACCAATATCGTTTCAGCAGCAGAATGCGATTGTCCAGGTAAAATCTGCCATTCACCGTCAGGCCTATTTGGAAGCAGAGAATCCGGATGACGTTTTGACTCTCACGAACGCACTTGCCCATGTATTTCGCCTTGAGCTACTCCACAGCATCGAGACCTGCTCTGGCGAGATGGCATTGACGAACGAATTCCATTACGATCACCTTCGGCCAATCTCGCAAGTCCAAGTGCAAAATTTTGCGAAATTAAGCAGTAGGACACGAAATGCATTAATTCAGGCCCTTGAGGTCGGGCTACTGCAACGGCCGCTCGATAATCGCCAGCCCCAACAGCACAGTCAGGTGCCTCACGAAAACTTCAAGATACACAGAATGCTCTGCCCGTACTATGAGCTCGCCCTAGCAAATAGGTTCCCACGCAAGATCGAAGCCGAGGTATTGAATCTCGTCTTTGGGCTTAAAGAAGCGGATTTCGCTTCCCGCGTTAGCAAAGGGCGCCCCAAGCATGGGAAGAAGAGGCCTGCCAGCGATGGCCAGACCCTCCTCAAAATTGCGGAAGGTGCCGACCAGGCGGATGGCAATGTAGTGCAGGAATACGACTGTGACGCCGAGTAAAGTCAGATTTATTTCAACGACGCCCCAGCAAGCCGTCGCTTCGACACTTGTCACCGTTCCAAGTTACGAGGCCCGGTTTATTTCATCACTGGACCGGGCCTGCGATGTGTTACAACCTAGGTGTGTAATATTCATCCTCTTTAGGGAGTATTTGGCTGAAGGTGCCAGCGTTGTCGAGGTTGACCCCGAGGCCTCGTCCGCGCTTCGGGCGAACTATGCGGAGGCACAGCCTGCGCCTGCGGCGCCGCGGTATTAGCTATGAAATCTTGGATACAGAGCTAGACGACCTGGGCGCGTTTTCGAGCACAATTCGCGGGATGTCGTGGAATCAAACGGCGTTGGATATGTCGACCATGCCGCGCTCCTACATCCTAACGACACTTAGGTTTGCGTCTCCAGAGGTCGAGACGATTATTTACACCCAGGGCAGGAATCGGAGAGAGGGAGAGGACGCTTTCACAATCGGAGTTCGTGACGTCGTAACGCTGCCGGGTTTTGAGGGGCGGATGGGGCACCGTCCCACGCTTCTTATGATATCACTTGGATATGAAGGCGCTCGTGCGTACAGTCTCTTTCGTCGATATGAGCCGACGGTGACCATCGCTTGCTTGGGAGACCCCGGACCAGGAGACGCCGAACGGGACCAAATTCTACGCACGGTCGTCCGGAACAATGGGCCTCTGCTTGACACCGACGGAGTGCGCTCGTGTCGACTGCCGAGCTATGATCCCACCGCATTCGCCGAGGATGCCGCGAAGGTCATCGAAAATGCGGTTAAGGAATTGGGACAGTCGCAGGGTTTCCCGGTAGATGTTGTTCTGTCGCCCGTCGGGACGAAACCGCAAACGCTGGGACTATTTTCGATCTGGAGAGAACATCCTGCTTACCAGATTGCTTACGCTATACCGACGACGCGGCGTTTGGGGACAGTGGACGCCGGAGATACCTTCTGGTTTTCGAGGCACGCGGAGTGATTCCTTTCTTTGTCGTGGACAGGCCGATGTCGCTGAACATCATAAAGACGTTTTTCGCCAAGCATCCGGGCGTTAAGTTCGGCCTTATGAGCCACGCGCTCGTTAGCGAGGCGTTTCGCGGGCTTTATGCGGACTTCCCTTGCTCCCCTTCCGGATGCTGGCTCGGATCCAAAGAACAGTCGGCCTCGTGCGACTGTACCACTGAGGTAAGAGAGAACCTTCGGCAGTCGGTTACTAAAGCCGTCGACTACGGAATCTTTTCGAAGAGTCGATCGCTTCCCTACCCGAGGCTCTTCGACATCTATGAGCGGATGGGTGCCGACTTAGGAATTATGAAGGATGTGTTCGGCGACTCCAGAAGGACGCTAGAGAGCGCGAAACGGGCCGTTGAGAGCTACCAACGGAAGGAACGGCGTTTCAGGCTCGTGTTGGTCGCTCAAGGGAAGAGCGTAGACGATTATTTATGGTGTATTGATCGCCTAATTCGGCTCGACCTTGGCGAGCTTGCCATTGGTGGATTGCTAACTAGAAAGCTAAATTCTGCCCGTTATGCCAGTGCCGGCAAACTGGCCGACATCGACGCCGTTCTCTCCGCGGTTCGGAAAACCCATCCGGGGCGAGAAATGTTTGTTCTCGGCTGCTACCACCCAAGGCGACATCCGCTGTTTGCGTCTCGATCCGTGTTTGCGAGTGACTATAAAGGCTGGATTTTCAATTACGAGCATCGAATCGACAGGATTGACAAGCTTAACGCCGAGCTCACGGCGCTCGAAGCTGAGCATGACTGCGCGCCAGAACTCCTAAGGGCGGCGCGGTGGAGGCGGGTGCTAGCAACGCAGATGGCAGCGATCAGAAAGGCATATGCCACGACGAAGAACGATGGCGCGGAAAGCTCCTCGCTGAAAGCCGAACACAGGATCAAGCTCTCGGCGCTCTCAGACCAAGTTCAGCAGCTTGACGTCAAACTGGCTGGCCTCAGGCGGCGCGAACTGGTGGCGCGGCGCCTGCCTTCGTCGTATTCGAAAGTCCTGCTCGACTTTGAGGACGTGCTGGGTCGTTCTGAGCAAGAAGTCAGAGTCGCCGGGGTTCATGAGTACCTGGACCGACAGATTCTGCCTCTGATGCGTCTCATTGCCCCTCTTGAGGACAAAGCAGGTGTATTGAATGATGCCCTCGAGAGGCAACTACCTCCTTCCCCTGGCGAACTGTTCAGGCCAACCGCAAGCCTAGTCTCGATTGCTGGTCCCAACGGCTCCCGCTAGCGCACATAAGGTGGGAGTGTTCGCCATCAGGCGGCTATAACGCGTCTCTTATGACGGCGCGTGGCCGTAGCGGGTTTAAGCAGCCACCGACCGGCTACGTAAGCATCGACTCCTGGCAACGACCGTCTCATCATCCGACCCGACAGCTCCTCAACGGCAACTGTGTCCGCATCGAATCTGGATCGGCGTCGGGCCTCGGCCATCTCCGCCGGAAGATTCTCATCTATCTTGAATTTCACGCGGTGACTTCAGCCGGCAGGTCCACGGAGCCTTCCCGGACCAATTCCGCTGCATATGCAAGGGCGGCATCAATGTCCTCTCGCGTTAGAGATGGGTAGCTGGCCAGAATCTCAGGCCCGGGGATGCGAGCGGCGATGTTGTCGACAACGACCGGGACCATAATCCGCGCCCCGCGGATGCACGCCTTGCCATGACAGACGGCGGGGTTGACGCCGATGCGGTCCCTCCATCTCTCCATCACCACCGATTCTACCGCGTTCGGGACCGGTTCCTGTACGGCGCTCTTCACAGCGCGCCGAAAGCCACTGCCGCCCACCGCGGCTCCTGTTGTTTCAATCACTTGGGGGAGGCCGGCTGCTCCACATTGAGCGTGCCCGGATCTCCGGCATGGTACCGTAAGGCTGGCAGGGTCCGATGACCCCGCGCGCGCGTTCGTATCCGAAAAGCGAGCCGAAGTGGGCAACGTAAGCCGAAAATCGCCAGGATTCGCTAAAAACAAACGGTAAGCTTCATAAAACAAATGAGTTACAAGGAAATGGCTTTGCTTTCCACACGGCCTTTATGCACAATTTATGCCCAAACTTGCACACCCGTCAGGCTTTGGACTGCGCACCTAAAATGAGACAACTGGCATTTGGGCAGTTTTCATTAAACGGAGAGCGCAATGGCGGTAGCGGCGGCGGTGGGGCCGGCCCGGGTTTACAGCTCCGCGATGATCGCGTCGCGCTGGACACCCTTGTGCCGGGCGACAGCGCGAAGGGATTGAACTAAAGGTGCCAAGCCGAAGCGGATGGTGGTCCGGGATCGCGATCCGGTGGTGAGTGGGTTGGGAGGTTTCCAGAACGGTGTGGCTGCCGGCCTGGTGCACCTTCACGTACTGCCTTTCGGCACAAGAGGTCAGCGAGGCGCACACCCGAAACGTCGCGAGGAATCTTCATGCCACCAAGAGGACTTCGTCGCGGACAAGGTGGAGGCGAACTCGTTCAGGCCGGGGCCGGTCAAAAAAGAACGCGGAGGTCGCTTCCAGGACGTTCTTGCGCAACTCGTCCCACGTATCCCCTTCGGTGAAGATGCTCTCCGTGAGGCATTCGGCACAGTAGCCACCGTCGGATTCCTGGACGGGTGCGCGACATAATTGTGGATGATTTTAGGCGGCCGCCGAGCGAGAAGCCCAGTAGTCCTCGAATTTGCCGGACAGCCGGTTGCAGCGCAAGGCGATGATGGCATTGGCACCGCGCACTGTCCAGAACATGCCGGACTGCTTGAGACGGGACCCGATCACCGTTCGGCATCCTGCCTCGATGACTCCAGAGCCTATGAATAGACCCTGCTTGCGGAATTTGGGGTAGCGCATGCGATTTCGGTTCCGTTCGAAGTAGTCGGCTTGGATACGAAGCTCATCGCGTAACTGTGCCTTGCGTGTGGGGAAGCTGCGCAGTTCACTGACGACGTTTTCGACTCTGCCTCGGTTTAGTTTTTGGATTAGCTTCTTGGCCCAACGCTTCCGTTGCTTCTCGTCGGAGGGAAATAACTTAGCGGCTACATCCCAGAGATGCTCGCGCGCGTGCCAGATGTCGATGATCTGAATGGCGCCAGCAAAATGCTGGTCTGCGATATTCCAGATCCACTCGGCACCGTCGCCCAGCACCACTTTCCTTTTGGCCCGATCCCATCCCCGTTCGAAGGCTTCGGCGTAGAGCCGACGGCCAAACAGTTCAGCAGTTTCGATGGCCCCGGTATAGGTGGTGGAAGCGGCATCCCGAATGGGTCGGCCTTCCGCGTCGGTGGTGGTGTGGGTGAAGACACACCCGAGTTTGACTTCCCGGGTGCGTGCCGGCTGCCCCTGGGATCTGCCGGCGCGCCCTTCCAACTCGGCGTGTACCATCGGCAATTGGGTGCCATCCATTTCGACGACCAGCACGGGAACGGCAGCGCCCAAGATGTCGGGAAACTCCAATTGCACGATGCGATCTCGCTGGGCCTGTTCCCGTTCGGCGATATCGGCACCGATGGCTTCGGCGTGGCGTTCGACAGCTTTGGTAGTGACCTCCAGGCCGGCCAGCAGGTGCAGCCGTTGGCGGCCACTATCGAAGCTGGTCTCGCTTCCTACCATGGCCATCATACGTCGCACGCCGGGCGAACACTCCGTCCCGACTACGTCAAGTTCCCGATCGCGGGGACTGTGTCCTTGATGGCAACTCGGACAGAGATAGTAGGCTCGATCGTAGACCACAGGCCCCAGCATGGTCAGGATCTGCTTCGGGCGCGTTTCGCGGTATCGAGCTTGCTGACCGCAGCCGCAGGGGACTTGGCGGTCGTGCGCCGCCGGCATACACAACAACCGCTGCATGGCTATTGCCCCGGCGTGGTGCATAGAGTCCCGCACCAGCATCTCGACGGCCTCAAGATCGATCGTGCCGGTCTTATGCCAATCGCCGAGGACGATCTGTACCGTCCGACCTACTTCTTGGGCGACTTCTTGTTGGATCGCTTCTGCTGTTTTTTTTCCTGTGCGGTCAAAGTGTCCTCCACCGGCCGCAACTTGCAGATTTTCTCGTTGACTTCCAACAGATCGTGACCGAGGCTGACGGAAGCGATGGAACTCTTCGACTTCCTGCTGAGCCTTGCGCAGAGCCGTCGCTGTGCTAAAGGTCTCCGTAACGGATTTTCCATTGACTTTGCGGGTCAAGCGATAGAAAGGGCCATGGCCCGGGTCATCGGGCCGGCGGCAGTGGCACCCTGGGTTGCCACATCGTCCGCCCGTGCTGGTAATCGACCCAGAACGCATATCGCCGAGTCGACTGATCTGGAACTGTGTCTGCGCGCGCTGAGCTTCGAGCGCGGAAAGAGCTTCGGTCATTGGGAACCTCCTAATACCTAGCGTACTACTACGCTAGGTTTAAGGCCACAAAAAAAGAAAGTGGCCCTGCCGTTCCATTTTGTGTCGCGCACCCTTCCTGGACCACCTCGAACACTAGTTCAGGCATACGTCTATGATAAGGCATGAGTCCGCATCAACGGGGCGCATCAGCCGCAAAAGCCACCGCAGGGCGAGGCGATTTAGTCCCCAAGCCGCCTTGCGTCCTCCGATTATCGTCGCGTAATTCATATGATGCCGCAATCGGCGAATCACATCGCGGCAAAATCCACCGCCGCCCCGCAACCCTGTCGTTTCAGCCATCGTTGAGCGCTCGGCGGCTCCATGCCACAAGTCGCCGGCTCTCCGCCGTGGTACCGTAGGGCTGGCAGGGTCCAATTACCCCGCCCGCGCGTCCGCATCCGAAAAGCGCGTAGTGTCTCAGTTTGAATCTCGGGATTGGGAATTGGACCTGTGGTTATTGGTCACATCGACAATGCGGCGCACAGGTGGTATTCAACCTCACCTCGGCGTGACGTCGGCTCACGCTATTCTGAAGAACGTGGGAGGGAGATTTACAGCGTGGCAAAACTTGTCTACGGATTGAGCCAGTCCCTTGATGGCTACGTCGACCACATGAAGCTTGGGCCGCCTGCACCCGCGGCCTTCCGTCACTTCATCGGGCTGGTGCGCGGCGCGACGGGCCTCATTTACGGTCGCCGCACGTACGAGATCATGCGTTATTGGGACGAAGATCTTCCTGATTGGGACGCGGAGGATCGCGAGTTCGCGGTGGTGTGGCGGAGCCAGCCGAAGTGGGTCGTGTCGCGTTCCCTCAAGTCAGTTGGCCCCAACTCGACGCTTGTCGCGGATGACTTCGAGAAGGTGATACGCAGGCTGAAGGCCGACTGGCTGGCGAGATTCAAGTTGCCGGACCAGTCCTGGCGCAAAGCCTGACCGAGGCCGGTCTTATCGATGAGTATCGACTCTACCTCCGCCCCGTCGTGTTAGGTGGTGGCCAGCCATTCTTCGCGGGCCCCCGGCCGCCGCTCCACCTGGTGGCCAGCGATTTAATCGCCGATGACCTGATTCGGTTGACGTACGTTCCTGCTTAATCGCGCGACGCGCCCGACGGACTGCGCTCAGAAATTCAAACGGAGACACTACCCACCCGTCAGGATAGTAGCGCGACCCGTAGCTTCTCGAGTTGCCGGCGAGCGATGTCCGCCCAGTTGCCGGCATTGTCCAGTTTCAGGTACGCCTTCCAATGGTGGATCGCCCTCAACGCGTCCCCCCGCCGCTCGCACAGCAGCGCGAGATTGAAATGCGCATCCCCATAGCGCGGACTGATGCGCAGCGCCGCCTCGTAACACTGCTGAGCTTTGGCCAGGTCGCCGCGTTCGTCGTACAGGTTTCCCAGGTTGAAATGCGCTAACGGATAATTGGGATCGGCCTCCAGCGCTTGCGAGTAATAGACTTCGGCTTCCTTGAACTGCCGGAGGCGGTAGTGGATCGTCCCCAGGTTCACCAACGCGCCGGCGGCCTGGGGATTAAACTCGACGGCGCGGAGATAGGCTTCGAGCGCCTGCTCCACCGGCGCGCCTGTCTCTTCCAGAAATAGCCCCTTCTGGAACCAGTCCTCGGATTCGCGCGCGCGGGGCGGGGGCGGCGGCTGGGGAGGGAGCGACTGCACGCTGGCCAACTCCGCGGTATCGAAGTCGAACAGGATTTGGCCGGTGAGCGCTTCCATCTTCTGGCCGGCGACGCGCACGGCGATGTGCCGTCCATCGGAGAAAATCTTTAGCTCCGCCAGCGGATCGTGCACTTCCGAGAGACGCTGCTTCAACGATTCCAGGGCGCGGCCGATTTTGCGCAACGGGATACGGTGGGCGCGCAACTCGGCAATTGTGCGTAGGGCGATCAGCTCCCGGAAGGAATAGCCGGTGGCGGCGGGAACCACGCCCATGCGTTCCCAGGTCTTCAACTGCCGCTCGGAAAGATGAAGCATCCGGCGAACCTCGGCACGCTGATATTGGTGCTTCGGCGCGGTGGGAGGCACGGGGGAATTTTAGCATGAGAGCCGGGGGGGAAGTCGCAGCACGCTACACTCGGAGTTCTATGCTGCGCAGCCGTTGGGCTTTGTGGGTGAGCATTTTCGTCTTTCCGCCATTGGGGCTGGCGCTCTTGTGGATACGCCGGTCATCCCTTCTGGCGCGCATCGCCGGCACGCTGGGCATCTGCGCGCTGGCGGTGGTCGAGCTCTTCGTGGTCTACGGCATGCACCTCCAGTGGGATGGCGCGCTGAAGGTGTACGGGGTCACTTTCGAAAACCGGTGGCGGCGCGACGCCCGTCTGGAGCAGAGCCGCGCGCGTCAGCGAGCGGTGGCTTCTCCGGCTGTTGCGGTGCCGATCACGCCGGGCCCGCCCATGCCAGCACCGAAGCCGGCACCGAAGCCGGCACCGGTCCCGCCCTCATATTGGACCGATTTTCGCGGCCCGAACCGCGCAGGCGTCTACGCGGAAACGAAGATCGAAACGGCATGGCCCGCAGCCGGCTTGCCACGGCTTTGGAAACAGCCGGTCGGCGGCGGATACGCATCCTTCACAGTGGCTGAGGGGCGGGCTTACACCATCGAGCAGCGGCGCGACAAGGAAGCCATCACGGCCTATGACGTCGAGACCGGACGCGAGATGTGGGCCTTCACCTATCCGGCGCTGTTCGACGAGATCATGGGTGGGCCGGGGCCGCGCGCCACCCCGGTGTATCGCGGCGGCTTGATCTACTCGCTGGGCGCCATGGGCGACCTCTATTGCGTGTCCGCGCAGACCGGCAAACCGAAATGGTCGAAGAACATTCTGGCGGACAATGCGGCGACAAACGCGTACTGGGCAATGGCCGGGTCGCCGTTAATAGTGGACAACATGGTGATCGTGACTCCGGGCGGGACGCAGGGCAAGAGCATTGTGGCTTACAACCGGTTGACGGGCGCGCCTGTATGGCAGGCGCTGAACGACCGGGTGGCATACACCTCGCCGATCCTAGCCACTCTGGCCGGGCGTAGACAAATCGTGTGGATTAGCGGGCAGCGCGCCGTGGGACTGGCGCCGGAAAACGGCGATCTGCTTTGGGAGTACGCGTTCCCGGCGCAGAACGATATGAACTGCTCGCAGCCCGTGGTGGTGGATGAGGCGCGCGTGCTGCTGTCGTCGAGCCCGGGGCCCGGCGCGGCGCTGCTGGAAATAACGAAGACGGACGAGACGTTTGCGGCGCACGCTGTATGGCGGAGCAACCGCATGAAGAATAAGTTCAACTCATCGGTGCTATATCAAGGTTACATTTATGGTTTCGATGACGCGATTCTGGCGTGCATCGACGCGCAAACCGGCGACTTGAAGTGGAAGGGCGGGCGCTACGGTTATGGGCAACTGCTGCTGGCGGATGGCTACCTGGTCGTAGTAACCGAGCAAGGCGACGTGGTGCTGGTGCGCGCTACGCCGGATAGCCACCAGGAACTGGCGCGCTTCTCCGCGGTGGAGGGACGGACTTGGAATATCCCGGCCATCGATAACGGGCTGCTGTTGGTGCGCAATTCAACCGAGATGGCTTGCTTCCGGTTGGGGAAGCCGAAGGCTAATTAGTTTCGGCCGCGGCCGAAAGGGCGATAGAATAGGGAGGAGGGACATGCCAATCGCCTTGACCGAAATTCCGGCGCCGCTTGCCTCCACCGATCCGCCCCGAAAGCGATGGACCCGTGCGGAGTGCACGACTCTTGAAGCATCAGGTCTGCTGGATCACGAGAACCTGGAGTTGGTAGAAGGGGAGTTGATCAGCAAGATGGGGAAGAAACGGCCTCACGTGAACTCATTCACTGTGTTGCAGGCTTGGCTGATGCAAGTCTTCGGATGGCGTTTCGTGAATTCGGAGGCGCCCATCGATGTGGCCCCCGAGGATAATCCCACCAACGAGCCGGTGCCCGATGTCATCGTTCTGCAGCAGGATCAGTCGCGTTTCACGTCAAACCCCCGGCCGCAGGATTTGCGGCTCGTAGTGGAGATCGCCGATACCAGCCTCGGCTTCGATCTTAAGGTTAAGGCGGCGCTCTACGCGAGGGCTGGCGTGCCCGAATACTGGGTCCTCGACGTGACTGGCCGGCGGCTACTGGTGCACAGGAATCCGCAAGCGGGAAAGTATGCGGACGTGGCTGCTTATAGTGAGCACGAGAATGTTTCGCCCCTGGCTGCGCCGCAGGCACAGTTCCGCGTGGCAGACGCCTTCCAGATGCCCTAGAATCCGCCTCGCGGCCGATAGCCCGGCCGGGAGCGGACGCGATACTTCTTGCCGACGTCCGAGACGATCTCGACGGCGATCTTACGGAAGCCTTCGTTCGGGTTCGGCTGCGGATAGTAAGTCACGGTGTAGGAGTTGCCCAAGTCCTCGCGGATGGATTCGAACGCCTCCACCTGCTTCTGCCAGGTCTTGGCCCAATAGGCTTTGCCGCCGGTGCGCGTGGCGATGCGCCGGAAGACGCCGCTCGAAATGGGGTCCTTGTTGACTTCGTTGGTGGAGATCACGTAGATCGGGATGCCTTCGTCCTCGGCCACGGCGCGCACGTCGTCGGGCGCCACCATGCTGGCGTTGTCCGGGCCGTTCGAGAACACGATCACCACTTTGCGTCCGGGCACTTTGGCGGCGTCGCGCAAGCGTCAGCAGCAGCGCGTTGTAGAGCGCGGTATCGTCTCCCGCCACGGATTTGCGCAGGCCGCCGATGGCGTCGCCGCGATCGCGCGTCAGCGTGGCGGCGCGCGAGAGATTGCGGCTGAAGGTGTAGACCGCCACGGAATCGGCGCGGTCCAGGCCGCGCACGAAATCGGCGATGGCGTCCTCGGCGTACACGAAGCCGCGATACATGAAGTTGCTGGTATCGAACAGCACGAAGACGTTGGTGCCCACGAAAGCGTCGCTGTGCAGGTCGATGCCGGGCTTGCCGGGCGCCTCGGCGGACTCGCCGGCCGTCAGCGGACGCGTGGTGCCGTCGGCCAGCACCTGCATGGGCGGCTTGGTGCCTTCGGCGAAGGTGGACATCTTTTGCACGATGCCGTCTTCGTAGATCTTGAAATCCGTAGTCTTCAGGCCGTTGATGTAGTGGTTATGGCTGTCGGTGACCGTGAAGCTGAGCACCACCATGTCCACCTTCACGCGGAAAACGGGGTGCTGCGCATCCTGCGCCTGTCAATAAGGCCGCGCCCGCCGCCGCTCCTAGAAAACCCCGTCGGGATATGAATCATGAGTTCTCCCAGTTGCGGTTAATCGGTTGCTGCAGCTCCGCCTGTGCGACAGCCTGCTGGCCGCGCCTTCGTCGCGCACGTCGTCGCCCACGCTGCGCAACGAGCGCAGCACCGCCGGCCAGTCCTCCAGGTGCGAGGCGAAAATATGCTCCACCAGTTTCTCGGTCCACTCCGGGATGCGCACGTTGAGCTGCGACGGCCGGACGTTCGTCTCGTCGGCCAGTTCGCGCCCAGTACAGCGTGTTGGATTCCCAGCTTTCGGCCAGAATGCGGCTGGAGTATCCCATCAACGTCGGGAACGTGCGCAGGTTGAGCAGCTCCGGCCGGTAGGAGTTGGCCAGCGTGGGCTTGGGTGTGCCGAAGGCGGCCGAGATGGCGGCATAGTTGATCTGTTGCGGCGATTGCGGCGGCCAGCCGGCGGATCTCCGCCAGCAACGGCGACGACGCGCGGCTTTGCGGATCCTCGTCCATGCGGGAGGCCAGGACGAACAGCTCCGAGGGCGTCACCTTGTCGAGCGCCGCCTGCACGTCGCCCGTTTGCGAGCAGCACGTCCACCTGGCCCACGCGCGCCGGCGACGCCTGCGCGCTCGAGCGCATGCCAGCACTTTCGCGCGCAGCGCGGGATCGAGCGCGGATTCGGCCAGCAGCGATTCCGCGTAGCGCATGTGCAGCGCCACCCAATGCAACTGCGAGGGCGTCACGTTCCACCAGCGCGGGATCACGGCGCTGACGATCATCTGCGGCACCAGGTCGCCCCAGATGAGCGCCTGGGTCTGGTCGGGCACCAGGAAGTTCTGTTCGGCCTCGGCCAGCGCGTAGGGCAGTCCGGCCAGCGAGCCCACCAGCCGGCCGCCGCCGTTCGAGGGCCAGCCCGAGCCGAATACTTCGGTGGCGCGCCACATGTGGTTGGCGCCCTGCACGCCCAGAAAATCGTGGCTGCGCACGAACACCGGATTGGTGTACAGGACCTGCGCGCCGGGCGGCGCGTAGTGGACGTAATTGTAGGCCACCAGCGTGTCGCGCAGGAACGGCGCCAGCAGGCCGCGCACGTCCTGCAGCTTTTCGCCCGAGCGCGTTCTCGACGGCCGCGCGCAGGTTCAGCTTGCGCTCCGCGTCGACGTGCTTCTCGGTCCAGTAGCCGAACGACAGCGCGTTCTTCTCGATCGGGCTCAGAGCTGGCGCGCGCCAGCGGGATCTCGGCGATGCGCGTGGCCAGCCGGTTCACCAGCGCGGTGTTCAGTTTCTCGCCGCTGCGCCAGGCTGTCGAAATGATTGGCCAGGTCGAAGAGATCGTCGAGCGGGACGATGTGCTGGGCTTCCAGGATGCGCATCATGTCCTGCACGATCTGGGTGTGGGATTCGACGTCGGTGGGATCGGCCGCGCCCGCCAGCAGATCGAGCGATGCGCGCTTGCGGCGGCGCCGTCCGGCTTCGAGCCGGTGGCGGAAAGCAGCAGCTTCACGCCGTCGCGGCCGGCGTCGAACAGCGTGCGATCGTCGTGCACCGCGGCGAAGGGGGTCAGCAGCGCGGCGAAGGTCTCGTCGGCCTTGGCAGCCGGCAGGCTCCCTGAGCGGGAAAAGATCTGCCACAGTCCCACCAGGGACTGCATCGTGCCGAGCGTGTCGGCGCGCAGCACCGGATCCTTGATGCGGCTGGTCGCCTCGCGCCGTATCCATGAATTGGGCGATGGATTTGTCGCTCACGGTGGCGGCGTCGTTGAAGATGGCATACTGGCTGCCGTACACGCGATAGTTGCGCGCCAGCCGGTCCACCGTCTCCGGCGCCAGCGGTTTGGAACGGTAGCGATCCAGATCGCTGAGCGCCATGAAGATCTTCAGCGGCTCGTTCTCCACGGCCTTGCGGCGTGAGCCCGAACAGGGCTTCCAGCACGTCGTCGGGCTCTTTCCAGGCGCCGGCGGCGCGCGTCAGCTTGCCGTCGTACTTGCCTTGCGGATGGTTCGCAAACAGATCCTTCCAGACCTCCAGATTGCCGGGGATGTGCGGCCGGCCATCGGGCTCCATCCACAGGCGCGTGGTCAGCAGCATCATGTCGGCGTTGGAGCGGAATACCGGGCGCGCCGGGCCGGGGCTGGTTACCTTGCCGCGGATCGCCGGGTAGAAGCGCTTCATGCGCGCGGGTTCGGTCAGATAGTCTTGCACCGGACCGTTGATGCGCGCCAGGGCATCGTAGTAGCTGGCCAGCCAGCCATCGTCCTTGGCGATCAGCTTTTCGAAGAACGCGGCGCCCTGGTCCGGCGACGCGCCGGCCAGTTCGGTCCAGGCCGCCGCGGTGCGCGGCGCGCCGGGAACCACGGCCTTGCCGTCGCGGATCTCGAACATGCCGCCGAAGAAATCCAGCACGTGCGCGTAGGCCTTCAGGCGCGGCATCGGAATGTTCTTGCGGAACTCCTCGGCGGTTTCGCGGTCCAGCTTGGAGATCCCCAGATACAGGCGGCACAGCGCCGGATCGGAGAGGAACACGTCGATGAAATCGCTGGTCTCCTTCTCTTTGGCGGAGAGCCAATAGTCGGCGCCGAACAGCACGGGAACGCGCGCCGGATGGTAGTCGTAGGTGAACGGGCGGTTGGTGCGCAGCGCCTGCTCCAGGGCCGGGATGGGGAAGCCGGAATCGGTGGTGAGAAAGGCGCGCGTGGCGTTGACGGTTTCGAGCACCACTTCACTGCCGCATCCGCCGCGCATGCGGAAGCCCAGAATGCGCAGCAGCTCGCCCGCGTTGGGCGAATCGCAGGTCTCGATCTTGATGACCTTGCCGGGCCGGCCAGCTTCTCCAGCTCGCGCGCCTGCGAGAGATAGCGATGCACCAGCTTCAGGTACTCGGTCTGTTCCAGCGCCTCGTTGCTGTGGGACGCCTGGAAGCCGTTGGTGACCACATTGCGCGCCAGGGCGGGCAGCAGATCGTCGGGCTGCGCGTCGCTGGAGATGGCCGCCATGCGGCCGAACGAGCGCAGCGGTCCGGGTATCTCGACATATTGGCGGCCGGCGGCGCCGCGGGCGGCGCAGGCGGGCATCGCGCCGGATGCCGGGGACGCTGCCGCCGGCGCTTTGGTAGATCTCCAGCGAACGCGATGCGGCCGTCCGGTCGCCCGGCAGGAAAGACAATTCCACCATGCGGCGCGCCACCGCGGCGCGCTGCGCGCTGTGGGCGGACCCGTCCAGCGCGGCCAGCAGCTTGTCATAGGCTTCGGTACGCCCGGATCGCGCGTGGCGGTCCAGAAACTCCGCATATTCGGTTAACGCCGCGATATTGTCCGGGCGCGCTTTGCGCGGCTGCGCCAGCAGCGCGCGCGCTCCCAGGCCATCGCCGGACTCTTCCAATTGCCGGGCACGCTCCAGGTTCTGACTTCCCTGGAGGGCCGAAACGAAAGCAAAAACGAGAAGATTACAATCGAGGAGGCCTTCATGATGGTTCCCGTTTCCGTTGGTCATCCACTGTATCATGTTCGGCACACGTGTGGCGTGTTCCAGATGTAAAGAGCGTGAGGCCTACAGCTTGACTTCCTGCCCGATGCGCTGGACGGCGATGCGCCCCGGCTCGCTTCCGGCCGCGCGGTAGAGGCGCTCGATCGGTTCGCGCCGCGGTTCGCGGCTGAGCGGGAATGTCTGATGATGCACCGGAAGAAAAATCTCCGCGCCTGCATCGTTGCCCATCTGCCAGGCCTGCTCCGGCGTGCAGTGGTACCGAATCCAGGGATCATACGCGCCCACCGGCATGATCGCCAGATCGATACGCCGCGAGCTGCGCAGGGCGCGAAAAGCGGTGGTCGCCGCGGTGTCGCCGCCGAACAGCACGCGGTAGCGTTCGGCTTCAATGAGGTAGCCGTTGTATCCGCGATAGGTATCGCCGTGCATGCGCGCGCCCCAATGATTCACCTCGAACGCACGCAACTCGATGGCGCCCACCCGCGTCCGCTCGATCCCATCCCAGTTCTTTCACGGCGCCGTAGCGGCCGCACGCAGCAGATCGCTGGTCTTGGAGGCGGTCACCACGGTGGTCGCGCGGTTTTCGAGCGCGCGCAAGGTGGCCAGATCGAAATGATCCATATGGGCGTGCGAAAGCAGCACCAGATCGATCCTGGGCAATTGATCGGCGCGTAACGCGGGCGCCACCAGGCGCTTCAATCCCATCGTCATGGGGCCGAAACTCAGCCCCACGCGATCGCCGAGCACGGGATCCGTCAGGATGGTCATGCCGTCGATCTTCAGCAGCACGGTGCTGTGGCCCAGCCATGCCGCGTACAAACCGCGGTCACCCCACAACTTCGGATTCGGACGATCTGGCGAGGGTGCGATGGCGATGCCTCCACTACTTATGATGCGGTCTGGCCCTGACCCGTTGCAAGGCGGCCATAGTCGCAACCTGCGACCAGCGGGCACACGCGGCACGCAGGCTGCGTTCTGCGGCACAATTCCTGGCCGTGCCGCCGCAGCAATTGGTGTGCTTCGACCAGCCATGCGCAATCGTTGCTTGTCTGGCCGGCCAGCGCCTCCTTGGCGCCGCGATAGGTCGCGCCGTAGTTCTTGCGCTCCTCGCAGTAACCCAGGCGGACGACCACGCGCAGACCGTTCGAATCCAAAGCCAAAATGGGAGCCGCTCCCGTGAAGAGCAGAATCTTCTCCGCCCCCGGATCGCCGATGGTGGGATATTGCTTCAGGGCTTTCCTGGCAGCCGGCACGGGCAGATGGAGGGCTCGCCGCAGATCGCCCTGAAATTCGGAAATCGTCATTTCGGCGCTCAAGCGGAGCCGGTCGGCGCGCATTTCCGGGAACATGCCGCCCAGCCGGGTGGCCTCTATCAGCGCCTGCCGGGGCGCCCCGGCGATGTGTTCCGGCGTCAGGCCGCCCGCATTCTTCCGCAGCGCCTCGAAGGCCTGGGCGCGACAGCCGTCGTCCATCAAATACGCCACGTTCTCCCAAAGAATCATTTCGAAAGGGTCGGTAACAATCGGCCGCCTGGGCCGTCCATAGTAGTTGCCCAGTTGCCGGATGATTTTCTGCAGCGGAGGGGGCATCAGGAGTATTGTAAACAGGAGGGGTGTGCAAATGGTTCGATTGAAACGTGCTGGATTGACGACGACTGTTTTATTGGGCGCGGCGCTGGCGTTGCCGGCGCTGGCGCAAGAGGGGGGCCTTCCGCCGCAATTGGTGGATCACTGGAAAACTTCCAAGAAGTATGTGATTGCACTGGCGGAACAGATGCCCGCGGCGGATTATTCCTTCAAGCCGAATCCCGCGGAGATGAGCTTCGGCGAGCAAATGGCGCACATCGCGGGCTCCAATGCGTTCTTCTTCTCCGCGTTGTCGGGCGAGAAAGATCCCATCGCCAAGCCGACGAAATTCGATAAGGAAAACGTTCTGAAACTGCTCAACACGTCCTACGATTTCGTCATCGCGACGCTCGGTAACCTCAATCCCGAACGTCTGCACGCAACCATCGATTCACCCGCGGGTAAGATGACGGGTGTCGAACTGCTGCTACTGGCTACGGACCATACGGCACATCACCGCGGCCAGTGCATCGTGTATTTACGGTTGAAGAACATCAAGCCGGTCGATTATCAATTTTGATAATTATTCGAGCACCCCTAGAATCTCGTCTTCTTTGAGGATCAGGTATTCTTCGCCGCCGAGCTTCACTTCGGCGCCGGAATACTTGCCGAACAGAATGCGGTCGCCGGCTTTAACCTCCGGCGCCATGCGTTCGCCGGTCTCCAGCAGCTTGCCGCTGCCCACCGCTTTCACCTCTCCCTGCTGCGGCTTCTCTTTGGCTGTATCCGGGATGATGATGCTGCCGCGTTTGGTTTCGCCTTCTCCCAGGCGCTTGATGACGACGCGGTCGTGCAAGGGACGTAGTTCCATGTTTCGAGTTGATCTCCTATCGTTGGAATTATAGCGCGGATCAATTCAAGATCTCCGCCAGACAACGCCCCACCGATCCGCTGGGGGTCTCGATATCCAGATAAGTCGCCAGCGTAGGCGCCACGTCGTTCACCGAGATCTGCTGGTTGAAGCGGCCCGGCTTAATGCCGGGTCCCATGAAAATCACCGGCACGTGCGCGTCGTAGCTGAAGGTTGTACCGTGCGTGGTGCCCTTGGCTCCGAACAGCCAGTAAGGCTCGAAGAGGACGTACAAATCCGGGCTGCGCGGCGCATAGAAGCCGTTCATCACGCGCCGGCCCACCTGCTCCTCCATCGCGACACCGCTCGCCAGCAGATCGCCCCTATACACGCGAAACACGTGCGGCGTGCGCCATGCCGCATCCGCCGCCGTGCGTTCTACTTCGGCCGGATCCAATTTCTTTTGCCGGATCAAATCCTGGTTGAAGTACAGCGCCGCATCGGACGGGTTGAGAAGCCACTGTCCCGCGCCGTACTTATCGGTAAGAGCCGCTTCCACCGCTTTGCGCATGACGCCAGACTGCAAGCGGCCGCCCGGCATCTTGCGTTCCGCGTTTACCTCGGGAACGGGCGCCACGCCGTGATCGGCGGTCATCACCACCAGCACGTTGCCCATCCCCACCACCGATTCCAGGAACGCAAAGAGTTTGCCAAAAACGCGATCGGTTTGAATGGACATTTCCTTCACTTCCGGCGAGTCCGGTCCCAAGGCGTGGCCCACATAGTCGTTCGCGGAAAAACTTACGGCCAGCAGATCGGTCGCATTCCGCTGACCCAGTTTTTCGGCCCGGATGGCGCGCTCGGTGAAAGCTTCGACCAAATCGTTTCCGAACGGGCTGCCCTCCAGCGCGGCGTAGATGGAATTGTCGGACGGCAAAGTGTGGTCCAGCCAATGCGCGCCGCGAAAGCCGTCGGCGGGCCGGCTGGCATTATACTGTTTCACCCAGTCCGGCAGATCCGCCAGATAGAACGTGCTGCTCACGAAATTCCCGCCGCGCGGATCGAACCAGTACGCGCCGTCCGCCATGTGGCCGGCGGGCAGAATCGCGCTCCGGTCTTTGAGGGAGATGCCCATCACCTTGCTGCCGCCACGCGCGATCTTCAACTCGTCGCCGACCGTGCTCACCAGGAGCCGGCGGGGCGACGCGCCCTCTCCGGCGCCGCCCAGCATCTTGACGGTGTCGTCGCTGATGCTGGCAACCACTTTGCCGGCCTCGCGGTCGTACCATTCGTTGCCCACGATGCCGCTCATCGAAGGCGTAGCGCCGGTCATGAAAGCGCTATGCCCGACGGCAGTCACCGTGGGATAGTGCTCGTAGCGGGCATTGGTGAAGACCGCGCCTTTGTCGAGCAGGCGGTCGAAACCTGCGTGGTAATCGGCTCGGAAACGCGTCAGGTAGTCGTAGCGGAATTGATCCACCACAATCGCCAGCACCAGCTTGGGCGGCGGCGCGGCAGTGGCCATAGCTGCCAGCGTCAGGGCCAGGACTGCGGGCAGGCTGGCCGCGCGGAATTTAGACATAAACTCCATCATACGGCGGGCGACACGGCGGGCGCGCGCTGGTAGAATGCGTCAATGGGACAGGAAGCTCACTGCGAAGCGCGCTTCGGCGGCAAGGTATCGGCGGGTAAAGCGTTGCTTGAAACCGACGAGATCGTCTTCCGTGGCGATTTTCGGCTGGTGATTCCGCTTAAGAGCATCCAGGCGCTGGAGGCGGCCGATGGCGTGTTGCGGGTCACATCGCCCGCCGGCACAGCCACCTTCACGCTCGGCGCGCAGGCCGAGAAGTGGGCGCACAAAATCCGCAATCCGCGCAGTCTGGCGGATAAGCTGGACGTGAAGCCGGGTTTACGGGTGTCGGTGTGTGGGGTACGCGATGCAGGCTTCAGGGAGCAACTGGCCGCGCGCACCGGTGATATTTCAGATGGCAAGGCGGCTAAGGATTCGGATTTGATTTTCCTGGGGGCCGAGATGGAAAAGGACCTGGCGCGGGTGCCGCGGCTGAAGACTTCAATCAAGCGCAATGGCGCGATTTGGATTGTGTATCCAAAGGGTAGGAAGGAGATCACGGAGAACGCGGTGCGGGGGACCGGCCTCGAAGCAGGGCTGGTGGATGTTAAGGTAGCCCGCTTTTCCGATACCCATACGGCGCTGAAGTTTGTGATCCCGGTAGCCCAGAGGTAGGTCAATCGCCGCGCAGCGCCGCGGCCGGATCTAGACGGCTGGCTCGCCGCATGGGCACATACGCGGCCACCAGCGTCACCACGAAGAAGAACACCAAAACCGCGGCGTACATCCACGGCGATCCCGTCTACCGTGGCGCTCGAAAGCGAACGGACCGTGTTCCGGGTGGCCAGTCCCAGCGCCAGGCCGCAAGCCAACCCAACGACGACCCAGACCGTGGTCGTGCCCATTACCGTGCGGACGATGGCCCCGCGGCTCGCGCCCAGCGCCATACGGATGGCGATCTCGCTGGTGCGCTGCGAGACCAGGCACGCGATGACGCTGTACATCCCCGCGGCCGCCATGGCCACGGCCAGCAGCGCGAATGCGCCGATCAGGAAGGCGTCGAAACGCGGCTCCGCTACTGAGTCGGAGATCACTTCTCCATGGTCTCGACGCCAAACACGGCCTGTTCGGGAGTCGGCCGACCCGATGGCTGTCTTCACCTGCTGCAGCAGTTGCCCTGGCGGCAGCGCGGAGCGCACCACCAGGTAGGTGTTTCCCCATGCGAGCTGCAGATGTGAAAGTAGATCTCCGGAAACGGCATCGGTTTGGTTGCCACGCGTGCGGACGTTGCCCACCATTCCGACGATGGCGATGGGCGCGCCCCTGGTCCTTCATCGATCTGCTTGCCCACGACGTCCGCCCCGAATCCGAAGCCGCGCGCGAATTCTTCGTTCACGATCGCGACAGTCACGCCGCGCCCCGCGTCGTCGCGCGAAGCGTCCGCCCGGCAAGCAGCGGGATGCGCAGGGTGCGAAAGTAATCTGGGCTCATCAGGTGGTTGCCACGCGATGATGCTCTTCAGTGCCCCGCCGGCGTCCGTCACCCCTACCAGTTCGACGTTCCCGCCGCGCGCGGGCCGCAGCGGCGGACCGGTAACGGTGGCGGCCGACTCCACACCGGGGATGGCCTCGATCCTATCCAAATACTCCTGAAACACCACGCCTGCTCGGGCGTCGATGGCGATCCTGCGTGCCGCGGCAGGCAGCTTCAATCGCATGGCCAGCACGTGCGCTGGGATCAAATCCCATGGGGGTGGAGATGCAGCGTCCACAGATTCTGCGCTACCAGCGCCCGCGCCGCACAGCAGGAATACGGAAAGCGCCGCTTCGACCGCGATCATGGCGTGGCGCCAACGGTTTCCTTCGCCGGTGGAGGCGCGCGCGACCAGTCCGGGCCCAGGCGTCCCAGCGGCTGCCTTTTACCGCGGGAATCATGGCGAAGAGCGATCGCGGAGACCAGCGAGACGGCCAAGGTGAATCCCATGGCGCGCGCATCCACGATGGGCCGACGCGAGCAGCGGGCTGCGCACGGGCAGCAGCGCGACCAGAATCCGCACGAGCCATCCGGCGCGGCCAACATCCGGCCGCCCCGCCGCACACCGCCAGCACCAGTCCCTCCAGGAGAAACTGGCGAATCAGGCGCAGGCGGCTGGCGCCCAAGGCCGAGCGGATGGCCACTTCGCGGGCGCGCCGCAGCGATCGCGCCAGCAGAAGCTGCGCCGTGTTGGCGCAGGCGATCAGCAGAAGCAGCCGGAACGCCGCCAGCAGCAGCCACAGCAGGGAACGCTGGGCGCCTACGATCGCGTCCCGCAGCGGCACGGTGAGGAAGGTGAAAACGCTCGGATCGTGTTGCGGGTTTCCTCGGAATGCCTCGGGGTGTTCTTGCGTGAGCTCCCGCGCCACGCGCCGCATGTCAAACTGAGCCTCGCGCAGCGTCACTCCGGAGCGCAGGCGGCCGATTACAAGGACGTGTACGCCGCCTCCGTTTGAACTGGCCCCCGGCGTGACGGTCCGATCAATGGGATAAGAGATATAGAGGTCCACTGGTTCGGCGATGCCCAGCGTCGGATAGTCGAACTGGAATCCGGGCGGCAGTACCCCTACTACCACGGCAGGCTGACCATCGAGCCGCAGCGTGCGCCCGACGATGCGCGTGTCGGCGCCCGTGCGCGACCGCCAGAAGGCGTCTGTGAGGATCACGGCAGGCGAGCGCCCGGGTTGGTTCTCTTCGTCGAGAAACGTGCGGCCCCGCGCGGCGTTTACCCCCAGCAGGGGAAAGAATGACGCCGAGACGCGCGCCGCGAACACGCGCGCGGGCTCGCCGTTTCCGGTGAGTTGCATATCGAGGTGCTCGGCGAATGCCACCTTATCGAGCGTACGGCTGCGGCCGCGAATCTCGAGAAACTCCGCAGACGCTGGGAATCCAACCTGTGACGTCCTTGATGGTGACCAGCCGCCGCGCGTCGCGATACGGGAGCGGATCGAGGAAAGCGCCCTTGAGGAGCGTGAAGATAGCCGCATTGCCGCCGATGCCCAGCGCAAGCACCAGCACAATCAAAGCGGAAGTGCCCGGTCGCGGCGTAAGAGCACGGCCCCGTGGCGGAGATCCTGGAGCGAAGAATTCACGGCGTTACTTGAAACGTAACATTACTCGACAGTGGGCCGCCCGGTGCGATCACCTGCACCGTTCCGGTGGTCGCGTGGGCGGGGACAGTCGCGGAGATTTCGGTAGGCGAGACCAACGTGAAGAGGGCGGCCGTCCCGTTGAAGGTGACACCGGTCGCGCCGCTCAGATTCGTTCCCAGGATTTCGATGGTAGCTCCCGCGTTGCCGGAGAGGGGCAGTGTTTCGACGAACGGGCCGAGGCCGACTGCCATGCTGAACAGGGTACCTTGACCGCCCCCACCATTCGCCGCGGTTCCGTAGAAGTTTCCGTCGGTAGCCTGTACCAGCCCCGCGAGAGGTGAAGCGCCGTCCGTATAGTCGAAGCTGTGCAGTGTGGTGAGCGCGCCCGCAGTGGTGAGACTAAAGATAGTGCCGTAGCCATTGGCGCCGCCATTGGCGGTCGTCCCGTAGAGATTCCCGTCGGTGCCCTGCACCACTCCGCCCACCGGGTTAGGATCGGCGGCGGTGAAGTTATACAAGATCGTCAGCACGCTCGCCGGGCTGATCTCGAAGACCGTGCCATAACCGTTGGCGCCTCCATACACGGTGGTTCCATACAGGTACCCGTTGGTGGCTTGAATCAATCCGGCATTGGGCATTTCGCCGGCGGTCGGGGGGAAGCTGTACAGGCTGGCGAAGGTTCCTCCCAACGTGATACTGAAGACAGTGCCTTGGCCGTTGGCTCCCCCCGCAGCGGTGGTGCCGTACAGGTTCCCATTGGCGGCCTGCAGCAGCGCTCCAGTGGGCTTGGCGCCATCGGTCGAATCGAAGCTGTGCAGTGTGTTCAACACTCCCTTCGGAGTCATTTTGAAGATCGTTCCCACGCCATTTGCGCCGCCCGCCCCAGTGGTTCCGTAGAAGTTTCCATCGGAAGCCAGAATCAACGCGGAGAAAGGGTTAGCGCCGTCCATTCCTTTGAAATTGCGCAGCGTCGTCAGCGTGCCACCGGTAGTGATCTGGTAAATGGTGCCATAGTTCTTAGTTCCGCCGGCGAAGACTGTCCCGAATAGCGTCCCATCGGTGTATAAGACCATTCCACCGAACGGGCCGCTGCCGTCGTTTATGTCGAAACTGTGTAATGTGGTCAGACCTCCCGCCGGGGTGGCCTGGAAGACGGTGCCCGCGCCATTGGGACCGCCCGAAGTCGTCCCGTAAAGGTTCCCATCGGCGCCCTGGATCAGGGGGTCGCGCGGATTTCCCCCGTTGTTATGGGCGAAACTCACCAGCAGCGTAAAAGTCTGCGCCGGCGCGGCCATCGCCGTCACCCCGCAAAGCAATAACATGTGTCTTAGAACTGCCATGAGTACACCACCCCAAAGTTCTGTTCTCCGCCTGAATAAGTCGTGCCGTACAGAGTGTTATTGAGATACAGCAATCCGCCCGCGGGATTGTTTCCGTTAGTCCCTGTGAAATGAAACAGCCAGGCTTGGCCCCATTTATCCCCCGCAATCTTCGGCGGCTTCAACGAAACCACACCGCCGTCGGGTCCCAACCCGCCGAGAGACGTGGTTACGTATAGCGTGCCCTGTTTCGACACCACCATGCCTGAGCGCGGATTAAATTGGCGCGTCCCAACCACCGAAAAACGGTAAAGGATTTCTTTCACCCACAAGCCTCCGGGAGCAAGCGGGGGAGTCAGAGAGAAGGCCGTGCCGTCGCTGTTGTTACCTCCACCGAGCGAAGTCACTCCGTAAAGGACTCCGCCCGCGCCGATCAGCAGATTTCCCATGGGGGCTGTTCCGTCCAACGAGTCCAAAAAGCTGTAGAGCACGGCTTCGGTCCAGACGCCGGTTCCTCCCGCGGGAGGTGTCAAAGAAAACACCGCGCCGAACCCCTGGACTCCGCCGGCGGAAGTTCCGCCGTATAGTACTCCGTTGGCGTCCGATACCAAGCCGCCCTCGGGATAGGTACCGTCCGTACTGTTGGCGCCGAAACTCCACAGGACACTTTCGGTCCAGGCTGCCCCTTGGTTCACTGGCGGCGTCAGTGAGAAGGCCGCTCCGGCGCTGTTGGCGCCGCCGCCGCTAGTCATTCCATACAGCACGCCGGCGTTGCCGACCAGCAGCGGCCCATAATTCGGCGTGGACCCATCTGTGCCGCCGGTGAAACTATATAGCACGGCTTCGGTCCACGGTGGACCAGGGCGCTTGGGTGGCGTCAATGAGAACACGATGCCGGCGCCCGCGGCGCCCCCCGCCGAAGTGGTGCCATACAGGATTCCGTTCGCGCCGAACACCACACCAGTCAAGGGCTGCGAGCCGCCGCCCGCACCATCGAAGCTCAGAAGTTGGGCTTCCGTCCACGAACTTCCCCCGCCGGCCGGGGGAGTCAGTGAAAAAACGGTACCACTATTGTGACTTCCGCCGCTGGACGTAGTACCATAGAGCACTCCCTTGGCGTCGGCGACCAGAGGGCCATAAGGCACTTGCCCGTCGCCCGACTGGCCGAAGCTGTAAAGCATGCTGTACTGCGGTTGCTGCGCATGCGCCGTTCCTGGGAGTGACCACAAGCTGAGGGATAATGCGATCGTGAAAACTCGTGCGTGCCGCGTCAGTCGCAAGTCAGTATCCTCGTGAGTAGCGCTCATTATACCCCAGTGCTGTATTACAGGCGAGTAACTTCCAATTTAGTTGCGCTCTAGTAGTACTAATGAGAAAGCGCTCAGCGGGGCGGGGACTCCTTCTGCAGGTTTTCCAATTCACGGCGGCATTGTTCCGCCCCTGGAGCGGCCTGGCAGGCGGCTTGTAGATGCCCCAGAGCTTCCTTGACAAGACCGAGGTGTTTGTCGGCGATTCCCAACTCAAACTGCGCCATGAAATCGTCAGGGGCGGCGGCGACCACCTGCTCGAAGCAGGCGCGTGCCTTGGCGTAGAGGTGCTGCTCGACGTATGCGCCACCCAGGTCGCGGCGGGCCAGCGTGTTTTGCGGGTCGCGCGCCAGAATCTGGCGGAAGATGACGGCGGCCCGTTCCAGTTGCCTGTTATACAGCGCGGTTTGCGCGCTTTCGTAGAGCCGGTACTCGGCCAGGCGGTCTTTGGGATCCGGGGGCACGCTTCCGGCGGCGGTGCGCGCGCCACCCGATAGATACCCGAGCGATGCCAGCAGCGCACGTGTGCGCGGCGAGATATTGGCCGGCGAGGCCGGCTGCTTGGGGGAGTGGGCGGCCAGGAGTTTCTGCAATCCGGTCCGCAGCGCCAGCGCGCGGGGCGAATTTTTGCGATACAAATTGTTCTGCTCGTGCGGGTCCGTGCGCAGATTATACAGTTCCGGCCGGGGAGCATCGATATATTTATCCGCTCCCTCGCGCAGGCAACGTAGCGGGGCCCAGCCGAAGCCGTCATGCGCGTAGACACTCTCGCTGTAGACCGCGCGCGGACTCGACATGTCGAGCAGGCTGCGCCCTTCGAAGGAGCGCGGCGCGGCAAGGTGCAGAAAATCCAGCACGGTGGGCGCGACGTCGATCAAGCCGGCGGGGCGGTCTTCGCGCGGGGCACGGCTGGGCGTATCGCCCGGCCAGTGGACAATCAGGGGCACCCGTAGCGTGCTTTCGTAGACGAAGTATCCGTGGCTGTCTTCGCCGTGATCGCCCAGGCTTTCACCGTGGTCTGATAACAGCACCACCAGCGAGCGCTGCCACCATCCGCTCGCGATGAGCGCCTGCTTGAATGCGCCCAGGAGTTGATCCGTGTAGGCCAGCTCCCCGTCGTACCCGGCGCGGATGTATGGCTTGTGCAGATCAAATAGGTGAATGAAGGCGAAAACGGCAGCGCCGCGATTGGCCGCCAGCCAGCGGCGCGCCGCGCCCAGCACCAAGGCCCCATCGCGGCGTTCTCTGACGCCGTACGGGTTGCGGCCCGCGCCGCCGAAGAACATGGATCCGGATATGGGCGAAAACGCCTCGAAGTGAAAAGGGCTGTCGTAGAGATCGAAGCCCCGGTCGAGACCCATCTCACTCTCCAGAAATACGCTGCCGATGAAGGCGGCTGTCTTGTATCCGTGCGACTGCAATACGGACGCAAACGTGACTGTGCCCGCCGGCACGCGCTCGGCGTTTTCCTCAATTTGATTCTGAAAAGGGTAGGTGGAGGTGAACAGCGAAGTATGCGATGGAAGCGTGAGCGGAACCTGCGATTCGATGTTGGTGAAGAGCGTGCCCTGTTCGGCGAAAGAGTCGATGTTGGGCGTCGCCAGCCGGCGGTATCCGTAAGCGCTCAGGTGGTCGGCGCGCAAAGTATCGATGGAGATAAGGATGACGGAGGGGGCGTCGGCGGCGAGACACGCGCCGCCGAGAAGCGCCAGGAGCGCCAGCGATACGACGAACCGGCACATGGTGGTCACTTACTATTATGACTTGGGAATCGTCTTGCCGGGGTCCACAAACGGGATCGGTACAACCATCGCACGTGCCTCGCCCGCGGGCGTTTCGACGGTTAATTCCGTTCCCAGCGCGGTGTACGGCACCGGCGCCATCACATAGCCGATATTCTTTTTGAGGCGCGGGGAATAGATGGCCGAAGTCACCTGGCCCACCGGTTCGCCGTCTTTGCGCACGGGCCAACGAGTCATGTTGAACTCAATCGGCGGGCCCTCGATTTCGACGCCAGCCAATCGGCGCTTCACACCTTCCGCGTGCACCCTCCGTAGAGCTTCTCTCCCCAGAAAGGGGGCTTCCTTGTCGAGATCCACCAGACGCTCCAGGCCCGCTTCGTATGGATTGGTATCGATGGTGATATCAACGCCATGGTTCAGAATGCCGCCCTCAATTCGGCGAATATCGCTCGGCCCGGTGGGCCGGATATTGAACGGACGCCCCGCCTCCATGATGCGGTCCCACAAATCCTCGCCGCGGCTGCCATCACGCAGGTAGACCTCGTAACCCACCTCACTGGTCCAGCCCGTGCGCGTGACCACCACGGGAATACCATCCAGATCCGTTTCGAGGAAATAGTAGTAGCGCAGCGCCAGCACCCGGTCGCCGAACAACGCCTGCATCACCTGCTTCGACTTGGGGCCCTGCACCTGCAACGGCGAGACATCCGGCTCGCGGATCTGCACGTTCATGCCGGCGTTGACAGCCAGACCCTTGGCGTACAATAGCAGGTCGCTATCGGCGCCGGCCAGCCAGAAGTGCTGCTCGCCGAGGCGCAGCAACACGGGATCGTTGACGATGCCGCCGTCTTCGGTAGTGATGAGCACATACTTGCCTTGTCCCACTTTGCACTTGCTCAGGTCGCGCGGAGTCAGCAGGCTGGTGAACCGGAAAGCGTCCGGTCCAGTAATCTCCGTGTTGCGTTCGACAGACACATCCCATAGGGTCACTTCGTTCAGCAGATGCCAGTACTCGTTGACAGGATCGTCATAGTAGCTGGGCAGGAACATGTGGTTGTAGACGGTATAGGCGCGGCAGCCATAACGGAGCGTGGCTTCGAAAAAGGGCGATCGCCGCACGCGGGCGCCGCGCTGGATCAGGCGCATGTCGAAGGCTTCTGGCATAGGAGGGTCAAGCCAGTATACTACGGCACACTCCTTGGGGCTTCCGATTGCATCAGCCAACCCCTCGGGATAAAATGAAAACCAAAGCGTGGCGATTCGTTTTGGCACCGCGAAACGCCTCGCTCCTACAGGAGGTTACGATGTCCACAACTACGTTGTTGCGATTCGCCACAGCCGCCGTTTTTGTGGCCGCACTTTGCGAAACGGGGCTAGCTCAGAGTACCTACAGCGGGCCGGGACCCGGAATCATCCCCATCGGTTCCAGCCTGACGTTCGAAGGCACAGATGCGCCGGACAATTACACCAACACCGTGACGTTCAGTTCTACGCCCGTGCTGATCGATAACGGAGCCGTGCAAGTCTACGAAACGCAGGTGCCTACGGCCGCGAACGCGGAGTGGGACATATTCTACATGAAAATCGTAGACGGGGGGCCGCTGGCCAACGACATCAGCGCCTACTGGAGCATCGTAATCCAATATGAAATCACCCAGCCGGTGGTCTTCGACCAGGTGGTCCAGCAGTGGTTGGTGAGCGGCACGCCAGTGAGTCCGCTCACCAACGGAATCGGCACCATCTGCTGCGCGTCGACGTCGAACCCGATCCTCCCGGGCGCATCCTACTACAACAGCGGCTTTAGCGTTCCCCTGCCTGCCGGGGAACAGACAGCCTGGAAGCAGATATATGTGACACCTTATAGCCTGGTAACGAACGGCGGCATTAACCCCAACACGGCGAACGAGTTCTACTTTGCCTTACATTTCACGCTGCAACCGCCGCTGCCGAACGTGGTGGCCGCGGTCAGCGCCAGCGCATTTGGAGAATTCCCGACCTTCGCACCCGGCTCCTGGATTGAAATCTATGGAACGAATCTTGCTGGGGTGACGCAAACCTGGGGCAGCAGCGATTTCAGCGGCGTGATTGGACCTACCACGCTGGGGGGAACCAGCGTGACTATTGGGGGCCAGCCCGCTTATGTCGATTTCGTCAGCCCCTTACAGGTGAATGTCCAAGTGCCTGGAGGCGTGCCCACCGGCGGGCAATCGCTCATCGTCACCACTGCGGCAGGCTCCAGCGCGCCCTTTCCGGTCACGGTGAATGCGACTCAGCCGGGATTGCTGGCGCCCTCCAACTTTAATGTTGGCGGGACCCAATACGTGGTGGCGCAGTTTGCCGATGGCACCTACGTGGCTCCGCCCGGCGCAATTCCCGGTGTCACCTCGCAGCGGGCGCAGCCCGGCGATACGATCGTAATCTATGGGGTCGGCTTCGGTCCAGTCACGCCGAACATTCCGCCCGGGCAGCTTGTTGAGCAGACCAACTCGCTCGTCGCGCCGCTGACTATGTCGTTTGGCGGTACGGAGGCGACATCGGTTCCCTACGACGGACTGGCCCCCAACTATATGGGACTTTACCAGTTCGACGTGGTGGTGCCGGCCGCCGCGGCGAGCGATACGGCGCCATTCACCTTCACGCTGGGCGGCGTCAGTGGCACGCAGAAGCTCGCGATAGCCATCGGAAACTGATGGGCTGATACGATAGGCCCATGAAAATCCCGCCGCCGCGCGTGGCCTGGCTGGCCGTACCGATTATCGCGGTGCTCTCGACCCTCGCCACCCGGTCCCCGGGTCAAACGCAGAAGCGCTTTAGCCCTGGGCAGATGGACACGTTCCTCTATGGCGCGGCCTTTTATGAGGAGTACATGCCGGAGGACCGCCTCGACAAAGACGTCCAACTGATGGAGCAGGCAGGCATCAATGTGGTTCGCGTGGGCGAATCCACATGGAGTCTTTGGGAACCTGAGGACGGCCGGTTCGAGTTTGGCTGGATGGACCGCATCGTGGAACGCCTGGCGCGCGCACACATTCGCGTGATTATGGGCACGCCCACTTACTCGATTCCGCCATGGATGTTCAAAGAGCATCCGGAAATTCTGGTGACCCGCCTGGACGGCCAAAAAGCCACCTATGGCATCCGCCAGAACATGGATATCACCAACCCGGATTTTCTGCACTATAGCGAACGCGTGATCCGCAAGATTGCCGAACACTATCGTGACAATCGCGCCGTCATCGGATACCAGATCGATAACGAGACTACTTCTTACGGCACCGCGGGAGCCAACGTGCAAGCGGGTTTTGTGCGCTACCTGCAGGAGATATTTGGAACCGTCGATCGCCTGAACCGGATTTGGGGACTGGTCTACTGGGGCCAAAGCCTGCATGATTGGACCGAGGTTCCTCCCCGCAACGGGATTCTGAATCCCGGTTGGAAACTGGAATGGGACCGCTATCAGGATTCGCTCGCTACCCGCTTTTTGGCATGGCAGGCTTCGCTGGTGCGCGAGTATTCGCGGCCGGATCAGTTCGTGATGCAGGATTTCGGCGGCGCTACCCGATCGGACGTGAACGAATACGCGATTTCGAAGGATCTGGATATCGTGGGCATCAATCCCTACCACCCGACTCAGGATCTCTACGACGGCGAAGGATCGAGCTACGGCGGAGACTTTGCGCGTTCGCTGAAAGGCGCCAACTACCTGGTCACTGAAATCAACGCGCAGACCATCGGCTGGGATTCGCGCACGCAGTTTCCGCCCTACGACGGGCAACCGCGCCAGGATGTCTACCTGATGGCGTCGACCGGCGCCAACATGGTGGAGTACTGGCACTGGCACTCGCTGCACTACGGCCAGGAGACCTACTGGAAAGGCGTACTGTCGCACGATCTGGAACCGGGGCGGGTCTACCACGAAGTAGCGCGTACGGCGCACGAATTGCAGCGCATCGGATCGCGGATCGTCGATTTGAAAGCTTCCACCCGGTGGCGTTGCTCTACAGCAACGATTCGCGCCGCGGCACGGAATACATGCCGTTTCTGGTATCGCCGCCGACCGGCGACATGCCCTGGAGCCATCCGGGTGGTTACGACGTGGAAATGCGGCGCTTGTATCGCGCGCTCTATCGCTTGAACGCCGGCGTAGATTTCATTTTTCCCGAGACCGAGGATTTAAACGCCTACAGAGTAATTGTGGTTCCGCCTCTGTACGTTGCGAGCGACGCGCTTCTCGAAAAGCTGGCCGATTATGCGCGCACGGGCGGCCACTTGGTGCTGACGTTGAAAAGCGGCTTCTGCGACGAATACTCGACCGTGCGCGCGGCGATGGCGCCGGGGCCGCTGCGCGAAGCGGCCGGTTTCCAGTACCAGGAATTCTCGAATCTCGCGAAACCGCTGGCGCTCAAGGGCGACCCCTTTCAGGCCGGCGATGAAAACCGCGTCAGCGACTGGGCGGAAATGTTACTGCTCGATAAGGCTACGCCACTCGCGTACTACGACCACCCGTTCTTCGGCAAGTATCCGGCCATTACAGAGAATCATTTCGGCAAGGGCATGGTCACTTACGAAGGTTCCGTGCTGAGTGACAAGCTGCAGCAGAAAGTGCTGGAACGCGTCTTGTCGCAGGCAGGGCTAATCGGCCCCGACCAGCGGCTGCCCGCGGCCGTCAGAGTGAAACACGGAACCGGGCGCAGCGGCCGGACCATCCACTATTACTTCAACTTCTCCTTGGAGCCGGAGCGGGTAATCTACCCTTACGGCGCGGGCACGGAATTACTGTCAAACGCTGTATTAGCCAGCGGCGGCGCGCTTACACTGGAGCCCTGGGGTGTCGCAATTGTGGAGCAGAACGGGCCGTAGGGGAGCGCCTGGTGCTACTCTATGAATCATGATGCGCTGGATCGCCCTCCCGTTCCTGTGCCTGAGCTCGCTGGTGGCGGAGGAACCTCCTTCCCCGCCGGCCGCTGTATTTAGTGTTAGCGCCACGCTGGTCCAGATCGATTGCGTGGTCACCGACTCGGCGGGACATCAAGTCGTGAATCTGACGAAGGAGGGTTTCGAGATCCTAGTCGACGGCAAGCCCCAGCCGATTACAAACTTCTCTTACGTTCGCCTGGATTCGCCGCCTCCGCCAACAACTGGCGCCCTCAAGCCTGAGGACATCCGCCGCAGCATGGTGCTGGTCGTGGACGATCTCAGCCTCTCGTTCAGCAGCATGTACTACGTGCGCCGCACCCTGCGCAAGTTCATCGACGAGCAAATGCAGCCAGGCGACTTAGTGGCCCTGTGGGAGACCGGACGAAACAACAGTGTCTTCCAGCAATTCACATCCGATAAGCGTGTGCTGGCCGCGGCGGTCGAGAATCTGCAATGGAACCCGCGCGGCTTGGGATTGGTTGATCCGTTTGCGCCGATGCTCTCCGGCCACTTGGACAACGTCTCTTTCGGGAAGCCCCAGGTACCGCGGATGGAACCGCGTACCGAGAAGGCGGACGAATTGGCATACGTCCGGTTGAACGCAACAATGGGCACGCTCGACACGCTAGCCCAGCTTATGGATGAGCTGCGGCCGGTGAGCGGCCGCAAAGCCGTCGTATTATTCTCGGATGGCATCTACCTGCCGGGGCAGGATCTGCCCGGCCAACACACCAACACAATTGGAGTAGAGGAATTACAGAGGCGGTTCCGCCGCTTGATCGACAAAGCCAATCGGTCCGGAGCAGTGGTATATGGGGTGGACGCGCGCGGTCTGCTCTCGCTGCCTCCTGAAAAACCTGAAAGCCTGTGGCTCTCCCAGGAGGGCTTAGTCCGGCTTTCCGAAGACACAGGAGGTTTCGCCGCCGTGAACACCAACGGTTACAGCGAAGCCGTCCAGCGCGTGGAGGAAGAGCAGAAGGGATACTATCTGATTGGTTTTAAGGCCCCGGAAAACATCGGCACGGGCAGCGCCACGGACAAGGTCGATTTCCATTCCATCCACGTGAGAGTAAACGGCCGCGGTCTGCACGCGCATTCCCGCTCGGGATTCTTTGGGGAGACCGACGAAGCTTCGCGCCCCAAATATGGCACGCCCCAGGCTCGCATGGTAGCTGCCGTGCAATCCCTGTTTAATAAGTCGGACTTACACGTGAGGATGACGGCGCTTTACCGGCGCACGGTCGATGGACAGACCTACGTGCATAACTTGCTATATATCGACCCGCGCGACATTACCTTTCGCACGGACCTGTTTGGCACGCGCTATGCGGCGCTCGATCTATTTATCATGGCTTCCGGTTATGGCGTCGATCCGCTGGCCAGCATGAGCCGCCACATCGCCATCGATGCCGATGAGGACCGCCTGAAAAAGCTGCTGGCCGATGGGGTGCTGCTCACCTTGGATGTCCCCGTGAAGCACGCCGGCCCCTATCAGGTGCGCGCATGCGTTTTGGACAGCATCTCGCACGCTGCCGGCTCGGCCGGCCAGTATATCGACATTCCGGATCTGAAGAAGCAGCACATCGCCCTGACTACGCCGCTGGTCGACGATACCTCCGCTCCCGCTGAGACCCGCTTCAACGACGTGCCGTCGGCTCTACGCGAATTCCACGCCGGCAGCCGCCTGGCATTCGCCTTTCGGATTGAGGGGGAGAGAGGTGGCAAGTTCGACGCGCGAGTCCAACTCTACCACGACAAGACGCCGGTGCTGAACGATCCTGTTTCCGTGCCCGCCTTGCCGGGCAAAGACGGACGCGATGTGCGCGGAGAACTGCGCCTGAGCAGCACCCTGGCTCCCGGCCAGTATTATCTCGAAGCCATGGCCACGGACTCCGGCGGCAAGACTCCACACAGCGCCAGCTCATGGATTGAATTCCAGGTGGTTCAGTAGGCCGGCCGGCTAAATACCCTCCACCCGCAGCCGTGAAGAACGGCCACGTGTATCCTGCCCCGAAGGCTCGCCTCCATCTGCGATAATTGTAGCGATCCGATGGCTAAAGAGCAGAGCGTTACCATTTGGGTGACAGCCCGCGAGGCCTTCTGGATCGCGCTGGAGGCTCTGCGCAGCCACAAGCTCCGCTCGTTTCTCACTCTGCTCGGCGTGGTGATCGCCACCACCACTTTGATTGTGGTGATGTCCATCGTGAACGGCATGAACCTCTACATCGCCGACCACATCGCCAACCTGGGCACCAACACCTTTGTCCTGCACCAGTTCAAGTGGGCGCAGGGTTTCGATTCCTTCCTGAATGCCAAGCGCCGCAACAAGCCCATCCGCATGGATGACTTCGAGTACCTGCAGGAAAACCTTGACGGGCTACCAGGAAATTGGGGCTATGGCCACCGCTTACTCCCAGTCCCATGGCGCGCTACAAGACGTTCTCGATCGACGAGATCCAGGTGAACGCGCGTGACGCCCAGCTTTGTCGATATCGGCCGCGAGAAAGTCGCCACGGGACGGTATATCAATGACAGCGACTACCAGCACAACGCGCGGGTCTGCGTCATCGGCCAGGACCTGGTGGAGAAGTTCTTCGCCGACACCGATCCGATCGACAAAGAGGTTTCCATCGCCGGCATTCCCTTCCGCGTCATCGGCGTGATGGAGAAAGTCGGCAGCACGTTCGGCCAGAGCCAGGATAACTTCGCGGTGGTTCCCCTCACTACCTTTCGCGGCCTCTGGGTCACGCATCCGGAGTTGTTGGTTTTCATCAAAGCCCCGGATAGCGCCCGCATGATGGAGCTGGAGGACGAAGTGCGAGCTTTGATGCGCGTCCGCCGGCACGTCCCCTACAGCGAGGACGACACTTTCGGCATCAACGCCTCCGACACGCTGATGAGCGCCTGGAAGAATCTGACGGGGACCATCTTTGCCGTCACCATCGGCATCGTAGCGGTGTTTATGGTGGTGGGCGGCATTGTGATTATGAATATCATGCTGGCCAGCGTCACCGAGCGGACTCACGAGATCGGCATTCGCAAATCGATGGGCGCGCGCCGGCGCGACATCCTGTGGCAATTCGTGATCGAATCGGGGGTGATGGCCAGCATCGGCGGCATCTGCCGGCGTGCTGCTCGCTACCCTGATCGCGAAACTGGTCAACATCGTCTTCACGGCATCGGTGCCGCCAGCGCCGTGATCGTGGGTGTGACGCTTTCCGCCGCGGTGGGCCTGTTCTTCGGCATTTACCCCGCCACCAAGGCGGCCCGGCTCGACCCCATCGAAGCGCTGAGGACGGAGAATTAGAGCGAGTTCACTATGCAAGCCTACAGTCAACATGTGCGCGAAAATCTGTGGCTGGCGCTCGACACGATGCGCACTCACAAGTTCCGGTCGTTTCTTACCGTCCTCGGCGTGCTGATCGGCACCACCACGGTGATCGCGGTACTTCCATCATGGCCGGGCTGGACAAGCAACTGGTGGATGTGGCCGAGCAGTTCGGCACCCGCACCTCTGGGTTTATAAGCTGCAGCTCGGCGCTCCCCACATATTGACCCGCGACGAGCGGCTGCGCAAGCCCCTCACCTTACGAAGACGCGATGGCCATTAAAGAGCAGTGCCCTGCCACCGAAACCGTCTCGGTGGAGCTGTTTCGCCAGATGACCGACTTTGGCCTGCCGCCTGTCACCGCCAGATATAAAGGCCAGGACATGAACGACGCCCTCTTCGTGGGCGTGACCGCGAACCATCTGCAGCTGCTCAACGCCACACTGGTCAAGGCCGCTTCTTCACGGAAGCCGAGGACCTGCACCGGCGCGACGTCGCCGTGATCGGCAACGGTGTGCGCGAGCGATTTTTCGCGAATGAAGATCCCATCGGCAAGACTATTGTGGTGGATGGCCATAGTCTCGAAGTCATCGGCACTCTTACCAAGTTCAAATCTTTCCTGGGCGACGATCAGAACGATAAGGGCATCATGATCCCTTACCAAACTTTCAAGAAACTCTATCCCGAGGCCAAGGACAATTTCATCTGCGTGCTGGCGGAGCCGGGGAAAATGGAGCAGGCCAAAGGCGAAGTTACCGAAATACTGCGCCGCCGCCGGCACGTGAAGCCTTCCGATCCCGATAACTTCGGCATCTCCAGCGCCGATTCGGTGATCGGCCAGTTCCGTCAGGTTATCGGCACGGTAGGCTTGGTGATGGTGGTGATTTCCTCCATCGGGTTGCTCGTGGGCGGCATCGGCGTGATGAATATCATGCTGGTCTCGGTCACCGAACGGACGCGCGAGATCGGCGTGCGCAAGGCCATCGGCGCCCGCCGCCGCGATATCGTCTGGCAGTTTCTGCTGGAAGCCATGACCCTGACCGCTTCCGGAGGCATCATCGGCATCGTGGTCGGCTGGCTGATCAGCCTGACGATCCGCACGCTGGTTCCCAGCCTGCCTTCCACTGTCCCGTTGTGGTCGGTGGTCGCCGGCTTCACGGTCGCCACCAGCATCGGTCTTTTCTTCGGCATGTGGCCCGCGATGAAAGCTGCGCGTCTGGATCCCATCGCCGCGTTACGCTACGAGTGATGCAGCGGCCTTCCAACCTGGTCATCCTGGCCGTGGCGTTTTGCGTGGCTATCGCCGCCACATTCATTTTTGGGATCAGGCTAAGCCGGCATGCCCGCCGTCTGCGCTGGGAGAACGAGCCCATCCGGCCATGGATGAGCGTGCCCTTTATCGCGCACACGCATCACGTGCCAGCCCGCATTCTTTACCAAGCCATCGGGTTGGAACCGGAACCGCACGACCGGCGGCCGCTCCGCATGATCGCGCGTGAACAACACCGGCCGGTCGATGATGTGGTGCGCGATCTGGAGCGCGCCCTGGTTAATGCCGGTCACGTGCATCCCGCGCCGAGCTCCCCAGGATCCGGTTCCGGCAAGGCTCCCTGATGCGCGACAGATCCTGGCGGCCCTGTCGCAATACGGTTCTCCCGCGCTGTTTGTGGTGACCGCCGTAGCATCCGTAGGCGTGCCGTTGCCGGTGTCACTGCTCCTGATCGTGGCCGGATCGCTGGTGGCGCAAGGGGCCATGCCCGTGGGGTGGGCCATCGCCATGGCCAGCGCGGGCGCGATCACCGGCGACCAAATCGGATACGCCATCGGCCGGTTCGGGGGAACCGCCCTTGATTACGAAATTCGCCGGAGTGCTAGGCGGACACGATAAGTCTGGCCCAGGCGGAAGCGCAGGCCCGCCGTTGGGGATGGGCCGGGGTTTTCTTCAGCCGCTGGCTGATGACGCCGCTCGGCTCGCTGATCAACTTTGGCAGCGGCATCGCGGAATATCCCTGGCTGCGCTTCACATTGTGGGATGTGCTGGGCGAGGTATTGGGAGCCGTCATCTTCATTGGGCTGGGGCGCACGTTCAGCGACCGGGTGCTGGCGCTGAGCGATCTGTTGGGCGATTTCACGTGGGCGGTGCTGGCGCTATTGGCGGCGGTGGGCCTCGGTTGGAAGCTGTGGCGCATCAGAACGAGAGGCCCTCGATCGCGCCACTGATTTCCGATTCCAGCGCGCGAGCTTCTTGTCGAGATCCGCGCGGCGGTCGCGGATGGCAGCAAGCTCCGATTCCTGGGCGGCCAGGCGCTGCGCATAAGCCTGCACCTGCTGCTGCTGGCCATTGACCTGGTTGAGGCTGCCGATATTCTGGCGCAGCCGTTCCTGGTCGTGCACAATTTCGCCGACCTGTCTTTCGATGCTGCCGATTTCGCGCGCTGCGGCGGCCATCTGCTGCTTCAGATCCGCGATGTGTTCGAGCTGCTTGCGGCCTGCCTCGTTCAGATCCTTATTTCGTACGTAGGTGAACAGCACGTCGGGCGTCAGGTCCGTGATCGTATAAGCGTGCTCGTAGACGCGCTCTTCGGTGATGGGGAACTTCTCGGTAGCGCCCGGCGCCAGCTTCACTTCGAAGCGGTATGCGGTGCTGGTCTTCTCCGAAGGCTTGCGGTCGAGCAGGGTGTAGTCGGGGCGGGCCGGATGCTCGATGATCAGGGTCTTGGGCTTCTGGTCCACGTTGTGGATGGTATAAGTCTTGGTCTCCACGCGTGGCGTTGCGGGCAGTAAGAATGCCGCGCCGCGCGTGGATTTCGCGCACCGCTTCGGACTTGGTATCGAACAGAGTGGTGATGCGGGCGCCCAGGTCCACGCCGTAGCTGATGAGGCGCTTGTCGCCGGTCTTCAACGTCTCCATCAATGCTTCGCCTGCGTAAGCGCCTGCCTCATAAACGGTGATGGGACCGCCGTCGAGAGTCTTGCCGGTGGAGTTGGAGATTTCGGCGGCATCCATCGGATGCGATAGAGGACTCGATCCGCGTAAATGAGCAGCCTGCGCGCACTCACCTTCTGTTGCAGGAATGGCAGCATGGCGGACTCGTTGCGGCGGACTGTGACTGGCGTGGGGATATGGTATTCGAACAATTCGCCCAGGTCGCTCCCGGCGGCGGGAGTGACGTTGGAATGCCTTGTCTCTTTCTGCCAGGCGCGTGAACTGTTGGAGATTGCGGCCATTCACCGGCATCGCCGCCGCTGTGCCGCCGACGCTGCCTGCGGAGGTGGTGGCGCTGACAATAGATCCGCCGCCTGCCCATTGCCCGAAGCGATGCGCTCTCCACCGGCTCCCTCGTACACCACCGGCGCTGCCGCGCGATCTTCCGCCAACTCGGCTGTCTGCCGCGCAATGTAACGTGGCTCATAGAGCGGGCTGATGAACGAGATGGGCCGGCCGGAGACCAGCGACAGATCCACTTTGGTCCAATCCTCGCCCGTAGTGTTGTCCACGATGGCCCATCCTTCGAGCGTGGGTTGCCCGGCCTCGCCGAAGATCAGCCGGTAACTGGATTTCCACATCGGCGTGGGAATCATGTAGCTGGCGCGAACTTCGCGCTGCCTGGCATCCGTGGAGTCGATATAGATGCTGCGCTTTTCCTTGGAGCGCGCGTCGGTGAGCGCCGCCAGGTAGTCCTTGAACTGCGCTTGCAGCCGGGGATCGGTGAATCGGATGGCCGCCGCCGCCCCCAGATCGAGATTGCGCAGATCGCCCGAATCCATCAGCAGCGTAATCTGCTCGCGCTCGGGGTGCTTGTCGTCGCCCGGGATGAGGCGCGCCGCCACGATGGCGCCGGTGACCGTTTCGCTCGCGAATTTCAGCTCGATGTGCGCGCCCTTGAGCTGATCGAGCACCGCGCTCAGCGGCTGTCCCGCGCCGAGCTGAAACGGGAAATCCGCCAGCTTTTGCGCCAGTGGCTGGCTCGAATCGTAGCGCAAGCCGGAGATCTTGCCGCCGCCCTTCTCTTCGATGGTCAGCGACTTGAACACGTCGTCCATTTCGGAGGCTTTGAAATCCAGGCGCGCCGATTCGCCGGGCGCCAGATCTCCCGACCGTTCGAAGTATCCTACGCCGTGTTTGTACAGGACGACCTGCCGTACGGGCAGTTCCGCCGCCGTAACGCCGAGATTGCCAAAGCGCCCGCCAACCAGATAGTTCGTTTCATATTCCGTGAATGCCGCGGCCGCGGCCTTCCTTTCAGTTATTCGCCCATTACTTTAACTATGACGCGCTTCGGGCGCCGCCCGTCGAATTCGGCGTAGTAGACCTGCTGCCAGGGACCGAAATCCAGCTTGCCTTTGGTAACCGGCACGATCACCTGGTGATGCACCAGCAGGCTCTTCAAGTGCGAATCGCCGTTGGTTTCGCCGGTCGCGTGATGCCGGTAATCTTTGCGAAAAGGCGCCAGTTTCTCCAGCCACTCGTCGATGTCTTCCAGCAGGCCGTCTTCGGCGTCGTTCACCCAAACTCCGGCGGTGATGTGCATGGCCGACACCAAAATCATGCCTTCCCGAATGCCGCTTTTGCGCAGCGCGCTCTCGACTTGCGATGTGATGTTGACGTATTCGCGATGTTTGGTAGTACGAAAAGTTAGATATTCCGTGTGAAATTGCATATGGGGATGATAACTCTGCTAGCATTCGTTTGATGGATTCCGCGACTGCCCACATCCTGGTTGTGGATGACGACGCGACGCTGCTGAAGTTGATGAACGCCTACCTTTCCCGGCTGGGCTATCGCGTGGATGCCTGCCTTAGCGCCGAAGATGGGTGGGCGCGGGTGCAGGCGGACCCGTCTGTTTACTCGCTGGCGCTAGTCGATCTGCACATGCCGGGCATGGGCGGAAGAGAACTCGCCGCGCGCATCCTGGAGTGCAACCCGTCGATCCGGCTGGTGCTGGTGAGCGGCTACCCGGCGGAGATCAGCGGAGTCGAGACGCTGGATGGCCACCGGGTCAGCTTTCTGCACAAGCCGTTCGCCCCCAGGGACCTGGTGGCCGCCATCGGATAGGGCAGCCAGGGGCCGTCCTATTGGAATTTCCAACTGGAAACGAAGCCGAGAGTCAGCGGCTGCTTCGTCAAACTGGCTCGCACCATCTCCACGGGAATCGCGTTCATTTTCAGAATGGCATCATGGAAATCGCGTTCGGACATTTGCCCGGAGTCCACCAAATCCTTATGCAGTGCGCGAAATTGCAACGCGCCCATCATGTACGCGAGTTGATACAGCGGCCCATAATAGTCTGTTTCGAATGAACGGCGAACCTCGCCGGCGGCATTTTCGCGCTCGTGTCCGACCCGGTTCACCAGAAAGTCGACGCACTCCTGGGCGGTCATCTTGCCGAGGTGGAAACTCAGCGAAAAAATGATGCGGGCGCAACGGTGCATGCGCCAGAACAACGCGCCGATGCGATCCTCGGGCGTCTTGGTGAAGCCCTGGTCCCACAGCAGCATCTCCCAATGCAGCGCCCAGCCCTCCACCGAAAACGGCGTATCGAAGATCTCGCGATAGGGCCGGTAGCGCTCGCCCATGAACTGCTGGAGGAAATGACCGGGGATCACTTCATGGAAGACCGTGGCGCGCGAGAAATGTTTGTTGTTGCCGCGCATACTCATAAGCTTCTGCTCTTCAGTCATGCTTTCGACGGGATATGAGACGCTCAGCATGTCCCCGCCGGTGAAGAAAGGATTGATGCGCTGGCGTTCGGGCGACATCATTTCCATGCGCCAGGTCTGGGCGGCCAGCGGCGGAACCGTCACCAGGTTATGAGACTCGACGTAATCGATGGCTTCGAGCGTGAGCCCGAGAATCAGCGCGGGTTGCTGGCCTGGCGGCACATAGTCGGTTTTCACGTGCTCCAGCGCCTTCTTCCAGTCGTCGCCGTAGCCCAGTTCACGGGATGCGCGCAGCATCTCCCGGTCGCACCAGGCGAATTCGCGGTTGGCGATCTCGATCAATTCTTCCGGCGTGTACGGAATCATCTCGTAGGCTAATTCGCTGACCAGCGCATCGCGGCCCACGGCGTCTCCGACGATGGTGTCATGATCGCCCGGCTTGATTCCGGCCAGCTTTTCGCGCACCAAGCCGGCGTATTTCTCCATGCCACTGTTGGCTTTCCGATAAGGCTGGGTGACCCACCAGGTGAATGCCGGATCGTAGAGATTGTAGAAATCGAACCAGGACTTCAATATGTCGCGCAGGCGGTCGACGGTGTGCGCGGCGCGGAACGCGACGGTTTTGGGGACCTTGATCTCCCCGCCTTTCGCGGGATCGTTAATGCGTTTCGAGAGATCGTCCATTTGCGTGGAAATCTTTTCCAGGGTGGAAGCGGCCGCGGCGGGGTCCAGAGGATCGACGCGCTGGCGGGCATCCTTCAACTCGACGATGGCCGGAGCGAAGGGTATGAGCTCCGCGATCTCATCGGTGCGTTTGCGGTTCAGGTCGAGCTGGCGAAGATCATGGTCGAGTTTGTTGCGGAAGAGGATGAAGTCGATGCGCCCATCCTGCGGCAGGCTGTCGAAGTCGATGCGGGGGAGTGCGGCGCGCCAGGCTTCGGCGAACTGGCGCATGGCCTTTTCCGTGTTGGGCGAGAGCGATACATCGTAGAACCTGCGGAGGCTGCGGAAATCGCTTTCGTAGCGTTCCAGCAGGGGGCCGAGATCTACCGGCGCGGTCCCCAGAATTTCGCGGGGATCGGGCGCCTGGTAGGGCGCGGCAGGCGGGCGGCGAGTGGGTTGGGCGCAGAGTAGCGCGGCGCCAGCGAGCAGGGTGGCGACAATTCTGGTTGGAGTTATCAAATGCTTCTGTTATATCACTTCGCCTTCTGTCATATTACTTCGGCTTCTGTCATATCACTTCACGATGCGGGGTTTGCCCGGGCCCGCTTCACCCGCCAGCGCGGACAACTTCCGGTGCAGTTGCTCGTAAGCCTCCAGCAGGCCGGTATAGTCCTCCGCCAGCGGCTCGCCGGCGGCAGTGCTCTGCGCCTCGGCAATCGTAATGGTGTGCTGCACCTGCCGGATGGCAGCCAGCAGCATCTTGATCTCGTTTTCATCCAGTTGCAGAAAGTGGCGCGCCACATCCGCAGTATAAAACACGAGTCAGCCGAGGATCTTGGTCCAATCCATGCCGGCTGCCATATTCTGGCCGACTTCGAGCAGAGTGGGGATGGCGGAAAGGTCCGCTTCGTCGATGTCCCGCGGCAAAGCCGGGTTGAAGCTCTGCATGATTCCCGGCCACTGGCGGTCGACGGCATCGTCCACCCAATCCTCCGACGTGTCGACCAATGTGCTGGTTACCCATCCGATGGTCTTCAGCAGGCCCTTAGGGGGATCGCTGGGGGCAGGGAAGTAACCCGTCCCTAACGACACTACCCTGGTCCCGGCTGGCGTGAAGTCATCATACTCGAGGGCCTCCACGCAGACCTGGTAGGCGGGGTTGGCCGTGCCTCCGGAGCCGCCGTCGAAGAAATTCATGGTTTTTCCTTCGATCCCGTCGATCTGCCAATGATTGAAATAGGTGGGCGCGGACGCCGATGCAACCGCCGCATCCACCAGCTTCACCCCTCCCGTGGTGCGTTTGTTCTTAGGATTATCCTTGACGAAGTACCAGTTGCGCCCATCCATGGCGGTGGCCGTAATCATGACGGGGATGGGACAGTCGTTGGTGCTCCAAGCCGCCGCGCCGCCGAAGACGCCGGCCAGCACATCGCGCAGGTGATTCGGGTCGAACATGAAGCCGTCCAGGATTCGTTTGGCGTCGGCTTCGATGCCGGTTGGCGTGAAGATCTCCTTGGACCGTTGCGTGTATACCGTCAGAAGCTGGCTGGCCGGTATGCCCGCGGCGACCGCGGCCGTCAGGAGCGCGCCAGTTGAGGTGCCACCGCAATAATCGATGTGGTCACGGGTGAGGCCGCCGAGTTGACTCTCCAGTTTCATCAGGCAGCAGCAGGGAATGATTCCTCTGATGCCGCCGCCTCGTATCGACAGGACAGTGCGCATATATGCTCTTCCGATCCTAACCTAGCATCCGTGTATCGGCAACCAGGGGCCTGGAAACTGCCGGTAATACTGTACAGGATTGAAAATAAGGGCGTGAATATCGAGTGAACATTTAGGTTAGAGCTGTGATCGGCCTTAATAAATTTGGCGAGGGCTTATGCGGGCGGGCGCAGTCTATTTTGCGGATGTTGTGCGCGATTGGGCATGGATTGTGCAGGAAAGTGCTTTATAAGAGCAGAGCCATTTTTCCCTGTAACGCATTCGTTTTAGCTGATTTATGGTCTGTTTTTTTGGTGGCGACAGGCCATTTGGCTCGCTTTTCGGATGGCGAGGGCGTGTTGGGCAGGACTGGTCGCTTTTGCTCTGGCGTCGCGCCGGCCGGGCGACCCGGTTTAATTTTTGTTTTGCGTAACACTGTGTTGCAAAACGTTTCATGGACGCGGCCGGACTGCGGCAGAATTTGAGACAGTGCTGAGATTGACGTGCTCCACACTATTTTTGGTGGTGCTGGGCCGGGAGTTCTCTCCCGTTTTCTTGCGTTGGCACCAGTTTTGAGCACGCCGTCCTTGGACACGCCTCCGAGTTGGGTGGTGCCGCAGAGGTTTCCATCCGAGCCGAGCGTGTGGCAGCGACAACCAAAGAAGGCCCTACCCGAGCCGCCCTAGCGCCCAATCGAGCCGATCACAATCCGAACAGCCTTCTCAGTTCGTAACACCAATTGAACATTCATGCTACCATGCGCAATTCGCACGATAGTTGCGTTCGTAGCACACGGAGGTCCTTATGATCTCACGGGCTGCCGTGGAGGCGGTGGATTTTGCCGCACTGTGATTTTGCCGCAGCGCGATGTCCTCGGGCTGCCGTACCTCAACCGTCGCACGTCTTACTGTCCCGGCCGCCGCTCCAGCGTCATTTGGCGTCTTTATCGCGAATGGCAGACCGAATGATCGACAATGACGATGATGCACGCGCCTATGTCGGCCTGTTCCAGCGGTTGGGCGTCAGTTTCATTAAGGTCTGTCCTTCTCTGTCTTAACCGTTGAAGGGTAGCATCACGGCAGAGGCACGCCGGCTCCCTGTACTACTGAGTATACGTCGACCGAATCAGTTGGCTGACTCTGTAGATATCAAACGATCCGAGTCCGGTGACGTAATCGTATCCGGGCAGACAGGTGAACAACCCGTTCGCTCCGAGGATCACATCGTTGAAGTCCGGGCTGCTTGGCGGCGGGCCGCTTGCCGCAAGCTGATAAATCAGTGGACCGGCAAAGCCAAGTTTGTTCTTATGGGCACCTTCAATTCGAGCCCAGGATCCCATCGCCAAGGGCGATGACAAGCTCGTCCCGCCGACCAGCGTTGCAACTCCATTCACGATGATGTTCGCCGCGCAGATCGCCAGTTCGGTTCCACCGGCGCACATCGACACATCCGGCACGCCCCTAGCGCCAGCCTCGGCGCTGGGAACCGACCGGCGTTATTCCCCCACCTGTATAGCTCTGCCAGAAGGGTGACGTTTCGAAGTAGCTGATGCCGCCACCGCTCGCTTCCCACCCGGTTTCGAAATCATAGGTATAATCCGCGTTGGTAAACAGATTCGTCCCTCCGACTGCGATCACGTACGGGGACGATGCGGGGTAAGCAACGTCAGGCGGACCGGAAAGGGGCACGCCATTGGTCGCTTCGGCCGGGCAAGCCGAGCCTTGATCATCGGCCGAAGCAAACGGCGTGATGCCCTGTAAAGCAGCTTCCGCGAATGTTTGATCATCCACCAGCATGGAGCCGTCGAGGTACGGATAAAATTCGCATTCTCCAAAGGACATGTTGAATGCTTTTACTTTATTCTGAGATACGGCTTTGTCGATCGCCAGCGCGAGATCCGAATCGGTCATAGAAGTGGCGGCGTAAAAATAGAGATGCGACACCTGTTGCGCGATTCCGGTGGATGTCTGGGAATCGAGATCCCATTCGTCGGCCCCGCTGGTGTCCGAGCTTGGGATGCCGGCATGCACCACGGTTACCGGCACCTGCGGCAAGCCATATGCGGTCTCGTAAGTTCGCAAATCCGTCACCACCTGCGTGAGATCGCCTTCTGCGACGATGCCGACGGCCGTTTTTGATCCGGTCGGGAAATTCTTCGCGGGGCAGTTCGGATTGCCGCAGGACAGGCGGCATCGTAAGCAATCTGGTATTGCTGCGGCGTGTAGCTTTCGTTGCTCAGATCGGGTGGCGGGCACTTTGGCGGCGAGCATGGCACAGTCATCGGGCTGACGCTCAGCGTGGGCGATGTCCGGCCGCATCAACGCAACGTTATTCAATCCCAGCACCGCAATCACGACGCCCGCAAGGGAAGCAGGAACCTGCGCGGTGGCTGTGTTCGCAAACACGGTAGCGCCATTTATGGAATATTCCGCGAGAGACGTATTGAACGCCGATTCCACGTTTCCGGCAGGTGCGTAGCCATCGATCATGAGTTGATCGTCCGCGACCGTAATTTTAGTGAATCCCATACTCGTGAGATAATTCACGACCGCCTGCACCTGCGCGGAGGTCGCTCCGAATTGCGAAACGAATTCCTGCAACGTGAACGACGTCCCGTTAAGGGCATTGCCCGGCGTGAGCATGGCCAGCAGGGTTGGCTGGACTTGGGCAGCGTTTTGCATCTGCAGTCCCAGGATAACGTGGATCGTCTTCGAAGCCGGGAGCGGGCCGATTAATGTAGCGTTCTTGCAGGTTCTGAATTGGGAAAGCCTTGGTAGCTGTGGACGCCCAACTCTGGGCGGTAGCGTCCGGTAAAGCGAAAACAGCAAGAAGCGCAAAAACGGCAACCACTTGGACACACTTGGAACGGGTCATAATCCCTCCGTTTTATCTTGAATATTAAGCGCCGCACTTTGTCAGGATAGTACAGCTTCCAGAAGTCATTACGCGGCGCCGATTCGCCTATGGCACGTGACGTACCAAACCGTCAAGCATAGAACAACAGACCCAACAGACGAGTTACTTGCAGGCTACAAGCGGGGCGCCTCGGATTAATAGCACTACAAAGTCTGAGTATGTACGTAAATTTTACAATTACGGATGTAACGCTTGGTGAATTGTGGTTTCAAATACAAACGTTGGCTAACGAACGAATCGGGGGCAAGTAGACAGGACGGCCGGTCGAATGTTCCCGACGCCGGGCGGCTTCGGGCACAATCCAAGCGCTGCGGCGCTGGTTTTCCCGGCTTCGAATCCCATATAGAAAGAGTCTTAAGAGGGACTTGGCAACGGATAGAGCGATAGCTGCTTCATCGGGAGGTCCTCTACGTTGTCCGTAAGGAGGGTCAGCTCGTAGTGCAGGGCAACGGCGGCGACGATCAGGTCGCCGAGGTTCAGCATGCCGGCGTAGACCTCGGCGATGTTAATCGGGCAACAGGCCAGAACATGACCGGCCTTAACTAGATCTAGTAGAAAGCCGAGTGCCCACGCCTATTGTTCAGGGCGTCAATGACGACGCTGGTGTCGAGCAAGAATGTGGCCATGGTCAACGAGTGGTTACTTTTTCAAGTCGGCGATCGTATTCGCGACGCAGTTTCTTCACCCATTTGGCGGCACCCTGTTTGAGCTCAGGATGGTCTTTGTCCTTCCATGCCCCGGCGGCGCCTTCCAATGCCTTGATCTGGCGGAGACGCATCAACTCCTTTTCTTGAAATGGACGCGGCTTGAGGAACTCTATCCAGCTAAAATGGCTGTATGTGGCGTTTGGCGATCCTCTGCGTGGCTTCCGTGGCCGCCGCCCAAACGCTGCCCGAGATCCTGTCGCGAGTTTCCGAAGAGGCGGATGTGTTCCGCAAGATTGCCCCGCAGGTGCTATCCGAGGAGACCTTGACGCAGCGCGCTTTGAAAGTTCTCCCACGCTTCCATCCGCGGGTGGGAGCGGATGCCGCGAAACCGCCGGCTCCCGCCTGGCAGACCCGCGAGATCGTTTCCGAATACAGCTTTGGGACGCTCAAAGACGCGCCCGAATCGCTGCACGAGTTCCGGCAGGTGGCCTCCGTGGATGGCCAGGCGGTTTGCTCCGCGGCGGCCGCCCGGCACTCGCTCGCCTTGGGCCTCGCCTCATCCGACGATCACGCCAGGAAGCGCATGCTCGAACAGTTCCAGAAATATGGGTTGGCGGACGCGGCCGTGGACTTCGGGCCTCTGCTACTGCTTTTTACCAGGCGGCAGGTGGGCAACTATCGTTTCGAGCTGGCCGGAGAGGACCGCATCGGCGCAGACCGGGCGAAGATCGTTTCGTACACGCAAATCTCGGGACCCGACCGCATGCTTGTTTTCCAGGGCCACCGCGCCATTCATTCGCCCATACAGGGACGCATCTATGCGCGGGTGCCGGATGGGGTGCCGCTGCGCATCACGATCGTGGAGAGCCGGCAAAGCGGCAAGGGGACGTTCCGTGACGAAGCCATGGTGGATTACACTCTCAATGCCAGCGGATTCGTGGCGCCCGCGGCGGTCACCCACAAGGGCTTCGCGGGCGATCAATTGATGGTGGAAGACCAATTCCGGTACACGCCGTTCAAGAAGTTCAGCGCCGATGCCGCGATCAAGTTCGACGTGCAGCAGTAAGCGCCGCGATGCACGGTATCATGGAACATTGTCATAGATATTCCACATGGCTCGCCAACGCGCCTACCTGCTGATCACGATCTTCGCGCTGCTGCTGGTGCTGTTCCCTTTCCTGTTCTGGTACGAGACATGGTTCGGGCGCAAGCTGCCGGACTCCACAATCGACCAGTACCTGGCCGATAGCGGCAAGCCCCGGCATGAACAGCACGCGCTCGTGCAGATCGGCGAGCGGATAGGCCGCCACGATCCCGGGGTCGCGCGATGGTATCCGCAGGTGGTCCAGTTGGCCGCCAGCCCGCGCATCGAGCTGCGGCAAACCGCGGCGTGGATCATGGGACAAGACCACGGCTACGCGCCTTTCCACGGCGCCCTGCTGAAGCTGATGGCCGATCCGCAGCCCATGGTGCGCCGCAACGCCGCGCTGGCGCTATCGAACTTCGGCGATCCGGCGGCGCGCCCCGAACTGTTGGCGATGTTGCGCCAGTCGACCATCGTTTCGCCCGCCGCCGGCGCCGTTCGTTACCGGCTTAAGCTGGGCGAATACGTGAACCCAGGCACGCTGGTGGCGCACATCGGCGAGACGGAAGTGCGCGCTCCGCTGCCGGGCGAAGTGCGCGACTTGGACCACCGCGAGGGCGATCGGGTGGAGGCCGGTAATCCGCTAGTTGAGATTTCAGCAGACAAAGATCACGTCTGGGAAGCTTTGCGCGCGCTGTGGAGCGTGGGCACCGGCGACGACCTGGAAGAAGTCGAGCGTTACGCTCATGGTGTTCCGGGCATGCCGGAGAAGGTGCAGGAGCAGGCGGTGCTGACGGCGCGCGCGATACAGGCTAGGGTGCGGCGGTAAGCGAGAAGGGCCGGGGAACCGAGCGATTGACGCGATTCGTAGGGTTCTCGGTTACAATGGAAGTCGCCGAGGTACCCTAGGTTTTTTGCGTGTCTTTGGTCTGTTGCGTGTCTTTGGACCCTTCCTCCCGACTCTTTTCACGGGGCTTGACGGTTGACCGTACGACCATAATCTTGTTCAATGTGTCAAACCAGAACGGCGCCCCTAGCGAGACTGCAACTGCGGTCAAGAACCAGCCTAATAATACCTGCAAATCAATTTTAGGGGAGGGGGTCCAGCCAAGCGGGATTCCGAGGTTCTCGATCGCCGACACTTGTGTCTGGGCCTGTTGGATCTGTTCCTCTATGGGTTTACCACTCTTGCTATCAGGCTGCTTAGCCGACTGAGCCGCCGCGACGATGGACTGTCGCAGCGTGGTATCCACCGATAATTGTTTAGCGATTCGGACGGTGTTGGCGTTGAGCGCGATAGCAAGTACCAGCCCAATCCAAAAAAGAACCCACTGGGTTCGATACTTGTACCATCCGGACACCCGGTCCATAGAGTCTGTTGTACCAATCCTCGAGGCTTTTCTTCAGTTTGGCAACGTCATTGCCTGCGGCATCGATCATCGAAACTAGAGGCTTGCCTACCTTCTCGGTGGCAGGGTCAGCCCCCAGCTTCTCCGCAGCCGTTCTCAAAGACAGTAACATGGCAGCAGCATCTTGCTGGACACCAGCCGGTTGCGTGGCTGGAACAATATCAAGAAACGCCATGACAAAATTTTGGGGAGGTATGTACGATGGAAGATTACGCGCCTTTTTGGGATCGAAGTCTCCCTGAAAGAGCCCGAAAATCTGGCCGTGGTTATAGAGCTTCTTGACCAGGCCTGTAGCGTTGGCATCGTCCAAAAGTGTTTTATACCACGCAGCAGTTCCTTCCCTCTCATGTTCAGCAACGAAAGGATGATTTCGTTGATGGTTGACGCAATCAGGCTGACCAGCAGGAATACAAATATCATCCCGATGGCAATGTCGATAGTGGCGGAACCGAACATTGTTAGACCTCCTTGGGTCACTCTTCTCCGGCAGCTTGGATTACAGCGCGGGTAGGACCCGAGTGTGGATTATACATCAGGTCGGCTGCCCGCTGCTGGCAGATGTTCTGTTCGGCGCGTTGAGGTCATGGCTTGGTTGTGTTGACCAGTACGAGCAATCCATTGCCATCGCCGGTTATGATGTCGGGCAAACCGGCAGAGGCGGGCTGGCCATGCAGATTCGCGGCCGCGTAAACGCCCGCGTAGGGCTGCGTGCCCAGGTAAAACGGGGATGCGAAAGTGCCGTCGCCCACGCCCAACATGAGCGCCATGCAGCCGTAATAATTGATCCCGATATCCGGGATTCCATCCCCGTTCACGTCCGCCACTAAGGTTGTGTTCCCTCCCACGGTGTAAAGAGGTTGTGAACTTAGAGTAAATCCGCCCTTTCCATTACCCAGGTAGACGGACGCGCCTCCGAGGGCACTCGCGATGACCATATCCATATTGCCATCCCGGTTCAAATCCGCGAAGAAAATGCCAGAGTTCGGATTATATGACAGATGGACAATCGCCTGGTCGAACCCGCCGTGACGATTGTTGATCTCAACGTACATATCCGTGCTAAAAACATCGGTAAGCACCAGGTCGGTATAGCCGTCATTATTCAGGTCGGCCGCGCCAATGTCGCTAGAGCCGATTTGCGTCAGGATCGACGTTGGTGTTTGAAACGTGCCGTCGCCGTTGCCAAGCACAAGCTGATGGCCCGAGGTGACGAAGTCCAGATTTCCATCCTTGTTAAAATCCCCAATCGCCAACGTGCCTCCGGTATTGGCCGTGGTGCTGGCCAGCGTGAAGGCGCCATCGCCATTGCCGGTATAACAGTAGATGTTCGATCCGTTGGATACCAGAAGATCGGGGATGTGGTCGTTGTTGAAGTCCCCAATGGCCATGTTCACGCCGCCCGTGAAGGGGATTGAAGTGCCGGTGGTGAATGGAGATTCGGCTTTTCCGGTTCCCAGAAATATCGTAATGCCTGCGGAGGTGCAGACCGCGAGATCGGGTTTGCCGTCCCGGTTGAAGTCCGCTGGTATTTCGCAACCGGCGCCGCCGGTCACCGGGACGGGTATACCATCCTCTAAGTGGCCTTTGCCAGTGTTCAGCAGCACGGAAAGCACATTTGTATTTTGCACGATGACATCGAGAGGGCCATTGGTTCTAAGCTGGCCGACCGTCATCGCATACGTAACCAGAGTGGAAGCTACGGGATAGTAAACAGGCTTGCGAAATGTGCCGTTTCCATTGCCCAGGGCAATCTCGACAACATCGCTGATCAGGTCGGGAATACCGTCGCCATTCACATCGCCAATGCGGAGCGCTCCGCTGCTATCCAGTTTCGTGAATTGGGGGCCATCAAATCCGCCCGTACCATTTCCGAAATACAAATAGGTGTAAGCGCTGCCGGAAATAGAGGCCGCGATATCCGGGTGGCCATCGCCATTTAAATCGCCCACCGCGAGGTGATACGAAGGTCCCGCCGCAGTCAGCGGTTCGATGTCGAATGTGCCGCCGCCGTTCGCTAACAGAACGGTAACACCGGTCCCGGTGGTTACCGCCAGATCGAGCTTGCCATCGCCGTTAAAGTCGGCGGCGGCAATTTCCCAGCCGTCCGCGTTGAAGGGGATCTCGACGCCGGGATCGAAAACTCCGCCGCCCTTACCTGCGAAAATCCACACACCACTCTGCCCGACGGCAGCGATATCGGGGATTCCGTCGCCGTTGAAGTCTCCCACCACGGAAGCGCCGAGGCTGTCGGATACCGAATACGAGGTCTTCCCGCCGAATGTGCCGTCGCCATTGCCGAAGAGCACGATGATGGGGCCGGCGGCCAGGACTACATCTACTTTTCCGTCGCCGTTCAAATCGACCGGAGTGACGCCGGTGACAAATTGCACGCCTAAGAATTGCGACGGGCCCGACCGGAAGGTGCCGTCGCCATTGCCTAGCAATACGCCGAAGCCTTGGTAGGGTGTGACCAACAGGTCGGGAATTCCATCGCCGTTGGCGTCTGCGACCCCTACGGCCCAACCACCGCCGGTATAATCGCGGCGTCCAAAGAAGTCCGGATTGGCAGCGTTAGCGGCGCACAGGAAAACGGCAAACAGCGCGATTGGTTTCATTTCAGTTCATGATACACTGCTTAGGCACCGATGGATATCAAACGTCTTGTTCTGCGGCTGTCATTGACCGCGGCGCTGCCAGCCATTGCAGGCTATGGAGCAGTCACTCCGGTCTTTTTCAACGCTCCGCTGGTTTACCTGCAGCCTCTTTCGACGAACGCGGCGGCTGTAGGCGATTTCAACGGCGATGGGAACGCCGACCTGGTGGTGGCGGAGACCGGTTCCAGTGCCATCTCAATCCTTTTGGGCAATGGTGACGGCACATTCACGCAAGGTGCGTCTTACTCATTTCGAACCACGCCGGTGGCCGTGGCCGTGGCGGATTTCGACGGGAACGGAAAACCGGATATCGCGGTTGTCGGCAACCATTCCAATAGCGTTTTGATTCTTCTCGGCAATGGCGACGGCACGTTCCACGAAGTGGACATGTACACTGTCGGCAGCAGCCCCTGGTGGGTCGCCGTCGGCGATTTCAATCACGACGGGGCGCCCGACCTGGCGGTCGTCAACAATGGCTCCAACAGCGTTTCCATCCTGCTGGGCAACGGGGATGGCAGTTTCCAGCCGGCGGTGAACCTGGCGGTAGGGTCGGCGCCCTTTTCCGTGGCCGTGCGGGATGTGAACGGAGACGGCAAACTGGATCTGGCGGTGGCTAACACCGGTTCCGATAACGTCTCGATTCTGCTTGGTAATGGCGATGGCACCTTTCAGCCGGCTGTGGAGTACGCCGCTGGAGGCGCCGCCCAGTTCGTGGCCATCGGGGATTTCAACGGCGATGGAAAACCGGACGTGGCAGTGGCGGCGCCGGGGGGCTACCCGGATTACATCAACACCATCGCGATATTGTTCGGCAATGGCGACGGGACTTTCCAGCCGCCTGTGAGCATTACGCTGCCAAACGCTCCGGGATCCCTGGTTGCGACCGATTTCAATCACGCCGGGAAGCTGGATTTGGCATTTACCGCTTCCAACGCCGTCTCCGTCATGCTGGGCAACGGAGACGGTACTTTTCAGCCGGCCGTGAACTATGCGGTCGCGGACGGCGCCAATAGCATGGCTGTCGGCGACTTTGGCGGCGACGGAGGGCCGGATCTAGCCGTGGGCGGCCCCTATGGCATATCGATTCTGTTGGGCAACGGCAAGGCCGGGTTCCCGGAGCCCGCCAGCTTCGGCGTGGGCGCCGGTCCCGAATCCATTGCCTCCGGGGATTTCAATGCAGACGGCAATCTCGATCTGGCGGTGGCCGATACCAGCTCAAACACCATCTCGATCCTGCTGGGCGCCGGCAACGGGACCTTCCTGCCGGTCGTGAATTATACCGCGGCGGGACCCGCCTCAGTCGCGATCGGCGACTTCAACCGCGACGGCAAACTCGATCTGGCGGTGTCTAACGGGGGAGCTTCAGATACCATCTCGATCTTCTTAGGCAATGGCGATGGCACGTTCCAGAAACCGATCAAGTCGATTATAGGAGGCGGCTCCGGAAGGCTGGTGGTGGGAGATTTCAATGGCGATGGGAATCCGGACGTGGCGGTGATCGTATCGGGCAACATCTGCATCCTGCTGGGGATGGGCAATGGCAAATTTCAACCGCCGCAGTACGATGTAGTGGGTGGCGCTCGCACCGTGGCCGTGAGCGATTTCAACGGGGATGGCAAGCTGGATTTGGCGGTTGGCTCCAATACGGACGTCTCGATCCTGCTAGGCAACGGCGATGGCTCCTTCCGGCCGCAGGTGGCGTATTCCGTGGGAACCGGGGCCATTTCGGTAGGGATTGGCGACTTCAATGGCGATGGAAAGTTGGACCTGGCCGTGGCGAATTACAAGTCGAACGACGTATCTGTTCTGTTGGGCAACGGCGACGGCACGTTTCAACCGCAGGTCGCGTATACGGCGGGCGAGACTCCCACGTCGGTGGCGGTGGCAGACTTTAATGGAGACGGAAACCCGGATCTGGCCGTGGCTAATAAGTCTGCCAATACAGTGTCCATCCTGTTGGGAAATGGCGACGGTACCTTTCAGCCGCAAACCGGCTTCGTGGCCGGAAGCGAGCCTTCATTTGTGGTGGCGGGAGATTTCAATAAAGGCGTAAAGCCGGATTTGGCGGTGGCCAACCAGTCGGCAAACGTGGTGACCGTGCTGCTCGGCATTGCGCGATAACCGTCTACTAAGTAACAGCCCGCAAAACGGCGCGTGGGCAGTTATTCGAAGGCGTTGAGGCGCCCCCGCGCCTTTGCGGGCTACGCGGCGTCGCGCTCTGCCAACTCGCTGTTCAGTTTGGCCACTTTGACGCCTTTGGCCACGCCCAGGAACCGCAGGATCTGGATCTGTATCCAGGAGAAATCGAACTCGTACCAGGCCAATCCATGCCGCGCCGAAGTCGGATGCGCGTGGTGATTGTTGTGCCAGCCTTCGCCGAACGTAATCAGCGCCACCCACCAGGAGTTGCGCGAATCGTCGCGCGTCTCAAAGCGCCGGTATCCCCACATGTGCGTGGCCGAATTCACCAGCCAGGTCGCGTGCAGCCCGATCACCGTCCGCAGACAGACGCCCCACAGGAACATGGACAGACCGCCGATGGCGAAAAGCACCGCCCCCAGCACCAGGTTGGGCACCCAATGGTAGTCGTTCAGCCAAACGTAGAAGCGATGCTTGGCCAAGTCGGGCGCATACTTGGACATTAGGCGTGTGTTGTTGTGCTTGGCTTCGCCGACCAGGATCCAGCCGATGTGCGCCCACCAGCCGCCATCGTGCGGCGAGTGCGGGTCGCCCGGCATATCGGATTTCTGGTGGTGTATGCGATGGGTGGCCACCCAGAAAATCGGGCCGCCCTCGAACGTCATGGCGCCGCAGAGCGCAAATAGGTACTCCAGAGCCAGTGGCACCTGATACGACCGGTGCGTGTGCAGCCGGTGGTAGCCCATGCTTATCCCCAGGCCAGTAGCAAACCATAAAAAGAAGAGCAGGACCGCCAGGTTCACCCAACTGAACATAAATAAGGCGGCGATGGCCCCGATGTGCAGGATGACCAGCACCAGGGTGGTCGGCCAATTAAGGGCTTGTTTGGTATCTGGGAACTCGACGAGGTCGAGACTACTCGGTTTCTGAGCTGTTAACGTGGGCACTATGATTTTACGCTAGCAAGGATTTGAGGCGTGCTTTGTAAGAGTTATGTAATTTCAAGTTGGCCGGTGGATAGCACTCACGCCGGGGGTCCTCCCTGGTAAGGCGATAACCCGATTTCTGCCGCGAATGGTCCCTAGAAGCCTGTTTAAAAAAGGACTCGGGCATCCGGTCCCTGACGGTCGCGGCTCTGTAAGTTGCTGTAGACGCAAGGGTGTGATTCTGACCCGCGCCCGTCAGGAAGCGGTTTTCTGCGTTTCTTACCAAGCTCCTAGAAGGGGACCAAAAACATCGCCGACGCGAACAGGTGCTAGAATTGTGCCACAGCGCCACAGGATGCTACCGGGTACAGCCAAGCCGCTTCCACCTTTCTTGTTGAGCGAAATGCTGCTCCGCCAGAGCCCGGGCTGCAACTGGCTGTTGGGGCCGGACAGGGTATTTCACGCCATTTACGGCGACGCGCCGCGGGTTTTTGGCCGCGCCGCGGTGGAACTGGAGAAGGCCAACTTCACCGATCTGTTTGCGGCGCCGGCGCGCCCTGCCTGGATCGGCCGCGTGGAGCGCGTCTTCACCGGCCAGACGTTGTGCGCCGCCGGCAGGTTCGACGAAAGAGGACCCGCCTGGTCCATCACCCTGTTTCCGGTGGCGCTGCCGGAAGGCGGCATCGCTTTCGCGGGAGGCATGGCGCACGAGATGGCGGAGAACGACCTGGCGCTTCGCATGTTGCAGGGGGTCGAAACCGATCGCGCAGCGCTGTTCCGGCTCTTGCACGATCGGGTGGGACAATACCTCAGCGCCGCCGGGTTGCAACTCGATCTCCTGCGCATGGACCTGGCGGATAGCGCTTTTCCGATTGCCGCGCGCACCGCCGAGATCCAGGCCACGCTCGAAATCGTCATGGGAGTGGTGCGGGATCTCCACTACCAATTGAATCCGGAGGTGGCGGAGCGGGTGGGATTGTGCGCGGCACTGGACCGACTGGCCGGGCGTCTGCGCACGGATTTCCATGGCAACGTACGGGTGCTGGCGGATTCCACGGCGCAACCCGGTCCCGCGGCTGCGGCAGCCCTTTACCGGATCGCGCAAGAGGCGGCCGGAAGTGCCGCGGGGCGCGCGGGTTGCTCCGCCATCGAGATACTGCTAAAGTCGATGCGGAGGGGAACGGCTCTCGAGGTCCGGGATAACGGGCAGGGATTCGATGCCGCGGAGAGCGCTCTCCAGAAAGACGGGTTTGGGCTCCTGGTCATGCAGTATCATGCGGATCGGGCGGGCATCGAGCTCGAAATCGACAGCGCGCCGGGCAAGGGGACGGTGGTTCGGGCACTGAGCCTTTCCGCGGAGAAGTCCGAGAGATGAATTGAGGATTGCATGGCATACGATATTCTTCTCGTCGACGATCACAAGCTCATGCGCGACGGCTTGCGCTCGATTTTGGAGCGTGGCACGGAATTCCGGGTGGTAGGCGAGGCTGAAACCGGCATGGAGGCGGTGCAATTCTGCAAGAAATCGCGCCCGGATCTGGTAGTAATGGACATCGGGCTGCCGGGTATGAACGGCATCGAAGCCACCACCGAGATTGCACGCCATTCGCCGCAAACCCGTGTGCTGATCCTTTCCATGTACGATGACGAGAATTCGGTGGTGAGTGCGATTCGTTCCGGCGCGCGGGCGTTCGTGCTCAAAAAGGCTTCCTCGGCGGATCTGATCGATGCGCTGCGTACCGTGGCGCGAGGTGGCTCGTATCTCAGCTCACAAGTCTCCGACCGGCTGCTGACCCGAATCCAGAACGGCGATTTGCATCCCAAGAGCAACCAGGTTCCGATTGACACCCTATCGCCGCGCGAAGCGCAGGTGCTGCGTCTGGTCGCGGAGGGCAAGACCAGCAAAGATATCGCCGTCCTTCTCGACCTGGGTTTGCAGACCATCCGCAGCTACCGCAAGGGGCTGATGAAGAAGCTGGGCGTCAACAATGTCGCCGGGCTCACTCAAATGGCCGTGGCGGCCGGAATCACGCGCTGGGACAAACCCGATGCAAACTCCGTGGGGTGATTTCCCCGTCTGCGACGCGCACGTTCACTTTTTTTCTTCCCGCGTTCTTCGCGGCACTGGCGGCGCAAAGCGGCCGGAGTCTGGAGGAAACGGCGGCTATTGCACCTGGCTGGCGCATCCCCAATTCCAATGCAGAACTGGCTGACGCCTGGAGAAGGAGCTGGACGAAAACGGTGTAGACAGGGCGGTCCTGATCGCCAGCATTCCCGGAGACGAAGACTCGGTGGCCGAGGCCGTGTCTCTCCATCCGGACCGCTTCCACGGTTTTTTCATGGTCAACCCGATTGCGCCGGATGCCGCCGGGCGCGTTGCGGGCGCCTTAGCCGGCGGACGATTGCAAGGTGTTTGCCTGTTTCCGGCTATGCATCGCTACGCGATGGCCGACCCGCGCGTACGCCCTGTTTTGGAAGCCGCCGCCGCGCAATCCGGCGCGATTGTTTTCGTGCACTGCGGCGTCCTTACGGTGGGTGTGCGGCGGAAATTGGGACTGGCTTCGCTGTTCGATATGCGCTATTCCAACCCCATCGACCTGCACGCGGTGGCGCTGGAGTTCCCGCAGGTGAACTTCGTGATCCCGCATTTCGGCGCGGGCTATTTTCGCGAGGCGCTCATGCTCTGCGATCTGTGCCCCAACGTCTATCTGGACACTTCCAGCAGCAATAGTTGGATTCGCTATCAACCCGGGATGCTCGACCTGAAGGGTGTTTTCCGCAAGGCGCTGGAAGTGGCCGGTCCGCAACGGTTGTTATTCGGCTCGGATTCGTCGTTCTTTCCGCGCGGCTGGCACGCCCAGATCTTCAGACGCAGATACAGGCGCTGTGCGATATGGATATTTCCGCGGATCACGCCCGCCTGATTTTAGGCGGCAATCTGGAACGCCTGCTATCGCGGCGTGATCCGGTACCTCATCACCCATTACCAACCTACTTACCAAACCAGTCACTTACCGATACGCTCGCGCCTGCCCCAACGTGTCCAACGATTCGAGCACTCGCTCCAGCAAGTCGTCGGTCTGCGAAACAGTCATCTGCAACGTGTCGATCGAGCTGGACTGCGCGGTCAGCCTGCCTTCCAAGCCCGACATGCCTTGGCAAGTAATTCGTCCATCGCCGGAACAGTTGCGCGGTGGATGGCAGCTCTTTCAATTTGGCATTCGTGCTCATCCGTACGTGCTTCCAGGCGGCTGAGCCGGTTCTCATGGGCGCGCGCCTGCGCCCTGCACTCTCTCGCTAATCTGTCGACCGAATGCCGCGGAACTGGCGCATCGCCCTGCCCAACGGCGCGCCAGCGCGCCAGCGGCAAAGCCCCCGATCACCACCGCCAATCGCTGCAATAACATGAAGGGTTCCGGACACTCCTAGGTTAACCGCCGCATAATGGTACGGCAAGTACTAAGAATCTCACTGAGGTACTAAGTACACATAGGATTGCGCAGCTCATCTTACTTGCCATTCTGTTTAAGACTATTCTTCCGCAAGCATAGCACGCGAAGACTGGAAGGATCGATTAGATTGGACCTCGGGGTTTTTGGAAAACACTCAAGGCGAATGGTGTACGCCGCCTTACAGCAAATGGCGCGCCGCTCGCGGACGGCGCCCATGACCCTTCCGATCCACCTTTCGTGCCTTACGCGGCCACGAATTGGAGCGTCTAGCATCCATGCAGCACATGGCTCGCGAAATTACTTTCGCCTGCTCGAAGCGGATCGCGATCTGCGCGCGCGAGCCACAGGCGCGCCGCGGAGCATGGGCATCGATCCTGGCGGATTCCATGGAAGCAGAACGCCGCGGCTGGGCCGCGAGCTGCATTCCGGGGTGGGGCAGTCGCTCGCCGGAATCCATGTCCACGCCAGCATGATGGAAGCGGCTCTACCAGATCCGCCGGAGGCTGTGCGCAAAAGCCTGGACCGCATCCATCGCTGGCGCGTACCGCTCTGGAACAGGTCCGAGGCGTCTCGCGGCGGTATGTACGTGCCAGCCTGGCAGGCGCAATCGTTGGTGGATGCGCTGCGGGATCTTTGGGAAGCTTCGGGGATCTCCGAGAAGTTCGCGGGCACTCTGGATTTGCAGCGAACTTGCGGCGGAGCCGCCGCCGGAGGTGCGCCGCGCCTTTACCTGGTGGCGCAGGAGGGCATCTCGAACGCCATTCAGCATGCGGATGCCCGCCGCGTACGCATGTCGCTGCGCGAGGAGGGCGGCCGCATCGCGCTCGAAGTGGCGGACGACGGATCGGGCTTTCGTACGCCAGGGACGCCGCACAACCGGAGAAGGCGCGGGCATCGGGCTGCGGTCCATGCGCGATCTGGCGCGCGAGTTGGGCGGCGAACTCGCAGGCGCAGAGCGTCTCCCGAAGGCGCCACATTGACTATTTCTTTTCCGGTAATCCCATGAATAACCCTAAACAAACGACGGTCGTGATCGCTGAGGACCAAGCCATCATTCGCGAAGGCTTGGTGCTGGTATGCCAGAGCCGCGACCTGCAGGTAGTCGGCGCAGTGCGCCGACGGCATGGCGGCGCTGGAAACCATTCGCTCGCTGAAGCCGGATTTCGCCCTGCTCGACCTGAATATGCCGAAGCTGACCGGCTTGCAGGTGGTGCGCAAGGTGCGCGAGATCGGAGTTCCCCACGCGCTGCATCATCCTGACCATCAGCCGGGAGGAGAGCGCCATCCGGGAGGCGTTGAAGGTGGGCGCCGACGGCTATTTGTTGAAAGACGGGCCGCCCGCGCCACTTGACCGACGCCATCAACTACATTCGCGACGGCGGAGTGTATGTGTCGCCGCTACTCAGAGTGGCGGGATTGCTACCCTCCACGCGGGAGGATCGCGAAGACGATCCACTGGCGCATCTGAGCCGGCGGGAGCGCGACGTGTTCTTCCATCTGGTGAATGGCCTGCGCGCCAAGGAGATCGCCAATCTGCTCGACATCAGCCCGAAGACAGTGGATACGTACCGCGCCAGCCTGATGCGCAAGCTGAATATTCACGATCTGGTGGGCCTGGTGAAATTCGCGATTGAGCACAACCTAACTACCACGAAGTAGCCGCTGATGAAAGCCGATGAACGCCGATTTCGGATGAACTCGTCTCTTGCTTACAAATCCTTACAAATAACTAGCAGCCGGCGCGGGAGGTGCATGACATACTCTCTCCATGGCTGTTTTTCCGCATATCAGAATGGCGCTTTGGCTGTCGTGCGCACCAGCCGCCGTGGCACAGACAACTTACAGTCAGACTGTGCTGTATAACTTTGCGGCCGCGCCGAAGGGCGCCAACCCGAGCGGGGCTTTGATTCGCGACACGGCCGGCAACATTTACGGCACAACGGAAGATGGCGGCGCATTCGGCGAGGGAGAGATATTCAAGGTCGACACCACTGGGCGTCTCATGGTTCTCTACAGCTTCACCGGCCAAGCCGATGGGCGGAGCCCACGCTCGGGTGTAGCCAGCGATGCGCACGGCAATCTCTACGGCACAACTTACTATGGCGGAACGTCGGGTATCGGCGTGGTGTACAAGCTCGATCCTTCCGGGCAGGAGACGGTGCTGCACAGCTTTGCGGGACACGACGGGGCGGCGCCCTATGCTGGCGTACTTCTCGACCCGGCGGGCTACATTTACGGCACTACTTACTATGGTGGCGCGGGGCGCGGGCGTGGTGTACAAGCTGGACCCGGCTGGCCATTATAGGGTGTTGCACGCTTTCGTGGGCGGGACGGACGGCTCCAATCCGTACGCCGGCTTGACGCTCGATGCAGCCGGCAATCTCTACGGAACCACTCAAAATGGCGGCGGCGGCAACGGGTGCGGCTACCTCGGTTGCGGCGCGGTATTCAAGGTGGATGCGGCCGGCCAAGAGACAATACTGCATAGATTCACACTCGGGACCGACGGGATCGGGCCGCAATCCGGTCTGCTACTCGGCCCGGACGGCGACTTTTACGGCACTACTTACCAGGGCGGCGCCATGGAACTCGGCACAGTGTACAAGCTGGATGCCGCCGGGAATGAAACCGTGCTGTATTCCTTTCCCGAATCCTACGGCGGATACCCCAGCCCGGGAAACCTGATCAGCGATGCCCAAGGCAACCTTTATGGAACAACGGCCGGAGGCTCGTCCGACAGTCTTGCGGCCCTGGGCGTGGTGTACAAGCTGGATACCTTGGGCGAGGAAACCGTGCTGTACACCTTTGCGGGGGGTGCTGCGGGGAGCCAGCCGCAAGCAGGAGTGATTCGCGATGGGGAAGGCAATTTTTACGGCACGGCGGGCGGCGGCGTGGCCGGGGCGGGTATCGTGTACAAGTTGGATTCCGCGGGCCGGGAAACGCTGCTCTACAGCTTCGGCGGCCGAGGCGGGTACCAGGCCTATGCCGGCGTGTTCTGCGATGCGGCCGGCAACCTCTACGGGACGAACTCCGAAGGCGGCTCGGACGGCGGTGGAACCGCGTATATGCTGGAGGCGGCCGGCACTTACAGAGTGCTGCACAGCTTTGCGGGCGGCGCCGATGGGTCCGGTCCGCTGGCGGGCCTTATTCGCGATGATGCTGGCAATCTGTACGGGACTACCGAGTTCGGCGGCGCAGCAGGCGCGGGAGTGGTGTACAGGGTAGATCTGGCAGGCCATGAAACGGTGTTATACAGCTTCACGGGTTTTGCCGACGGCGGATATCCGACGGCGGGTGTGATAAGCGACTCAGCCGGCAACCTTTACGGAACAACCTCCTATGGCGCGGGCGGCGGCGGCGTGGTTTACAAGCTGAATCCGTCCGGGCAGCAAAGCGTGCTGCACACATTTACGGCAGGAGCGGGCGGGTTCGGGCCATACGCAGGCGTGGTTGCGGACCCGAGCGGCAATCTTTACGGCACGACTGCTTTTGGCGGCGGTGGCGAAGGCGTGGTATACCGGCTCGATCCGGCGGGAAATGAAAGCGTTATGCGCGACTTCAAGGGTGGCGGCTCGGATAGCGGGATGCCCACTGCGGGCGTGACTCGCGACGCGCAAGGCAATCTGTACGGGACATCTAATTACGACGGCCCCGGCGCCGGCGATGTCTACAAGCTGGACGCGGCGGGGAACTACATGCTACTGCATTCTTTCACCTCGGGCGCCGACGGGGGCCACCCTGACGCAGGGGTGGTGCTGGACGCGCAAGGCAACCTTTACGGCACCACTTACAACGGCGGCGCGTCGGGCATGGGCGTGGTGTACAAGCTCGATCCTTCCGGCGCGGAGACGGTGCTGTACGCCTTCAAAGGCGGCGCCGATGGCGGCAATCCTTATGGGCCTGTGACCTTCGACGCGGCGGGTAACATTTATGGGACTACCACGGCAGGCGGAACTAGCGGCGTGGGGGTGATTTTCAAGCTTACTCCGCAATAAAGCATCGGTTTACGCTACCTCCACCACCGCGCCGCCCACCGGTTGCATCCCCACCGGGACGATGGTGAAGAGCGGGGGCGGATCGGTCCGGTGACGGCGTTCGCCGGAATGCGGCGATGCGGATCACGGCCATGTTCCCGGATTGCCAGTTCAACACCAGCGCGTAGCGGTTATCCGGCGTGATCAGAATATGGCGCGGCTCCTGCCCTACCGACACAGCGCGCCACCAGCTTGCGCGTGTCGATATCCAGCACCGTGATGCTGCCGGATTCCGGGTTCGCCACGAACAGATAGTGCGGCGCGGCGGAGACCGCCATGCCATCCGGCGCGCGCCCCGCCAGAATGGTCTCGCCCACCTCCGTCTGATAGGGATACACGATCACCACCACATCCATGCCCGGACCGGTGACGAACAGTTGGCCGCCGGAGGAATCGAAACAGGCGTTGGCGGGTTCGACGGGCAGCGGCAGGCGCACCGCGGTGCGGCCGCTGGCCGTATCGAAGATGGTCATGCTGCGATCCGCGCGGCTTCCGATTACCACCTGTTTGCCGTCGCCTTGGAAGCGCACCAGGGACGGCTCGCACGCCGCGTCGATGAGGTGCTCGATCGCGCCGGTCGAGAGCTTAACCAGCGCCAGGCGGCGCTCTTCGCCGAAGGCTGACCGCCGCCCGGCCATCCGGGGTAAGATCGAAGTCATCGGCCACGCCGGGCAGCGGAATGGTTTGCGACGGCCGCAGCCGGTTGGCTTCCAGACGCACCAGCGCGCGCGGCTGCAATACCCAGAGCGACTTGCCGTCGGCCGCAACGCGCATGGAAACCGCCGGGCCGCCCAGGCGGGTCTTCCGGGCGATGGTCAGTTTGGCGGCGTCGATCTCGCACACGGCGCCGCTCTCCGGCACGAGGACGTACGCCGCGGGCCGCAGGGGACTAGGCAATATCACGCCCGGAGCGGCATCCATCCCGATCTGTTTCGCCAGCACGAAGGCAGTTCAGATCCACGGCCGATACCGTGCGCGCGCCCGCGTTGGCAATGAATGCATACCCCGGAAATCCGCGGCCCCGGCGGCGGGCGCAGCCCACGGCCGCCGCCGTTCCCAGCAGCAGCGCGCGGCGGCTGAAACGGGCTTCAAAAGGCATGGAATATGCTAGCATTGAGGTGGATCGCTTCACCGATTGATCTCGCGTCCTTCTACCTGTTACGTTACCGAACATCCTTTAATGAATCTTACGCTCTCTTTTCAGTCTGTTCTCATCGGACCTTGCCATCGACCTGGGCACCGCGAACACGCTGGTATTCGCCAAGGGCAAGGGCATTGTGGTCAACGAGCCTTCCATTGTCGCCCTCAATAAGAATACGGGCGAAGTGGAAGCGGTGGGCAAGGAAGCCAAGGAGATGCTGGGCCGCACTCCCGGCAATATCGTGGCGATCAAGCCCATGAAAGACGGCGTGATCGCCGACTTCAAAGTCACCGAGCGCATGCTGAATTACTTCATTCAGAAGGCGCACGGACGCAAAATGCTGGTGCATCCGCGCATCGTGATCGGCGTGCCCAGCGAGATCACGCAGGTGGAAAAGCGCGCGGTGATGGATTCGGCTTATCGCGCGAAAGCCAGTGAAGTGCATCTGGTGGAGCAGGCCATGGTGGCGGCCATCGGCGCCGGCCTGCCGATCACCGAGCCCTCCGGCAACATGGTGGTGGATATCGGCGGCGGCACCACCGATGTGGCCGTCATCTCCCTTTCCGGCATCGTCTACTCGCGCTCGGTGCGGGTGGCCGGCAACGAGATGGACGACGCCATCATGCAGTACCTGAAGCGCAAGTACAACCTGCTGATCGGCGAGCGCACCGCCGAGGCCATCAAGATGGAAATCGGTTCGGCCTATCCGCTGGATAAGCCGCTCACCATGGAGATCAAGGGCCGCAACCTGATTGAGGGCGTGCCCAAGACGCTGACCATCGACGACAGCGAAATCCGCGAGTCGCTGGGGGAGTGCGTGGCCACCATCGTGAACGCGATTCGCGTGGCCCTGGAACGCACCCCGCCCGAGTTGAGCGCGGACATCAGCGATCGCGGCATCGTGCTGACCGGCGGCGGCGCGCTGCTAAAGAATCTGGACAAGCGCATTCGGGAGGAGACCGGCCTGCCGGTATCCATCGCCGACGATCCGCTGGCTTCTGTGGTTCTGGGCACCGGCAGAATGCTCAGCGATTTCAGGCTGCTGAGCAAGATTTCGATCGATTAAGGGAGCTGCCGGCCCGGCTATCGCTCGAGCCGGCGATAGCTTGAGCTATGGAAACGCTGCTCAACCGTTACCGCAACATCACAGTGCTGCTGCTGGTGATTTTCGCGCAGCTCGTGCTGATCGCGGTGCAGGTGCGCAACGATCGGGATGTGCGCATGATCCGGGTCTGGTCGGTCACCGCCATCACGCCTCTGGCGCGCGTGCTCGAAACGGTGCGCGGCGGCGACCGCCGGCTTCTTCCACAACTACATTCTGATGCACGATGCGCGCGAGGATAACCGCCGGCTGCAGGCCGATGTGGACCGCTTGAAGATGGAAAACCAGTTCCTGAAGGCGGAGCTCTCCACCGCCGATCGCGCCAAGGCGCTGGTCGCTTTCCAGGCGCGCACGCAATCGAAAACCATCGCCGCGCGCGTGATCGCCGCCGGCGCGGGCGCCAATTCGAAAGTGGTCTTCGTGGATCGCGGTTCCGGCTCCGGCGTGGAGAAAGGCATGCCGGTGGTGACGCCGGACGGCATTGTCGGCAAAGTCATTGCCGCTTACCCCACGGCTTCGGAAGTGATGCTGATTACCGATCCCGAGTTCGCCGCCGGCGTGGTTTCGCAGAAGAACCACGTGAGTGGGCACGCTAAAGGGACAGGGTCAGGCCAACTGCAAAGTGGATTACGTGCCGAGCGAGGAAAAGGTAGAGGTCGGCGAAATGTTCTACACTTCGGGCGACGACCGGGTATTTCCCGAAGGGGTTTCCGGTCGGTGTAGCGCGGGTGGTGCGCGGGCAGTTCACCGTACCAGGAAATCCTGGTCGAGCCCAGCGGCCTGCAGCACGGCCTGGAAGCGGTACTGATCGTGCTCGAGGGCGTGCATCAGACCATTCCCGAAGTGCCGCCTGCCAATGCGCCGGTGTATCTGGGCACGCCTCCGCCGCCGGCTCCGGGGAGAAGCGGCAGCGCAGCCGGCCGGTCCGGCCGGGACGGATGCCGACCGGCTGCTGCAGAAATACCAGCAGATCGGCGAAGACCGAGAACCATGAAGTTCGGCGAAGGCTGCCGTGGGCTCGAAGCCGGCGGATTTCAACTTTAAGCTGCCGGCGCCGTGCGACTGAGCCGGCGCGGCGAAGCGGGTGCTCCTGCGACCACGCCCGCACACCGGCGACCGCCACGGCGAAGCGTCCGCGTGCTCCCCGCGCCTCAGCCGCCGCCCCAATGACAGAATCCGGCGATCGCTTCCTGGTGGGCAACCAGCGCGAGCAGGTCTCGCGATTCCGGGCGCGCGTCCTGCTGCTCGTGCCCCTGGCCGCGATCCTTTTCCAGGTTTACGTGCCGCGTTTCTTCGATTAGCTCGGATACCTGGAACTGCCCCTGCTGGTGACCATCTATTTTGCGCTGATGCGCCGCAGCCAGATTGGCGGACTCTTCATTGGCGCATTCATCGGCCTGGCGCAGGATTCCCTGTTCTCGAAACAACCGCTCGGCATGTTCGGTATCGTCAAGACGCTGGTGGGCTACTTCGCCGCCTCGGTGGGCCTGCGCATCGACGTGGAGCATTCCGTGATCCGGCTGGTGCTGACGTTCTTTTTTTATTTCTTCCATCAGTTTCTTTATTGGGTGTTGGTGCGCGGGCTGCTGGGAAGCCGGATGCTTTTGAAGTGCAGCGCACGCTGGTGCTGGGGTTGCTCAATGCGGTGGTCGGGGTGACGCTATTTCATTTTCTGGATAAGCTTAGGGAGCCAGCGTGAGGCGGTCCGCTAATTTCTGGCTGGTCACCGCATCGGCTTAAACCGATGTGGCCCCTTCGCTCAGATGGATAAAGCGCCTGGTTCGGGACCAAGAGGCCGGTGGCTCGAATTCACTCGCCACGACCAATCCTTCGATCACTTCGAAGCCCCCTATAGGTGAGGCGGTTTTCCCGGTGTAGACGAAATTGTAGATTAGGGTGGAATCGGCAATTTGCCGAAGTCGATTACTTCCGGATCATGTGATCGCTGCTCCATTGAAGAAAGCGTCTGCTGCTCGGCGAGCGCGCCGAGCCGATGATTCCATCACCGGATCGCGGCTCCACTGCAGATTGATGGTCTTCGGCTCGGAGTCCCAAACATCGGGATTCCAAAGCGCGTGTAGGCTGAGAGCAGCCGCAATCCGCGATTGACGGGATACCATTTTGGGCGACGTCCGCCGAGTCGAGATCGCCCCATCGCCGACCTGGTCCAGCGGTAAGGAACGTGAGCGGTTGGGCTTGGTTATGCTCCAGGACAGTGGGTAATCAAGATGCGCAATCGTGCTCCGAGTACGTATTTGCCTACGGAGGCGCAGTCATCAGAACATGCGCTCAACATTCGCTCAACGGATTGACCTCTCGCTCAAAATCACGTACGCTGAAATGGAAATCCCTCTTGGGACGTATTACCATCCATGACCGTCACGGTTAAGAATAAAACACCGCTCGTGGTGCCGCCTGCTGTCCGCCGGCGCGCGGGTATTAAGAGCGGCGACAGGCTCGAATTCAAAGTATCGGGTCAGGTGATCACGATTCTTCCGAAATCGCAGACGGCCGAAGACGAGTACACGCCAGCAGAACGCCGTGCCATTGATCACGGCATTGCCCTGAGTGAGAAGCAGTACGCCGCAGGTGAATCCTACGGGCCGTTCAAGACGGCTGAGGAAGCGATAGCATCTCTCGATGCGAACTTGCGCCGGAGACAGGCAGCCAAGAAGAAGCTCAAATAGGCCAGTCGATGAAGATCGACTTTACCGACCGGGTGCTCGACGCCCTGGAAGATGCCCCTCCCGCTGTTCGAAAGGCCTTTCGGAAACAACTTCGATTTCTTGCCGTCAATCTCCCCATCCGTCGCTTCGCGCCAAAAAATACGATGTAGCCCGTGATCTTTGGCAGGCCCGCGTGAACGACGATTGGCGTTTCTATTTCAAGATCGTCGGCGATACCTACCGGCTGGAGGAGATAAAAGAAGCATCCGAAATAACCGGGGGGGCGACTTGCGCAGCAATATCAACGGACGACCGGCCTAAATGGGGCGAACTGCGCGCGCCTGCTAGAATAGAAGTAGGAATTAAGCCTCAACCCTGTGAACCCGCCAGTCATCGGTCCGGATCTCGAGCCGCTGCCCCAGCTACCGAATAAACAGGCGCGCCGCGAAGACGTCAAGGTTGCGGCTGGAAAGATCGCGGTTTTCCAGTACGCGGCAGTGCTGATCTTCCTATTTCTGATCACCGGCTTCTGGGCCCTGCAAGTCCAGAATCCGCAAATCTACAATGAGCAGGCCGAGCGCAATCGCATCAAGCAGTTGCCGATACCGGCGCCGCGCGGCAAAATCCTGGATCGGGATGGCCGCACCATCGTGGATAACCATTCCTCTTACAGCCTGATCCTGACGCGCGAGAATCTGAAGACCGAACACCTGCGCACCATCGCCGAGGGATTGAATCTGGACTATGACGATTTGGCGGCGCGCGTCCGGCGCTACACTTCGCGGCCCAAATACGACCCCATCATCATCAAAGAGGAATTGACTCCGGCCGATCTCTCGTTCGTCGAGTCGCACCGCGATTTCTTTCCGGAAATGGAGTTGATCCACGCGCAGCGCCGCCTGTATCCGCAGAACGGATTTGCGGCGCACGTGATCGGCTATACGGGTGAAGTCAGCGAGCAGGAACTGGATTCGCCGGATTTCGCGAAATACAGCCAGGGCGACGTGATTGGCAAGTTCGGCATTGAGCGCCAATACAACGACACGCTGATGGGCGTGGATGGCGAGCGCCAGGTGGTGGTGGATAATCGGGGAAAGACGCGCGAAGTGCTGGCGAACAAGGAAGCGATCCCCGGAAAAGATCTACAGACCACCCTCGATCTGGATTTGCAGGCGGTAGCCGAATTGGCCATGGAAGGCAAGAATGGCGCGGTAGTGGCCATGGATCCCGCGCACCGGCGAAGTACTCGCCATGGTGAGCCGGCCCACGTTCGATCCAAATAAATTCGCGGTGCGCATCAAGTCGTCGGACTGGAAGGAAATCGCAGACAATCCCGACCATCCTCTGCTGAATCGCGCGATCCAAGCGCAGTTCGCGCCTGGATCCACGTTCAAGCCGTTTGTCGCCATGGCGGGCCTGGAGACGGGAACAATCGACGATCAATTCACTGTGCATTGTTCCGGTGGCGCAACATTTTACGGGCACTATCACAAGTGTCACTTGAAGGGAGGCCATGGGGCCGTTTCGTTGCACAAGGGAATCGTGCAGTCCTGCGATGTCTACTTCTATACGGTAGGCGACAAGCTGGGAATCGATAAGATCGCGTTCTACGCGCACCAGGCCGGCTACGGGCAAAAGACCGGCATCGATCTGCCGCACGAAGCCGAAGGCGTGGTGCCGTCGTCGGAATGGAAGATCCGCAACTTCCGCGAGAAGTGGTATGCGGGCGAAACCATCTCGGTGGCCATCGGCCAGGGAGCGGTTACGGTTACGCCTATCCAACAGGCGCGCGCTTATAGCTGGCTGATCAACGGTGGGCGATGGGTGCAGCCGCATTTGGTCAAGGGCGGCAAATATCCGGAACCACAGTTGGCCGCTCTCAGCCCGACAACGTGGCGAAGGTTATCTACGGAACTTACGGTGTGGTGAACGAGGGCGGCACCGGCGGGCGCGCCAGGCTCCCGGGCATTGACGTATGCGGCAAGACCGGTACGGCGCAGCTTGCCTCCAACGAATTCTTGAAGGGCAAAGACAGGGAAAGCAGTACTTGGATAACGCCTGGTTTGTGGGCTTCGCCCCGCGGCAGGCGCCCGAAATCGTGGTGGTGGCGCTGTTCGAGCATGGCGCCGAGGGACCGTTAGCCGCGCCGATCGTGCGCGACGTGCTGAAGGCATACTTCGATAAGAAGGCCCGCTTGGCGGGAGCGGCGGACACCCAGAGACGCGCGAGGCGCAGAGAAAATCAGCCGCCTGCTCCGTTTCGGGCTTACCCGTCCCGGTGCAGCCATCCGGCGATCCCGCGCGCCCGTCATCGAAGCGGCCTTTTTCGGCTCGCAGGAAACGAAGCGCGATGAACCGCTACCTCAGCCCGCGCGAGCTCGACTGGACCCTGTTGATCATCTCCCTGGTTATCTGTGGCGTCGGTGTTCTGCAGATCTATAGCGCCACGCGCGACACCGTTTGGCAGGACGCCTGGTGGAAGCAGATCGTGTATATCTGCGCGGGGCTGCTGCTGATGTGGCTGACCCTAGCAGTCGATTACCACACCTGATGAACTACGTTTCCCGTTCTATGCATCATCAGTGGTGGCGTTGCTGGGAGTGCTGTTGATCGGCAAACAGGCTTTCGGCTCGCGCCGCTGGATCCCGGTGGCCGGAGGGTTTCACTTACAGGTGTCGGAATTTGTAAAACTGGTGATAATATTGTTAGTAGCCCGGTTCCTGACGGAGTTGAAAACCGAGGATCTGGAAGGCCGCGATATGGCTAAGGTCGCGGGGATGGTGGTGGTGCCCATGGCCCTGGTTATGAAACAGCCGGACTTGGGGACCGCCTTAACGTACCTGCCCATCCTGGTTGTGGGGATGTTTCTGGCCGGGATGCGCCGGAAGTATCTGGTCGCGATAGCGGTGATGGTTTTGCTGGTGCTTCCGGTGGGTTGGACTATTTTGAAGGATTATCAGAAGGCGAGACTGGTGAGTTTTCTGGATCCCGACCGCGATCCGCGCGGCAACGGATACCAGTTGATCCAGTCGAAGATTGCGGTAGGCGCGGGCGGCATGTGGGGGAAGGGAGTGACGAAGGGCTCACAGACGCAGCTTCGGTTCCTGCCGGTGCCGCACACCGATTTCATCTTTTCGGCTTTCGCCGAAGAGCATGGGTTCGTGGGCGTGATTGTGGTGTTGGCGCTGTATTTTGTATTGATCATGCAGATTGTGCAGAACGCTCAAACGGCGTCGGATAAAGCCGGCATGTACATCTGCATGGGTGTGGCTGCGTTGCTGTTGTTTCATGTGCTGGTGAACGTGGGGATGGTAGTGGGCCGGATGCCCGTTACCGGAATTCCGCTGCCCCTGATGAGCGCCGGCGGTTCGAGTGTGTTGTCGAATTTCATGATGTTGGGGCTGGTTAATAATGTCCGGCTCAGAAGGTTTGTGAATTAGTCAAGTTTCAGCTTATTAGCCCCGCTTGTGAGGGCGGGGAAGCGATTTGTTGGGAGCCGGTAAGACTCCCGGAGGGCAAACGCGCTGGATGCGCACCCTCCGGCCGAACCACGAGCGTGAGCGAGTGGTCTTGTCGGTATGACGGAGTTGGTTCCCCGGCCGTGAGAGCGCTTTGGAAGTTGCGCCCCGGCCAGCGTGAGCTTCTTACAACGTTCCAAGGCGCTCGATGCCCGGTTCGCTGGGCGCCGATGGAGACCCACGCAGGGTAGCCACCTTCCTTCTATACCGGTCCGCCGCGGTTCCCAGCGGAGGAGAACGCATGTCAAAAGAGTTAATTGTTTCCGCCAATCGTCATGAGACCAGGGTGGCGGTGCTCGAAGACGATCAGGTAGTCGAAGTTTATCATCAGCGCGAGCAGGAATACTCGCTGGCAGGCAGTATTCACAAGGGCCGCGTGACGCGCGTGCTGCCCGGCATGCAGTCGGCTTTCGTGGATATTGGCCTGGACCGCGACGCGTTTTTGTACGTGTCGGATTTCTTTGAGGACAACGACGAATACGACAAGATTGTCTTCGAGCGTCGAAGAAAAGGTCCTGAAGATGGAGAAGGGCCCGCAAGCGCCGTCAGTAGGCGTGAACGAGAGTGCCCAGGCGAGTGCCCCGGCGCCCGCCACGTTGGCCCCATCCACCGCGCTTGAAGCGCTGTGCCGGATATGGAAGCGCCGGCCCCCGCCGCCGGTCAAGCGGCAAGCGCCCCTGCGGTAAGCCCACCCCAGACGGCTCCCGCACAGTTTGCGAGGCGCAACGAGGATCAGGATCGCGACCGGCGCGGCCGCCGTTCACGCCGCCGGCGGCCCCGGGGACGCGGGCTTACCCGAATCGAAGTATTTCTCACCCGGGCAGCATGTGGAAGCCGCGCCTGCGTCGCCTGCCGCTGCGGAAGAAGCCGCGAGGCCGAGGCTGAAGCCGAAGCTGAAATGGACACCGCGGAAGATATGGTCGTGCTGCCCGGTGAGTCGCTCGCTAAATATCGGGAACCGGAGGAAATGGAGCCACGGGCTCCCGATCCGTCCGAAGCGCCTGAAATACTGAGCGGCGCGGCGGAGCCGGCGCTCCCGGAAACTGCCGAAGTACCCGAAGCCGAACCAATGACGGCCGAAGCGGGCGAAGACGAAACGCCGGCTTTCCTTTGCCGGAGAGATTGGCCGAAGCCATCGAAGCGGCCGAAAGCTCATCCGAGGGCGCGGAAGCCCCGGCGGGCACACGAAGTTCCCGCGGATGAAGCCTCATGCCGATCGCGGCAGCGCCCGTTGGCGAACAGCCGCGGCGGAAGAGGAATTGGGTCCCGAACCCGCCCGCATACCCACCAGCCTTACCGCCACCCTGCGAGAGCAGGGTCCACGCTTTATGCATCGCGTCTCTCGCCGCATGCGGCGCAGAGGCCGCGGCGACGGCGCCGACTTCCAGCAGCGCGGCGACCCTAACCGCGAAGCGCGTCCGCATGAAGCGCGCCCACAGGAACCCCGGGAACCTCGGTCTGAAGCGCGGCAGGTTTCTCGTCCGGAGCGTCCGGAGCGCGTGGAGCGTGCTGAACCGGCCCGCCCAGAAAAATCAGGCGCACCTTCCATCAGCGACCTGCTGCGCGAAGGCCAGGAAATCATCGTGCAGATCGCCAAGGAGCCCCTGGGACAAAAAGGCGCGCGCATCACTTCGCACATCGCCCTCCCGGGCCGCTTCCTGGTCTACATGCCGACAGTCGACCACATTGGCGTATCCCGCAAGATCCCTTCCGACGATGAGCGGCTGCGCCTGAAGCGCGTTTTGCAATCTAACCGAACCGGCATTCCAGGCGGCTACATCGTGCGCACCGCCGGCGACGGCCGCACGGAAGAAGAACTTCGCGCCGACATGCTCTTTCTCTACAACCTCTGGCTGGACCTCCGCCAGAAGGCCGAGAAGAAGCCCGCTCCGCTGCTGATCCACCACGATCTGGGGGTCGTCGAGCGCATCCTGCGCGACCAGCTCACCGCTTCGTTCAAGAGCATCTGGGTGGATAACGAAGAAGTCTACGAGAACGTGCTGCGCTTCGTGCAGCGTTTCCAGCCTGCGCTGGTGAGCCGCGTGAAGCTGTATACGCGGAGCACCCCGATCTTCGATGAGTACGGCATCACGCAGGAACTCGAAAAAGCGCTGCGGCCGAAGGTGTGGCTCAAGACCGGCGGGCACATCGTCATCAATCAGACCGAGGCCCTGGTGGCGATCGATGTCAACACCGGCAAATATGTGGGCAAGTCCAACCGCCTGGAAGACACCATCGTCAAGACCAATACGGACGCCATCAAGGAAATCGTGCGGCAGATCCGGCTGCGCGATTTAGGCGGCATCATCGTGGTGGATTTCATCGACATGGATGAGCGCAAGAACCGCCAGAAGGTGATGCAGGTGCTCGAAGAGGCCATGCGCGCCGACCGCGCGCCGTACAAGATTCTGCAGTTCAACGATTTCGGACTGGTGGCCATCACGCGCAAGCGCGTGAAGCAGAGCCTGGAGCGCACGCTATGCATCCCGTGTCCCTATTGCGATGGCTCGGGCTATGTCAAGAACCCGCAGACCGTGATCGGCGAGATCCTGCAGGAAGCGCAGAAGATCGCGCGCGCGGTGGAGGGCAACAGCGTGATGCTGCGGGTCAATCCGGAAGTCGCCAAGGTGCTGAAGTCCAACCAGAATTCGTACCTGCAGGAGATCGAAGAAATTCTGGGGCGGACGGTGCTGGTGAAGAGCGACCCGCTGCTGCACCAGGAGAAGTTCGACCTGGCGTAGGTTACGGCTCCCCCGCCGGGACCAGATGATAGCTGATAAACGCCAGCCGGCGGCTATCGGGAGACCAGGAGGGCGCATCCATCATCATGCCGATTCCCGCGGCCAACTTGGCCAGCACGCGGACTTTGTTGTCCATGAGCGACAGAATCCGGAGTGCCGCATCCTGGCCCGGGGCGGACGTCAGAACGGCTAATTGCTGCCCATCCGGCGAAATGCGCGCGAAGCAGTTCGGGCCGCAATCCGGCGTCGCTGGTTCGATGTTGGCCGCCGTCATCTCCGGCATGCCGCCGGCTAGCGCGATCCGCTCCACTTGCCCTTCGCGATGGAAGGTCAGCGCCTTGCCGTCGGGTGTCCATTGCGGCGCGGTGATGCGTCCGGGTGTCACATAGACGACGCGCCGGTCGCCTGAAACCGGCACGGTTTCGAGCGCGCTATAGAATGCCGGCTGCACAGGCGTGTTTCCAGTGGTCAATTCGACGTTCGAGAAGACAGCCTTTTCTAACACGTCCTTGTTGTGGGAGCAGACGCCGATGCCTACATAGAATGGATCGTGCATGGTGACGCGCAGCGATCCACCGGCGAACCGCGGCGGTTCCCCTGCGCCTGAGAGCGACATGTAGAAACGGTCGGCATGTTTCGAAATGCGCAGCCGGGCGGGTCCGGATATCGCGGACTGGACTTCGCCGGTGTTGGCGCCCTTTTCGTCACGGGCTTGCAACGATGTGAGGCCATCGCCGTGGCGCGCCACATCGGCATATGCGGAATCGCCGTCCAGGCTTTGCCGGATCATCAGCACGGCTTTGCGGTGCGCTTCTTTGCCTGCGCCGATGAACGAGATATCCGCCGTGAGCGTGACATCGCCCGAGACTTTCTTCCAGACGAACTGGAAGGCATCCGCCGCGAACCACATGTTCTCTCCGCTGCCGGCGACGGTGTAGCTCTTCTGTGCCGCGTCGTATTCGGCGGACCCGGCATGCGCTACGATGCCGATATCGGCGTGCTCATCGAACAGCCCCAACGGCGCGGTTTGTCCGAAGAAGACCGAGACAAGCAGGCATGTCAGCAAACCGTATTCAATGTTCTTCGGCATTCATACATAAGTCTACAATTCGAGCGGCATGGAGCGCAGGCGGGTTCCGTTCAGATGGAAGACCGCGTTGGAGACCGCGGGCGCGAGGCCCACGATGGGTGTTTCGCCGGCGCCGGCCGAGGGCAGGTCCGGACGATCCACCAGCACCACCTCGATCTCCGGGATGTCCCTGAACCGAGGCACCCTGTAGAGCGAAAAGCGCGGGTTCGAGATTTGCCCGTCGCTGAAGCGTATTTGTTCGAACAGGGCGCCGCCCACAGCCATGGAGATGGCGCCTTCAATCTGGTTCTTCAGGTGATTGGGGTTGACCACCGCGCCGCAATCGAACGCCTCCACCACGCGTAGCACGCGGATGTGAGCGTCTTCTATCGCGACTTGGGCGCAAGTGGCGATATAGCCGTTCTTTTCGAATCCGCAGGATATGCCGATGCCTTTGCTCTTACCCCAGTTGCCTTTACCCCAGCCGAAACGGTCCGCGGCGGCCTGCAACACGGCGCGCAGGCGGGGATCGGTCAGATTCTTCAGGCGGAATTCGAGCGGGTCCATTTTGACGGCGTGGGCCAACTCGTCGATGTGCACTTCGCGCGCGAAATGGTTGGCGGTGGCCGCCAGTCCGCGATACGACCCCTGCCGCAGCGGCGATTGGGAAGGATGGAAGGCTTCCCGCCGGTTGGGAATATCGTACAAACCCTGAAGGCCCGAGCCGCCGGAGTTGTAGTTATGGAAATCCCAAGCGGTGATCGCGCCATCGCGACGCACGCCGCTCGAGACTTCGATGACACCGGCCGGCCGGAAATAGGCCCACGTAAATTCCTCTTCGCGGGTCCACACGAGCTTGACCGGCCGGGCGGCGGCTTTCGCCAGACGGGCAGCTTCTACGGCATACTCGCCTGTGTGTTTGCCGCCGTAGGCCGAGCCCGTATCGGGCACGATCACGCGGATGCGATCTTCGGGGATGCCGAAAGCGGAAGCCAGTTCGGTGCGCACGCCGAAGGGCCGTTGCGTGCCGGTCCACACGGTCAGCTTGCCGTCATTCCACTCGGCGAGCGCCGCGCGCGGTTCAAGCGGCGCGTGCGCGATGTAGGCCACTGTGTAAACCGACTGCAGCTTGACGTCGGCGGAGTCGAGCCCTTGTTCGAGCGATCCGTGAATGCCGGCTTCAGCCGGCGAAGCCGTCGCCTTCAGGGACTCGTAGAGTGGAGCGCCGGAAGCGATTGCCCCCGGCTCGCGCTTCCACTCGGGCTTGAGCTGGCGCAAGGCGTCCGCCGCGGCTTGCGCATCGGGCGCAGCCACGCCGGCAAAGCCGTTCTCATGAACTACGGTGGCTCCAGGGATGCTGGGCGCATCCAAGCTGAGAAGCGTAGCTCCGAGAGCAGGCGGCCGCAGGACGCGCCCATGCAGCATTCCGGGACGCGTGAAATCGGGCGTGTATTTGTGCTTTCCGGTGACCACGTCGCGGGCCGCCAGCTTGGGCGCAGACTGGCAGAGAGGGCGCGCCACGGCCACATCGGGCGCGATGGTGGTCGCGATCTTCTGGCCCTTGGTCAATTCGCCGAAGGCGATGGAGGCGCCTGATTGCGCGCAGGTGATCCTGCCATCGGCGACGCCCAGCTTGGCGCGGTCAACCTTCCATGTGGCGGCGGCCAGATCGAGCAGAGTTTCGCGCGCCGTGGCGGCCGCGCGCCGGATCTGGGGAGCCATGGTGGGTGTGGTGCGGCTGCCGAATGTGCCCATGTCGAAAGGCGTCAGGGCGGTATCGGCCATCACCAGCTTGATGGAGCCAATGGGGCAGCGAAGTTCTTCCGCGGCCGCCTGACTCAGCGATGTGCGGATGTTCTGGCCGACCTCGGTTTTGCCTGTGTAGACGGTGACGGAGCCATCTTCGCCGATGTGCAGCCAGGCGTCCAGACTCTGCGGCAGGGATTCACCGCGGCGGCCGCGGCCGGACTCCTGCGCGCGGGCCGAGAATACCACCAGCAGGCCACCGCCTAGCAGCGCGAGGAAATCGCGGCGATCAACGCGATCCAGATGGAAACGATAGGCGGGCGGCGCGGCCAACTCGTAGCGCTCGGGCTCAATCCGTTCGGAGGTGTCACGCTTTAGATTGGGCATTGGATGGGGCATTGGATTGGGCCGCCTTCCGGATGGCCGCGATAATGCGGAGATACGTGCCGCAGCGGCAGATGTTGCCGTTCATATGGTGGACGATTTCGTCGCGGCTGGGGTTGGGCTTTTTGTTCAGCAAAGCGACGCCGGAGACGATCATGCCGGCCGTGCAGTAGCCGCATTGCATGGCGTCTTCCTCAATGAAAGCGTCCTGGAGGGGATGGTGAATTCCTTCAATGGTGGTGATGTGCTTGCCGGCGGCAGCGCGCACGGGAAGGATGCAGGAGCGCACCGATGCTCCATCGAGCAGCACGGTGCAAGCGCCGCATTGGCCTTCGCCGCATCCGTACTTAGCGCCGGTGAGATCGAGGCTATCACGCAGCACGCTGAGCAGCGGGGTCTCGGGATCCGCGTCGATGCGCCGCCGGGTTCCGTTTACGGTCAGCTCGGTGACCCTGGGCATACAACCATTGTAAGACGTGTTTAGAAGGGCTGAGGCGGCGACAGGCCGCCGAAAAATGGAAATGTGTTCCCTTTCGTAACATTTTGTTGCAGCTTGTTCCGGCTCATCGGATTGTTGCAGCTCATCGGACGCTCCCTCCTATAGGTTATTGTGCCGATGACAGCAAGGAAATCTCGGAATATTCGCACGATGAGATCGTCACGGTCAGTTGGGGCGCCGATTTCTCGTCGGGCCATTGGTTATTCCTCCCGCAGAGCTATTCTTCCCGTAAGGCCGCCAGCGGGTTGATTTTCGCCGACTTTCTGGTCGGGACATAACAGGCGAACATCGCCAGGGCAGCCAGTAGCAGCGGAGTCCCAGGATCCTTCAGTCCGGATCATTCCGGCCGCTTCTTCGGCTTCCGCTTGGCCTTGGTGGCGCCGATCTGCTTCGCCTGCTCTATGGCTTCCTCAAAATGTAGATCTACGGGCCGGGGCTTTGCATCCTCTGTCGCCTGGAACTTGTCGAACTCGGATTGCACTTTGGCCAAAGCGGCGTCGTGAGAGATCGTGCCAGCGTGTGTCAGGAGGCCGCGGTCGCTGAGCCGGAGGAAGTCGTCGAGCTTGGCGACCCAGTCGCGCATCGTCATGGGCTTTTGGCTGTGCGCTTGCAACTCGGCGAAGTCGAGGTAGGCCGACACGATCAGGTTGAGCGTTTCAATTTCCTCGCGAGTCAGGTAGTTCCTGGCGATACCGACGTCGTCCCGGCGCGGGCGGCTGCCGGTCCAGGTGGTCAGACCCATATCGGGCTGGGTTGAATTGGCGCGGCGGACGATTACTTCGGCCGCGGTCTGGCCGTGCGCGGCCCAGTGCATCTTGTTCTGCACCACCGCGAAGAATTTCTGCGACGCCTCGGCGCGCGGGTCGTAGTCCACACTCGTGGCGTAGATATCGAGGACCTTCCTCCAGAACACGCGCTCCGAGGAGCGGATATCGCGGATGCGGGCGAGCAGTTCGTCGAAGTAGGCGCCGCCGCCGGCCTGCTTGAGGCGTTCGTCGTACATGGCGAAGCCTTTGACCAGGTATTGCTCCAACTGGGCGGTCGCCCATTGGCGGAACTGCGTGCCGCGCGGCGAGCGGACGCGGTACCCGACAGCAAGCACAAGCTTCAGGTTATAGTGCTTCAGACGGCGGCTGACCTGGCGGGGGCCTTCCTGGCGAACTTGTAAGTATTCCTTACAAGTTAGGTCTTCGCTAAGTACCGCGTTTCTTAAATATACTAACGTATAAATCAGCTTGAAATCGCGCTCGCGGCATGGCATCCTTTTTGGTGAGGTGCGCAAACATGCCAAGATCGAGTCCCTTCGCCATAGCCCTTTCATCCACCGAGGAAGGCGAACTGCGCAGGCGTGCTGCAAAATATACGTTACCGTATTTTCAAGTTCAACGAGCCAAGATGATCCTTTACGCAGCCGAAGGTATGCCCAACGGGGAGATCGCCGCGTGCCTGGACACCCGCCGTGAGGTTGTCTCTCTCTGGCGCAAACGCTTCTTTGCCGACCGCCTCGCAGGATTGGAAGAGCATACTCGTCCGGGTCGCCCCCGGACTTTCCCCCCCAGAGCCTCGTCGTTCAGGTTAAGGCCTTGGCCTGTGAGTTGCCGGCCACGCATGGCCTGCCGCTGTCCCGCTGGAGTACCACGGATCTGGTGCGGCAGGTCCAGCAGAGCGGCTTGGTGGCATCTATCAGCGGCAGTACCTTGTGGCGCCTCCTGCATGAAGACGCCATTCGCCCCTGGTATCACCGCAGTTGGATCTTTCCGCGTGATCCGGATTTCGCCACCAAAGCCGGCCGCGTGCTGGACTTGTATGCACGGGAATGGCAAGGCCGTGCGCTGCGGGGAGATGAATTCGTGATCTCAGCCGATGAAAAAACCAGCATCCAGGCCCGCCGCCGCAAACATGCCACGCAGGTCTGCCGGCCACGCACACCCATGCGCGTCGAGCACGAGTATTTCCGTTGCGGCGCCTGGACCTATCTCGCCGCGTTGGACGTCCATCACGCCAGAATTTTTGGCCGCTGCGAATCCAAGAATGGTATTGCTCCCTTTGATCGGCTTGTCGAGCAAGTCATGACGCGACCGCCGTACAATGATGCTCGTCGCGTCTTCTGGATCGTGGACAACTGCTCGGCCCACCGTGGCGCCAAAGCCGTCGAACGTCTACGGAGCCTCTATCCTCGTCTGACCCTCGTGCACGCTCCGGTCCATGCCAGTTGGCTCAACCAGATCGAGATCTATTTCTCCATTGTCCAGCGGAAGGTCTTGACGCCCAACGATCTTACCGACCTCGACGCCCTCGCCGAGCGCCTCCTCGACTTTCAATACTACTGGGAGACCACGGCCCGACCGTTCGAATGGAAGTTCACCCGCCAGGATCTTGCCGAACTCCTCGGCAAGCTCGCTACACCACGCTGATCTTTTCAAAATACGTTAGTGAACTTCTGAAGTGACCGACTAAGTTCGCCTTCCTCGTAGATGGCTCCGATGTGTAGAGTGATGTTCTGAGGCGTCGTTTGGAAGAGCTCTGCCATCGCCGCTTGGGTCAGCCAGACAGAATCGTCTCCTAAACGGCATGAGATGCGGGTGCGCCCGTCCTCGGTGCGGTAGAGGACCAGTTGTCCGATTCCGTCAGGTGGTACGGGCGAGGCCGACGGGTCCTCATCGTTCATTTGGCGGCCCCGGTGAGTTGGATCATGCGATGGAGGTCTGCGCAGGGGCAGAGGTGTAATGATCCATTGTAGCGGTCTTTGGGCCGATCAAACCCAATGAGATTAAGCTTTTATAATCATCGCGCCATGGCCTTAGTTGGGCGGATGCGGTCGGTGGGGGGCCGGTGTGAGGGGCCGTCGAAAATGGCGTTTCGCGTTACATTTTGTCACATTTCGGGGCATTGGCTGGCAGCTTGTTGCAGTTCGTTGGATTGTTGCAGATCATCGCATAGTTCGGCTCATACCTTATTGTGGCGATGACGGCAAGGAAATCTCCGAATATTCGGTAGTGGGTCACTTTGACCGAGCCTGGGCGCTTCGAGCGGTCGGCGGCTATACGGCGGGGAGTGGTTGCCGGAGCCAAGCGCGTTTTATCGCCTTAATCCGGTCCGGATGCGCCATCCTATTGATTCAGTTGGGTGGGCAGCGTGTTCAGGTCGCCCAAGGAAGGCGTCGGGGTCTCTGAAGAGAAGCCGATTGTCAGGTGGAGGCCGGTGAGCCCCAAAACACCCACGTTTATTCGGGAGTTTCGCCTCGCACAACCTCAGGACAGTTCGGCTGGGATGAAATCGGGAACTGCCGATCAGATTCTGGTAAACGCCGGTCACAGAAATAGGGAACGATAAGTCGGCTGGCGTCCTCCGATCATCGTCCTCGTAATTTGTATGACGCCTGAACTACCCAACCCGCCAAGGTCAAGAAACCGGCGAATCGCCCGGATTCAAACTGATGTCGGGCCATTGGCTATTCCTCCCGCAGAGCTATTCTTCCCGCAGAGCCAGCAGCGGGTTGATTTTCGTCGACTTTCTCGCCGGCACGTAACAGGCGAACATCGCCAAGGCGGCCAGCAGCAGCGGAGCGCCGAAGATCAGGCGCGGATCGTGTGCGCCCGCCTGGAAACCGGGTCCGAACAGAGTGCTGACCGCCGAAAGCAGGCGGGACAACGCCAAGGCTCCCAAAAGCCCCAGAGCGGAGCCGGCGATTACCAGCGATCCGCCTTCCCGCATTACGAGCATCAGCACCTGTCCCTGGCGGGCACCGAGCGCCATGCGGATGCCGATTTCCTTGCGCCGGCGCGCCACCGAATAAGCGGTTACGCCCGCGAGGCCGATGGCCGCCAGAATCAGCCCGAAGACTCCGATGCCGCCATAAACGAACTCGCTCACCCGCAGAAAAGCGAGCGTTTCCTCCACTTGACTGGCCAGCGTGTGAACGTCGAAGACCGCGAGATTTGGATCAATCGCCGAGAGTTCGCGGCGGACGCCCGCTATGGCGTCCGCTCCGCGGTCGGAGCGAACCATCACGACCATGTCGTTCGTTCCTCCGGTGAGGAAGGGGTCGCCGGCCGCCTGCGGATGGGCGAAACCGGCGGTTGTCAGCGGCAGATAAACAACGGAAACGGTCTCAAGGTCTTCGCCTGCGCCGGTCTCGCTCCCCGGCGCGGACAGATCCTTCACCATTCCAATCACTTCATAGGATTTGCCCGCATCCGAAATTCTCCGTCCGAGCGGCTCGCTTGCGCCGAAGAACGCGCGTGCGGCGGTCTGATTGACCAGCACCGGCACCACCTGGCCTTTGACAAACGCCCGGCGTTGGTCGCGCAGGTCAAACTCGCGGCCTTCCAGGACCGGCACGCTGAGAGCCGCGAAATACCCCGGGCCGATGGTATTTTTCGCGACGGCGCTTACCACCTGATCCGGCGCCGCGCCGCCCGAAGGCGCGCTCAAAGTATACACCGCCGCCTGCGCACTAAAGGGAGGCGCCTGAGCGAGCGCTACATCGCGCACGCCCGGTAGGCGCCGCAACCGTTCCGCGATATTGTCGAAGAAACCGGCGGCTTTTTCCGGTGAATATCCGTCGCGCACGGGATCGAGCGACAATAAATACATGTTCGCCGGATCGAAAGCGATCTGGATCTGGTGGGCACTGCGGAAGCCTATGACCATGAAGCCGGCGATCAGCAGCAGCGCCAGCGATCCGGCCACCTGGCCTACCATCAACAGATTGCGCATGCCGAATCTGCGGTAGCCGCGCGCCTGTCCGGCCAACCCTTCTTTCATGGACCGCGCGAGATCCGTTTTCGTGGCGGCCAGCGCCGGCGCGAGTCCGAAGCCGACTCCGGCGGCAAGTGAGATCGCGAACACAATCGCGATTACCCGCCAATCCGGCGTGATGTCGAGGTTCACCGGGAAGGCTACCGGCAACTTCGCCCTACGAAGCAGGCTGGCAGCCCAAAACGCAATCAGGATTCCCCCCGTGCCGCCGGCCAGCCCCAGCAGGGCGCTTTCGGTGACCAACTGGCGGATCAGACGGAAACGGCTGGCGCCCACTGAAAGCCTGATGGCGACCTCCTTCCGCCGCGCCGTGGCTCGCGCCAGTTGCATGTTGGCGAGATTCATGCAAGCGAGGGCGACGATCAGTCCGTCCAGAGTCGCCAGGAATCCGAGCAGCACCGGCACGAACTGGCGCGGGATGGGGACGATCTTGCCGCCCGGCAACAGCGTGACCCGGCGTCCCTTGGCGTCGCGCGCCGGATCGAGCGTTTCCTTATCCAGATTCCGCGTGATGGCGTCCAGTCCGGCTTCGGCCGACTTCAGCGTCACTCCCGGCGCCAGCCGCAGAAGCGCGCTGAACGATTTCGCGTCGCGCTGATGAATCGCGTCCCCCGCCAGTTCCGGCGCCATGGCGGCAGGCGCCGTGGTTGGCACGAAAATGTCGGCGGGAATAAATGGGAGCGCGCCCAGAAAACTCTTCGGCCCGACACCCACAATAGTGGCAGTCTGCCCATTTACCCGGATGGTCCGCCCTACCGCGTTCGGATCGGAATTGAGCCGCTCGCGCCAGAACCGATCGCTGATAAACACTACCGGCGCCGAGCCTGGTTTATCCGCTTCCGGACTGAACACGCGCCCTTGGGCAGCGCGCACGCCCATCACCGAAAAATATTCCGGCGAAACCAGGTGACCGAAGACGCGCCCGGCCTTGGCCGCCGTATCGCCCAGCGACAGGTTATAGGGTACCGCCATCTGGAAGGCCGCCGCGCCGGTAAACAAATCATGCCGATCGCGATAGCGATCGATATAGGGGCAGGATACGCCATTCACCATGACCAGCGCGGCGGGGTCGCGCGCGCCGGGCGCATCGCGCAGGATCAGGTTCAGCACTTCGCTCACCGAAACGGCAGTCACGCCGATCCCTAATCCGAGGGAGATAATCCCCACCGCGGCGAATCCGGGAGACCTGGACAGCGTGCGGAGCGCGTAGATCAGATCGCGGCGCATCTCGCTCAAGTATTCGACAGGAAGGCGAATGGCGAGGTCCGCAACCAGGCGGAAGAGACCTGTGAATCCATTTTCTTTGGCGATGTCTGGCACGATATCCTCTCCAAGCTGCATGATGTCGGCTCCGTAAACCAATTTGAACTCGTGCGGAAACGCGCGCGCGAGAGCGCGGTAGAGGCGCAATGCGAAATTCATCGGGCCGGCTCCATGGCGCGCTTGAATTGGACGATGCGGACCAGTTCTTCGAGGCGCGCGGTCTCCGCATCGAGCACGCGTTTGCCGAGGCGCGTGAGCCTGTAATAGCGGCGGCGCGCATCATCGAACTCGGCCGCGGGCCGCTCGTCGGACTCCTCGATCAATCCGGCTTCGATGAGGCGCTTGATCGAACCGTACAGGGTGGCGGGCCATAGCCGGAGCTTGCCGCCGGTCCGCTCGGCGACCTCGAGCATGATGCCGTAACCGTGCTGCTCGCCGGCGGCGAGGGAGAGCAGGATGTGGAACCAGTTGGTCTTGAGGGGAAGGAAGGATTCGGCTTTCGGCATCTGACAATATATATATCATCAAATATATATATTGTCAAGAGCAAGGCCAAGGCCCAGCCATCACAGCAGGTGGAAATTGACCTCGATGACAGCGGGCTCGACTACGGGCTTGCCGTTGCGGTAGCCGGGGCGGAAGCGCCACTGCTTAACCGCTTCGAGGGCCTTTTCATCAAGCCCCAGACCGAGCCCGCGGGTTACGCGGATATTGCGCAGACGGCCGTCGGTACCCACTTCCGCGTAGAGCATCACGACCCCCTGCAGCTTGGCCTTGCGCGCCTCTTCGGAAAATTCCGGTTCCACTTTGAAGATCAGCACGGGCGCCGTGGCTGTGCCTGAGAAGCCGCGCATGCCATCACCACCGTCGCCGCCTTCGCCCGGCCCTACGCCGGGACCCTTCCCCGGACCGATGCCCGTGCCGTCGCCGTCTCCAAGGCCGCCACCCTTGCCTGTTCCGTTCGATGGTGGACCACTATGTCCATATGGATCACCCAGCACAGGGAGTTTAATTTGCGGCAGGCTCACGTCCGGCGATATGACGATCGACGGTTCCATGGCCAATTTCGGCTCCGGGTTGTGGATGACGGCCATGGGGGGCGTGAATTGACGGGGAGCGATTTTGGGGAGCCGCCCCACGCTGGCCGGAATCGGCGATCGATCGCCCCCGCCCCCGCCGCCGTGGCCGGCGGGTATGTAAGGCGCAATCAGCTTCGGCACCGCGTTCGCCGTGGCGCGCAGGGCATCCTGAATGTCATGGTTTGTGCCGGCAACGAATAATAGCGCGACGACTGCGCAGTGAATCGTTACCGACATGACCGGACCGCGTGGCGACCTGGTTGTTTGTAGCGCGACGGATTGGAACATAACGCTCTGGGCACTGGCACGCTTTGTGCCATCGACCCATGGCCTTCTATGTCGTTGATGCGCGGGCACGTGGTGCGCGGCGTACGGGTTAGATCTGTTATTCGCTCGGATACAGGTGTCGGGCACACGATACACGTCAAATCGAATAAGATACGGTTTGACCACATCAAATCTGACGGCGAACGCGATCCTGGGCATCGACACTCTTTGGGGCGGGGACGTGATGTGCCCTTCCGGCACCGGCCGATTCATCGCCGATTCCTGGTTCTCGGACGATCCGCTGCCGGCCGCATATACAGATCCCGCCGCCGCGCGCGTGCGGCAGTCCGGCGGCGTGTCGGCGAAGGATCCGGATAAGCAGGCGATAGCCACTTACCTGGACGCGGTGGATGTTTTGGGCGCCATACGCGGCTTGCAGGCGGAGGCCGCGTCCACGCAGGGTCTGCGCGGCGAATACCTGCGCGGGTTGGCGCGGAGTTTCGAAACCATGTGGGACCTGGCTATGGAAACGATGGGAGAAGGGGAGGCGGTCCCTTACGAGCGCTGCGTGATGGATTCCATCGGCGAGGCGCCTTCGGCATCCGACCCAACGGCGAAGCGGGAACGGCTGGCGGAACTGCTGGGTCGCGCGGTCACGCTGGTGGACGCGGTGGACGAGTGGCGCAAGGCGCGCATGGTCCCCATGGCGGCCATCCGCGGGCTGGGAGCGGCGGTGATCGCGCAGTATGACGGACTGAGCGCCGCGCATCTTTCGCCGTATCTGCCCGCGGAGTTCGGAACAGTGCCGCGCGCCAACATCCGGTTTCTACCGATCCGAGACGCCTGGTTCTCCGGATCGATGAACTATCTGGGCAGAGCGCGGCAAGCGGATGGCGCGCCGGAATACGAGGCCACTTACGAGATCAACGCTTCGCTGGATATCTCGTTCCCCGAATTCGTGCAGCTTGTCAGCCACGAAGTAGTGCCCGGCCATGTGACCACTTTCGCCTACCTGCAGAACCTCTACGCGCGCGGCCTGGTGGGTTTTGAAGCGTCCGTGCTTACCATGAACACGCGCGCGGCGGCATTGTTTGAAGGCATCGCCAACAATGCCATCCTCATCGCGCACGGCGTCACGGAGGTAGACCAGTTGCCCGATGAGGATCTGCAGATCGGCGTGCTCTTAGCGCTGCTGCAGGATGACGCCAAAAACCAGGCATCCTATCTGACCTGGAATGACGGCGTGCCGCAAGCGGAGGTGGCCGCGATCCTGCGCCGCGATTTTCTGGTTTCGCCGGAGCGGGCCGGCAAACTTTCCGGCGCTTGGGGACGGCACCCGCTGCTGGGGCGGATGTATCTGCCCGCGTACCGCGCGGGGACGGATCGGGTGGCCGAATTGCGGCGGCGATATCCGGCAGAACGGTTGCTGCCGGTATTATACGGCTGCGCGGGTTTGGTGGATGCGACCACGGTGGAGACGGCTCTCGCGCAATCCGGGGATATTAATTAAACGGTCCGTTTCATTACGATTTGTTGTGGAAGTTACTAAAGCTCCCGACCGCAACACGTTTATAATACAAAGAAGTGCAACAGGCCGCTGTTCGGAAAGGGTCTGGCCGAACTCGCCGCGCCAGCCCACCCAGTAAGCCAATCCCGATGGCCCGATTGGTGCTATTGGCCTTCATCATTGCGCTCGTGGTGGGGTTGGATCTTTACTTCCCGGCTCTCAATGGGCCGTTTGTCTTCGACGACTTCGCTTTGCCATACCGCACCGGCATTTCCCGCGTAATGACTGTCTGGTTATCGGGCGTGCGGCCGGTTCTGATGTTTACGTATTGGCTAAACGATGCGATCTCGGGCGATTCTACGTTTAGCTACCATTTTCTAAACCTCCTGATTCATGTCATCAATACCTGCCTGGTTTTCCTGGCGCTAAACCGGTTGCTGGCATTGCCGGAGCGTATGAGCGCCCGGACGGTGAGAGTCGCCGCGGGGATCGGAGCCGCGGTTTTTCTGATTCACCCGCTGCAGACCGAGTCGGTCAGTTACATCGCCGGGAGGTCGGAGAGCCTGGCGGCGATGTTCGTCCTGCTGGCATATCTGGTCTTCCTTTACAGGCGGCGCGCGGCGATTTCCTGGATGGAAGTTATCGCGCTGATGATTTTTTTCGGGCTGGGTATGGGCGCGAAAGAAAACGCCGCCAGCCTGGCGGGCGTTCTGGTGCTCACCGATGTGTTTTGGCCGCGGGCATTCTCGACGGGGAACTTGCGCAATAACTGGCGGCTTTATGCCGCCATGATTCCCGGCGCGGCGATCGCCGGGCTGGAGGATTTTTCAGGTGCTCGCCGGCTCGCACTCAGCGGGTCTTTCGCTTCGAAATCTCACCTGGTATCAATATGGATTCACCGAGGCCCGCGCTATCTTTACCTATGTGCGCCTGGCGGTAGTTCCATTCGGCCAATCGGTGGATCACGATTACCCAGTTTCGCACAGCATACTGGAACACGGCGCGATCTTTTATTTGGCGGCTTTGGTGGCGTTGACCATACTTTGTTTTGTATGGCGCAATCGGTATCCTCTGGCATGCTTCGGCTGGTTTCTGACTCTAATCCTGCTGGCGCCCACCTCGTCGATCGTGCCCATCCTCGATCCCCTGGTGGAACGCCGGATGTACTTACCGTTAGTGGGGCTGATACTTATCGGATGCGAAGTGGCAAGCCATATACGGGTATCGCATGGCGCGGCTTACACCCTGTGTGCCGCAATGCTGATCTTTTTTGCCTTACTGTGCTACCAACGCAATCTGTTGTGGGGGCAGCCCGCGGGGCTCTGGGCGGAGGCCGCTATCGATTCCACGGCTAAAGGGCGGCCCTATCAGAACCTGGTAACTCAACTGGTGCAAGAGAACCGGTGCAGCCTGGCGATCCCATATCTGCAGCGCGCCGAAAAGGTGCTGCCGAACGACTACGAGGTGGAGTTGGGTTGGGGGCAGATTTTGGAGTGTCTGGGCCGCCGCGATCAAGCTCTCTTCAAGCTGCGGCGAGCCGCGCGGATCAAGCCGTGCACGCAGGTTTACAGGCTGTTGGGTTTGTTGTACGGCGAAATGGGAAAGCGGGACGAGGCAGGCGCGGCTTTGCGCGCGGCGGTCGATCTGGACCCGGATTCGGCGCCGGCGCGCGATGCGCTAGGGCTTTGGTACGAGTGGACGAAGAACTTCCCAGCCGCGGAGCAGGAGTACCGCCACAGTCTGCATAGCGCTCCGTCCGATAAAGAAGCCGCCATAGGACTGAGCCGGGTGATCGGTGCACAACAACAGTCTCTTAAGTAACAGCCGCAAAACGGCGCGTGGGCAGTTATTTGACGGAATTGAGGCGCCCACGCGCCTTTGCGGCTAACCAACGACAGGCCGGCCACTGAGGTCATCGGCCCGCCCTACAATGGGGAGATCCATAAATGGGGAAAACCATGAAATCTCGCAGCATGCAACGGGCGCCGCGCGATACCGCGCTTCCATCCCCGCGATGGAAACTCGGCAACACCATGAATTTCCCACAGGCGCTCCGTGACGCCATACCCACACTATCGCGTTGCTGGGGCCGATGTTTGAACCTCAGCTCCATTACGGGGCGCGCGGTGAATAGCCAGCTCTGGGGCCCGCGTGTGCGGATCAAATTCCAAGTCGAAGAGAGCGGCAAACTGACCGGCACATTCGACGTATGGATGGATGTGGACCCGGAAGCCGCGCGCGGGCTGGCGCGCACGCTGGTGCAACTGGCGGATCAGGCGGAGAAGGCTCCGCCTGAGGCTACAGTTTAGAAGCCACCGCTCAGAATGTGTACAGCGGCACGCCCGCCACGGGTTCGGCCGGCGCATCGCCCGCCGCGACCGGCTGCGCTTCGGCGTTGAGCGCCCGGTAAAAGATGCCCGTATCGCCGAGGTAAACCTCCAGGTCACCGGGGCGGGGAAGCGCGCCTTGAATCAGGGCTTCGGAAAGCGGGTCTTCGATGAACTTCTGCAAAGCCCTGCGCAGGGGGCGCGCGCCGTAGCTGCGGTCCGCACAGGTCTTTTCCAGGAGGTACTTGGCGGCGTCCGGAGTGAGATGGATCTTGAGCTGTTTGGTTTCCAGATTCAGATTGATCTGGTCCACCATCAGGTCGATGATCTTCAGCAGATCCTCATCCGTCAGCGATGTGAACAGGATGATATCGTCGAGGCGGTTCAGGAATTCGGGGTTGAAGGCGCGCTTGACTTCAGCGCGCACCATGTCCTCGATCTTGGACGGAATGCCTTCGCCCATGGGAGCCGAGAAGCCCAAGTGGCCGCGCTTCTCAAGGAAGCGGGCACCCAGGTTCGAGGTCATGATGATGATGGTGTTCTTGAAATCCACCGTGTTGCCCAAGCCATCGGTCAACTGGCCGTCTTCAAACACCTGCAACAGGATGTTGTAGATATCCGGATGGGCCTTCTCGATTTCATCGAGCAGGATGATCGAGTAAGGCGAACGCTTCACGCGCTCGGTCAACTGGCCGCCCTCTTCGTATCCCACGTATCCGGGAGGCGAACCGATGAGTTTCGAGACCGAGTGCTTCTCCATGAACTCCGACATATCGAAGCGGATGAGCGCTTTTTCGCTGCCAAACAGGAAAGCGGCCAGCGCCCGGGCGACCTCCGTCTTGCCCACGCCGGTGGGACCCAGGAACAGGAACGATCCGGCCGGCCGCGCGCTGGCCTTTAAACCCGCACGCGAACGGCGGATGGCGCGGGCCAGCACGGAAATGGCTTTCTCCTGGCTGACTACGCGCCTGTGCAACTCCTCTTCGATGCGCAGCAGCTTGGTGATTTCTTCTTCCTTGATGGCGGTCATCGGCACGCCGGTCCAGCGCGCCACCACGTCCTCGATATCGTCCTTCGTAACGATACCGGTGGAGGAGTCGTCGAGGTTGTATTTCTCGCGCAACTGGCGCATGTTCTCGCGCTCCTTGCGCTCCTCATCGGAGTAGAAGCGGGCCTTCTCGAACTCGTGGTTGGCGATGGCGTTCTCCATGCGGTGCACGATGAACTTGATGCGCTTCTGGATATCGGCCAAATCGCTCGGCAGAGTGGTCTGGCGGAGCTTGACGCGCGCGCCGGCCTCATCGATCAGGTCGATGGCCTTGTCGGGCAGGAAGCGGTCCGGAATATAGCGGCTGGAGGTGAAGACGGCGGTCTCGATGGCGTCGTCGGTATAGCCCACTGCGTGGAATTTTTCGTAGCGGTCCTTGATGCCGAATAGAATCTTGACGGCGTCGGCTTCGTTGGGGGGCGCTACTTTCACGGCCTGGAAACGGCGCTCGAGCGAGCGGTCCTTTTCGATGGACTTGCGGAACTCGGACGGAGTGGTGGCGCCAATGCACTGGATTTCGCCGCGCGAAAGGGCCGGCTTCAGGATGTTGGCGGCATCGAGCGAACCTTCGGCGGAACCCGCGCCCACCAGCGTGTGCAACTCGTCGATGAAGATGATGGCGTTCTGATTCTCCATCAGTTCCTTCATGATGGTCTTGAGCCGTTCTTCGAACTGGCCGCGGTATTTGGTGCCGGCGACGATGAGTGAAAGATCCAGGGCCAGGATGCGCTTGTCGGCAAGGAACGAAGGCACGTCGCCCTCCGCAATGCGCTGCGCCAGGCCTTCCACGATGGCGGTCTTGCCCACTCCAGGCTCGCCGATCAGCACTGGGTTGTTCTTGGTGCGGCGGCAGAGGATCTGCACCACGCGCTCCAGTTCGTAGTCGCGGCCGATGAGCGGATCGAGCGAGTTATCCATGGCCGCCTGCGTCAGGTCCCGGCTGAATTCGGCCAGCAGCGAGCTTTCCTTGGGACGGTTGGAAGCGACCTTCTCGGATTGCGAGCGGGCCAGTTCTTCCCGGATGGTGGACAGGCGCAGACCGCGCTCGTGCAGGATTTCGGCGGCGAAGCATTTTTCCTCGCGCAGCAGCCCTAGCAGGAGGTGCTCGGTGCCGATGTGCTTGTGATTCAGCCTTTCCGCCTCTTCCGCGCCATACGCCAGGACGCGCTTGCACTCGTGGCTGAGCGGCAGATCCACCGAAGTGGAAACCTTTTCGCGGATGGTGGTGTGCCCTTCGATCTGCTTCCGGATGGATTCCACAGCGGCGTGCGACCGCAGAAAACGGTTGGCCAGCGCTTTATCCTCGCGCAGCAAACCCAACAGCAAATGCTCGGTTTCGATATAAGGACTGCCGAACTGGCTGGCCTCGTATCGGGCGAAAAAGATTACCCGACGGGCCTTTTCCGTATAACGTTCAAACATGACAGTGACGCCCCCTACTATTAACCATACTATCCAACCCCTGGCGGCTGCGCAGTACTATCGGAACTGGAGACCAGGGATCCACCTTCCATCGTTAATACGCGATCGCACCTTCTGGCGAACGAGAGATTGTGCGTAACGAAAACCGAGGTCAGGGTGTGCGAACGATGCAGGCGCTCTAAAAGCTCGAAGATCATTTCACCGGTCCTGAAGTCGAGGTTGCCGGTGGGTTCGTCGGCCAGCAGGATGGAAGGCTCTCCGACCAGAGCCCTCGCCAGCACAACCCGCTGCTGCTCGCCTCCGGAAAGTTCCCCTGCGCGATGTGTAGCACGCGCCTGAAGCCCGACCTCATCCAACCTCGCTCGCGAATCCGAGGCCGCTTTCGAGTGCGGAACTCCCCGGATCAGCAGTGGCATCATCACATTTTCGAGCGCCGTAAATTCCGGCAGCAGGTAGTGAATCTGCCACACGAACCCAATCTCGCGATTCCGGAAACAGGCAAGCTCGGAATCCGCGAGCTGTGAAATGTCTGTCGTTCCGTAGTATATCGTACCACTCGTAGGCCTGTCCAGACCGCCCAACAGATGTAATAACGTAGATTTGCCCGCGCCGGATTCACCCACCAGCGCCAGCATTTCGCCCCGGCGCACTTCCAGGCCGACGGAGTCGAGCACCACCAGGTCGGCATCGCCGGAGCGATAGACCTTGGAGAGGTTTTCGGTGCGCAGGACAATTTCCGCGGATGCCGGGGGCATAGTGTCAGTTAACCTTTGTTATTGGGCGGCGCGCCACTCCAGCACGACCACGGACAGTTTTGCCGCTTGGCTTTCGAGCACCAGCTTGTATCCATTTTGCAGATTAGGCTGCTCTAGTACTTTGATGCCGGCTGCGCGTTTTGGGTCCCACGTATAAGTGGTGGGATTCCAACCGTTACCGGTCCCGGCGGCTTCGGTCAGCGGCTTAGCGTATCGGGGATCCGACGTGAAAAGGGTCATTCCGGCGGCGGTCAGGTCGCCGGGATATGCGCTGACATGGACGGCCGCGGCAGGCAGAGCGCCACTGATGGCGCCGGAGGACGGCCGATTGGCCTCTACCACCAGGCGGCCATTTTTGGAAAGCCTGCCGGTCCAGATGATCCTACCCGATGCAGCTGACGATCCCGACGCGGCTGGCGCTGCGGCTTTCGGGCGCGACGGCGCGGGTGCGGAGAGCAGCGCTGGAGCTTCGAGCACCGATGTGATGGCGTTCGATTGCGGAGGCGGCGTCAAGCTATCGATTTTCGGAGGAGCAATGACAGGGATGGCGGCCGGGATGGCGGAGGAGGTCTGCGGCACAGCCGCCGTGGGCGGGCGGAAGGGGATGATGTGCCGCGTGACGACGGGAGCGGGGCGTACCGGGGCAGGCTGCTCGGCCGGCCTGGAGGCTTGTCCTACAGGCTGGTTGACAGGTGGGGCGGCGGGCGCCACGGGCCGGAGGAAGCGCGTCATCTCCGCGAGGGGCGCATTCCCTGGCAGGTCCACCGACATGCGCACGGTCACGTCGCCGGATTGCCTGGCATAAAAGACGCTACCGGAGCGGAGGTCCGCCTGGGTCAGTCTCACTAGCGTGCGCAGACCGCGATCGTCGATATCAAGCGATCCGCCGGTGGCGTGGGTAATCGACGAAGCCGTGCGATCCCAGGCGATCCGCAGTTCGCCGCCCGTATCCGTGGCTGAAAGCGATAGCCCCTGGCGAGACGGTTTCAGGAGCCAGAATCCCAAGACGACGGCTACTATCATTAACGCTATCGCGGCATACCATTTCGGGCGCGCATTCGCGTGGGGTTCATCATGCGGCAGAAGGGCCGGCGGCTCGGGTGCAGCCGTGACGGACGGGGCTTCCGGAATTTGCGGGGTTTCGGGAGTCGGCGGAATCGGCGGGGCCGGCGGCAATGGCACCATCACGAATTCGCGGTAGCTGCTTTCCGTGCGGATGCCGCCGCCCGGCTCGCGAAAGAAAAATCCCGCGCGGGCGGGCGCGAAGCTGGCTGGCCGGACAATCAGCCCGACCTGCCAGGGTTGCGGGAAAAAGCGATTGAAGAATGTCAGGTCTGCATCCGCCAGCAGGATCTCGCTGCGGGTATGCGCGCGATACCACCCGACGGGTTCAAGGCCGGCCAGATCCTCAACCTCACTCCACGACTGGAGGGCGTCCGAAAGGGCCGCTTCATCCTTATCCGAAAGCAAGAAGGACGGCCCTTTGGCATATTCGCAGGCAATCGGACGCCAGGCAGCGATGCGCACGCCGCTTTTTCCATGCTTGCCAAAGAGAACACCCCCGGTCTCTACTCCGCCATGCGGCACGCGATGGTAACCTTCCACGGCGGTCTCGCGGATTTGATCGAGCACCGCGTCCGAATACTCGATTCGGAAGGAATGCCCGGGAGCGCTCCAGGTTTCGAATTTCCGTGCCGCAGCGGTTCCGGTCATAGGTCTAATGCAACCTTGCTCTGGCAGGGCCCTGGCAAGGCACGATCCTAGCTTACAAGGTACAATCCTAGCTTAGGTTATTCTAGATCGAGATCATCAGATGGCCGATCGGAGGAAAAATATGGGCGGCTGGGCGACCCAAACGTTGGCTGTACTGATATGCGCCTGCCTGGCGCACTCGGCCACCACGGTACCCCGCATCGAGGTGGTCGAGGGCGACGGGGCCATCAATAATATCCGCCAGCACCACGCGAAGGAGCCGGTGGTGCGGGTAGAGGACCAGGATGGCCAGCCGATTCCTAACGTGGCGGTGTCGTTCGTGCTGCCCAGCCAGGGGGCAGGCGGCGAATTCGCCGACGGCAAGACGATCCTGACGGTCATGACGGACGACAAGGGCATGGCTGTCGGACGCGGGTTGCGGCCTAACAACAACGCGGGACAATTCCAGATCCGCGTGACGGTATCCTACCAGGGACAGGCGGCCACGGCCAACATCACACAGACCAATGCGGAGCCCGCGCAGGGCGGGGGATCGTCCAAGACGTTGCTGCTGGTAGCGATCATCGGGGGCGCGGCCGCAGCGGGGGCAGCGCTGGCGCTCGGCAAGGGCAAATCGTCGTCGTCTTCATCCACCACGCCGCCCCCCACTACCGGCGTAGTGATCACCCCGGGGGGTCCCCCCGTCTTCAACCACCCATGAGGAAACGCATGATTGCAAAATGGATGGCGCTGGCGGCGCTGGCGGCGGGCACCGCGTGGGGGCAGGTGACGGTGAGTTGCCCCGCTCTGCCGCTAGTGGTGGGCTCGGCAGTCAATGAGACCTGTACGGCCAGCGGCGGGACGTCCCCCTATGTTTTTAGTATCAGCGCCGGCGCGTTGCCGCCCGGTTTGACGATGAATGCCGGCGGAGACATCAGCGGCACTTTGACAGACCCCGCCGGCCCTTTCAATTTCACAGTGACGGCTACCGACAGCACCCTGCCGACACCGCTGAGCGGAAGTCAAACATACAGCGGCACGACGGTCGATCCGCTTACGGTGAGCTGCACGTTGGCATCGGGACCTGTGGAAGCGGGAGTGCTGTACACGAATTCGTGCACGGCGGCGGGAGGAGCAACACCCTACGCGTGGACTATCGGCGGTTTATCAATCCCGCCCGGGCTGAGCATTACGCCTACGGGCAACCCCGGCACGATCAGCTATACGCCCGCAAGCGCCGATGCATCGTACCAATATAAGGTCGTAGTGACCGACAGCAGTTCTCCCGCTCTGACGAACCACCAGACGTTTAGCGGAGCCATTGCGCCGGCCGTGACCATCACCACCACTTCGCCTCTGCCGGGCGGGGCAGTGGGCAGCGCCTATTCGCAGCAGCTTGCCGCTTCGGGCGGAGTGACTCCCTACACCTGGTCGGCGACGGGACTCACAGGCACCGGCCTCAGCTTGAACTCAACCGGACAGCTTTCGGGAACACCGGTGGCGGCGGCGGCCGGCACACTGAGTTTCAGCGCGACGGTTGTCGACAGCGTGGGCGGGACCACAGGCGCCGTCCCCCTCGCAATCAACGTGCTGGGAATCACTACAACTTCGCCGCTGACCGCGGCGACGGTGGGCATCAACTATTCTCAGCCATTTGCGGCAACCGGCGGAACGGCTCCCTATAACTGGTCGGCGACCGGGCTGCCGGCATGGCTGACAATGGGTTCCAACGGGGTGCTCACGAGCGGGCCAAGCCCGGTGCCATCAACGGCCGTTAATTCGACTTTCACGGTCAGGGTGACGGATAGCAACAGTAACTCGACATCGGGTTCGTTTACGTTGCCGGTGACTTTGGCCATTACCACCACTAACTTGCCTGCGGCTGTGATCGGAGCCTCTTATGGCAGCCAGACGTTGACGGCGGCGGGCGGCACAGGCGGGTACACCTGGGCAGTAACCACGGGTTCGCTTCCGGCTGGGCTGAGCCTCAGCACGGGCGGAGTCATATCGGGAACGCCGCAACCGGCAGCCGAGAGCGCCACTTTCACGGTGAAGGTGACTGATAGCAGCAGCGGAACGGCGTCCGCGCAGTTTACGATTCCGGTGACGCTGGGCATCACGACAACATCTCCATTGCCTACGGCCACGATCGGCGTCGTTTACACCAGCCAGACATTTACGGCGGAGGGCGGCGCGGGCGGATACACGTGGGCCGTGACGACAGGTTCGCCGCCGGCGGGGCTGACCCTCACTACGGCTGGGGTATTGATGGGAACGCCGTCTTCGAACGCCCAAAATGCCACATTCACCGTGACGGTAACCGATAAAGACAGCGTATCGGCTTCCGAGTCTTTCACCGTGCCAGTGAACCTGGCGATTACCAGCAGTTCGCCGCTGGGCCCCGGAGCCATCCATGCGCCGTATAGCCAGGCGTTGGCTGGGGCGGGTGGCTTAACGCCCTATAACTGGTCGTTGGTCATTGGGTCATTGCCCAACGGCCTGACACTTAACGCGAACGGTACGATCACGGGCACGCCATCGGTGGCGAATACGTTCACCTTCACCGTGCAACTGAGCGACAATGCGACTCCACCGGACACGCCGGTGAAAAAGCAATTCGTCATCACGATCAGCGCGGGCTTGACCATCACCACCACGTCGTTACCTAACGCCACAGTCGGCATAGCGTACTTGCAGACGCTGGGCGCGGTCGGCGGCTCTCAGCCATATACGTGGTCGATCACTACGGGCGCCTTGCCTGCGCAGCTCTCCGTTGAATCCCAACACCGGCGCGATCACCGGCACACCAACAGCATCCGGTGCGGCGACGTTCACGGCCACGGTTACCGACAGTTCCGGCACGGCTGTAACCCAGCAACTCACTCTGACAGTTGTTGTGGCGCCGGCGATCACAACGAGATCGCTGCCTAATGGCTCGCCGGGCGTCAGCTATTCGCAGACCCTGGGAGCCACCGGGGGCACGCTACCCTATCAGTGGACGATTTTGAGCGGCAGCCTGCCGGGTGGGCTGTCTCTATCGACCAGCGGAACGATCGCGGGAATACCCGCCGGGCCAGGCGCCGCCAATTTCACGGTCCAACTAACGGACGCAACGGGAGTCACCGCCACCCAGCCGCTCACGCTGACTATCGTTCAAAGCCTGACGATTTCGACCCCGTCGCCGCTAGCCACGGGAGAGGCCGCCGTCGCTTATTCGCAAACGCTGGCGGCCACGGGCGGGGCATCGCCTTATACATGGTCTGTAACCGCAGGGGCTTTGCCTGGCGGACTTACGCTCGCGTCGAATGGCAGCCTTACGGGAACCCCGAATGCGGCGGGCACGTTCAACTTCACTGTACAGGTGACTGACAGCAACCATGCGACCGCCACTGCGCCGTTAGCGGTTACCATGGCTAGCGCGCTGAGCATCTCTACCCCGCCCGCGCTCAGCGGCGGATCGGTAAATTCGAGTTATTCGCAGAGCCTGGCGGTGTCCGCAGGAGTTCCACCCTACACATGGACGCTAGCCATCGGTGCCTTACCCCGAGGCCTGGCGCTCTCCACCGCGGGCAAGATCGCCGGTGTTCCGACCTCACCCGGAACGTTCGGATTTACCGTGGATGTCACGGACACACTTGGCGGGAAGGTTAGCCGCCAGTTCACGATCGCGATTGTAAACGGTCTGACGGTCTCCTCCGCCCCTCACCCTGCCGGGTGCGACCGTTGGCGTTGGATACTCCGACACGCTGTTGGCTGCGGGCGGGGACGCGCCGTACACTTGGGCGATAACTCTAGGCTCGCCGCCCAATGGATTGTCACTCAGGACCAATGGAAACCTTACGGGTACGCCCACGGCCGCCGGCTCCTTTACCTTCACCGTGCAGGTGACAGACAGCCAGGGGCATCAGGCCTCCGCTCAGTTATCGATCACGGTGACTGCGGTATTGAGCATCGGCACCAGCACGCTGCCGGGCGGCACGGTGGCCGCCACTTATTCCCAGCAGTTGGCTGCCAGTGGTGGAACTCGCCTTACTCATGGTCGATTGTAAGTGGCGCTCTGCCGGGAGGGCTGTCTCTTTCCGCCGGAGGATCTATCACCGGGACGATCGCTGCTGCGGGATCGTTCCTGTTTACAGTGCAAGTCACCGACAGCGCTTCGGCAACGGCCATGAGGCAGTTTAGCATCAGCGTAATGGTGGGTCTTTCGATTACTACCGCGGCCGCGCTGCCCAATGCATTCATCGACACAACTTACTCGGAGACGCTGACAGCCGCCGGAGGCGCCGCTTACACATGGGCACTTACCGGCGGCGCGCTGCCGGCGGGGCTGACTCTGAGTTCTGCGGGCTCTATAGCCGGCACGCCCACGGTGGCCGGCCCGTTCAACTTCACGGCAACGGTTACCGACAGTGCATCGGCAACTGCCAGCCAGGCGTTCACACTTCTTGTGGAAGGAGCGCTGGCAATAACGAACCCGCCTCTGCCGGGTGGAACGGTGGGTGCGTCTTACAGCGAGCCACTGGCGGCAACGGGCGGAAAGCCGCCTTACACCTTCGCCAAGACTGCCGGTTCACTGCCGCCGGGGATCTCCCTCAGCGGCGCTACCCTCAGCGGTGCATTTAAGGGTCCGGGCACGTTCAACTTCACAATCCAAGTCACCGATAGCGCAAACGCCACCGCCTCGCAACAGTTCAGCATCGTGGTCACCGGATTGGCCCTCACCACCCAAAGCTTGCCGGGCGCGGCTGTGGGCGCACCGTATTCGGCTTCGCTAGAAGCCGCAGGAACGCCTCCCTACGCCTGGTCCGTGCTGCAGGGCGCGCTGCCAGGCGGACTGACTTTGGATACCTCGAGCGGAACGATCAGTGGGACACCAACGGCTCCGGGTAACTTTAGCTTTACGGTCCAGGTCACTGACAGCACCAAGGCGAGCGCGTCCGCGGCATTCACACTGGCGGTGCTGCCGGCGGTCACGGGCAGTTACAGCGGGCTAACGGCTACGGCTACTTCGGCGCAACAAATCAGCGGCACGCTGGCGCTGGGCGCGGCGTATGCGCAGGCCATCACTGGCCAAATTACGCTGGCTTTCCAAGCGGACGCATCGTTGAGCGCGCCATCGGACGATCCGTCGATCCAATTCTCGACCGGCGGAGATACGGCGAGCTTCACTATACCGGCCAACAGTACGGCGCCCGTGCCGTTCTCATTGCAGACCGGAACGGTGGCCGGGACGATCACACTTACGGTCAGTTGGCAGGCGGGCGGTGTCACATTAGCGGTTCCGGCCGCGTTGACACAGAGTATCCAGATCGATCCCGCGGCGCCGGTAATCAGCGCGGTTACGGCTACGGCCACTTCATCCAGCCTTACAGTAACGATCACTGGATATTCGAACACACGTGAGCTTACGGAAGCGATGTTGCAGTTCGCGCCGGCCACGGGGCAGACCCTGCAGACCACCAGCTTGACCGTTCCGCTCAGCAGCTACGCCGCCAGCTGGTTCGCAGGCAGTGCTTCGGATCAGTACGGCAGCCAGTTCACACTGACCTTGCCATTCACGGTCAGCAATGGCGATGCCAGTGCGATCGGATCCGTATCCGTGCAATTAGTGAACACCAAGGGCACTTCGACCCTAGCCAGCGCTACGCCGTGATGGCGCGCATTCACTCCGAAGAGGAACTCGACGATTTGCTGTCCGCGCCGAGCGAGGCGGACCGGACGGCATTGTGCGGGATGAAGGGCGGGCTGGTAATTCTGGGCGCGGGCGGCAAGATGGGTCCCAGCCTGGCGCGGCGCGCGCGCAGGGCGGCCGATGAAGCGAGTGCGCCGGTGCGCATCGTGGCGGTGTCGCGCTTCTCGGACCGCGCCGCGGAGCAGCAATTGCTGGCGGCAGGAGTCGAAACCATCCACGCGGATTTGCTCGATGCGAGCCAACTCGCGCGGCTTCCGGATGCAGAAAACGTGGTCTTTATGGCGGGGCGCAAATTCGGCTCGACGGATGCTCACCTGGCTCATCTTACATGGGCGATCAACGTTTACCTGCCTGCGCGCGTGGCGGAGCGCTATCGCGATTCACGGATCGTGGCATTCTCCAGCGGAAACGTGTATCCGTTGGTTCCCGCCGAAAGCGGCGGCGCGACCGAACAGACGCCGCCCGCGCCGGTCGGCGAATACGCGCAGTCCGTGTTAGGGCGCGAACGTATGTTCGAATTCTTTTCGGCGCGCCATGGGACGCGCGTGTGTCTGTTGCGGCTGAATTACGCCATCGAACTGCGCTACGGCGTGTTGCGCGATATTGGCGTAAAGGTGTTCGAGGGCCGGCCGGTAGACGTGCGCATGGGCCACGTGAACGCGATCTGGCAAGGCGATGCGAATTCGGTATGTCTACGCAGCTTTGCGCTCTGCGAATCGCCGCCCGCGGTGCTCAACGTGACGGGGCCGGAAACGCTGCCGGTGCGTGAAGTCGCGGTGCGGTTCGGCCGGCTGCTGCGGCGCGAGCCGGTGTTTGAGGGCCAGGAAGCGGACACGGCACTGCTAAACAACGCGGCGCGGTGCCACAGGTTGTTCGGCGTTCCGGCGGTCAGTGCGGAGGCGGCCATCGAATGGACCGCGCGCTGGATTGAAGCGGGTGGTCCGGCGTGGGTCAAGCCCACGCACTTTGAAACGCGCGATGGACGGTTCTAGGCGCACGGGGGGTTCCTGAGCGATTTGGACCGATGGACCCAGGTAAATAAGGTATGATCTATACGGTTGGGCGCCCGATCCAGTCCAGCTTAAGATCCGCAATCGAGCGAAGCTCGGGATCTCCCGTAACGAGAGGGCATTGATACTTCTGCGCCAGGGCGGCAGCGAATGCATCAGCGTATGCAATCGGATGGCGCCCTTTTAAGAGAGCCGCATCCCAGATCTCATCGGCTGTCGGCACTTCGATTGTGGCCGGTAGGGTTCGCGATGATTCACGCCACGATACGGCAAGCTCTTCGCTGTGATTCTTGCGGAGGAAGTAGTACACCTCGCCGACATTGATGGCACTCATGATAGCCGCGTAGTACCCGCCTCAGACTCAGCGAAGAGCTGGGCGACTACACCAGTCGCGGGCTGCCTACCGCCGATCCACTCCAGGATTGCCCAGGAGTCAAGGACGCGAGTATTCACGCCCACGCTCCTCAAACTTAAAGGCTGCGAACGCTTTCATCAAGTCGCCACCGGCATCCTGAAGCTTTCTCCAGGCAGCGCCCTTTGAAAGAACAATTTCCTGGCCGCGGATCTCCAAGGTCAGCCTGGAACCTTCGGTGAGGTTGAGCGCTTCCCGAACTTGCTTCGGTATCGCGATTTGGCCCTTTGAGGAAACTGTAACCTGCTCAATACAACTTTCTTACCATGCGTAAGTCGATCTAACCAGATAGGGATGCCGGGAACAGACATGTATCTACACTGTTGACACATGCCGGGCCTGATGTCATATACAAGGTTGATACAGGGGAGGCGGTCATGAAAGCGATGGTAAAGAAATGGGGCAACAGTGCGGCTGTGAGGATTCCAGCCTCCGTGATGGAGGCCATGCACCTTGATCTCGACGAGGTTGTGGAAGTGCGCGAAGAGAAAGGCAGGATCGTCATCGAACCGGTGCGGCAAAAGGTATATGTCCTGGACGATCTGCTGGAAGGGATCACCGCGAAAAACCTGCACGGGGCGGTTGATTTCGGATCTCGGCAAGGCAAAGAGGTCTGGTGATGGCAAAGCAGTACGCGAGATCGCTTGGATAAACTTCACGCCGCAGGCTGGCCATGAGCGGGCGGGGCGCCGACCGGCGCTCGTTTTGACTCCGGCGGCGTATAACGGCAAGACGAGCCTGGCGGTCTGCTGTCCGCTGACAACACAGATCAAGAGCTATCCTTTCGAGGTTTTCATCGGCGGCACTCCGCCGCATGCTGTTCTGGCCGATCAGGTGAAGAGCATTGACTGGCGCAGCAGGGATGCCAAGCCGAAGGGCCGTGTATCGCCGGAACAACTGGCCGAAGTGCGGGCGAAGATACACGCGCTCATTGGATAACCACCCTTGATCCGATTCTTTTCCGGATCTCGCGGTAATAATGTTCAGACACCATGGATCTGGTCAAAGCAGCCCGAAGAGGCCGGGAAGCCGCCTTCCTGCAACTATTCGACGAGCATCATGCGGCCCTGTTCCGCTTTGCGTTCAGACTGACGGGGTCGGTGGCGGATGCCGAGGATATCGTACAGGAGTGCTTTCTGCAGATGCTCCTTCCGGAATGCTCATACAATCCGGGGCGCACCCCGGTACGAAATTACCTCTTCGGCGTTGCAAGAAATCAATGGCTGAAGCGACTGCGGAAACACGAAATGGCGGGTGAAGGCGGCCAGCAGGACGCGTCTGACCGATCACCGGAAGGCGAGGTCTTGCGCGCGGAGTTGGAAGATGTGGTGGCCCGGGCCGTGATGCAGTTGCCGGAAACGCAGAAGGACGTGCTGATCCTCGCCCACTACGAGCAGATGCCCCTGGCGGAGATCGCCCGCGTAATGGGGCTGGATTTGGGCGCCGTAAAGTCGCGCCTGCAACGCGCGCGCGCCAATTTGAAAGAGACGCTCGCCGCCTGTGCGCCGGGCGTGGAGCCAAAGCCATGAACGATACCGAACTCGACAAGTTGCTCGACCAGTGGACCGCGCCACCAGCGCCAGCCTCTTTGCGCGAGAGCGTGCGGGCCGGATTTGCGGCGGGACGTGGGATCCCGGCGCGGGCGCCACGAGCGAGCAAGCGACTGCTATTGGCAGCCATGCTCAGCGCGCTGGCGCTTTTGTTAGTAGTCGCCCAGGCAGCGCGGCCGGGATCGCCGCCGGTCCGCATTCCCTACATCGTCGATTCCGAATTCGTCCGGTACGCAGATGGCCGGCCGGCCACGATTGAGATGTATACTTCATCGTACGCCCTCAATGGAACGGAGATTCTCAAATCGCGGTCTATCCCAGGCCGCCCCTTCGTAACCGCCATCGGGCGATCTTTGGACAATACCCTTCCCCTTTGGTCGCGGGTGATGGCGCGCTTGACAGTCGACACCCAGACGTTGGACAGGGTCAGGCAAGCTGCCCATCGGTCCATTGGAGCGATCACTGGCTGCGACGCATCGTGCCTGGTTTTGGAACACCACGGTTTCGCAAGAGCTGCCGCTGGCGTTGGCGTTGACGGGGGTACTGCCTGTTTGGATGGAACAATAGTTGACCACGAAACGATACTCGGCTATCCGACTACGGGGGTCCAACCCCGCATGGGTGGAAGCATGCGGATGACATGGTGGACGGCTCCCGAACTGGGCTGCTTCGCCTTAAGAATTACAACCGAAGAGAAACAGCCCGACGGTACATGGCGGCTGGTGCGCGAAAAAAGGGCTCTCCGTGTCAACTCGAGCCCGTGAGATAACGGCAACAGTCACTCGTGGCGCACCGGATTGTAGTTGGGGCGCTGAAGGCTATAATGTTTCAACAAGGAACGGCGATACCATATGCGATCCGACATTGTTCCAGGGGCAATTTTCCCCGACTATGAGCTTTCCGACCACGCCGCAAAACGCCGGAAGCTCTCCGAACTGCAGGGACAACATCCCATGGTTCTCGTCCTCAGCCGCGGAGGTTATTGTCCGAAGGACCGCCGGCAGACGGAAGGGCTTGTTCAACTCCATTCTGAGATCGAGGTTGCCTATTGCCGGCTGGTCACGATCAGCACCGACAACATCACTGAAACGAATGAGTATCGCAGCGGAGCCGGCGCCCACTGGACATTCCTTTCCGACGCGGGACGCATCGTTCAAAAAGATCTCGACATCGCCGAATACACCGACCTCTCCACAATCCAATGATTCCCCACGTAATTGTGCTTGAGCCCGGTCTAGTCATTTATAAGATATACAACGGCTACTGGTTCTGGGGCCGGCCTACTATTGAAGATCTCCGCCAGGATCTACGCGCCGTTACCAAGAAATGCCGGCCGGACTGGGACATCACAGCGCCCGAACTCAAAGCGGCTTGGCAGCAGGGTCGTAAGGAACTCTTTTACCCTGACGGCAAGACGTACGCCCAGACTCTCGGTGAACAGGATTAGGACAGGATTAGGACCTGGCGGATCCGTTCCCCGATCGCGTCAGATCGAATCACAGTGTGAAAATCGCGTACGATGGATTCGACTACTTTCCCCTCATTGCTTTGGACTGCGCTAGGAGCACTAGAGCGAGCCTATATCGACGAGGGCGCTGGGGCCGGCTCGATGCCCTCTCTTGACCAATGGGCAAATCTTCTCCGGGCCATCGGTTCCGGCGGCGCCAATCTTCGCGAACTCCCGGCAATGGTCCGGTTATCCAAACGGGCCTTGCGGCTAAGGTTATCTTTCGCGGCTAGACACGGATTCGTGGAAGAGATTAAATCAGGTCGCGGTCAAAGCACCGTGCGGCTGACGGTCCACGGGGCTGGGATAGCGTCTCGATGGAGGTTGTTGCAAGTCGCCGCAGAAGAAAAGTGGCGAGCGAGGATCGGTGTTGGGCGAACGGACAACCTCCGCAGTTGTCTGGAACAAGTTGTCGCAATCATGCCGCTCGAACACCCCCACTATCCCGCCAGCTATGGAGCGGCAGACGCAAGTATCACAGGTGGAAATGGGAAGGACTGGAAAGGCGTGGCCCGCAACAGCGGCGACACAGTTTCACACCTGCCGCTCTCCGCGTTGCTCTCCCAAGCACTCGTGAACTTTGCAATGAGTTATGAGGAGAGGTCGCCAGTTGCGCTCTCTCTTACGATAGGCGTGATTATGCGTATACGGCGGGATGGCCGTCCGGTCGACGAAATTGGCCAGTCAGTTGGCATCTCGGCGTTGCGCCGCCACGGTTTTGTGCGCGTGACAGCGGCTCCAGGCGTAGAGGTTATTTCACTAACTCCGAAAGGCGCCGCTGTATCCGACGCACATGAAGAACAACTCCGGGCTGTAGAAACGGATTGGTGCAGTTGGTTCGGCTCCGCTCAGGTTGATGCGCTCCGCCGAGCATTGGAAAACGTCGCTGACGCGGTTGGAAAAAGTGGCGGCCTGATTTTCTACGAGCGCAGGTGACCACCGATTATCGCGACGTCCTGGGCGAACTGATCAGCGGGCACTTGGGACAGAAGGACTTGGGCCCCGTCTTTGCCGGCTATCAGCCCGGCGATCCGCTGGGCCTGCACTGGATTTCTCCAGCGCCTTTTTGATTTGGGCGCGCCCTCAGTTCTGTTGTCAATAGCTGCGGGCGAATTTTTTGAGCTGAGAGTGGAGTATTGGCCCATTTAGTCTCCTCGCCGGCGCTCTCGCCCGTAGCTTGGCCGACCGCGGTTGCTTGCCGCCAACTCCGGTTACCGCATCTGCTTGCACAAACGAGCGTAGCTTGCCGGCATGCAACGCGACTTCGCCCCGCACTTCGTACGGGGCATTCTTGTGGTCCTGCCGCTCTCGTCGAGGAGGAGGCGGCGTCGACTCACGCGTTGCCCACCAGCTTACGTGTCGCATTGAACGGGGCTCGGCCCGATTCGGAGCATCAACAACCACGATCCTGTTATCTTTGGATTGTTATGGCACGCGCAACCGGGAAGACAAAGACGGCCGCGCCGTCGGGCGGGAAGCGGGTAGGCGCGTCCCGGAAAATGCCGCGCATCGCGCGAGTCGCGCAGCGCCTCGGCCGGATGATACCCGATGAGGAGTTGCGGCAGTTTCCGAGGGATCTTTCCAGCCAAATCGATCACTACGTTTACGGAACACCAAAACGGTGAGGCGGGTCTTTGCCGATACACTGTCCTGGCTCGCTGTTTTTCTGCCGGGCGATACATGGGCCGATGCGGCTTGTGCGACCGACGTTTCGGATGCCTTGCTGATCACAACCGAAGAGGTGCTGGCGGAATTCCTTACCGCCGTTTCCGCTAACGGCGATCACACCAGGCGCTTGGCTTGCCGGCTGGTACGGAGATTCTAAACGATCCCGATATCGAGGTGGTTTCACAGTCGCACGGCTCGTTCCTCGCTGGCTTGGCGCTGTAATGAACGGCGGCCCGACAAGCAATACAGCCTCGTGGATTGCATCTCCATGAACGTCATGCCCCAAAGAGACATCCAGGAGATCTTTATGAATGACCGGCACTTCTCGCAGGAGGGTTTCGTCCGGCTCCTCGACCTGAAGGCTTAACAGACTTCGACCGTCTTGCGTTTGGCCAGCCTTTCGATCATGCGCTTGGCGGCTGGCGGGATGCGGATGTTCAACTGCTTCGTGTTGGGCCGGCTCCAATATTCGAGCAGCATCCGGTCCAGATCCGCACGATCAGGATCCATCTCCGTGATCCCCTGGTCCAGCAGGTCGACGCCGTCGGCGTTTCATGGACGCCGTACCTCCGCGAAGGAATGTCTCTCAAGTCCGGTAACCGGACTTTTCCCGGCTGCCATCAGTATACATCGAGACAGGCCGGCGCTGACACAACACCCGGATAGGACTCCTGCCCAAAAAATATCGGCCGAACCTGAAATTCCGGCTCAATCTTACGCATTACAACTGTGGGGAAATCTCAAGGACGAAACACAAACGATATGAATTTACGAAAGAACGCACAATCTCTGATACTCTTCAGCACACTTGCCGCACTAGCCGGAACGGGTTTGGCGAGTGGCCAAACTTTGACGACTCTGTTCACTTTTCCCGATGCCAGCGATTCCTCGTATCCCGACGGGCTCGTACCGGGACCTGCGGGCACACTGATCGGGACAACCTCTTATCTTCCCGGAAACGTGTTCCAAATGAGCCCTCCCGGAGATCCGAACGGTACCTGGAGCGAGAGCTCGCTATTTAACTTCAGCTTGAAACACAATGGCGCCGGAATCCCCTCGGCGGGAGGGCTCGTCTATAGTGGAAACGCCGTCTACGGCACGCTCACGGTCGGGGGCAGCACTCAGAACAACGAAGACTGCCGGGGGAGGACCTACACCGGCTGCGGAGCGATCTACAGTCTGAGGCCGCCCAGCGTGCCGGGTGGTGCGTGGACGGAAAACATCATCTACACCTTTGCCGGAAGCCCCGATGGCGCCGATCCGATGATGATCATGCCCACCGCGCACGGGTTCATCGGGGTTACAACCAGGGGCGGAACCACCCAGAAGGCGGGGGGCCCGGAAGTAGTGCCTGGCTGCGGGACGGTTTTCCAATTGACCAGCCCGACCGGCGCGGGCCAACCCTGGACCGAGAGCATTCTCTATACTTTCCAGGGGGGTACCGACTGCTTTCCGGAGACCATCATGGCCGGCCCGAACGGCACTCTCTTCGGCACCACTTTTGGTCCAACGAATCGCGGAACTGTGTTTCAACTGACTCCGCCCTCGCCGGGCTCGCCTGTTGGCACGCCATGGACCAAGACCGACATTCACAAGTTCGTCGGCACCGACGGGTCGAATCCGATTGGCGCTCTGGCGCTGACCGCCAATGGAACGCTGCTCGGCGTCACCCAAAATGGAGGCTCCACCGGATACGGTGAGGTATATGAGCTAATGCCGCCTTTGGGCGCCGGCCAGCCCTGGACTCGAAAGATCATTCAAGCGTTCGAGATCAGCAATGGAGCCTATCCCTCGTCTGGGCTCATCGCCGGGCCAGCAGGTTCGTACTTTGGTACGACCCAAGGGACCTACGACTCCACCCAAGACGCCTTCGTGAATGGAAGCGTTTATCAACTGCTCCCGGGGGCGGATACGCGCAGCGGCTGGACCTTAAATGTGCTGTATCTGTTCACCGACCCGGCTATCGGATCCGACCCCGCCGGCCTGGTATACACGGGGAGCCAGACGCTCCTTGGATACACCAATTCCGGAGGAGCCAATCAGCAGGGAACCGTCTTCCAGCTCAGCTTTTAGAGCGAGCGGGATGCGGCTACCCGCGCCCAGGCCTATTGCCGAAAGTGGGGCGGACGCGCACGGTTTAAGAGATCATGTAAAGTAACAAGGATGGTTTCGCTGCGCACGGGCCTCACGTTATTGGGTTTGCTGACCGTGTGTCCCGCTGCGCAGCCGGCGGCCTATATAGATCGGGAGTGCGGCTTCCGCTTCAGCTATGATCGCCGGTGGATTCTAACGCGGGAACCAATCCCCGGCGAAACAGAGCCCTGCGGTTATGCGATCATCTTCGCCGGCAAAGGACCAAAGGGCGCCGCGGTACGTCATCTGGTGAATATCTATTTATCGGACTACGAATTCGAGCGATTCGAGAACGAAACGGACGCCTGGTTCCAGAAAGATGGTAAGTGGTATCAGAACAATGGAGTGGCGGGCACTGGTGACGCATATCCGATCCATGGCAAAAACTGGGTGGGGATGAGCAGCCCGGACGGTCCCGCGCGATGCTACGACGATCATTACTCAGGGGCGGGCTGGAGTCCCACCGCTTCGTTGTTCAGTGCGACGCTTAAGCGCCGCGCCGATCTGGATGGTGGGTTGTGCGAGAAGGCGGATAAGAAAGGCCTGGAACTGATAATTCCCGGCTTCGAGTTCATCCCGCGCAAGTAAGATCACCTATGGTGGTGTTTCCGCACTGGGCATTTGGACCGCCACCCCATTCGGTGGCGCATTGTACATTCGATTCATCCTATCCGCCTGGCATCGAAGCCCCCGCGGGCCCACCATCGAGATGTAAGCTCAAAGTCAGGCATGCTGAACCCGCGTCTCCGCATATTTTTTTTTGCCGCATGCCTTGCGCGCCTTCCCGGCGCCCCGCCCGGCATCCCGAATAACCGTATTGTTACCGTCAATCTGGTGGCCGTCGACAACCGGGGCGAAATCGTTGACGATCTGCGCCGCGATGACCTGCGCTTGTTCGACGCCGGGAAACGCCGCAACATCGTCTTCTTGCGCCGGATCGGCAGCCAGCCCTGGAATCCGCCCTCCCGAGGACCGTCTGAAGTCTCCAACCGCGCGGGCGGATTTGCTCCGTTTGCCACCGTAGTTGTCGTGGACATGCTCAATGCCGATTATTCCGATCTGGCGAATGCCTCCACCGAACTGGCCCATGCCCTCGAATCGATTCCGGATGCGGATTCCCTGTTTCTCTACGTCCTGAACGTGGATGGCCGCCTCGTTCCAATCCATGGGATTCCCTTCGATTCGCACTTCGGTTTCCGAACCCCAACCGACAGCCCGCCCTGGACCGCCCACGCCGTGCAGCGTCTCAAGGCCGAATTGTTCAACGAAGCCGGTCCCCGCCGCCCCACTATTCCGATTTGGACTCACGCCAATCTGACATTTGACGCGCTCGATTCCCTGGCCACGCAGCTTTCCCGCATCCCGGGCCGCAAGAATATCGTCTGGATCAACAACGGTTCGCCCGTGGTCCATGCGCCGGGAAGGCCGGTACTGCAAACCGCATCCCATGATCCGAATGAGTTCCCATTATTGTTCGCGCGCTTCAGCTCCATCGGAGTAGCACTGTACGCCCTGCATCCATTTTGGTCCAGCCGGTCATTTTTGAACGCATCGAGCGACGCCACCCTGGATAAGTTGGTCGCGGAAACAGGCGGAAGAAGCGATCAAGGCGAAACGATCGGAGATACCATTCGTGGGGCTTTGCGAGACGCTCGCACCAGCTATCAGTTAGGGTATGAGCAACCGGCTCCCAGTGGTAAGGCTCATCGATTGCGAGTCGAGACGAATCGCCGAGGGGTCCGCCTGCGCGTGAGTGCGGACTATCCCGGCGATGGAGAGCTCGCGGCCATGGATTTCGGCCGCATGATCGAAGACTCCGCCGCGCCCCCGTTCGACACGGCCCAGATTGGCCTGCGTGGCATTCTAAACCGCGATCCTCAAGATACCAACCTGGCCCATATGCACATATTGATCAACCCGCGGGATCTGGCCTTGATTCACAAGTTTGGCGCCTACACCGGAAGTCTGCGCGTAGCGGTGGCCGGATATCTGCCGAGCGGCCGTGTTGCCGATAGTCCCATCGTACCGTTCGAGCTCGTCTTCCACCACGGCGAAGCCGACCACCAACGGATACTCGATATCGGGATTCAGCTTACCCAGGACGCGAAGTTAGGCGCCCGGATAACCAAGGTTCGCTTCTTAGTCGTTGACGAGAATTCCAAGGAGGTCGGTACACTCACTTTTCCCCTCAATGCCGATAAGCGTTGAGACTACATCCCATACCTCTTAACCGCTTGCGTCGCAGCCATTACGTCCGCCGCGTCATACTGGTAGTTTGTCCGTTCCCCTTATCAAACCAGCACGCCAGGCGTGGGCTCCGTGGATCGGGCCGGAGACGCTCATCTCACAGGTTCGCAGCACGGCCCCATTCCTGGAACCGCGGCTGCCCGAACCCGGCCGCCTGATCGAACTCGGCCACTCGCCCGATGGATTCCTACGCATTCTCGCCAACTGGGAGAACATCCTGCGCCCCGGCCTGAACGTCGAGGAGCAGTTGCAGGACTACTTCGCCCTCTGCCTGGCCTGTCATCACTCTACCGTAGCCACGTTCGTGCCTACCGACGTGGACACCAAAATCCGCGGCATCGTATGGCGCGAATCCCGCGACCCCGAGGTACTGCGGCCCATGCTGCGTTTGTGTCTCGCCGCGCGCGCCTGGACCGAAGATGGCATCTCCATCCGCTCCGTCCGCGGCGTTAGCGGCCACAACGGCGAACAGTGGAGCGCCATTGCGGGCGGCTTGGGCTATCTGCTGGAACTCGGTGATACGGTTTCCGCGGAGGAAGCGCAAGCCGCCATCGAAGCCGAGATCGACCGGGAACAAGCGGTCTTTGATGAATGCGCCGCGGAGCGCGACGCCGAACTCGACCTGTTGCGCCTCTCGATGACCCTGGCGCACAACCGCGGCGACTTAACTCAAGGGATGGGTTTCTGGAAGCGTACGGCCCGCACCGCGCCCGTCATGGATCATCTCTCTCAGCGCGGCCGCTTCTCGCGCGCCGTTCGGATCTATGAATTCACCGGGCTCTCGGCCGAAGGTCACAGGCACTATCCGCTGCGCGCGGTGAAGGTGCTGCGCCGCTCGCCAGCTACGCTGCTGCCGCTGTGCCCGTTTCTGGACGAGTGGGGCGGCGTGGTGGCACAACTCGAAGAGAGGCACGAAGTACTGGCGGGGCTGGTGAACGGTTGTCACAAGGTAAAGGGCCAGCAAGGTTATTACCGCGCAATCGCCGGTATGCGCGCCGCCTCTTCGGGCGCGTTCGACCGCGCGGCCGCGCGCATGCCCAACGCCGCGCAGCGTTTGCTCCGGGATGCCGAGCTGCGGAAGATTATCGACGTACCGCGCATTTCCTTTGAATCCATGATGCGCAAGCGCACCCGCGCGGCTCTCGAAATGTTCCGCGGAATCCGCTAACGTGCACCACGATTTCACTCGACTTATGCTCCTCTGCCCGGTTCGCGGCTGCCACCTGGCGCTAGTGCGTGCGGAGCGGCGCCTATTCTGCCCGCGTGGGCACTCATTCGATCTCGCGCGCAGCGGATACGTCAACCTGCTCCAGCCGCAGGAGCGGAGATCAAAGCAGCCGGGCGACACCGCGGCTGCCATCGCCGGCCGGAGGCGATTGCACGATAGCGGCGTAACCCAACCGCTGCTGGAGGCGGTCGCGGAGATGATGGCGGCATCGCCGGGCGACATGGTTCTGGATGCCGGCTGCGGTGAAGGTTTCTACCTCGGCACCATCGCGCTGCGGACGGGTTGCATGGCTCATGGCATCGACATTTCGATTCCGGCGGTTGATGCGGCGGCCCGGCGCTACCCCGGATGCGAGTGGATCGTGGCCAATGCGGATCGCTTTGTGCCATATGCAGACTGCTCCTTCTCTATTGTCATGTCGATCACGGCACGGATCAATACGCGCGAATTCCAGCGTGTCCTGCGCGACGACGGGCGACTCCTGGTCGCCCTTCCCGCCCGTGAGGATCTGGTCGAGTTGCGCGGGGTGGGCCGCGACCGCGTAGTCCGAGCCGTCGATGAATTGGCACCCGGCTTCACGTTGGTCGATCAGCGTTCGGTCGCCACCTCGGCAGATCTGGACGCAGCCGGTGTGCAAGATGTCCTGCATTCGATTTACAGGCCAAAGCAACCGCAGCCGTCCAAGGCGATGCGCGTGACGTTCAGTCTGGATCTGTTGCTGTTTCGGCAAACGGCTCGGAAACACTCCTGAAGATGTCTGGTTCAGTTTGACGCGTCGTAGCCGATCTGAACCGCTGAGAAAAGTTGACGGCGGATCTCGAGGTAACTGGCGTGGGCATTGTTTTCGCGGACGCGTTGGTTAATGATTTCGGCGCGGGCCTCAATGGATGAGGGCTCGGGGAGGCACTGGCCGAGCAACTCGCACATCTTGTCGGCCTCGTGCACATAGTGCTTAAGCGTTTCCCAGCACTTCGCGTGCAATTCTTTAAACTGCTTGGGGTTCATTTTCCGCCTTTTGAGGGTCTGCTCGCGGACCGGTCTTACTTCCGCGGATCATGAGGCGCTAGCACGGCTTCTCCGGAACGCCATTCGGAATTTCATTTGGATTGGATAATTCCCAGTGGAAATGGCGCCGCAAGCGCGGCGCCCCCGTGCTGCGGCACGGCTCTTCGATTCGGCTACCGTTTGCCCTCAGATACGTGGCCACGTCCATCGCGCGCTTCGTTTCCGTCGAAGTGCGCACTATCGACACGCTTTGACGGCTCGGCTTTCTCGCCACGTTTTGGCGTTGGGCCTTTATAGCCATGCTCCGGATGGAGACGGTTATTCACATTGCCCCGGAAGTCGCTAGAGCCATGAAACCACGGGCCCGCGCCAATGAAGCCATCCCCGTTAAACCACTCCGGACCGTAGTAGCCGGTAGGCGCACAGGCGTAGGGAGCGGCGTCGTAATAACCATATGGACAGTCGGGGGCTAATCCGATGCTGACGCTGGCCTGGGCCTCTGCTTTGGGGGCGCCAACCGTGAAGCCGACTCCCGCGACAGCAGCTAACACTAGAAATGTAAATCCGCGCATTAAATTCACCTCGCAATTACTTAGTGCACTTCCCCGGCCAGGAGGCAGTTGGTTCGGTTACAGCGGATACCCAGTTCGAGCTCTTGTGCATGGTGACCGCCGAAGGTCACATGACTCAATGTGGTCAGGCCTGGTCAGGCCACAGGCTCTATTCAACGAATTTCCGACCCGTGATACCAGCAGCGCTTCCAGGTATTCGGATGTGGCGCTCGGATGAAAGCGCCAAGTATTGAGGATAATGTTGCGGCGATGACTTTACCGGAAGAACGGTCCGCTGTGTGCCGTGGCGGTATCGATAACATAAATCGCCGTATATGTGGGGCCGGTAGCGTAAAGCGTCGAGCCATTAGGGGAGATCTTAAGTGCGATGAATGAGGTTGTGAAGTGGAAGATCGCCCTATTTTGCAGAGTGCGTGTGTCGTAAACCTGGATCGAGTTTCCGCCGGCGATGTAGGCGGTGCCGCCGGGGCCGAAGACAATCGGCTCGGCGCCGTTTGGCGGTGAGATCCCGGCGTTAAGGTGTTGGATTGGGTGCTGTAGATGCCGATGCCTTTCTCGGGGAAGCCGACCTGGCTTCGTTTCGGTTTGACATAGAAGGGAACCCAGTAGGACTTGCCATCAGGAGAAGCAACGCCGGGAGACACACTCAGACGGTAGTCTGGTCCTACATCCAAGACACAGCAAAACGGTTTGGGGATCGAAGTAGGCGCCGTTCAGCGGCGGGATCATCGGGACAATTTTCCGGGTGGTGACCAAAGTACGTGGATCGACCAGGAGCACCAGGTTTGAAGCCACCACGATCTGGTTGCCGCCGGGCGATAGCAGGACGCAGTACAAGTCATTTTCCGGAGAGTCCCGCGACAACAAAGTCTGCCCGGACGAAAAGTCCAGTACGGTCATGGAGTCAATCCCGCCGCCATAGTTCACGGCGTATGAATAGATACGGCCGCGATCGGGGCTGACCGCGAAAAATAGTAGTGTCTTGCGGCACGGCCGTACTGTTCAATTGTTGCAACGTCGCAGTATCGAGGTAGAGCACCTCGGCACCACAGGCCACTAAAAAGTACTCCCGGAAACCAGAATGGAGTATTCGTTGTCTGGCAGTGTGATGGTAGAGGTGACCGCGAGCGACCGGGATTCACTGCAATAAGCTCGGTAAGGTGCCAGGAAAAGTGATATCAGCAACCTGCCCATGCGTAAGCATACTGGCCGGCCGGCTGCGGGCGCGAAGTGCGAAGCTCCCAGCGTGCCTTTTTGAGTATCCAGGGGCGTGAAGCGTGCAAGCATGCTTATTCGCCGCTGTGATTTCCGCGCACAAATTACTTTTTCGTCATCCGGAATTCGATCATCATGCGCTCGTTTCCTTTGTCATCTATCAGGAAATGGCGATGGAGGAGAAGGCGGCCGTCGTCCTCCAGGTGCGCACGCGCCACCGTCTTGCGCCCGGGGTGCTCGCTATCGAGGGACGTAGCCCACAGGACGATGTTCTTGCCATCGAAAGTGCCGTCGCTTTGGCGGATTGACATCGTCGTCTGCCGTGAGTCGTACCACACGGTTGTGAAGCGGTTTGTTTTGGGATCGAAGCCGGAGATTCCCGTACCCGTGCTCTGAGTTCCATCCGAATTGAAGAATGTGAAATCGGACTGCAAAAATTTGCCGTCCTGGATCATGTACTGCTTGCAGGTTCCTTTGGCCGCTCTGGGCTTCCCGTCCATCGGGAAGAACGTCTTTACAAGGTCCCACTCGCCCACGAATTGTGCCAGCAACTTCTGACCCGCGCCAGGGGCGTTAGGAGGCTCATATTGTTTGTGGGTTTCCTGTGCGACTGCCGCCATGCCGATGAGCAAAATCGCGGTAATCCATTTCGTCATAACACGCTGATTATATACGAACGCACGAGTACTGCCTGTGCAACGATTTGACCGCTACTTCCGCTCGAATACCATCACATTCGGCTTGTCGCGGCCGGCAAAGTGCACGGTCATCGTCAAGGTCTTCAGATCGGCTGAGAGATTAATCTCCTCGGTATCCGTCAACTTACCGTGGTACTTGTCTGTCATCACCAGGGTGTGCTCGTCCACCCGCCGGATCGAGGAGGAAGCGGCTCCGTCCGCGTTCGGGCCCGCGTTGGGATATTCCTTGCCGTCGAACTTCACATTTTTCGTCTGTCGCTCCGAGGGAGTGATGAAGGACAGGCCGTCGCCTTGGAACGCCTTCACCTGCATCAAAAGGGGCGGAGGTGTCGGGCGCTTCAGCCTTGACCGACAGCAGGGTCCCGCCGTTGCCCGGTTGATCGCTCCCATCCGCCACGATCGTCTCGGCGCCCCCGCCAAAATCGAACGCGTATTTGTTGCCGCCTTTGCTCTGAACCTTCATCTCGTCGGGCATTCGGCTCTTCGATGAATCGAGCTGCCACTCGCCGATGAATTGGCTTTCCGCCGCCCATGCCATGCCCGCCGCCAGGCAAACCGCCGGCAGGATTTCGAGAATCCGTTTGATCACACACGCCTCCTTAAACACTGTAGTCTAGTCCTGCCGCAGGGCATTCATTGGATCGATGCGTGTGGCGCGCATCGCGGGAGCGTAATTCGCCGCCAGCGCCACTGCCAATAGCAACGCGGCGACGCCGGCCATGACTGCGGGATCCAGCGGCGCGACGCCAAACAGGAACGTGCGCAAAACGGACGCGAGCGCTACTGCGCCCGCCATTCCCGCCAGCAAACCTAGCGCGGCCGTGCTAATTCCGCTTCCGATTACCAAGACCTTGAGTTGCCCCGGAGTGGAGCCGAGGGCCATGCGCAAACCGAATTCGCGGGTGCGTTGGGCGACGCCGTAGGAGACTACGCCATGAATCCCGAGCGCGGCTAAGAGCACCGCGACGCCCGCGAACACCAGCAGCAGCGCCATTGAAATACGCGGCGCAGTTTCGGATAGCGAGATGTAATCGTCCATGCTACGGATCTGAAACACGGGCTGCCGCGGATCGACCGACCAGATCGTCGCCTTCACGGCTTTCACCGTGGCCCCCGTATCCATGGCAGTCTTCACCGCGAGCGCCATCGCCTTGTTGGGCATCTGCTCGAAGGGTGCGTAGATAGTCGGCTCGGGTTGCTTCTCCAGGCCGTAATGATGCACGGCGCCCACGATGCCTACGATCTGCCGGTAGTCGCCCCACAATCGCATGCGGCGGCCGAGCGGATCCTGGTGCGGCCAATATTGCCGCACCAAGGTTTCGTCGATCAGAATGACCGGCGGGGCATCGGCGTTGTCGCGATCGGTGAGCAGCCTGCCGCGCAATAGGGCGATGCCAATGGTGCGCAGGTAGCCCTGGCTGATGCGCCGGAAATCGGCGACTAACTCCTCGCCGGGCGGCAGCGGCCGGTTTTCGATGGTGAAATACTCGCGATTGTTCTGTTCCCCGAGCGGCAGCACGTCGGTCAAGCCGGCGGATTGAATACCCGGCACCCGTTCGACTCTGTCGATCACGCTCCGGTAGAACGCGGCCTGCTCTCCACGGCTCTTGTACAGATTGTCGGTGGGAAGCCGCATGCGAAACGTAAGCACTCGATCGGGCCGGATGCCTGGATTCACGTGCTGTAGATTCACGAAGCTCTTCATGGCGAGGCCAGCGCCGATCAGAAGCATGCTGGCGAGCGCAATTTCTCCGGCCACCAGCAGGTTCCATACGCCGGCGCGGCGAGGCGATGGAGAAGATGTTCTGCCGCCGGCGCGCAAGGCGTCGTTTACGTTGGCGCCCGCGGCCTGCAGCGCGGGAATCAGCCCGAAGATGAGTGCGGCTCCCGTGGAGATTAGCAGCGCGAATATGAGCGCTCGCGAATCCACCGCGATAGCGGGCCGCACGATCTCGGCGCCACTTTCCGGCATGGGCAAGGTGGCGGGCAGCACGGCGCTTAACAGGTCGACGCCCCAGGCCGCAATGAGAATTCCCAGTGCGCCGCCAATCAAGCTCAGCAGCAGGCTTTCGCCGAGAATCCCCGCAATCAACCGGCGACGCGGCGCACCCAGTGCGGCGCGAATACCCAACTCCCCGCGCCGCGCCGCGACGCGCGCTAACAGCAGACTGGCCACGTTCGCGCACGCCAACAGCAAAAGCAATCCGACCGCGCCGAGCAGCAACAGCAGCGCTGGCCGGATGTATTGGAACAGTGCCTGTTTCATGGGGACCACGGTCACATCCCATCCGGCGAGTCTGGGCGTTTCACCGTCTATGTGGCGGGCGATGGCGCTCAGCTCGCTTTGCGCCTGGGAGAAGGACACGTCCGGCTTCAGGCGTGCGATGACTCCGAAATCGTGACTGAAACGGCTTTTGGTGCGCAGTTCGGCAAACGGCCAGGAAACGTAAAGATCGGTGGGCAGAGGATGGTAGAAGTCCGGCGCCAGCACGCCGATCACGGTGTACGGCTCGCTATTCATGATGAACGTTTTGCCAATGACATGCGTGTCGGACCCGAAGCGCCGCTTCCAATACCCATTGCTGAGCACCGCCACCGGATAGCGCGATTTGCCGGCGCCCTCGGCGGGGGTGAACGCCCGGCCAAGAACCGTCCGGCCGCCAAGCATGCCGAGGAAGTTGGTAGTGACGCGCAATCCGACGACTTGTTCGGGTTCGCCGTTGCCAGTGACCGTGCCGGTGCCCACTTCCAACAGGGCCATTTCGTCGAATGACCGGTTCTTCTCTTTCCAATCGAGGAAATTCGGTGCGGACGCCCCTTCGCGCTGGATGCCGTCCTTAAGATCCGTTTCCCAGATGAGTGCGAGACGATCGGAATAGGGATAAGGCAGCGGGCGCAACACCACCGAGTTGACCACGCTGAAGATGGCGGTGTTGGCGCCGATGCCGAGCGCCAGAATCAACACCGCGACCACCGTGAATCCGGGCGTCTTCCGCAGAGTGCGCAACGAATGGCGCAGATCGTTGAGGAACGCGAGCATTTGGGTAAGTTCGGATGCAACTCGAGGCCCATTTCAGACATTCGCCGAAGTCGTTGGAACTAGTGACTGGCACAGCCGGCGGGACCTGCCGCAGATGTCCGATTATGGGAAACGCGTGTACGTTAGCGGCCTGCGCGATTAGAGCCGCAAGTTTGATGATGCCCGGTCGGCGGCGGTCACTCTTCGCGCAGGGCAACCATCGGTTCGAGTCGTGCGGCGCGGCGGGCGGGCAGATAGCTGGCGGCCTGGGTTACGGCCGCCAGCAGGATTGCGGCGACGGCCATGGTGACGGCGTCGTTGGCTTTCAATCCAAAGAGCAGCGACGAGACGCTGCGTCCCAGCGCGAGAGCGAGCAGGATACCGGCTGCGAGGCCCAGTGCCAACAGCAGGGCCGATTGACGCAGGATCAGCCCCAGGATGTCGCCGCGGCCGGCGCCGAGCGCTACGCGGACTCCGATCTCATTGGTGCGCAACGCGACCAGATAAGACATGACTCCGTAGAGTCCGAGCGCCGCGATGAGGGTTGCCAGAACGCCGAAGAAATCCGTGAGAGTGGCCAGCAGCCGCTCGCGCAGCAGTCCGTCGGCGACCGTACTGGCGAAGGAACGGAAGTCGGTGGTGATCTCGTGGTTCGTGCCGCTAATGACGGCGCGAGTCGCTGAGATCAGGCCGGAGAGCGGCGCGGCAGAGCGGATGAGAAACGTCGCGTCTGTGTTGGCCTCGTCCTGATCGATGCAGAAAAAGGCGATGGGGAGAAAGGCTTCACTCAGCGTGTAATATTTTGTGTCGGGCATCAGTCCGACTACTTCGACCGAGAACTCGGGCGAAGTGGGAGTGGCTTCGCGGCGGAATCGCTTGCCGATGAGATTGCCGCCGAGGCCCAAGCGGCGCGCAAAGGATTGATTGACGATGGCCACGCGGGGGGTGTTGGCAGCGTCGTGATCGTTGAAATCGCGGCCGGCGAGGAGAGGCATGTCCATGGCCTTGAGATATTCGCGGCCGACAGAGTTGAAATTCGCGGTCATTTTGGCGCTGCCATCGCTGCCGTCGATCCACACGCGGTTGTCGATGCCGCTGCCGCTGAGAGGCAGGATGCCGACTTCTCCGGCGCCTTCGACGCCGGGAATGGCGCGGATTTTGTCGAGTAGATCGTGTTCAAAAGCGACGCGCTTTTCGGGCTGAATAGGCAGGCGGCGGAAATCGAGATCCGCCATCAGAACGCCATTCTGGCGGAATCCGGCATCCACCGAAAGGAGGTTGCGCAGGCTGCTGGAGAAGAGCAATGCGCCGATGAGCAGAACGAGCGAGAGCGAAACCTGCGAGACCACCAGGATTTGACGAATACCGAAGCGGTTGCGATCGCCAACTACGCCGCGGCCTCCCTTGCTGCGCATGACTTGGCTGGCGGAAACGCTGGTGGCGCGGCGCGCGGGAATGACTCCGAACAAGAGGCAGGTGACCGTGGCGACGCCGGCGGTGAAGGCCAGAACGACGCCATCGGGCGCGAGGTCGAGCGATAAGGAGTCGCCGCGGCTAGACAGCAACGCGACCATGATCCGGCTCAAGGCGGCCGAGAGATACAGGCCAACGGCGGCGCCCCCGGCAGCCAGAAGCAGGCTTTCGGCCATCAACTGGCGGATCAGGTTGCCACGTGTGGCACCCAGCGCCAGGCGCACCGCGATTTCGTGCTCGCGCGCGGTGGCTCGGGCCAGCATGAGATTGGCCAGGTTGGCGCAGGCGATGAGCAGCACCAAGCCGGCGGTGATCAGCAGGAGAAGCAGCGGGTCGGAGTAGCGCTCGCGCAGCATGGAGACACCGGCGTCGGCCGGAACGGAGGTCAGTCTAAGGTCCAGATAGTCCTTAACGTTGACCGGTGGATAATTGCCGGGGAGTGTGGCACGAAAGAGGCCCGGCGAAAGAACCTGCAAGCGAGCGTTTACCTGGGATGCGGTCCATCCGGGTTTGAGCCGGCCGATGACGTTGAGCCACCAGGTGGTGCCGGTGTCGAGCCAATTACCGTCGGTCCACAGGGACGCTTGCGAGCAGATAGGAACGGCGACATCGAAGGAGCGGCCGACCTCGAGGCCGGTGAAATTGGGGCCAGTCACTCCCAGGATTTCGACAGGCCGATAGTTCAGTGTCAGTTTTCTGCCGATGACGGAGGGGTCGGCGGCGAATTCGCGCTGCCAGAAAGCGTAGCTGACGACGGCTCCAGGGAGACCGCAGCCGCGGCGATCGTCGGATGCGGTGAAGACGCGGCCGTGGAGGGCGGGAACGCCGAGAACGCCGAAAAAGCCGCCGCTGACAAACAGACCGCGTGCCAGACGCTGGTCGCCGCCGGAAGACAGGCCAAAGCTGTTGTCCCACCAGGCCAGCACGCCGGAGAACATGTCCTGCGAATCGCGGAAGCGCTCCCACTGCGGGTTGGTGAGGGCGGGAAAGGCGGTCGCGTGACTGCCGCGTTGCTTGCTGGCATCGACGAACTGCACCATGGCGAGCCGCTGTGGCTCGGCGACGGGCAGGCTGCGCAGGCGCACGGTGTCGATCAGTTGGAAGATCGCGGTGTTGGCGCCAATTCCCAGCGCGAGCGACAGGATCGCGATGATGGTGAAACTGGGGTTTTGGCGCAGAGTGCGAACGCCATAACGCAGGTCGCGTAGCAGAGTTGGCATATATAAGCACGCGGCGCACCATTGCCCGGGAACTCATTTTGCAGGGAAGCGGCGGGTTGAAGTGTCCGCTTTTGCAACACTCGTGTGCGATTGCGGCGCTCGCTCACCGCATCTCCGCGGCGCCCTAGTCCGCATTCTGCTTTTGCGAAAGCTGGAATTCGAAATCGACTTGCGTGATCACCTCTTCGGCCGAACCAAGTGAAATGGCCGGACGCCACAGCCAATCGTGCACTGCTTCCATGGCGGCCTCCGCCAGCAGGGGATCGCCGCTTACAGGATGCGCAACCAACAGGGCGCCATCCTTCGAGATCACGACGTACAGACTTCCGCCTACATTGCGGGTGTCTTTGGGGTCGTAACGAGCAACAGCGACGCAGTGCCCGTACTCATCGATGGCAACGGGAACCTGGGCACGATGGCCTCCTCGCGCCGCTACAAAGAAGATACCGAGGACATGTGGGACGCAAGCAGCGGATTGCTGCAGTTGCGGCCCGTGACTTTCCGTTACAAGAAGGCATACAGCGACGGGTCCAAGCCGCTGCAATACGACTGGTGGCGGAAGAAGTCGCCGAGGTCTACCCTGGTCTGGTGGCTCGGTCGGCGGACGGACGAGATCGAGACGGTGAGGTACCAGGTCCTCGATTCCATGCTGCTGAACGAAATTCAGAAGGAGCACGCCACCATTACGGCACAAGAGGCCGAGATTCGCGGGCTGGAAGAGAGCGCTCCGGCCGGGAGGGTAGCTCGGCCGGGGCGCTTTTGCGCATCTAGCGTATCTATTTAAGACCTAAATCATCTGAGGAAAATTGGTGCGGAGAGGGGGACTTGAACCCCCACGAGATTGCTCCCGCTAGCACCTCAAGCTAGTGCGTCTGCCAATTCCGCCACCTCCGCAGGGGGCGCTACTTCTTCGCTGGAGCCGGCGGGGCCGGCGCCCTCTGTGTCGGGATATTCAGCGGTACGGTCTGGCCATTGGGCAGCTTCATGGTCGGACCCTTCACCGGCGCGGGAGCAGAGGACTTGCCCGGAGCCGTCTTGCTGCTGCCCGACGTCGTATCCAGAACCGTCTTGGCTCCCGTCGACCCGCGCGTGGCCAAAATCGAAAGCGACAGCGATGTGACCATGAATATGATCGCCGACGCCGTGGTGGCCTTCGAGAGCAAGGTCGCCGAGCCGCGCGGACCGAAAGCCGTCTGCGAGCCCATGCCGCCAAACGCGCCCGCCAAATCGGCCGCCTTCCCGCTTTGCAGCAGCACCACAATGATCAGGAAGACGCAGACTATTACATGCACAATCGTCAACAGTATCAACATCAGTCCCTTTAGTATATGAAACCGAACGTGCGCCGGTCAAACGCTACACCGCGCGGGCTTTGCGGACCGCACGGCCCGACTCGGAGCGGGCGGGCTTCTTCAGGGCCTGCGACAGCCGCCGTACCTGGTCGCTGACGCACACCAGAAACATCGGCTGGCGGGCATTCTTGAGCAAATCGATGATCCGGTCCGGCGCCTCTTCCAAATAAATCGATTTGCCGTCGGTGAGCAGATGGGTTTCCGATTCGCTCTTGAGGGCGTCGCTGAGGCGTTTGCCCATGTCCTTTTGCAGGAAGCGCAGCACGCGCCGGATCTTTTGCAGCGAGAACCCCTTGCGCCGCAGCTCGGCAATGACCGAGACCTCCAGCACCTCCTGGGGAAGGTAAACCCGCTTATGACCGTCCTGGCGCGGGGAGACCACGCTCCGTTCGTCCCACCATTGCAACTGGCGCAGGCTCACTCCACAGATCTGGGCCACGTCCGTGCTCGTGTATTGGTCGCTGTCCGGCAGAGCAGCAGGCCGTAGTTTTTTTGTTTTGAACATTTCGCCCCGCTTTCGGTTTGGGAAAATTACCGCCATTCTGGATTGTACTTTAGTGGGCGGCAGTGTCAATAGTTATTTGAACGTTTTCCGGGGATTCGCTGGAACGGGCAAGCCAGCAGCCAGTCCACGCCCCAGACGTGTTACTATAAGGGTTTCCCAACCTGAGGTTTTCGTGGCCAGAATCACCCGTAAAGAGCTGAAGACTGATAAGTTTGCGCTCGAAGTCGAGCACACAGTCGATTTTTTTGAAGAACACCAGGCCGAGATCATCCGCTTCGGAGCGGCGGCTCTCGTCAGTAGCCGCTCTCGTCGCGCTGCTGTTTTGGTACAGGGGTCATCAGCACATGGTCCGGCAGGATGCGCTGGCGAAAGCCATCGCCGTGCAGGAAGCGCCGATTGGGCAAGCGCCTCCGGGAACCACCCTCAGCTTTCCCACCGCAGGAGGCCAAGGAAAAGGAAGCCATTAAAGTGTTCAGCGATCTGGCAGCCAAGTATTCCGGCACGGACGAAGGCTACATCGCCGAATATTATTTGGGTTGCATCGCCGCCGATCAAGGCAAGTTGGGCGAAGCCGATAAGCGATTCAGTTCGGTAGCCGATTCCGCCGGCAAGCGGTATGCCTCGCTGGCCAAGCTTTCACTCGGCCAGATCTACTTCGCCGAAGGCAAAGCCGATCTGGGTGAGAAGATGCTGCGTTCTCTGATGGACAACCCCACGGTTTTCGTGTCGAAGGATGAGGCGACCATCGTGCTGGCGAAAATGTTGGCGCCTTCCAAACCCGCCGAGGCGCGCAAACTGCTCGATCCGCTGCGCGCCAAACCCGGCGCGGCAAGCCAGTCGGCCCTGCAGTCGTATTCGGATCTGCCACCCCAATAGCCGGGCACGCCATGCTCCGCCATCTCCGGTTTCCCGTCGAACGCAGCCGAGGGCGGCGTTACCCGGAGCCGGCCCATCCTTACCGCAACGCTGTTCCAGCGCGATCGCGACCGCATTGTACATGCGCGCGCCTTCCGCCGGCTGGAGGCAAAGACGCAGGTATTCACACCCGGCCTGTGCGACCATTTCCGCAACCGGCTCACACACACCATCGAAGTGGCGCAGATTGCGCGCACGGTGGCTGCCGTGCTGGCGCTCGATGAAGATCTCACTGAAGCTCTGGCGCTGGCGCACGATATCGGGCATCCGCCGTTTTCGCACGCCGGCGAGGAGGCATTGGATCTCCAAATGAAGCGCTTTGGCGCGGGCTTCGATCATAACCTGCACGCCGTGCGCATCGTGGAAAGCTTTGAGCAGCGCTACGCCCGTTTCCCGGGATTGAATCTGACCTTCGAAGTCCGCGAAGGGATCGCCAAACATTCGCGCGATTTCGGCCCGGGCGAGAATCCCGATTTCGAGGAGTATCTGCCCGGCTTGCGGCCGCCGCTCGAAGCGCAGCTTATCGATCTGGCCGATGAAATCGCCTATAATACCGCCGATCTGGACGATGCCGTCGCGGCGGGGCTGCTGCGCCCCGGGGAGATTGGCGAGGAGGCGCCCTATTACCGGGAACTTTATGAGGCGGCCGAGACGCAGTTCCCTGGCGCGCCCGAGACCGAACGCTTCCACGAGACGCTCCGCTGCCTGATGGATGCGCTGGTTTCCGGTCTGATCGAGGGCACCGTAGCGCGCACCGCCGCGGCCGGCGTCGAGAACGTGGAGGATGTGCGCCGCTACCCCGAGCGGCTGGCCGCTTTCACGGCGGAAACACAAACGGCCACTCGCGATTTGAAGCGCTTTTTGCACCGGCACGTTTATACCGCGCCGGCCTTGCGCGAGGAGCGCGACCGCGCAGCCGCCATGATCGCGGAGTTATTCGATTTTTTCCTGGAGCATCCCGACCGGTTGCCGGCGTCTCATAGCGAGCTGATCCCGGCGCAACCCGCTTATCGCGTGGTTTGCGATTATATTGCCGGCATGACGGATGGCTTCTTTCGCCGCACCTATTCGCAGACGGTGGATGGCTGAGGGGCGCGCTTACTTTACAGCGCCCTTACTTTACCGACAGCGTCACTCCCGCTTGAGAGTCTACTCCTCCTATGGTGACTAACAGCGGCACGGCGGGGCCGGGCGTCACGCCGGCAGGCACCTGCGCGTTGATCTGCAGCACGCCCGAAATCAAGTAGGGCGCGGCGCCGGCGTAATTCAGGGTGCAGGGAAGACCTCCCATAGTGACAGATATCTTAGCATTCACTTGGGATTGGACTGAGGCCAGCATGCCGTCCACGATGGCTGGGCTGGTGGCGCCCCCGCCGGTGGCGAAGATACTGACCCAATCGCCGCGCGCGGCCGCATTCGCGGCCGAGTTCACGCCGCCGGTGGTCGCGTTCAGAATCGCTCCCTGGCCGGAACCGTTAGCTGCAAACACGCCGGGCGCCGTGGCGGCTACCGGCAAAGATACGGGCGGCGAAACCGCGCCCAGATATTCCAACTGCAGCATGGTGCTCGATTGGCCGCCCACCCCGTTGGGAACCACGGTATTGACTTGCCCCGACGAAGCAAAGACGATGGGCGCCGGCACGCCATCGAACAAGACATGCACGCCCTCTAGCGCATTGGACACCAGCCATGGGTTGGTGAATGCGAGGCCGGCGCCGGCGGCCGGACCGAGCGCCGTTCCAAACAGCGACACGAGTTCGCCCGGCGCTACGGCGCCTCCCGTGAAGCTGGCGGCGTTGACCACACCTGCCGCGGGCACGTTGGGCGACGCCTTTGACAGGCGCAGCAGCGCCGCGCCATAACCCGGCAGCGTGACCTGCATCTGCGCGGCGGGAGTCAGCGATTGGGGAACCGGCCCGCCCGGCAAGGGCGTGGCAGAATCCAGGGTGACCAGCGTAGCTGTGGTGAAGCTGCCCAACGCCGAAAGATCCAGGGCGAACGTGCGCGACGTGCCTGGGCCATTGTTATCGAAGTTGAGTGTACTATTGCCATTGCCCGCGGTGGCCTGCACAGGCTGAAGCGCATAGTTGGACATCAGGATCACCACCGACCCATCCACGTTGCGCGCCGCCATCGTCTGGGTATCGAATGGAAGTCCGCCGCTGCCCGCCCAACCGTCCGCGGTGCCGGGTACGCAGCAGCCGGTGGTGGTTGTCTGCAGGATATCCTGGCCGGGCGGCGAGGGAAGCCAATGAGACAGATAGTAATCCACCCAGTAACTGAGCTGCGTCGTGTATGGCGGTCCGCCTGAGGGGCTGCCAATCTCACCGTACTGCCGATCGGTTCCAAAACTCCAGTGGTAAAGCGCCTGCGCACCCACTTCGCCCAGTTGCTCGAAGACCAGGGAACGCCAGGCGGCGAAGAAAGGGCTGCTGCCGCGCGTATCGAGCACAAACTTCTGTGGCGCGTTGCATGCGCTGATCCCATTGCCGGCGTCGTAGTCGGCGTTCACGTTGTTTTCGGTGATCCAAACGGGCACGCCGCTTAGGCGGGGGTTGCCGGCCATCTCGGCATACATGGTCTGGACTTGGCTGGCAAATTGAGGAATCGTGGTGAAGAGCGTCTGGTCGTAGTCTTTCTGGTTACAGGTGGAGTAGAAATGCTTGGCCACCACATCCACCGGAGCCGTGACGCCGGTCACGAATGGCGGCAGGTAAGTATCGGGGGCTCCTGCCAGCTCGACAGCCACGAACTTGATGGAGGGGTCCGCCGCGGCCATGGCGGGGACCGCGGCGTTGTAGAGCGTCACGTATTCGGCGGCCGTGACGCCGTTGCCGTCCGGCTCGTTGAAGATGCCCCACCAGGTGACCGGGTAGGCCGTGGGGCTTTGATAATGTTGCCCGGCATCGGTGAATCCGCCGGTGTTGTAATAGCTCACAATGTTGGCGCTCATCTGGGCGAAAGCGGGGATGCTGCTGGGCAGGATATGGCCATAGGAATCGCTCAGGAAGGCCGGCGCCGTGCCGATCTGGAATTCGGGGCTATGATCCGCGGCCGCCTGGATCGGTGAGAGCATCGTGTTGAGCTCCGTGAAATCCCAGGTATCGGGCGCCGTCAGCGGAACCCCATCCGAGATCACTTGCACGCGGGTATGCCACGGATTCAGGGCCGTCAACATAGCCGCGCCATCCGGCGCACCGCTAAAGAATTGGTAACTCCAGCCGGCCAGTTGGAACGAGGTGGACATGGCCTCCTGCAGGCGGCCGTTCACGCCCACCGATGTGTCTTTTTGATTGTTGATTTGTACGTTGACGGTAGTGGATTGCGCCGTAACGGCGGCGGCTATCAGCAGACCGGCCGCGCACAGCCGGGCGATCGACAGGGCAGACTTCATAGAACGAGCCTCCGCCAGCCAGTGTATCAGGCTGGGAAAAGAGCGGCCGGATCGGATCAGCCCTGCCAATCCAAATCCGCCCGGTCCAATTGCCCTTATTTCAGCAGTTCTGCAAATCGGACTTGTCCCTTTCTGTAAGAATTTTACGCATAAGAAGAAGACGGGGGACGTGCCAGTTCGAAACTCTGGGCCATCCGCCCCTTTTGAGGTAATAAGATGCAGGCGACCAAATATGTAGCAGGTGTAAAAGTGTTGACGTTACCGGAGGCATCAAGACCAGTCGTTGCCGTCTGCATCCTGCTGCAGGCATTCGCCGTATACGCGCTTGCGAATCGCCAGCATCGCAGCTTCTGGCTCACTGTGATCGCATTCTTTATCGGGGGATTTGTTGCCGACTTGATTAGTGGGCTCTTTCATTTCAGTTTCGACTACGTTTGGCCACCCAATACGCCGATCATGGGTCCGATCTCTGTGGATTTTCAGGCGCATCACGTCGAGCCAACACTCGACCCGTCCGCCCTGGCAACGAATCTCTCAAAAGGTGCGTATGGCGCTTTGCCGCTTGCATTGATCATTACCACTACGATCCGCTTGTGCGCCGACACTACGGCCTCGTTCTTGATTTTAGCCAGCCTCATGGCGACCAGCTTGTGGATGCTCGGCTTTCATCAGATCCACGCATACGCACATATGGGTTCGCGGCTGTCGCCGGACGAGTTCAACCGCGCCGTCGCAGAAATCAGCCAGCGACCGGCTTGGCAGCAGCGAGAGGGATTTGCGAGCCTCTTTGACAACGTAGGGATTCCTCCGTTGGTTCGCTGGCTCCAGCGGCGCCGCGTGTTCCTGCGGCCAGAAGTTCACTGGCAGCATCACATTTCCTTTGAAACAGATTTCTCTAGCGTCAATGGCTGGTCCGATCCTCTAATGAACTGCGTCTACCGGCCTTTGGTACGGTGGATCAAGACCCCACGGATCAGCCCATCCAATTGAGGTGCTGCGCAGTGCCGTCAAATTGCGAAGTGGTCTTGAAAGGCTCCAGCTTTCCGGTAAGAGCGGCGTCGCGCGTCTTGGATAGCAGCGCGGCCAACTGAGCTTCGCTCAATGGCTTGAATGTACGCGCCGCTTCGAGCGCCTGCTGGAGGCGCTCCATGGTATCGCAGCCGGTGATCACCACCGAAGTGGGCAGGTTCATCGCGTAGTGCAGGCATTCAATGCCGGTTGCCAGGCCTTTTTGCGGCAGATTGCCGAATGCCATGGGCTTCATCCCCAGCACGCCGATACCCTGCGCCACCAGTTTCGGCACCACCAGCTTCGCAAAACTACGGAACTGCGCGTCGAGCAGATTGAGCGGCATTTGGGCGGCATCAAAATGAAAGCCGTGCTGTTCGGCCACTTCGAGCATGCGCAGATGCACCGCCGGATCCTTGTGGCCGGTAAACCCGATGTAGCGGATCTTGCCGGCCTTCCTGGCCTCCAGCAGCGCTTCGAGCGGACCGTCGGAGGCGAAGAAGCGGTCCGGATCTTCCATGCGGATGTTTTCGTGGTATTGCATCAGGTCCACATGATCCGTTTGGAACCGCTGCAGCGATTCGTCAATCTGCGCGGCAGTGGACTTCTTGGTGCGGCCATCGAATTTGGTCATCAGGAAGACCTTTTGCCGGTAGCCGTCGCGCAAGGCTTTGCCCATCCAGACCTCGCTCTTGCCGTCGTGGTAGTCCCAACAGTTGTCGAGAAAGTTGATGCCTTGGTCGACGGCGGTACGCACCAGCTTGATGCCATCCTGCTCGTGCTCGGGGACGCCCATGTGATAGCCGCCGAGTCCTATGGCGGAGACGCGCTCGCCGGTGCGGCCCAACGTGCGGTAGATCATGCCACCCGAGTGAGTTTGCGCGGCGGCGGCAGCGGGCAGAAGGGACGCGCCGATGAGCGCGCCCAGAATTTCGCGGCGTGGGGGATTGGAATCATGCATGGGGCGATCTTATCACGGTGGAGCGACAGCGACTAGGCGCGGTGCAACATGGCGTTGGCCTGGGCGTTTGCTTGAGCCACCGTAGCTTGCGCGGTGGTGCCGCCGACGCCCAATGTGGAAATCGCCCCACAGGCCGCGGCGAAGCGCAGCGCATCCAGTAACGTAGCTTTGCGCAGCCACGCATGCAGGAATCCGGCATTGAAAGAATCGCCCGCTCCGGTGGTATCCACCGCCTGCACCGGAATAGCGGGTACGCTCACCAGTTTGCCGCGCTCCAGCGCCGCGCAGCCCAGGCGGCCGAGTTTCGCCACGATCAATGTGCGTCCGTTGTGGAGTGCGCGCAAGCTTTGCTCGGGATCGGTCGCGCCGGTGATCCCGGCGAGTTCCACCTCGTTCGGCAGAAAGACATCCGTTTCGGCCAGCGCATCGACGATATCGCGGCCCCATTTTTCTTCCGGGTCGAAACCCGGGTCGATGGAAGTGGTCAGGCCGCGGGCGTGCGCCTGCGCCAGCAATTGCTTCAGATCGGGCCGCAGCGCGCGCTGCAGGAAAACGGAAGAAACATGCAGGTGATCCAGGCCATCGAAGCCTTGTCCTATTACCTCATGCGCGTGCATCGCCGCCATCGCGCCGAGATAGGTCACCATGGCGCGATCCCGCGGCGAGGTGATGGACACGGTGATTCCGGTTTTCACGGCGGCATCGCGTATGACACGCGAACTCTCCACACCGAGCTTGGCCAGGAACTCCAGGCACGCATCTCCCCAGGAATCGCAGCCCAGCTTGCCGGTAAACGATACCTGGTTGCCGAGCTTGGCCAGACCGGCGGCGCAGATGGCGCCCGAACTGCCGAGCGTCAGCGTCACGTCCTCCACCAGCGTTTCCTGTCCCAGGGCGGGGAACGAAAGGTAATTCTGTAAGACCAGATCGAGGTTCAGCTCGCCTGCCACCAGGAACTTCATGCCTGGCGGCTCGCGGCGGATTCGTAAAGCGGGAAGCTTTCCACCACGCGGTGGATCGCGCCGCTTTCGCATGGCGCATCGGGGCGCAGCCCTTCCGCGAGGCAGCGAAAGAATGCCAGCAACTGACCCACAACGGCGTCCAGCACGGGAGCATTCTCGTCTCCGATTTCCGCCAGGCCCGGGCACTCTAACCCTGTGTCGCCGTCACGCAACAGCGCCGGGGGAATATGTTCGCCCACAATCACTTTCGCCGCGCCCAGTTGCTTGCTGTCGAGACCACCAATCAGGTCCGATTCGTAGGCGCGGACCAGCGTGTCGCTCGATAGGAAGCAGACCACTAACGTATCCTTGTGGATGAAACTCAGGGGACCGTGCCGCACGCCCAGATACGTCTCGGCGAGCGTGGCCACACGTCCGTCCGTCATTTCGAGCATCTTGAGCGCGGCTTCGCGCGCGGCGCCGATGCGCGATCCGCTGCCCAGGAAAACGGCGCGCCGGAAACCCACGGCGGCCACGCGCGCCAGCGGATCGAGCGCGCTTTCGAACAGTCGCCCACAGGCGCGGCTGAGGCGTTCGCAGAGCAGCCGGTAGCGGTCCGGCGCGCGCCGCATAGCGTGCCCCATACCGACGAAGCGCGCCGCCAACGCCATGTTGGTAACGCTGCTGGTCATCGCCAGGCTGCGATCGTTGGTGCGATCGTCCAGGATGATCACCTCCACGCGGGGGTCTCCGCCATAGACGGTGGCGAGACGCCCGGCCGGATTGCAGGTGATCGCCAACTGGCGCATCCGAGGTTCCGCGCCGAGGACCAGCGAGATCGCGGCGGCGCTTTCCGGACTGTCGCCGGAACGGGCGATTGAAATCAGCAGACCAGGCCGCCCGGAGGGCAGGGCAGCCGTCCCTTGCGTAAGCAGATCCCCCGCGCCTATGGCGGCGGTGGTGATTCCCAAATCTTTCTGCAGCGCCAGCCGTACGCACTCGCCGGCGAACAGCGAACTCCCCGAGCCGGTGAGCACCACGCTCGCGATTCCATCCGCCATGCGCCCAATCGCCGGTGCGGCCTTGAGGATTCGGCCGCATGTATCCAGCCACGTGTCCGGTTGCTGAAGAATCTCGCGCAGGGTATGGCCGTAGCCTCTGCCGATTTGCTCTTCTTCGGGATACGCCAGCAACTCACGGGCGTTCAGGTTTGGATTCACGTATCCTGATTTATAACATGCGCACCTACGCGGTGGCCGCCCACGGAGGCGGCCCTACAGCCGTGATCAATGCGAGCATGGCTGGCCTGATCGAGGAGTCGCGGCTGCGCGGCCAGAGCCTTTACGGGGCACGCTACGGCCTCGCCGGTCTGCTGCGCGGGGACCTGGTGGACCTGCAGGCGTTCGATGCGGATCTGGTGCGTCGGATCGGAGATGCGCCAGGATCGGCGTTGGGATCCAGCCGGCTCGCGTTAGCGGATGCCGATTACGACCGGCTGCTGGATGTTTTCCGCCACGCCGATATCCACATATTTTTTTACACCGGCGGCAACGGTTCCATGGAGACCGCGCTGCGCATCGCCCGGCATGCGCGCGCCGCGCACTACGATCTGCAAGTGATCGGGATACCCAAAACTATCGACAACGATCTGTGCGTGACCGACCACACTCCGGGCTATGCGCCGACGGCCCGCTTCTTTGCGTGCGCCGCGCGCGACGTGGGCGAAGACAATCGCTCGCTGCCCGCTCCCGTCTGTGTGCTCGAAACGCTGGGACGCAACGCGGGATGGATCGTGGCGGCGACATCGCTCGCCGCGGCATCGCGAGGACGATGCACCACACCTGATCTACTTTCCGGAACGTCGCTTGAGCCTGGAGCGCATGGCAGCGGACGTGGAGCGCGTGTACGCCCGGCTGGGCCGCGTGGTGGTGGCGGTCTGCGAAGGGCAGCTTGACGATCGCGGGCGGCCGTTCGGCGCCGATGTGGATCGCGCCGAAAGCGTCGTGCACAGGTTGGCATCCAATTTGGGCCACACGCTGGCGCGCCTGCTCAGCGAGAAGCTGGGCATTCGGGCGCGCGCTGAAAAGCCGGGCTTGTTAGGGCGCTGTTGCGGCCGTTCGCAACCCCGCGGGACCGGCAGGAGGCGTTCGCCTGCGGCCGCGCGGCGGCCGTCGCAGCCGCCGATGACTATTCGGAAGTGATGGTGGCGCTACGGCGCGATTCGAACCGGCACGTTCCTCACGCCGCTCGAAACGGTGGCACGCGTGGAGCGCCTGCTTCCGGCGGATTGGATTCACCCGGATGGCAATGATGTGCTGCCCGCGTTTCGGGAATATGCCGCGCCGCTGGTGGGCGAGGTTCCAGGCTGGCCGCGGCTTTGACCTTTTACTCCAGCTCCAACAAGTAGCCCTGTTTGCCCACGTTCATCGCCTGTGTCTTGCCGATCTGCGACGCGCACGCCGGCGGCCTCGTGGATATGCCCGCAGAAGAAATACTCGGGCTGCTCGCGCAGCAGGAAATCGCGCACGGCAGTGGAGCCGCCATGGAGGCCCGGGCGAATCCGGTCGAGCGCCGTCCATGCGGCGGGCAATGGCAGATCAGCACCAGCGGCGCAAGTCCGGCAAACTGCTCCAGCTTGCGCGCCAGCTCCGCCTCGCTATATTCGCCGGGCGTGTGAAATGGCGTCGGATTGGAATAGCCCAGGCCTGCGACCTGATAGCGGCCCCACTGCGCATGCTGCTCGTGAAAATCGTGCAGGCCGAAGTCGCGGCACAAGCCGCGATCTGCGCGGCCGTTTCATGGTTGCCCGGCAGCACGTAGACGCGGTCGGCGCGCCGCCGCAGGATCTCGCCGCAGCGGTCGAGGCCCCGCCCGAAGTTCACCAGGTCGCCGGCGGCCACGTAATAATCCGCTTCGGTTTCCATCAGCCGCGTCAGCGCGCCCAGATCGCCGTGGATATCGGAAAAGATCAGCAGCTTCATCGGGCGGATTGTACTACGGCGCGGCCCGGCTTCATCGCGGCGGGCCATATCCGCCGCGATGGTGCGCGATCCGGCATAGAGCACCAGCGCCAGAGCCGCCGACATCACCGGGATCACGTACATCGCCTGGTGCAGCCCGATGGCGCGGTAGGCTTCGCCGGTAACCGCGCGCAGCGAGCCGGCCGCTTGGGCGGCGTTACGCGCCAGGTAATCGCTGAGCCGTCCGGTGATCAGCGGTCCGAACGACGCGCCGCACAGATACATCGCCAGGAAATAAACCGACATGGTCGGTGGCGCGCAGCGCCGGCGGCACGATGTCCTGGATGGCGGCATAGACCAGGCCCGTAATACATATTCAGAAAGCCGTAGGAGGTCATGATCAGGATGATGGAGGCGGCCGCGGCGCCCGCCGGTTGCCGGATGCCAGCCAGCGCCAGGGGCGCGGCCAGCAGCGCGGCGGCGGCGGCCGAAAGCATGCGCCCATCCTGCCGCTTGCGGATTACGCGATCGCCCCAGCACACCTGCCGCAACTCCGCCTAGCACGCCCGCCACCCCATATCCGACGCCCGCCCACAAGCCCGCCTGGCCGACCGACAGATGGTGATAGCGCGTCAGGAAAGCCGGAAAGAAAGTGGCCAGCGCATAAAGATTGAAATTCACCAGCGCGCCGGAGGCGATGATCCACCACATGGTCGGGATGCGCAGGATCGACCACGGCGGACTGCGTCGCGCCGAGCGCCGCGTTTCGCTGGCTCCGCGCGCCGGTTCGTCGAGGCTCAACAGCGCGGGGATGAGCAGCACGGCGGGCAGCGCGGCCGCTCACCAGGGCGGCGCGCCAGCCCCAGGCTTGCGCCGCGGGCCGCTGATGGCGTAGCTGAGCGCGCCGCCGATGGGCACGCCGAGCATGAAGACCGCCAGCGCGCGCGACCGCCGCTCGGCGGGAAACAGATCGCCGATCCAACTGGTGGCGGCGGGCGCACACGCCGCCTCGCCCACAGTACACGCCCAAGCGCGAAACCAGCAGCATCAAGTAGCTCTCACCAGGCCGCCCGCGCCGGTGAGCGATGCCCAAACGGCTACGCCCGCCGCCAGCAGCCGCTTGCGGCTGCCCGAATCGGCCAGGCGCCCGAGGGGCAGCCCAACCAGTGCGTACAGCACGATGGGCAGCGTTCCCAGCGCGCCCAATTGTGTATCGGACAGGTGAAACTCTTTACGGATAGGCTCCAGCAGCGCGCCCAGTACCTGGCGGTCATAGAAGTTGAGGATGTTAACGGCGAACAGAACGACCAGCGAGCGTTCGAGACTCTTGGAGTGCACTGGCTGAGAATATTAGCACAACGTCAGCGCAAGGTCTCCAGGTATCCTCCGGTGCTGGCGTCGATGAAGATGGAGAGTCCGGCGCGGCCGGCCGACTCGCCCCAGATCACTCTCCAGGTGACATCGGGAAATTGGCTGGTGGACTCCAATAGAAAATTGATTGGCGTGCCGGGATTTTTCTTGTCGTACTCGGCGCCCTTTTTCAATGCAGTCTGATACGCCGCGTCAGTGTCGATCTTGATGGCGGCCATCGGGAAGGGCTTGGCGGCTCCCGAGGGACCCGACCAGCTTTGATCCTGCCCGGCGAACACCCCTTTGTGCAGATTGCCCTCCGACTCCACCACGGAATAGGTGTAACTTTTGCCCTTATTCTGGCTGGGAGAAACGAAAAGGGCTTGCCAGGCGGCGGCTTTGCCTGGCTCGGCTTTCAGTTCCGGCAGCAGAATGCTGGTGACTTTCAGCGGCTGGATATCGGCGGCCCAGCCACGCGCCGCGATGTACATTTGCTGGAGGGCGAAACGGCCTGTAACAGGTTCGGGGGGTTTTTCCTCGGCCTTTTTTTGCGGCGTGGACGTTTCCGTGGAACATCCCGCCAGCAGCAGGAACAGTGGGCAAGCGCAGATCAAAGTGAGCTTTTTCATAGGATCCGAAGCCATATTCTAGCAGGGCGTAGACGCGGGAAGGTGAGTCGGAGGCGTATAATGTGACTAAGCGAAAGGGGGTGCTCCCATGCTTTTGAATTTCCGCATGGCTGGAGCGGTGGGGTTGGCGATGGCTTTCGCCATCTTCGTCGCAAATCGTAATGGGCGCAGAAATCCGGGCCGATCCGCTGGAAACAACCCGGGGCGCGGGTATCGGCCGCACGGTCTCCGGCCTGCCAGGCCAGACGCCCTCAACGATCGGCACTATGAACGGAAACATCTACCTGACTGGCAAAGTGATCCTGGACGATGGCACGCCGCCTCCGCAGCCGCGTGACTATCGAGCGCGTGTGCAACGGCTCGCCACGGGCGCAAGCCTATACGGATCAAAAAGGGCGATTCAGCTTTCAGATCGGCCAGACCGCGGGCATCATGCAGGACGCCAGCGAAGACGGATCGAACCCAGTCACGTCGCGACAAGAGCCCGGCCTTCCCAGCGTGGCGAGCCCGCCGGCGCAGTTGGCTACAGTCAGCGCGTGGCTGGAGAACTGCGACTTGCGCGCCGTGCTGGCGGGCTTTCGCTCCGATAACGTTCCCTTGGGGAGAAGGCGCCTGATGGACGATCCCGACATCGGCACCATCGTCTTGCATCGTTTGGCCAATGTGGAAGGGTCGGCCGTCAGCATGACCAGCCTGCAGGCGCCCAAGGACGCCCGCCGGGCTTACGATAAGGGCGCACTGGACCTGCGGAAGAACAAACCGGCGGATGCTGCCAAACAATTCCAGAAGGCGGTGGACATCTATCCCAAGTATGCGGCTGCGTGGTATGAGTTGGGGCGGATTCAGCAGCAGGATGGGGAGACTGCCAAGGCCCGCCAGTCTTTTGGAAATGCGATGGCGGCCGATGCCAAGTTCATCAGCCCGTATCCGCCGCTGATCGAACTGACGGCCAACAGCCGAAAACTGGGCCGAACTGGCCGACCTCACCGGGCAGGCTGCTCAAACTGGATGCGGTGGACTATCCCGATGGCATACTTCTACCATGCCACCGCCAACCTGAACCTGGGCCAGATCGAAGCGGCGGAAAAGAGCGCGCGCGCGGAGAAAAGCTGGATACGCCAACACCGGTTCCCGAAGATGGAACAGGTGCTGGCCGTCGATCCTGGCGCGGAAGAAGGATTATGCGGGCGCCGTGGCGCACCTGCGCAGCTACCTGGCTCTTCGCGCCGGATGCGGAGGATGCCACGCGGATGAAGACGAAGCTTGCCGAACTGGAGCGGCTGTCGGGGGCGAATCAAGCAAGCCAGGGGACCGGCAGACTAGCGTGCAGACTTGGGTGGCAGGCGCGAGGTGTCCTTGACTTTCAGGCTCCGGTAATTTATTCTAGCCATTCGTTTTGGCCATGCGCCGTGGCGCCTTGACTATGGGAAAAAATTCGCGCGCCGATACGGAAACCGTCGAGCGGTTTCTGGACTCGACCCTGGAAAGCGTGGATGACGCCGAAGAACTGGCGTTGCAGGAAGCCGAGAAAGCCGGGGTCCCCGAAGACGATCTGCACAAGATCGCCATGGCCGTGCGCGAGTCCATGGTGAACGCCGTGGTGCATGGGAACCGGTATAACGCCCACAAGAAAGTGCATCTGTCGGTTTCCAAGAGGCCCGGAAGAATTTGTGGTGAGGATCGCGGACCAGGGTGAAGGCTTCGATTACGAGCATCTGCCCGATCCGTTGGCGCAGGAGAACCTGCTGCGGCATTCCGGCCGCGGCATCTTTCTCATCAAGGCTTTCATGGACGACTTTCGGGTGCGCCGTCTGGAACCGGCGGGCACTGAAGTAACTTTGGTGAAGCACCTGGTGTCGAAGTAAGAGAATAAGGAATCAGGCTCGGTTGCGAGCGAGGAGGCATATTTCGGTGAGTGTAAAGCTAAGCACGAGACAAGTTGGCGACGTGACCGTGGTGGATGTGGCCGGCAGGATCACCTTGGGCGAGGGATCCAGCGCGCTGCGCGACTGCCTGCGCGACATGGTCGGCAAGAGCCAGAAGAAGATCCTGTTGAACCTCGGAGATGTCTCCTATATCGACAGTTCGGGGATCGGCGAGTTGGTGTCCGGCTTCACTACGGTGACGAACCAGGGCGGCCAACTCAAGCTGCTCAATCTGACCAAGCGGGTGAAGGATCTGCTGCAGATCACCAAGCTGTACACCGTCTTCGACGTGCATGACGACGAAGCCGCGCGTCGAGCTTCGCGTAAGCTTGGGCCGCCGATGCACGCGGATACATGCCGATCACGACATTTCTGCGGCGTTATTGGTGGCTCTTCGTACGGGCTAGCTGGCCGGCGATTTTGGCTTTGTCGCCCACCACGACGATGGTCATTTTCGAAGGCGCGATGTACGTTTCCGCCATGCGCTGCACGTCGCCGGCGTCACTTCCATGACTTTCTCGCACGTAAGTGGAGAGATAGGAGCGGTCGAGACCCTGCGAGTCCACGAAATGCAGTTGCCCGATGATGGCGTCCGGGCTGATGGTATTGCGCAGAACGAAGATTCCGGCCAGGTAGTTTTGGATGCCCCGCAGTTCCTCAGCGGACGGCGGATCTTGCGCAGCCGGTCGATCTCGTAGAAGATCTCCTTCAGCGACGGCCCGGTGACAGCGGTAGTCGACATCGGCGGATTGCACCCAATAGGCGAGATGCCGGCGGGTCGCCGATCTGGCTGAACGGCGAATAAGTGTAGCCCTTCTGCTCGCGGATGTTGCTGGTGATGCGCGAGGCGAACGAGCCGCCCAGCAGCGAATCCATGACGTCCAGCTTGATGTAATCCGGGCTGCCGGGACTCGGCTACCGGCAGGCCGATGCAGGAGGTTCGACTGGGCCGCGCCGGGCCGGTCGATGAGTTGCAAAGAGCGCTCTTTCACCGGATGCGCCGGCAGATCGCGGCGCGGGCTGCCCCTGCGACCAACCGCCGAAAGCCTCTTCGATGGCGCGGCGCAGGTCGCCTTCGAGCTTGCCCGCGACATACAGATGCGTGCGCGCGCGCCGAAATTGTTCCGGTAAAACGTCTGCACGTCCTCGATGGTATAGCCCTCCAACTCGCTTTCGGACGGAAACGCGCGGCCGTAGGGATGATCGGGAAACAGGGTTTCGAGAAAACGTTCGCGGGCCAGCGACTCGGGCTCGCGATTTGTCGATGGAGAGTTCCCGGAGCAAATCGGCGTTCAGCCTGGGGAGTTCCGAGGCGGGGAGCGCCGGCTGCGGTCAGCACGTCCGCCAGCAGCGCCACGAATTGCGGCCCGAAATCGGAGAGCGCCACGCCGCCCACCGAGGTGAAGTCGGAACCCGCGTCGATTTCGACTTGGCCGCCCATCTCGGCGGCTTCCCGCGCGACTTGCTCGGCCGGAGCGCGTGCGCGTGCCCTCCTTCATGAGCGCCGCGTTCAGCTTGGACAACCAGACTTGTGCCGGCGGATTCGTCGATGGCGCCCGCGCCCACGAAAGCGCGCACGGCGACCTTCGGCACGATCCCGTAAGGGACGATGGTCACCTGCATGCCGTTCGGCAAAGTGAAATCCGTGGTGGCGGCAGATGGAAAGGCTTCGGCGGCGGCCCTTGCGGCGGAGTTTCCTTGGACCGGCCGATTTCAGTGGCCTCATCGTGAGCCTCATCGGTCAGCGTCTGCCGAGGGCGGCGCCGGGCTCGATCAGCAGCACGGTGCGGTTGGTTTTGCGCAGATATTCGCGCGCGGTGCGTTCCACCAATTCCGGCGTCACTTTGCGGAATTCCGCTTCGAGCGAATCGATCCTGGAAGGATCGTCGTCGAACAGCGCATAGCAGGCCATCAGGTCGGCGCGGCCGAAGCCGCCGAACTGCGTCAGCGTGTCGTAAAGGCTCGATCGCATCTTGGTGACGCTGCGATCCAGCAGGCTTTGGTCCACAGGCTTCGACTGCAGGCTTTCGACGACTGCATCGACGGCCGCCAGGATCTGCTCGCGGCTGGACGGTCGGCGTCGTGGAACAGCGACGCGGTCCACAGCATGGGGCCATCGTAATCGAACATGTTGCCCAACTCATTGATGGCGCCGCGACACTTCGCCGGTGAACCCGTGCTTCTTTACCAGTTCCTGATAGAGCAGGCTATCGTCGCCTTGCACCAGCATCTGGTCGAGCAGGCCCATGGCGAAGTATTCCGGCGAATTGCGCGGCGGCATGTGATAGGAGAAGGCCAGCGCCGGACGGTTCGCCAGCGGGTCTTGGCGAGTGGCGGTCTTTTCCTCTTCCTGGCGCGGCTCGGTGAGGTCGGGCGGCGGCGGCAGTTCGGCGGGCGCAATGCCGCCGAAATATTTCGCGATCATCTGCGTGGCCTGCTCCGGATCGAAATCGCCCACGATGGCCAGGGCGGCGTTATTGGGCGCGTAGTAGGTCTTGAAGAACGACTGCACTTCGCTCGAGCGTGGCGGCCTCGATGTCTTTCAACTCGCCGTAGAAGTTGTGGGAGTTGTACCAGTTCGAGTTGGCGTACTGCGGCATCCACAGCCAGGGGAACCCGCCGTAGGGCTGGTTGAGGACACTGGCCTCCACTTCGTTGATGACCACGCCCTGCTGGTTTTTCAGATTCTCTTCGGTGATGGCCAGACCCTTCATGCGGTCGGCCTCGGCCCATAGCGCGGTTTCGAGCTTATTGGATGGGCAGCAGCTCGAAGTAATTGGTGAAATCGAACCGCGTGGAACCGTTGAGGACGCCTCCGTTCTCCTGCACCAGGCGGATGAATTCCATCTTGCCGAGGTTCTCGCGAGCCTTGAAACATCATGTGCTCGAACAGGTGCGCGAAGCCGGTGCGATCCTTCGGCTCGACGCGGAACCCGATGCGGTAATAGACGGCGGTGACCACCGTGGGCGCGGTGGAATCGGGCGAAAGGATCACGCGCAGGCCGTTGGGCAGTTTGTAGTAGGTGATGGGCAGGTGAAACCTCCTGGATGTTTGGCGCGGAGCGTAAGACGCTGCTTTAGCCGCCGCCGACGAATTGCACGATCTCGAGTCGCGCGCCATCCAGCGAGCAGCGTCGAGGCCCAATCGTGCGGCTTGACGATGCGGCGATCGAGTTCCACCGCTACGCGAGCCGGATCGAGCGCCAGCGCGACGAGCAATTCCTGGATGGTTTGGCCGGGCGGCAGAGCGCGCATTCGCCGTTGACCACGATCTGAATTGTCGAGTTGGTTGACACTGTTCTTTGGCAACCATTATAGTCAAATTTAGCCCGATGCCAGAGACGTACGCGCAAACCTATTGGCCCGTTCTGCTCCAGGCGCTGATCGCCATGGCGGTGGCCGCCGGCATGATCGGCATTTCCTATATTCTGGGCCACAAAGTGCGCAATCGCGTGAAAGACATGCCCTATGAGTGCGGCATCGAACCCACCGGCAGCGCGCGCGAGCGATTCAGCGTGAAGTTCTACCTGGTGGGCATGCTGTTCATCCTGTTCGATATCGAAGCCATTTTTCTGTATCCGTGGGCGGTGGTGTACCGGGAACTGAAGATGTTCGCGTTTTTTGAGATGTTGGTCTTCATCGTCCTGGTCCTGGCGGGCTTTTTCTACATCTGGAAAAAGGGCGCCTTGGATTGGTCGGGCGAACGCCAGCCGCGGAAACAGTAATTCGAATCCGCATGCTTCCTGAAAACCTGAAAGAACACGCCAACTGCGGCGGCGGTAGAAGCTTTCGACTCCGGCGCCGTGGTGTCGGGCAAGTTCGACCGGGGCGAACTGACGCTCGAGATCGCGCCCGACAAGATCGTCAGCGTTTGCGGGTTCTTGAAATACGATCTGAGGTTTTGTGCGCTTGAGCACGCTCACGGGCGTGGATTGGTATCCGGCGGAGCCGCGTTTCGAAGTGGTGTATCATCTACACTCTTTGGAGCGGAACGAGCGGCTGCGCGTGAAGTGCCGCTTGCCGGGCGGCGATGCGGAAATCGATTCGGTGACGGAAGTGTGGCGCGGCGCCAATTGGTTCGAGCGCGAAACTTTCGATCTATTCGGCGTACGCTTCCGGAACCATCCGGATCTGCGGCGCATCATGCTGCCGGACGATTGGGAAGGGCATCCGCTGCGCAAGGATTACAGCGTAACGGGGACCGGATCGAGCAGTGAGCGAAACGTCTTTGACCACGGCGTCACCGAGTCGGCTCCGGAAGCAAGACAACGCGAGCGCCAAGCCGCGCATGCTGACCCTGAACATGGGCCCGCAGCATCCTTCCACGCACGGCGTGCTGCGGCTGCAGCTGGAACTGGATGGCGAGACCATCGTCAAGTGCCAGCCCGGATATCGGGTATCTGCACACGGGAATCGAGAAGGAATTCGAGGTCAAGACCTATCAGCAGGCAGTCACGCTGACCGACCGCATCGACTACCTGGCGCCGCTTTCGAACAATCTGTGCTATTGCCTGGCGGTGGAAAAGCTGCTGGGTCTGGAAATCCCGCCGCTGGCGCAATGGACGCGCGTGATGTTGACGGAGTTGACGCGCCTGAACAGCCACCTGGTGTGGCTGGGCACGCACGCCATCGATATCGGGGCGATGAGCGTGTTCCTGTATTGCTTCCGCGAGCGCGAAGACATCCTGCGCATCTTCGAGATGTACTCGGGCCAGCGCATGATGACCAGCTATTTCCGCATCGGCGGGCTGGCGCTTGAGCCGCCGCGCGGATGGCAGCAGCGCGTGCGGACGTTCATCGATGCATTTCCGAGCCAAAGTGGACGAGTACGAAGAGCTGCTGACCAACAATCACATCTGGATCGGGCGCACGCGCGGCATCGGCTGCATGTCGATGGAGGACATGCTGGATCTGGGCGTGACCGGACCCATGTTGCGCGCCGCCGGGTTGAAGTGGGATGTGCGCAAGAGCCAGCCGTATTCCAGCTACGAGAAATTCGATTTCGAGATCCCCACGCGCACCGAAGGCGACGTGTACGCGCGCTACCTGGTGCGCATCGAGGAAATGCGGCAGAGCGCGCGGATCGTGAAGCAGGCGCTCGAAGGCATGCCCGCGGGACGTTGGACGGCGGATGCTCCGCACGTGGTTTTGCCGGACCGCGAAAAGATGAAGACGCAGATGGAAGCGCTCATCTATCACTTCAAGATTGTCACTGAGGGTTTTCGCGTGCCGGCGGGCGAAGTGTACCAGGTGATCGAATCGCCGCGCGGTGAAGTGGGCTACTACGTAGTGAGCGACGGCACCACCCATCCCTACCGGGTGCACGTGCGCGGGCCGAGCTTCGCCAACCTGCAGGCGGTGCCGAGGATGGTGGAAGGCACGCTGATCGCGGACGTGATCGCGTCGATCGGCAGTATGGATTTTGTGCTGGGGGATTGCGACAGATAATTAGAGATGACTTTTTCTACTGAGTTGGAAGCCCGGTTTACGAAGTTGCTGACCAGCTATCCGCCGGGGCGGCAGCGCTCGGCGGTGATTCCCATGCTGCTCTATGCGCAGGATGAGATAGGCTCGGTAACTCCGGAGTTAGTGGAAGAAGTGGCCCGGCGGACGGGTGTCACGCCTTTGCAGGTGGATGAAGTAGTGGGCTATTACTCCATGCTGCATCGCAATCCGCAAGGCAAGTATCACGTGCAGATCTGCACCAATATCAGTTGTCTGCTGCGCGGCGGCATGGAGCTTTGGGAGCATGCCTGCCGGAAAGTAGGCGTCGGCCACAAGGAAGCGACCGCCGACGGGCGCATTTCGCTCGAAGAAGTGGAATGTATTGGCGCATGCTCGTGGGCGCCGGCCGTGCAGGTGAATTACGATTTCCACCACTTTGTCACTCCCGAGAAACTGGACCAACTCATCGACAGCCTGAGGAAGCTTCAATAACCGATGCTGTATAACGAACCGCATCCGCTCGAAACCAGGATACTGACGCGGCGCTTCGGTCTGCCGAATTCGGCGTCGCTCGATACGTATCTGGCGACGGACGGCTACCAGGCCTTCAAAAAGGCCGCCGGCATGACGCCGGAACAGATCATCGAGGAAGTTAAGATCTCCAACCTGCGCGGACGCGGCGGCGCGGGCTTCCCCGCGGGCATGAAGTGGAGCTTCGTGCCGCGCACGTCGCCCAAGCCGAAGTACATCGTGGTGAATGCCGATGAGAGCGAGCCGGGCACCTGCAAAGACCGGCTGCTGATGGAGAACGATCCGCACCAGTTGATTGAAGGCGCGCTGATCGCCGGCCGGGCTGTAGATTCGCACGCAGGCTATATCTATATTCGCGGCGAGTACCGCTACCTCATCGAGATCGTCGACAAGGCCATCGCGGAGGCCTACGCGCACGGCTACCTGGGCAAGAATATTTGCGGCTCCGGATTCGATTTCGATTTGTACACCCACACGGGCGCGGGCGCTTATGAGTGCGGCGAGGAATCGGCGCTGCTGGAATCGCTTGAGGGTAAGCGCGGCATTCCACGCATCCGGCCGCCGTTTCCGGCCGTTTCAGGAGCTTTCCAATGTCCCACGGTGCTGAACAATGTGGAGACTTATTGTGCTGTGCCGGCCATCATCCGCGATGGCGGCGCGGCGTTTGCGGCGTTGGGTATTCCCAAGGCCGGGGGCACCAAGCTGACTTGCCTGACCGGTCACCTGAACCTTCCCGGCGTGTATGAATTGAAGCTGGGCTTCCCGGTGAAGACCATGATCGAGGAAGTCGGCGGCGGTATTCTGGGCGGCAAGAAACTGAAAGCTTTTATTCCGGGCGGCTCATCGTGTCCGGTGCTGACCGCCGCGGAGTGTGAGGGCTTGACCATGGATTACGACTCGATGGCCAAAGCCAAGAGCATGCTGGGATCGGGCGGCGTGGTCGTGATGGATGAGGATACCTGCATGGTGAGAGTGGCGTTGCGCATCATGCGGTTTTATGCGCATGAAAGCTGCGGGTGGTGCATCCCCTGCCGCGAAGGCACCTCGTGGCTGCGCAAGCTGCTGCAGCGTTTTCACGATGGCATGGGACAGCGCAGCGATATCGCGCTGATCGGCGATCTGGCGAAGAATATGCTCGGTAAGACATTCTGCCCGCTGGGCGATGCGGCCGCGCTGCCGACCATTTCGATCGTAGAGAAGTTCTATCACGAATTTGAAGACCATTTGAACGGAAAACCATGCCCGTATGAACGAGCCGGGGAATTAGTGCCGGCCTAAAGATTATGGTTAATCTTACGATCGACGGCCGGGCCATCCAGGCGGCCCCTGGGACGCTGGTGATTGACGCCGCCAAGCATTCCGGCATCGAAGTGCCGTCCTTCTGTTACTACGAAGGGCTGACGCTGGCGGCCGCCTGCCGCATGTGCCTCGTGGAGGTGGAGAAGATGCCGAAGCTGATGACGGCATGCACTCTGCCCGTGGCAGAAGGCATGATCGTGCGCACTGAAACGCCGCAGGTGGCCGCCGCACGCAAATCGATGCTGGAGTTTCTGCTCGCCAACCATCCGCTCGATTGTCCCGTATGCGACAAGGGCGGCGAGTGCGAGTTGCAGGACATGACATTCCGCTATGGCGCGGGAGAGAGCCGTTTTACGGAAATGAAGGTTCACGTGGACGAAAAGCAATGGTCCCCCGTGGTCTTCTTCGATAATCCGCGCTGCATTCTGTGTTATCGCTGCGTGCGCATCTGCAACGAAGGCATGGGAGTGGGCGCGCTCGGCGTAATCAACCGCGGAGTGGTTTCCGAGATAACGCCCAACAAGGGCGACCATCTGGAGTGCGACGAGTGCGGCATGTGCATCGATATTTGCCCCGTGGGCGCACTCACCAGCGGCACCTATCGCTATCACACGCGGCCCTGGGAGATGACGCACGTCGGCACCATTTGCACGCATTGTTCCAACGGCTGCAAGACCACGCTAGGCGTGCGCAACGACGAGATTATCCGCGGCAACAACCGCGATCGCTCCGGCATCAACGGCGAATTCCTGTGCATCAAGGGACGCTACGCATTCGATTTCTACAACCATCCGGAGCGGTTGCTGGCGCCGCTGGTGCGCGTCAACGGCAAGCTGGAAGAGACTTCCTGGGCGAAGGCCATCGAGACCGTGGCTGCCAAATTCAATGAGGTCCGCGCGCGCAGCGGTAAGTTCGGCGTGATCGGCTCCAACCACAGCACCAACGAGGAGAATTACTATCTGCAGAGGTTCGCGCGCCAGGTGCTGGGGACGGGCAATATCGACCACCATCGCACGGGCGACGTGCACAGCCTGCTTGATGCGCTGAGCGGCAAGAGCGGCAAGCTGGCGACTACCGCGGACCTGTATGGGAAGAAAGCCCTGCTGGTGATCGGCGCGGACCTGGCGCTCGAACAGCCGTTCCTGTCATTCCAGATTCGCGCCAACTACCGCCATCACCAGGCGCGCGTTTACTTGGTAACAGCACAACCGGTGCGCGAGGATCAGTATGCCGCGGCGGCCGTGCGCGCTGCCGCCGGGAACGAATTGGACGCGGTGGAATCGCTGCGCGACCGTTTGAAAGCCGAGCCCGAACTGGTGATCGTTTTCGGAGACGCCATTAAGGGCGAAGCCGTGCGGCGCCTCGTGGAATTTGGCGAATCGCTCGGTATCCCGATCGGGTACGTGTGCCTGGTGGATTATTCGAATTCGCGCGGCGCGGTGGATATGGGATTGCTGCCGGATGCGGGCGGTCTGGCGCTCCCGGAAATGGTGGCGGCCGACGATCTGGACGTGCTCTGGATAATCGGAGCGAACCCGGTGGGGCCGCTATCTGAACATGCCTCGCCTTCGAAAGGCAGCCGGTTTGTGGTGGTGCACGACCTTTTCCTAACCGAAACGGCGCAGACTGCCGACGTGGTTTTTCCCGCCGCATCCGTCTACGAAAAGAACGGCACGGTCACCAATGTATGCGGCGAAGTGCAGCGGCTCCGCAAAGCTGTAGGCGCCATGGGCGCCAAACCCGACCTGGAGATCATGGGCCTGCTGGCGCGCGAAATGGGCGTGGCGGCCGAATTGGGTCCGTGGATTCCGGACACCGTATTCGCCGAGATCCGCAAGAACGTGCGCGGGTATGACGTCCCGCTGCCGGTGCTGGAGATGGGCGGCGCGGCCCAGACCGCGGCGCTGAACGGACGCATCCCGCTTGATGGGCGCCCCGAACTGATCCGTTCGGCGCACGATAATTTGTTCACCTCGGGAACGCTAGGGCGCTATTCTAAAATACTGAACTCCGTGGTGGAGAGTCACGGCAACCGATAAATGAACTTCTTCCTGTTGAGCCTGATCAAGGCTGCTGTGGTGGCGTTTGTTCTGCTCACCACGCTGGCGTACCTGCAGTGGGTGGAGCGCAAAGTGATCGCGCACATCCAGGTGCGCCTGGGACCTTCGCGCGTGGGTCCGCACGGCTTGTTGCAGCCCCTGGCGGACGTGATCAAGCTGATCACCAAAGAGGACATCCTACCGCCCTACGTCAACAAGTTTCTATATTTGGCGGCGCCGTTTTTCGCCATCGTCATGGCGCTGCTCTCGATTTCGGTGATCCCTTTTGGCGCGGAGATCCACATTTTTGGCGGCCCCACCTGGATGCAGTTGACGGACGTGAATATCGGCGTGCTGTTCGTGCTGGCGGTCTCTTCGGTGGGCGTCTACGGAATCGCGCTGGCGGGTTGGGCTTCGAATAACAAGTACTCGCTGATGGGAGGACTGCGCAGTTCGGCGCAGATGATCAGCTACGAACTGCCCCTCAGCATGGCGATCGCCGCGCCGCTGCTTCTCGCGAACACGCTGAGCCTGCGCCAGCTGGTGGAGCGGCAGGCCGGATATTATCTGGGCTTCATTCCTCGCTGGAGCATCTTTCAGGGGCCCATGCCGCAAATCTTCAGCTTCATCATCTTCCTGATCGCGGCCTTCGCTGAAACCAACCGGATTCCTTTCGACCTGCCGGAAGCGGAAAACGAGCTGGTGGCCGGCTACCACACCGAGTACAGCAGCATGAAGTTCGCGGCTTTCTTCATGGCCGAATATTCCAACATGATTACGGTCTGCGCCATGACCACCACGCTGTTCCTGGGCGGATGGCTGCCGCTGTGGCCGGCTTCGGGGGGATCGAATCTGCGTGCCGGTGGCGGTCTTCGTGTTTGCCGGCGGCGTGGCGCTGTACCATGGGCTCAATCCCGCGCGCCGCCTGGATCGCGTGACACTGCCGGTAGTGGCGGTCGTCTTCTTTCTGATAGCCGCGATTTTTCTGGTGCCGGCCGTGCGCGGCGCTCTGCTGCCGCTTTTCTGGTTCGCGGCCAAGACCGGCACGCTGCTGTTCGTTTTCATTTGGGTGCGCGGCACGCTGCCGCGCTTCCGTTACGATCAACTGATGGACTTCGCGTGGAAGCGTCTCTTCCCCGTCGCCGTCCTCAACCTGCTGGTCACCGGCCTTTTGGTGGCCGTGTTTTCCTGACATTACCCAAGATGGACGTCTTCCTGTTTCTCATCTTCGCGGCGATTGCGGTGGTCTGCGGCATCAATGTGGTGGTGCAGTCGCATCCGATTTCGAGCGCCTTTCGCTGATCGGAGTGATGGGATCGCTGGCCGTGCTGTACCTGCTGTTGGGCGCCGAGTTTCTGGCGGCCGCGCAGGTGATCGTATATGCCGGCGCCATCATGGTGCTCTTCGTATTCGTGATCATGCTGCTGAATGCCGGCGCGGAGACGCGCAAGGGCCGCTCGTGGCTGGCGCAATTGCTGGGCGTTCCCCTGGTGTTCGCCTTCCTGGGGCTGATGGCGTACTTCGTGCAGCACGTGTTTCCGGCGCTCCGCGGAGGTGCATTTCGGCGCCTTCCGGCATGGCGCGGCGCAGGACGTGGGCCGCGCGCTGTTCACTCAGTATCTGCTGCCCTTCGAAGTGGTCTCGGTGCTGATCCTGATCGCCATTCTGGGCGCGGTGGTGCTGGCGCGAAAGGAGATGGACTAACATGACCACCGGCGTACCGCTTTCCTGGTATCTGATCCTGAGCGCCGTGCTGTTCGCGCTGGGTGTCGCCGGATTCCTGCTGCGGCGCAACGTGATCACGGTGTTCATGTCCATCGAGCTGATGCTCAACGCCGTGAACCTGAGCTTCATCGCGTTTTCCTACCAGTTGAAGCAGGTCAACGGGCATATCTTCAGCTTCTTCGTGATGGTGGTGGCGGCGGCCGAAGCAGCCGTGGGGCTGGCGATTATTCTGACCGTCTTCAAGAATCGCGCCACGCTGAATATCGACGACGTAAGTTCGATGAAAAACTGATGCAACTCTGGCTCATTCCCGCCTTCCCTCTGGCCGGGTTCCTGTTGAACGGGATCTTTGGGCGGCGCTTTTCAAAAGCCGCGGTCAATACGATCGCCATCGGCTCCGTGCTGCTCTCGTTCGCCTGGGTGCTGAAGACGCTGCTGGGCCTCGGCGACCTGACGGCCGGGCACACCGAGCAATATTTCACCTGGATCCAAAGTGGCAGCTTGAACGTCGGCTTCGACTTCACCGTGGACCGCCTCACCGCGGTGATGCTGCTGGTGGTCACCGGCATCGGCTCCCTGATCCACATTTACTCCATCGGCTACATGGCGCACGAAGAAGGCTATTACCGCTTCTTCGCGTACTTGAACCTGTTCATGTTTTTCATGCTCACGCTGGTGCTGGCGGCCAATTACCTGGTGCTGTTCGTGGGCTGGGAAGGCGTGGGGTTGTGCAGCTACCTGCTGATCGGATTCTATTTCGACAAGAAGTTCGCCACCGACGCGGGCAACAAGGCCTTCATCGTAAATCGCATCGGCGATTTCGGTTTTTCGCTCGCCATGTTCCTGATCGTGGTGAATTTCGGATCGCTGGATTTTGGCGTCGTATTCTCGTCCGTGGCCGGAAAGCCGGAAGGCACCCTTACGGCGATCGCTTTCCTGCTGCTGGTGGGCGCGTGCGGCAAATCGGCGCAGATTCCGCTATATGTCTGGCTGCCGGATGCCATGGCCGGCCCCACGCCCGTCTCGGCATTGATCCACGCGGCCACCATGGTGACGGCGGGCGTCTACATGATCGCGCGCTCGGCGGCTATTTACACGCACGCTCCGGCCGCCATGGAAGCCGTGGCCATCGTCGGTCTGCTCACCGCATTTTTCGCGGCGACCATCGGGCTGCTGCAGAACGACATTAAGAAAGTGTTCGCCTACTCCACGGTCTCGCAGCTCGGCTACATGTTCCTGGGCGCGGGCGTGGGCGCGTTTTCGGCGGGTATTTACCACCTGGTGACGCACGCGTTCTTCAAAGCGCTGCTGTTCCTGGGCGCGGGCAGCGTGATCCACGCGCTAGGCGGCGAGCAGGATGTGCGCAACATGGGCGGATTGCGCAAGAAAATTCCATGGACCTTCGCCACCATGTTGTGCGCCTCGGTGGCTATCGCCGGCGTGCCGCCTTTCGCGGGATTCTACAGCAAGGACGCGATCCTGTTGGCCGCCGATCGTCATGCGCCCTGGATGTATTGGGTGGGCGTGATCACTGCCGGCATGACGGCATTCTACGTTTTCCGCGCGATCTTTCTGGCATTCTTCGGCAAGTATCGCGGCCAGGCGCACCCGCACGAATCGCCGGCTGTGATGCTCGTCCCGTTGGTGGTTCTCGCAGCGCTGTCTCTGGCGGGCGGCAAACTCTTCAACGTCCCGGCATTTCTGGCGCCGTTGTTCCCGCTGGCGGAAGAGGGTAACGACCTGGGCCCCATGCTTGTCTCGGTGGCGTTCGGCCTCGGCGGTATCGCGCTGGCGTGGATATTCTACGTGCTGCGCCCCGCTTGGCCGGAGGCGCTCGACAGCCCATCTCAGCGGCCTCTACAAGCTGATCTACAACAAATACTTCGTGGATGAGATTTACGACGCGGTGGTGGTGAACCCCGTGGTTTCGGGATCGCGCGAAGTGCTGTGGAAGGGCGTGGACGTCACCGTGATCGACGGCGCGGTCAACGGGATCGGAAATCGCGCGCGGGGCATTGGCGGGGTGCTTAAGCTGCTGCAATCCGGCAATATTCGCAGCTACGCCGTGTGGATTCTGGCCGGGAGCGTGTTCCTGCTGCTTGTCATGGGCGTGGCGGGAGGGCTGCGATGAACCTGCTCGACATTGTGCTGGCCATTCCGCTGATCGGCTTTATCGTGCTGCTGCTCACGCCGCGTGCCGCCGGGCAGGCCACTCGCACGCTGGCGCTGGGATTCTCGCTGGCTGCATTCGTGGCCTCACTCGGACTGGCTATTCAATTCCAGACGAATCTCCCTGGCGAACAATTCGTCACCGACCTGGTGTGGATCGTCTCGCCCAACATTCACTATCACGTTTCGATCGACGGATTGAGCCTGTGGCTGGTGATCCTCACCACCTTATTGACGCCCATCAGCATCCTGGTCTCATGGCAATCGATTCAGAGCCGCATCAAGGAATTTTTCGCCTTCATGCTGTTGCTGGAATTCGGGCTGATTGGTGTGTTCGCCGCGCAGGATCTGTTTCTGTTCTACGTGTTCTGGGAAGTTTCGCTGGTGCCGATGTATTTCCTGATCGGCATCTGGGGCCACGAACGCCGCATCTACGCGGCCGTGAAATTCTTCCTGTACACCATGGCCGCCTCGATGCTGATGCTGACGGGCATCATTTACGTTTACAATCACGCGGGCACGTTCAACTATTCCGATATCCTGGCGATGCTTGCGAGCGGCCGTCTCTCGTTCAGCCCGCAGGTGCAGATGCTGCTGTTCCTGGCTTTTTTCGTGGCTTTCGCGGTCAAGGTGCCGCTGTTTCCATTGCACACCTGGCTTCCCGACGCGCACGTGGAGGCGCCCACCGCGGGGTCTATCATGCTGGCTTCTCTCATGCTGAAGATGGGCACCTACGGGCTGGTGCGCTTCTGCCTGCCCATGTTTCCCGGGGCAGCGCGGGCCTGCGCTCCGTGGATCGTGGTGCTGGCCATCATCGGCATCGTATACGGAGCTCTGGTCGCCATGGTGCAGCCCAATATGAAGAAGCTGGTGGCGTATTCGTCGGTGAGTCACCTGGGCTTTGTGGTGCTGGGCATCTTCTCGTTCACGCGGCTCGGCCTGGATGGCGCGGTCTATCAGATGCTGAACCACGGCATCTCCACCGGCGCGCTCTTCCTGCTGGTCGGCTATCTATACGAGCGCCGGCATTCGCTCGAGATCGCGGACTATGGCGGTGTAGCCACGGCCGCGCCTTGGCTTTCCACCGTCTTCATGATCACCATGCTGGCCAGCATCGGCCTGCCCACGCTGAACAACTTTATTGGCGAATTTCTGGTGCTGCAAGGCTCCGCGCAAGCTAACTTCCACTGGACCATCTTCGCCTCCATCGGCGCCATCCTGTCTGCCTGTTACATGTTGTGGCTCTACCAGCGCGTGTTCTTCGGCGAGGCATCCGATGAAGTGCGCCACCACATCTTCGACCTGAAGCCGCGTGAGTGGGCCGCCGCCCTGCCGCTGATCGCGATGATGGTTTGGATGGGAATGTACTCGCAATCGTTCCTGCCGGCGGTCGGGAGGACCACCGCGCATATCCTCGACCAGACGCAAGTCAACGTGCAATTCCAAGTGAAACAGAACCCCCGCGAGCTAAGCTCACCCAACGAGGTGGCGCATGCCCGTTAGCTTTGCGCCCAGCGCAGTCGAGTACGTCCGCTTCCTGCCCGAGATCATCCTGATCTCAACAGGTACGCTTCTCATGGTGCTGGACGTGGTGCTGCGGGAACGCGCCCCCCGCGCATTCGGACACATCTCGATCGCGGCGCTGCTGGGCGCCATGGCGGCCTCGGTGATCGCATATCAGTCGCCCGGACCGGCCTTCTCGGGCTTGCTGATAGTCGATGGCTTCGCCACCTTCTTCCGCGTGCTGGTAACCGCCGTCGGCATTCTCACGGTGCTCTCGTCTTACAGTTTCCTGCGGCGCGAGGGCGCGGAGACCGGCGAATTTCACGCTCTGCTGCTATTCTCTATCGCGGGCCAATGCGTGATGGTCTCGGCCAACGAGCTGATCATGATCTTCATCGGCCTGGAGATTTCATCCATCTCAAGCTATGTGCTGGCCGGATATTTTCGCGACGACAAGCGCGCCAACGAATCCGCGCTGAAATATTTCCTGCTGGGGTCGTTCGCCACGGCTTTCTTCCTCTACGGCATTGCGGTGGTCTATGGCATGACGGGAGTCACTTCCCTTACCGCCATTCGCGCCGCACTCAGCGGAGGACCTGCCGTCCCAGCGCCGCTGTTCATTGGCGTGGCCGCGGCATTGATGTTCGTGGGGCTGGGCTTCAAAGTATCCGGCGCGCCCTTCCAGATCTGGGCGCCCGACGTTTACCAGGGCGCGCCCACGCCGGTTTCCGGCTTCATGGCCACGGGCGCGAAAGCTGCGGCTTTTGCCATCTTCCTGCGCATCTTCATGACGGCTTTCGAGCCCGTCGGCCGCGATTGGGGACCGCTCGTCTGGGCATCGGCGCTGCTTTCGATGATCATCGGAAATTTTGCCGCGCTCGTGCAGTCGAACATCAAACGGCTGCTCGCCTATAGCTCCATTGCGCACGCCGGATACATACTGGTGGCGCTGGCGGCGCGCTCGCAGGTGGGCACCGCCGCGGCCATGTTCTACCTGGCGGCCTATGCGCTGATGAACCTCGGCGCGTTTGCGGTGGTCTCGCATCTCTCCGGCAAAGGCGAGCGCTTCCTGGCCGTAGACGATTTCGCGGGCCTCGGCGTGAGGCAGCCCGGCACTGCCGCTCTGCTTTCTATCTTCCTCCTGTCGCTGATCGGCGTGCCTCTGACGGGCGGCTTCTTCGGCAAACTCTATATCTTCAAAGCCGCGCTCGATTCGCACTTGGTATGGCTGACAGTACTCGGCCTGCTCTCGAGCGCAGTGGCGGCATATTACTACCTGCGCATCCTGGTGGTGATGTATATGCACGAGCCAAGCGAATCCACGGCGGAGTTAGAGCCGCTTTCCGCCGGTCTGCGCGCGGCGCTGGTGATTCCCGCGCTGGGCACCTTGCTACTGGGCATCTTCCCCGGATGGCTGCTGGACTTCGCCGGAAAGTCGTCGGTGCTGACGCCGTAGTCTAGAGAGCCGCGCTCTGCTACCTTGCCTAAATGGATGAAGCCATAAAACCCGCCGCCCAGCGCCTGGTCTCCCTGGACGTGTTTCGCGGCGCGACCATGGCGCTCATGGTGCTGGTGAATAACTCCGGCGACGGCGCTCACACTTACGGTCCACTGCAACACGCTGAGTGGAACGGCTGGACTCTCACCGATACGGTCTTTCCCGCCTTCCTGTGGATTGTGGGCGTGGCTATCACGCTGTCGCTTGGCAAACGCCTGGCGGCTGGGGTTCCGCGCGGCCATCTATTCCGGCAGGTGTTGCGGCGCGCCGCGATTATCTACGTGCTCGGTTTGCTGGTCTACGCATATCCGTTTGACCTGTCCACGCAGCGCCTGCTGGGAGTGTTGCAGCGCATCGCCATCTGCTACCTGATCGCTTCGGCCATTTATCTGACTACGGGCGTCCGCGGCCAAATCGTCTGGATCGTATCGCTGCTGGCTGGTTACTGGCTGATCATGAAGCTCGCGCCGGTTCCCGGCTACGGCGCCGGTCAGCTCGATGTGGCGCACAACTTCGCGCATTACATCGACAACCTGGTGCTTGGCCGCCATAACTACATACCGACCAAGACCTGGGACCCGGAAGGCATCGTCAGCACCCTCCCCTCCATCGCCACGGCCTTGTTCGGCATTATGGCCGGTCATATTCTGCGCTTGAGGCGCGAGCTTTCCGAGCGCACCGTGTGGCTGTTCCTGGCAGGGAACATCCTGATCGCTATAGGGCTCGTCTGCAACGTCTGGCTGCCCATCAATAAGAAGCTGTGGACCAGCTCCTTTTCCGTATTCATGGCGGGCCTGGACTTTGTGGTCTTCGCCATCTGCTTATGGCTGGTGGATGGGCGCGGCCAGAAGCACGCCGTCAAGCGTGCCGTGAAGCCGCTGGCGATCATGGGCATGAACGCCATCACTGTCTACATGATTTCAGAGCTGCTGGATGAGGCGCTCTCCGCCCTGCATTGGCGCGAGCCGATATTTCAAAGCGTGTTTGCGCCGCTGGCGTCGCCATACAATGCATCGCTGCTGTACGCCGTCGCTTATACGCTGCTTCTTTGGCTTATCGCGTACGCCATGTACCGCCGCGGCTGGTTCTGGCGCGTGTAGCTTTTCTACTGCGTGCCGTTCTGGCCGGCTCCCAACGGAATATTGGCGATCGTAACGAAACCCCCTCGCGAACCGGGAAATGGATTAGGCGTCGCGGTCAGTGTCACTGTTCCGTTGCCGGTGCCGCTCGCCCCGGAAGTGACCGTCAGCCACTCCGGAAAAACGGTGACTGCCCACTCGCATCCCGTACCCGCAGTCACATTGACCATTTGGGAGCCTCCGGTCTGCACAAAGCCGAGACTGCTCGTGGAGAGCGAATAGCTGCAGCCTGACGCCCCCTGAGTGATGGCGATACTGCCGCTGCCGATCGTGATCGAGCCCGTTCGTGCAGCCCCAGTATTCGCGGCCACGCTGATCGCCAGCGGTCCAACGCCGGGCCCGCCATGGCTCGTCACCTTGATCCATGAGGCGCTGGCCTTGGGCGTCCACTTGCAACCGCTCGGCGCAACCACGCTGAAATTCGCCGGGCCGCCGGCGGAGTAGAAGAAAGACGAACCGGGAGATGCGTTGTAAGTGCATGCGGGCGTCTTGATCCCGATGTTTGTGACAAATGCGGTACTGCGCAACAATCCGGTAGCGGCCTGGAACGCTCCGGGCGTGGTTGGAAAGTCCGGCGACTGCACCGATCCCGTGACAAAGGCATCGCCGCTCGAATTGACCGCGACCCCGTTCGCATAATCCATGCCCGTACCGCCCAGATACGTGGCGTAGAGCAGCTTTGTGGCGCCCGGATCGATCTTCGCCACGAAGGCGTCGGAGTTCACCGAGGTGGCGGCGTAAGCGATGTCCGCATTCAGGGAATCCACTGCAACCAGCGATATGGAGCTTTCCGCCTCACCTGCGGCTTTCCACCTTGCCGCGCTGTTGGAGCTGAGAAACACGCCTGCGGTAGTGGCTGCGTACAGCACGGCGGGGTTGGAGGGGGCAATCGCCAGCGAATTTACTTGATCCTGGGCCGGAATTCCGGTGGATGTAAGAAGCCAGCTACTGCCCGAATTGGTGCTTGCGTAAACGCTGCCGTTCGCTACGGCATAGACATCCGCCGGCGTGGTTGAATTGATCGCCACTGCCGTGACGTTGGGATACTGCAAGCCCGCCACATTCAGCAAAGACCAGCTTTGGCCGCCATCCGTACTCCCGTACAGCCCGGAAGATGTCGCCGCGTAGAGGGTAGACTGCGATTGGGGGTCGATGGCGTAGCTGTTAACGCCGCCGGGCAAGCTGTTCAGCGTCACCCAGGTCTGCCCGCCATCGATACTTTCCGCGGCGCATGACGAGCCCAGGTACAGGGTAGTGGATGAGCCGGGGCTGACTGCCAGATTAGACGCGGCGCAAGGGGCCACGCCTGCTAGCGTCCAGGTGACTCCGCTATCGGCACTGGTATAAATGTTGGTGAAACTGCTGGCATAAACTGTGCCGCCGGCCGGGCTGAACGCCACACTGTACATGTAGTCCGCGGCAAAGTAGCTGCTAGCCTGCCACTGCGTACCGCCGTCGGAACTCTGATACAGGCCTTCGGGTGTGGCCGCGATCCAATGACTATCCGAAGCCGGGTCCACAGCAATGACGAGCGGAGTAGTGGGTAGTCCCGTATCGGAAGATTTCCACGACTTTCCACTGTTGGTGGTTTGGTAGACGACATGTTGATTGCCCGCGAGCCCGTGTTGCACGGGCGCGGTGACATGCAGGTTGTTGGATACCGTGTAGCCCGCAACGTACGCATCTCCGCTGGAGTCGAGCGCGATACTATTGCCGAAGTCGTCGCTCTGCCCACCCAGGTAAGTGAGATATACCCATTGAGTTCCCGTGCTGTTTAGTTCCGCGACGAAAGCATCGTAGCCGCCGCCGGAGGCGCTTTGCAGGATGGATGAAGTCACGGGAAGGTCGAGCGATTGCGTCGATCCCGTGGCGTAGGCATTGCTATTGGCATCCACCGCGATCGCGGCGCCCGCGTCGCTCTGGCTTCCGCCCAGATAAGTACAATACACCAGGGAAGCGCCCGTATTGCTCAGCTTGGCCATGAATGCGTCATGCACGCCGCCGCCGAAGCCCGGTTGCGGTGCGCCCGTCGTGACCGGCAGACCGGGAAATGCCGCCCCCGTGAGATAGACGCCCTGGTGCGAGTCGACGGCTATCGCCGAGGTTTGGGCGCTGCAGCTCTGGCCCACGTAGGTCGCCCAACTCACCGCCGTGCCGGCCGCATTGACCTTTGCGACAAACGAGCAGGAACCATCCGGCACGGTTTGGTACGCGCCGGCGGTCACCGGGAAATCGGTGGACTGAGTCGAGCCGGCTACATAGCACGTTATGGCTGGAATCGACGGCCACGCCCAGCGCGTAGTCTGAGCCGGATCCGCCCAGATAGGTTGAATAAACCAGCGAATTTCCGGTCGGCGCTGAATTTAGTGATGAATGCGTCTTCGGGTCCGTTCAAAGACGGCTGTAATGCATTCTTCACCGGAAAATCCGAGGATTCGGTCAGTCCCACTATATAAGCGGCTCCCGTTTTATCCACGGCGATGCGATAGGGATAGTTGTAGAGGGAACCTCCCAGGTAAGTGGCATACACCAGGCTGCCGCCGTTGGGCGCCAGCTTGGCTACAAAGATAGCGGAAGAGCCTGTGAAGAAAGACTGCTCTGCGTTATCGGTAGGAAAATCCAGTGACGATGTATATCCAGTTACGTAAGCGTTTCCCGCGGAATTAGCTGCGATGGCTGTTCCATAATCGAAACCCGATCCTCCGAGATAAGTGGAATACGACCAACGATGGATCGATCACCAGCGGGTAGCGTGGATCGTAATCGCCCAGGGTGAACCCGGCCAGGCCCGATCCGGTTAACCGATATCCGCTTGCCACGGGCCGCCGCGCTCCCGCGATCTGCTGATATGCAATGGGTCTGCGAAAGCGGACTGGGCCGGCGCCAGTCTCCAGCACCAGGTCGCCTGAGGAGTCGATGCGAAGACCCTGCGCGCCCCGGAAGCCCAGCCGGATGGGGGCCGGGTCCGCACCGGGGGCCACGATGAAATCGTATTCCAGCCGTCCCTGGCGCCCATAATAGGCCAGATCCACACCCGGATAAACGCCCTCGTATTCGACGCGGGCGAATGTGGAAACGTCCACCCGCCAGCGGGAGGGATCGTTGCCGATGAAATAGTTCACCTTACCGGGAAGCGGCTTGAGACCGGCCGCCTTCGGATTGGTGCGGGCCCCTGCCAGCCGGAGGTCTATGACCGCCGGCGACGCGGATGCGTCGCGCCGCAGCAAGATCCGGGCATTGCCCCCTGAAAGCGCCACCGCATAACCGCTTCCGCGCGCCAGGAAATCCATGGCGGGCGGGGCCTGTCCCCGATTCCTCTCAAAGGCTAACGGCAGTCTGCGAAGGCTTTCCACAACATGTGGATCCGGCGCGGCCGCCACCGAAGAGTCTGCACTTCCGAGTGAGGTTAGTGCCAGGATAACTGGAAACAAAGCGTAGCGCTGCATCATGCGCACCATAGTAAGTTGGGTATGTCCGGATGTCAATCAGTATGGCTATCCCGTTATCCATCGGCAACCGAGGATGTTACTCGATCAGGAATGCCGAAGCTCCGCCGCCGCCAAGCCCGGTGTACTGTCCTGTAGGGTCCTGTTTGAAGATGGTCGAACCGTTCATTACCAGGGTGTTGACCACTATACCCGTATAAGTGCCCGACGAGCTTTCTCCCGTGTAGAGCAGAGGAGCAGTGGGGATGTAGATCGTGCCTTGAATGGTCGCGTTAGTCGCCCCGTTAAATTGGTTCTGGTTTGTATTAGTGTCGTTCCTGTCGGAAAACCAGAAGATGCCTTGCATGGAGCCGGAAGTTGGGGCGCTAAAGGTAACGTTCGGCTGGCCGCTGATGGTAAGTGTGCCGTAGCTGTAGCCGGTGGTCGCCGTGTTATAAAACGAGACCCCCGAGCCGGTGACCGTGGTGTTGGCGCTATCGATCGTCAGGCCTCCGCCGTCCAGGATATACTCGCCGGCCGAGAAAGTCACGGTGCCCCCGCTGATGTTGATGCCGCCGCAATAGACGCCCGGCGACAGCGTCGTGCTTCCCTGGCTCCAGTTGTAGTTAGTATGGCTGCAAGACCCCACTGTGGGCGCCGTCAGACTCGCCAACGGATCGGCCACCGCAGTCTGTCCGGTTTTTGGCATGGGAGAGAACGAGCCTTGCCCATTGTTCTGGTAGCTACCTACAATGGAAATGGAGCTAGCCGAGATGTAATAGTTTCCCGAAGGAGGATTACCCTCCGTTTCGAGAGCCGATGAGTTATTGGAGTTCACGTAGATGCCGCAAGTTGTGGTTACCGATGAACCGGCCACTTGCATGGCTCGCGAAGCCGTGGTGTTGAGCACGTAGATACAGCCGGATGGGGTCCCGGACGACACGATGGCGGCGGTGGCGCGTGCGCCAGTGAACAGCCCGTTTTTGGCGAATATGGACGAGAATAGCTGCGGCGTGCGCGTAGTGGCGAACGCCTGCGCCCAATAGACCACCGCCACATTCGGATTGAACGGCGCCGGGGTAGTGTTATTCGCCGTGATCGTAACTACCGTGTTGCCGCCCTGCGTGAAGCCGTTCTGTTTGGCGTATAAACAGGCGTTGTCTAGGTTTGTCTTAGGCGGACTATTTGGGGATGACGTACAGGTCTGGGAGATCGGCGTGCTGCTGGTCCCGCATTGCGTGCCGCTAGTGGACGAACTGCTGCACGTAATAGAGTTGCCGTTGACGCTCGACATAGCTGCCAATACGGCAGCCATGGCGGCCGATTCGGCGGCGGCGTGCGCCGTCTGCCGCTCGTAATAGGCCACCCCGGTCTCCATGGCTAAGCCCGCCATGGAGAGCATGAGGATGATCAGGAGCGTTGCCATGGGCAGCACCTGCCCCCGCTCCCGCTTCTTAGTTAGTCGCATAACTCCTCTTTAGAACAAGACGCGAGACTTGGAATACGCCCCCATGTTATAGCTTCCGAATGTAGCTGGATTTGCGCCGGGCCACAGCATCGCCATTGCCGAATGGAATTGATACGACACCCGCACCTGGATCGCAGTGCCCACCGTACCATCGGAAGTGGGCGGCCAGGTATTGGTATTGGTGGAGCAACTCGACGCCGGCGCGCAGCTATAGCTTTGGCTGGGGGAAGTCAGCGTCACGCCCAGGACGCTCGGTTGCAAGCCGATCGCAAAGTTCTCCGCCGCCGCGGCCACATTGGCGACCGTGAGCGCGCAATTGTTGGAGCCGCCGCAGTGCGTGCCGTGAACCGCGATGTAGCGGTTGGTTTCCTTGGCGGCATATGCCAGCGTCTGGTAAGTCCACATGGCGCGGCCCATTTCCACGATCGAAATGAAGGTGAAAATCATCGGTACGCCGACCAGCGCGAATTCCAGCACGCCGCTGCCTCTCGATCTGCGCCGTCTGTTCATTGCGTTACCAACCTCATTTGCACCGTCCGGTTGAACGTATACTGCGAGGGCAGCGCGCCGGGAAGGGCAATCAATTGCGGGCTGGTGTAGGCCACCGTCACTTGTGACGCGAGCGAGCCGTCCGTCCCAGTGACCTGACTGGCAGTGACTACCACCGGCGATGCGGCGCAACTGGTCACTGACGAGCTGACATTGGGCAAAGCCTGCAGTTCCGCCAGAGCGTAGGTGCAGGCGGTCGTGCTATCCGCCGCCGTCGACGGGCTCTGCGAGGTATACCAGGCAGCTACCCGCGCCGCATTCTGCGTGGAGATCAGCGCATAGTTGTAAAAGCCGAGGTCGAACGTGCCGACGAACAGGAACAACACCCAGGGAAGCAGCAGCGCCGCCTCGAGCATGGCGTGCCCCCGTTCGCGCCTTTGGGTAGTATTTGAGAGCTTCATCACTGAAGCAATCATACTGGCCGCCTGGCGCGGCTGACAATTCCGCTTTGGTTAACCTGGGTCTATTGCGGAGTTAACGGTCGCCGGGCAGGCGCCTACGGTCTAAACTCGCAGGCCTTCACATTTTCCACTGGCGTTTCCGGCAGAATGCCGTGGCCCACGCTGAAAATGTGTCCCGGCCGCGCGCCCGTGCGCTTCATCAGCTCGGCGATCTTCATCTTCAGCTCGGGTAGCGGCGCGAACAGAGCTACCGGGTCGAGGTTCCCCTGTACTGCCGATCGATAACTGATTTCCATCCACGCCTGGTCGATATTGACGCGCCAGTCCACGCCCATCACGTCGCCGCCGGCGGCGTGCAGCTCGCGGAAGAAGCCCGATGCGCCCGTGCCGAAGTGGATCACCGGCACGCCCGTAGCGCAGATGCATCATGCGCTTGGCGCGGATGTAATTGCGCGATGCGCCACCGCGATCATGTAGCTGGCCAGCGTGAATGGCGCGCCCACGAAGCCGATCACGGGCACCTTGCCGGCCAGCGCCCGCACCACACTCTGAATGGCCTCGCCGACATACCCCAGATCGTCCGTGTTCGCCGTGGAAAGACTGTCCACGTCGGCATTGGGGGCTATGGTGCTTGACATCACCGTCCACGATGGTGAAGGACTGGAAGAAATCGGTAAGCCTAACGTTAATTCCGAAAAAGCGATCATCCTCGCGGATGAATTTGGCGCGTCTGCGAAAAGAAATCGACGAGCTCAAGAAGAAATAGTGTCGAGACGAGCGGGAACAGGCAAGAAGTCAGGCCAGGAGGGTATCCCACCTACGGTCTAAACTCGCGCACCATCTCGACGCAGGCCTTTACATTTTCCACTGGCGTTTCCGGCAGAATGCCGTGGCCCACGTTGAAAATGTGACCCGGCCGCGCGCCCGTGCGCTTCATCAGCTCGGCGATCTTCATCTTCAGCTCGGGTAGCGGCGCGAACAGAGCTACGGGGTCGAGGTTCCCCTGTACTGCCGATCGATAACTGATCTCCATCCACGCCTGGTCGATATTGACGCGCCAGTCCACGCCCATCACGTCGCCGCCGGCGGCGTGCAGCTCGCGGAAGAAGCCCGATGCGCCCGTGCCGAAGTGGATCACCGGCACGCCCGTAGCGCGGATGCGCTCGATCAGCGCGCGCGAATAAGGCTGCACGAAGCGCACGTAATCGTCCGGCCCCAGCGCGCCCACCCAACTGTCGAATACCTGGATGCAGCGCGCGCCGGCGCCGACCTGCAGGCTGGCGAAGGGCGCCTGCACGTCCACGATCTTGCCCATCAGCCTGCGCCACAGGATCTCGTCGGAATACATCATGCGCTTGGTGCGGATGTAATTGCGCGATGCGCCGCCCTCGATCATGTAGCTGGCGAGAGTGAATGGCGCGCCCACGAAGCCGATCACGGGCACCTTGCCGGCCAGCGCCCGCACCACACTCTGAATGGCCTCGCCGACATACCCCAGATCGTCCGTGTTCGCCGTGGAAAGACTGTCCACGTCGGCATTGGTGTGCACCGGGTTATCGATGCGCGGCCCTTCGCCCGAGGCAAAATGCAGCTTTAAGCCCATAGGTTCTACGGGCAGCAGCAGATCGGCGAAGATGATGGCGGCATCCACGTCCAGGATCTCCACCGGCTGCAAAGTGACTGCGGCAGCCAGATCCGGACGCTTGCAGATTTCGAGGATGCTGTGTTTCGACCGGATCTCCCGGTACTGGCGCAGATAGCGGCCTGCCTGACGCATGAACCACACCGGGCGAAAATCCGTCGGTCTGCGCTTGCAAGCATCCAAAAAGCGGCTTGTCATGGGAGCCACGCGCATGGCTGTTCCGTCCTGTCTTCGCAAAAGAAAGCGCGAAATCCTTGGGGATTATGTTGCGCCGCCCAATGGCGGCCATTGATGAAAAATGGCTTAGCCCATGCCTCGCTGTCGATGGTGCGCGGGGTAATGAGCGAAACCGATAGCATGCCCGGCGCCGGATACCCGGTGCGCGGGTCCATGATATGACTGTACACGTGTCCTTCAGCGCGGAAAAACTTCTCGTAGCTGCCGGAGGTGGACAGCGACTCGTTCTTCAGAAAGACTTCGGCCACGCTGGCATTTTCGTTCCGGGGATCGCGGATCTTGATGCGCCAGCCGCGGGGCTCGTCGGGCGGCGCGCCCAATCCATAAATACTGCTCCCGGAAGCCGCTACCAACGCGATGGTGACGCCTTGCCGCTTCAGCACATCGACCATGCGATCCACCGCGTAGCCCTTGCCGATTCCGCCGGGGTCCAATTCCACGCCCGCCCGGTCGAAGCTCACGGTCTGGTTTGCCGCGTCCAGGTGGACGTGCCGGTAACCCACATCCTCCATCGCCGCCATCACCTCGGCCCTGTGCGGCAGGTGGCCGGTCCCCTTGTAGAAGCCCCAGACCTTCATGAGTGGACCGACCGAGATGTCGAAGGCCCCTTCGCTTGCGCGGCTGTACTCCTGGCAGGCAGCCAGCAATTGGAATAGCTCGCGATCTACATGCACCGGATGCCGGGCAGCTTCGCGGTTCACCTCGCTCCACTCGCTATCCGGTTTATAGTTAGAAAGCATGCTGTCCAGTTGCCGCACTTCGTCAAAGGCCGCCTGGGCCGCCGTTTCCAGTTTTTGCCGGTCGTATCCGTAGGCGGCAATCGAATAGGCGGAGCCCATGGCCTCGGCGCTCTGTTCCAGGCGGAGCATTTCATGGTCCGCCTGCGCAGGCCAGGAGGTCTGCGCCGCCGTCAACAAAAACAAAACTAACACAGTTTGTTTGACTTTAGGGCCGATTTTCCGTAGATGCACGCTTTTTTTTCGCCCTCTTCAGCAGAATGTCGATGCGTGTGGCGGCGTCGGGCGAGCCATCCCTCTCAAAGTGCAGTTCGGGAATTTTCCGGAGATTCAGACGGCTGGCCAGCTCATGCCGAAGATAGTTGCGGGCATGCTCCAGGGCGGCCATGGCTTCCTTCTGCTCCTGCGCCTTGCTGCCCAGGCTCACCTTGATGATGGCGTGGCGCGAATCCGGGGTCACCGCCACTCCCGTTACATCCACCGAGATCAGGCGCGGATCGGAAAGCTCAAATCCGATAATCTCGGAGAGCTCCTCCCGGACGGCTTCCGACACTCGCAACGATCGATGCTGATCCATGTCAAAACCGTGGCTGCTCCCTTCACATCCATTCCACCGCCGCGCCGGTCAACTCCGATCCCAGCAGCGCAGCGGCTTCTTCTTCGACCGACTGCAATACCTTTTCGGCGTGTGTGTGGTCGGAAGCCACCGTCACCGCGGCCACCACTGCCCGCTGCCACATATCCTGACAATCGATCTCCGCCACCGCCACGTTGAACTTGTTCCGCAATCGGTCCTTCAGGCTTCTGACGACGTGCCGCTTGTCCTTCAGGGAGTGCGAATTCTGAAGCACGATTTCGAGCGTCACCACACCGATCGCAGCCACGGCGCCTCAGGCGAAAACTTCGGTGGCCACGCGCTCTGTGACGAACGCCTCAATGATATCGTTCTGCTTGATATCGCCGTAGTTCTCGAGCGTAATACCGCACTCCATGCCGCTCTTCACTTCGCTGACATCGTCCTTGAAGCGGCGCAGCGAACTGATCTTGCCGGTGTACACCACCACGTTGTCGCGCAGCAGGCGCACCTCGCTGTCGCGCGTGATCGCGCCATCCTGCACCTGGCATCCGGCCACGTTGCCAACCTTGGTAATGCGGAAAGTTTCGCGCACTTCCGCCTTGCCTTTGTATACCTCTTTGAACACCGGCTCCAGCAGCCCGGTCATGGCGCGCTTGATCTCATCCGTCAGGTTGTAAATGATGGTGTGCAGCCGGATGTCCACTTTTTCCTGTTCGGCCAAAGCCGCGGTGTTGCGCTCAGGACGCACGTTGAACCCGATAATAATGGCGTCGGAAGCGGAGGCCAGCAGCACATCGGACTCATTAATGGCGCCCACGCCGGACCGCAGCACGCGGATTCTCACCTTTTCGTTGGAGAGCTTCTGCAGCGTATCGCTGAGCACCTCGGCCGAGCCGCCCACGTCGGCTTTCAGGATCAGCGGCAACTCGGTCACCTCGCCGGCCGCCAGTTTCTTATGCAACTGCTCCAAGGTCAGGCGGCTGCTCTTGGCCATGGTAGCCTCGCGCACTTTGGCTTCGCGGAAGAGCACGATCTGCTTGGCTTTGGCGGTGTCGGTCACCACCTGAAAATCGTCGCCGGCCTCGGGCAGCGACTCGAGGCCCAGCACTTCCACGGGAGTGGAAGGCTCAGCTTCGCGGAGCGGTTCGCCCCGGTCGTTCAACATGGCGCGCACCTTTCCGAACACGGCGCCGCAAATGAAGTAATCGCCGACGTGCAATGTGCCGTTACGCACCAGCACCGTGGCCACAGGTCCGCGCCCCCGGTCGAGCTTGGCTTCGAGCACGTTGCCCATTGCGGGGCGCGCCGGATTGGCTTTCAGGTCCTGCAGATCCGCCACCAATAGAATCATTTCCAGCAGAAGGTCCAAGTTAACCTTCATCTTTGCCGAAACGGGGACCATCACCGTATCGCCGCCCCAATCCTCCGCCAGCAGCCCTCGGTCGGAGAGTTGCTGTTTAATGCGCTCGGGCTGCGCGTTGGGCTTGTCGATCTTATTTATCGCCACTACGATGGGCACTTTGGCGGCGCGCGCATGGTCGATAGCTTCGAGCGTCTGCGGCATCACGCCGTCGTCGGCCGCCACCACCAGCACTACGATATCGGTCACCTTGGCGCCGCGGGCCCGCATGCGCGTAAACGCTTCGTGACCGGGCGTATCGATGAAGACGATTTTGCGGCCGTCTTTTTCCACATAGTACGCACCGATATGCTGGGTGATGCCGCCCGCCTCTTTGCCTGCCACGTTGGCTTCGCGGATGGCGTCGAGCAACGAAGTCTTGCCGTGATCGACGTGGCCCATAATGGTTACCACGGGGGCACGCTTGACTACGTCCTTCTGCTCTTGGGCTCCCTCATCTTTTTGTTGAGATTCCACTTCATAGGTGATTGTGCTGGTTGATGCTCCGAACTCTCGCGCAATCTCTGTCGCCAGCTTGGAATCGAGCGTCTGGTTGATGGTGGCCATAATGTCCCGGTCCATCAGTTTCTTGATGACCAGGTTGGCCTTAACGTCTAGCTTTTCGGAAAGTTCCTTAACGGTAATGCCTTCCGTTACGGTAATCTCGCGGCTTACCGGCGGCGGTCCGGACTGGGTCTGGCGGCGCGTGGCAGGCCGCAGTGTTCTCTCTTCCTGTTCCTGGATGCGGTCGCGCTGTGGGCGGCCACGCTTGTCACCCGGACGGCGCGCTTGATCGGGCGGCGGCGGGGCGACGGGCGGTTCCATTCCCGGACGCCGCGACGTGGGATGCATCGGGCGCGGGCCGCCCGGCCGTACGGGCGCTCCGGTGCGCACACCCGGGCTGGGCCGCACGACCGCGGGCTGGCCCGGGCGCAGCGGTCCACGATAAATCGGTTGTCCAGGCGCCGGGGCGCTCTGGGGGCGCGACGGAACGCCAGGTCCCATCGGACGCCCCGGCGGGGGAGCCGCGGGCATTCCGGGCGTGGCCGCGCGCGGCTGGCTGAGCTTGGCCAAAAGATCGGGGCGCGGCGGCACTACCGGACGCGCGGCCGGCTGTCCGGCCAACGGGCGTCCAGGCGCTCTCTGGCCGGATGGCATGGGAGATCCAGCGGCGGGGGCGGCGGGAGACGGCGAACCGATGGGCCCTCCGATGCGTCCCGAGGGCATTGGCGACCGTCCCACTGGCCGAGCGGAAAGAGGAGCTGATGGATGGATCGGTTCGTTTGCGGCTGGCGGCGCGGATGGGCGAGGTCCCGATAGCACCTGGCCGGGCCGCAGCGTCGGTGGCGCCGGACGGGCTGGGGGAGGAAGCGGACGCCCGGGAGAAATCATGGTCGCTGGCGGGGCCTGCACGGCCGGACCGGACGCGGGTGCAGCCGGCGCGCTTGGCATCGCGCTTGCCGGCGAGCTTGGCATCCCACTTGCCGGCGTGCTTCCAGCCAGCGGTGGGCGAACCGGGTGCGCCCCGCGGCCTGCCGGGCGATCCGGCGTCCTTTCTTCGACTGCCGTGGAGGCCTGCGGCTGGCTCACGGGACCGCTGGGCGCCACTGGCGCCGGCGGCGCGGTCTCCACCGTCACGGCCGGTTGTTCGCGATCGAGCGTGGCCGAGGCACCGCTGTCTGGGGCGCCGTCCGGCGGGGTCTTTGGGGCCGGTTCCGGAGTTTCATCCGGGCCTTCATGACCGAATATCCGCCGCAATTTAACGGCGACATCTTCGTCGATCGAGCTGGAGTGCGTCTTCTTTTCGGTTACGCCCAACTCGGTTAGCCGGTCAATGATCTCGTGCGCTTTGACCTCCAACTCCCGAGCCAGCTCATTAATTCGGATCTTGTTCATAAGTACAACGCTGTGTTGCGGAGACGCACCTCACTGGTTTGCCGAATCGCGGTTTTCCGGCTCATCGTCAGAAGCGGGCCCCGAGTCTTTTATGGTATCAGACTCGCCAGTGGACGGTTCCGGATTCTGGTCGCCGGAAGCCGGCTCCTCGTCCGTGGCAATCGGCGCAGCCTCTTCGCCGCCTTCGGCGGAGATCTCTTCTTCCGCCGGCGCCGCGGGAGCAGCTTCCTCAAACTGGCTGTAGTAACTGGTCACCGAGTCGCGAATGTTCTCGACCATCTGCGGGTCGATGCCCGGGATTTCTTCCAACTGCTCCGGAGTCATGCTGCCCAGTTTCTCGATGGTGCCCACGCCCGCCTCGGCGAGTTTCCGAGACAACTCCTCGCCCATGCCATATTCGATCAACAGGGACACCGGCTCAGGTGGATTGACTAGCGCGGCCATGGCGGACTCCACCTCCTGGCGCTTTTCCTCTTCGCTCTTGATGTCCACCTTCCAGCCAAGCAGCTTGGCCGCCAGGCGGACGTTCTGGCCCTTCTTGCCGATGGCCAGCGAAAGCTGCGAATCGTCCACGATCACTTCCATGTGCCGCTCGGCCGCGTCGATGATGGTTACCCGGCTGATCTTCGCCGGGCTTAGTGCGTGCGTGGCGAACACCACCGGGTCCTCGGAGAATTCGATAATATCGATCTTCTCGCCGCGCAATTCGCGAATAATGGATTGCACGCGCATGCCCTTCATGCCGACGCAGGCGCCCACACTATCCACGTCCCGGTCGCGGCTCTGCACCGCGATCTTGGTCCGCTCGCCGGGTTCCCGCGCGCAGCCCTTGATGGCCACCGTGCTGTCGTAGATTTCGGGTACTTCCTGCTCGAACAGGCGCATCACCAGCTCCGGCGCGCCGCGCGAAACCACCACGCCGGGACCTTTGCTGGATTTGTCCACGATGCGGATCACGCACCGCACCCGGTCGCCCACGCTGTAACTTTCGAGCTTGGATTGTTCCTTCTTTGGCAGGCGCGCTTCGGTCTTTCCGAGATCCAGAATGTAATCCGGGCCTTCCACCCTCTTAACCGTGCAGTTGACCAGCTCGCCCGTGCGGCCGGAGTATTCGTTGTACACCGTCTCGCGCTCGGCCTCGCGCACCTTTTGGAAAATCACCTGCTTTGCGGTCTGCGCCGAAATACGGCCCAACAAGTCGGTCTTCTTCGGAATACGGATCTCCGCGCCGATCTCCGCCTCCGGGTTGATGCGGCGCGCCTCCGCCAGCGTCATTTCCTTTGCCGGGTCTTCGACCGCTTCCACCGCCTTCTTGATGGCGTAAAGCTGGATCGCCCCGGTCTTATCGTTTAACTCGGCGATATAATCCTCGGTCGTGCGGAAATGTTTGCGCGCGGCGATCAGCATGGCATCCTTGACCGCATCCAGAACGATCTGGGGGTCGATGCCCTTTTCCTTGCTCAGTATCTCAATAGACTGAAAAATCGTTTCCAAAGTGTTCCTCTTCTCTGTTGTCGCTTGTTGGTTTACCCGATGGCGAGAGGGAGTTACCACTCAAACTTCAAGTTCGCCTTTTCCACCTGTTCGAACGGGAAGCGGATCTGGCGGCCGGCGGCATCCAGGCTGACCATACCGTCTGCGAAACCCGTCAGAATGCCCTCCCAGTGCCGCTGATTCTCGACCGGCGCGCGCAGCGTCACCTTGGCTTTCTTCCCTTGAAACCGCTCGTAATCGCTAGGTTTCAGCAATTTGCGCTCCAGGCCCGGCGAACTTACTTCCAGCGTGTAGTGGCTGGGCACCACGTCCTCCACATCCAAAATGGTACCGACCTGGTGCGAGATCAGCTCGCAATCGGCATGCGAGACGCCCTCCGGCTTGTCGATCGAAATGCGCACAAACTGATTCTTGCCGCCGCCCTTGACTTCCACTTCGACGACTTCGATGCCCTCGGAGAGCGCCACGCGCTGCGCAATTTCCTCGATCCGCGATGTAATTACCGGCCGCATACCGCACAAAAAAAGTGGGCTTTCGCCCACTCAACAGGTTCGACACTCCAAACTCTATTGTAGCGCGGATGGAGAGAAATGCAAGCGCACCCAGGCCGCGGCGCGGATCTGTACCGTTACCAACTACCCCTGTACCGGTACAACCTTCCCGGTCATTTTCCACCTTTTAACGCCTAGAATCACCCTTAGAAACCTATGAAAAACTGGATGACATACCCCTTAATTTGCGGCGCTCTGTTCGCCTTAGTCGCTTCGGCAACGGCCAGCCCCATCAACGTGACCGGCAACTCGCAGGTGACGTTAGGCAACAACGACAGTCTGTTGTTCTACATCTCTTCGAATTTTTCTTCGGGCGGGCCAGGCGGCCTTACCTATCCCACCGAAATCGAAATGGTGCTGGGCGGGATGCCTCTGGGAGGGCCGGTGTCCTCCATTCCGGGTACCTCCGGCGTCTATATGCCCGGCGAACTGTTTAGCGGCACCATCGAATCGCAGGATGGCTCCGTTTCAATTCCGCTCACCGATAGCGATGCCAGCCGTCTGGGCTTGCCGGGCGGCGACATGATGCTGGTGCCGGGATCGCACAACGGCGGGTCCTATTCCGGCCCCGCGGATGTGATCACCGCCGACGTGACCCTTAGCTCGCAGGAAGCCGCTGCCCTGTTCGCCTCCGGTGAAGCCGTAATCGATCTTCACAACATCGGCGGCAACATGACCTTCGGCTATGCCGGCACGCCGATTACCAACGACTTTTCAGCTTCCTTGATTAGCTCGAATGGCGCCCAGAGCGAGGGAGCGCGGGTCATGCAGGTGGATTGCGTCCACACTCCCGAGCCGGCCACCATTGGGCTGCTGCTGATCGGTCTGGCCATCCTCCTCCCGCGCGTGTTGCGGCAGGGCAGCGTTCGTCGCTCGATCGGCCGTACCGAGTAGTTCTATGCAAAGCCGGCTCGCTCCCGTGGCGGTCTTGCTTTCGATAATTTTGGCGTGCGGCCCGGCTCGATTGAGCGCGACAGCGTCCTGGTGATGCCGGTGGACTTGGCCAATGCATCATCGCAGCCCACATGGCGCTTACCCCACCCGAAGCCATGAGTTCCCATCCGGCGCAACTCCCGTCCAGGTGGTAAGATTTCCTCCATGTTCCGTTTCCTGACCTACGCGGGCTTAATCGGCCTGCTGGCTGGCTTAAATCCAGCGATGGCGCAGGCCCCATCAGCGGCAACAAGCCCGGCCGTAGGCCCGGCCCGCCCGGCGCGCCCCACGCCGCCGACCCGCGATCCCAACACGCCCGGTTATGTGATGGCGAAAGACTTGCCCGATGGCGCCAGCGCGCCGGCGAACGCCGATGGAAACTTCATCCTCGGTCCCACGCATAATCCCGCGCCGGAGATGACTGTGCAGGAAGGCGTGCCGCGGGGGACCGTCTACACTTTCACCATGGAATCGTCCGAAAGCAAGATCTATCCCGGCATCGCGCGCGAGCCCAACACCTTTGGACAGCCCGACCCTACAGACCCCGCTAAGCTGGTCATCACCACCAGCCATCCCGCTTCCTACACTCGCAGAATGACTGTGTATGTCCCGAAACAATACGTTCCCGGCACCGCCGCGCCGTTCATAGTCGGGGCGGACGGACCCGACCCGGCGCTCTTCACGGCGCTGGATAACCTGATTGCCAAACATCGGGTGCCGGCGATGATTGCCATCTCCATAGGCAACGGCAGCGGCGATGCGCAGGGAAGCGAACGCGGCCTGGAATACGACACCATGTCGGGCCTGTACGCAGAATTCGTCGAGAAGGAAGTGCTGCCTCTTGTCGAGAAGCAATACCACGTGAAACTGACCAAAGATCCCGAGGGCCGGGCAACCATGGGGGGCAGTTCGGGCGGCTCGTGCGCCTTGATCATGGCCTGGTATCACCCGGAGCTTTACCACAGAGTGCTCACCTACTCAGGCACGTACGTGAACCAGCAGTGGCCGTCGAACCCGCAAACTCCCCACGGTGCATGGGAGTTCCATGAACACCTGATCCCCAACACTCCGGCGAAGCCCATACGCATCTGGATGGAAGTCGGCGACCGGGACCTTTTCAATCCGAATGTCATGCGCGACAACATGCACGACTGGGTTGTGGCCAATGAAAACATGGCCAAAGTGCTGGCCGCCAAGGGCTATCATTATCAGTTTGTCTTTGCGCGCAACGCCGGCCACACCGATCGCGCAGTGAAGCTGCAGACGCTGCCTGAAGCTCTGGAATATTTATGGCAGGGATACCGGATCGCCGGGGCGGGGAATTGATGGAGCGGCTTGCCTACCGCAATCGGGCCGCTAGTAGACCCGTGGCGGCCGCAATGTCGATGTCCGCGATGAGCAACCCTTCCTTTCCGTACGGCTGATAGCTCAGCAGCGTCCCATCGGGCCGCACTACCGCCGAGGTGGTCGGCGACCCGGCGCTCGAGCAGTTTACGGTCGCGAAATAGCAGGTGTTCTCGGCGGCCCGGCATAGGGCTGCTTTCTCATGGAATGTGTTGGCGGGATCGGCGAAACTGGAGGCCACGTAATCGCCGGGCTCGGCTTCGCCGAAATGCGGGTGGAAGACCACGTGTGCGCCATGGCGGACGGCCCAGCGAACGGTTTCCGGATAGCGCCACCCTTCATGGCAGATGACGACGCCAAACGTCAGCGGGCCGGCTTCAAAAACCCGTCTCCCGGAGCCTGGTGAATAGGTCCCCTCCTCGGAGGGGTCGAGTTGGACTTTGTCTTGAAAACCGGCGATGGTTCCGTCTGGATTGATGACCAGCGCGGTGATGAACAGGGCACTATCGACGACGCGTTCAGTACCGAGAACCGCCGCGACGTCCGCCTTCGCCGCAGCCGCCGCAATCGCGGACCAGGCCCGTTCGAGGAATTGAGGATCGGGGGGCGGCGGCGATTTCCCCAGTCCCCTGTAACCGGGCACGTAGCACTCGGGAAAGCAAATGATGCCGGCGCGCGCGGCGCCGGCTTGCGCAATCGCTTGTTCGGCTAACGCGACCGACGCGTCGGGAGTCGCCGGGTACCGGATGTTGGCGAGCGCGATGCGAAACGTGTTCATCGCACTTCCACCGTGGTGCTGAGCGCAATATTGGCCGACGAATCGCCGATCATCAGGCTGACCGGTTCCGTCTCCACGCGATAGGCCGCCAGTTTTGCATCCCAATACGCCAGGCGCGAAGCCGGAAGGGCGATCTCCACCGTCTTTGTCTCGTTGGGCCGCACGGTCACGCGCCGGAATCCCGCGAGTTGTTCGCGCGGGCGCTCGACTTTGGAGTGCAGGTGCCTTACATAAAGCTGGACCACTTCGTCCCCTGTGCGGCTGCCTGTATTAGCGACATCCACGGCGATGTTCACGGTTCCGTCTTTGGCGACGCGCGGCGAACTCGTCCGGAGATTAGAAAACTTGAAGGCCGTGTAGCTGAGGCCGAATCCGAACGGATAAAGCGGCTCGCCCTTGAAGTACATGTAAGTGCGGCCATCGCGGATGTTGTAGTCCATCATAGCCGGCAACTGATCGAGAGATTTGGGCCAGGTTACTACCAGATGGCCGCCCGGATTGTAGTCGCCGAACAGGACCTTCGCCAGCGCGGTCCCTTCATCTTGCGAGGAGTGCGTCATATGCAGGATGGCGGGAATATGAGCTTGCGTCCAGTTGATGGCGAACGGGAAACTCGAAATGAGGATCACCACCGTCTTCGGATTCACGGCGTAGACCTGCTTGATGAGTTGTTCCTGATACAGATCGATCGACTCGCGGTCACGGCCTTCGCGTCCGTCGCTGGGCACGGTGCACGGCAACGTTACGCCGCCGCCCTCGGAGGTACTGTACCAGTCATGCCGCATGTCGGGACCGCAGGTGGGATCGTTGCCAACCACCACCACGGCCACGTCGGAATTGCGCGCCGCGTTTACCGCGGCGTTGCCAAGTTCTTCGGCGGCGTAGTTGACAGTGACGCTGGAACCCAGCTTCTCTTTGATGCCCTGCAAAGGCGTGACGGCATAAGGAGGTGTGCCGCCATACCAATCCCAATGGACCGAGTCGGCGAGGGCCAATCACGGCGATGGATTTGAGCGAATGCTTGTCGAGCGGGAGAAAGTTCTTGTCGTTCTTCAGAAGCACAACGGATTCGAGGGCGATCTGACGGGAGACGGCCCGGTCTTTATCGGTATTCCAAGGCTCGGGCGAGTCTTTGATTTTAGAGTAGGGGACCATCTCCGGCGGATCCAACAATCCAAGCTTGATGGCGATGTGGAATTTGCGACGGAGCGCCGTGTCTATATCTTCCATACTGAGGGAGCCATCTTTGAGCGCGGCTTTGGTTTCGTCGGCATACCGGTCGAGGAACTGATTGATGCCGGCCTTCAGGCATGCCACTACGGCCGCTTCCTGGTTGGGGAACAGATGCCGCGCTTCGACCAGGAGCCTTAACGGCTCCGCCATCGCTGGAGATGACCTCGACACCCCATTTGTCGAGAAGGATGCTGCGCAGGATGGGGTTGATGGCCATGGTCGTGCCGTTCCAGGCGTTGTACGAAGCCATCACCGCTTCCGCGCCGCCTTCGAGGAAACCCATACGGAAAGGAACCGAATAATATTCCCAGAACAGGCGCTCATCGAAATCGGAAGACGAGATGTTGCGGTGGTCTTCATTGCTGTTGGCCAGGAAGTGCTTGAGCAGCGCCGCGGCCTGCCAGTATTTCGGGTCGTCGCCCTGCAGGCCTTTGATGAATGCCACGGCCATGGTCCCATTGAAAAATGCGTCTTCGCCATACACCTCTTCGCTGCGGCCCCAACGGGGGTCGCGCGCCAGGTCGGATTGTGGTCCCCATTGCATGAGGATCTGGCGGTTGTACAGCGGGAGTTTGGGTGATGAAGCGGGCCTCATAGCCCTGGACGGCGGCGGCCTGGCGCACCAGATCGGGGTCCCATGTCTCGCCCATTCCGGGAGGCTGCGGGAACTGCGTGGTGGTGATGGGTTGCAGGGGGCCGCGTGCCTCGCGCTGCACCACGCCGTGAATACCCTCCGAACTGCCGATGTTGGGAACGCCGAGCCGTTGGACCCCGGTCCGCGTGCCCAGGCAGTTGACCTTCTCGTCCGCGGTCATCAGCGAGAGAAGATTGTCGATGCGCCGCTCCGCAGGGAGGTTCGGATCGTTAAAGGGATATGGGGGGTGCTGCGCAAAGGCGGAAGCCAACACAAAAACGGAAAGGCAAAGCAGGTTTTTCATCATGCGCTCTCCATGAGGATGCTAAACACCCAAGCGTATCAGAAGGCGTGCGGAGGTAAAATTACATTTGTGCGTTTTGGTTGCGCAGCGATCCTGTTCTACGTGTTGCTTCTGCCGGCGGCGGACGCTCCCGCGGCATCGCTCAACACGCGAATTCTAAACCGCGCGGCCGAGCTTCTGGCGGACGAATCGCACTGGAACCGGGCCGATACCCGCCAGTGTCCGCCGCAGCGCGCCCACGCTCAGCTTGTATTGCGCGCTTGCGCCAGGCCACTGCGGAAGTGCTGGGCGAGTCCTCGCATCGGACTACGGCGATGGAAGAGGTGCGCCTGGTGATCGAGGAAAAAGTGGGAGACAAGTACGATCACCGGCTGATGGGATACAACAACGATCCCGCCACCAGGCTCGCCGATATTCACGCCGTTCTGAAGACGGCGGCGGATCGTCTGGATCGCCGCCTTGCCGGGATCGCGCCCCGCGCGTTCGATCGCCTGCTCCTTCTCGAAGAAAAAGGGCAAACGTCGGCGAGCGTGAGCATGGCAGATCTGAACGGTGACGGCTATCCCGATCTCGTTTTTGGAATTGGCCGCCATTGGCCGCTGCGCAGCCGCGTGCTGCTGAATGATGGGAAGGGCCATTTTACGGCGCACGATTTGGGAGATACCCCGCATCGCACCTATTCCGCCGCGGTGGCCGATGTCGATCGCGACGGTCACCCGGACGTGGTGATCAGCAACGACCAACCCGATGGCAAGCTGATTTATCTGAACGACGGCCAAGGCAATTTCCACATCTCTGGAACGTTCGGCGATCCAAAGTGGTCGACCCGCTACGTGACCCTCGCCGATCTGAACGGCGATGGATATCCGGATGTCATCGTGGCCAATCGCGGCGATCCGCCGAAACATCCGGCGGCGAGTTTCGTCTGTTTGAACGACGGCAAGGGACATTTCCCGGCGTGCACTCCCCTGGCCGGGACGGAATCGGCAACGATTATTGTCGCGGCGGATTTCGATGGCGATGGCGCCATTGATTTGTTTGTGCCGCATCGTGACGGCGGCCAGAGCGTGATCTTCTGGAATGACGGCAAGGGGAGTCTTCCGCAAAAGACGCAGGTCGGTCCGCCAGATGCGGCCGCGCGCGCCGCGGCTGCCGGGGATTTGAACGGCGACGGGCGCATCGATCTCGTAGTGGGCGATGAACGGCAGGGGCTTTTCGTCTATCTCAACCGCGGGAAGCGAGACTTCGGCGACCCGATCATGCTGGTGGGCAAACGGCGGGTGCCCTACGCGGTGTCCATCGCGGATCTGAATCGCGACGGGAAGCCGGATATCGTGGTGGGAAATCTGGAGGCGCCGGGCTCTGTGTTTTTCAACGATGGAACCGGCGCCAATTTCCTGGAGATCCCTTGGGGCGATGGCAAGGGAGCGGTCTACGGTCTTGCGATTGGGGACCTGGACGGCGACGGATGGCCCGACATCGCCGCCGCGCGCAGCGATGCGCCAAACGCGGTGTGGTTCAGCACCAAAGGCGGAGCGAAATAGCTAGCCGCAAAGGCGCGTGGGCGCCTCATTCCGTCAAATAACTGCCCACGCGCCGTTTTGCGGCGGTTAGTTAGGCGGCATCACAGGATATTCACGGCGCGCGCCGCGAGCAAGGCTACCGTGGTGAACGATATCGTCGCCTGCACCATCATCATGCCTTTCGCCCACCGCGATAACACGGGCACATCCGTCGGGGAAAATGCCGTACTGGTATTGAAGGCCAGGAAAAGATAGTCCATGAATCCGGGCATCCAATCGCGGTCGCCCTGGGTCATCTGAGGGAAAAGGAACGCGCCTTCGGTGTGTTCACTGCGCAGATCGCGTTGATTGGGTCCGCCCGCGTCCAGCCGCCAGTACCACGAGGCGAACACCAGGATGTTTGAGACCCACAGCGCCGCGGCAGAGCGCAGCAGATCCCTGGGCGTTTCCTTGTGTGCCGGCAGCGCCGCGATGAGCAGCGCCAGCGAGCCGATCATGGCTGCCGTGACGATGCCCAGCACGGTATATCCCACGATGTCGTTGAGCGCGTACTTTGAACGCTTGTGCAGCACCATGGCCACGACCGTAAGCGGCACCACCAGAGCCAGCGCCAGCCATCCCGGCCCCGGGCTGAGGTCCTCCGGCAGCGCCCAATACAGGGCGCCGAGCGACAGGTTGGCCATGATGGCGGGCCAGCGGGGTTCGCCGCGCGGAGCGGATGTATCGGACATAACTATACCCAGTACAAATACTATCTCACGGTCATTCCACGTTTTGGCATCCCGCCTGCACGCAACATCATCATGAATAGTGCGATGATAGAGGAAATACCGGAGGGTCTTTGAAGCGCGTTTCACTACTGTTAATTATTCTGGCTCTGGCATCCCTGGCAGGTACCGCCCAAATGGCGTTCATCGTCTTGAATACGGTCAACTGGCAGCCTGGCCATCTCCCCGATGGCTGGCAAGTCAAGGTCAATTACGGCAAGCCCGAGATCGCCACCGTGAAGGAAGGCAACAGCAATTATCTCGATCTGAAAAGTCACGATTCCTCTTACGGCCTGGAGCGCGAGGTGGATGTCGACCCGCACCAGGCCCCCTTCCTCACCTGGAAATGGCAAGTGCGGCAACTACCCGCCGGCGGCGACTTCCGTCGCAGCAAAAGTGACGACCAGGCGGCCCAGGTGCTGGTGGCTTTCTCCGACAAACGCGTGCTGACCTACATTTGGGACACCACCGCGCCGCCCGGAATCATGGAAAGCGCCAGTTCGATTCCCCTGGTGCACATCTATGCCGTGGTGTGCCGCTCGGGCGGGTCCGAATTGAACCGCTGGATCACAGAGAGCCGCAACCTCGCGGGCGATTATGAAAAAGCGTATGGCCGTACGGCGCCGCGTGTGAAAGGTGTCCGTCTGCAGATCAACACGCAGCACACCGGCACCTTCGCCGAGAGTTGCTTTGGCGAGGTAGCTTTCCGCAGCACTCCCCAATCATGATTCTGGTGACCGGTGGGACCGGTTTCATCGGTAGCCACCTGGTTGAGCGTTTAGCGGCGCAGGGGCGCGCGGTGCGGTGCCTGGTGCGGCCTACGAGCGGCTTACGCGATCTGCCGCAGACAGGCATCCAAGTTGTCCGGGGCGATCTGGAAAGCGGCGCGGGGTTGGCCGATGCCCTGCGCGGCGTGGATACCGTGATTCATCTAGCGGGCGTCACCAAGGCCCGCGCCCCCATTGATTACGATCGAGGCAATGCCGCTGCCACCGCGCAGCTTGTGCGCGCGGCGGGCTCCGGCGGTCTGCGCCGGTTCGTGCATGTGAGCAGCCTGGCGGCCGCCGGCCCCAGCTCCGGGCAATGCGCCGCTGACCGAGGAAGACGAACCGCGTCCCGTCTCGCAGTACGGCCGCTCGAAGCTCGCGGGCGAGCAATTCGTGCGTCAGTCGCCGTCGGCCGATAGAGCCGTGATCGTGCGGCCACCGGTGGTTTACGGGCCGAGGGATCGCGACGTCTACCAAATGATCCGCGCGGTGGCCGGCGGATGGATGTTGCAAATCGGCGGTGTAAGGCGCTACTTTAGCTTGGTTTACGTGGGAGACTTGGTGGATGGCCTTATTGCCGCGGCGGATCGTGAAGGCGTGGGCGGCCGCACTTTCTATGTGGCGCATTCCGCGCCGGCCTCCTGGGATGAGTTCGGCAATACGGCGGCACGCCTGATGGGCCGCTCCACAAGGGCACCGCGCGTCCTGGCGATACCCCCGAAAGCGGCGTATGCCGTGGGCTGGTGCGCCGAGCAGTGGACCCGCCTGACGCACACGCCCAGTATCCTGTCGCGGGACAAAGTTGCCGAAGCGTGTTGCGCCGGTTGGGTCTGCGATCCCGGCCGCGCCCGCCGCGAGCTGGATTTTTGCGCCTCTACAGGATTAGAGGAAGGTTTGCGGCGCACACTCGACTGGTACAAGGAGGCGGGTTGGCTGAAATTTTGAATCCGCCGGCAGCGCGCGGTTTCTGGCCGGTGGATAAAGTGGTGCTGCCGTATTACGCGGCCGCCACCCTGGCCATCTTGTTGCTTTGGAACCGCCTGCCCTCACCGGCATGGCTGGTAGCCTGGCATCTGGCAGCCATCGCGCTGGCCCTGGCGGCGGTGAAGTATACAGGGCGCGCCAGTTCGATCTTCCGCTATTGGTATCCGTTGCCTTACGTCGCGTGGTGCTATCGGGAGATGGCCGTCCTGATGCCGGGTCTTCGCGGGAAGGAAGCGGATGCGGAGTTGGCGCGCCTGGATTACCGTTTCTGGGGTGTCAATCCTTCGGTCTGGCTGGAGCGCATCTCGACGCCCTGGCTCACGGAGTATTTGCAGATTGTTTATACGCTGTTCGTTCCGGCAGTGCTTTTGATCGCTTTTCTGCTCTGGCGCGAACGGCGCTATGCCGAGTTCCGCTTCTATGCATTTCTGATCGCGCTGGGCTTTCTGGTATCATATGTGGGATATGTAATCGTGCCCGCGCGCGGTCCGCGCTTTTTCCTGCGCCATCTGCAAACCGTCGATTTACGGGGTTTATGGGTTACGCGCTTGCTGCAAACGACGCTCGACCGCCTGGAGTCGAAAGCCTGGGACTGCTTTCCATCGGGCCATACGGAACTCACCATTCTGGCTTGCTGGGGCAGCCGCATGATATCAAACCGGCTGTTTTGGATCTATTTTGCCTACACCTTGTCGATCATTTCTGCTACAGTTTATCTTCGATACCATTACACCATCGACCTGCTGGCCGGGGCCGCAGTGGCCGGTCTTCTGGTGCTGATCGCACCGCCGTTATACAGAATCTTGGGAAAAGGGGCCGCATAGTTTGGGAGGCGTGGATATTGTCGCGGTTCAGGATAAGCAGTCTTTGGGCCACTTTGTGGACCTTCCGTACCGGTTGTACCGACACCACCCCTACTGGGTGCCTCCATTACGCATGGCCCAAAAGGAACTGTTGAACACGCAAAAGCATCCGTTCTACGCGCACGCCGACATACAGTGCTTTCTGGCGCGGCGCGACGGGCAGGTGTGCGGGCGGGTGGCCGCCATCGTGGACCGGAAGCACAATGAGTTCCATAGGGAAGACGCCGGTTTTTTTGGGTTTTTCGAGTCGGTGGACGACGTTGAGGTGGCCCGGACGGTGATGGAAGCCGCGCGCAAATGGCTGCTGGAGCGCGGCGCGAAGGTGATCCGGGGGCCTGTGAGTCCATCCACGAATTATGAATGCGGCATGCTGATAGAGGGCTTCGATTCGAGCCCCAACGTGATGATGCCTTATAATTCGCCCAGTTATCCGCGCATGCTGGAAGCCGTGGGATTGCGCAAGTGCAAAGACTTGCTGGCGTATTGGTCCACGCCCAGCGCAGTGACCGGCGCCAAGGTGGAGCGCGTGGCGCGGCGCGCGGGCGAACTTCAGGCGGTGGCTATTCGTAGTATCCGCATGAAGCAATTCGACGAAGAAGTCCAGACGATCTGGAATCTGTACAACTCGACATGGGCCGATAACTGGGGATTCGTCCCCATGACGCGCGAAGAGTTCCTGCACGAGGCCGCCGAAATGAAGCAGATCCTGAAGCCGGACCTGGTGCTGGTAGGCGAGGTGAAGGGCCAGGCGGTCGGTTTTGCGCTGGCGCTGCCCAACATCAATTTGGCGCTAAAACATGCCGGCGGTAATTTGTTTCCGTTGGGCCTCTTCAAAATCCTGTATCATCAACGTTTGATCAAAGAATTGCGTGTGGTCGCATTGGGGGTAGTGGAAGAGTACCGAACCGCGGGCGTGGCCGCGGGATTTTATGCCGCGCTGATTCGCAACGCCCGGCGGCTGGGCTATGGCCACAGCGAGATGTCCTGGATATTGGAAGATAATATTCTAATGAACCGGTCCCTGAAAGCCATGGGCGCGATAAAATACAAAACGTACCGAATCTACGAATGGAACTGAGAACGATGCGCAGCTCTTCGACAACCGTTGCACAAAGCCGAAAGGCCGCGGGACGCAATAGCCGGTCCTCCGACCTCTTCGACAAGTGCCGGAATTTCACGCGTCCGGGCGAGCTGCAGGCCGCCGGATTGTACATGTATTTCGAAGTCTTCAGCCAGCGCGAAGGCTGCGGGCCGGGCGAAGTCCGCATGGGCAACCGCAAGGTGCTGATGTTCGGCTCCAACGATTATCTGGACCTGATCACGCACCCCAAGGTGAAGGAGGCCGCCGTCGACGCGGTGCGGAAGTATGGCAGCGGATGCAGCGGCTCGCGCCTGTTAAACGGCACGCTGGACCTGCATGTGAAGCTGGAAGCTGAGTTGGCGGCCTTCATGCGCAAGGAATCGGCCATCATCTTCGGCACCGGCTTCCAAGCCAACTACGCGGCCCTGGCGGCGCTCACCGAGAAGGGCGATGCGCTGTTGTACGACCACAATCTGCACGCGAGCCTCGTTGAGGGCGCCCTGCGCTCCACCGCGCGCACAGTGCGTTTCCGCCATAACGACCTCGAGCATCTGGAGCGGTGTCTCGAAAACTGCCCGCCCGAGGAAAGCATCCTGATCGTTTCCGAAGGCGTCTTCAGCATGGAAGGCGATATCGCGGACCTGCGCGGCATCGTGCGCCTGGCCAAGCCCTATGGCGCGCGCATCTACGTGGATGAAGCGCACGGCATCGGCGTGTTGGGAGCCACGGGCGCCGGCGCGGCCGAGCATCTGGGCGTGCTGGACGATATCGACATCCTCATGGGCACATTCAGCAAATCGCTGGCTTCGGTGGGCGGCTTTGTGGCTTCCTCGAAAGAAGTCATCGACTATCTGAAACACACCTCGCGCCCGTTCGTATTCTCAGCCAGTCTGCCGCCCGCGTCGGTGGCGGCGGTGGGCGCGGCGCTGGACGTGATGCGCAAGGAACCCGAGCGCCAGAAGAGGCTGCTGCACATCGCCGGCCGCCTGCGCCAGGAACTGCGCCTGTGCGGATTTCCGGTGCTGGATGGCGAGACCGCCATCGTGCCGGTGGTAGTGCAGAACGAAGTCGACCTCTGCCACCTCTGCAAGGCGTTGCTGGAGGAAGGCATTTACATCAACCCGGTGTTACGCCCCGCGGCGGCGCAGAACCTGCTGCGCATTTCGTGCACGGCCGCGCACACCGAGCGGCAGGTGGAGCGCCTGGTGGATACGCTGGAGCGGGTGGCCAAGCGGCTGGAGATCGAGTTCTAAACTTTCGCCTGCAAGCGGCGCATGCCCTTTAGCCAACGGTCGTAATCGTCCGCCTTGCGGCGCATATACTCGCCGACTTCCGGGTGCGGCAAGATCAGAAAGCGCTCTTCCGCCAGGCCGGCAACCACCGCTTCGGCGACCTGCTCGGGTTCCAGCGCGCCTGCCAGCAGGAAGCGTCCCGGACCGCGTTCGGCCTCGGCGAGCATGTTGGTGCGCACTCCCTGCGGGCACAGGCACGACACACGGATACCGCGATCGCCATAAGTCATCGCCAACCATTCGGCCAGCGAAACCGCCGCGTGCTTGGTCACGGCATAAGGGGCCGATCCGATCTGCGTGAGCAGTCCGGCCGCCGAGGCCGTCTGTAACAGATATCCTTCGCCTCGCGCCAGCATGCCCGGCAGCACCGCGCGCGCGGCGTACACGTGCGCCATGAAATTGATATTCCAGATCCGCTGCCATTCGGAATCCGGCGTCTCGATGCCGCCTTCCGTGATGATGCCGGCGTTGGAGCAGAACAGATCGATGGTGCCGAACGCGGACGTGGCCCGCTCCACGAGTTGGACGATATCTGCTTCCCGGCTAACATCCGTTGGGACAGCCAGACCGCCGATCTCGCGCGCGACCTGCGCTGCGCGGGCGGCATCCAGGTCCGCCACCACGACGCCGCGCGCGCCTTCCGCGGCGAAGCGCCGCGCCAGGGCGCGGCCGATTCCGCTGGCCCCGCCGGTGACAACTGCGACTTTATTGGCGAGTCTCATGGGTGGGCCAGGTTCCCTCTAGTCCAGCGGATACTTCTGCAATTCCATTTTGGCAACGGCTTCGCGATGTACTTCGTCCGGTCCGTCGGCGAGGCGCAGTGTGCGCGAGCCTGCCCAGGCATGCGCCAGAAAGAAATCGTTGGACACGCCCCCGCCTCCGTGCGCCTGGATAGCGCGATCGATCACCCGCAACGCCATGTTGGGCGCCACTACCTTGATCATGGCAATCTCCGCTTTGGCCACCTTGTTCCCGGCAACGTCCATCATGTAGGCCGCTTTCAAGGTGAGCAGGCGGGCCTGCTCGATCTCCATGCGCGAGTTGGCGATATCGGCGCGCAGCGTGCCGAATTCAGCCAACCGGCGTCCGAAAGCCACGCGCGACTGCGCCCGCCGGCACATAGCCTCCAGCGCCCGCTCCGCCAGCCCGATCAGACGCATACAGTGGTGGATGCGCCCCGGCCCAAGGCGGCCCTGCGCGATCTCGAAGCCGCGCCCTTCGCCGAGCAGCATATTGGACACGGGCACCCGCACGTTCTCGAACAGCACTTCGCCGTGGCCGTGCGGGGCATCGTCAAAGCCGAATACGGGCAGCATGCGCTCGATGGTGACGCCCGGCGCATCCGTGGGCACCAGGATCATGGATTGCTGCTTGTGCCGCTGCGCCTGCGGATCTGTCTTGCCCATGAAAATACCGATTTTGCAGCGGGGATCGCCTGCGCCCGACGACCACCACTTGCGCCCGTTCAGCACATACTCATCGCCATCGCGCAGGATGCTGGAGCGGATGTTAGTGGCGTCCGACGAGGCCACCTCCGGCTCGGTCATGAAATAGCACGAGCGCATACGGCCTTCGAGCAGCGGCGCGAGCCATTGCCGTTGCTGCTCCGCGGTGCCGTAACGCGCCAGCACTTCCATGTTGCCCGTATCGGGCGCCGAGCAATTGAACACCTCGGGCGCCATGGGCACACGGCCCATAATCTCGCACAAAGGCGCGTATTCAAGATTGGTGAGTCCCGCGCCCCATTCCTGGCCCGGCAGAAATAGATTCCACAGCCCGGCGGCGCGGGCCTTGGGCTTCAGCTCTTCGATGATGGGAACCGGCTGCCAGCGGTCCCCTTCGGCAATCTGCCGGTGGTAGAGGCGCTCGTTCGGATAGATATACTCATCCATGAACGCCGTGAGCTGCTGCTGGAGTTCCTGGACCCTTGGGGAATGCGCGAAGTGCATTCCCGGATTGTCACGCAAAGCGGGGCCATTTGCAAAGGCTCCGCAAAGGGGCGTGGGGCGGACACCGCCCCACCCAAACACTCTGCGGCTGGCTAAACGCCAACCAGCTTTCGGCCGCTCGACAGAAGCTCGGTAGCCTCTTCCACAACCTTGCGGCTCTCGCCGTAGATGATTCTGATGCGATCCAAAATGTCTTTGCTGGCCGCGGCCATGTCGCCCGTGCGATCGACCACCCGGCGCGACATCTGCCGTGCACTGGACCAGCGGTCCTTTTTGCGCCGGCTCAACGCGAACGCCACACCCAGCGCGGCGGCGCCAATACCCACGCCGAGCAAAACCATATTTCCATGATTCCCGTTACTGCCGATCTTATTTTCGTGTTGGTCCGTCATGGGCTCTCCAAGCTCCTTCTACTTCATTGTATCGGCAGGATCGGGAATTAGCGCGCAGGAAAGGCCCCATAAATGCCCTGGACAGTGACAAGCTGCACAACTACCGTGGAATGCCGGTGCGGCGGCGTACCAATAGCGGACTCTACGCCTCTTTCTTCTTGAGAAGGTGATCGTTTTCCTGTATGAATGCCTTGATCTGATCCGCAGCGCCCAGCAGTCTCTCCCACTGCTCCTTATACAGCGTGACGGGGAAGCGGCCCATGCCATAGACGGAAACCGCGCCCTTCTCGCTCACGCGGACGGAAATCTGGCCGCGTCCAGGTTTCTTCAGCGCCTCGTTTTCGGCGCGCAAACGTTCGAGTTCAGCTTTGAGATCTTCATCTGCCATAAGATGACAGCATAGCGTCTTTTGCCGTCAGTCTGGCCAGGGGGACCGGCAAGCGTACGAATAGACAGAGTTCATATCGTTTTTGAGTGCCTGCGTCCGGGCGTGATCCGCCCGGCTGGCCGCCATCATCGCTTTCAAAATGGGCTCCAGGAAACGCCGGTACCGGTTGAGCGTCTCTTGGTCGTGTGCGGCAAACGCTTGTTCGACGGTCTTCTGGGTGGCCGGCGTGACCAGTTCCAGGCGTCCCACAAAGACCCTGACCGCCGCGACGGGCGCCGGTTGGACTGTAAGAGGCAAAACCGCATTCACGGATTGCGCAGGCAGGATATATAAGAGCCGGCTGCCTTCTTCGAACCAGGAATTCCGCCAGGTCGCGATCATCGCCCGCGCCTCATCCACGTACAAGCCCTGCGAAACCAGCAGGCCTTCCAAATCCTTCAGCATGGAATCGGCCGACGCCGAAAGGGGCGGGGAATCGAGCAGTGACTGGTCGCGCACGGCGCCCGCTAGGCGGTAACCCAGCCTTCCTCCACGGCTCTCTATCAGCATCACGCTGGGGATCTCTTCCTCGCCCAGATTCTTGACGAGCACCTTACCCTCGGGCGTGATCCGGCCCGCGATAGGCATGGGCGCCGACGATACGCCGCGATAGAACAGGAATTTTTCATCCTGATCGCCGCCCGGCGCTTTGACGCGCACCGGTGTGGCGGATGTGTTCCGCGCCGCATAATAATGATTACCGTGACTCTCCGACGGAAAAGCCACGTGGGAGTCCGGCAGCAGACGGACACCATCCCAGCGAATACTGCCATCGGCGTCGTTCCGCGGGCGAACCACCGCGGGTTCGACGGCGCTGGCGTGTGGATACCACTCGGTGATCAATCCTTTCGAGAACGAGACTTTTACGGAAACGCTGGTTTCGCGCGCGCTGTAAAAGTACAGCACCGGCGTCTCCATGCGCACGGTCCCTTCCAGCCCGCACTTGAAGCCCTCGCCCCGGAAGTGCTCGACGAAGCCCGGCAGATCCGTCGATCCGGTCAATGGCAGCCATGGGACCGGCTGCCCGTCGGCGCCGGCGACGGAAGTGAACGTGCCCCACTCATGCACCGTGAGATCCGCGCCCGTTCGGCCGTCTACCGCTCGCGAGGCGCCAGGGGATGAAATGGCCATATAGGCGGCAATCGCGCCCGCCGCCAGTAGTCGAAGAGTTTTCGGTGACATCCGCACCTACCGATCTGGACTGATTATAAACCCGCCTGCAACTTTCCAAAAACTTTACAAATACACAACACTCCGCCGCACTGCTCCGTCCTATCGTGGAAGCATGCCCGTGATGGAACAAAGCGCGCAAGAAGAAGTCACGCGCAGAAAGTTTTACATCGGCCTGATCTACGGCCTGTGGGGCATCATCGCGGCGGCGCTCTCGATTCCGGCCGCCATCTACCTCCTGTTTCCACCCAGGCTGCGCAAAGCGCCGCAGTGGGTGGAGGCGGGAGACGTTTCCAAACTCGATCCGCGGGACCCTGTGGAAATGGTATTCCGGCAGAACCGCGTGGATGGCTGGAAGATCCAGAGCGAAAAAACCACCGCCTGGGTGGTGAAGTCGGCGGACTCGCAGGTTATAGCCTTCGGGCCGCAATGCACTCACTTGGGCTGCGCCTATCATTGGGATGAAAACCGCAATTACTTCATGTGCCCGTGCCATTCCTCCATCTTCGCCATCGACGGCAAAGTCGTTTCCGGTCCCGCGCCGCGGCCGCTCGACCGCTATGAGACGAAGGTGCAGAACGGCAAACTGCTGCTCGGCGCGCTCCACGAATCCAAGGAAAAAGCGTGAGCTGGCTGGATCATCGCACGGGCATCGAGACCGCCATCCGGAACTTTCTCTACGAACAGATCCCGGCCTCCAGCGGCTGGCATCAGGTCTTCGGCAGCATCGCGGTTTTTCTGTTTCTGGTACAAGCGTTCACCGGCGCGCTGCTGGCATTCAACTATGCGCCCACGCCGGGCGACGCCTATAACAGCCTGCGTTATATCCTTACCGAAGTGACTGGCGGGCATCTCATCCGCGGCCTGCACCATTGGGGCGCCAGCATGCTGATCGTGGTGGTGGTGCTGCACATGACGCAGGTGTTCCTGTACGGCGCTTATAAGAAGCCGCGCGAAGCCACCTGGATGGTGGGCGTGATCCTATTGCTTCTTACGATGGCCTATGGCTTGACCGGATATCTGCTTCCTTGGGACAACCGGGCTTACTGGGGCACGGTCGTGGCCACCCAGATCGCCACGCGGATTCCGCTCGCGGGGACCTACTTGAGCCGGCTATTGGGCGGAGACAACGCCATTGGCGTGGTGACCTTCGCGCGCTTCTACGGTTTGCACGTGTTGTTGCTGCCGCCCGCCACCGCGCTGCTGATTGCCACACACATTTACCTGGTGCGCAAACATGGCGTGGCGCCCGCGCCGGGCGACGAAGCGAGACCCAGCAAGAAGTTCTACCCGCGGCAGGCAATGAAGGATACCGTGGCGATTTTCATCGCCTTCGTGATTCTGTTCGTGATGGCGGTGGCCGTGCGCGTGCCGTTAGAGCGCCTGGCCGATCCGACTGACACAACTTACATCCCGCGGCCGGATTGGTATTTCCTGTTCCTGTTTCAGACGCTGAAGTTTTTCGACGGGCCGTTGGAAGTAGTGGGAAGCGTGATCCTGCCGGCGTTGGCGGTGCTGGCCCTGATGTTGACGCCTTTCGTGGACCGCGGCCGGGTGCTGCGCGTCACCCGCCGCTTCGTCGCGATCGGCGTGGTGCTGCTCGCCGCGCTGGGGTGGGCCGGGCTGACCGTGGCCGCCGTGGCGACTACGCCGAAGCCCGACAACTTAGTAGCCATCGATTACGGGGCGCCGACCGATTGGATGGGGCTCTCGCCGCAGGAGTTGGCCGGTATCGGATACTTCCGCAAAGAGAATTGTGTTAGTTGCCACGCGCCGGCCGCGGGAAAGGCGCGCATCGGACCGGATCTGGCGAACGTGCCCATCAAGAAAACGGCGGCCTGGATGATCGAGCATTTCAAACATCCCGCCGCCATGGTGCCAGGCAGTTCCATGCCGGCGATTTTGTTGAGCGATGCACAACTGAATGCGCTGGCGGCGTACCTTCTGAAGCTGACGCCGGCCAATGCCGAGGCGCTGGCGAACGCGCCGGATTTCGCGGTGGAGGCGGGATTGCTTTACCAATCCAAGGGCTGCGGAGGCTGCCATCGGGTGAACGGTGTGGGTATGACCGTCGGCCCTCCGTTGAACGGCCTGGCGCGCCGCCGCACCAAGAGTTGGGTGATCCAACATTTCGCCAATCCGGAAGCGCTGTCACCGGGCAGCATGATGCCGCCGTACCGGTTCACCAGCCGGGAGATGGATAATCTGGCCGCGTATCTGTTCACTTTGCCGGATTAGCCGAGGGCCTAGTCCGATCGTAAGGCAACCATGCGCACTTTTTCCTGCGCACTTTTCCCTTGACAGTGTTCCTGATTTCGGTCATAGTCGCTTATCCAGATTTCGTAACTTGACTTATGAATTAGGAGGAACCAGTACATGAAACGCGCGACGACTGCCATGCGAGCAGTGTTAGCCACAGCGTCTTGCCGCTCGATCGCTGTCCTTGAATTTGATGCACTCGAGGCCGCGCACGTGAAGGCGTTTCGAGCGTTCGTCACCGAAACTGCGGAAACATTCCGCGCCGATCTGGCCGTTGCCCATGTCATGACGCGGGCTGAGCTCGGAATGGGTCGCCCACCTGAGAACTGTGGCAGGGAGCAACCCGGACTATCTGTTGTGGAGGGCCGAGAAACAAGGAATAGCGGTGACCGTGCACGGAATGACGGTTCAGCAGTACAAGACAGATGTCCTGAAGCGGCACCTCCCAAACCTGCCGTGGCTGACCATATTCGGTCCGCCGTACGTCGAGATGTTCGGAATCGATCGGCTGCTGTCGACGCCCGCTTACGAGGTGCAGCAGATCTCCGACCGACTGGTGCAGGTCAACGTCGCTCCCGACATTCCCGACACGGCCCAGGGATGGGCTGACTTCAAGGGGGTCCGCGACCGCTGCAAACAGCATCTGAACTGTAACGCGTTTTTCAACGTGGCGGCTCCTCGAGGGCACCTGTACAGGGTACCGGAGTTCCGATTTCCAGTTGAAATGTACAAGACCAAGACTCTGATAGAGGGCCCGTCCTAGAGAGGGGGCCGAGCGCAATGGCGATAAGGATGAACAGCCGCCGAAGCGACCAGACTTCGCCAGGCCCATCGCATCGCGCGAGCCGCTTCGATCTGCGTACTCACGAAGATGTCTGAGGCTGACGAGAAGGTAGGAAAGGTGATACGGCGCGAGGGCGCGTAGCGGCGGACGCCGCATGAACGGATCGAACATGCAAAAACTAAACACACCAAAAAAGTTGGCTCAAGCGCTTCTCATCGCATTAACCCTGGCCTGCGCGCGGGCAGCGGCTCCCCCAACTCTCAGCAAAGAATACATCCGAGTCGGAGGCCGCATCCTGGCGATCGAAGTCCAAGCGCCCACAGGGACCCCGGCTTTCGAAGGATGGGCCTGCCCGAGGCTGCGGAATCAACACGTCCGGTTGGCAGTTGGTGGGCGCTGCCGATTTCGATGGCAACGGCGTGCCGGACCTGGTCTACCAGAATACGAGCACCTCCCAAGTGAACGTAGACTACTATGGTGGTCCCGGCGGCGCCACATTTATCGGGTGGGCGTGCCTCACATGCGGCGCGCCCGGAAGCGGCAGCATCGCCGGATGGCAGGTGGCGGCGGTCGCGGATTTTGACGGCAATGGAACGCCCGACCTCGTTATTCAGCAGACCCAATCGCCCTATCAGGTCAATGTGAATTATTACGGCGGGTCCGGCGGGGCCACCAACACCGGTTCGGCTTGCCTCAGTTGTAGCATCGACACTACCTACTGGCGGGTGAAGGCGGCGGCCGATTTCGATGGCAATGGCACGCCGGATCTGGTTTACCAGAACACGACAACCAGCCAGGTGAATGTCGACTACTACGGCGGGTCGGGGGGCGCCACTTACATCGGCTGGGCGTGTCTCAGTTGCGCGATCAATCCGGCTGGCTGGCTAGTCGTGGCGGCGGCCGACTTCGACGGCAACGGCACACCGGACTTGGTCTATCAGAATACGAGTAGCAGTCAAGTGAACGTAGACTTCTATGGGGGCTCTGGAGGCGCCACCTTCCTTGGATATGCATGCCTCAGTTGCAGCATCAACGTTACAGGTTGGCAAGTGAAAGCCGCGGCCGATTTTGATGGCAATGGCACGCCCGACTTGGTCTACCAGAACACGGGCAGCTCCCAGGTGAATGTGGACTACTACTTCCGGCCCTAAACCCAACGTCAAACCGCTGGGATGGTCACTCAATAAACCCGAGCTTCCTCAGCGTAGCTTCCGGCTCAGGATCCTCGAACTGTGTGAGCGCCATCTTCTCCCGTCCATTCACCAGCGCCACGCCCGCCGGCGCGCTCACGTACGGGAAGATTTTCTTCAACTGTTGATGGTCGTTCGAGATCACCGCTTTCAAATGCGTGTCCTCCAGGAACCCTTGCGCAAACTGCGGCACGTTGATGGGCACGCCCACCACGCGTGTATCGCCCCAGTTGTAATGCGACATGCGCTTGGCCGCGTCCAGGCAGTGCAGGCACTCGGGGTCGAAATAGAAAACCAGAATCTTTCCTTGTTGGAGCGAATACGGCTTGCCGTCGACCGTGACCGTATCCGGCGCCTTGGTGCCGGTCTGGCGCATGGCGGCCACGCCGTAGGATCCCGCCGCAAATAGCGTGACGATGCCCAGGATCGCGCCCGCGGCCCGCATTCCGCGCGCCAGAGGTGCCCACACGCCCGCCATAACCGCCAGCGCCAGCAGCAGGCCGTCGCCGATGAAGAAGCCCGGACCCACCGCGCGCTTCACCCAGGGAAAACAACTGCACTCCGCGCCCCGCAAGGCGTTATAGTTCATGCCGATGAATATCATGAACGCCACCAGCAGCGCGCCGCCCAGCCATGCGCCCCAGCGCCGGAAGCGCGGCGTCACCAGCAGCAAGGCGGCGAATGTCTCGGCGATACCGAAGCCGATGGCCGCCGCCAGGCTGAGCGATTGCGGCACCAGCGCCTGAGCCATGCGCACGGCCGCGCCGGGAGCGTCCGTGAGTTTCCAAAGGCCCGAACCCAGAAACACCAGCGCCAGCAAAATGGCGCTCACCCAACTCGCCGTGGTCTTCCAGGTGGGCAACGCCAACTGGGCCAAGCCCGGATGCGGCTGTGCCATACTGTCCATGGTGTCTATTCTAACGAAATGATTCCGGCCCTGCTTTTGTTAGCCGCCTTTTCGCGCGTCGATCTGATCGATGAGAATGTCGAAATTCCCGCGAGCGATTGGCGGTACGTGCCGCGCCCGGTAACCCAGGAGCCCGCCCAGGTCGATTGCAACTTTCAATCCGACCGGCCGGATGCCAAAGTGCGCGTGGTGCTGCTGAGCCACGCGGATCTCAACGCCTGGCGTGAGGGCCGCGACCACGATGAGACTGCCACCACGGCGGTGGGTCCGCGCGGTATGTTGCGTATCCCGGTTCACGATGTGGATAGCTATCTGGCCATCGAGAATCGCGGGACGCGGCCCGTGCGCGTGCGCCTGCGCGTGTTTCTGGAACAGCCCCAGGTGCACTATCTCTCGCGCGGCCGCCAACTGGCCGTGATCCTCATCAGCTTCGGCGTGTTCTTCGCCATCGTGAGCCTGTCGGCGCGGCGGATACTGAACGGGATCAAAAGATAAGCCGCTACTGCCACTCCATCGCGAGGCGCACCATGGTCCGCAACGGCACGCCCGTCGGACCCTTTGCCATAAATGGCTTGCCATCGTCCAGCCAGGCCGTGCCGGCGATATCCAGATGCACCCAGGGCGTGGGATCCGCAAACTCCTTCAGGAACATCGCGGCGGTAACCGCGCCTCCGTAGCGGCCGCCCACGTTGGGGATATCGGCATAGGCGCTCTTCAGATAGTCTTTGTAGTCGTCTTCGAGCGGCATATGCCACATCTTTTCCCCTTCCGCTCGGGCCGCCAGCATCACGCGCTCACGCATCGCATCGTCATTCGCAAACAAGCCTACGTTGATGTGCCCCAACGCCACCACCACAGCCCCTGTGAGCGTGGCGGCATCCACCAAATGCGTGCAGCCCAGCCTCTGCGCGTAAGTGATGGCGTCCGCCAGGATCAGCCGGCCTTCCGCATCGGTGTTCAGTACTTCGATGGTTTTGCCGCTGAGCGCCGTCACAATATCGCCCGGACGCTGCGCCCGGCTGCCCGGCATGTTTTCGACGGCGGGCACCAGCGCGGTAACCGGAATGGCGGGCTTAAGCTGCGCGATGGCCCGCATGGCGCCGATCATGGCGGCGCCGCCGGCCATGTCGTATTTCATCTTCTCCATGCCTTCGGACGGCTTGATGGAGATGCCGCCGGTGTCGAACGTCACGCCTTTGCCGATCAGTCCCAAATGAGTGGAACCGCCCGCGTGGCTGGACGGACGATACCGCAACACGATCAGCGCAGGCGGTTCCGCGCTGCCGATCGCCACTCCCAACAGGCTGCCCATGCCAAGCTGGGCCATGCGGTCGCGGTCGAGCACTTCGTATTCCAGGCCGAACTCTTCGGCCATGCGGCGGGCCTCTTCGGCGAGGACCATGGGCGTCAGCCTGTTGGGCGGCTCATTGCCCAGATCGCGCGTGAAGTTCTGGGCCTCGGCGATGATGCGTCCCCGCTCCACGGCCGCGTCCAGATGCGGGCCGCCGCCCGCTACCACCACCGCGAAACGCGCGAAGGTCTTCACATCCTTTTTATCCGTTTTATAACGGTCCGTCTCCCATCCTCCTACGATGGCGCCTTCCACCGCGGCAGACACGTAATCGGCATTGGCGTGCGGCGCATCGAGGTACAGCGCGGCCTCGGTGATGGACTTCGATTTCAGGTGCCGGATCGCGGCGCCCGCGGCTCTGCGCAACTCGGCTGGGCTGAACTTGCCCGCCTTTCCCGCGCCCACGGCCAGGATGCGCTTGGCGCGCACGCCCGGCACATGGTGCAGCAAAGTCATCTCGAACGGCTTGCCGGCGATCTCTCCCGAATCGAATAACTCGCCCAGGCCCAGGCGGTCTTCGCGGTGGTCCTGAAATACAATCACCACCGCGGCTTCGGTTTCTATGTTCTCAATTGGCTGGCGTTGCAGGCTGACTTGCATGTTTCGATCAATCTCCATATTGTTTGGCTTTACTGGCCCGCACGGCGTCGCGCGCTTCGGCTTCCGCCGTGCGCGCACGTTCGGTCTCCCGCTTGTCGTGCAGTTTTTTGCCGCGGGCCACGGCTACTTCGCACTTGATGCGGCCCTTCTTCAGGTACACCTTGGTCGGAATCAGAGCCAGGCCGCGTTCGCGGATCTTGCCCAGCAGTTTGTCGATCTCTTTCCGGTGCAGCAGCAGCTTCCGATTGCGCACCGGCGGATGGTTTTCTCGATTACCGTGGGCATACTGGCTGATATGCGCGTTCACCAGCCACGCCTCGTTCTTTTCCACCGTGGCATAGGCTTCTTTAAGCTGAATCTTGCCCGCCCGCGCGGCTTTGACTTCCGTGCCCGTCAACACCAGGCCCGCCTCAAAGCGCTCCATGAGAAAGTAATTGTGGCTTGCCTGGCGGTTGTCGCTTAGGATTTTGAATTCGGCTTCTTTTACGGCCAAGGTTTTATTCTCAACGCTAGGAAGCCCCGCAGCGTCATCCTCAATGAAGTAGCGTGAAACACCCGGTTGCACTTCATCTTACCATATGCGCGCCCGCACGCCCGAGATCTATATCAAAAGCATTATTTTCAGAAGGTTAGCAGTTCTGCTGGCGTTCGCTGGGTGCCTGGCGGCGCCGGCGGCGGCACGCACCCGCAAGGGCGACAAATTCTTCGCACAGGGCACAGCCGCCGAAGCGCGGAAAGAGTGGGATTCGGCGCTCGATTTCTACGAAAAGGCGCTCGGCGAAGATCCCGCCGACCCGGGCTATCAGCTCGCGGTGCACCATACTCGCTTCCAGACATCCGAATTCCACGTGAACCAGGGTCTGAAGCTGCGGAAAGACGGCAAGCTCGCCGAGGCATTGATGCAGTTCGAGAAAGCGTATGGCATCGATCCCTCTTCGAGCGTGGCCGAGCAGGAGATCAAGACCACCCAGCAGATGATGCTGCGGGAAAGCAAGAAAGGCGCCGACTCCGATACCCGGGGGTTGACCCCCTCGCAACTGGCAAAAAAAAACACCGAGGAGAGACTCGATACCCTGTTGCCTGTGCCGGAGCTGCGCGCCCTCAACCAACAGCCGATCACCCTCAAGATGAACAACCAGCCGCCCAAGGTTCTGTTTGAAACGCTGGGCAAGTTAGCGGGCATCAACGTGCTGTTCGACCCGGAGTTTAAGGGCAACGAGAAACAGTCGATCGATCTCACCGGCGCCACTCTGGACGAAGCGCTGAATTACCTGTCGGTCATCACCAAAGCCTTCTGGAAACCGCTCTCCGCGAATACTATCTTCGTCACCCAGGACACTACCACCAAGCGCCGCGATTACGAAGAGCAGGTGATGAAGGTTTTCTATCTGACCAACGTCACCACGCCCCAGGAATTGCAGGAGATTGTGACGGCGGTGCGCTCGGTGGCCGATATCCAGCGCCTGTTCGTCTATAACGCGCAGAATGCCATCATCGCGCGCGGCGAGGCGGACCGCATTGCGCTGGCGGAAAAGATTATCCACGATCTCGATAAGCCCAAGTCGGAAGTGGTGGTGGATGTGTTGGTCCTCCAGACTTCGAGCGATATGACGCGTACTCTTAGGAGCGGCGCTTAACAGCTTGAGCCTGCCGATCAATTTTTCGCCGCGCACCAGCATCAGCACTCCCAGTTCGTCGACCACCACTTCCACTTCCACGCCCACTACCAGTGGAACCGCGACCACCACGCCCACCACCACCGGGACCACCAGCACCACGGCCTCCATTCCGCTTGCCTACATCGGCAAAGTGAACACGGAAGACTTCTCGACGGTTTTGCCCTCCGGCATGCTGCAGGCGGTGCTGAGCGACAGCGGCACGCGCGTGCTGCAATCCCCCGAGATCAGGTCTGTGGACAACCAGAAGGCCACTCTCAAGGTCGGCCAGAAGGAGCCCATCGCTTCGGGCAGCTTTCAGCCGGGCATCGGCGGCGTGGGCATCAATCCGCTGGTGAATACGCAATTCACCTTCATTGATGTCGGCGTCAACGTGGATCTCACCCCCAAGGTGCATGACAACGGCGAAATATCGATGCACGTGGAGGTCGAGATTTCGAGCGTGGTGGGCAATGTGAATCTGGGCGGCATCCAACAGCCGATCATTTCGCAGGAAAAGGTGATCCACGATATCCGCATGAAGGATGGCGAAGTGAACTTGCTGGGCGGGCTGCGGCAGTCGCAGGATATCGACCACCGTAGCCGGCATTCCAGGACTCTCCAGCATCCCTGTGATCAAATGGCTGTTCAGCAGCAAGACGGTGAATAAGACCTCGCAGGAATTGCTGATTGCGCTGATTCCGCACATCGTGCGGCGGCCCGATTACACTGAAGAAGAGGTGCGCGGCGTCGCGGTGGGCAATGCCACGGTGGTGAAACTGAATTACGCGCCGCGCCCGAGCAACGGGCGAGCCGGCGCCCAAGGGAGCGCTTCCGGCTTCTCCGGGAACGCCGTCGAATCCGCTGGTGACGTCGCCCTCTTCCTCCGTCAATCCTCCGGCAGAGCCGCCCGCCACCACGCCGCAAGCCAATATTCCAATGGCTGCGCCGCCTGTCGACTCCGGCCCCGCCGCCTACCCAGCCGGCGGCCAACGCCGTGGTCAGCTTCGTGCCCGGCCAGGTCCAGACCACCATGGGCCAATCCTTCAACGTGCAACCTGGTGATGCCGAATGCCACGGACCTGTTTTCCGCGCCCATGCAGATCAAGTACGATCCCAAGGTGCTGCAAGCTGAACGATGTCACGCAAGGCACCCTGATGTCGAGCGACGGCCAGCAGATCACCTTCACCAAGAACATTCTCAATGACACAGGCGAAGCCGATCTCACTCTGAATCGCTTCCCTGGCACCGGCGGCGTCACCGGATCGGGTATGCTGGTCACGCTTTCGTTCACTACGCTGGCACGCGGCGCAACCACGGTTTCGGCCCCGGCCTTCAGTCCCACCAACTCGCAAGGCCAGCCGATATCCAACTCTTCGCCGCTGTTGACAGTCAATGTAATGTGAGGATGATCGTGCGGCGCAAGTATCAAAGAGGAATGACGCTGGTCGAGCTGATCGTGGCTTTCTCGATCATGCTGATCCTGACCACCATGGCGGTGCCCCTGGCGCGCTCCCGCGTGCGCGTCGAACGCGAACAGGAGCTGCGCTTCGCCGAGCGCGAAATCCGCAATGCCATCGACAAGTATAAAGATTACGCCGATGCCGGATATCTGGGCCAGCAAAAGCTGGATTCCGACAACTACCCGGACAAGCTGGAAACGCTGGTGGAGGGCGTAAAACTGCAGGGCCAGGTGGATAAGAAGATCCGCTTTCTGAGACGCATCCCCAAGGACCCTTTCACCAACTCCACCGACTGGGGCATGCGCAGCACCAGGGACGATCCCACCTCAAACAGTTGGGGCGGGCAGAACATCTTCGACATTTACACAAAGACCACGGAAAAGGCGCCGGATGGAACCAATTACTCCGACTGGTAGAACGATCACGCGGCGCACGAGCCGGCGCGAGTTCGGCTTCACGCTGGTTGAGCTGATGATCGTCATGGCGATCATCGTCATCCTGATCGCCATCGCCATTCCGCAGTATCAGAAGTCGATCGTCCGCGCGCGCGAAAGCGTGCTGAAGAACAACCTGTTCACCTTGCGCCAGGTGATCGACGAATACACCTACGACAAACAGAAAGCGCCCCAATCGCTCTCGGACCTGGTGACGGCCGGCTACCTGCGCGATCTTCCCATGGATCCCATGACGAATTCGAATCAGACTTGGCGCACGATTAATGGAAGACGCGCTGCAGAGCGTCAATCAGACCGAGCCGGGTATCTTCGACGTGAAAAGCGGATCGGATAAGACCGGTCTCGGACGGCACTCCCTACGCCGATTGGTGACCCCGCCCGACGGTCCTACTGACGCTCTTCCACCTTCAGGAATTGGTCCGCGGCCACGTTCGTCAGCCGCTCCACCTCTCCCCGCGGCCAGCGGATCTCAATCGAGGCTCCTTCCGCTCTCTTCGCCCAACCCGAAGTACACCCGCTTGTCGCTCGATGACATCAATCCCACGCTGATGGAAACGCGGTTATACAACACCCGCCCGGATGCCGTGGTGAGCTTGACCGCCGCGCCGATGGCGTCGCGCCCACTCGACCGCCCGGCCAGTTCCAGCACCAGCCAGTGATTTCCGCTGTCGGCCGAATTCAGCAGGATGCGCGGCGGCTCGTTGAGCGAAGTGACCACTATATCCTCGAAGCCGTCGTTGTTGAAATCGCCAAATGCCGAGCCGCGCTGATATCCGGTGCGCAGGAAATCCTTCCCCATCTCCGCCGATACATCTTCGAACTGCCTGCCGCCCAGATTTTGAAACATGCTGTCGTGCTGGCGTCCGGCGGCGATCGATATTTTCGATGTCGCCGTTGGCGGAGTATAGATCCTTCCAGCCGTCGTTGTCGTAGTCGATGAAGCCCGCGCTCCAGCCGGAAAACCGCGCGCTGAGCTGCCGCAGCCGGGTCTGCGAGCGAAACGTATTCGAAGACGTCGCCCTCGGTTGCGGAATAATCCCCAGATCTGCCCCATCAGGTTGTTATAGAAAATATCCACGCGGCCGTCGTTGTCATAGTCTTGCGCATCGCTGCCCATCGATGAGCCCGCTTTCGCGCTGTCGTCGTAGGCCACGCCCCATTCGAGCGCCCGGTCTTCGAACGTGCCGTCTCCTTTATTGATGAGCAGCGAATTGGCCTCCGTGTCGTTGGCGATGAACACGTCCGGCCACCCGTCGCCATTGAAATCCGCAATCGAGATTCCCATGCCTTTCCCCTGCGCGCGGCCCAAGCCGGATTTCTCCGTCACATCCTCGAACTTGCCATGCCCCAGGTTGTGATACAGGCGCGGCGGCACGCTCGGCGCATACAGCCTCGGATCGCAATAATAATCCACGCCCTCCGCGGTGCAGCGGTGATCTGTGCGCGGATTCCAAACCGTATAATTGGCGACGATCAGATCCGGCAGGCCGTCGCGATCATAATCGAACCAGGCCGCGCCCACGCTCACTGTATCCGCCGGCTTGCCGCCGATCCCGGATTCCCTTGTGACATCCGTGAATGTGCCGTTCCCGTTATTGTGGTACAGCGCATTCCGGCCCGCGCTGCACACGAACAGGTCCTCATGCCCATCGTTGTCGTAATCGCCTACCGCTACGCCGAAGTTATAATCCAGATTCTCGCCCGCCAGGCCCGCCTTACGCGTGACATCCTCGAATGTGCCGTTCCCTTTATTGCGCAGCAGGCAGTTATAAAACTGCCGGGCCCGTCTTCTTCAACTCCGGCAGTTTCGCGCCATTAGTGAAGAAAATATCGAGCTTGCCGTCCTCGTCGAAGTCGAACACCGCCACTCCGCCCGCCAGCGGCTGCGGAAAGTATTTGCGCGGCGATACGTCGTTGCGCGTGACGTACGAGAATTTCGATCGCGGCGCTATATCGGTGAAGTGCGGCTTCTTATGCGCCGTTCGGCGCGGTTGTCCGGGTTGAAATCCGTAGGCCGCGCCCACACACGGCGGCAACCGCCGCCATGGCGGCCAACCATACGTTGCTATTGCTGGCGGCCATCCTCCGCCCCGGCGATGTTCTTGTGCAGCGCCTTGGTGTTCGCGTTGATCCTGTCGGCCGCGCTCTTCTGCAGCGCGAACTCGCGGGCGGCATCCTCCTTGCGCCCCGTGCGCTGATAAGCGGTAGCCAACGCGAAATGGATCGTGGGATTCTCCGGCGCCAGGCGAGCGGCGGTTTCGAGCGGCACAATGGCTTCCGCGGTCTTGCCCGAATCGAGCAGCGCGCGGCCCTGCCCGAATTGCGCTTCCGCGAAATCCGGCGCGAGTTTGGTGGCGCGCCGCGAAATGCTCGATGGCTTCCGGCAGTCTCTCCTCCTGCCGCGCGATCTCGCCCAGATAATACTCCGCGCTCGCATTCGATGGATCGATCTTCAGCTCCTCTTCGAACTCCTTGCGGGCTTCCTCCGCGCCGCCCGCCGTACCCACGTGCTCCAGGATCAGGCCGCCGATGCGATAGTGAATGCCCGGCTGCCCGGGCGTCTTCTGCAGCAGAACGCGATACTCGCCAATCGCCTTCTTCGCATCGCCGGCCTTCTCGAAGTTCTCGGCGTTCAATCGCAGGACCTCCGGCGAATCCGGCGCCACCTTCATCAACTGCTCCGAATTGCGGTAGGCCAGATCCGAATACATGTGCACGGCCAGAAACAGAATGTCCGGATCGTTGGGAAACTCCTCCTGCAACTGCGCCAGAAAGCTGGCGGCTTCGCCCTGCCGGTTCAGCATCATGGAGCAGCGCACTCCGAACTTACCCGTAAGGCGCCGCGCATCTTTGCCGGTGGATTCTTTCGACCGCTTGCTTGAGCAGCGGCATCGCTTCTGTGCAGTGCCCGGAGAGCGCCAGGTTTACCGCCCGCTCCGCCAGCGCCGCTTGCTCCTGGCCCCTGGCCGGCGTTCCCGCTCCCGTCAGCGCCGCGCCCGCCAGAAGGATCCGTATGGCTATCCGCTGCATGTGTGACCCTACATTATAATCACTCCAATGGACCGCCCTTGTTCATCCTACCTCCGTCTCCACGCAGTCAACATCTTTGTGCACGACCAGGAACGCAGCTTGCGATTCTACGTGGACCAGCTCGGGTTCGGCGTGACCTTCGATACCCGGCTGCAATCCGGCGAGCGCTGGTTGGCCGTGTCCCCGCCGGATGGCAGCGCGGTGCTGGCGCTGGTGGCGCCCAAGCCCAAATCCAGGGAGTACAAGCTGATCGGCCGGGCCACACAGATTGTTTTTATGGCGGAAGACGTCCTCGCCCAGTACCACCAATGGCGCGCCCGGGGCGTACAGTTTTCGCGTGTGCCGCGTTTGTGGCGGCTGAAGCTGGGGCCGCCTGACGAGGCGCCCGCCTGGGGCGGAATGTTCACCCGCTTTCAGGACCTCGATGGAAACTCCTTCGCCCTGATGGGCATCGACGTATTCGCCCGCGAACTCGAAAAGCAGCGCCGCGCGGACGCCGCCAGGCAGGAAGCCGAGCGCCGCGCCGCGCAGGAACTGGAAATCGCCACCCAGGTGCAGGCCCGGCTCTTTCCACAAATGCGTCCCGCCCTGCAGACTCTCGAGTATGCCGGCATTTGCATTCAGGCCCGCCAGGTGGGCGGCGATTACTACGATTTCCTCGATCTGGGCCGCGCGCGGCTGGGCCTGGTGATCGGCGATATCGCGGGAAAAGGAATGGCGGCCGCGCTCCTGATGGCCAACCTGCAAGCCAACCTACGTAGCCAATGTGCGCTCGCCTGGGACCAACCCCAAAACTTCCTGAGATCGGTGAACCGGCTCTTCTACGAAAATACGGCCGCCAGCGCCTACGCCACGCTGTTCTATGCCGAATATGAAGACCAGGCGCGGCTGCTGCGCTACGTGAATTGCGGGCACCTGTGCGGCCTGCTGCTGCGGCAGGACTCGACGGTGGAGCGCCTCGCTTCCACCTGTACCGTGCTGGGGCTTTTCGAGGCATGGGATTGCGAGATTGGAGAATGCCGGCTCGCGCCGGGAGATACTCTGGCGCTCTATACCGATGGCATCACCGAAGCGGCCAATGCCAAGGGTGACGACTTCGCGGAAGAGCGCCTGATTCAGGCTTTAGAACGGAGCCGCGAGTTGTGTCCGGAAGCCCTGGTTGCAGCGACCATCGATGAGGTGCGGCGCTTCAGCGCGGGTGAACAGCACGACGACATCACGCTGATTGTTGCGCGCTGCGGATGACGGATCTGGCGGGGAATAGTACCGCTTTTTGCGACGCCATCTGGATCGCCGTGCCTGCCAATGATAGAATAACGGCCAGTCAAGGAGAGATCTACATGAAGCCAATACTACGCGGCGCGCTTTGGCTGCCATTGGTCCAGGCGGTAACTGTCTCTGCCGCAACCATTGTTACGATTGATGTCCCTGGCGCAGGCACGCAAGGCAACCAAGGCACCTATCCTCATAGCATCAGTAACACTGGAACCATCGCGGGATATTATGTGGATGCTTCGAACCAGAGTCATGGCTTTCTGCAGAAGGGCGCTGTGACCACATTCGACGCCCCCGGCGCTGTGGACACTTATGCTTATAGCATCAACTCCGCCGGCGCGATAACCGGCGATTTCTTCGACGGTACGGCCTATCATGGTTTTGGCCGGAACGCCTCAGGCGGAATCGATACTTTCGACGCTCCAGGTACGGTCGGGGGCACGTTTCCCAAGGGCATTAACGATGCGGGCGTCATTGCCGGGCTGTTCGGCGATGCGAATGGCGCATCTCATGGATTCGTTCGAACTGTGGCCGGCACAATCACCACGTTTGATGTGCCCGGCGCGGGAACGGGATATGGACAGGGCACACTCGTGACGAGCATTAACAGCGCCGGAGTGATTATTGGTCAATACGACGATGCAAACAATGTATATCACGTCTTCGAGCGGCATTCGTCCGGCGCTATAACAACATTTGATGCGCCAGGCGCCAATGATACCTTTGCCTGGTCCATTAACTCCACCGGAGTGATCGCGGGTAGTTATGAAGATAGCGCTTACGCAACTCACGGCTATGTGCTTTCGCCCGCCGGTGAGTTCACTCCCTTTAGCGCGCCGAGCCCAGCCTGGGCAACGCAGGGCGTCAGTATTAATTCAGCGGGTGTCATCGCCGCCGAAGAGTGGATAAAAACGCAAGACGGTTACGAGACTGAGTTGGGCATGATACGGTTTGCCACCGGAGCTATGCAATCGTTTGCCGGTCCAAAAGCAAAGCTAGGCACTTGGACCACCGGCATCAACGACAGTAACTTTATCGTAGGTTATTACACCACGGCGGGCTCCGTTCCTAAGGGCTTTCTATTGATACCGTGAATCCTTCGGTTGCCGGCTCGCGCCGGGGAGACACCCTGGCGCCCTATACTAGCTGGTCTTCGCCGCCTCCGCCTTCTCAGCCTTCGGCAACTTAAAGTAGCCTACGACGCCGATTCCGACCAGCATCGCAGCGCTGCCATAATAGAGGTTCGGAATCCCAATCTTCTCCGCCACCGGACCAGCCACGAACATCGAGATCACCTGCGACCCCGCCACCAGCGACATCAGGCAGACTTCATCACTCGTCCCAATAATTCGTGGGGTGTCTCATGCTGGATCAGTGTCGTCGCCGTGATGAAAATCGCGGACGCGCACAGGCCTAACCCGAACATCCCCGCCGCGGTCGATCCCATCGTGCCGAACGCCGCCGTGATCAATACCGCTATGCCCATACCGCCGAGACCGTACACCACCAGGTTCTGCTGCGGGATGTGCCGCGCAAACCGCGTCAGCAACTGCGTCCCGATGATCATACCGACGCCAATCAGTGTATTCAGCACACCGTACACTGCGGACGTCGAGTGCAGCACGTCGCGCACGTAGATCGAGAGCAGCGCGCCGAAGCAGCGCATCGCAAACATCCCCGCCGTCATCGAGAGAATCACAAACGAAATCGTCGCGTGCCTGAAGATGAAGCCGAATCCCTGCCGCATCGAATCGAGCACCGCGCCCGGTGCCGTGTGTAGCGCCGGACGGTCGATGGTCAGCGTCATCACCAACGCCGCCGAAAAGAAGAAACTAAAGCTGTCGTAGAGGAAACAGGAGTTCGCCCCAAAAAGCTGCACCAGTTCTCCGGCGACGCTCGGGGCTACGATCATTGACCCCTGCTGCGCCTGCGACATCAATCCGTTCACTGCCATCAGCCCTGCCATCGGGACCAGCGTGCGCACCGCCACCGATTGCGCCGGAACGAAGAAGGCTGAGACCACGCTCATCGTGAACAGGATGCCGTATATCAAATACAGGTCGTGCACGAACACCAGTGCAAGCACCAGCACGCCGCGAGCGAGGTCGCTTGCAATCAGCGTCCGTTTCAGGTGCCACCGGTCCACAAAGACGCCGGCCAGCGGGCTGACGATCGCCAGCGGCGCCATAAAAGATACCAGCACCATCGCCACCTGCGTCGCCGTACCATGCAGCTTAAACGTCACCATCGCGATGATCGCGAACACCGCCAGGAAGTCCCCGAACACGCTGACAATCTGCGCGATCCACAGGCGCCGTACCGGCCGAAGCCGCAGCACGTCGCTAAAAGATAGAGGTGTCCCTAGCGTGGCCATACGTGTGAGAGCCTTCACTCAGGCTAACCAATTCGGGTCGGCAAATCGAGCCTTCCGATCCACGAAATACGGACTCTATCTGTCTGGTTATCAATGCGTTAGACTTTTAGTTGGATGGGCTGCTATCCTAGAACTGGCACCATTTCCGCCCGCTCGGCAGCCGTAGCCCGTTCCAGTTCTTCGATAATCGACCGCAATCCTGGGCGCTAGAGCTGTTGGGCAAATCCGTTCTGCTAGCGGACTATCTGTTGACCATCGAACCGGCTGCGGTATCGGGCAAGATGGGCGGGAAGGCAACAGTGAAGCGGGGGCCGCTACTCGTGATGCATCAGGGAGCCGCTAACGCCATCGTGATAGCTGGCGGCATGGTGGCCGGAAACGATCCAAACAACCCGAACTAGAAGGTAGCGTATCAGCTTGAAGTTAAGGCGCAAGCACCCCAAGAGGTTTCGTGTATCAGATTCGTGGCCAAGAGTTCCGCTACGAACATATCATCGACCTGGCCATGGGTAATGGGTTTCGGACGGCCAAATCGCGGCATGATTATAGACGGCGCTCCGTTCCTGCCACGGTACAAGGCGCAGCCGTTTTCAAGGTCAAACCTGAGTGATTGCGCTCCGAAGGTCAGCTCAGTCATGAATTTCCCTCCACATTCGCCTGTGTAGCGAATCCAAAAAAATCTCCTTCTATGGATCGCGTCCTCGATTATAGCCCAAGCGCTTTTTTTCACGCTATAGGGCGTGTCTCCGCTCAAGAGCTGCTGAGCGTACCGACTATCGTGGCGAGCCTCTATGTTCTGGTACGGGGGCGCTTAGGTTCAAAGCCCATACCCTTCAAACTGCTGAACAGTTCGTTCCGGCACTTTATGATCCGTTGTATTTCAGCGCAGCCGCCGTTGACGCTAACGCCGTCCCGGAGGAATTGCAGGGCGCTCGGGGCCGCCCGAGATGACATCCCGCCCGCCGGAGTACTTGACCTTAGCAATTCATCCAAAATTTGACACCAACCCCTCCTCTGTGTAATTATTCATTATAGTGAATAAACATTCACAGCGAGGTGCCGCCGTGGCCGCTTTCCCCCTCTCCCATCGTCAAATTACCCGCATCTCCGCCCCCGACCTCGTCCGCGATCTCGACCTTACTGACGACGAGTTGGGCGGCCTGCTCGATATGGCGCTCGACATGAAGCAGTCGCCCCGCGAATATGCGCGCACCCTGGCCGGCAAGTCCATCGCGTTGCTCTTCGAAAAGGCTTCGCTGCGAACCCGCCTCACCTTTGAGCTGGCCATCAAGCAGCTCGGCGGCGATTCCGTGTTCAGCGAAGGCCCCATCGGCGCGCGCGAGCCGCTCAAGGATGTCGCCCGCAACCTGGATCGCTGGGTGCACGCCATCGTGGCCCGCACCTTTTCGCAAGAGACCATCGAGCAACTGGCGCACTGGTCCGCGGTGCCGGTAATCAACGCGTTGAGCAACTTGTACCATCCCTGCCAGGCGCTGGCCGACGTTCTCACGTTGAAAGAGCGCTTCGGCGATCTAGCCGGCCTGAAGCTGGCCTTCTGCGGCGATGGCAATAACGTGGCGCACTCCCTCATGCTGACCGCCGCGCGCTTGGGGCTAGATTTCGCCATAGCCACGCCGCAAGGCTACGAACCGAATCCTGAAATCGTCACTCACGCGAATGGCCTGGCCGCCGTGTCCGGTTCCACGCTGCAACTGACCGCCGATCCCGCCGAAGCCGTGGATGGCGCGCACGCCGTCTACACCGACGTGTGGGCCAGCATGGGCCAGGAAAAGGAAGCCGCCACGCGCCGCAAGGCATTCGCGCCGTACCAGGTGAACGACGCGTTGTTCGCTCTGGCGCGGCCCGATGCCGTCTTCATGCACTGCCTGCCCGCCCACCGCGAAGAAGAAGTCACCGATTCCGTCATCGAGCACAGCCGCTCGGTGGTTTTCGATCAAGCCGAAAACCGCCTGCACACGCAGAAAGCGCTGCTGTTCATGATGCTGGGATAATCGCCTTATATGAATAAACCGAAGAAGGTCGCCCTGGCATACTCGGGTGGCTTGGATACGTCTGTCATCATCCCCTGGCTGAAGGAAAATTATGGCTGCGAGGTGGTCGCGGTGTGCGGCGATATCGGCCAGGGGGGCGATGAATTGGCCGGCCTGGAAGAGAAGGCCCTGCGCACGGGCGCCTCGGAAGTCTACGTCGAGGATATGCGCGAGGAGTTCGTCGCCGAGTATCTGTGGAAGCTGGTGCGCTCAGGCGGCGTCTACGAGCATAAGTATCTGTTGGGCACTTCCGTGGCGCGGCCGCTGCTTGCCAAGAAGCAGGTGGAAGTGGCCCTGCGCACCGGCTGCGACGGCCTGGCGCATGGCTGCACGGGCAAGGGCAACGACCAGGTCCGCTTCGAGCTGACTTACAAGGCGCTGGCGCCGCACCTCCCGGTAATCGCTCCGTGGCGCGAATGGTCGATCGTATCGCGTGAAGACGCCATCGAATACGCCGCCGAGCATAACGTGCCCATCACGCAATCCACCACCAAGATTTACAGCCGCGACCGCAATCTCTGGCACATCTCGCACGAAGGCGGCGCGTTGGAAGATCCGGCTAACGCCGCGCCGGACGATATCTGGATGCTCACGCGCAGCCCCCAGGATGCGCCCTCCAAACCGTCCGACGTGTCCATTGGATTCGAAGCGGGCGTGCCCATTTCAGTCGATGGCGCGCGGATGAGCGACGTAGAACTGGTCGAAACGCTGAATCGCATCGGCGGCGAGCACGGCATCGGCCGCATCGATCTGGTGGAGAACCGTTTCGTGGGCATGAAGTCGCGCGGCTGTTATGAGACGCCCGGCGGCACGCTGATCTACGCGGCCCACCGCGAGCTCGAAGCGCTCACGCTCGACCGTCAGACGCTGCACTACAAGCAACGCCTGGCGCTCGACTACGCGGAGATGGTCTATAACGGGCTGTGGTTTACGCCGCTGCGCGAAGCTCTCGATGGATTCTTTGCGGCCGTCGCCGCACCCGTCACCGGCGAAGTCGTTCTGCGCCTCTACAAGGGAAACCTCACCCCTGTCAGCCGCAAGTCGCCCTATTCGCTATACTCGCTGGATATCGCGAGTTTCACCATGGGCGCTTCTTACGACCAGAAAGACGCACTGGGCTTCATCAACCTGACGGGATTGCCCATCAAAGTACGCGCCGCGCTGGCGGCCGCTAAGCCGGCATGAAGCTGTGGGGCGGCAGGTTCGAAACCGGTCCGTCGGAAATCTTCGACCGCTTCTCCGGATCGCTCGATTTCGATCGCCGGTTGATCGGCGCGGACATCCTCGGTTCGCAGGCCTTCGCGCGCGCTCTCGAGCAGGCCGGCATTCTCAGCCGCGGATGAGCGCGCCCGCATCGTGGAAGCCCTCGATCAGATTCGCGAAGAAGCCGCCGAGCCGGAGTTCTTCGCGGGCGCCACCGATGAGGATGTGCACACGCTGGTCATCCGCAAGCTGAAGGAGCATGCGGGCGCCGTCGCGGATAAAATCCACACTGGCCGCAGCCGCAATGAGCAGGTTTCGCTCGATCTGCGCCTGTGGCTGCGCGGCGAGTGCGACCGCGTGCGCGCGCTGTTGGCGGGTCTGATGGGGGCCTTGCTCGATCTGGCCGCCCGCTATCCCGCCGCTGTGATTCCCGGCTACACGCACACCCGGCGCGCGCAGGCGGTGCTCTGGCCGCACTACCTGCTGGCGTATTTCGAGATGTTCGCGCGCGATGCCGAGCGCTTCGCCGAGGCCCGCCGGCGCACTAACGTGATGCCGCTCGGCTCCGGCGCTCTGGCCGGCAGCGGATTCCCCTTCGATCGTGAGAGCTATGGCGCGCGACCTGGGTTTCGATGCGCTCACCGCCAACAGCATGGATGTATCGGCGGACCGCGACTTTGCGCTCGATTTTCTCTACGCCGCTTCGGTGGCCATGCTGCACTTGAGCCGCCTGGCCGAGGACTGGATTCTTTACTCCAGCGAAGAATTCGGCTGGCTGGAATTGGGCGACGAAGTGACCAGCGGCTCCAGCCTGATGCCGCAGAAGAAGAATCCGGATTCGCTCGAATTGATCCGCGGCAAAAGCGGGCGTGTGCTCGGCTCGTTGACTTCGCTGATGGTGACCATGAAGGGCCTGCCGCTGACCTACAATCGGGACATGCAGGAGGATAAGGAGCCGCTGTTCGATGCGGCTGACCAGTTAGCTGCGTCGCTCGAGATGGCGCGCGCCGTGGTCGAATCGGCGCGCCTCAACGCGGCGCGTCCGCTGGCCGCTGCGCAACAGAGCTGGGTCGTCGCCACCGATCTGGCGGAAGCCCTGGCGCGCGCCGGTACGCCGTTCCACCAGGCGCATCAGTTGGTCGGCAGGCTGGTGCTCGAAAGCGTGCGGAGCGGCAAACAGCCGGTCGATTGGACAGCGGATGAACTCGCGCGGTTCGCGCCCGAATTCACCCCCGACATGGCGCGTTTGCTCGATCCGCGCGAAGGCATGCGATCGCGCGAGATATCCGGCGGCACGGGTCCCCAAACCGTGGCGCAGGCGCTCGCACAGGCGCGCGCCCGCCTCGCCCAAATGCTATGAGCACGCTATGAGCAAAGCCTACCGCCATGGCCAGATCCTCAAGCTAGTCCGTTCGAAGAATCTGCGCACGCAGGAGGAGCTCGCCCGCGAGTTGCAGCAGGCCGGGCTGCCGGCCACCCAGGTGACCCTTTCGCGCGACATCCGCGAGTTGCACTTAGTCAAGACCCGCGAAGGCTATCGCGAGATGCTGCCCGAGGAAACCGGCCCCTCCTTCAACACGCTGGCCGCCGAATTACTGCATGACGTCCGCGTCGCGCAAAACCTGGTGGTGCTGAAGACCTCGCCCGGCCATGCCAACTCCGTCGCGGTAGCCCTCGACTCCGAGGAATGGACCGAAGTGGTGGGCACGCTCGCCGGAGACGACACTCTGCTGGTGATCACGCCCGACAACGCCACCGCGGAAAAGATCCGCCAGCGTTTCATGGAACTCATCGCGGCGAGGCTCGACGAATTCCAATTCCTCCCGCTTGCTCACATGCTTCTCCAGTTCCTTGCGGTTCAGGAAATACGTGCTCTTCACCCGGCTCTTGCTGAATAGCTTCTCCGCCTGATCGTCGAAGTGCGGCGAATCTGCGTGGTCGCTCTCGCCCAGCGGAATCACCATGTAGGATTGCGGCGGTTTGGTCAGGATCACAATCTGGGTGGAGGTTTGGCCGGTGTGGCCGACCATCTCCTTGCCAACCTTATCGAAACTGATGGCGCGTGGCGTAGCCATGCCCGCGTCCCGCAGCGAGCCGCCGCTCACGGGCCAGGTGTGCGCACCGCCTTGGCGGCCCACGCGGAAGAACGTACCGAATGTGGCGTCCGACGCAAAGTCGGACTTCAACTGCGCTTCCGCCTTACCCAGCGCCGCACGGATCTGATCGTCCGTAAGATCCGCCGGCGGTTCCACGGCGCGTCTCGGCGCCGCGTCGAGCGACATCTTGAAAAGATAGAATCCCAAAGCCGGCCGCGAACCCGCATCGCTGCGCCGATTCCAGCTCGCCAGCTCCTGAGCGAACTCATTGTCGGGCGCTGCTTTTCTGATGCGCTCCTGCCACAACTCGGCGTGCCACACTTGCGGCGAGAACGCGATGCCGATGGCCTGCTCTGGAGTCACATAGTGCGCGGCGTCCAGAAGGTCCACCATCATGGCCGCGCGCTGATGCGGCGGTGTGCGCCCGTCGTTGTATAGGTAGGGATGCGCCGCGAAGTCTTCGGGCACCAGCGGCGAGTTCTTCATCATCGCAAACGGCGAGACGTTGCAATTCTGCATGTATCCCTGCGGCGGATTAGTAATCTGCGCCAGATCCTCATACGGATGCAAGCCCTGCCATTCGCATGCGCCGCTCGCGCCCGGCATGGGCTGCGACGGATCGCAGCCTTTCGGCCGCACCGGCACGCGCCCGTTGCGCACGTAATAGATGTCGCCATCGACGGTACCTACCATGATGTTCTGCGCCATCACTTGCAGCATCGCGAGCGCCTTCTTCATCTCGGTGAGGTTATGCGCGGTCGCCATGTCCCAGCTTTGATCCATCAGCCGGACCTCATCGGCGTAAGGGATGGCAATCGAATAGGACTTGCCGTTCTTGTGCGCCACGATCGGTCCATGCCCCGTGGATTCGATGGTCACATCTTTCCAATCGATCCGATCGCCCACTCTCACGCCGATCTTCTCGTTGCGCGTTTCGAGCGGCCGCCATTCGCCGCGGAACTTGTACTTGCCGTCTTTCACCTCCTCCTCGTAGACATCGGAGGTGTCCGGGCCGCCTGTGGTCATGGCGATCGAAGCATAACGGTTGTGACCCAACACCGGGAACGGCAGGCCCAGGATGCATGCGCCCGAGAACGCCAGATCGCCGCCGTAGATGCGCATTTCGTAAAACCGGAACGCTCCGTACCAGCTCAGGTGCGGGTCCACGATGGCGATGGGCGCGTGCATGGCCGTGCGCGCGGGCGCCAGCAGCATTTCGTTCGAGCCGTGATAGCCGACCGGATCGGGCTGGATGCCCGCGTGCAGTAACTTTCCGCCGGCTTCGCCTTCCGGCCAACCCCAGATGATGTAGCGGCCTAGCGCCACCAACTGCCACGGCTCCAGCTTGGGCGCCCACGCGGGCACCTGCTCCGGATGCTCCTGCATAAACTTCCGCACGCCAGCCTGAAATGCCTCGATGATCTCGCGGCTGCGTCGGGCTCAGCTCCTGATAATGTTGCTCGGCCACCAGGCGATGTCGCCAGACGCGCTGCCGCCAATCGTCGCGGAAGAACTCTTGCGCCGAACGCTTCCGCCATGGTGCCTTCCGCGCGGCGATAGTTCTTGAGCATCTCTTCCAGGCGGTCTTCGGCCTGCGCGTAGCCGGAGCCGAAGGCCGCGCCCGCCGCGTCCTGGGCGAAGATGTGCGGGACGCCGTATTCGTCGCGCAGGATGGTGACGTGTCCGGCGCGGGCCAGAGGCAGAACGCAAGCCAGAAGGCAAAACAGAAAGCAGAGTTTTCTCATTTGCGTCACACCGTATAGCGGAACGACCGCGCCTCCGACCCCGGCGAACGCCACCCGCCTGGAAAGATCGCCCACACCCGCCACGTCACCGTGTTGGCCCCCGCGATATCGTGGGTCGCCTCAAGCTTGTGCGAGCTGAACGAATCCGTGGAGCCGCTCCCGTAGTCGAGAAGCCCTGTATATCCGATGGCTCCCTCCACCGGCTTCCAGGAAAAATTCGTGGTCCTCGGATAATTGTGGAACACCGCGCCATCGGCCGGCGCCTCTAGCGCGGGCGCCGCTTTGGTTCGATCGCACAAAAGTCCAAGCGCGCCCGGCTGGTCCGATGCCGGATCCTTCTCGCGCCCGTGAACCACCGGAAACGGCTCCGTCACTTTCAGGCGCCAGATCCCGCGCCCGTATGTGGCGGCGGTGAGGATACGGTCTTTATGGTGGAAGCTCATGTCGGACACCACCACGTTCGGCATGGATCCGGCAATGCTGGCCCACAACATCCGTTTCTCGCCCCTAAATTCGGTTTCTGAAAACATCCATACGCCCGCGTCCCCGCCTGCAAACAGACGATACGGCGCGTGCGTCTCAAAGGCCATCGCATTGAATACCACATCCGGCAACGATCCGTTGTCAATATCGTCCCAGAGGCCGCCCCAATCGTCCGATTGAAAAACGTGGCCGTACGAGCTTTCGCCCTTGTGGCTCTGGAGACTCACCCCCGGTGTGGCGGTGGCAGCTACCGACACCGCCACGGTTCCTCTTTTCTCGGGATGAAACTCAATATCGGTAATCGCGCGGCGGGGCAGGGCCGGACCCGCAATATCGTGGCTCCAGGTTTCTCCGGCATCCCGCGTGCGATAAATCCCGCCCTCCGACGTGCCCACCAGGATCGTCTTCGGATCGGCGGGCGAGGCTGCGATCGCTGAAATGGCGCTGCCATCGAATGACGGCGAGATGGGGTGCCACTGGCTGCCGTCGTCGATGGTGCGCCAAAGGCGGTTGGTGCCGGCCATGACCGTCTTGCGCGCGCCATGAGCCCGCGGCGGAATCATCAGCACAGCGATCGCACGAAGGTGGCCTTCGCCTTCGCCAAAGAGTGCGGGATCGATGGAGACCGGCGTCCAGCTAGCCAGTTGATCGCCCGCCGCCCACGGCTCGCCTCGCTTATGCCGGTTGAAAATCAAATCGGAAGTGGATCCGAATACATGCTCGGCGTCTTCGGGATCGAAGGCAATCCAGCCTCCATCGCCGGGCAGCACGCGCGTGAAATTCCCGCCGTGCGGCGCCGGGCCGCCCGGCTGCGAAGGCACTCCCGCGATCAGCGTGCCGTTATCCTGCGTGCCTCCGCCGAATATTCTGGAATCGCTTTGGGCCACGTCCGCCGCGTAAAACTGGGCAGTCACCATGCCTTCGCTGCGGCTGTGCCACGTGTGCCCCATATCCTCGCTCATCGCCACGCCGCCATCGTTTCCCGAGTACAGCCTCCCCTCTTTCGTCACGATCAGGGCGTGATGATCGGAATGCACAAAGTTCTTCGGCAGCGGCTGCCCGGCCATGCCTCGCTGGCCGGTGGTCGCCTGCTTCCACGATCGGCCGCCGTCCCGGGTGAGATGCAGGTCCACTGCGCCGCACACCACGAAGTGGGGGTCCTCGGGATGCACCGCGATGGTGTTGTTGTAGGAGAGTTGCGACTCTTTGGCAAAATGCGAGCCGGCTGTGTCGTGCCAGGTCTCGCCGGCATTGATGGTCTTGTATACACCCAATACCGAGCTATCCTGGCCGCCGATGAGCGCGTACAGAATATGTGGATCCGACGCCGACATGGCAAGACTGATTCGCTTGCAGGTTTCCGGCCGTGGCAGCCCCTGCGTCAAGTGCTGCCACGTCTTGCCTGCATCCGCAGTGCGCCAGATGCCGTTGAGCGTTCCGCGCGGCTCCCCGGCCGCGTACAATAGCCCCGCTTTCTTCGGGTGAGCCACCACGGAGTAACAGTTATAATTGCGGTCGCCCCAAAACAGGCAAGGCAGGATGCCGTTGCCCTGGTCGATGTAGAGCGCCGCCGGCATTTGTTCGTTATTGGATACGGCGCCCAGCACGATCCCGAATTTTCCGTATCCCGCCGATGGCTTCAACCCCATGAACGCGATCGAACCCACGCGCCGGGGTAGAGCCGCCCGCACACCTCCACTCATCGCCAGCGTCCAGGTGAATCCGCCATCGTTAGTCTGGTAAACGCCGCTGCCGCAATAGCTGTCGGCCGAAAGGTTGCCCTCACCGGTCGCGCAAATCAACACATTGCCGTCCGTCGGATGGGCGGCGAGAGCGCCGATGTGCTGATTCAGGAGCCTGGGCCAACAGGAGATCCAGGTGCACCCCTCGTCGTGACTCACCCAAACGCCGCCCGCCGCCGCGCCGGCATACAATCTCTTGGGATCGCTGGGATCGATCACCATAGACGTCACCCGCCCCGGATAGTTCCGCGGACCGGCCTGGATCCACTGCACATGGTGCACGTGGGCGTACTGATCCGGATGATCCCAGAACTTTTCGAGCGCCACCGGCGGGGCGTCCCGGAGGGGATAAGTGGACCGCGTCAGGAACCACTCGCCGCGGTCCTTGTGCGTGTTGGCTGTCAGATGCTTCCCGGGCCGGCGCATCGGCGCTCCTCGGATGGCCGTTAGTCCTGCCGGGTTAAGTACCCATCATCGTATGCGGCGTGGTGGGCGGCGGCGTGCTCGGGGCGGGGCTATGCGGCAGCTTTGATATCAACGGTTTTTTTGGCGCTGCTTTCTTAGACGCGGCCTTTTTTACGGCGGCCTTTTTGGGTGCAGCCTTTTTTGCGGCTGCCTTTTTAGGCGCTTTCTTTGCGGCGGTTTTCGCGGCGGCTTTCTTGACCGCTTTCTTCGGCGCGGGTTTCTTTACCGCCTTCTTAGATGCGGATTTCTTGATCGCTTTCTTGGTTGCCATAGTGGAACCATCTCCCAATGTGAAGTGGATTCTCCTTTCGGAGTCTTACCATCTTAATCGAAATCGTTCAAAGTACCAATTGTCATCCCGCTGGCGTGCCTCACAAAGCGCGCGCCGGCGCAAGGCGGCGTCGCTTTCGGCGACCAGCCGTAAAGCCTCTCCGAATCCGGGATAGGTTCGCAAGCTCGCTACCACGCGTCCCAGCCGCTCTTCGTTGAAGTGCACGAATGCCAGGCGCAGCCGGTTGTGAAGGTATTGCGGCCAGCCTACCGGGAATGGCGATCTTTTGCGAAAACGGTGCTCAATCACCACGTCCGGCAGCACCAGCAGTTCGTATCCCATCAGCCAGAGCCGCACGGAAACTTCGTTATCCACGTTGCCGCGCTGCAGCAGCCCGTCGTCCCAGCCTCCGCCGGGACGCTCGAACACCGCGCGCGGCATAGCCAGTGTACATCCCGGCAGGATGGGCGCGGCCGCCGGACCATCCGGTTTCCTGTAAATCCACTTCACTTCCATCCGGGGGCCCCGAAAAGTGATGCCGTAGCCTTCGCTCTGTTTTGGATGCATACCGCGGATGGCGGGCGCCACCGCGCCCACTCGCGGGTTCTCCAGCGCGCCCAGCATGGGCTGCCACCAACCTGCCGGCAGTTTCAGGTGGGCGTCGGCGAATATCAGCACGTCGCCGGTGGTGCGGCGCGCGCCGGAGTTGCGCGCCTTGGCCACGCCCACACCGGGCGTGCGGCACAGCCTGACCCGTCCGCGCCGCCGCGCCAGAAACGCGGCCGAGCCATCCGTCGAGCCATCGTCCACTACCAGTATTTCCGCATCGCCGGGCAACGTGTCTTCCAGGTTCTCGAGTGTGCGCTGCAAGTAGCGGCCTTCGTTGCGGCTGATGACTACTACACTGATGCGCTGGTTAGCGGGTACGCGCATTTTCCGCCAACCAGATGCTTCCCCGAACTTCCGCCATCGCGAACACCACTCGCCCGCTTCCGGCCGACAGCCGAGTCAGATAACCCGACGAACTGGAGCCCCGCAGCGTCTGCCGGGCGGAATGGAAATGCCGTACGGGGAACGGATCGCCGGCCGGTCTCTTGGTCGCGGGGTCCAGATGCTGGCCCCAATAGCAGCGGAAGCCGTCGCGCTCCGACTTAAAGTAAAGAATGCTTCCATCCGGGGACCAACTGGGGTCCTGCGCGAACGTCTTTCCGTCAGTCACCGCAATCCAGCTTTCGGGCGGCGCAGGTTGCTTGAAATCCACGCGCGCAATCCAGATTTGCGTGGTCCGGGTCTCGTGATCGATCGCATGGAACGCCACCCACTTGCCGTCGGGTGAGATCGCCGTGCCGGAAAGAATGATGTTCGGACTGGGCCGCGGCGCAAGCTCAATGGCCTTGTGCTCCACCGCATCGATCGCCATCAGGTCTTCGTTCGCGACGGGTTCATACGCCACATAACGGCCGTCGTAAGAGGCCGACAGCACCGTGCCGCAATGGTCGCAGAGCTTTACCGCCTGGCCGCCTGACTGCGACCCCGCGAGCGGCATCGAGTACATGCTGAGGCCGGAGGTGGTCCACACGGCATGCGAACCATCCCCTGAAATGACGGCGTTCACCAGCAGCGTAGACGATGAGGTCAATTCGCGATCGCGCCCCGCCTCGATATTGCGCAGCAGTACCGCCCAGTATCCCGAACGGCGTCCGATAAAGAGCATCTGCTTTCCATCGGCGGAAATCGATGGGGCCCATTCGGTGGCAAGTGAATCCGTGAGCCGCGTGGCGTTTTCCGCGTGCGTTACGCCGCGCGCATCCACAAGCGCGGTCCATATGTCGTAGTTCACCGATTCATCGGCGAAAGCCAGCATTTCGCCCGAGTCCGTCATAGCCCACGAGGCATGCGCCTGGCGCCCCGGCCCGCGCGTGAGGCGGTGCGGCAATCCCTTGATCTTGCCTTTTCTGTCGAGCCGGGTTTCCCAAAGATTCGCCGAATCCCCGTAGATGGTTGCGGAAAGCAGCCGGTCGCCGCCGGCGTCCACCCAATCGAGCACGGCCGGTTCCACCCGCAGCCCGATCTGCAAGGCGCGCCATCCGTTCGCTTTAAAAACGGGCACCGCGCCGGTTCGAAAGGAATCGCCGCCGTCAATGGGCAGAATCCAGAAATCTTCGGAATCCGGCGTGTCCTTCCGTCCCTGCACCAGAATGGCGTCCCCGCGCGGCGACCATACCGGAAACTCGGCTACCGCCATCTCCGGATGAATCGCGCGCGGCTGGCCTCCATTGGCATCCACCACGAACACGTGCGACGAACCCGGCGCAAACGAGCCTTCGCCGCGCCCCGTCCAGTATGCGATCCACTTGCCATCCGGCGAATAGCGCGGATTGCGGCCGCCCGCTACCAGCAACACCGGATCTCCGCCCAACGTCTGCACCGAGTAGATGCCGCCCCCGTTGCGGTCCGACCGGTAAGCAATGCGCGTGCCATCGGGGGAAAAGGACGGGTCGGTTTCGTCGTCCGGATCGTGGGAGAGCTGGATGGCTTCGCGCCCGCCTATCTGTTGCAGCCAGATATCGAGGTTGCCGCCGCCCGCACGGTCGCTCGCGTATGCGGCCAGTTTTCCGTCGCGCGACAGTGCCGGATAGTCGTTCAATCCGTTGTCGTTAGTGAGTCTCCGGTACAACGGTTCGGATGGAGGGGGTGTGGCGCGTGTCGAATTGAGTACCGCAAAGGTCAGCAAAGCCCCTGCCAGACCGGCTCCCAGCGCCGCTGCGGCTACCGCGCCCCTCCTCCTCGGCGTTATGGGCGTAGGCGGCGCCGCCGCCGCCGGCTCTTCCAGCAGCTTCCGCCAATCGCCGATATCGCGCAGCCGCTGCCTGGGATCTTTCTCCAGGCAACTGCGCAGCAGCCGCCGGACCGCTGGGGGCGCCTGGCTCACGTCGGGATCTTTGGTTAAAACACTCGCTATGGTGTCGCTTCTCGTCTCGCTTTCAAACGGCCCCCTGCCCGTGAACAGCTCGTACAAGATGATGCCGAAAGCCCAGATGTCGCTCCGTTTATCCACCACCTTGCCGCGCGCCTGCTCCGGGGACATGTACGCGGGAGTGCCAATAACCACGCCAGCCTGCGTGTGCGGGGTGATGACGCGGGTCGGCGCATTCTCCGGGTCCGCGGCAGGCTCGTGCGCGGGCATCAGCGCCAGGCCGAAATCGAGCACCTTGACGACTCCTTCCGGCGTCACCCGGATGTTGCCTGGTTTCAGGTCCCGATGAACGATCCCCTTCTCGTGCGCCGCTTCCAGGGCTGACGCGATCTGGTCCGCGACTTTCAGCGCCTCATCGGGCGGCACGGGCCCGCGCAGATTGTGCCCCTCCACCAGCTCCATGACGATGTAGTCTGGCCCGACGTCATAAAGGTGGCAGATGTTCGGATGGTTGAGTGCGGCCACCGCGCGTGCCTCTTGCTCAAAACGCACGTTGAACGCCTCGCGGGAAGTCTTGATGGCCACGTCCCGGTTCAGGCGCGTATCGTGCGCTTTCCACACTTCTCCCATGCCGCCCGCGCCAAGACGCGCGACGATTTTATAAGGGCCGATGGTGGCGCCGGGTTCAAGATTCATTGGGGCCGGGGAACGTTTCAGTTTACTACTGTTCGCCTTAGTCCGCGGCCTAGAGGAGGGGTCTGAGGTTCTGATTCCAGGCGTTGAGAAATGCCTCAACGGGCGTCGCACGTCGGAGCACCTGAGCAGCCGCTGGCGCCCCCGTTGCTGTCTGGGTAGATCCCTCAACGCCGGCACACGAGGTCCCAACCTCGGGTTGAAGCACGCCAAGACACGCCGAGACTCGCGCCAAGGCTCGCGCCAAGACCAGGTCTATGAGGCGTCTGAAAAGATTCTCATAAAACAACTCCAAAATTAAGAATGTTTGCTTCCACTGGAGGTATGGTCCGTCTTGCGCGACAAATCGAAGTGTCCGCCACCGCAACCCGCCCGCAGAGGGACGACGCGAGCCGTAAACCACCCACACCGAGCCCGACGCCGACAGCCCTGCCAGCCGACAGGAAGCCCTCGGGCGGCGACACACCAAGCGAAGACCAGAGCGGAACGGCGGGAGTAGCGCATCCGCGCCTCAGTTGAAGGCCGCCTGGTTTTGGTAATCCTCGAAATCCTTCAAACTCCAGACCCAACGTTGAATGTCTTTCGGATTGAACGGACCCATAACGGGGCGCTCGATAATCTGGACGGGCGGCAGCGCAACGCCCTTGTTCCACAGGGTGGACGCCACGGTCCGGCGGATTCTCTCGCTGTGGGGGTAAAATCCGTAACAAGCCACAATCGAGTGCAGGCCGACAAGCGGAACGGCGTCGGCGACGTGTTGGGTGTTCACATATGTCGACGGCCTAATGGCTGCGGGGAATAAGGCCTCAAGAATCGCGCGCCCAACGAGGATCGTTTGATAAGGCATCTTCAGCCCATCCGGGTACTCGGCGGGATCGGGTAGGGTGCCCGCCTCCACGCCAAGGGCACCTGCGGCAGGCCGGATCCGCTGGTGGGGGATCACCTTGCCGACAAAATGCAAGAAAAACCGGGGGCCCCTTGCTAGATGGTTGAGGACGCCGGACAGAAGCGCCGCGTACTTACCGGTCTCGGCATAGGCCCGATCAAGCCGGCCTCCGAACAGATCTTCAAGAACTGGGCGGGCGAGTTCTGCAAAGATCCTCTCGGGCGTATTGCTGGGGGTGTGTATGGCACGCGATATCCTGGCCGCGTCGAGGATCTCCTCAACTTTGATTGCGGCCGAAGACAGGCCGACCTGGATGAGCGGCGGCGCTTCAGGCGGCAGCTGGCCGCGGTCGTACCAGGCATCAACGAGTTCGGATTGCAAAATGGTGGAGCAGACCCGGTAACCGCCATTGGTCAAATTTGCCGAATCTGCGGTAACCTGATCAAGGATCAGATGGTTTGGGCCGCCGGGTTTTTGGTCCCTCTCGCGGCCGAAGGCAGCCCCTACCAGGTAGACGTCCTGATCTGGACTAACAACCTCGGAAAGGGGGCGCAGTTTGTTCACTTCGCTGTTGTTCATTTTGACGCTCCTTCTGTCGAAATAAATGTTCTATTGCGTCCGAGTTGCTTTGGAGAAGTTGGACACAACTCCGTTATCGCTCGGCTTTTGGCGGGAACAATTCTTTTCTGGTTGCGGGGTTCGCGAAAAGGAATTGGTCGCGACTACGCCCGTAGGTGATTGCCATGGCGACAATTGAAGAAATCGCTGTTGCGCTAATGCTTGGTCGCGGCGACTCCCAAACGAGAATTGCAAGGTCTCTGCGAATCGACCCAAAACGCGTAAACCAACTGAAGGGCCAAGCGGTGTTCGACGAGATACTCGTCAAGCTCTTACCGCGTTTCGAAGAAGGGCGCGTTAAGGATGAGCGGATTCTGAAAGAGGCCTTGGAACTGGTGTATGGCGATGCCTGGGAATTAAGGGACAACCTCCAACGCCTGGGGAAAAACTCCGTCCTGCGTGAAGTGAGGTCATTCTCGAGCGGAACAAGCGGCACGCCTCTGCACAAGCGCCGCCTGACTTTCGGCCGCGCGGCGGCATCCTTCGTTTACGACCGCATACGGCAATGCAACCATGTGGGCGTGGCGTACGGGGAGACCGTGCGCGCTATTATTTCCGGCATAGCCCATTTACCCGCTCCGAAGCCCCCCTCAACGCGCGTCTCTCTTCTGCCTCTGCGGGGAGACCCAGTCATTGAGCATGAGGGCGTCTTTACGTCGCCGACTTCGTTGGCTTTCGAGTTGCGGGATGTTGTTAACCGAATTGTTGGTCGGTCGAAGGCCAAACGCGCCGTGGCGCGGTCTTTGACTGGTGTTCCTGCGATCATTCCGTCCCACCTCAGCGCCGATGCCGATGCCATTCGCAGGCTTGCCGCGACAAATGAGACCTACCGTCAATACGAAGAAGGAGGGGTTGCCGAAAACCTTGATTGCATTCTGGCTAGCGTTGGCGTCGTCGGGGGATTCGGCCAATACAGCAGCGCTTACTTTGATTCCTGGTCCCAAGATAGTTGGGTTTCTGAGAATCTTCTCGGAGACTTCGCCGGCCTACTAGTTCCCAAGCCAGGTCGGTTGGGTTCGGAGCAGGAGTTTGAAGACAAACAGCTCGCATGGCTAGGCGCCCAACCGCGGCACTTTACTCGCTGCGGCGAGCGGGAGCCTGGAGTGATTCTCGTTGCTACCGGCGGTGACGCATCCAATTCCAAACAGGCACATCAGCAGTACGTTGAGGCCAAGGCTCAAGTGATCTACGAATGTTGCGTTAGCCTGAATGTTGTTAGCTGTCTGTTGATCGACAATGAGATCGAGGAGTGCTTGTCTGCGATCGTGACGCGTCGATTACGCGCACAAACGCCGTCTCGTAAAAACCAACCAACGTAACCCGTTCACGCGGTCGTTGGAGTTCGGCCCGCGCGGTCGATAGGCCCACGGGCGGCGGCTAAAGCGAGCACTCGCTAAACACGGCAAGAGCCCAGCTTGTTCTGGAGGAGCCCCGTTCTGGAGAAGCCCTTGCCGATCTGAACATTATAAGGTACACTGTACTAGATAAGGTGCAGGACGGCTAAAGCCCGCAGCCCAAAAAAGTCCCCTTGATCTTCTTCCGCACGCTCGCGGGCAGCGCAATGGCGGTGGCCGGTGGGGATGCCGTTGTGCCGCCCAATGGGAAGCGGGCTATGGGAAGTACGGACGGACCTGCCGACGACACGGACGGCGCGCGTTCTGATGTGCTTTAACCGCGAGCATTTGGTCGTGTTGCACGGGTTCATCAAGAAAACGCGGGCCACGCCGGATGAGGATTTAGCAACAGCGCGAGAGCGCCATAAGGAGTTGGAGCGATGAGCAAGAAGCATATGGGTTCCAGCCTTGATGACTTCCTCAAGGAGGATGGTATTTTCGAAGAGGCTCAAGCGCAGGCGGTCAAAGAGGTCGTTGCGTGGCAGCTCGCCGAAGCCATGAAGAAAAAGAAAATGTCCAAAAACAAGCTGGCGACGCTGCTGAAGACGAGCCGCACTCAGGTTGACCGTATCCTCGATCCGAAAAACGACATTACGCTCGGCACCCTGCAACGGGCGGCGGCCATGGTGGGCCGGCGCGTCACGATCGAGCTAGTTTAGAGGCGGGGTTCACCGGGCCAGGGCGGGGAACTTAGTGGCCATGATACGATGGCGCCAGTAGAGAACTGCGATGCGCATCGCCATCGTATCCGACATCCACGGCAACCTTACCGCCTTTGAAGCGGTGTTGGCGGATCTGCGGAAAACATCGCCCGACTTGATCCTGCACGGCGGCGATCTGGCCGATACAGGCGCCAGCCCCGTGGAAATTATCGACCGCATTCGGGACCTCGGCTGGCAAGGCGTGGTCGGCAACACCGACGAGATGCTCTTCCGGCCCGAGTCGCTAACAGAGTTCGCCGCTCAATCGCTCGCCATGCAACCTGTGTTAGCCCCGATCCAGGAGATGGCGGAGGCCACCCGTCAGGCGCTGGGCGAAGAGCGGTTGGCCTGGCTCCGCAGCCTGCCACGCACGCAGAGGGAGGGTCCCATGGTGCTGGTGCATGCCGGCCCCGGGAGTCTCTGGCGCGCCCCCGGGCCCGCGGCGAGCGATGCCGAACTGGAGGCGGTTTACGCACCGCTCGGCCGGCCGGTTGCCGTCTATGGACATATCCACTGTTCGTTTGTCCGGCCCGTTTCGGGCCCCGACTCGGAAATGGTGATTGCCAACACCGGCAGTGTCGGTCTTCCGTACGATGGCGACCGGCGGGCCGCCTATCTGTTGCTGGACGGCCCTACGCCTACCATCCGGCGGGTGGAGTATGACGTGGATCGGGAGATCGCGTCTCGTTCAACCTGCGGTTTGCCTCGCGGCGAGTGGGTTTCCAGGATTCTTGCGAGCGCTGCCCCGCAGATGCCTTAAACCACCGGGGTATCATTAAGAGTATGAACAAGGTGGGGTTGCTGGCTCTCGCGTGCGCGGCGATCCTGCCGGCGGCGGACACGAACGCCCCCACATTCTCACGCGACGTGGCGCCCGTTCTCTTTCACCGCTGTGCCGAGTGCCATCGCGCCGGAGAAGCCGCTCCCATGTCGCTGTTGACCTACCAAGAAGTGCGGCCGTGGGCCAAGGCCATCCGCGAAAAGGTACTGGAGCGCAGCATGCCGCCGTGGCTGGCGGACCCGGCTTACGGCCATTTTTCGAACGACCGGCGGCTCTCGCAGAAAGAAATCGATATGATCGTGGCCTGGGTGGATGCGGGCGCGCCGGCTGGCGACGACCGCGATCTGCCGCCCGCGCCGCGATTCGAGCAGGGCTGGAGCATCGGCCAGCCGGATGTGGTCATCTCGCTGCCGGACGACGTGGCCGTGCCGGCCCAGGGGGTGATCCCTTATCGCTATATCACGGTGCCCACTGGTTTCACGGAAGATAAGTGGGTGCAGGCGGCCGAGATTCGTCCCGGCAACCGCACCGTGGTGCACCACGTGATTGTGTTTGCGTCCGATGGCGCGGGCCGTGAGCCATCGAGCGGTGGCCGCAAAGCCGAAGCGTCAGGCGACTTCGTCAGGCCAAACTGGTTGGATTCGCGCCCGGCGAGCAACCCAAAGTATACCCGCCGGGCACCGCCAAGCTGTTGAAGGCCGGCGCCAAGCTGATCTTCCAGTTGCATTACACACCCAACGGGAAACCCGCCGTGGACCGCACCTCGATCGGCCTGATTTTCGCTCGTGTGCCCATCGAGCACAAAGCGCTCACCGGCACTGCTACCAACTTCCACCTCGCCATACCGCCGGGCGACTCCAACTACGAGGTCCACTCTTCCTGGACCGCGCCGGAAGATGTGCGCATCGTCGATTTAATGCCGCACATGCACGTGCGCGGGAAAGATTTTACCTACACGGTGGTTTATCCGGACGGGCATTCCGAGATCGTGCTGCGCGTGCCGAAGTATAACTTCAGTTGGCAACTGGTTTACCGCGAGCAGGAGCCGTTGTTCTTGCCCAAAGGCGCGCGTATCGATTGCGTGGCGCACTTCAATAACTCACTCAACAATCCCGCGAATCCGGATCCGGCGAAGGAAGTGCACTGGGGGCCGCAGACTTGGGACGAGATGATGATCGGATGGTTCGATTACACTCTGGACGGCCGATCCCTTACGGCCTCGGCCCAGTAGTCAGTGGGAAGTCAGCGGGAAGGCTCGCAAGTCCTCCAAAATCAAATCCGGCGCGTAGACCAGCAGATCGTCGCGCGTGGAAATCCCCGTGTGGACGGCGATGGCGCGGATGCCATTCCGCTGCGCCGCGATAATATCGCTCGGAGCGTCGCCGACCAGTGAGATCGGCGTGGCGCGGTTAATCCAACCGCGGGCGCGCGCGTGACGGATGGCCAGACGGGCCAGGCCAGCACGATTCCGTGCCATTTCGCCAAAAGCGCCGAAGCGAAAATACTGCTTCAAACCCGCGCGGTCGAGCTTCTTCCATCCGATGCGCGTGAGATTGCCTGTCACCAGCCCCAGCAGCACGCCGCGCTTTCTCAGGCGCCGCAGCAGCAGACGCACGCCCGGGCAGGCTTTGCGCCGAAGGTCTGGCACGCTGCGCACGTAAATCTGCTGCGCGCGGTGGATGATCGCGGGCATGGCGCGGCGGATTTGTGCCCGTGACGCGCCGGCGTCCCGCATCATGCGGGTGACGATGTCGGGATCGAGCATGCCGTGAACGGGGATGTGGTCGGTGCTGGTTTCAAGGCCGCTGACGCGGCGGACGGCATCGACGAGCGCCTGACGGTGGTGCGATCCCGCCCGGCGGACCAGGGTGCCGTCGATATCGAAAAGGACCAGGGAGGGCGCGCCTGTCATGCATAAAGCCCATGGCTTGCGCCACGTTGTAGGTGGTGGACGACGGGGGGATCGAACCCCCGACCTCTGCATTGCGAACGCAGCGCTCTCCCAGCTGAGCTAGTCGCCCACACGCATTGAGTCAGACCAATATAATATAGCATAATGGCGGATCGGGATCTGGGCCCACAGTTGGATAAGATGCAGCGCGAGTGGGACGCGCGCGCCCGCGAAAATGCCCGCTTCTACGTGGCCACAGGGCGCGAGGATTGGACCGACACCGAGTTCTTCCAGTCAGGCGAACGGACCGTTTCCGAAGAGATCCTCACCGACATGATCAATATCTGCCAGGGCAAAGATCCCAAGCGGATGACCGTGCTCGAAATCGGCTGCGGCGTGGGGCGCGTCACCCGAGCGCTGGCGCAAGTTTTCGGCGAGGTCTATGGCGTGGATATCAGCGGCGAAATGGTCCGGCAGGCGCAAGCCGCGTTAGCTGACTTACCGCATGTCCATATCTTCCGTAACAACGGTAAAGATCTAGAAGTACTGGGAAGTATAAAATTTGATTTCGTATTTTCGTCCATCGTGTTTCAACACATACCCAGCCGCGAAGTTATCGAAAGTTATACTCTCGCGGTACGCCGCCGGCTGCGTCCGGGACGGCTATTCAAGTTCCAGGTACAAGGTGGCGAGGCGCCTGACCTTCCACCGGATGATACCTGGCTGGGAGTTACAATCTCCGATCGGGAAGCGCGAGATATGGCGCTCCGCTGCGACTTTGAGATGCGTTACAGCTATGGATCGGGGAGTCAGTATTTTTGGCTGTGGTTTTTCAGGCCGAAGTTTATGTCGAAAGCCTGGCGCGACCATCGGGAATACTGTCTACGGATGGCATACCGGTTATGGCGTGGAAGAGCCACCCGTCTATTGAAGCGCTATTACTAAGCTCTGCCTGCGCTGCCCCGTCCCTTGCGCCGGTTAGCCCAGTATTTCTTCATGCGTTCAGAAACGACCTTCCGCTCTTGCTCGCCCATCGACTTCCGGCCGCGCCGCCGCGGAGCGGGGAGAGTACCAGTACTCTCAAACTCTTCCAATGCGTCAATAAGCTCGTTGAGCGCCTCGAGTTCCTCGTGTAGGTCGCGGATTGCCTTATTTAGATCCATGCCTTACCGCTGCGCCGCCAGGGTCCGTTAAGGCCCGGTTGTTAGCGGACCAGGAAAGGCCAGTGTGGCACTGGATGCAGCTTATAATGGACGACAGCTAAATAGATTATCGCACTTAGTGCCACCAACACAATGCCGCCGATCGTTAATACCTTCGCCCATGGGAACCGGCGGCCTTCGCGCTTCAACACCAGTAAGTAGCCGGCAAATACACCAACATAAAACAACACGCACATCGGCGTGGCGAACAGCAGCATGTTGAACGCGTCGGGGGTGGGGGTTACAATCGCGGCGATGATGAAAATGCCGAGAATCGCATAGCGGCTATGACTGATCAGGAATTTCGGGGTAACGATACGCAACAGGGTCAGAAAAAAGATGAGGACAGGCATCTCGAACACCAGCCCCACGCCCATCGTCACGTTGATGAACAGGTCAAAGTATTCGTCGATCGATACCATGGGCTCGACATAATTACCCATGCCGATTCCCAACAGGAAAGTCAAAGCGAAGCGAAAGGCTATGAAATACGCGAAAGCGCCGCCGGCGATGAACAGGCCCGCAGCCGAAGCACGAAAGGCACGGCATATCGCCGCTCCTGCTTGTACAACCCGGGCGAGATGAAAGCCCACACCTGGTACACAATCCAGGGCGATGCCAGGAAGATCGCGCACAGGATCGGCAGCTTCACCCAAATGACGTTGAACTGCTCCATCGGGGTGATGGCCTTCAATGTAGGCGGATGGATGCCCAGATTGGTCAGAGCTTCCACGGCCGGCATCGCGATGAGCCGCCAGAGCTTCTCGCAGTAGAACAGGCTCAGCATGAAGGCCACGAGCACGCCCCCCACCATCTTGATGATGCGCGAGCGCAACTCGGTCAGGTGTTCGAAGAAGGACATGCGCAGCATACCTTCCTCTTCTTCTCCCGGCCTCCGGCGGATCGGGCGGGGGCGGTGGTGTGCGGCCTCCTCCGCCTCGGGTGGTGGTCACCGCAGTGACCCCTCCGGGCGTAGGCGTCACTTTCCCTGTGGGAGCCTTCGCTCCACTGTCATCTTCGCGAGAAGCCATTTATTGAGAACTATGCGTTGTGCTCAGTAGCCGATCGACCGCTGGCCGCGGGAACGATCTCCTCGGGGCGCGCTGCCTCAGGAGCGGCCGCCTCGGGACCTGTACCGTGGGCGATTGCGCCCTCCGGCGGAACGGTTGACAAAGACTCAGCGCCCTCAGTTGCGGATGCGCTGGTGGTGGAAGTGCTGTCTACGGTGAAATCCTGCGGCTCGGTAGTGGATGAACCATGCGGCTCGCCGTAGGTTCCCGCGTCGCCTGAAGAATAATCGTAATTGTAATTATCGTACTGGTAACCGCTCGGAATTTCTTTCATGGGCTTGGGTCTCTTGTTCCAGATTCCGCATTTCGCGCTCGAAACGTGGCTTTCAATTCGCTCTGCGCGCGGCGGAACTCGCCAATCGCCTTGCCCAACATTCGGCCCAACTCCGGCAATTTCTTGGGGCCGAAGAGCACCAGTGCAAGCAGGAAAATAAACGTCATCTCCTGCCAACCTATTGCGACCCATCTGGCTCCTTCCTGTAATTGGAACTTCACCCATCATGATATCACGCGCCGCGAAAGCATCGGCGCACCGCATGGGATCAGGGGCTGGGGGCGTGATCTTCGTTGTCCAAAATGCAGATGTCCGCGCAGGTTGCGGTAGCGCTCGGCGTAATCCAGGCCGTAACCGACCACGAATTCGTCGGGAATGCGGAACCCCACGTAGGAGACTTTCACCGGCCGCTGGCGGCGGTCGGGCTTGTCCAGCAGCGCGGCGATCCGAATCGAGCGCGGCTTGCGCTGCTCCAGCAGATGGATCAGGTAGTTCAGCGTGACGCCGCTGTCCACAATATCCTCAACGATCAGCAGGTCCTCGCCCTCCACCGAGAATGTCCAGGTCCTTCGTTACCTTCACCTCGCCCGAGGTGGTTTTGCCTTTGCCATAGCTTGAGATGCCCATGAAATCGACAAAGGCGTCGCGGCGCAGGGCGCGCGCCAGATCGGCCAGGAAGAAACAGGCGCCCTTCAGAATGCAGACCAGGTGCAGATTGCCGTCGCTATAGTCGCGATCGATCTCCGCGCCCATCTCGCGCACGCGAGCCTGGATCTGTTCTTCGGAGATGAGGACGCGCAGAGAACTCAGCCCCGGAAGCCTCTAGTCCGCCGTCTTAAGCTGCGCCGTGAGCCGCGTGCTCTCGGGACCGATGTGGATGTGCGCGCCGGTGGCTTTGCCGGCCGCCGCCCGCCAGAATGCGAAATACGGAATGCGGCGCGACTCCAGATATTGGCGCAGCCACACGCCCTTCGGGCTGGTCCGGATTCAAGGCCACGTCAACGCGGCCGCGGTGATCGAAACCCAGCGCGCGGTGGACGGCCGTCTCACCCATGGCGCTGACGGGCAGAGGCTTCGCGAAGTGACGCTCGAAGTCCGCCGAAACCTGCTGAAACTCGCCGGGTGTGAATACGCCCGAGCCGTTGTAGTGCACCGAAGCTTGCGTGGACGCCGTCACCCGGCTTGTCGGTCCGACAGGCTCAGCTCGGCGCGCACCATTTCGGCCAGCTCCTGACACAGTTTCGCGCGCGACACCGCCAGATCGTATTGCTGGCGCGCGAAATTCACTTGCTCGGCGACAGGCTGCAAATCGTTCGCCGCCGCGATTCCGGAATCGATCAGGCCGCGGATCTTGTCCAGCTGTTTCTGGCGGCGGTCGAGACGGCGTTGCGCAGCGGCCACCATTTCGCCGGTTTGCTCCTCGGTCAGATCCTTGGCTGTACATGGTGGCGCGCAGCACAGCCATGTCCTGGGCATCCCCCAAGGCGTCTTCCGCCTGTTCCAGTTGCACGCGCGGCATAGCTCCGGCCTCCACCAGCGCGCGCAATCGTTGAATGGCAAGACGGGCGCGCAGCACGTCCGGATCTTCGAGCGCCGGCGCGGAGGAAACGGGCGCCTGCCCCGGAGCCAGCGCGCAACAGTACTGTTCCGATCGTTAATAGAATAAGAAAACGCATGGGGCGATACCTATATTGTAGTACGATACGGTCAGGGAGCGTGTTCTGACCAAGGTTGAATCGAAGCAAACCGGACGAGAAAACGACTCATCGGAGACCCCCTCCTGGCTGATGGCCGTCCGCGCCGCCGAATCCAAAAAAGCCACCGATATCAGGGTTCTGGATCTCACCGGCATCACCTCCTTCGCCGATTATTTCGTCATCTGCACGGGAGCCAACGCGCGCAACGTGCAGGCCATCGCCGACGAGGTCGGACTGCAGCTGAAGCACGCCGGCGAGCTGCCGATCAGCCTCGAAGGCTACAACCAGGCCGAATGGATTCTGGCCGATTACGGCGATTTCCTGGTCCACATCTTCTCGCCCAAAGCCCGCGAGTATTACGATCTGGAGCGGCTGTGGCGCAACGCCAAGACCGTTGACATCCCGCCCGAGTGAAGATTTTCCTGTACTTCATCGGCAAGCCGCGCGACCCGCACGCCAACGCCCTGGCCGCCGATTTCGTCGAGCCGCGCCGCGCGCTATTGCGCTTGCGAGATGCGCGAAATCCGCCCCGATCGCTTCGATCCTGGACCAAACATCCCGTCCGCGCGCACATCCTGCTGGATCCCGCGGGCCGCTCGATGGATTCCGCCGGCCTTCGTCGCGCTGGTCGCTCAAGCCGAAATGGAGGGCCGCGACCTGGTCTTCGTGGTCGGCGGCGCCGACGGCCTGCCGCCCGCCTGGCGCGGCCGCGCGCGACCTGCTGCTGTCGCTTTCCCGCATGACTTTCCCGCACGAACTGGCGCGCGCCATGCTCGCCGAGCAGATCTACCGCGCCTTCACCACGTTGCGGGGCCATCCCTACCCGCGCTAAGGTAGGTCGGATTGACATGTCCTGGTTCAAGACGCGAAAACCCCGAGCCGGAAAAGTACGCCCAAGTCGACGAAGCCGCGCGCAAGGTTCGCACCGAAGGCCTGTGGCTGAAGTGCGACGGCTGCCGCGAGATCATCTGGAAAAAGGATCTGGAGGCCAACTGGAACGTCTGCCCGAAGTGCGGCTACCACTTCCGCATGGATGCGCGTGCGCGGCTGAAGCTGCTGTTCGACGGCGAGTATCGAGACAGTTCGACGCGGACCTGAGCTCCTCCGATCCGCTGGATTCGTCGATTCCAAGCCCTACCGCGAGCGCCTGGACAGCCATGCAGGAAGCGACCTCGCTGTCCGACGCGCTGATCTCCGCCGCCGGCACGCTCGACGGGCGCGCCGGTGCAGATCTGCGCCATGGAGCCGCAGATTCATCGGCGGCAGCATGGGCGCGTGGTGGGCGAGAAGATCACGCGCGCCATCGAGCGCTCCATCGCGCGCGCGCACGCCGCTCATCATCGTCTCCGCTTCCGGCGGCGCGCGCATGCAGGAAGGCGCGGTCAGCCTGATGCAGATGGCCAAGATCTCCGTCGGCGCTGATGCGGCTCGACGAAGCGCGCCTGCCCTATATCAGCGTGCTCACCGACCCCACCACCGGCGGCGTCACCGCCAGCTTCGCCATGCTGGGCGATCTGAACATCGCCGAACCGGGCGCGCTGATCGGTTTCGCCGGCCCGCGCGTCATCGAGCAGACCATCCGCCAGAAACTGCCCGAAGGCTTCCAGCGCAGCGAGTTTCTGCTGAAGCACGGCATGCTGGACGCCGTGGTGCCGCGCGCTGGAGCTGAAGACCTACATCGCCACGGCGCTGCGCGTTCTTCGTGGACTGAAGCTCCGTGGCCGCAGCAATGAACTATCCCGGATTCCGTCCGGTTCCTCTACTCGCTGGGCAACGAAATCAAGACCGCCAAGTGGGTCTGGAGCGGATCGCGCGCTCTGCTGGACGCGCTGGGCAACCCGCAGCACGGCTGCCGCTATCGTGCATGTGGCCGGCACCAACGGCAAAGGTTCCACCTGCGCCATGATCGAATCCGGCCTGCGCGCGGCCGGACTGCCGCACCGGCCTGTTCACTTCGCCGCATCTGGTCGAGCCCACCGAGCGCATTCGCATCGACGGGCTGCCCGGTCACCGCGGCAGCGCTTCGCCGCCGCGTTCGACCGGTCCACGCCTGCGCCGAAGCAGCTGCTGCGCGCAGGAGCGCATCGACCTGCACCCCACCTACTTCGAAACCGTCACCGCCATGGCGCTTGCTGCTGTTTCGCGAGCAGCGGCGTGGAGATCGTGGTGCTCGAAGTCGGGCTGGGCGGCCGCCTGGACGCCACCAACGTGGTCACACCCGGAGCTGTGCGTCATCACGCCGGTCGATTTCGATCACGAAGCGTTTCCTCGGCAAGAGCCTGGAATCCATCGCCGCGGAGAAGGCGGGCATTCTGAAGCCGGGCGTGCCGGCGGTGTTCGCGCGGCAGCGCCCGGAAGCGCGGCCGTGCTCGAAGCGCGCGCCGCGAGCTTGGGCGTGCCGGTGCACGCGTAGCGCGGACGTGGCGCATCGCCGAAGTCGACGCTGCACGCGCGCGGCAGCGATTTCACATGGGACGGCGCGCCCATGTCAGTTGCCCTCTGGCCGGCGAGCATCAGGTGGAGAATGCCGTCACCGCCCGCCGCGCTCGAGCGCCTCGGCGTCGCGCCTGACGCCATCCGGCAGGGGCATCGCGCAAACCGGGTGGCCCGGCCGGCTGGAGCGCGTGTCCGGCGATCCCGAGATCATCCTGGATGGCGCGCACAATCCCGCCGGCGCGCGCGCCCTGGCCGCCTACATCGAGCGCTTCTACGATCCCGGCCGCGTGTGGCTGATCTACGGCGCCATGCGCGACAAGGCCGTCGCGGAAATCGCGGCCATCCTGTTTCCGCGCGCCCGCCACGTGATCGTGACCGCGCCGCCGCAGGCCCGCGCGCTGCGCCCCGAAACCATCCGCGATCTGGCCGATCACGATTCCATCCAGGTCGCCCCCGGCATTCAGGCTGCGCTGGCGATGGCTCAGGCAGCCGGCCCGGAGACGCCATCTTCGTCACCGGTTCGCTGTTCCTGGTGGGCGAAGCCCGCGCGCTGCTGGCTCGCGATGCGATACTCCAGGGGCGTCATGTTCCTGAGCCGCCTGCGCGCCTACCTGCTCATCGATCCCTTGATTATGCTGGCCACCGCCATCTTCGGGACCGCTCTCGTTGCTCGCTTCCGCATTCGATTCGAGCGGCCGCACGCAGCACTCGATGGCCCGCGTGTGGGCGCGCATCCTGCTGGCGGTCAGCGGCGCGCGGACGCGCGTCGAAGGCCTCGAAAAGCTGCCGCCCGGCGCCAGTTACGTGCTGGTGGCCAATCATCTGAGTTACATGGATATTCCCGCCGTCCTGGCGCTGATCCCGCTGCAGTTCCGCTTCTTCGCCAAGAAGGGGCTGTTCCGGATTCCGCTGCTGGGCGGACACTTGCGCCGCGCCGGACATCTGCCGGTGGTGCGCGAGAATCCGCGCGCATCGCTCAAGAGCCTCAGCGAAGGCGCGCGGCTGATGCGCGAACGCGGCGTATCTCGTGCTGCTGTTTCCCGAAGGCGGCCGCGTCCCGCCGAGGCATGCGCGAGTTCAAGGAAGGCGCGGCCTATCTGGCGATCAAGGCGGGCGTGCCGGCCGTCCCGATCGGGATCGTCGGCACGCGCGAGGTGCTGCCCATGGCGTCGTTCCACGTGCGGCCCCATCCGGTGACCGTGCGGATCGGCGATCCCATTCCACCGCCGGCCTTGAAGCTGGATGCGCGCGGGCGAATTGAGCGAAACGTTGCGCCGGAAGGTGGCCGAATTAATCGGCGATGAAAATGCGTAAAATGCATGGGAGAATGGGTGGTTGTATGATCGTCGCTGACGGCATATATTACGCGCTAGGGCTGACGGTGGCCGGCCTCGTGGTCGGCTATCTGACCAACCCCTGGTTCGGACTGCCGCTATTCATTCTCGCCGTATTCTGCCTCTATTTTTTCCGCGATCCCGAGCGCGCCATTCCCGCCGGCCCCGTAGCCGTGTCGCCGGCCGACGGCAAAGTCGTGGCCGTCAAGCAGGAAAGCGCCACCGAAACGCGCATCAGCATCTTCCTGAACATCTTCGACGTGCACGTGAATCGCGCGCCCATCGCCGGCAGCCATCGCCGACGTGCAGCTACCGCAAGGGCCGATTCCTGGTGGCCAGCCGCGAGGAGTGTTCCGACGCAGAACGAGCAGAACGTGGTCAGCGTGCGCGGCGAGGGCACCTGCGTGGTCTTCAAGCAGATCGCCGGCCTCATCGCCCGCCGCATCGTGTTCCACAAGCAGCCCGGGCGACATGGTCGCGAAAGGGCGAGCGCGTGGGCCTGATCAAATTCGGCTCGCGCGTGGACGTGCTGTTCGGCCCGGAATGGGAGATCGTGGTGCAGCCCGGAATGCGGGTGGCCGCCGGCTCCAGCGTGATCGCGCGCCGCGGCGACTTCGCCGGCGAGCGCATCCAAACCGGCCCAGCAACCCATCCAGGAACTGGTGCATGCCTCGGACTGTAGTAACCCGCTGATCGACCGGCATTCGCCCGACCGGCGTCCGCGCCGCGCGGCCTACGCGCTGCCCACCCTCTTCACGGCCGGCAACATTTTCCTGGGCTACCTTTCGATCCTGCGTTCCTTTCGCGGCGCCATGCTGGCGGCGTCCGGGGGCGGCGGCGCGCGAGGCGCACTTCGAGATTGCCGCCAAAGCCATCGGCATCGCCGTCCTGCTGGACGGCCTCGACGGCATGATCGCGCGCATGACCCACACCACCAGCGATTTCGGGCGCGAGATGGATTCGCTCGCCGACGTCATCAGCTTCGGCATCGCGCCCGCCGTGCTGGCCTTCGCCTGGGGCGTGCAGTTCGTGGATAGCGGCCTGGCGCCGCACTTCCAGCATCAGTTGTTTCAGGCCGGCTACTTCATTGCGTTCCTGTTCCTGCTCTGCGGCGCCGCGCGCCTGGCGCGCTTCAACGTGCAGAAGAACCCCGTTCCCAAAAATCCCGGCCGCCCCAACCGCAAATATTTCGTGGGATTGCCGATTCCCGGCGCGGCCGGCACCGTGGCGGCCGTGGTCTATGCCTTCGACGGCGAGCCCATTCGCTACTGGCCCATCGCCGTCGTCTGGCTGGCGCTGCTGGCGCTGCTCGGATTTCTGATGGTAAGCACCTGGCGCTACTACAGTTTCAAAGGCCTCACCTGCGCCAGCCGCACACGCCGCTGATCATCATCGTGATGGGCGGCCTGGTTTTTGCGATCTGGAATTATGGCCACCTGGTGCTGCCGCTGATGGCCGCGATCTATGTGGGCGGCGGCATCGCCATCCGCCTCGGCGGTATCCTCCGCCGTCGTCATGCGCCGGCCCCGCCGCCGCCGACGCCGGAGCATCAGATTGGCTAATATCGCAAACTTGGGCGCTGGTCGGCAGCGAATCGCTGATGGGCCGCGAAGTGCGCGATCTCCTCGGCGAGAGCCGGCTCTGCCCGTGGATCTGAAACTCATCGCCGAGGCTGCTGAAAAGGCCGGCGCCTTGACCGCGGTGGGCGATGAGCCCGCGCTGATTTGGCGCCTGGAAGAGCCGGCGCTTGCGCGACGCAAGCGTGGTGTTTCTGGCGGGTTCCGCGGAATCCGCGCAGCGCGGCGCTCGATCTTGGCGACGGCGCCGGTCATGATCGACCTCACGCACGCCGCCGAAGATCACCCGCGCTCGTTCATTCGCGCGCCCTACGTGGAGCCGACCGGATTTCGCGCGCCGCCGGGACGCCGTGCATTCGATCGCGCACCCGGCGGCCATTGCCATCGCCATGGTCCTGCAGCGCCTGCACGCGCAGTTTCCGCGTCAAGCGCTCGGTGATCCAGATTTTCGAGCCGGCCAGCGAGCGCGGCACGCCGGGCGTCGAGGAACTGCAGCAGCAGACCGTCAGCCTGCTGTCGTTCAAGAGCATGCCCAAAAAGATCTTCGACCAGCAGCTGAGCTTCAACATGCTGGCGCGCTACGGCGAAGATGCTCCGGTCTCGCTCGAGTCCGGCGGAACTGCGCATCGAGCGCCACCTGGCCACCCTGCTTTCCCGCTCCGCGGATGCCGCGCCCTGTCCCGCCCATGCCGTCGCTGCGGCTGATTCAGGCGCCTGTGTTTCATGGCTACAGCCTTTCTTTGTGGATCGAGTTCGAGGACAATCCCGGCGTCGAAGCCGTCGAATCGGCTCTGGAGGACGAGCACATCGATGTGCGGAATTCCGATCTGGAGCCGCCCACTTCCGTGGGTATCGCCGGGCAAGAGCGGCATCGCCGTGGGCGCGGTGACCATGGACCGCAACGCCGCCCAGGCCTGCTGGTGCTGGTTGGTGGCCGACAATCTTCGCCTGGCGGCGGAGAACGCCGTGGCGGTGGGGAGCCAATTCTTATGAGAAACGCGCTTGCGCGCACTCAAGACACGTGCGCCGGCGCTTTGCTTTGGGCGCTCTACTTCTGCTTTCTGGCTGCGGCTATCACGTGGCGCGGCCACGCCGACGTGATGCCGCAGACCATCCACACCATCGCCATACCCGCTTTCGCGCAACAACACCATCCGCTACAAGCTGGCCCAGCGCTTGCCCGCCGATATCACGCGCGAATTCATCTCGCGCACGCGCTATAAAATCGTCACCGACCCCAAGACCGCCGACGCCGTGCTGGATGGCGCGGTGCTGAACTTCATTTCCTATCCGATCATTGCCGATCAAGCCTCCGGCCGCGCCACCGTGTGCAGTGCAGCGCCTACTTGAAAATCACGCTCGACCGAGCGCGACCACCGGCAAAGTGCTGTTTACCAGGCCCTCCATGGAAGCGCGCGAGCGCTACGAGATCAGCGATCGATCCGCCAGGCCTACTTCGATGAAAGCGGCGCGGGCATTGACCGCCTGAGCCGCGACGTGGCGCGCGCCGTGGTCACCGCCATCCTGGAGAATTTCTAGACCGCATGACGCCGGCTCAATTTCTCGCCCGCATGCAGCGCCGCGAAATTGCGCCCGCTTATTTGTTCCTGGGGCCGGAAGCCTACCAGCGCCGCCGCGCGCGCGCGCGCCCTGCTGCAACGCCGTTTTGGGCGATGGCGGACCGCGAGAATGCGGTCACCGAATACGATCTGTCCGAAACGTCTCTGGCCGAAGTCATCGACGATGCGCGGGCCCTGTCGCTGTTCGCCGCCGAGCGCGTCATCCTGGTCGGCAACGCCGAAGCCGCGCTGCCCCGCACCCGCATGGATGACGATGCAGGGGACGGCGAAGGCCCGGCCGGTTCCGCCGATCTGTTGGCCGCCTATATGAAAGATCCAACGCCCGGCGTGGTGCTGGTGTTCGATGCGCCCGCGTTTCGATTTCGAAGGCGAAGACCGGAAAAAACAGGAGCGCGTGCGCAAGTTCTATGCCGCCCTGCCGGACCCCGTCGAGTTCAAGCGCGCCTCGGCGGAGGATGCCCGGCGCGAGGCGGCCGCCATGGCGCGCCGCGCGGGCCTGGCCATCGATCCGCCCCTGGTGGAGTTGCTGGTGGAAGCGCTGGGCGCGGATCTGATGCGCATCGCGGTGGAGATCGAAAAGATGGCGCTCTATGCCGATGGGCGGCCGGTCACCGCGGAAGACGTCGCCTTGTTGGTGCCCGACGCGCGCGCCGCCACCATCTTCGCGCTGGTCGGAACGCTGGGCCGGCGGGACCGCTCGCTCTCGCTCGAAATTCTGGATACGCTATTCCGCGATGGCGAGTACCTGCCGCTGGCATTGTCGTTCCTCTCGGCCCAGTTCCGCGCGGCGCTGGTGGCTAAGGAGGCGGGATTGCGCAGCCCGCAGCAGATCCAGGGACATTTCGCCAAACTGGGTGCGCCCATGTGGGGATCGCGCGCCGAGCAGGTCTCTCAAACCGTGGCCAAGTTCTCGAAGCCGCAACTGGAACGCGCCATGCGCCTGACGTTTGAAGCGGACAAAGGATTGCGCAGCGCGCGGCCGGACGACCGCATCGTGATGGAGCAGTTCATTCTGCGGTTGACCAACTGAACCGGTTTCGGGTTATGCCGGCGCCAGCGCCTTCACACTACGCTGCAGCTTTGACTTGTAACGCGCGGCGGTGTTCTTCTTGATGATGCCGTTTTTCGCGGAACGGTCAATGAGGGAAAATGTGGCGGGTAGCGCCTCGGCGGCAGCCTTGGCGTCCTTGGCAGTGATCGCGCGCCGCATGGTGCGGATCTGGTGGCGCAGCCGGGTCTTGTTCTGCCGGTTGTACTCCGTGCGCTTTTCGTCTTGTCGCACGCGCTTAATCGCGGAAAAATGATTGGCCATCGGGAAACAGACTGATCCTTACAAGAGATTTCGTAACAAACAGGATAGCGCACTTGCCCCCCCTCGCGCAAACATGGGTAGGTGAAGAGAGCTCCGGTCGGCTTTTAGCCATTGCTACGAGAGGAAGAGACCGCTCCAGGAGGCGTCCAGATCCAGCCAGCGAGTCTGTAGGATGTTGGAATTGCGGGATTATGCAGCAACCCATGGCCCTTTATACAGAAAACCTCTGTCCCGTACCAGTCCAGGAAAGTCTGTGCCGGTTGCCCGATACCGGCGGGGTTGGCTAGCAAGCGGAAGCACACGGGACAACGTGTTCGCTGGTCGATTAGGGCCCAACGGAACGCGATGACATAGCCGACCAATGTAGCGTGGGGCTGAAGTGGTACTGATGATTGGTCCCAGATCGAGAATCCCGCAGAACACAATTAGCAGGATCAGGCCAAACTTAAGTCCGAGAAAGATCCATCGACGAAATCGCATTGCGCGGACAGGCGAAGAAGGAGCAGTTGGGTACTCGACAAGCGTTTGGGATGTGGTGGCTGGCAAGACCAGCAACGCGATTGAAATCATCAGAAAATGCGCAAATATGAGTTCCGGGCGCTCCTCCAGAGCACATATGAGCGTATCGAAAGGCCCCGGCGAGCGAAAGAAGAAAATAGCAGTCACCACCGCCAAAGCTGCCAAAAACAGCAGACATCGTCGGGGAGATTGCAGCCAGAGGTGCTGGCGAGAGTCCGGGCTACAGTTATCGCGCCGGAGGCATGCCGCATCCCGAAAGGCCCCTAAACAGAAAAACAGTGACCCGGGCTTCCACCTTGAGCGGTATTCTGCCCGATTGCATTCTGCAACACGTACCATAATCCGATCGCCATTCGGTTAGCCAATCCTTGCGAAGCGACGGGGGCACCAGCAACCCCGCGCTTCGTAAGCTTATCAGGTGGACAGAGATGCAATCACCGAGGCGCCGTAAGTTCATGCGTTTTCGACCTCCGGTGATGGCACCAACTTCGAGAGGAGAGGATAGCGTTTCTGCGAAGCTAGTGAGAGCGAATTAGGCCATCCTGGTCCAATCGCCGCAGAGTCTGGATAAACCGTGGTTGACTGGGCGCAAGCCCAGGGCTTGACCGTTTCCCACCGCTTCGCCAACCGGCTGCTGGTGGATGTAGAGGCGCCCGTCTCCGCCAGCGAGGCGGCGCTGGGGGTCAAAATTAATAGCTACGCGATCGGCGGCCGCAGTTACTATGCCCTGGACCGACAATGCCGGCAACGTGGAGAGCACCGAAACGCTGAATTTCTCGGTGGGCGCGGTGACCACTACGGCGGTAACTTCGAGCGTCAACCCGTCGCAGTTCAATCAGACCGTAACCTTTACCGCCACAGTCGGTACGGCCAGCGGCACGCCCACGGGCACGTGACTTTTTTCGACGGACTCAAACCAAATGGGAGTAGTTACGTTGAGCGCGGGAAAAGCTACATTCGCGACACACACACACTCGCCGTGGCGGGGCATAGTATCACGGCCTCTTACGCGGAGCGCCAATTTTGCGGCGAGTACTTCTCCGGTGCTAATGCAGACGGTTGGCAAAACGGCCACTGCTACCACCATAACCACCTCCCCGAACCTGCCGGCCCCTTCCATCCAGTTACGTTTACAGCTATCGTGACTGGGGCATTCGGCACCGCTCCGGGTGGCACAGTATCCTTCCAGACCGGCACGAAGGTTTGGGGCAAAGGGACGCTGAACTCCTCAACGCATAAAGCAACCTGCAACATTTCTACGCTTCCGGGAGGCACGACGTCGATTCAAGCGGTTTACGAAGGGGCTGTGGACTTCGATACTTCCGTATCTCCGGTATATAAGGAGGTCGTGGAGTAGGCCATCTGTTGGCTCGATGAACCGGGCCAGGCGAGCCGCCGCGAGCGGCTCTCCTGGCCTGCTGCTGACGAATTTCTCCGGCTTTCTGTAATTGATGTTAAAGGCATCTAGGGCTGCGCCTGGTTCCGCCACTCCCAGGCAGTTCCATTCCAGTAATTGACGTATAGGTTACCGGTCGAGGCGCCCACTGCAAAGCACAGGATGGAATTGGTGGCTGACGGGTCATAGATGGCGCTCACTCCGGCCAGCGCGGATAACCCGGTTTCGCCGGACGGAATCCCCTGGTCCCGCCACGTCCAAGCCGTACCATTAAAGTACGCGACACACAAATGACCGTTGTTTCCCACCGCGAAGACCAGCACCGAATTATCGGATGGTGGATCGTAGACGGCGCTGGGGGCGCTCGTAATGGAGGCGCCGGAAGGAGTCCCCAGATCGTCCCACACCCAAGTGGAGCCGTTCCAATAATTCTCAAGCAGATGGCCGTTAGCGCCCGTCACGAAGGCGGAAAGATCCTCCGTCTTCGACTGATAGACAGAGGTTGGGACATTTGTGGCCGTGGTGCCCGGAGGGGTTCCCGGATCCCGCCAAACCCATTCGGATGTTGCTCCATTCAGGTATTTGACGAATAAGTGACCGTTTGCGCCTACTACAAAGACGTAGAGGGGATTGGAGGCGGCCGGGTCGTAGACGGCGCCACCTACATATTGGACCGTCGATCCGGGCGGAAGCCCTTGACCCTCCCACGCCCACGCGGACCCGTCTCAATAGAGATCGTACAACTTGCCGTTCGACCCTCCCACGAAGTCATAAAGCGGGAAGGATGCCGGCTGGTAGACGCTGCTGGATCCAAAAACCGTGATGCCCATTGGGTGTTTCTGGCCCTCCCATACCCACGCGCTTCCGTTCCAATACTTATCGTAGAGGCTGCCATTGTTTCCAACCATAAAAACCGTGATGGGATTAGAGGCTGGATCGTAAACGGCGCTCGGAGTGGCGATACTGGTCAGGCCATGAGGGAGTCCCTGAGTTTGCCACACCCACGCGGACCCATTATAGTAATTGTCATACAACTCACCACTGGGCCCGCTCACAAACACAGTGATGGGGTGCGAGGTAGGCTCGTAGACCGCGGTGGGACTCGCTACTTGCGCGCGAAGCCCGGCCGGGGCGAGCAGCAACGCGGCCAGCGCGGCCGCCGCAGCCACGCCCACAGTGAAAGCGTGGCGAGACCGCGAAGGGCCCGTTGCTAGTAATGTTTCAGTTCTCGTTCCGTTCATGGTAGTCTCCTATTGACTGACTGCATCTTGTCCGAGCCCTCACACCTATTACGGAGTGACTTGGATAATGGCTCAACGACAGAGCAACCGGCTAAGTACATCGTAAGGTGACGGTAGCTTTCGGTCTATGCCGAAATTTGAGGGGAAAAAGATACCCGAAAGCAGGTGGAGAATTATCCCTGATTTCAGGGACCCGCTACCCGGCGCGGCCGAGGGCGGCTTTCCGAATCAGGTCCGGGAGGCTGGCGCTCAACTCGTTCTTAGCGACGCACTGACAGGCGCCCGTAGCCAACGCTTCTATCCACGCTGCATCCCGCTCATAGGTCGCCAGTCCAATAATGCGGGCGCCGGGATCCTGCGCGCGGATCTTCCGTATCGCTCCCAAGGCGGCGTGCGCGGCCATGTCGAGATCCAACAGCGTTAGATCCGGCCGTTGTTCGAGGTACATGCGGACGGTCTCTTCGGCGGTCGCCGCGGTACCCACCAGTTGCATGTCCGTCTGCAGGCCCACCAGGAGGGCCAACCCCTCGCGCATCAGGGGATTGTGGTCGACAACCATGACACGGATGCGGCGAGACTCCACGGATTCCTCAAGACTATCCCTATTGGCCGGCACAAGGAAGACCAAAAAACAGGGGGGAAATAATCCCTGATTCCAGGGGCGTCGTATGCTGTCGTTAGTCCAAGTGCACGATTCCGCGCCGCACGGCGACCGCCACCGCTTCGGTACGGTCATGCAGCCCGAACTTGGAGAGAATGTTGCGCACGTGGCCTTGCACGGTTTCCTCGCCAATTCCCAGCCGGGCGGCAATCTCCTTGTTTCGCAGCCCTTGGGCGATCAAACGCAACACGTCCAACTCGCGCGCGGTCACGGTCGGCTGTAACGCGCGATCGGCCAGGCGTTGGGCCACAGACGCTGGAAGCGGCCGCTCCCCGGCAAACACAGCCCGGATCACACGCACCAAATCCTTGGACAATGTATCCTTCAAGAGATAAGTCGCCGCGCCGGCTTCGAGCGCGCGATGGATGTCTTCATCGCCTTCGTAGGTGGACAAGACGATGACTTTCGCAAGAGCGAACTGGCCGCGAATGGCCTGGATTGCCTGGACACCTCCCACAACCGGCATCTTCAAATCCATCAGCGTAATATCGGGCCGATGCTCCCGGAAAAGCTCCAGCGCTTCCTGGCCATTCGAAGCCTCGGCCACCACCTGCATATCGGTCTCTACGCCAATGGAGGCTCGCAACCCGTCGCGCAGAAGCGGATGGTCGTCTACCAGCAGAATTCGGATCCTCGTCTTTTCCGTCACTGCGACTTGGCCCCCGTCAGCGGAACGATTGTCTCGATGCCGGTCCCGCGTCCCGCGGCGCTTGTAATTTTCCATTGAGCGCCAATGCTGTTGGCGCGCTCCTGCATATTCCGCAAGCCCCAGTGTCCCACGCGGCGTCCAGGATCTTCTAAGTCGAAACCTTGGCCATCGTCCTGGACGCGAAGAGTAAGTGAACCCTCGTTATAAGTCAAACACACTTCAATCTCGGTCGCCTGCGCGTGGCGCACGGCATTGGCCACGGCCTCCTGGCCGATCCGCAGCACGGTCTCCTCCAGTTCCTCACGCACGGGCCGAGGCTCGCCGGCCACCGTCATCCGCAGGCGGACCGGATATCCAGTTGCGACTTGTTCCAATGCCTCGCGCATAACCGGGATCAGTTCACGGCCCTGCAACATCGGCGAACGCAGGTCCTGAACCTTTTGGCGCGCCTCGCGGAACGAAGCTTCCACCCGCTGGCCCACGGCTCTGATCTGGGCGGCGGCGGTTTCGGAAACCGGGCCAATCTGTTTGGCCACCGCGTCCAGGTGCAGAGAGACGCCGGCCAAGCTCTGCAACAGGGTATCGTGGAGTTCGCGCGCGATCCGCGTGCGCTCATCCAGCCGCTCTTCGTACCGCAGCCTGACCCGCGCCGTTACCTCTTGCAAGCGGTAACGGTAGGCGGCGAGAACCAGGCAGGCCAGCATGGCTGCCGCCAAAGTCTCGAACCACGCCCGCTGCCAGAATGGAGGAAGAACCACGAAATCGATTTCAGCGGGAGTCACGCTCGCCTGATTCTCGGTGTTGACCGCCCGCACCAGAAACTTGTAATGCCCCGGCTCCAGCCCGGGATAGTTCGCTTCATGTTCCCGGTCCGGTTCCGTCCAATCGGAGCCCGCGCCTTCCAGCTTGTAGGTATAGCCCAAGTTCCATTCCGGTTCGTCGTTGAAGCCCACGAACGCGACTTGAAGTTGATTCCGCGAGTGATCCAGTACCGGAGCTTGAATGCGTGCCTCGCCGGCTTGGGAGACCGGATTGACCTTGCCGAATATCTTCAGATCCGTAATCAGCACGGTTGGCCGGCTGGGAGGTTTTTCGGGCGCTGGGGTGAGCCGCGACAATCCCTGCGTCGTGCCGAACCACAGATTGCCGGAACCGTCGCGGAACGCCGATCGGAGGTCGCCATGCGCCAAACCGTCGACGGTCGAGAGATGTTTGATGCGTTCCGTCGCCGGATCGAGACGGTCGACGCCTTTTCCCGTACCCGCATAGATGCGCCCCATTTTATCTTCAACCAGACAGAGGATCGTATTGCTGGCTAGCCCGCTCGAAACATCGTAGGTACGCGTGCGGAATGGCGAACCGCCTGGATTATCGATCTCACCCAGTCCATCTGACGAACCGATCCACAGTCTCCCGGCATGATCGAGCAGTATGGCCGACACCGCACCCGTAGGCACGCCGCCGCTCCGCCCATAGCGGCCGAATCCGTGGCCGTCGTAGCGATAGACTGCGCCACCCCCATACAGGCCCATCCAAACGTTGCCGGCGCGGTCCTCGGCGAAGGCATTGACCAACTCATGCCGGGTGGGACCGTCTTCCAGCCACGATATCGCCTTCCGCGCGGGATCCCAGCGCATCAAGCGATCTCCCGCCTGGGATTGCGCCGCGGCCCAGATTCCTCCCTTGGAGTCCTCGAATACGGTGAATACAGCCATGTCCGGCACATAACAACGCGGCTGCCTGCGCGCCAAATCTTCGACGCTCATTGGCGCAAACCGGCAAAGTCCGGACTTAGTCGCGGCCCACCACTCGCCAGTGCGGCCCTGCAGAAGGGATTGATTGCGCGCCCAACTGGCGCTCTGCGCAAGTACCTTGGGGACGATCGGATGGAACTTGCGGCGTGCGGGATCAAAGACGCTGAGCCACCGCCCGAGTTCGGCTGCCGGGTGGTTTACCGCGATGAGCTTGCCGGTGCGATCGGCAAAAACATCCAGCACTTGATCGTTCACCAGCCCATCCTGTTCGCGAAATGTGACAAAGCCGCCGGATGCTATCCGCATTACGCCGGCGCCTTGCGTGCCGGCCCACATGTTTCCGGACTTGTCCACGGCCAGCGCATTAATCACGATGTCCGTGAGGCCATTTTCGCGGGTCAGATTTCGAACGATGCGGGTGCCGCTTTCAAGCACGCTGATTCCGACTTTGGTTGAGATCCAGAGGGCCCCATCCGGCGCTTCGGCAATAGCGACCACATCGTGATTCGGCAAGCCGTCTCGTTCCGTGTAGCTTCGCCGGACTCTATAACCGGCGGCCCCGCTCGAATCTCTCACTAAGGCTAATCCATTGCGCGTCCCGGCCCATAATTCGCCGTCGCGATCCACAAATAATTTGTTCACCCAGGGATCGGGTAAACCTGCAATGTGTTGCACGCCGCCGTTCTCTTCGAGCACGAACAGCCCAAGGTTGGTTGCGACCCACAGCGTGCCGGCGGGATCTTCGCTGATGTCTGTGATCCATGCCCCGGCCGGCGCAGACCATTTCGTAGAACCGCCTGTGCCAGTGTTATGCGCCTGTATGAGCCGGCCGCTCGCCGCGCACCAGATCGTTCCCGATGTGGATTCCAAAAGGGAGAAAATTGGCTTGTCAAGGAGGGCGCCACCTTCTTTGTAAGCGGCGAATCCATTACTACCAGCGGTATTGAATTGGCTAAGCCCGTGGCGCGTGCCCACCCAATATGCGCCGGACCGTGTCTCCAGGAAAGCATATATTCCGCGGTCCGGGAGCCCTTCGCGAGTGCCGAAGGTTACCATCCGATAGCCGTCGAACCTGGTCAGCCCTTCCGGCGTGCAAAACCAGATGAACCCGCGGGAATCGGGGACGATGCAGTCGATGCGGTCGCCCGCGAGCCCGTCGGCAGCCGTGTAGGACCGGATCGGCAATTGTTCCGCGATGAGGCACAGGGGGAGCGCGATGGTTGCAAATGAAATCGCCCGCCACGACATATCGCTTCGTCTCTCCAGTTTACGCCACGGGCGCGCCTCGCAACTCCCACCTTGCCGGATTTCGCACAGATTAGCGCTACCCTAAAGGGCGAGAATTATGACCTCGTTGACGATCGAGCTTCCGGATGAACAGAAGGCAGCACTGTCCGCCAAGGCCCGGATGAAAGGACGGTCGGCGGAGCAGTATGCGCGACAGGTTCTTGAACATGATCTCGCGCCTGAATGGCTTCAGAAATCGTGGGAAACGTCCAAAGATGCCGGACTCGATCATCTCTCGTCCGAGGAGATCGACGCCGAAATTTCCGCAGCGCGGAAAGCAAGGCACGAGTCCCGGTCGCAACCCGGATCATGATCCGCGTATTCTCGACACCAACATCATCGTTTCCGCCTTGTTGAAACCTCTTGGGCCACCGGCTGAGGTGTTCATGCTTGCCCTCAGCGGTTCCGCTCAACTTTGCGTTAGCGGAAGCGTTTATGCCGAGTAGGAAGAGGTCATCGGGAGACCTCGCCTTCAACGCAGCGAGGACATTAGTAGCCAACACGCTTCAGATCGTTCGCGACAAAGGCCTTTGGGTTCGCCCGGCCAAATCCGTCAAAGCGTGCATCGATCCCGACGACGATATTTTTCTGGAATGCGCAGAGGCTGCCCAGGCTGATTATTTGGTGACCGGGAATATCCGACACTTTGCCGCACTTTGGGCGGGAAGTCGCATTGTCACGCCGCGCTGGCTTCTGGACAGTCTGTTAGCTGAGAAATCCGACCCTGAGAGATAGGGATTCTGGGTGCCACGGTTGCTCTTTTTTCTCGGCACACTGCCGAATACAGAAGCCCCACTTGTTGCATACGCCCGCAAGAAATGGGGCTCGGACAACCTACCCGGTATGAAGCTCTTCCGCTAAGGAATGGTGAAAGCCAGGTTGCTCGTCAGCGTGGTCCCTCGGGACGTTACCACCTGAACTAGGCCGGTGGTGGCGCTCATGGGTACGGTGGTGGTGATTTCGGTACTCGATGCCACGTCGAATGTAGCCGCGACTCCGTTAAAAGTGACGCTGGTCGCGCCGGTCAGCCTGTTTCCGAGAATCTTGACGGTCGAGCCGACTCTGCCCGAGGTCGGCAATGTTTTCACGAACGGGCCGAGGCCCATGGACAAGCTATAGACGGTGCCGTTGCAAGTGTTGCAGCCTGGATAATTGGCCCCGCCCTGTTCAGTCACCCCGTAGAACGTCCCATTGGTATCCTGGATGAGCAGCGGACCATCGTAGGTGTTGTTATTGACCAAGCCGTCCGTTCCGTCGAAGCTGTGCTCCGTGGTCAGTGAACCGCCGGGGGTCATCTGGAAGATCGTGCCATCATTGTTGGTCCCGCCGTTTCCTGTCAGCCCATAGAAGTTCCCGTCAGTGGCCAGCATCAGCGCCAGGGGGTGGTTGCCGTCGGCGCACTCGTCGTTCATGACGCAAAAGCTGTAGAGCGTCGTCAGCGAGCCGCTTGGGGTCATGGTAAAGAAGGTGCCCCCGCCGTAGGCCGTGCCGCCGGAGTCGGTTACCCCGTAGAAGTTTCCGTCGGCGCCTTGAACCAGCGCGGCTAAGGGGTATTCGCCGTCAGGGCAACCTGACGTGACGCAGAAGTTGTAAAGCTTCGTAAAGTCGCCTGCCATGGTGATTTTGAAGATCGTGCCGTTCCCGGCGGCCCCGCCCGAGTGCGAGGCGCCGTAGAGGTCTCCGTTGGCGCCCTGCACCAGCGCCGTATAGGGCCCGTTTCCATCCAGGCAGTAACCTTCCCCGTTCTGGGTTTCGCAAAAGTTGTGCAGCGTGGTCAGCGCGCCTGCCAGGGTAAGTTTGAAGATCGTGCCTTGACCGTATGCTCCATCACCCTGCGTTGTCCCGTAGAGGTCCCCGTTGCTGGCCTGTATCATCGTCGCGTTGGGATTGTTGCCGCAGGGTGTCACAGGACACATGTTGTAGGGAGTGAAAGCGCCGCTGGGAGTGACTTTGTAGGCCTCGTTGGGCGTATTTACGGTCCCGTAGAAATCCCCGTTGGTGGCCAAAGCCAGCGCTGCCCAGTTTGCGCCTGCGCCCTCGGTCCAAAAATTTACGAGGATCGTTTCCGTCCCCGTGGTGCTGATTTTGAACACCGTGCCGTTGTAGTCGTTACCCTGGTTCCCGCCGAAGGCCGTGGTCCCATACAAGTATCCGTTGGCGCCCTGCACCAGCCCGGTGGGATAGCTGCCGTCCGGGGGGGTGCCTCCCCCTCCTCCAAAACTGTGCAGCAAGGTAAAGGTTTGAGCCTGCGCCGGAATTGCGATCCCGGCCAAGGCGAGAGTGAGCGCGAATGTCGCGACGATGCGAATTACTTTTTGCTGCCGAAGGTTCTTCATTGAAAGGTTCCTGTTCATATATGTCCTCTCCGTACTGCTATAAGTTCCGGCTGGCTGAGTGCCCGCTCGGCCGTTCAGCTAAGACGGCGGAAGATGACGCCAAAAGATGACACGCGAATTTTGTTTGCGGTTATGTCAGATTTCCCCTCCGGTTTGCGCCGTCTCCATGTGGGGATCTGTCTGGCGTACCCTACTGAACCGTGTAGTACCGGTCAGGCTGGCGCACAACGTCCTATGATGAAGTGTGGCGGAATCCGGGCAAGGGGAGATTACCGCGCTCCTGGTGCGCTGGGAGCAGGGAGAATCCGGCGCAATCGAAGCATTGGCCCCGTTGGTCTACGATCACCTGCATGCCATCGCGCAAGGCTATCTGCGCGGCGAGCGGCCCGATCATACGCTGCAGCCCACGGCGGTGGTTAATGAAGTCTTCGTCGATCTGCTGCGCATGCGCCGGCTGTCGCTCAAGGACCGCGCGCACTTCTTTACGTTCGCTGCGCAACTCACCAGACGGGTCCTCATCGACTCCGCGCGCATGGCCAAGTCGGAGAAGCGCGGTTTGGGCTGGAAGCGCGCGCCCCTGGACGCCGAGCTGGCCTGGCTGGGCGGTGAGACGGCCGAATCGCTGGATCTCTCGCAAGCGCTCAACGAGCTGGCTGAATTCGATCCCATCAAGACGCGCATGGTCGAGTTGCACTACTTTCTGGGCTGCACCTTGGATGAAACCGCCGATATCCTGGGGGTTTCCAGCCGGACGGTGGCGCGCAGCCTGCTTTTTTCGTTATCTTGGCTGCGCGAGCGCCTGGGCTAGACCCGGGTGGAGCACGATGAGCCGCGCACGATGAGCCCCAATGAACTCGAGCGCTTTCACGAAGTCGAAGAACTCTTCTACGCAGCGCTGGAGCTGCCGCCGGGCGCCGAGCGCGATGCCCTGATCGCCGAACGCTGCGGCGCCGACGAAAACCTCTGCGCGCGAGTCGCTCTCCTGCTCGAACATTGCGAGCACATCCGCGCGGCGGCGCCCGCACCCGCGCGCCCCCTGCCGCGGTTCGGCGCGTGGCAGGCCGTGAAGCTGCTCGGGCGCGGCGGTATGGGCACGGTTTACCTGGCCGGACGCGCCGACGGCGCCTTTCAGATGTCGGCGGCCGTAAAGGTAGTGCCGATGGCCCTGGCCTCCCATGAGATCGAAGATCGCTTCCGCCGCGAGCGCCAGTTCCTCGCCAGTCTGGATCATCCGAAAGTGGCGCGCCTGATCGATGGCGGCGTCACGGAGACCGGCCTCCCTTACCTGGTGATGGAGTTCGTCGGCGGCCTGACCATCGACCTATTCTGCGATGCCCACCAGCTCGATACACGCGGCCGCATCGCCCTGATACGCCAGGTTCTGGACGCGCTGGCTTACGTGCACGGCCGCCAGGTGATCCATCGCGACGTGAAGCCGTCCAATATCCTGGTGGACGACTCGGGCAATGTGAAGCTGCTGGATTTCGGCACCGCGCGCCTGGTGGACGCCACCGCCGAAGCCGCGCTCACCAAGACCGGCGTCTTCGCCTTCACACCGGAATACGCCAGCCCGGAGCAGGCGCGCGGCGAGCCCGTGGCCGCACCTTCCGATCTCTACTCGGCTGGCGTGCTGCTCTATCGTTTGTTGACTGGCCGCTTGCCTTACCGGATCGCCGACCCATCGCCGGCCGGTGTGGCCAAATTCATCGCCGGCGCGCAGCCGGAGCCGTCCCGGCTGGATGCGCCGCTCGACGCTATTGTTTCGAAGGCGCTGAGCAAGGATGCCAAGGCTCGCTACCAGTCCGCCATGGAGATGGATGCCGACCTGGCGCGCTATCTGGAAGGGCAGCGGGTGCGCGCGCGAAAACCGCGCACGAAGTTTTGGAGCGCAGTGGCGGCGGGCTTGGTCATATCCGCGGCTGGTATTTTGGGGTGGCGGGTGTTGCGCGTTCCGTCTCACCAGCTCATACCATTTGACGCGGGCGTTCCGAACGCCATGCAGCCGGCGCTTTCGAGTGACGGCAAGTGGCTGGCGTTCGCCGCGCCCGCAAAAGATGGGACGCATCCGGATATCTGGCTCAAAACGATGCCGGGCGGCACTGCCAAACGCGTTACCGCGGGCGATGCCGCGAACGACGAGCCTTCGCTATCTCCCGGCGGCCGATGGCTTGCCTTTCACTCCGCGCGTGCACCAGCCGGGATCTATTTACAGCCGGCCTCCGGCGCTCTAACGCGTCTGCTGGTGGAGGGTGGCCGGAGCCCGCGCTTTTCGCCGGATGGCAAATGGATCGCGTATCTGAACACGGCCGAGAGTGGCGGGGACGTCCAGGCTTTCAATACGCGCATGCTATATATCATGCCGGCACAGGGAGGCGAGCCCTTGCGGCTGGCCAGGAACGCATCGTCGTTCCAGGGATTCGCCTGGAGCGCCGACAGCCGGAACTTGCTCTTCCTGTCGCTCGACGAGGGCGCTACGCCCCGGCTGTGGAACGCCCCGCTGGATGGCGGACCCGCCGCGCTCGTGCCCGACTTCAGCGAAGCAGTGTCTTTGTACGCGCGCGCTTGCGCAGTGGCGGGAGAGCGGTTCCTTTACTCCTACACGGGCGGTAAGGAAAACGCTGCGGCGCTGGGTGAATTCCTGCTCAAGCCGGCCCTCGGCGCCAGCCGGTACTCCAGTGCGCAGTCCCATAAACAGTTGCCGATTTCCGGTTGCGCCGCGTCCGGCGCGGATATGATCCTGGCCGATGGAGTGGACAATCAGTCAAGCGCCTGGGCGCTGCCGATTGACGCGGACAGCGGAGCCGTACGCGGACCGCTCGCCTCCCTGAGGGGACGGGCGCACGGAGGGTGTGGTGTGCAATTCACCCCGGATGGCGGCGCCTTCCTGCTTGGGACGGGAGGCGCGGCGAGTTTCCTGCGGGATTACCGGACCGGAAAGGGTAGAGAGTTTCCGGGAGCGTACATCCTCAGTTCCGACGGTCTCTTTGTGCTCGAAACGAGCGCCCGGAGTGCCGGCACGGCTCCTCAGATTTCAAGAGTTCTTAATCTGAAAACCGGCGACTCTTGGGGTTCGATGCAGGGCGGCGGGGTGGTGTGGGATCTCTCGCTTGGCGGCCAATGGTTACTCAGGACAAGCATAGAGGGACACCGCACGATTGTGGCCTGGGATACGAGAACTTCCGAGCATAAGCCGATCTACTCGCATCCCAGCGCGAACTTGTACCTGGCCAGCTTCTCGGATGACGGGCGCTGGGCGGTCTTCACGTCCGAGGAGGGCGTCCGGCCGCCGCACATGTGGGCCGCGCCGTTTCGCGGACTGCAGGACGTTCCGTTCGGTGACTGGGTGGACCTGGGAGAAGGCGATTATCCCCGCTGGTCTCCCGGCGGCGGACGCATTTACTTCACCGAGGTACATGACGGGTTCGAGTGCATCTTCACCCGCGCCGTGGACCCGGTGAACAAGCGGCCCGTGGGTCCGGTGACCGGACTGCAGCATTTCCACGGGCGGATGACGCCAAGGGGGCTGGCGCCGGGCACGTTCCGAATCTCGGTGGCGCGAGACAAGATTGCGTTCGCTCTGGGCGAACAGGCACACCAGTTGTTGCAGTGGAAGTAAACGATTTACGCGCGACAAACCTTGGGGGTGCCCCGCATCTGTGCGACAGCCGGTTTTCCACTTTCCAGTGCGGGTCTCTCTTATATCGAAGACTGATGGTCGCCTTCCTGGCGGTCGTAAAGGAACCCGTCTTGCTCGAACACGCGAATGAGGTTTTGGTAGTGGAGCCGGCGGATGGCGGCCATGCCGTTATTTCAAGCTCATCGTGAGGCGATCCACCGAGATGAATTCCGGGGCGCGCCAACCGTCCCTTCTGGTTCGTAACCCGCTTCCTTCAGGATCTCATCGAGCGTGCCAAGGTCTGCGCTCGCGGCAAGAAAGCCGCGCACGGCGTCGCGGATGTTCCGGCGGGCTTCCTCGTCGGTCGCGCCACAGCTTGACAGGTCTAGCGAGGGGACGTAGGCGACAAAGGTAGCCCCTTCCTTAAAGATATGGGTGTCGTAGGAAAATCCTGCATATGGTTTGGCTCTATTGGCTTTCGAGTATAGGGCGTGCAGCCGGTGCCGTCAACCGCCCGAGCCGGTGTTACAATACACGAAATGGCCGCGCGCCTCGAACCCACCGCCGGAGCGCACAGCCCGAGCCTCGTGGATCTGCGGCAACTTCGCTCCGACGATCTCAATCCTTTACTCGACGAGGAAGTAAGCGCCTGGCGCCGCCTCCTGGATTGGGACTTCGGCAAATCGGCCGACCTGGTCCGCCGCTTCGTGGACATGCGGGCGCTGAACGGCGCCGCCCTGGTGCAGGACGGCGAAACCGCTGGCTATGCCTACTACGTGCTGGAGGAGCACAAGGGGCTGATCGGCGATCTCTTCGTGCGGCAAGCCTTCGGCAGCGTCGAGAACGAAGACCGGCTGCTGCAGTCCGTGCTGGCAAGTCTCACTCACGCGCCGCAAATCACGCGCATCGAATCCCAACTGATGATGACGCAATCCGAAGGTTGGCGGTCCATGCCCATGCACCGGTGTCTGAGCACCTTCGAACGCAACTTCATGATGCTCGATTTGGAGGGCGTCGCTCCGGCGTTTGGCCGGCGGGTGCCCGGGGCCAACCGCGTCTACTTCGACAAGTGGTCCGAACACCACCAGGAGCCGGCCGCCCACTTGATCGCCGCCGCTTACCACGGCCATGTGGACAGCCACATTAACGATCAGTACCGCACGGTGGCCGGCGCGCGGCGCTTCCTGTTCAACATCGTGCAGTATCCTGGCTGCGGCACGTTTTACAAACCTGCCTCGGTGGCCGCGTTCGACCGGCTCACCGGACGCATCTGCGGCATCTGCCTGGCCAGCCTGGTGATGCCCCGCTGCGGCCATATTACGCAGATCTGCGTAGCGCCTTCGGTGCGCGGCGCCGGCGTGGGCTACGAACTGCTCCGCCAGTCGCTCAGCTTGCTGCGCGTGGGGGGCTGCGTCAAAACAAGTTTGACTGTTACCGCCTCAAACAGGGAAGCGATCAAGCTGTATGAGGACGTGGGGTTCTCGACCGTCCGCAAGTTCTTCGCTTACGTTTGGGAAGGATTCTAAGCCGCACACATGCTCGATTGGCTGTTCTCTGACCCGCTCCCCGCCGCCTCGCCGGCCCCGGACTTCACGCTCGCCACGCAGGATGGAAAGACCGTCAGTCTATCCGAATTGACCGGCCACAACGTCGTGCTGATATTCTATCCGGGCGACGACACACCGGTTTGCCGGAAGCAGTTGTGCGAGTTCCGCGACCAATGGGAACAGGCTCGCCAGCGAAACGTGCTGGTATTCGGCGTCAATCCGGCGAGCGCCGGCAGTCACCTTAAGTTCCAGGAGAAATTCCACTTTCCTTTTCCCCTGTTGGTTGACGCCGGGCAGAAAATTGCGGCGCGGTATCACGCAAACGGCCTCTTTGTGAAACGCACTGTCTATCTGATAGGGCCGGATGGCGCGATCCGCTACGCCAGGCGCGGCAAACCCGACCCCGCCGAGGTATTGGCGGCGGCCGTGTAGTTTCCGCGGCGCGGCTTGCCTCATGTCATGTGTCTCATGTCATAATGTCACCTATGAGACTGACGATGCTGTTCCTGTTTCTTTCGCTGGCCGCCTTCGGGCAGGATCGGCCAGAGGGTCCGCCGCCCGGCGAGCACCGCGACATGCCCGCACCCAAAAACTTGAAGATCCTGCCGCCCGAGCATCTGATGCAGACCATGCAGGCGTTCCGGGTCTCGCTGGGTGTGCGTTGCGATTTCTGCCATGTGCAGGGCGACTTCGCCGCCGACGATAAGCCAAACAAGCTGATCGCGCGCAAAATGATCGAAATGACGCACGAGATCAACGGCCACTTTCCGGATGGCAAGATGCATGTAAGCTGCTACACTTGCCACCGCGGCGCCGAGGAACCCGCTATGAGGCCCCCGGAAGGCGACAAGCCCGCTGGTCAGCCGTAGTCAGCGGTGGACGGGGTTGCGTCCTCCGACCCTTTCCGAAGAAACTCCACTAATATCAGGATCGTAGATTTGATCCCCCTTTCTGCTTCGAGTGAAAGGCCCGGGCGTTTCCCCGGGCTTTCCAATACCATCTACGTGGCCGCGCAAGGGCCGTTGTGGGGACCGGGTGGCGACCGGGGCCTGTACAAAACCACCGACGGCGGCAAGAACTGGAAAGCCGTGCTGACCATCAGCGAGAACACCGGCGTGACCGATGTGGCGATGGACCCGCGCAATTCCGATATCCTGCTGGCAGCCGCGTATCAACGGCGCCGCCACGTGTGGACGCTGATCGATGGGGCCCGGAAAGCGCCATCTACAAATCGACCGACGCCGGCGCCACCTGGAACAAAATCAAGTCCGGCCTGCCCAAGTTGCTGTTCGCCGGCACCGAGTTCGGCTTGTACTTCACCATCGACGGAGGCCAGAAGTGGATTCGCCTGAAGGCCGGCATGCCCACCATTGCGGTGCGCGATCTGGCCATCCAGAAGCGCATGAACGATCTGGTGGTGGGCACATTCGGCCGCGGCATCTATGTGCTCGACGATTACACGCCGCTGCGCGATCTGAAACCGGAAACGCTGGAGCAGGGACCTTCAGGAGCCCGCCGCGGAGCTGCCTCCTCCGCGTCCCGCCGAGCCGGATGACGATCTGTTTTTTGAAGAGCCTAAAGGCCCGTTGGTCCAGCCGGGACACTATACATTGTGTGTGGCTAAGCGCGTGGATGGGGTGTTTACGGCGATGCTTTCTCCGCGCGAGTCTACGGTGGAAGCCGAAGGCACGGATGAGGCCGGCCGGAAGGAGCTGCTCGAATTCCAGCAAAAGGTGGCCCGGTTGCAGCGCGCGGTTTCGGGCGCTTTGGACACCGCTAACGACTTGAAGTCGCGCATCGGGAAGATCAACGAGGCGGTTTGGAGAAAAAGAATAATGAAATACTGCGCGCCCTACGCGGCGACGTCACGCTGGCAAGGCACAACGAAAACGTGCCCGAGCCGATCGCGGCGCGCGTCGGAACGATCGTCGGCAACGAAGAGGCATCGTTGCAACGCCCGCCTGGCACGGACGTCGAAGCGTATGCCATCGCCAGCCAGGAATTCGCCGCCGAGCAGGCCAAGCTGCGCGCGCTGCTGGAGGTGGATCTGAAAGCGATCGAGAAGGCGCTGGAGGATGCCGGCGCTCCCTGGACGCCCGGCCGGCAGAACAGGCCCGCGGGTTTCCGCGTGTATACTCAAATTGCATGGATATCGAACACTTCAAACACCGGCTGCTCGAAAAGCAAGCCGAACTGGAATCGGAGATCGCGCGTCTCGGGGGGGAAGTGCGCGACGCGGGCGAGATGGAAGTTGGCGATCCCATTGACGACGCCACCACCTCCCAAGGCACATCGGAATCAATCGAGGAGCAAGCTCTGGCGTCGCAGACGCTGGTACAAGTGCAGGATGCCTTGCAGCGCATCGAAGACGGCACTTACGGCGAGTGCCTCGGCTGCGGACGCCAGATCGAAGCGGCCCGCCTGGAAGCGATTCCCTGGGCGCAATATTGTGTGGAGGATCAGGAGAAGCAGGAGCGGGCTGCGCATGTGCCGCAAGGCGGCGCGACGCTGTAAGATGACGATGTGAGATGACGATCGCGGGAATTCACGTAACATTTATGCGCGGCTTGGCCATGCGCGGCATGGCCCTTGCGGCATGGATTATAGCGATCGGCGGGGCTAAGGCGGCCACTTTCGAAGAACTGGCGCGCGAGGCGGCTGCCGCACGCCGCGGCAACCATGTTGAAGAAGCGATCGCCTTGTATCGGCAGGCTCTCGAAGCGAATGCATCGTGGCCGGAAGGCTGGTGGTTCCTGGGCACTCTTTCTTATTCCGCGTACCGCTACGGCGAGTGCGAGGAGGCCTTCGACCAGTTCGTCAGGCTGGACGGGAAGCGGGGCTTGGCGTGGGCGCTGTTGGGTTTGTGCGAGTTTGAAACCGGCAAATTCGACCGCTCGCTGGATCATCTGAGACAAGGGTCGGTGCAGGGAAACGAACTGCCGCCCGAAGTGGATGCAGCGGTCCGGTTCCATTACGGGCTGCTGTTGACCCGAGCGGGACTTTTCGACCGTGGCCGGCGGGAATTGGAACGGTTTGCGCAAGGCTGCGACAAGGAACAGATGCTGTTGACAGGGATCGGCTTGAACGCGCTGCATCAGGCTTTGCTTCCAAAGGGCGTACCGGCGGAACGGCAGGATCTGGTGGCCAAGGCGGGGAAGGCGGCTTGCGCCTGGATGTTGGGACAGCAGGGCAACGCCGAAGATGGATTCCGCGCGCTTCTCGCGAGCTATCCGGAAACGCAGGGGGCCCACTACCTGTACGGGACCTATCTGGGCGCGCTCCGCCCGGAAGAAGCCAAAGCGGAATTCCAGCGCGAACTGCAGATCGATCCGGCGAACGCCGACGCACATGCCATGCTGGCGTTAATGTTGCTGAACGCGGGGGATACGTCCGGGGCCCTTGCACAGGCCAAGAAAGGAGCAGGGCAGCGAAGCCGGATGCTCTGACCGAGTACGCCTATGGCGAGGCCCTCATCCGAACGGGCGCCGTGGAGCCGGCGATTGATCTCCTCGAGACCGCGGTGCGGCTCGATTCCGGAGCGCTCGAGTATCACATGGCTCTGGCGGGCGCGTACTCGCGGGCGGGACGCAACGACGATGCGCGCCGGGAACGGCGGACGGCGCTGGAGATGGCGACGGGACAACATGGCAGCGACTAAGACGGTGTTGCAAAGTCTGGCCGCGGCGGCGATATGCCTCGCGTGGGCCGGCGCAGCGCAGGGAGCCGATTCGCATGCGCGTAAGACGACCTGCGCCACGTGCCATCGCGAAGAGGCATCCTCGTTTCCACGTGCCCCGATGGGGATCGGGATGGAACTGCCTCCGAACCAGCAACTGCTGAAAGATCACCCCAAGCTGACAGCGGAAGCCAACGGATATGCCTATGAGATCGAGCGCAAGGGCGACGTCAGCACTTACACGGTAAAGGATAGCTCCGGCTCACTGAGCCTGCCGATCAAGTATGCGTTCGGAGTTCGCAACCAGACTTTCGTTTTCGAATATCAGGACCGCTTCTACGAGAGCATGGTGAGTTACTACGAGAGCGTGGCTGGGTTGGCTGTGACCATGGGAAGCGAGCGGCTACGGCCTCACAATCTGGTGGAAGCCATGGGGCGGCTGGTATCGGAACAAGAGATCACGGCCTGTTTCGAATGTCACGGCACGGGCGGCGTTACCCAGGGAAAGCTCACGCTCAATTCGCTGAAACCGGGCCTCGACTGCGATCACTGTCACGTGGGCGCGACGGCGCACATGCAAGCGCTGTCCGGGGGCCAGCCGGCGCCCGTTCCGAAGAAGCTCGGAGATATGGCGGCGGAAGAGATGTCGGAATTCTGCGGACAGTGCCATCGCACGTGGGCCACGGTGGTGGGGCAGCGGATCTTTGGCGAGAAGAACGTGCGGTTCCAGCCCTACCGCCTGGCGAACAGCAAGTGTTTCTTGGGGGACGACAAGCGCATCCGATGCACGGCTTGCCACGAACCGCACCATGACCTGGTACGGGAGGAGGCCAGTTACGATAAAGCCTGTCTCGCGTGCCACAGCCTGAAGGGCGCGCCGGCGGCGGCTACGGTAGCGGCAGTAACGCAAAAATCCTGTCCGGTGGCGGATAAAAACTGTGTCAGTTGCCACATGCCTAAAGTGCGCGCCCCGGGCAGCGGATCCGTATTCAACGATCACGACATACGCGTAGTGCATACGGGGGACCCGTATCCCTCTACGTAAAGCTTCTCTATGTCGATACCGGAGTCCCACACTTCTTTGGAGCGGAGTAACTCGTCCCAGGTAATTTCCCGCCCCGTGTAAGCGGCGGTGCGCCCCAGCATGGCCGACAACGCAGACTCGGCGCCGAGGGCTGCCTGGTTATGAAACTGAGCGCCCACGATGCTGCGGATAAAGGCGGCATGCTTCTCGGAATCGGCCTGCGCGAGATTGTCGGAGAAATTGCCGGTCAGCGAGAAGTCGCCCGTTTTGGGTTTCTCGCTGCCGCTCCAGACCCACGCGTCGTCACCGGCAATCTGGAGGGGGCCGGAGTAGGGCGATTGCGAATTGCCGCGCGTGCCGAAGAAGCGCTCGCTCACGTCGAAGCCGCCCTTGCCGAACTGGCATGAGCTGAAACTGAACGTGCACGTCATTGGGATAGTAGAAGATCGCGTCGAAGTGCGACCAGGCATCGCCCGGCGATTCGGTTCGTCCCTTGCGTCCGCCCGTGCCGATGGCTTTCAGCGGATGCGACTGCAGCACCCAGTTGCAGATATCGACGGCGTGAATGTTCTGCTCCACAATCACATCGCCGGAAAGCACGCGGTCGTGCAGCCAATGGCGCAGCCGGAGCTCGGTTGGCGACGCTTTTGGGTATTCGGGCATAGGTAGGAAGGGACAAAAATAATGGGCTTCGCCGCAGGAGATCTCGCCCAGCGCGCCCGCATGGATGCGGCGCACTAACTCCACAAACGGGGGTGCGTTGCGGATTTGAAACCCGACATCCAGACTGAGGCGGCCCTCGGCTTTCTTGCCGGTTTCAATGGCGCGCAGGGCGCCGGGCACGTCCACGCCCACGGGCTTCTCACAATAGACGTGCTTGCCGGCGGCGACCGCCATCGCCAGATGCTGGGGATGAAAATACGGAGGCGTGCCGATCACCACGGCATCCACTTGGGCGGAATGCATGATCTCGTCGGCGGCGTGCGGTCCCTGAAAGATCTGGGACGCGGCCACGCCGGCGTGGTGTTGCTGATTGGCTATGTCGTCAAAGTGTTTCCTGGCGGTCGAGAGGCGGTCCTCGAACAGATCGGCCAACGCAACCATGCGCGCGGGTCCATTCAAGGCGATGCTGGTGGCGTCAGTAGTGCCCCGGCCGCCGCAGCCCAGCAGGCCGACGCGCACCGCGGAGTTGGCTTGTGAACCCCGCACCAGCCGCGGGTCTAAGATCATAAAGCTGGCCGCTGCGCTTGCGGCTCCCAGGAATGCGCGGCGGTCAGGCTTGGCTTGTTCGCTCATGATAATCCTTCCTACTTCACCACGACTCCGCCGGAACCTTTGGCCGACGTGGTTTGTCCAACCCCGATCACTTTATTCGCCCCAGTGGGGGCGTTCGCCGGGATTGTGATTTCTAAGCCGACGGTCCCTTGCGTGTTTGCGGTCGTTGTACCCAGCAACTGCCGGGGTTCGGCCCAATAGACATTGACTGTCTCCCCTGCGCCGAAGCCAAAGCCGTACGCCGTGATCGCATTGCCCGGCACACCACTGCCGGGAGTCATGACCATGGCGGCCGTGACAAAGAACGACGCAGCCCCGAGTTTGCCGCTGGTTTGTCCGACCGCGTAAAGGCTTATGGGACCGTACGGTACTTGCGGTACTTGAGCGTTGACTGTGAAATTACCGCTGGCGTCGGTCGTGGTCATGAATCGGAAACTGCCGATGCCATTCGCATAGATGGTTACCGTTTCCGTAGGGGCAAAGCCGCTCCCTGTAACGACGAGTCTGGTTTCCGGCGGCCCCCCGGTCTGGCTGAGGCTCAGAGTCGCCGCCGGCCAAACCTTTAGGGTGAACAATCCGAAAAAATCTGGGACATTTCCGGAAGCAGGGGAGAAAGCGAAGGCTTGGGCCACGTCCCCAGGTGGGTTAGCAGGCGCGTTCCAATTGTAGCCGTTCAAGACCACCACCACGCCGCCCGCCCCGTAGAAGCCTGTACCCGATCCCGCCACCGTCCCACCAGCAAGAGTGCGCGTCCCGCTGCTGCTATTCGGTGAAAACTCGGTCCTGTTAGTCTCGCCGAATACAGAGATGCCCGGAGCCGAGTTGTCGCCATCGAAAAACAGATTCAAGCCGTTCCGGCTGATGCTAAGGTCGGGCGCGCCAAACATGTAGAACCGATAGCTATTGCCCGCCGACAGCGGAATGCTGATGCCGGCCTGCGCATCTGATGGACCATTCAGCGGTGAACTTGCATCGGGATTCAGTGCTAACCACAAGTCCCAGCAAGGGTCGCCTCCATATGTATTCCACGATTGATTGCCCGAAAACGCTCCGCTGGAATTTGTCGAGAACTGAATTGCCCCCGTCAGCGTGACCTGCGAATACGCAGCTAGCGGCATCAGCAGGAATGCGGCGGTCTTAAAAATCATCATCGTCTTTCCTCCCTAACCGATCAGTTTCTCCAGGTAAGCCTTGGATGCGCGGATATCTTCCGCCTGTTTGGCGCCGGAAATCTCGCGCTCGATAGTCAGCGGGCCGTGATATCCCACTCCCTTCAGGCGCCTGATAAATGCCGGAAAGTTGACCTTGCCCTGACCGATGGGCACCTCACGCCCTAACTCGCGCGTATCCGTGGGATACAGCCCATCCTTGGCGTGGACTCCCTTTACCAGCGGACCCAGTATGTCGAGCGCGTCCACCGGATTGGCCTTGCCGTATAGGATCAGATTGGCGGCGTCGAAGTTCACGCCGATGTTATCCATGCCGGTGTCTTTGATCGCGCGGAACAGCGTGATAGGAGTCTCCTGGCCTGTTTCGCAGCGGAAGTTCTGGCCGTTCCGCTTGCAGTATGCGGCGACGGCGGCAAGCGCGTCTACGGCTTCCCGATAGAGCGGATCGTTGGGATTTTCGGGGATGAATCCGCAGTGAGTCTGCACCGCGGGGACGCCGCATTGCTTGGCGAAATCGGAGGTCTTCTGGATCCGGGCAATGCGCGCGGCGCGGAATTCGCGCGGCACGAAGCCGATGGTGAGCGGGCCTTTATAGAAGTCGTAGACTTCCGGGCCGGGCCCACCCGCGACGAGCGAGGTGGCTTCGATCTGGTAGCGGTCGAGAGCCGCGCGCAGTCTGGCGGGCATCTCCGGATCGAACGCACTCACGCCCACCTGGCAGGTGGGGAAGCCGAACTCGTGGACTTTGCGGATGGCGGCCTCGGGGTCGCTTCCGGCGGACACGATGAGTCCGAGCCGGAGAGCGGGTTTGGCGGCTGCGGCCGGCGAAGCCTTGGGAAGCGCCGCGACTGCCACGCCGGCAGCGATTCCTATAAAACTTCTGCGATTGTGCATGATTTTGAAAGCCAGACCAGCATAACGCCATTCGCGGTGCTCACGGAACGTGCGTTTGGCCGTCATATAATAAAGGTTCGACCCAAAACTGGAGTTTCGCGAAAATGCATACACCCAAACTTCGCCGCCCCGTCGCAATTCTTGCGTCTTGCGGCATGTTCTTAAGCTGCGTCCCATTGTTTGCCGATGAAGGCATGTGGACGTTCGACAACCCGCCCGTTAAGCAGTTGCAGGAAAGGTATCACTTCACCCCCACGCAGCAGTGGCTGGACCATGTGCGTCTTTCCTGCGTTCGATTGAATGACGGCGGCTCCGGATCGTTCGTCAGTCCGCACGGCCTGCTACTCACCAACCACCACGTGGCCCGCGGCCAACTGCAAAAAAACTCCACCGCCGAGCACGACTACGTGAAGAACGGTTTCTACGCGGCCACTCCGGAAGAGGAAATGAAGTCGCCGGACCTGGAAGTAAACGTTCTGATGTCGATGGACAACGTGACCGCCACCGTAGTGGCCTCGTTGAAGGGCGCCAAAACTCCGGAAGAAGAGTTCACCAAGCGCAAAGCGGTAATCGCCGACATCGAGCGGGAGAGCCTGCAGAAGACCGGCCTGCGCTCCGACGTGGTGACCCTCTACCAGGGCGGGGAATACTGGTTGTACCGTTATAAGAAATACACCGACGTCCGTATCGTTTTTGCGCCGGAAGACCAGGCGGCCTTCTTCGGCGGGGATCCCGACAACTTTACCTATCCGCGGTATGACCTGGATATGGCTCTGTTTCGCGTCTATGACAACGGCAAGCCGATTGACAGCCGGGATTATCTGAAATGGAATCCCAAGGGCGCGGGAGGCGATGAACTGGTGTTTGTTCCCGGCCACCCCGGCAGCACGCAGCGGTTGGACACCATGGCGCAGCTCGAATTCGAGCGCGATTTCTTCGAGCCCACCGTCCTCAAGCTGCTCAAGAACCGGATTGCGATACTCCAAGCGTATTCGGCGCAGGGCCAGGAGCAGGCGCGCCAGGCGGCATCCATGATTTTCGGTCTACAGAACAGCCAAAAGGCCTTCGAGGGCCGTTATAAGGGCCTGCTCGACAAGAATGTGATGACCACGAAAGAGAAAGATGAAGCGGATTTCAAGGCCAAAGTGATGGCCAACCCCGAATGGCAAAAGGCCTACGGCGGCGCATGGGATGCCATTTCGGAAGCCGTTAAAAAAGAAAGCTTGCACGCCAAGGAAAATTTCTACCACAGCACGGATTCCGGGCTGAGCAACACCGCCGCCACCATCGTGGATTATGTGGCCGAAATCAAGAAGCCGGACGGTGTACGGCTGCCGGGCTATCACGAGGCGCAACTGGAATCGCTGCGGCACCGCTTGTTCTCGCCCGCCCCGGTCTATCCGGCGATGGAGATCGCGCGCATGACTGGCGCATTAAAACAGGACCTGGCCGAACTTGGCCCGAACGATCCGTTCCTGAAGATGGTGCTCAACGGCCGCTCCCCCGAGGAAGCCGCGAAGGAATTGATCAATGGAACCAAGCTGGCCGATCCGGATTTGCGCAAGAAACTGGTGGCGGGCGGGGAAGCTGCGGTGGCCGCTTCCGACGACCCCATGATCGTGCTGAATCGCAAGATCGATCCCATGCGGCGCGAAATGATCAAGTGGAACGAAGACAACGTGCAGAGCGTGGAGCAGGCAGCCGGCGAGCAGCTCGGCAAGGCGCGCTTTGCGGCTTACGGCAAGGGCACCTATCCCGATGCGACCTTTACACTGCGGCTCTCATACGGCCAAGTGAAGGGCTATCCCATGAACGGCACCGAGGCGCCCTACAAAACTACTTTCTTCGGTCTTTATGACCGCGCCGCCAGCTTCGACTACGACGGGCCGTTCTATCTGCCGTCCCGCTATAAGGAGGGCCGCGACAAGCTGGACCTGTCGACGCCGCTCGATTTCGTCACTACGAACGACATTATCGGCGGCAACTCCGGATCGCCCGTCATTAACCGCAACGCCGAGATTGTCGGGTTGATCTTCGACGGCAACATCGAGTCGCTGGTAGGAGACTTCGTGTATGACGGCACCACCAATCGCGCCGTAGCCGTGCATACGGCAGGCATGACGGAAGCGCTGCGTAAGTTGTACGGCACTCAGCGCGTGGTGGACGAGCTGCTTGGAGAGGGAACCAGCTCCAGCGGCGGAGGGCGGTAAGCGAGGCCGGCGGACACTTCGCACAATCCGTTCCCGGTGACGCCGCCGATCTCAACATCGATCAACCGGTTGGGTTCGGCGGCGCGCGCTAACTGCACCTTCACATAGTTGCCGCTCAGCGCGGACTGCGGATCGTTCAGCGTCACAACCGAAAGCTTCCGGCCTACCAGGCCGCGCCGGAAATCCAGGTTCTTGCGCGCGGCCAGCTCACGCAGCACGCGATTGCGCTCCTTGCGCACCGGCATGGGCACCTGGTCCGGCATTTCGGCGGCGGGCGTTCCGGGACGCTCGGAGTAAGTGAAAACGTGCAGGTAAGTAAACGGCAGGCTCTCGATAAACTGACGGCTTTCCTCGAAATCGGCGGCCGTCTCGCCGGGAAATCCCACCATCACATCGGCGCCCACCGCGCAATCCGGCATCAGCGCGCGCGCCTTGTGGATGCGGTCCGCGTAGTGCCGCGGCCGGTACTTACGATGCATGCGCCGCAGGATGCGGTCGCAGCCGGACTGCAGCGGCGCGTGGACGTGCTTGGCGATGCGCGGTGAAGCGGCCATCAGCGCCAACAAATCGTCGGAGAAATCCATCGGCTCGACGGAACTGAGCCGCAGCCGTTCGATTCCGGTTTCGTCCAGCAGCCGGCGGATCAGATCCGCCAGGCGCATGCGGCTCCCCGGCTCGCGGCCCCAGCGGCCCAGATTGATGCCGCTCAGCACCACCTCGCGATAGCGGCGCGCCAGACTGCGCACCTGTGCGATCGACCTGGTCGGCGGGCGCGCTCCGGCTGCGGCCCCGCACGAACGGAATGATGCAGAACGAGCAGCGATTATTGCAGCCATCCTGGATCTTCAAGTTGGGCCGGGTGCGGTCGCCGGCGGCGTCTTCCACCGGCGCGGAAAGAAAATCGTGCTGCGCGAAAATATCGCCGACAAAAATGTTCCCATGATACGGCGCGGCGGTCACCAATTCCGCGATCTGCGTCTTGTGGGAATTTCCCACCACCCATTCGACGCCCGGCATGGCGGCCAGTTCATCGGGTGCGCGCTGCGCGTAGCAACCCGTCACCAGGATGCGGGCCGCGGGGTTCTCGCGATGCACGCGGCGCACGGTCTGGCGCACGTCTTCATCCGCAGCTTGGGTGACGGTACAGGTATTCAGCACTACCAGATCCGCCTGGCAGCGCTCCGGCACCGCTTCCAGACCCTTGGCGGAAAGAAGTGTTTCGAGAGCGGCGCCATCGGCCTGGGTGGCCCGGCAGCCGAAGTTTTGAACGAAGAACTTACTCACTGGCCTCTATTATACCTGCGCGGCTAACTTCCGCCGCCGCAATGCAACGGCAAACATAACCCGGGCCATCAGGATCAGCACCGCGCAGCCCGCCAGCAACTTAAACTCAAACAGCCACACCGACCGCACATCGCCGGGCGGAATCAATGACACCAGATCGAAACGATGGTAACGCTCATCCCCATCCCAGCGCTCCATTTATGGCCTGCGCTCCGCCGGGGCGCCCATACTTCCATGCCGCGCGCGAACATATAAACGTACGGAATGAAATATACGATCACGGTCATATCCACCAATAACTGGTAGCCCACGCGCAGGCTCTCGCCGGCTTGCAGCACCACCACAAACACCGTGCAGGCGATGCCTTGCGTCAGGATGGCGATATGCGGCGTGCCCCATCGCGGATGCGGACGCGCAAAGGCCGGCGGGAAGTAGCGATCCAGGCCAATGACGAAGGGAATCCGCGCGCAACCGCCGATCCACGCGCAGACCTGGCCGGCCACGCCTATCAGAATCAGCAGGATCATCGCGTGGCCCAGCCAGGGCGACCCCAGCCGCGCGCCCACTTCGGTCGATGCCTGCACCAACCCGGTCAGGATGCTGATGCGGCCGGGCGGCATCAGCACCATCAGCGACAACGTTCCCAGAATATAAAAGGCCGCGATGGCGGCGCCCGAGATCCAGGCCGCGCGCGGCAAGTTGCGCGTGGGGTTGCGGATCTCGCCGCCCAGAACCGCGCCCAACTCCAGCCCGCCGAAAGCGAAGGCGATCTGCGACCAGAAGTTGACGTTGTCCAGGTCCCAGTGAGGCGCCAGATGCATGGGCGTGGCCGAACCGGAGCGCATCCACGCGGTGAGTCCGAATACCACCAGCAAACGCGCCGAACGTATAGGTAGCCAGCGCGCCGGCATTGTTGGTCCACTTGGCGATCGAAAGTCCGAAGATATTGGTTGCGAGGCCCAGCCACAGTATCAGCAACGATGCGGAGACGATGTAAATCTTGACTTCGGAAAGACCCAGCGCATAACCCGCCATAGCCACTCCGGCCAGCAGCAGGTTGGGCAAATAGAAGAGATTGCTGAGCCAATAACACCAGCCGCACAGGAAGCCGTGCCAGTCGCCGAAGCCCTGCTTGGTCCACACATAGATGCCGCCTTCATCGGGAAACCGGGCGGACAGGCTGGCCACGGCCAGCGCGGAAGGCACGAAGAAGAAAGCGGCGGCCAGCAGCCAAAGCGTGATGGAGACAGGTCCCGTGTGAGCCGCCACGGCCAGCCAGCGGATGCCGATGACAGCGGCGATGTTGAACAAAACCAGGTCGCGCAGGCCCAGTTCGCGGCGCAGTTGGGTTGCTTGAATAGAGCCGAGTGTAGCATGCGACAATTCTGTTTACGTCATGCCAAAATATTGCTTTGCTCTCTTACTGGCGGCTTCGTGCGCCTTCGCCGGGCCGCCCACGCTGCGCCTGGGCGACAACGTCCGGCCCGTGCGCTACCGCGCATCTCTCACCGTAATTCCGCAGCAAGATAATTTCACCGGAACCATCGAAATCGATCTGGATGTTCAAAAGCCCACCGATATCATCTGGCTGAATGGCCGCCATCTGACCATCGATCCGGCCAAACTGGTGGCAGGCGGCCACACGCTGGTGGCGAAGACACAAACGAGCGGCACGGAGTTCATCGGCTTTGCGTTCAAGTCCGCCATTCCCGTGCGGGCCGGCCCAACTGCGCATCGATTATCACGGCAGACTTCAACAAGCAGGGCAGCGACGGACTCTTCAAATTAAAGGAAGACGGCGACTGGTATGCCTACACGCAGTTCGAATCGATCGATGCCCGCCAGGCTTTTCCCTGTTTCGACGAGCCCAGCTTCAAAACGCCATGGCAGCTCACGCTGCACGTGAACAAAAGCGACACGGCCGTCTCCAACACTCCTGTGCAATCGGAAACCGCGGAGCCGGGCGACCGCAAGAAAGTAGTCTTCGCCGAAACCAAGCCCTTGCCCAGTTACCTGGTGGCCTTAGGCGTGGGGCCTTTCGAGATCGTGGATGCAGGCAAGGCGGGCAAGAACCATACGCCCGTGCGCATGATCACGCCCAAAGGCAAAGCCGCGCAGGCCAAGTACGCGGCGGAAGTCACCGGGCCGCTGCTCGCGCAACTCGAAAACTATTTCGGCGTACCGTACCCTTACGAAAAGCTGGATATCCTGGCGGTTCCGTTATTTGGCGGCGCGATGGAAAACGCCGGGCTGATCACCTACGTCGAGACCATCATGCTGCGCGACCCTGCGCAGGACGGCATTGACCGCCAACGGACATACGCATCGATCGTAACGCACGAGATGGCCCACCAATGGTTCGGCGACCTGGTGACCACCGCTTGGTGGGACGATATCTGGCTCAACGAAGCGTTCGCTTCCTGGATGGATTCGAAGATCCTCCGGCAGTTGGAAGCCGGAATGGAACACAGCCCTCGACGAACAGAACACGCGCATGGGCGCCATGCAGAACGACGGCCTGATGTCCGCGCGGCGCATCCGCCAGCCGATCGAAAGTAACGACGACATCGCCAACGCGTTCGACGACATCACTTATAGCAAGGGCGAGGCCGTCATCGGCATGTTCGAGAGTTGGATGGGCGAAGATGCCTTCCGGCGCGGAGTGCAGCGGTACATTCGCCAGTACTCGTGGCGGAACGCGACGGCCGGCGATTTTCTGGATTCACTGGCGTCCGCCGGAAATCCCGCAGTTGGCAAAGCATTCTCCACGTTTCTCGATCAAGCGGGCGCGCCCCTGGTGTCCGTCAGGCTGAGCTGCGACGCCGGGGGCGCCGCGACGCTGCACCTCAGCCAGAAACGCGCGCTGCCGCTGGGATCGGCCGGTTCCACGCCTCAGATCTGGCAAACGCCCGTGTGCGTGCGGTACGGCGATGGCGGCGCAAGCCATCGCGAGTGCACCCTTCTGAGGGAAGCATCCGCGGATTGGAAACTCGCGGAGTCGACGAGCTGTCCCGCATGGGTCGAAGCCAATGCCGACGGCAAGGGCTACTACCGCGTGCATTATGAGGGCGATCTGCAGAGCAAACTGCTCACCGGCGGAGGCGCGCACCTGTCGCCGGCCGAGCGCGTGGCGGCGCTGGGAGATGTGGAAGCGCTCACCGCCATGGGAGAGATACCGGCCAGTGATGCGCTGGCGTTGGCGCTCGCATTTTCGAGCGATCCGGTGCGGCAGGTGTTGGAGTCGGCTGCCGGCATCGTTTCGCGCGTGCACGATCATATGGTGCCGGCGGAATTGCAGCCCAACTACGCACGATTTGTCGACAAAGCGTTCGGCGCGCGGGCGCGCGAACTGGGCTGGAAAGCGAAACCCGGTGAGGACGCTGAAACGCGGTTGTTGCGCCCCTCGATCGTGACCCTGGTGGCCTTGTGGGGCGGGGATGGCTCACTGGCGGCGGAGGCTCGTCAGTTGGCGGATAAATGGCTCGTGGACCGCACCGCCGTCGATGAGGAGATCATTGGATCGGTGCTCAACGTGGCGGCGAGCACCGGCGACGAGGCGTTTTTCAAACGGTTATTGGCGGCTTTGCCGGGCACCCAGGACCAGCAGCAACGTCGGCTGATCCTAAGTGCGATGGGGTCATTCAGCGACCTGCGCATCGCACGCTCCGCGATGGAGCTGACGCTCAAACCGGAATTTGACCTGCGGGAGACGCAAATACTGTTTCGCGGACACCGGGACACGCCGGAGACCCAAGCCTTGCCATTCGAGTTCGTGAAGGCTAACTATGAAGCGATCGTCGGCAAGATACCGGCGGGATCGACCTTCGGCATCGGAGACTCGCTGCCATTTGTGGCCGGCGACTTTTGCGACGAGAAATCGCGCGCGGAAGTAGCGGCGTTTTTCGAACCCAAGGTGGACCGCTTCCCCGGTACCCCGCGTAATCTGGCACAGGTGCTGGAGGGAATCCGGCTCTGCGCCGCCGAGAAAGCAGCACAACAACCAAGTGTCGCCGATTTTCTAGGCAAATATTGACGGCTTAGGGAAGCCGCTACTGGCGCGGAGCGTAATACCCGGACCGCGTGCGGACCATCGCCTGCGGCGCGTTCACATCGACCCGGATTTTGCGATAGCTGCCGTCGGCCGCCAGATTCGACGGCTCGTACGCCAACACATATTGGTTGCGAATCTCATGCGCGATATCGGGCGTGATGTTGGCGATTTCGGCTACGTCGGTCGGAAACCAGGCGCGTCCGCCGGTCTGGGCGGTCAGCTCGTTCAATTGCTTCTTGGCTCGCGCGGCGCTTTCGGGCTCCTCGGCCCCCAACAGGCCCACGGCGTAAATGATCACGTCGTTTTGCTGCGCCACCTCCACCAGGTGCGCCTGCGTCTCCCCGCTGCTATTGTCTTCCCCGTCCGTCACTACCAGCAGCACTTTTTTGTCGCGTTTTCCATGATGCCGCAGATGCTCTATGCCCAGCAGCAACGCATCGCGCATGGCTGTCTCGCCCTTCGACTCGATATCGCGCAAGGCATCTTCCAGATCTTTGAGGTTGCTAGTGAATTCCCTGGCGAGCACCGCGTGTTCATTGAAGTGGATGATAAATACCTCATCCTGAGGATTAGACGCCTTCACCATGGCCAGCGCGGCGGAGGCCACCCGGTCGCGCTTGTCCGTCATACTAGCGCTGTTATCGATGATCAAGCCGAGCGAGATTGGCACGTCCTCCTGCCGGAAGACAGTGACCGCCTGCTTCTCGCCGTTTTCATAGACGGTGAAGGCACTTTTTGGAAGATCTCTGACGACTTTTCCTTCCTGGTCGAAAACCGACACATTCAGCACCACCAGGCGCGTATCGGCGCGAAAGGTAGCTTCCTGGCCGAATGCCGCCAGGCATGCCATTAGTGACAAAATTACACAGCGCGGGCGCATCTTACCGGAAGCGTAGCACGTCAAGCACCAGTGTTTAAATTCCAATGCTGTAACACAATTTCCGTCTAAGCTTCCATATCGATCATCTGAATCAGCGCCTGGATATAACCGTATGCGTAGGCGAACGCCTGTTTCCCTCCCGCGTCGCCATCGATGCGCGGCACGTGGTCCGGCATCAGCATGCCGTCGTAACCCACTTCCTTGTAGACTCGCAATGCGCGAATCATGTTCACGTCGCCATCGTCCGGGAAGGTTTCCTGGAAGTTCAGAAAGCCGCCTTTGATATTGCGGAAGTGCACGTTGAAGATCTTGCCGCGGCCGCCGAAATACCGGATCACATCGAAGATCTGCTCGCCCGGCGTGGCCAGCATCTCGGAAACGGTTCCCTGGCAGAAGTTCAGGCCATGGTACGGACTGGGCGAGATCTCGATAAACCGCTTCAGCCCGTCTACGCTGCCCAGCACGCGATGTACGCCGCGAAAGCCCCGATCGCGCGGCATGCCGGGATCGTGCGGATGGCAGGCCATCCGGATCTTGTGTTCTTCTGCCACCGGAATTACACGCTGGAGAAAATAGGTGATGCGCTCCCACTCTTCGTCGTCGCTTACCGGACCGGCTTCGGTCAGCGGCGGATCCTGCGCGGCCTGGTCATAGAGGAAGGTGCTATAGCGCGCGCCGCCGCGGCCGCGTGTAGGTTCCGTGCGCACCACGCCGAGGATCGTCAGATTGTATTTCAAGGCCGGAATGCCGGCGCGCGCAGAATTGCGGATCATCTGGCAAATCTCGTCTATTTCGCGGTCGCGCTCGGGACTCTTGCCCAGCATGATGTAGGGGTTCTCGGATTTCGAGATATAGCTGGAGCTCAGCGGCAGCGGAACCATCTCGAGGCGAATGCCGAACGACTCGACACGTTCGCGCAAGCGTGTCAGACCCTCCACGGACCAGGCGGCGTCCAGCCGGGCAGAAGGCAGAGTGCTGCAGATATGGTTCACGCCGAGCGCGGCCAGCACCGGCAGGGCTTCATCCGAGGAATCGTTCTGTGTCCCCAGCTTCAGCCTGGCCGGCAGCGCAGCTCGCGAGGGCGGCGTCAACGCCAGAGCGGTGGCGGCGGCTCCCAGAAAATGTCGGCGGCGCATGGGGTTCTCCGGCTCATCGAATGGGCGAAAAATCCAGCGGCCGCAGAATGGCGTTGCTGATGTTCGACACGATCTCGGCATCCGCGTATCCCGGCTGCGCGCGCAGCTTCCGCCATTCCGGATCGCCGCCAAACGCGCCCCACAGCTTGTCGCGCGCGGCCATGCTCTCGAACGACAGCATGTAAGTCAGGTTCGGCAAATTGCGGCCTACGATGGTCTCGCCGAAAAACACCGGCGCCATGCCCAGGCGCTCGAAGATGGCCGCCTCGCCTTCGTTGAACATCCGGATTTTACGCTCGGCCGCCTTGGCGTTGTTCGATTCGTAGGTGCGTAACTCAAAAATGCGCGCCGGGTGGTTGCCGGCCGGCGGCACGGCCATAGCCGGCACTGAATCGAACGCGCGCAGCAGGGAGTTTTCCATGCGGATATAGCTCAGTTCCGTCATGGAATTGTACTCGTCGAAGCCCCGCTGAAACTCCTTCTCGGCCGCCAGGCGCGCTCTGCTCTCTGCGAAAGCCGCCGCGGAAGGATAGCTGATCAGCGCCAGGATAAAGGGGCTTCCTTCGGCGATCACTGCGCCAAAAAATCCCAGCGGCCCGATGCCCAGACGTCCGGCGGCGGGTAGAAGGCATTTGCTCAGGAAATCCGCGGTGCGTTGTGTCTGGCTGCCATTACGCATGTGGTAATAGCGCAGCTCGAATAAGGCGTTCTGTTGCGCGGCAGCCAGGGGGGCGGCGGCCAGCCCGGCCGAAGCCGCTGTGGTCACGAATTGACGGCGATGCATCACCGAATACTTATACCAGATTTGAACGGCACGTAACTGGCGCATTATTGATGGCGTATCATTGAGGAAAGTGCAACCCCTTAAGCGCGCGATGCAGCGCGCGACGTCCGCGCTCGCCGCCGGCCTGTTTTTCGCCGGGGTGGCAATCGCGCAGGATCTGCCGGCAGAAGTGCTGCTTCTCGCGCGCGTCAAGCGCCACATCCGGGAGGAATTGCAGAACCTGCCCAACATCAGTTGTCTCGAGACCGTACGCCGCGAGTTCCAACCGACTAACAGCAGGATGCGGCCACTCGACACCATTCGTCTGGAGGTGCTTACCAACGGCGACAAGGAACTATTCGCATCGCCCGGCGACCGGAAGTTCTCGGAGCGGCATCCTATCGGCTATGCGGGCAGCGGGGTGCTCGGCAACGGCCTCTTCGGATTGTACCTGAAAGACATCCTGTTGAACGAAAGCGCATCCGACAAGTACAAAGGGGAAGAGGAGATCGGGGGCCGCCGCCTGGCGCGCTACGATTACCGGCTTCCGGCGATGTGGGCCGGCCAGGTCATTAACCTGCCGGAGGGCTCGGGCCGCGTGGGCCTGCGCGGCTCGTATTGGGCCGATTCGCAAACGTTGGATGTGTTGCGGCTGGAGCTGAATGCCTACGATATTCCGCTGACTTTGCCTATTACCGAGGCGGTGACCCGCATCGACTATGCGCCCACCGACCTCGGCAACAATCTAGTGGTGCTGCTGCCCCGGTCCGCGGACTTCCTGCTGGGGAAGCTTTCCGGAGAAGTCAACCATAACCGGATCGAATTCACCGGCTGCCGCGTGTTCCAGGCGCAGAGCACTATCGACTTCGCCGCGCCGGATTCTGTCGAGGAGACGCCGCGCTTCGGGGTCGCCGCCGTCGATGACACGCTACGTCCCTTGCCCGCCGGGTTGCGGATCGCGGTCAAACTGCGCAGCCGGATCACGGCCGCCATGGCGGTGGGCTCGTTGATCGAGGGCGTAGTCGACGGCAACGTACGCGAGAACGGCGCGGTGGTGATTGCGGGGGGCTCGCCTGTGCGCGGCCGGATACGGAGGCTGGAGCGCTATATGGATCCGTCGCCGCATTTCGTGGTTGGCCTCGAATTCACAGAGGTGGAGTTACAGGGAGTCCGCCACCGTTTTAACGCGAGGCTGGTGGAGATCGAATCCGCGCCCGGCGTGGAAAAGACGCTGGTCGCTCGGGACCAGACCGACGTGCGGGGCCTGGGGACCGGCGGCAACGAAGTCAGGCATGAGGTACAGACGCTGCAGTTGCCCGTGTTGCCGCAGGTTGCGGTATTTTTCGTCCGGGGGGCCACGTTGAATCTACCGCGGGGCTTCCGCACAGTCTGGCAGACGCTCCCGCCAGCGCCCTAAGCTTCCGCCTGCGCGAGTATCCCGCGGCAGCCTGCGGCGAATATACTGGGCTCCGTCAGCAGGCTGAGCACCAGGAACGCTTCCGTTTCGAAATCGTAAAAGAATCCGGGTTGCACCAGTACGTCGTCCTGTTGCAGCAGCGCGAGCACCCATTCCTCCTCGCGGTGCGTGCGGGGCACTTGCAATGTGGCATACCATCCGCCCTCGACCGTCAGGATGCGCGCGGGCGAGTTTGCGCCAATAGCGTTTCGAAACCATTCCAGATTGGCACGCACGCGCGCGATAATCTGCGTCTGGATCCCCTTGCCGAGTTCCAACAGCCGCGCCGCGGCATGCTGCACCGGCGAGCCGACCGAAAGATAAGTATCCGCGATCAACTCCAGCTTTTCTTTTGCTTCGGCGCAGGCGGCCGCGGGGCCGGAGATCACGATCCACCCCAGCTTCATCTGCGGCATTCCCGCAATCTTTGAAAGTCCGCTCATGGAAAACGCCAGGGCGCCGGTGGTGTTCACGACGCGTGCGCACGCGGCGCGGATCTTCGACGAAAGTATAGTCGGTGAACACCTCGTCCGAAATAATGGCGACGCCGCGTGCGGCGCACAGATCGACCAGGAACTCCCACTCATCCGCTCTTCAGGAACGATCCCGTCGGGTTATTCGGGTTCACCACGACGATGGCGCGCGTTCGCGGCGTGATGGCGGCCTGCCAGCGCATCGCAATCGATGGACCATCCGCCGTGGTAGACCAGCGGATAGGAAACCACGCGCAACGACTCCATGGCCGCCAGGAACTCGAACAACGGGTACGACGGCCGCGGCACCAGCACCTCATCGCCCGGATCGGCCAGCAACCTGAAAAGGTAGGCATATGCTTCGCTGGTGCTGGCGGTGAGCAGCACGCGGTCCGGCTCGACGTCGTGCCCCGCATCGCGCATAGTAGCGGCACACCGCTTCGCGCGCCGACATGTAGTCCGCAAGGCTGCGGATCGTACAGCAGCGCGCGGGGATCCGCCAGAGCCTGCACGATCTCGCGGGGATACGACGAAGCCCGCTTGTGTGGGGTTCGATTCGGTCAGATCCAGGACGGCCGCACCCGCCGCGGCGCTTTTCCCGCAGCAGGCACGTCAGGCGATTAGGAACGAGGTCCCAGTGAAATCGGGATGAAAACCTGGCTTGATAGTGTCTGATAGGCTTGATTATATGGCTTTTCGCGGAGTGGATTACCTCCTGATCGATTCTCTGTTCAATGAGCAGGAGCTGCTGGTGCGGCAGACGGCGCGGCAATTCGTGGACGATCGCGTGCTGCCGGTCATTCGCGACTGCAATCGCGACGCGCGCTTCCCCAGCGATCTGATTCCGGAAATGGGCCGCCTGGGCTTCTTCGGCGCCAATCTGGAAGGCTATGGCTGCGCCGGCATGAGCAACGTGGAGTACGGGCTCATCATGCAGGAGCTGGAACGCGGCGATTCCGGCTTGCGCAGTTTCGTCAGTGTACAGGGCGCGCTGGTGATGTATCCGATCTATACCTTACGGCTCCGACGAGCAGAAAGAGAAATGGCTGCCGCGGCTGCAAAGCGGCCAAGCCATCGGCTGTTTCGGCCTGACCGAGCCGGACTTCGGCTCCAACCCCGCCGGCATGCGCGCCACCGCGCGGCGCGATGGCGGCGATTGGATTCTGAACGGCGAAAAAACATGGATCACCAACGGCTCGGTGGCCGATGTGGCCATCGTATGGGCGCGCGCCGACGAAGGCATACGCGGATTTCTGGTGGAGCGCGGCACGCCGGGCTTCACATCCTCCGATATTCACGGCAAATGGTCGATGCGCGCATCGGTGACTTCCAGCTTGTCGCTGGCCGATTGCCGGGTGCCGGCTTCCGCGATGCTGCCCGGCGCAAAAGGCCTGAAAGGGCCGCTCGGCTGCCTTTCGCAGGCGCGCTACGGGATCGGCTGGGGCGTGCTGGGCGCCGCCATGGATTGCTACGAAACGGCGCGCCAGTACAGCATCCTGCGCAAGCAGTTCGACGACCGCCCCATCGCTTCGCATCAGCTTGTGCAGGAAAAGCTGGCCTGGATGATTACCGAGATCACCAAGGCGCAATTGCTGGCGTTGCAGGTAGGCCGGCTGAAAGATGGCGGGCAAACTTGAGCCTGCCCACATCTCCATGCTGAAACGGAATAATGTGGCCATTGCGCTCGATTGCGCGCGCCTCAGCCGGGACCTGCTCGGCGCAAACGGCATCACGGACGAATATCCCATCATGCGGCACTTGTGTAATCTCGAAACGGTGAAGACCTATGAGGGAACCGACCATATTCACGCGCTGGTGATCGGAGAACGAGTCACCGGCATCGCCGCTTACAAATAACCCCTACAACACATGCTGCTATACGCCCTGACTATCCTGGTTAGCGCTTTCCTGTTGTTCCAGGTTCAACCCGTTATCGCCCGCATTATCCTGCCTTGGTTTGGCGGTTCGGCCGCGGTCTGGACCACCTGCCTGTTGTTTTTTCAACTGGTGCTGCTGCTGGGTTACCTGTATTCGCACTGGCTGTACCGCAAGCTGCGGCCGCGCGCACAGATGCTCGCGCACATCCTGCTATTGGCGATCAGCCTGGCGGTGTTGCCCCTTTGGCCGCCAGCTTCCTGGAAGCCCACGGGGACTGCGGACCCCACCCTGCGCATCCTGCTGCTGCTGGCGGCCAACGTAGGCTTGCCTTATTTCCTGCTTTCGACTACCGGCCCTCTGCTGCAGGCCTGGTACGCCCGACGATACAAGGGAGGCGATTCCGTACAGGCTTTATGCGTTGTCGAACGCCGGCTCCATGCTCGCGTTAATCAGTTACCCGGTGCTGTTCGAGCCATGGCTGGGCACGCACAATCAGGCGCTTAGTTGGTCGTGGGCGTATGTAGTGTTCGTGGTGCTATGCGCCGCCGCCGCGCTGCGAGCGGGCCGCCCCGGCGCGAAAGACCCGGAGCCAGTGAATCCGGCGCCTGAGCCCGCCGCGGCATCCACGAACCTTCTTCTGGATCGCACTGCCGGCCTGCGCGTCGATTTTGCTGTTAGCCATCACGAATCATCTAAGCCAGAATGTGGCGGCGATTCCGTTTCTCTGGATACTACCGCTCAGCCTCTACTTACTCAGCTTCATACTGTGCTTTGAGAGCGTACGGTGGTACTGGCGCCGCGTGTTTCTCGGCTTTTTCGCGGTGGCGGTAGGCGGCATGGCCTATGCGCTTTCGCCGGACTTTCAGAACAATGCCATCAAAGTCATGATCCCGTTCTTCGCGGTGGGCCTGTTTACCTGTTGCATGGTTTGCCATGGGGAATTGGCCCGCCTAAAGCCCCATCCTAGCCGGCTCACCTCCTTCTACGTGATGATCGCCCTAGGCGGCGCGCTAGGCGGCGTCTTTGTGGCGCTGATCGCTCCGCGCGTCTTCGACGGATTCTACGAGCTGCCGCTGGGATTGGGCGCCTGCGCCTTTGTGGTGCTGGCGGCCCTGCGAGGCGATCCGGAGAGCGGTCTGGGAGGCTCGTGGAGACGGCCCGCGCCACTGGCTGCGCTTAACCCTCACTGTGGCTCTGGCAGGTTATCTCGGATTCGATCATCCACAAGGCCGGCGACGGCGAGCGCGTGATGGCGCGGAACTTCTATGGCGGCCTGAAGGTGACCGATGCCACGGCCGACGATAGCGACGAGCCGATCCGCAGATTGACGCACGGCACCATCACGCACGGCGAGCAATACCTGGATCCCAAGTTCGCAGGCCGCCCCACCACGTACTACGGGCCGAACTCCGGCGTGGGCCGCGCCATACGGCAAAGCCAGGAGACGGGGCCGGTGCGCGTGGGCGTGATCGGGCTGGGCACAGGCACGCTGGCCGCTTACGGCCGTGCAGGCGACTATTTCCGGTTCTACGAGATCAATCCGCTGGTGCTGCGCCTTGCGAAGACGCAGTTCACTTTCCTTAAGATCTCGCAAGGCTCGCCTGGATGTGGCGCTGGGCGACGCCCGCCTGTCGCTGGAGCGCGAACCGCCGGAGAACTTCGACGTGATTGCGGTGGACGCTTTTTCGAGCGACGCCATTCCGATTCACCTGCTCACGCGCGAGGCGTTTGTTTTGTATTTCCGGCATTTGAAAGCTGGCCGGCGTGCTGGCGGTGCATGTTTCGAACAAACACCTGGATCTGACGCCGGTGGTGAAACTGGCCGCCGACTCGCTGCAGAAGGATGTCCGCCTGGTGGATACGGAGGACGAGCCGAACGACGTGTTCGGGTCCACGTGGATGCTGGTGACTGGCGCACCAGATTACTTTCAGAAACCCCTGCTGCGGACGGCGGCTATTGCAGTTCCGCGATCGCGGTAGCGTGCGGCTGTGGACGGACGATTACAGTAATCTGTTCCGCATCTTGAAGTAGGCGAATCAGTGGTCGCATTTCGCGTACACCAGCCAGCCCGGCAGTTCCGGATCGCTTACTTTACAGCGATACTCCGGTAGATATTTCATTAAGTCGTGACCAAAAACGTCCGGCATGCCATCGCTCGAGAATGCGATGATCTCCGGATTCGCTGGAACATAGGCGCGAAAGTCCGCTATGCTCACTGGCTCTTGCGCCATCAACCGGTCCGCGATTCCAAAAGCATAGTGTGTGAACCGGTGTTCCGCGTAAAGATGCGCCAGCGGGAACCAGGGGAAATAGGCTTCGCCCGGATGCCGCTCGAGATATTCAAAAGCAAGGTTTTGTCCGGCTTGCGGCAACGCCCTGATTGCGTCAGGCAGGTTCGGAATCAGCGCGGATTCGGAGATGGCGATGGGCGCCAGAATGGCAACCAATACGGAGATAGCCACACGCGCGGAGACCGGGTCCGCTTCGAGGGCGATATCCGCCAGCATCACCGCAAGCCCGCAGGCGAGAAAAAATAGGGGCAGGCTGAAACTATTGATGTCACCCCCAGCCTTGGCCCGGCCAGCTAACGCGGAGGGTAACAGCGCGATACCTACCAACAGCGCCGGGGCGCATCGCTTGGCCGCCAGAGCGCACACCTCACTGCGGCCAATGCGAGCCATGCCCGCAAGAAAATAGATGCCAAAGGCCACTAACGGCATCACCACCAGCAGCGATAAACGAAGGAAGCTGCGCATGGCCTGTATGATGCTAACCAAGGCCGATGCATCATTCGACAGTTGATGTCCGGGAACCCAAACAAGGCAATGATAGAGCCGCTCGGGGCCTGCCGCGGCTATTGCGCCGGCGCCGGCCACGGCGCCCGCTGCCGCCACCCACAGCAAGTAATGGGTGGCCTGCCTCCGGCCGCCGCTCGCCCACACACACGCCAGCAGCGCCAGTGGAGCCGGCAGAAAGATCTGCTTACAGAAAATTGCGAGCACGGCAAAACATGCCGAGACCGGTAACGCGAATCGGCTTTGCCGCAAGAAATAGAGGGCTCCGCAAGCAACGCCGCCACAGGCCAAGCCAGGTCCATCGGCGTGAATGTTGAAGCACGCGTACTTTAGCGGTTCCAGATAGCACATCAGGAAGCCGGTGGTGAGGAAGGCCAGTACATCGGATGGGCAGGGCCGGTTGCGAAAAGGCGCAAAAATCAGGAACGCCGCGGCCGAAAAAGTGAGGATTGCGGTAATAGCGCTTCCCGCGAGAACCGCGCTGTTGGGAGACGGAAACAGCGTAGCCGGCAAATAGACCAGCGAAATCAGCGGGCCGTATACGCTGCAATATAGCGGCCCTTCATGCGGCAACTTATAGTAATTGATCCCCCGGGTGATGGCGAATGAGGGCATGAGCCGCGAGCCGTTGAAGTTCCAGGAAGGCGTCAAAAGCACCCGGTAGCAGATGGTGAAAAACATCGCCACCGCTGTCAGAAGCAGCAGCAGTGCGGCCGGCCTTTTGCTCATCGCAGGGTTACCAGGTAAAGCGCGCCGCCGAGCCCATCGCCCACTAATTCCATCCCGGCGCCATCGGCCTCCAGTTTCTTCTGGACCCAATTGGCGGCTGGATTGGAAAGCAGAAAGAAACGATGGTGTTCGCGAAAGAAATCGGCGTAACTTCTGATCGGCCAATCGAAGAATGGCGCGCCAAGCAGGACGGTAAACTCCGTGGCATTTTGTCCGAGATAATGCGCCGCTAACTCGGCGTTGTACAAATAGACTAAGCGGGATCTCACATCCGGCTTCGCGTAATGTACCTCGGGCAGGAAATCGAGCGGACTCCCCACGACTAATGGAAGGTCCCCGTACACTTTAGGCAATTGCTGCGCGGCATACGGATTTGGCGCCCGAGCCCGCGCTATGTGTCTGGCCGCAAAGGTTACCACCAGAATCAACGCCAGAACCAACCCGGGGAAAGCCCGCCCGCATGTCACCTGATGAAGCGTGCAGGCGAACAATATGGCAAACCCGACAATTAGTGGAAGCACATAGCGTTCCGTCATCATGTGAGTGACGAAGCGGCCAATTAAATACCCAAACAAGGGCAATGCAACAAACCCCAGACAAGCGCCGGTTTCGGCCAAGGTGAGGCGGATTCCCGCCGCCGGAGGAGCCGTCGAGGGACGGAACCCATCCAAAAACCAGAGCGCGACGAAGCAGAAGGCCATCGGCACGGCCGCCGGGAAGAGCGCAGACTGAAACCCGTCAAACAAGAATCGCAGCCTTACCGAATTCCAAGGATGAATGGATTGCGCCACCATCGCGCCCCGGATCAAGGGAAGATAAACTATTCCCACCATGCCGGCCAGAGCGGCGGCCAGCGCCATCGGAATGTCGAGCCGGCGCCGCTCAACGATTCGAACCACTTCCCCTATCGCGATCGGAATGAACACGAGCACGCAATAGTAGTGAAACGAGATAGCCAGCGACAGGCTCAACCACAGCCCCACCAATCCGAGGTTTCGATGGACGCCCGTGGACGCGTATGCCGCCTGCTGCCAACACAGCAACGCCATCGCGCTGCACCCCAGCATCAGCGCGTACGGGCGGGCCTCATACGAATAGAGAAAGGCCTCAGTGACGGCTGGAAACAAAGCCGCTATGGCTCCGTACAAGGCGTTGGTTCGCCGCCGCACGAACAGATACAGGCACACCGTCATCAGCAGGTAGCCGGCCAGCGCGGGCAGCCGCGTCGAGACCTCATTGGCGCCGAACAGTTTCTGCGCAGCCGCCGTGGCCAGATCGAACAGGGGAGGCTGCAAATCCACCCCCTTGGACAACGCCGACCAAAGCGTCGCGAAATCGGGCAGCCGCGCCAGATGGTAAGTGATTAACTCATCGAACCAGAATGGACGTGCGGCCGAGGCGGCCAAAGAGAGCCAAATCAGGAGGGCGCATCCTAACAGGGGCTGCCAGGTCAGCCTTTCGAGACGCCCGGCCAGCCTCTCAACGGCGTCCACCAACCGGTTGCCCGGCCGGCCGCCTGGCTGCGGTTCCAGCAGGTCGACATCTCGGCCATGGGGCGCTTCCATTATGGAGCCGGCGGCGAGTATAGATTCGTCATGCGCCACGCGCGGTAGGATATCGGACCTTGCATGTTGAACACCTGTGTGCCGGTGAGCGTACCCGGCGTGGGCAAAATCTCGATAGCGTATCCGGTGGTACCGTATGCGAATCCCGCCATAAAAAAGTAATTGCCGTTGCTCAGCAACTGGGCGCTCCCCAGTGCCGACGCGTAGACCCCCAAATCCACACTTAACACTGGCGTAACCTGCATGCTGGATTGGTCAAACTGCAAAACCATGCCCCGGCTATCGCCGCCTTCCTGATCATATCGCGTATTGCCGTTATCGAACACGGTCAGATCCCCGGCGGTGCCGTCAATGCCGACGTCGTGCTGGTGCGAGAACCATGGCCATGGGTCGTTATCGATGTTGCTGAATGTGAAGTTACCCTCGTTACCCATAATCCACACGATATTTCCCGTGCCCGTCCCATCCTGGTAATCGATCCGCATCACCCAGTCCTGGTTCCGCGACGACCAAATCAGATCGCCTTTCGAAGAGCCGTCCTGCGGCGCCGGCCAATAGTACAGACTGTTGCCGTGCAGCCAGTCGTTCGCGTGCGGAGCGATCCCGCTACCCAGCAAGAATGCCGGCGGGCAACCTACCTGGTTCACTACGCAGGTCTCCCCGAGCACCGCAGCCCGGTTGATATTCAATTGCGGTGGCCCTGCGGCGTGCTCAAACGCGTCAAAATACCATACCACCTGCCAATTACTATCGAGCACAATGATCATGTTTCCGATTATGTCCACAGGAAGACCGCTATCGTCTCCCTGAGTACCGGCGGGGTAGATCTTTTCCACGTCCCCAAACACGGCGTTGTAACCGTTCGGCATAGTATAGATAAAGTCGTGGTCAAAATCGTCCAGGCAACCCGCACCCACTGGCGCCGGCCGGGCAATGGCGTTGCAGGCCTGCGCGTCCGTAGCTCCCAGCGCCAGCAACTCCTGCTGGATCGCACCGGTGTTGGTTTCCTTAACGATGTTGCCTGCCCAGTCGATCTCACGCAGCAGTTGTAACTCGTTGGATGCTGGATTCCAAGCAGTGCCGCTCTCAATGATCCGAACGCCTGTGGAGAGTGGGCGTACCAGAAGATCCTCAGTCGAAGGCGAATAAACATACCAAATAACCTTGCCGGCTAAGTCTGTGGCCACCTCCGGGTAAAGAACCGCTTGCCCCGGTATTCCGCAGCAGGTAAGATCCTCCAGGATCACCCGGTCCTCGCCGTCCGTGTCAGGACCATGTGGCACATTCACTGTGAAAGTAGGAAAAGGGCTTTCCGGAAGCGGTCCGGTTGTGAATTGCAATGTCGGTCCGTCCACCACTTTGCCACCGGTCTCGGTCTGGCTAAACATATTGTATGTCGTACTCGGGTACATTCCGGCAATTTCAAAGGTCATCGTATGGGACGAGCGGCAAGGGATCCAAGATGTGAGAGAGCCGGTTTTTCTTCCGGTTTCCTTGAAATCGACACGCATTTTGCTGCCCTTCGCACATGCTGGCGCACTGAACAAAGCCACCAGGGGATTAGCTGTCGGCGCCACCACCGGTGCCTTGCCGGTCACCAGCGGATTCACCTGGTATCCAACAGTCGTAGTGGCTGTTTCCCCGGATCCGAAGTCCTTGGCCACCACCTGAATTTGGTAACTGCCCTCAATCCCCGTTGGCGTCCAACTAAAAGTCTGCGCAGTCCAAGTGCCGGAATTATAAGTACCCACATTGAAGTCTTTAACCATCGCCGGGCTTTCACCTGGCGGCGCCACATTAAACTGAAATGTTAATGGGCCCGTACTCGTATCAGTGGCCGTAACGGTCCAATTAATCGTCGTACCGATCACTTGGGGCGCCGCGAGCGAAGGCGACACGGATTGAAGCTGAACAGTGGCCATGACCGGGATCGAAAAAGCCATGGACATCCCCATGACGGTTAACAAATCGCTCCGAAACATTTTGTTATTCTCCGCTACTGACTGGTGGCGTGTATAAGCTCGTCATTCGCCACGCTCGATATGATATGGTACTATCCTCTAAGTTGAAGACCTGTGTGCCGGTAATCGTGCCCGGTGTGGGTAGAGCTTCGATGGCATACCCGGTCGTACCATATGCGAACCCCGCCATAAAAAAGTAATTACTATTTTGGAGCAATTGCGCGGCTCCGACGGCCGAAGAGTATACCCCGAGATCCAGACTCAATACGGGCGTAACCTGCATGCTGGATTGGTCGAACTGCAGGGCCATGCCACGGCTATCGCAGTCGTTCGGTGCGCAGCCGCTTCCCATGTAAGCAAGCCGCGTATTGCCGTTGTCAAACAGCGCCATGTCTCCAGTCGGGTTTAGAATGCCCGCATCGTGCTGGTGCGAAAACCACGGCCAGGGATCGTTCTCGATGTTGTTGAAGGTGAAGTCGCCATCATTGCCCATCCGCCACAGAATATTCCCCGTGCCCGTCCCGTCCCGGTAATCGATTAGCATCACCCAGTCCTGATGGCGCGACGACCAAATCAGATCGCCTTGCGCATTGCCGTCCTGCGGCGCCGGCCAATAATACAGACTGTTGGAGTGCAGCCAGTCGTTCGCCAGAGGTGCGATGCCGGAGCCGAGCAGAAATGCCGGTGGACAACCCTGTTGGGTCGCCGTGCAGGTTTCGCCCAACACCGCGGGCCGGTTTATTTCCAGTTGCGGCGGTCCACTCGCATGCTCAAACGCGTCAAAATACCACACCGCCTGCCAATCGCTATTGAGCACTACAATCATGTCGCCTATAATGTCGACCGGAAGACCGCTAGTGTTACCCTGCGTTCCAGCAGGGTAGATCTTTTCAATGTCCACCAGAACCGCGCTGTAACCGTTGGGCAGGGTGTGGATAAAATCGTGGTTGAATTCGCCCAGACAAGCCGCACCCACCGGCGCGGGGCTGGGAATCGCGGTGCACGGTTGCGCGTCGGCCGCCCCCAAAGCCAGCAGTTCCTGCTGGAGCACGCCCGTGTTGGTTTCCTTAACGACATTGCCTGCCCAGTCGATCTTGCGCAGCAGTTGGCCTTGCTGGGACGCTGGATTCCATGCAGGACCGCCTTCAATCATCAGAATGCCGTCCGAAAGTGGGCGCGTGAGTAGATCCGAATTCGTCGCTGGGTAATAGTACCAAATAATTTCGCCGGACAGGTCCGTTGCCACCTCTGGGTAATTTACCGTTTGCCCCGCCATGGTGGTATCAACGACCACCACGCGGTCGTTTGTGTCTGTTTCGTGACCCGCCGCCACATTCACCGTGAATTTCGGGAAATGAGTGCCCGGAAGCGCACCAGTATTGAATTGGATAGTCGGCCCATTCACTATTACGCCGCCGGTATTCGTCTGGCTAAACATGTGGTATGTCGAGCTCGGGTGCATTCCGGCAATTTCAAAAGTCATGGTCTTCGACGAATGGCAAGAAGTCCAGGATGTCAGAGTCCCCACTGGGGCGCCGGCTTCCTTAAACTCGACCCGCATCTTGCTGCCCGGCGCGCACGCTGGCGCGCTAAACAAAGCCACCAGCGGATTAGCAGTCGGCACCACCACCGGTGTGTGGCCGGTCACCAGTGGATTCACCATGAAGCGGACCGTCTGGATCGCTGTTTCTCCGGATCCGAAGTCCTTGGCCACCATCTGGACCTGGTAGGCGCCTTCGATTTCGGTCGGTGTCCACACAAATGGCTGCGCAGTCCAGGTGCCCGAACTGTAAGTTCCCACGTTAAAGTCTTTGATCATGGTTAGACTTCCACCGGGAGGCGCCACGCTGAACTGGAAAGTTAACGGACCAACATTAGTATCCGTGGCTGTAACTGTCCAAGTAATGGTGGCGCCGATCACTTGCGGCGCCACGGGGGAAGGTGTCACGGACTGAACCTGGACGGTGGCCAAAGCCGGCATCGAGAGAGCTACACACGTTCCTATGAGCACAACCAAATTGTTCGCGATCATTCCTTTATATCACCAACGTCTGCATTGAGCGGCGACATCTGAAAAAGTGCCACCAGTACATGCAGTACCTGTAGCGAGTTGGACCTAGTATAGGTACTGCCCTCCAATGTGTCAATCTTGACGTGCCGGTACTTGTGATCCATTTCACAGGCGCTTGAAACTTTTCTCCTGTTACGGCAGTCCCACACCCGCCATCGCGAGGCGCGTTAAATGATGAGACATCATACGGTCGGGCAGCAGGATGGCTCGCTGATAGTGCGCCCAAGCGTCCTTCTGCTTGCCGAGCACGGTTTCGAGCACGGCGGCCGTATAAGGGTTCCCGGATGCGGCCCGCGCCAGACCCGCTTCCAGGCGCTTGGTCCACTCCGCGTTATCGTAACCATCCAGTTTCCTGGCGGCTCCCCATGCCCAAACCAGATCGCCTGTGCCGGTGGCGGCGGCTACCCGGCGCCAGCGCTCAGCCGCCTCGTCGGCATGGCCGCAGCTAGCTTCCACCTGCCCGATCAGATACTGAGTGCGGGGCGCGTCCACGAAGGGCTCCAGGCCATCGCTAGTAAACGGCATGCCGGCCACTTCACCGCCGAGACGGTGGACTGCGCCGAGTGCGGCGTCGCATTCCTTCCCGGCTGCCTGAGTTAACTCCTGCAGGAGATTCACCTCCACCCAGACTTGGCGGACATTGGTGCCGCCCTCCTCGCGTGGAAAAAAACGTCTGCGAAAACAGGGCGCGGGCGCCATCGAATTCCCGCGCTTCAGCGCGCGCCAGCGCCAGCGCATACACCAGTTCGGCGGGCATATGCGCCAGATCCGGATAACGTTCTAGCGTTACTGCCAATTCGCGCGCCGGCCGGCCCATTAATGTCAGCGATTCATCCATGCCTTCGTAGAGTTTCTGGTTGAGCGGATCGACGCTCAGTCCCTCGCGGAAAGCCTGCAGAGCGCCGATAAAATCGTGATTCTCACGCAACAACGCGCGCCCAATATCCGCATGCAGCACCGGAATGGAGGCCCTGGCGCGGCGCGCGATAGTCCATTCGGAAAGCGCCTGGCTGGCGAGGCCGCGTGCGAAATATTGTGTGCCAAGCAGGTAGCGGGCGGTCATATCCTCCGGGTGGGCGCCGGCCGCCGCACGCAGCACTTCCAGATCTTCCGCACGGCTCGGGAAGACATACAGCGTGGAGAGCTTCCGGGCTGCTGCATAATCCGCCGCCGGGGATTCACCCAATTTCGAGCGACAGTAACCGCGGTAATAAGCGACCAGCGGATGCTGTTGCGGCGGAACTGCGCCCGGTTCAGTCTCATCGCCGGGACTGAAGGAAACTCGCGCGACAGCAGTTCCACCGCGGGCTTGTACAACCCCAGCCGCATATACTCAGCGGCAATTTCGATCACCCGTGCCGGGTCGGCGGCCAGGAAGCGAACGAGCGCGGCGTCGCGGCCTGGGGCAGCATCCCATTCGAGAAAGGCGCTGGGCGGGCAGGTGGGGCAGGTGCTTTCGCCTGTCTTCCGGTCGCCCGCCTTCCGGCCGAGCGCATACTCCAGCGCCATGGTTTCCTCTGTCGGCGCGCACATCGCTCCTGGCCAGGCGCAGGTGCTGCAAGCCCGCTTCACCATCGCCTGCGCGCGCCAGTATTTCTCCGAGTTTCAAATTGGCGGCGGCCCGAAAAGAGGGCGTGCCTGCAGCGGTTTCATACGCCGAACGCGCTTTGGCGAAGTCGCCCGCGCCGTCATAAGCCAGACCTAGATAATAGGCAATCTCCCCGTTCGAAGTGGCTTGAGCCTGTGCCGGCTCCAGATACTGGATCGCCTCCGCGTATCGCTCAAGCCCTGCGCACAACCGTCCCATCGCCACTCTCAGTGCGAAATTACCGGGCGAATGCGCCAGGGCATCCTTATAGGTTCCGAGCGCAGCCAATAACTCCCCTTGCAGTTCCTGCTCGGTGCCCCGCTCCAACGGGTCGTTCACGGTCTGATGCGGCTGCGGCCCTGTGTGAATTTCCGCGGCGGGCGTCCAATCGTATTCGCCTTCGGTCTGCCGCAGCAGCACTATGCCGGTGGCATCGCGCAACTCGAATGTGTACCGGCCGCTGCCCGCGTCCTTGACCTCGTGCGTCCAGGTACGTTCCGGCGTCAGGTTGAGCTTTTCCGCGGCAATCACGCGCGCACCTTCCAGAATTCGCACCGATGCCATCGCCATCTTGCGGTTGGCATTGAACGCGGCCACCAGCACTCCATCGCGGCGGCTGAGGTTCAGCACGCCGGCTAGGTTCGCGCGCGCGATGCCCCCGATGCCACGCGCCGGCATCCAATATTCGTCGAAGCGGATGGTCCGGCGGGGCTCCAGGAACTCATAGGTTTCCTGGTTGCGGTAGAGGCCCGCCTGCACTTCCACGTACGCGCTGTCATTATCGGAGAGGGCCCGCCGCCAATCCAGGCCGTCGGCATCCACTCCCCATGACCAGATCTTCTTGGCGGGAAGCGCGGCGTATTCGGCGTAATGCACAGTGCCGGTGTTAGTGTCCGGCCGCCAGACGCCCATGAAGGGCTCGCGGCTGCCGTGGACGAAGCGCGAAACAGGACCAGCGGTCTGGTTGCGGATCACGCTCAGATCCTTGCCAGTTGAATCCACCGGCCACGTATCCACGTCGGTGAAGCCGTGGCTGGCCGTGAAGCGCATGGGATAACAGATGCGGGAATCGTCTTTCACCTCGACGGCCGCATTGTTCCACCAGTAGAAACGATGGCGCACGTCGCTGCGATTGTTCAGCGTGACATGCTCTTCGAGCACCGTGCTGCCGGTTTGAAGGCGCAATTCGACAACCCATTCCATGCCATAGACGCGGTCGATATTACCTACCCACACCGACGCACTCCCGTCCGGGTTCTTTCGGTACGAGTAATCGGACCGGAGACATCGAAACCCAGTTATGCGACACCGGGAAGTTGAACTCAATGCCAAAGGCTGCCCACGCGCCGCGATATCCGATATTGGCTTTCTTGATGGATGGGTTGGCGTAGAACATGGGCTGGCCGCTCAGCTTGTCGATGCAGGTGTACAAATGGCCGCCGATATCCGGGAGCACGGAGCACTTGAGGTATTCGTTCTCGATGAATACGGCGCGCCAATCGTGCGGAACACGCTGGTTAGTCAAGTTCTCGCGGAGGGTGTAGGGGTAGCTGAACCGGCCTGTGGAGAATAGGTCGAACGGCGGGTTAGGGTCGGGCGCGCCTTCCTCGTAGGTTGGCAGCGAGAGTGTGCCCTGCCACACGCGGACTTCGGCGTGCGCTAGGGGCACTGCCAGTGTAATTAGGATTAGGCACGAGCGCATGTGACCGAAAGCGGAATATAGCACTTTTCCTGGTGCTGCCAACATTCCTGCCGCGGGGCGATATACTCGCTATTCCACATGGAAGATGCCCGCATCGTCATGACGCTGGACGCCGGCGGCACCAACTTCGTTTTCTCGGCAATGCAAGCCAATCGCCCGGTAGTGACGAGCTTCGCGCTTCCATCGAACGCCAGCAACCTGGAGCGCTCACTCGCCATGGTGGTGGAGGGCTTCGAGCGCGTGCAGTCGCAACTGTCCGCGAAGCCGGTGGCCATCAGCTTTGCCTTTCCCGCGCCCGCCGATTACTTCAACGGCATCATCGTGCGGCCTTGTAATCTGCCGGCCTACCGCGACGTGGCCCTGGGACCCATGCTCGAAGACCGGTTCGGCCTGCCCACTTTCATCAACAACGATGGCGACCTGTTCGCCTATGGAGAGTCTGCCGCCGGATTCCTGCCCTACGTAAACGGATTGCTCGAAAAGGCCGGCAGCCCCAAGCGCTATCGCAATCTGTTCGGCGTCACGCTCGGCACCGGATTCGGCGGTGGCATCGTGCGCGATGGCGCGTTGTTCATCGGCGATAACTCCGTTGCCGGAGAAATCTGGCTGTCGCGCCACAAGCTGGAACCTGCCACTAACGCCGAGGAAGGCGCATCCATCCGGGCAGTGCGCCGGGTGTACGCCGCGGAAGCCGGACTGCCGCTCGACGAGGCGCCGGAGCCCAAGGCGATCTACGAAATCGCCGAAGGGCGCGCGGAAGGCCATCGCGCGGCGGCCCGCTCAGCCTTCCGTCGCATGGGCGAAGTGGCCGGCGACGCGATCGCGCAAGCGGTCACGCTGCTCGATTGCCTGGTAGTCATCGGGGGCGGCATCGCCGGCGCGCACCCCCAGTTCCTGCCGGCTATAGTGGACGAAATGAACGGTACCTTTGTGGCGCCCAGTGGCGAACCGTTCCCCCGCCTGGCCATCCGCGCATTCAACCTGGAAGACCCGGCTCAGTTGGAGACTTTCCTAAGAGGCGAAACCAAAGAACTCACCGTCCCCGGCAGTTCCCGCAAGGTGAAATTCGATGGACTGCAGCGCACCGGCGTGGGCATCTCCCGCCTGGGAACCAGTGAAGCTACAGCCATCGGCGCGTACGCGTTTGCGCTACGGCGTCTCGATGAACGGCGTCTCGATGAACGAGCATGACCATGCGGCCCGGTCAATACGCCAGCACCCGCTCCATCTCCGCCACCAGATCCTCCACCTGGGGCAGAATCGCATTCTCCACCTGCGGCTGGTAGGCAACCCAGGTGTCGAGCGCCGCTACCCGGCGGACCGGCGCATCCAGCCGGTCGAACAACTCATCGGCGATTCGCGCGGCAATCTCCGCGGCGTAGCCGAACGAAAGACAATCCTCGTGCGCGATGATCACGCGGTTGGTCTTTTCCACCGACGTGCGAATGGCGGTCCAGTCAAACGGCGCGAGCGAGCGCAAGTCCATCACCTCCACGCTGATATTCGGATTCTTGCGTTCCACCAGCATCGCGGCTTGTTGCGATTTTTGCACCAGCGCGCCGTAGGTAACCACCGTAAGGTCGTGGCCGGGCTTCACGATGCGGGCACTCCCGAAGGGGATGGTGTAATCCGCGCCAGGGTGCGGCGACCGGTTGTATGGCTCGCGATAGAGGCGCTTGTGCTCCAGAAACATCACCGGATCGTCGCAACGGATGGCGGTGCGCAGCAGACCGCAGGCATCCAGGGCGTTCGACGGCATGACCACGCGCAGGCCGGGTAGATGGGTGAACTCCACTTCGCCGCACTGGCTGTGGTAAATGGCGCCGCCGTTCAGATATCCGCCGATGGGCACGCGCAAAACGAACGGGCAGGCGAATGCTCCGTTGGAGCGCCAACGCATGGTGGCCATCTCGTCGCGGATTTGCATCATGGCGGGCCAGATGTAATCGAAGAACTGGATCTCGGCCACCGGCTTCAGCCCGCGCACCGCCATGCCGATGGCGCGCCCCACGATGGCGGCTTCCGCCAAGGGTGTGTTGAATGCGCGCCCGGCGCCGAACTCGGTTTGCAATCCGAAGGTAACCTTGAGGTTTCTCCAGCCGCGATTCGCGATCCACGACTTCCTTCAAGGCACAAGGGTTGTGACCCCACAGGCCTGTGCCGCCGCCCGTAGCTTCTTGTCGTTCGTCGCCAGCGGCAGGCGGGAAACCAGTGCGGCTTGCAGATAGCACGTGTCGTAGAGCGATAGGTCCTGCTTAACGGCGAGCTGCAGGAGCTGCGGAATGCTGCCGATTGCCACGTGGCGGATGGGGAGGAGCAGCAGTTCGTCCCAGATTTCAAGGGCGCGGGTGAGCGGTACCTTGCCATGGACCACAGCTTTCCCCAGAGCATTGGCGACTTCCACCTGCCACACCCAGGGTACAACGGCGCTGTCGCTTTGCGCCTCCATGCGTCGCAGTGCCGCATCCGTGTCAGGGGTTGCGCGATCGGGAAAACACCACATCAGAGCGTAAGAAGCGTCCAGGATGAAGGCGCTCACTCGCGCCCCTCCTCAATTAGTTCCTTTATGGAGAGCTCGCCGAGCGCCAGGCCCTCGCGCAACTCCCACAAGCGCGACCTTCGCGGTGGCGTGTGCGAGGCGTCCGCAGTGGTCGTGTAGTTCGGGAGGGTGGCGATGGCCGTCTCGATAAACTCATCCACCGAGCGGAACGCACCGGCGCGGATGGCCTCCTCGATGGCTCGCTCCTGCTCGGGTTGCAGGGTAATCGTCATGTTTGGGTCTCCAAACGGAATGTCCCCCACCGTGCCGCGCACCGGCGCCGGGGTCAATCCAATACCATGATAGCGCGGGCGCCGATCCTATTACGACGATCGGGTAGCTGGTGGCGCCAGATTTGGTACAGTGGGTGAATTCTGGAGTCATTTGCGTCCGGGGCACGTTTTCGGGTAAGCGCGTAGCGGCCCCGCGGCTAAACACTTGCCCGCTGTTTGTCCGCTGGGCCGCGACTTTATGGGAATATAGAGCGGTGTGCCGCGCGGCCGGACAGCTTGAGGTCCTTCCTGAGTGGAGAACGGATACATGATGTCGCCGCACGGCTTCATCAGGACGACCCAGAAGACTCCGTATGCGACAGACTAGAAAAGGAGGAGTCACATGGAAAAGAGAAACATCGGATCTTCGTTCAACCGATGGCTCCGCGCGGAGGGCATCCGCAAGGAAGTCACAACGACTGCCATCAAGCGCATGCGAGCCCGCCAAGTGGAAGCCGCAATGAAGAAGTTTTCCGAGGTGGACGTGAGGCGGAGGATGCGCACAGGAGGCTCTTTGTGAATCCAATTATCGTGAATCCAATTATCGATGGAGTGACTGGGAACGCAATTTGGGCCGCCATTGTGCGGTTCATCCTGCTTCGAGGCTACGCGACTGTCCAGGCCCTCACCAAGCGTTCCCCATTCAAATCCGTTGTCCTGTGTCTTAATTATCGTGACAATACCCGCACGAAATATTACTCTCAGGCCTTTGCGAGCGGCACAGATGTCCTGTACATCTCGATCATGTCCCAGGACACTTTGAAAGCCATGAAGCTGCACTTGATGACTAGATGACCGTTCTGTTGATGGTAGACAACATCGGCTTCGTCCATTTTGTACTTCCACCGAAAGATTACAGGGTCGGCGTTGACCTCCTCGAAGTAGAGATGGATGCGATCAACCAACTCCTGCTTGCTCGCGACGCGGATGCCACGCAGCATAGTTCGCGCCATCTTGCTGAACATGGTTTCCACGATATTCAGCCACGAGCCGTGCTTCGGCGTGAAGACGAACTCGAAGCGTTGCGGGTGAAGGCTAAGGTACGCTTGCGTCTCTTTTGAAATGTGCGCGGAGTGGTTATCGAGCAGCAGGCGAATCCTGGCCTGCGCCGGATACTCGGCATCAAGTTTTCCCAGTAGGGCGATGAAGTCCACGCTGGCGTGACGGTCGCTGACGATCTCCGTAACCCGGCCCGTATGCAGATCCAGGCCAGCCAGTAACGATACTGTCCCGAGCCGTTTGTACTCGTAGTCGCGCAGATGACTGGGATACTGATTCGGCGCAGGCGGCCGGTCCGGCGTAGTCGGCGCCAGCGCCTGAATGCCGGGTTTCTCATCGTAGGAGATCGTGACCGTAGACGGCTCCTTCAGCGTGCCTTCTACCAATCCGGCGTTCACGATCTCCACCTCCTTGTAGACGTGCAGAACCTCGATCATCTTCTTTTCAAACTCCGGATCCCGGCGCTCCACGTAGTAGCGGATCTTGTGCGGCCGGACCTCGCCCTGCGTCAGTATCCGATGCAATTTAGACCGGCTCAGTTCCGAACAAGCTTGGATGGCCCGCTGCCACGCAGTGCTTCCGCACGTGGCTCTGCAGCAGAGCGTAGGTCCACAGTTCGTATGAGTAGCCGAGATCCTTCGGCTTCTGGCAGGCACAGTGCAACACCCAAGCAATCGCATCATCCGGAATACGGCGGACTCTTGCCCGGTCGCGGCAGTTCTCCCAGTGCTGCATCGATGCCGAACTGAAGGAACTTCCGAATACACAACGCAACCGTGTGACGATTCACGCCGTTGGCAACGGCGACCGCGCTGTCACTCATGCCGTTGGCAGACTCCAAGAGAATGGCCGCGTGAAGCACCTGCCGTTTCTCCGCGCTACGGGATCGCCGCAGATCTTCCAGCCTTTCGCTGGTCCGCCGCCGACAGATTCAATGGTTGCCGCTTTGTGACGAATGGCATAAACCATTCTGCCACGGAAATGTTCTCATTGATAGCTTTCAACAGAACGATAATCTAGTCAGTCAACGAATACCCGAATCCGCGCCTTGACTTGGCATCGCGATACGCCAGTAGAAACCGTTGAGCTCTTCCGCAAGCATCTCCAGGAGAATGACGAACACCCCGAACGTACCCTGGACCAGTTGCGCGAGGCAGTGGCCGACTGGCGCACCCTGGAGAAGGCGTACTCCAATCTGACTGTTCGCGAGTACCGCTCGCTTCCCACGATGCAGGGCCTCATCGTCCATGGCCAATGGGCGTGTATTGAGTTGATGCCCTACGCCACGCACAAACACGAGCGTCCAGCGCTCGTGCTCACTCCCCATTCTGACCCGCGACGCCTTCAAACTCATCGCGGAGCGATTCGAAAAGCTATGGGACGAGGCAGAAAGGCAGTGATTTCCGGAGTAGCTGGACTCGATGGCGGACAAGGCATCCCTCGCCGGCACCGCAGTGGCGCGTCACCTGGGGCCTTCGGCCTAGCTCGGCTACCCACCGAACCGGCTTGCTGCCGCTGCTGTCAACCAGCGCCTCGGTATCCTCGTCGGGCAAACCGCGCATCCACTCCTCAGGTCCCTGTTCGGCGAGTTCTGCACTTTCGGGGTGGGGATTCCGCAGTGATCGATGAAGATCCGCAGACGTTCTGTGTTTCTGACGAGGTTTGGGCGTTGGGCGTTTCATCCGTTGGATCATACCGCGGGTTGTGTTAGGGGCACCGTTAACGCATCCTGCTTAGCGGCGATTGGTAATCCTGCCCCACAAGCAACTCGACAGCACCGCCCTCAATACGCCAGCACCCGCTCCATCTCCGCCACCAGATCCTCCACCTGCGGCAGAATGGCATTCTCCACCTGCGGCTGATAGGCGACCCAGGTATCCAGCGCGGCCACCCGGCGGACCGGCGCATCCAGCCGGTCGAACAGCTCGTCGGCGATGCGCGCGGCGATCTCCGCGGCGTAGCCGAACGAGAGACAATCCTCGTGCGCGATGATCACGCGGTTGGTCTTTTCCACCGACGTGCGGATGGCGTTCCAGTCAAACGGCGCGAGCGAGCGCAGGTCGATCACCTCCACGCTGATATCCGGATTCTTGCGCTCCACCAGCAGCGCGGCCTGCTGCGATTTCTGCACCAGCGCGCCGTAGGTGATCACCGTCAGGTCGTGGCCGGGCTTCACGATGCGGGCGCTGCCGAAGGGGATGGTGTAATCCGGGCCGGGATGCGGCGAGCGGTTGTAAGGCTCGCGATAGAGGCGCTTGTGCTCCAGGAACATCACCGGATCGTCGCAGCGGATGGCGGTGCGCAGCAGACCGCAGGCATCCAGCGCGTTCGACGGCATGACCACGCGCAGGCCGGGCAGATGGGTGAACTCCACCTCGCCGCACTGGCTATGATAAATGGCGCCGCCGTTCAGATAGCCGCCGATGGGCACGCGCAGCACGAACGGGCAGGCGAAGGTTCCGTTGGAGCGCCAGCGCATGGTGGCCATCTCGTCGCGGATTTGCATCATGGCGGGCCAGATGTAATCGAAGAACTGGATCTCGGCCACCGGCTTCAGGCCGCGCACGGCCATGCCGATGGCGCGCCCCACGATGGCGGCTTCCGCCAGCGGCGTGTTGAATGCGCGCTGCGGCGCCGAACTCGGTTTGCAATCCGTGCGTGACCTTGAAGACGCCGCCCTTGCCCTTCACCTCCGCCAGGTTTTGCTCGCGGCTGCAATCCGCCACGTCCTCGCCGAAAGCCACGATGCGCGGATCGCGGCGCATCTCTTCATGCAGCGTGGCGTTCAGCAGATCGACCATGGTCTTCGGCTCGCCCTGGAATTCGGGCAGGCGTGTTGAACTCTTCCGAAGTGGGATCGATCTTCTCCGAATACAAGTGCCGCAGCGCGGAATCGCGCGGCGGCGGATCGGCGTGCAGGGCCTGTTGCGCGGCGTCGTGCACCTCGCGATCGACTTCGAGCGTGATGCGGCGCAGCGCATTCTGATCGAGCACGCCTTCTTCCAGCAGAAACCTGGGGAAATCGCGCCAGCGGATCGCGCGCCTGCTCGGCCTGGCGCTCGGCGGGAGTCTTGTAAAGCCGCTCGTCGTCGGAGAGCGAATGCGAGTAAGGCCGGATCACGTGCGCGTGCACCAGCGCCGGACCGCGCCCCTCGCGGCAGTACTCGACGGCCGCCTGCATGGCTTCGTAGGATGCCAGAAAATCGCAGCCATCCACTTCCTGCCGAAAAAGCCCGGGGAAACCGGATACCAGCGCCGAAATGTTCGCGCCGGCGGTCTGGCATTCCACCGGAACCGAGATGGCGTAGCCGTTATCCTCGATCAGGAACAGAACCGGCAGGCGATTCAGGCAAGCCGCGTTCAGGGATTCCCAAAACTCGCCCTCGCTGGTGGCGCCATCGCCGCTGGCGACCAACGTGATCGCGTCGCCATCCGGCTCCAGATAGCGATTGGCCTCGGCGCATCCCACGGCTTGCAGGAATTGCGTTCCGGTGCAGGAGAGACGAGCTACGATGTTGTACCGCGGATCGCCCCAGTGGGAGGGCATCTGGCGGCCGCCGGAAGCCGGGTCGTCCGCCGCGCCCACGGCCTGCAGCAGCATTTCGAGGGGCGTCACGCCCAGGGTCAGGCACAGCGCCCGGTCGCGATAGTAGGGAAAAATCCAATCGTGGCCGGCGCGCAGACACATGCCCGCCGCCACTTCGACCGCTTCGTGGCCGGCCCCGCTGATCTGGAAAAAGATGCGGTTCTGGCGCTTGAGCGCGACCTCGCGATCATCCAGGCGCCGCGACGTCTGCATGATGCGGAAGGCGCTGATGAGTTGCTCGGGCTCCAGCCCGTGCCACTTGGCGGTGGCGGCCTGCTGGGCAGTGGTGATTGTGGCCAAAAGCGGGCGTCCCTCCCTCTGTCAGTTTAACGGAGCTTGCGCGAGTGGAACAGTATTTACAGCGGATTTTTCGCCGGACTTTGGCGGTGCGCATGGCCACCGCCAGTGCGGCCAGATACAGCAGCCCGCCGGCCAGCAGCGTCTGGACCAGCCCCAGATAGATGGCGCACACCAGCGCTCCCACCGAGCCCAGCACGCTGGCCGCCGCGTTCAACGACCAGGCCCAGCGCACCGACGGCTTGTGCCATTCTTCCAGGCGCTTCAGCCCGGTGGGGAACGGCATTCCCATCACGAAGCCGGCGGGCGAGATCAGCAGCACGGTGATGGCGAATTTCAACGCCAGCGGCAGCCCCACGCCGGCCGCCAGCAGCGGCGTGACCACGGCCGCCAGCAGCGCCACCAGCACCGCGATCAGGGCCAGCGCGCGGTACAGGCGGCGGTCGTCGTCCCCCAGGATGCGCCGGCTGAAATAGCTGCCCAGTCCGCTCGAAACCAGCATGGAGAAGATCACCACCGTCAGCGCGTAAGTGGGATGCCCCAGGAAGAGCACGAACTTCTGGATCAGGGCCATTTCGATCAGAATGTATCCGGCGCCGATGCACAGGAAATAGAGCAGGAAGCGCGAGCACGCCCTTGTGCCGCGGCAGGCGCGCGCCCAGCACCACCGGCGGCAGCGCCAGGATGATGGCGGTAGCGAGCACGCTGATGGCCATCAGCGCGTAGAGCAGCGGCACCGCCTTGTTGATCTTGTAATCGGCCGAGCGCCGCGAAGCGTTGCGCCAGGAAAGCCAGAATATCGCGCGGCTGCACCGTGTAGAAGAAGAATGGCTGGTTGTCGCTGACCGGCGAGATGTCGTACTGGTAACTGCGCTCGTAAGCGGCCGGATCGGAACTGCGCAGCAGATCGGTGAACTGGCCGGGAATGCGTTCGTCCGGCAAGTAGATGGGCTGCATGTGCGCGGCGGCCATGGCGGCGCGCGCGCGGGCCAGATCGGCCGCGGCGAACGGCTTGCGCGAGATCAGCACGGTATCCTGCGCGCCCCAGCCTTTGGTGGACCCTTCGCGGCCCACGATGATGTGCCGCCACGGTTCCGGCTCGCCCAGTTGCGTGCAAAGCCGCCATGGCCAGCGAGACCAGCCGCAGCGACTCGCGCGGCGGGTCGAGGCCCCAGCGCGTGAAGGCGACCATGCCGTCGTCGGTCAGGTGCAGAAGGTAATCGCGCAGGGCGTCGGTGGTGTAGAGATTGTTCTCCGAGAGGGCGAAGGCGCCGGCCGCGGTGGATGCCCAGGTATCCACCAGGGTGGCCTGCACCACCTGGTATTTCTCCTGGCTGCGGCGCACGAAGCTGCGGCCGTCTTCCACGAAAATGTGCACGTCCGGACGCAGATAGATGCCGCGGCTCTGCGCCACGAATCGGTCGCGCATCACGGTGGTGGCGATGATGGGGTTGATCTCGACGCCGGTAATATCGTGGCTGCCGGAAGCCAGCGCGCGCGCCACGTCCCAGCCGCCGCCGGGTCCGATGATCAGCGCCTTGGCGCCGGGCCGCACGGCGTAGGGCAAGGCCGGGCCCTGCTCCAGCAGCTCGTGGCGCTCGCGCGGCGGTGAGGTGCTCGAAATCGAAGCTGGCGATGCCGGTGGAAGCGTCCGCATCGATGAAGATGGAGTAGTCGCGCACGGCGATGCGCGAAAAACTGTTCCACTGCACGAACTCTTCCTTCTTCAGCTTCTGGCCCTTGGCGTAGCGGATGGCGATGACGTTGTGGGTGCCGTTGTAGAACACGAAAGCGAACGAGGCCCAGCGCCAGGGCCACGCTGGCCGCGCGCAGCGTAACCGATCCGGCCATGCTGTGCCAGATGGCGCCGGCGGCGGCGAACAGCACGGCCACGCAAGCATGACGGTGCTGGTGCCGCCGAAGTAATTCAGGAAAGGCACCAGCAGCAGGCATCCGGCGGATGCGCCCAGCAGGTCGAAGAAATAGACGCGGTCGATGCGCTCGACGGTCTCCGAAATGGCCAGCGAAACGATCGTGCCGGAAACGAAGAAGGGCAGGGAAGTGGTGAAGTAGACCAGCGTCAGGCCCCAGGCGCCGGGCTCTTCTTTCTGCGCGACCACCACGGCCAGCGCCGCCAGCACCAGCAGGCTGTTGAGCATGCTGAGGTAGCCGAGCTTGCGGAATAGCGGCGCCTTCCAGCCGGCCACGATGTAGGAAAAGACGCCGCCCACGCCCAGGCCGAACAGGGCGATGGAGATGGCCAGGAAACGCGAAATGGTAGTAGAAGACCACCGAGAAGATGCGCGTGAGCGACAGCTCCAGCAGCAGCGTCGCCAGCGTGGTCAGCGCCACGCCCAGATAGAGGTGGGGCCAGGGGATGGCAAGACGTCGAGAAGAGCGCAAGACACTATTCTAAGATGTCTCAACCTTCCTTGCTGAACTTCGCCGCGGTCAGCCGGCGCGCAAAGCGTGCGCCGGATCGATCCGCGTCGCCCTCCGCGCGGGAATATAGCTGGCGGCCAGCGCCACCACAATCCACAACAGCGCAATCCCGGCGTAAGTCACCGGATCAGCCGGGCTGATTTGGAACAGCAATCCCTTCATGATTCGCGTGAGCACCAACGCGCCGCCCACGCCGAGCATAGCGCCCAGCAGGGCCAGCGTCAGCCCCTGACTTAGAAGCAAGCGTAGTATGTCGCCGTCTTGCGCGCCCAGCGCCCGCCGGATGCCCATCTCCTGCGTGCGCTGCGCACCGGAGTACGCGATCACGCCATAGATTCCCACGGCGGCCAGGACCAACGCCACCGCCGCGAAACAGCCGAGCAGCAGCATGGTCAAGCGTCTCTGTCCCATGGACGCCTCGATGATCCGATCCATCGGCGCGATATTGGAGATGGGTTGATCCCGATCTACCGCCAGCACCTGGCTGCGAATGGCCGGGGCCAGCCGCATGGGATCGATTTGCGTACGGGCAATCAGGTAGGCCGTGCGCGAAGCGTGGGTGCGAGGCGTCACATAGAACTCCAGTTGCGCATCCGATGCCAGTCCAGCTTCGCGCACATCGCCCACGACGCCGATAATTTGCATCCAGCCGGAGCGGTCCATGCCTTCCCGCATCACCTGGCCGATCACGTTAGCCCCGGGCGCCAATTGGCGGGCGAAAGTCTCATTGACGATCGCCACGGGCGGCGCGTCCGGGCGGCTATCGCGCTCGTCGAATTCGCGGCCCTGCCGCACCGGAATCCCCAGGATATGAAAATATCCGGGGGTGACGCTTTGCACTTGCGCCATGGGCCAGGTGGTCACGTCGCCTTCAGGTTGCTCGCCAACTTGCACATTGGTCTGTAGAAGCACCGACGTCGGAATCGCTAGAGCCAGGGCTGCGCCGCTCACGCCGGGAAGTGTTTTGGTGCGGCGCAAAAGCTCGTCGAAGAATGTCTTGGTTTTCTCATTCGTGTCATAGCGGGCCGGCGAAAGCGCGATTCTGGCGGTGAACAGATTGGCCGGCTGCAGTCCCGGATCCACGCTGCGCAGTTTGGCCACGCTCTCGATCAGGAGCGCCGCGCCAATCAACAGCACGACCGACAAACCAATCTGGCCGATTACGAGCAGATCGCGGCTGCTCAGACCTACGCGCCACCTCCGGCTCGACCCAGCCCGGCCGGCGGCGGCGCCGCTCTCGCGCAGCAGATTGGCAATCCTGGCATCCGAGGCTTGCAGAGACGGGAGGAGTCCGGCGAGAATTCCGCTCAGGCACGAGACCGTCACAGTGAAGGCGAGCACGATGTTATCGAGATGGATCTCGCCTGCGCGCGGCACGCTGAAAGCGGGCATGCGGACGATGGCTGTGAGCGCCCATTTTGACAGCAGCATACCCAGCAAGCCGCCGGCGCACGCCAGCACCAGGCTTTCGGCCAGGCATTGGGCAATCAAGCGGCCGCGGGCGGCTCCAATCGCGGCACGCACGGCGAACTCGCGCCCCCGCCAGGCACTTCTGGTCAGCAGCAGGCTGGCGACGTTGGCGCAGGCGATCAGCAGGACAAAACCCACTGCGCCGAAGAGCATCCAGAGGATGGGTCGCACGTCGGACACGAGCTTGCTCTTGCAGCGGAACCACGCGCAGCACCGTGCCCGCGCGGCCATCCAAGCTCTGGGGTTGGCCGTGAGATACCGCCGGTTCAAGACGCCGGCCTCGGCGCGCGCTTGTTCGAGACTGGTCCCGGGACCGAGGCGCGCGAAGCCTTTCAGCGAATTAATGAACGGCCAGAAGTGCGCAGGCAGAGCAGATGTTTCAGCCGGTCTGGTCACCCACACGTCGAGATCCGGAACCGGAAACTCAAATCCCGCGGGTACCACGCCGACGATGACATAGGGAAGGGCGTTGAGGATGGCTGTTTTTCCCGCCAGATTGGGATCCGCGGCGAATCGCCGCTTCCAAAGCGCGGAGCTGATCATGACCACGGGCGGACCGCCGGTTTTATCTTCATCTGGCAGAAAGGCGCGTCCCAGGGCTGGCCGCACGCCCAAGACATCCAGGAAATTCGCCGAGACGCGCGCCCCCTTCAGCATCTCGGGTTCGCCGTTACCCGAGATCCCCATATCTTCGATGAAGCGCGAGTAGGCCCCCACCATGGCGAAGGATTTGGCGGTCTTGATCTGCCCTTCATAGCGCCGCGGCGTAAACGCGCCGCTTGCCGTGTTGAGCTGCGGATTGTCGATGAATACCTGCACCAGCCGGTCCGGATGGGCATAGGGGAGAGGCTTCAGCAGCACGGCGCGGATCACGGAAAACATGGCGGCGTTGCCGCCGATGCCGAGCGCCAGCACGATGACCGCGGTGGCCGCAAAGACCGGATTCTTGCGTGCGGTGTGCAGGGCGTAGCGCACATCCAGCCAAGCGTTTTCGATCAACCTGAGACGGTTCATGAGATAGATCTCCTCCCGGCAGCATGTCTCCTTTTGATTCTAGCCGAGAGACAAGTCTATTGCCCCGCTGTGGTGGCTTCATACCAGCGCAGGATACGGGGCGGCGTATGGTTGCTGAGCGGCGTGAACTTCACCAGCGCGGCGACTGTGCGCCTCATGTCCGACAATTGGCCGTTCGCCAAGCAAAGGCGCGCGGTGGAGCGCAGCGTGAACATACTCTTACCGCCCACGCGCAGACGGGCAAATCCCGGCCCCGCGATTTGGGCGATGCGTCCCAGATCGTCAGGCGTGACAAAGGGCTGCGCGCGGCGTTCCCGCATAATAGCCGCCACCCCCTCGGGCGGGACACCCACAGTTGCCAAGACCGCCGGCGCCGCAGTATTGGCGTCAACCATGTCCGTGGAACCATACACCGAAACGCAGTCGCGCAGCCCGCTGCGCGGCGCCAGGCGTTGCGCGGAGCCCTCTGGCGTAGGTTGCCAGGCTCCGTAGAAAAGGTCCGGCGTCACACCTTTCACCGAAAGCAGTTCTTCGATGTCCTGGAAATTGTAGTGCGTCGCGCGATAGGGCGGACTCAGCGACAGATAGAAGCCGTCGAAGGGGCTGGAACCTTCGAGCGCAGGAGTGCGCCAATCCACCACAGCCGCGGTCACTTCCTGGGACCGTGCTTCGCCGGCGCCCAGATTGAGCAGTAAGCGGAAGAGATCTTCAGGGGCGGCCTGATTGATATTGAATTTGGCCGTTTCGGGAATTACTTCTACCGTCGTCTGGCCTTCGGGGAAGTTGAATTGAAAGAAGGGCGCCGGCGGCCGGAATTGAGGGATCTCCGGATGCGCGCGGGCCCAGTCCATGTAGAGGATGCCGCGGCGCAGGCCGCCCACGGCCAGAGTCTCGCTGCGCAGGTCATCGACGGCTGTGACGTTGCGCTCGGTCTCGCCGCGTACGGTGTCGGCAATGGCGATTGCGATGGCGCCCAGAGCGGCGGAGAGCCAGAGCACTGCGAGAAGCGCAGTTCCTCGTGAGCCGTGGTTCACTTATCCACATACTCGATCTCCGGATCGCGATTGATGGCAATCGCCGCCGTGATGCTCATTGGACGCAGGCGCGCGCGATTGTCGTCGAGGGGCGCCATCTCCACCCGGATGCTCGCCGGCCAGCCGTCGAGGACCCAATTCGTCAGCCAAAACTCGTCAGCGGGCGGCTTGGCCGGCACTAAATACGAGAAGCGGCACCACGCCAGCTTGTCGGCCAGTACGAATGACTGCGGACCCGCTTGAATCGGGCGGAATTGCGGAACGCTGCAGGCCCGAATTCGGATCGACCATCATGCCCACACAGGATTGCCCGGCGGCCAGGGGGCCGGTATAGGGATACTCGTTCACCATCAACCGCACGCCCCGGCCTTCTTCGCCCGGAATCACCTGAAATTCCAGGATTCGGGGCTGCCCGCGCCAGGCCTCCTGCAGCGAGTAAGTAGAAACCATTCGCATGGATTGCGGCTGTCCCTGGAAGAAACTGATGGCATCCGCGGGGCCCTTCGAGTGCGGGGGCACACATCGGCTTAACCGGCATGAACCCGGCGATCTCCTGCTCCAGCTACGCGCTGGGCGCCGGACACGCGGCGGTTCTCCATGAGGCGGTTGTCGGTCTTCTGCATGGCATCGAATCCCATCCGGATAGCCACCAGCATGCCGACCGAGAGCATGCCGAGCAGTGTCACGGCGAGTAACACTTCGATCAGGGTGACGCCGGCTCTGCGTATCTAACGCCCGCCGCCTCATTGTTGAAAATCCTCGGGACGCAGCGTATCCGCGCGGTAGCCCTTCAGCGCGAAGGTGCGGCGCTCATCGCCCGACATCCACCAGATCTCCAGTTCCATGCGATCGAGCGCCTGGTCGCCGGGCACGGGATCCGGCGGCATCTCGAAACGCCGCAACCGGGCGCGCCAGCCGCCCTCCACGCCGCCGGTCAACGACGGATCGAAGCTGCCCTGGACCACGGTCTCGACGGAAAATGCGACGTCCAGCAGCAACTCATCCATCTTCGAGCGCGCCAGCATGCACGGCGCGGTCGCGGGTGGTCACGCCGCGCCGCGTTGCGCACCGAGTGCTGATGGCGCGACATCAGCCCAACCACCGCGATGCCCATGATGAAAGTGGCCACCAGCATTTCGAGGAGGGTGAATCCGCGCTGTTTCATTGCTGTTTCATTGCGATGCCGGCTGCTCGATCTGCGGCGACGCCCGGTAATGGGATCGAGCCGCACGATGCGGCGGTTTCCGCGGCTGTTGCGCGATTTCGATGCCGATGCGCGGCGGCACGCCTCCGGGCATGAACAGGAAATGCCGCGGTTCATCCGTGGCTCCGCGCGGCGCGGGCCAGACGGCTCGCACGGTGATGCCCTGCGGGCAGCTTCAGAGTCTCTTCAGAAAGCCCGGCTTCGGCGGATCACAGCGTGACGGTGTTTTCTCTGGCGAAGACGGACCACTTCCATGGCCTGCTTCGCGGCGCTCGGCGCGGTTTGCGCGCCGATTCATGAAGGCTCGCCACCGATCGGGCGCGGACGCAGCCGGATGATTTCCAGGCCGGCGATCGTGCTGGGAAACGAGAGCCCAGATGCAGGCGCGATGATGGCGAGCACCACCAGCATCTCGATCAGGGTGACGCCGGCCGTGCGCTGGTCTATTTCCAGTTGACGATATCGGCATTCACTCCCTCGCCGCCGGGCTGGCCGTCGGCGCCGTAGCAGATCATATCGGGCTCATCGCCGTGCTCGCCCGGATACCTGTAGACGTAAGGATGGTTCCACGGGTCGAGCGGAATCTCTTTGCGGCAGATAGGGCCGGCAGCTGCGTCCAGGCCTTGTTCCTGGGTGGGAAAGGTTCCGTTGTCGGCTTGATATTGCAGCAGCGCGCTCTCGAAGGTCCTGATCTGGACGCGCGCCGCGGTGACGCGCGCTTTATCGGTTTGCTTGAACAGGCTGGGTCCCACCAGCGCGGCGAACAGCGCGATGATGATCACCACCACCAGCATCTCGATCAGCGTGACGCCCGCCTGGGTCCGTCTTCGTCGATTGTCAGTTTTCATATCGCCACGTCGTTGATGCTGGTGATCGCGATCAGCATACTCAGGATCAACGCGCCCACCATTATGCCCATCACCAGGATCACCAGGGGCTCGAAGATCGCGGTGAAGCGCTTGATGGCGGCGCGCGTATCGTCTTCATAGATTCCGCCATGCGGGCGAACATCACGTCCAGCCTGCCGGTTTCCTCGCCGACGGTCAGCAGGTGCGCCGCCAGCGGCGGAAACACGCCCACCTTGCGCAGCGGAGCGGCAATGCCTTCGCCGCGCTTGACGCCCTGCGAGACCGCCTCGAGCGCGCCGGCGATATAGCGATTATTCAGGATGGCGCCGGAGATGTGCGATGCGACTGCACCAGCGGCACGGTGTTGGCCACCAGCGTGGACATGGCGCGGGCGAAACGCGCCGTCTCGGCCTTGCGCAGCGCGTCGCCGAGCAGCGGCATCTTCAACCGGCAGGTGTCCCACCACAATCGTCCGCTTTGACGGTGCCGATGTAGAGGCGGAAACCGGCGATCAGCGATGGCGGCGATCACCAGCGCCACCAGCCACCACCAGTTCTGCACGATGTTGCTGGCCTGCAGCATGATCTGGGTGGGCAGCGGAATCTTCATGTGCGATCCTCGAAGATCGCTGGCGAAGCGCGGCACCACGAAATTCAGCAGGATGACGATGAAGCCCATGCCCACCAGGCCAGCAGCGCCGGATAAATCATGGACGAGATGATGTAGCTGCGCAGTTCGTCGCGCGAGCGTTCGAACTCCGAAAGGCGCTCGAAGATCTCGGCCAGGCGCCCGAGGCTTCGCCCGCGCGCACCATGTTGATGAAGAGGTCGGAGAAATACGTCGGGTGCATGGCCAGACTGTCCGCCAGCGACTTGCCGCCTTTGAGGACGCGCAGAATATCGAGCACGATGGCGCGGAACGGCGGGCCCGCTCGGTGAGTTCGCCGGTGATGGCCAGCGCGCGGTCGAGCGGCACGCCGGAGTTGAGCAGCGTGGAGAGTTCCTGGGTGAAGAACAGAACGTCGCGGCGGCGGCCGCCGAGCGAACGCGGGCAGCTTGAGCGCGTAGCGATTTTTGGGCGCCGCGCCGACGTAGACCGGCGTCAGGCCCTGTTGCGCAATTCGCGCGCGACGGGCTTGTCGGTCTCGCCGGTGAGGCGCGCCGGTGCGCAGCTTGCCGTCGGACGCCACCGCGCGGAAGAAGAAGGTCGCCATTAGTAAACCGTTATCCGCAAGGGCTTCTGAGCCGGTCAACCAGCTCCAGAATTCCTGCGTGACCCGCATGACCTCGGCGACCGTGGTCACGCCCATGCGAATCTTGCGCCAGCCATCTTCGCGCAGGTTGCGCATGCCGTTGCGGCGCGCCGCCTGGGTCAGCAGCGAGGCGTCTGCATTGGCCATGATGAGCGTGCGGATTTCGTCGTTCAGTTCCATCATCTCGAAGATGCCCATGCGGCCTTGTATAACCGGACCCGTTGCAGCGCTCGCAGCCGGCGCCGCTGAAAGCTTTCCATGCGCTCGCCCTCGGGCGAAATGCGCCATGCCCGCGGACGTCCTGCAATGCGGGCAGATCAGCCGCACCAGGCGCTGCGCCAGCACCGCCACCAGCGACGAAGTGACCAGATAATTCTCCACGCCCATGTCCGTCAGGCGGGTGATGGCGCTGGGCGCGTCGTTGGTGTGCAGCGTCGAGAAGACCAGGTGGCCGGTGAGCGCGGCGCGGATGGCGATATCCGCCGTTTCGCGGTCGCGGATTTCGCCGACCATGATCACGTCCGGATCCTGGCGCACGATGTGCCGCAAGCCGGCGGCGAAGGTCAGCCCGATCTGCGGATTCACGTGGATCTGGTTGATGCCGTCCATCTGGTATTCGACCGGGTCTTCGATGGTGATGATCTTCTTGTCCGGGAGATTGATGCGCTTGAGCGCCGAATAAAGCGTGGTGGACTTGCCGCTGCCGGTCGGGCCGGTGACCAGGAAGATGCCGTGCGGCAGCGAAGTGAAATGCTCCATGCGGGCGAGCATGCCGTCGTCGAAGCCCAGCCGGCGCAGATCGTAGAAATCGCCGGCCGAGCGATCGAGCAGGCGCATGACGACGCTTTCGCCGTAGAGCGTGGGCAGCGTCGAAACGCGCAGATCCACTTCGCGGCCCAGGATCTTGATCTTGATGCGGCCATCCTGCGGCAGGCGGCGCTCGGCGATGTTCAGCTTGGCCATCAGCTTCAGGCGCGAGATGATGGCGGCTTTCAGTTCGCGCGGCGGCGCCTCCTGGTTGAACAGCACGCCATCCACGCGGAAGCGGACGCGGAATTCTTTCTCGAACGGCTCGATGTGGATGTCGCTGGCGCGCTTCTCGATGGCCTGCGCGATCATGGCATTCACCAGGCGGATGACCGGCGCTTCGCTGGCCATGTCGCGCAGATGTTCCAGGTCTTCGCTCGCCTGCGCGGTATCCGAATTCGACGTCGAGCGACTGCTTGGCGGCTTCGCCATAGTGCTTGTCGATGGCGTCCAGGATGTCCTGCTCGTAGGCCAGCGCGGTTTCGATCTTCAAGCCGGAGAAGGCGCGCACCGCCGCGATGGTCTCGAAATCCAGCGGATCGGCCATGGCGATCGTCAGCGTGGAATCCTGGACGGCCAGCGGGAAGAAGCGGCTCTGGCGCATGAAGCGCGGCGAGAGCCCTTCGATTTCCGGCGCGCGACGGGCGGCGGCTGAGTCGAGCGTCACCAGAGGCATGCCAAGCTGCTCGGAAAGCGCGGCCAGCACGTCGCGCATGGGCGATGAAGCCCATGTCGACCAGAATCTTGCCCAGCTTGTCGCCGCGCTCCTGCTGCAGTTCGAGCGCGCGCTCCAGATCCTCCGGCCTCGATCTGGCCGCGCTCGATCAGCATCTCGCCCAGCGCGGAGCTGCAGGTCCTGGGCGCGGGGTTCGCGGTGTTGGGCGGCTCGGGCGCGGCAGTCACTTTAAAACTCGACCGTGCGGATGGCGGTTTCGCGCGTCGCGTTGCTCAGCAGTTTCTGGCGCTCGGCCTGCATCACGATCTGCGCGGGAATGCCGCTCGAATCCTCCCACGAGTAGTGGAACAGCGTGACCGCCAGCACCACCTGTTCGCTGGGCGGCAGGTTCTCGAGCGACACGGCCGAGGCGATCAGCATCTCGCGCATATTCTGCTTCAGCAGGGCAGGCGCCGCAGCTTGCGCTCGTGAATGCGGGCTATCTCACTGTGGTGAAGCTCTGGTGAAACGGGTTCAGGTTGGGGGTGACGATCAGATCCAGCTCGGCGCTGAAAACCACGCCGTAGCCTTCCAGATAGACGCCGCGCGTGGTGCCCAGCAGATCGAAGGATCGGTGACGTTGGCCCTTTCGAAGCGGCCATCGAAGTTTTTCTCGAGCCCGGCGAGCGCGGCGCGGGTGATGCGCGCATGCGACGGCGGCGGAGCTCCTGTCCGCGCAAAACAGCAGCACCAGGATTAGCGCCAAGCCGCTCATCGCGACTCCCCGTTCGGGCGGCAGCTCGTTGCTGGCCAGGATCAGGGTATTCATGCGCTTCTTCTCCACTTCCAGGTATTCCTGCGACGCGCACCATCATGGCCTGCGCTCCAGCTCGTGACGGCTGTTCGGCGGCGGCCAGTAATTCCTTGCGTCTGGCCGGCCTGGCGCGCTTCGCTTGCGGCGACGGCCTTCTCGACGGCGTCGTTCAGGCGCCTGGAGAAATCCGCTTCGAGCGCGGCACGGTCGATGGCGGGAGCCGGCGTACTGATTTGTGGAACCGGGCGGGCCAAGGCGAAGACCATCAGGGCCACCGAAAGCATGGCGGCCGAAGCAAAGCCCAGCCGCGCGGCGGAGCCCCACAGCGCATCCCAGCCGCGGCGGAAAGGAGAAGGCTGAAACACCGGGTCGGAGACGAAACCGATGCGCTGGGGGATCTCTTCGTCCGGCAGCGTGAGCAGGACGGCTTCAGCGCTGCGCAGCCGCTCCAGTTCTTCGCGGCAATTGGCGCAGGTCTTGACGTGGACTTCCGTCAGCCGGCGCTCGTTTTCGGCGAGTTCCTTGAAATAGTAGTCCCGCAGATCGAATGGCGAGCAACTCATGATACACCTCGTGCTTTTACGGGAGCCAGTTCGGCTTTCAGAAGGTCGAGCGCCGTGTACAGCCGCGATTTCACGGTGGAAACCGGGCAGGCCACGATCTCGGCGATCTCCTCGAATTTGAAGCCCTGGTAGATCTTCAGGATGACCGTTTCGCGCTGGTCGGCCGAGAGCTTGCGGAGCGCGCTCGGAACGGCCAGCGTCATCTCGATCGGGAAAACGGCATTGCCGCCGATGGTCGGCGTCGCCCTCCAGGGTTTCCGGCTGGAGTTCCTCGGCCTCGCCTTCGGGCCGCCGCTTGCGGAACAGCGAATAGGCCTCGTTGTGCGCGATGCGGTAGAGCCACGGCGCGAACCGCGCCGGATCGTCCAGCTTGCGGAGATTCTGATACGCCTTCAAGAAAACGTCCTGACTCAGATCCAGAGCGTCTTCACGGTTGGCGACGATGCGCAACAGGTAATTGTAGACACGCCTCTCCCATCGGGAAATGAGCAGGTTATAGGCCTCTACATCTCCCCGGCGCGCCTTACGAATCAGGTCGGCATCCTCGACCGCCCGAAGGATCAAAGCTCCGGCTCCTTGTGAAATGACGCCCGCCAGGGGGAAAAAGTCTGAAGGGTAAGTTTGTTACCAGTGTAGCGGCAGCCGCCGGCAGGCGCGCCCGGCGCAGGTGCGCAGCCGGAACGATCGGACCAGTACCAGTACCTATTTAACAAAGGTTCCGAAAATGTTACGCTTTTCCATCTGCACTCCGATACTGAGGATTATGCCCCAAAAGTCGAATACAAGCCTTGCCCCCCGCCGCCTCGCGACCGGCCTCATCCTGCTCACTGCGGCGCTCTCGATAGCTCCCTGCGCCATCGGCCAGGATTCGCCGGCATCGCGCCCCGCCATTGACTCGCCCTCGCCGCCTCCGCCGCGAACAGCAAGACCAATACGTAGGCCGCTTCCTGATCTACACGGGATACATGTTCCTGGATAGCCCGAAACTCAGCCTCTTCGAGCCTGGCATTCATGTGCAGGCGGGCATGCGGTGGTCGCGGCATATCAGCGTGGGCTTCGACTACAGCCGGGGGTCGGGCAGCACCTCCATCGGACTGAATCAGGCCACCACCGCCCTGCAAAACGAGTTCTACCCCATACTGAATGGCTTCATCGCCGCAGGTGATATCCCCGCCAATTACAAGGCCGCGCTACCGTTCACTTCGGTGACCCAGACCTTCACCATGGGCCCTGAATTTCCGTATCGCCATTTCAAGCGCTTCACGCCTTACATCCGGCCTTCAGCCGGAATCATCAATGAGACGGCCACCGCGCATCCCGTCGATGAGCTTACTCGCCTGGTCGTACATGCTATCGCACCGTCCGGGAAGGAAGAGGAATGGACGGCGTTCTACGGATTCGGCGGCGGCTGCGCCATCAACGTAACCAAGCACTTCAGCCTGGTGGTGCAAGCCGACTTTGTACACGATCACCTGTTCCCCGACCTGCTCAAAGATGGCCACAATACGATCCGCTTTTCTGTCGGCCCCGGCTTTCAATTCGGCAGCAATGTAACGAAAAAGTGGGGCATTCCCGGCCATTGGGAGTAATCGCTTCGGCCAGCCGGCGTGGGGCGCAAGGCCGCCGTACCTGTCGGACGTCGGTCGAGGTGCCCTATCCGAAGCGGTCATGAATCCGCCGGATTGAGTGCAGCGACAGTGTGCCCCTTACTTGGCTTTCTGCTCCACAACAGCCTCCTCCTGCTGCTCTTCAGCCTTTCGCCAACTGGGATTTCGATCGTATTCCTTCATAGCTTTGGCGAGAACCCCAGTCTTCCTGCCGAGATCCTTCTGATACACCACGCCATCCTCGGTGGCTATGAATGACATCACACCGGACGACCTGTATTCCGCCGGATAGGCCACGAAAGCGAAGCCCCCTGTCATTTTGCCATTTACGACGTAATTCTTAGCGCCGCCTGGAGCATTCTTTCCCTGACGCGTTAAGACATGGAAATAGTAACCGCGGTAGGGGGTCGGAGCATTTTGTTGGTTTTTGGTATAGCCCTGAGCAACAGCCGATGCCACAAGCGGGCCGATGGGGCTCTGCGGCTCGCCCTCGGCAGCTTTCCAGTAAAGGCCATTGTGCTGCCGTTCATCACTGAAGATTTTCCGGGCGTATTCCTTGTGCTCCGCCGAGTATTCCTTTTGCGCCGCCACGAGTTCCTGGCAAACGCGGATGGCCGACATTTCGTTGCGGCCAATGCGCCTGTATAGAATTTCTCTCTTGCCCGCTTCCGTGTCGAAATACCACGAATTGCCCTTGTGCACGAGCGGTATGGGTGCGGGCCAATTATGCGCGCCGATATACAAGACAGTGGTTCCATCCGGCTCCTTCACCAGACGGTGCATTTCCAGATATCTCTTTACGAAGTCGGCGCGGCTGTTGGCGTCCTCGGTTTCATCTCCCGATGAGACGATTTGCTTTCCGTCCGGTCCGAGGATAGCGAGCATCATTTTTTCGTCGTTAGCCTGCGCTGCCGTGACCAGTGCGCTGGTCGCTTCTTCCGCCGATGAAAACATTTTCTGGCCCGGTTTCTGCGCCATGGAACGGGTGGGAACGCACACCGTCAAAAGCATACCGACCAGGGCTAGTTTAGTGAGGCTGGCCCAATGAAATTTGCCGGAATTCAGCTTCGTTCGTCGCATATGACTTATCTCCATTATCGCCGCCCGCCGCCGCCGTGAAAGCCTCCGCCACCCCCGTGAAAGCCTCCGCCGCCCATGCTGGCGAATCCGCGGGAGGAATAGCTCCTGGTCTCTCCGCCGTGGTCGTAGCCGCTGAAGACGCCCGAGTGAACGCCGCTCTGACCGCGAGGCTCAGCGTATCCTCGAGCCGCATTCCGGTCCCCCTCGAAAGGCCTGGCGGCCTCGCCGGCACGATTGCCGCTCACTCCGCGCTGCACATTCCTTTCTACGCCGCGCTCGCCTCCCCCCCGGTAGTAACTGCCTCGGTTATAAAAAGTTCTGCTTCGAGAGTAGTACCTGCCGTGGTTATAGATTGCGTAGTGGTTATGCCAATCGAATCCCCAATGACCCCATCCCCATCCAAAACCGCCGAACCAACCGATGCCAAAACCGATTCCGAACGAGAGGTACGGACCGTCAAACCAGATTCCAGGATACGGATACCATCCCGGCCACGCCACGATGGGATATCCGTAAACCAACCACGGATCATACGCCGGGACGTAAACTACATCGGGGGCAGCGGGCTCAATATCAATGTCCGGGCCTTGCTCCCTTACGACCTCCTGCGGCGTGGTCTTAAGAGCGCCGGCGCCTTCCGCTTTGTGGCGCATCACCTGCACCGCATTCATGACATCTTGCTGCTGGTTGTAATAGGCATCGCCGAGAGACGACGTCCATGAGAGGTTCTTATCCATATTTCCCAAGACGGACGGAAATGCAGCGAGGGCCTTGACGCTCGGGTCCCATGGTTGCTGGTCCACTGCCTGGCCCAAAGCCTCACCTTTCAAATCGGGATGCGCCTGCACCCATCTGTCGGCCTCGACGACTTCCTCGGGAAATGTGGACGCCGCCAGGACTTGCGCCACCAGCGAATCCGGATACAGCGCAATCGGTGCTACTAGCCGCTGCAACTGCTCGGGAGTCTGCTGTGCGTAGGGCGCCGCCTGCCCGCCCGGTGGCGTGGCTTGGGTGTCCTGAGCTTGGGGGTCCTGGGCTGGTGCGTCTTGAGCCGACAGGCTCAGCGGCCAGGTTGCGAACAACTGAGCTAATGACAAGAGACAAACCAAACTCCGCTTGCCCGATCCATGCCTTGAGAAACCGGCGGCACGTCCGAAAATGTTCATGTACTTCAACCTCCTCTGCACCTTCACCATCCGCTCTTTATTTCATTATGCCGCAATATATCCGGGATAGATGGGCGGTAGCGGGCGTGAATAATCCCCACACGTCGGCTTGCGTTACTTTTCCGCGCGAAAATGTTTCAAAAGGCACCGAACAGGCGGGAGGCGGCGAAGATCGGTGCCAGCGTAACGCCGGCGATGGCGAATTCCCCAATAGCGCCCACTGCCAATGGCCCCAGTCCCTGCTTGCGCAGTTCCCGGATGTTGGTCTGCAAACCCACGCCGGCGAAGGTAAGCAAGAAGGCCCAGCGCGACAGATTGGCCAGATCGGCAATCTGCGGCTTCGTGAATGCGCCGAGCGTCGCCAGCAGGGAAATCAGCAGAAATCCCAACACGAACTTCGGGAACTTCTGCCATAGGAACGCGGCCTTATTCTCGACTCCCTTATGATGATTTTTGCGCGCCCGGTATATGGCGTACCCCAGCACCACGAAGCCGATCGTCGCGTTGCGCGCGGTCTTCGCCAGCACCGCGAATTTCGCTGCCGCATCGGAGTACAGCGCGCCCGCCGCCGTCGCTTCCGCCGTATTGTCTATCGCCAGGCCTGCTCACAATCCGAAGGCGTGGTCGGATAGTCCCAGCGCGTGGCCGATAGCCGGGAACGCGAAGAGACTGAAGGCGCCCAGCGCCAGAATGGCGGCGATGGCATAAGATGCATCTTCATCGTCCGCCTTGATCGCGCCCTTGGCCGCGATAATGGCGGAAACTCCGCAGATGGAGGATCCGATAGCCAGCAGCGACGTCAGTTTCGGCGACAGCCGCAGCCACCTGCCGAGCGCCGTCATCAACGCGATGGACATCGCTAGTTCCACCGCCACGAACGCCAGGCTGACGCCGCCCAGCTTCAGCATATCGCCCAGCAGAAAACGGACGCCCAGCAGCACGATTCCAGTCTTAAGCCAGAACTCGTACGTCGCCACGCCCGCCCGGCACACAGCCGGAACGCCGACGGTGTTGGAGACGATCAGCCCGAACACGATGGCCCACAGCACGTACTCGATGTTCGGCAAGGCGATGTGATGCGCTCTGCCATACCGTGTGATCGATTGTTCGGTCAGCTTGCCCAGTAAGCCCAAGGCGGCAAGCAGCGCGACGCCGGGGAGCAGCCCCATCAGCCGGCGTGCCCCCGACGGCGCTTCCAGGGATGGCGCTAGGGTTTGGCTCATGATCTACCAGGGGATGCGGGGCAGCAAGTTGAATCGGACCAGTGCCGCCGCCGCAAGGGCCGCGATCACGGACCACCAGTCGAGTGTCAGCCTTCGTTGGCTTGCCATTATGCCATTTGCTGTGTCTAGTATGTTTATAGACATTAATCCATTTGCGGCCCGGCTGTCAAGGCTGATTTGACAAGTTGCGCCGCCAGAGACTCCTGCGCCTAGGCGCCCCTTGAAAATCAACGCAGCTATCGCGTACGAAACGTGGAACTTAGACAATTGCATTGTCGCCTTGGGTCACCCCGCGAAGGCTCATTTTCATCCCCTCTTGTGCCGAAACGAAGCGCCGTCATACGACCATTCACCAAAGACGGCATCCTCGCAAGCGACTGAAAACAATCTCTAATCGCGCTCCGCCTTGGCAATTCTTGGAAAGTGGCCTGCTATGATGACGTCGGAGAGAGCGTCCTGAAAGGACGCGTTGTTCTAGCAGGTGCAAGTCCTGACCGGGTAAGCGCCGGAGCGCCCGGAAGCAGACTCCGGCCGGGAGGAGAAATCGAAGCGGAAGTTTTTCTCCAGCGATCAGCTACGTGAGATGGGTCTGTTTAGGCTGCGCAGCACCGTGCGCTATCCGGCGCAAAACCACACCCCGAAGATCATCGGTAAGGCGTGTGCCGGAAAACGGCACGCACGGTTTGAAAGGGGGCTATGGAAACGGGCCGACCCCTATCGCTACCGCGCCATAAGCCTACCAACGAACTAGGCTGTCTGCGCCAGCCTGGCCCAAGCGACGGAGGCGCAACGGAATGTAACAAAATGCAACGCGAACCTAGAATTTAATGCCACGCCGCCCCAGGCAACGGAATGCAACAAAATGTAATAGCAAACGCAAAATCGCTGCCGCCCGAAAACGGAGCCGCCGGCCGGTAGTGTCTGAAAGTTGCGCTGAGCATTCATTTATCCGCCGAAACGGCCAATGTGAGCCGAAAGTCGCCCGGGACCCGCCAAAACAGTTCGTAAGCTGCATAACACAAATGAGTTACCAGAAAATGGCTCTGTTCCTCCAAAGGACCTCCCGCCCCTTGGGGCGCCCCGGGTCCTGCACAGTCGTGCACAATCCTGCATACCCGCTCACCGGGACTGCGCCTGGGCTGCGCCCGCCCCCAGTCCCCCTGCATCCGATGCATTTGTCTTGTATCCAATACAGTTAGGAGAGAAATGTTGATGAAATTGGCGAAGACGGCGATGCTCTTCTCAATAGGGGCGGTAGCCGCGTGGACCCAGGTCAATGTAGGCGAACAGAAGCCCGAGGCTACCATTCCTTTCGCCATGACCACGGTGGCCACCTTCAAACTGCCCTGGAGGCTGGCCTTCCTGCCCGACGGCCGCATGCTGATCACCGAAAAACCCGGGCCCGTTTGGCTGGTAACCCAGAAGGGAGAGAAGATCCAGGTGGAAAATACGCCGCCCGTGTATTTTCAGGGCCAGAACGGCATGCATGGCGTCTTCCTCTCGCCACACTACGCCACCGACCATAACATCTATCTGACCTATGCCGAGCCGGGCGACTATGGCGGCGGTCTGGCGCTGGCGCGCGCCAGGCTGAACCTGACCGCCACTTCGGCTAAACTCGAAAACTTCGAGGTGCTGTGGCATCAGATGCCGAAGGGCAAGGGCGGGCAGGAAGGCGCGCAAGTGGCCTTCTCCCCCGACGGCAAGTTTCTGTTCCTCACCGTTGGCGACCGCCAGCGCTTCACCCCCGCCCAAGATCCAAACCAGCCGGAAGGCAAAATCCTGCGCCTGACGCTGGATGGCAAACCAGCCCCTGGCAATCCCAACTTCGGCAAAACCGGCGCTGCCACCATTCCCCTGATCGATCCGCCGAGAGACACCGAAGCCGCGAAAACCGCGAAGGTAATAAGCACCTATACCTTTCCCGGCCCGAATCTGACGCCGGCCGAAACCTGGGCCAGCGGCGTCCGCACACCCTACGGTCTGGCGTTTTCGCCCACCGGCGAATTGTGGGAGATCGAGCACGGCCCGTTCGGCGGGGACGAACTGAACCTGATCGAGCCAGGCAAGAATTATGGGTGGCCGCTCGTCTCCTATGGCAAGAACTATAACGGCGTGCCCATTCCCAATCCCGATACACGGCCCGACCTGGCGAAGCCGGTGCTCTACTGGGTACCGGTGATCGCGCCGGGCAATCTGATGTTCTACCACGGCACTCAGACCTTCCCGCAATGGAACGGCAGCGGCTTCGTCACCGGCCTGGCCTCCACGGCACTCATCCGCATCGTCTTTGATGGCCATGGCGGCGCCAAAACCGCTGAGCGCTGGAAGTTGGGCAAGCGTCTCCGCGATGTGGAAGAAGGCCCCGACGGTTCGCTGTGGATGCTGGAAGATTCCACCTCCGGCGCCCTGATCCACATCACACCCCCGCCGCCCGCTGAAATTCTCATTATCGACGCCAAATCGCAGCCGGAAAGTTTGACCGTCGCACCAGGTGGGATACTCTTCGTCGGCAGCGCCAGCACGCCATTCGTCTACAAGGTGCGCCCCAGCTCGAACACTGTCGAGAAGTTCGTAGATGCCAGCGGCGAAGGCCCCGGCACCTTTTTCTTCGGCATGCTTGCCGATGCTGCCACCAAAACCTTGTGGACGTGTCAGCTAACTCCGGTGGGAGACACAAAGCCAGTGAAGCGTCACACCGCCCTGAGGGGCTTCGATCTCTCCACTGGCGCCCAAGAGCTTCGTTGGGACCTGCCTGGCGACAACAGTACTTGCAACGATTTCTCGCTCGGCCCGGACAAGGCGCTTTACATCACCGACACCGCCAACGGCAAGATCTACAAGCTGCTGGCCGGTGCTTCCACTGCCGGCCTTTTCCTGGAGGATAGCGCCACGCTCCATGGCATCGACGGGATCACCTTCCTGGATGGCACGCTCTATGTGAACAATGTGATCACGAGCAAGCTCTACCGTATCCCGGTGGACGCTGCGGGCAAGGCCGGGCAACCTGTAGAGATTTCGCTGGACCAGCCCGTGAAAGGGCCGGATGGCATGCGCGCAGCTAATGGTAAACTGCTCCTTGCCGAGAATGGTAGCGGCAAGATTTCCGTTATTACTCTTAACGGCGATAAGGCTAGCGTCAAGGTAATCAAGGAAGGGCTCAAGACACCAACCGCAGTCGAGCCCGATGGCGACACGATCTGGGTCGCCGAACGCGGCGCGGGCAAGGCGGTGTCTATTCCAATGCCGAAATGATAACGTTCCCTGGCGGTCGCCGATCGTCAGGCTATGGGCGGCATCGTCCCAGTGGATGGGCATGGTCGCGTAGGCGCCCTTCTCGTAATCGTAACTGTCGTTCTCGTCTTCATAGAGCGTAAAGCGGCCATCCGCGCCGCGGTAAACGCGTAACTCGATCGGATCGGCCGGCTTTTCCGCGGCATATTCCACGTCCGGTCCCATGGGAATAATGGAGCCCGCGCGAACGTATAAGGGCAAGCGGTCGAGCGTGGCCGGCGCATCGATGGATTTGCCGCCATCGACAGCGTGTCCGGTCCAGAAGTCGTACCATTTGGTCTTCGGCAGATATAGATGCCGTGTAATGGCTCCCGGCTCCATGACAGGTTGACCAGAATCGCGGGGCCAAACAGAAACTGATCGCCGATGTTCTGCGCCTGTACGTCGGAACGGAAATCCATCACCAGCGGGCGCATGGGAGTGTAACTCTCATTGGTTGTCATCCATGCGACGGAATAGATGTAGGGCATCAATTCGTAGCGCAGACGGTCGAAATCGGTGAGAATGGATTGCGCTTCCGGACCATAAGACCATAGCTCGTTCTGATTCGTCGTGCGAGTGCCGTGCACGCGAAAGATTGGACAGAAGGTGCCGTATTGGAACCAGCGCACGAACAACTCGCGGTAAGCCGGATCGTTGGGGTTGCCTATAAAGAAACCGCCGATGTCGGTCGTCCAGTAAGGAATGCCCGACAGCGAAAAATTGAGGCCGGCGGGAATCTGCCGCTTGTAGGTTTCGAAATCGGACAAGATGTCGCCCGACCACGCGGTGACCGCGTTGCGTTGGGCGCCTGCCAAGGCGGAGCGAGAGAGAATGAATACGCGCTTGCGGCCGCTCGACTTGCGTTGCCCCTCGTAAACCGCCCCGGTGGTCATCAAGGGAAAGATGTTTGCGTACCGGGCGCCGCTGCCGATTGCCAGCTTGTTATCCAGCATCAGGCTCTCCTCGCGGCCTTCGGTTTCAGGCTCGGTGGTATCCAGCCACCACGCGTCTGCACCGATCCGGAACAGCGCCTTATCCATCAGATTCCAATAATATGCCCGCGCGTTGGGGTTAGTGGCGTCGTAAACGGCCATGCCTTGCGGATGGTACGCGCGGGCCTTAGTGCGATCGATGAAATAACCGCGCCGATCCATATCGGCATAAGTGGGTGTGCCGGGATCGAAGTAGGGCCACACGGAAATCATCAGATGAAAGTTGTGGTGGTGCAGATCGTCGATCATTCCCTCGGCGTCCGGGTATTTCTTGTTGAACGTGAACTCGCCTTTGGTGGTCCACCAAAACCAGTCCTGCACGATGTTATCGACCGGAATATGCAGGTCCCTGTATTTGTGCGCCACATCGAGCAATTCTTTTTGCGATTCGTACTTATTCTTGCATTGCCAGAATCCGTAAGCCCACTTACCGAATAGAGGAGCCTGGCCAGTCAGTTCACGGTATCCGGCCACGATATGGTCGAAGTCCGGGCCATAGAGGAAATAATAATCGATTACGTCCGCCACCTCCGAGCTGATATAAAGCGAATGCACAAAACGATTGTTGAATCGCGATCTGGAGGTATTGTTCCAGTAGAGACCGTAGCCATTGGAAGAGACCAGTAAAGGCACCGCGATGCTGGTGTTATCCTGAGATATGTCGACTGAGTCGCCGCGGTAATTCCACACACCCGCCTGATGTTGGCCGAGCCCGTAGAAGGCCTCTTCGGAGCCATATATCGAAATGTTATCCTCCGCGCGATAAGTATTCTCGCCGTTGACTTTGGCCGGGGTCATGGTTTTGGGGCCTTCCTGGACCAGCTTCTTGCCGGCTGCGTCGCTGAAGGCGATGAGGCCGTCGCTGCGGTTAACCGTGACTTTCAGCCGCGAGGTAACCAAGGCGATGGCGGCGTCAGTCGATTCCATCTTCCATTGCGCCGCCGGCCAGGCGCTCTTCACCACCACATATTCGGTTTGCTTGGGAAACGACGGGGTAGGAGAATACACAACGTGGATGATAGACTCGGTTGCCACTTCAATGCGCATGGCGCCGGCCTGCATGGCGAGCGTCACACCATTCGCCTGCTGTTGAACGCCGGTAACTGGATTGGGCGGAATCCACTGGGCGGCGACGCTGGCCGCCAGTGCCAGCCATAAAAGCAGCGGTTTGAACATAAACCGGATAGTATCAGAAGGTGGCCAGGCCAGCACAAAAGCTTTCGGCGGCGGCCGGCATTCTACGGCAGCTTTGCCCCAGGTGCAGACAGGGCCGGATTTTCCGCTGTGCCGTTTACCGCGGCCCCCTCGCCATGTTCGACAGTTGCGCGATCTGCGGGCTGCGGTTCGAGCGGGAGCAGGGTTATTTTCTGGGCGCTATGTACGTCAGTTATCTGGCGTCGATTCCGCCCGTGGTGCTGTTGGTTTTGCTCGCCTGGAAACTCACCGGGCGGCTGTCGGATGTCTCGGTCGGGGCGGCATTTGTCGCGTATCTGCCGTTTGCACCGCCGGTGGCGCGGGCCGCCCGGGTGGTTTGGATGTATGTGGACCAGGCGTTCGATCCGCGCTAGCGCGGGGCATCCTCCCGTCGGTTCATGTCGCGTCACAGAACCGGCGGACTGTACAGACTCAGCATCTGCCAGCCGCGATACGAGTAGCTCGAGGCCTGGACGTTCAATATCTGCGTCCCCGCGACGCCTGTAGTGGGAGCCAGTTCGATGGCTTGGGTCTCGGGCAGTCCCGTCTGGAAAAAATAATCGTTGTTGGGCAGCAATTCAGCTCCCCCTAAGGCAGTCGAGGCCTGACCCAACGGTTGCAGTATGGCCGGGGTCACCGTCATGGCAGTCTCGTCTACCTCCAAAGCCATGCCGCGGCTATAGCAGCCGGTCGGCCCCAACCCCAGCGGAGGCGCCGAACAGCGCGTATTACCGTTATCGAAGATGGTCAATAGAGGCAAGTTACCGAAGACATTGGCGCCGCTATTGGCATAAGTGACATCGTGCTGGTGCGAGAACCATGGCCAGGAATCGCTGTCTGATATTGTTGAATGTGAAGTTGTAGGGCGAGATCGCGGTATTCGTCGGGCGGGCCCATGTACCACCGATGCAATTGGCGGCGGCGGCGCCACGCAATTGCCGCCACCGTTGTCGTAGTTGACTTTGATGATCTGGTCCTGGTTCGCGCATGGAAATCAGGAAATCGGCGCTATCGGGGTTGGTTGCGGAAACCACATAGTCGAGAGTGTTGGCGTGCGTCCAGTCATTCGCGGTTTTGGCCAAATAGAGTTAGCCGGGACAATCCGAGCTTCCGCCTGTGCAGGTCTCGCCCAGCGGCGCCGTGCGGTTCGATGTTGAGTTGTTTGAACGCATCGTAATACCAGGTCAACCTGCCAATTGGTATTGACTACGATCGCCATTTCGCTGAGAATGTCAACCGGTGCTGCTTCTGCCCTGGGTGCCTGCCGGGATAAAGCTTCTCGATGTGCGCCAGAAACGCGGTATATTGCCATTGGGCAACACGGATCACATCATGATGAAAATCGTCCAGGCAGCCGGCGCCCACTGGCGGCGGTTGCGGGACCTTGCCGCATGGCGTCGCATCCGTGGCACCCATAGCCACTAATTGGTTTGCGATTACCCCCGTGTTGGTCTCGTGGACCATGTTGCCCGACAGGTCGATTTCGCGAATCAATTGCTGGGTCGGGTTCGTCGAATCCCAGGAAGTACCGTTCTGGATGGTCAACAGCGTCCCACCTGTAACCGGGCGTGTCACCAGGGTTGCACTGTTAGCGGTCCGAGTAATACCACACGATATTGACCGTTCAAGTCCGTGACCACCGGAACGATTATCTTCGTGAATGCCCCACAGTAAGAAGGGATTAGAATCGTTGCGGTGCCCGGAGTCTTCACGGTGAATGACGGGAAATAACCCTCCCAGCTTGGTCGGCAGCGCTCCAGTCGTGAACACTCAATGGTGCTCACCATTAGTCATCTTGCCGCTGGTTTCCGTCTGGGAGTACATCGAATAAGTCGTAGACGGCAACATCCCCGCGATGTACACATTCATGCTTGTCGGGGGATGGCACATGCGCCCAGGTTGTATAAGTGGGAGAATTGCGCCCGTATAAAAGGCAACCCGCATATCGCTTCCCGACTTGCACGCAGGCGCGCTGAACAGGGCCACGATGGGATTGGCAATCTTATTGACCACCGCGGCGTTCGCGGTGATCCGGGAAATTAACCGGAACGTAGCGGTCTGGGTCGCCGTTTCGCCGGAAACGAAATCCTTCGCGATCACCTGAATGGTATAGGAACCCTCCGCTGCGATGGTGGCCCATGCAAAGGGCTGGGCCGTCCACGTCCCGGAGGACTGCGTGCCCAGATTGAAATCGCGGACTAAAGCGAAAGGTTGGCTGGCATATGCCACGTTGAACTGGAACGTCAGGGGATTGGGATTTGAATCGGTCGCCGTTATGGTCCATGTCACCACCGTGCCCAAGGGCTTCGGCGATGGAGTCGAAGGCGTCATGGAAACGATCGTCACCGTGGCGTACAGCGGACGGTGCGCCACGGCCAGCGCGGCCAACAGGCCCGCCACATATAAAACACTAGTTCTCTTCAAGGTTCCTCCTGTCGATCGCGATAAGCTCCAAAGCGTCCGCTTTATAAAGCCGGCGGACTGTACAAACTCAGCATTTGCCAGCCGCGATACGAGTAGCTGGAGGCCTGCACATTCAACACCTGAGCGCCCAAGACGCCTGTGGTAGGAGCCAGTTCTATGCCTTGTGTGTTGGGAACTCCGGTCTGGAAGAAGTAGTTGTTGTCGGAGAGCAATCCGACTCCACCCAACGCCGTGGAGGCGATGCCCAGAGGCTGTAGCATAGTGGGGGTTACCGTCATGGCAGTCTCATCCACCTCCAAAGCCATGCCCCGGCTGTAGCAGTTAGTCGATCCCAACCCCAATGGAGGCGACGAACAGCGCGTGTTGCCGTTGTCGAAAATGGTCAACAAAGGCAGATTGCTAAAAACATTCGCGCCATCGTTGGCGTAAGTGACATCGTGCTGGTGCGAGAACCATGGCCACGAATCGCCGCTGATATTGTTGAATGTGAAATTGGAGGGCGAGATCGTGGTACCATCGGGCGGACCCATATACCACACGATGCAATTGGCGGGCGCCACACAATTGCCGGCGCCGTTGTCGTAGTGGACCCTGATGACCTGGTCCTGGTTGCGCATGGAAATCAGAAAATCGCCGCTGTCGGGATTGGTAGCGGAAGTCACGTAATCGAGAGTGTTGGCGTGCGTCCAGTCATTCGCGGTCTTGGCCAAAAAGGCTCGCCGGGACAATCCGACGCGCTGGGCGTGCAGGTTTCGCCGAGTGGCGCGGTGCGGTTAATGTTGAGTCTGCTGAAATGCATCGTAATACCACTTCACCTGCCAATTGGTGTCCAGTACGATCGCCATTTCTCCGAGAATGTCGACGGGCGCGGTGCTGCCCTGCGTGCCCGTGGGATAGAGCTTCTCCAGATGCGCCAGAAACGCGGTATCGCCGTTGGGTAAACGGATGGCATCGTGGTGAATATCGTCCAGACAGCCGTCTCCTACGGTGGGAGGCTGGACAATCTGGCCGCAGGGGGTCGCATCGGTGGCGCCCATTGCCACTAATTGGTTGGCGATCACCCCCGTGTTGGTTTCATGTATGATATTCCCCGCAAAGTCGATTTCCCGCAGCAGTTGCTGGGCGTGGTTCGATGAATCCCAGGAAGGCCCGTTCTGAATGGTCAGCATGGTCCCACCCGCAACCGGACGCGTAAGCAGAGTCGAGGCGTTGGGGTTGGCGTAATACCACACGATGTTGCCGTTCAAATCTGTAGCCACCGGCACCACCACCTTGGTGAACGACCACAGCAGCATGGGACTCGACGTATCGGTGCCCGCGGTATTCACGGTGAATGTCGGCATGAAGTTCCCCTTCAAGCTGGTGGGCAAGGCTCCAGTAGTAAAATTAACAGTGCTCCCATTAACGATATTGCCCCTGGTATCGGTCTGCGAATACATGGAGTAAGTAGTAGAGGGCAGCATTCCGGCAATATAAGTATTCATGCTTACCGGGGGACTGCAAGGCACCCACGGCGTATCGGTAGGCAAGTTAGCGCCAGTATAAAAAACCACGCGCATCGTGCTTCCCGACGCGCAGGAGGGCGCGCTGAACAATGCGACCAGGGGATTGGGGGTTTTGTTGGCCACGGCGGCGCCGGCCGTTACCCGGCTCTTCAACTTGAAAGTGGCGGTTTGAGTCGCTGTTTCGCCGGAAACGAAATCTTTCGCGATCACCTGAATGGTATACGAGCCTTCGCCCGCAATCGTGGCCCACTCGTAGGCTTGGTTTGTCCATGTCCCCGAGGACAGAGAGCCCACGTTAAAGTCCCGTGCCAGAACAAAGGACTTTTTCGGCGCTGCCACGTTGAACTGAAACGTCAGCGAATTCGGATTGGTGTTGGTGGCTTTTACGGTCCATTTCACCATTGTGCCAACGGGCTTCGGCGAGACCACCGAAGGTGTCATGGAAACGATCGTCACCGTGGCGTACAACGGAGCGCAGGCGGCTCCCAACAGGGCCAATAGACCTGCGGCATACGGGATGCTGCTTTGCTTCAAAGATTCCCCCTTTTGAATGAAACTCGCGGCAGAGCATGGGGCTCAGCTAAAGCGGGTTCTCAACATACGAATTATCTGGGGTTTGCAGGCGCAAAGTCAACGCAGACCCGTACCGGTACCTTACGTACCGGTACCTTGTCTAAGAACAACCGGGCGGATCAGATCTTGCCGCCCTTCAAGTATTTCGATGCTGCCATTGTTGTTGGTCAGGTGCATGGGGCATCCGCCGCCGCCGATATTGCCGTTCAAGCGAATCCGCGCCGACTTCCCCGGATACGGTCATGGGAAAGTCGGAATGGATCTTGCCGAACGAGGTCTTGGCGGCCACCGCGTAGCTGGCATTGTCCGGCACGCGCACACGCACCGCGGAAAAACTGGTGCGGATGCCAATCGGCCGGCAAGCCTGCCCCAGCATGCGATACCTCCACGCCGCCGTTCTGGTTCTCGACATCCACCGCGCCGGCTATCCCGTCCAGCAGCACCGCGCCGAAGCTGGTCCGCACGTTCGCGCCGCTGCGAATACCGGACGCTTTCACCGCGCCGTTGGCGTCCTCCACTGTGAGCGCGCCGCCCACGCGGTCCGCCGTCACCAGGCCGAAGCTGGTTTTGAGCGATGCTTCCTCTCCCACATCCGCCACCGTGATGGGGCTGTTTCCCCCCACGATGCGAATTCCTTTATGCACCTCGCTCACATCCACGCGGCCGAAGGAGTTCTCTATCGTCGCGGAGCCGCCCACCTTTCGGCCTACCACCGCGGAATTCGTGGCGCGTACCGAAAGGATATTTCCGATGTCGCCGAAGCGCACGGTTCCGAAGGTGGTATTCAATTCCGCCGAACCGGTCACGTTATTCGCCTCCACCTCTCCATTGGCGTTGTCTACGATTCAGGTTTCCCTTGACGCCGGTGGCGGTCACTTTGCCGAACGAATTGGTGATGCGCACATCGCCGCCCGCGCCGGTGACCTAGCACCGCGCCATTGCCGTTGACGATGGTTCCGCCGTGCCCGGGATTCGAGACCGTCACATTCGCGAAGCGATTCTTGATATTCACGATTCCGGTCGCATCGGATACATCCACGCTGCCGTTGTTGTTGCGAATGGTCACATCGCCCGCGTTGCCCGTGACTTCCACTGCCGCGAATGAATTCTCCAGGCGCTGGGCGCCGCGCCCGTTGCGGAACGTCAGCTTGCCGTGCGAGTTGTTGATATCCGCGCCAGCCTTCAGATCTTCGACTGTGACGCTGCCGAAGCTGTTGCGCAGCTCGAGCGGCGCGGTGTCCGGCATGGTCACTTCCAGGTCCACCGAATAGGAAAGATTGTGGAAGCCAAAAAAGCCGCCGTGTTCTTCCTTGGGATACTCCGTCCGAATGACCAGCGCCGAGCCGACGGGCGCCACTTCGATCCGGATCTGGTCCGCCACGCGCTTGGCCTCGGCGTCGTTCGAAGCGGAAACGCGGATAGAAGCGTGCACCACCACGTCGCGGCCGCTACGGGCATGCAGGTTCGACGTTACCCATGCGGTGTTCCAGCCGCACGCTTTGGCCGGCGGCCAGGGTCACGGTCTTATCGAAGTTCCGCGTGTATTCGTTCCGCGCGAACGCCTGCGTCGCCAATAACAGGATCAGGCCGAGCTTAATACTTTTGCGCACTTTGTACGATCTCCTTCAGGGTGTCTTGTTTTTCGCGGTACAAATCCGCCAATTCGGTCTGCAGCCGGGCATTGAAGCGGTTATGATCGACAGTCGAGCGGACTTCGGTGATCTCCGAATCGAGCACCAGCAGCTTTTCGCGGCCGGCGATCGTCACAGGATTGTCCGAGCTGCTCAATTTCGACTTGCGCCAGGCGGGAAAGCTTGTCGATCGACGCGCGATAGGCCGCTTCGGTCCGCTCGACTTCTTTCAACGTCTGGTCGGTCAGAAAATCGCTATCCGGCTGCGTGGCGGTGACGGGCTCCGGGCGGGTTCGCATCACCAGCAAAACCGAAACTGCGATCACCAGCGCAGCGGCGATGCCCGCCCAAATCCGCCAATCGAAGCTCGCGCGGTTTGGCTGCCTTCTGCTGGGCCGCCAGGCTCTCGCGGATCTTCGGCCATAGGTCGGGCGTTTCCCACTCTTCGCGCAGCCCCGGAGCCACGGCCGACATCTCGCCCCAGAGCCACAGCTCGCGGCGGCAGGCATCGCAAACCTTGGCGTGCTCGCGCGCATCCGGCAGCAATTCCGGTACGGCGAGCGCGCGCTCCAAGTCTTTGCAATCGAATGTCATGAACGCGTCTCCGTCTAACAACTCCTTCAACTCCTGTTTGGCTTCAAACAGCCATTTCTTGGAGGTTCCCTCCGGAATCTCCAGAATGGCTGCTACTTCCGAATGCCGGAATCCCTCGACTTCAAACAGCCAGAAAACCATCCGATGCTGCGGATGGATCCGCTCCAGAGCGCGCCGTCAGGGCCACCTGCAGCGGCACGTTATTCGAGATGGCCGGCTCCACGGTCAGCGGCGATTCGGCCTGCCGGCGGCGCTTGCGACCCGTGTCGTAACAGCAATTCAGCAGGATGCGATAGATCCACGGAGCCAGGTGCGAATCGAACTGGATCGCGCCCGCCCCGCGATAGATCTTCAAAAAGGCTTCCTGCACGGCGTCTTCGGCGTCCGCGCGGTCTCCCAGCAAATGAAACGCGATACTCTTCATGCGCCCGGCGTGCGTGGCATAGATCTCCTCGAACGCAGATAGATCGCCGCGCTTGGATGCCAGGATCAGGTCGGCGTCATTCCGGGCGCGCAGGCGTCCAGCGGCCATTGCCAGGGGCATTCTGACTGTTATAACGTCGGGGAGGGGTGGAACGTTCTAAGAATTTTCGGCGATGAAATCTAAGACTACTCCGCTATGGCGAACAGATGCTTCGCCCCCCGCACCAGCAGGACGTCGCCCGCCAGCGCCGGGGTCGCCAGTATCGGCTCGCCAATCGGATTCTTTGAGAGCAGCTCGTATTTGGCGCCCGCCTTCACCACATACAGATCGCCATCTTCGCTGCTGATGTAGAGCTTGTCCGCGGCAACGATCGGCGAGGCCACGAACGATCCGCCTTCGCCCACGCGCTGCTGATACACCTTGGTCCCGGACTTGGCTTCGTACACGCTCAGGATGCCATTGTTCGCCACGGTGTACAGATACTCGCCATAAACCAGCGGCGAGGGTAAATATACGCCGCCGCGCTGCTTGCTCCAGGCAATGGCGTCGCTTGAATCCTTGCCATCCTTGAGCGTCAGATCGCCGTTCGACCCCACCTTGATCGCATAGATGGGCTGCACCGGCGGATAACCTGCCGTCACAAAGATCAGCCCTTGCGATGAGACCGGCGTGGTACAGGTGACTTCGGAATTCGGCCCTAAGGTCCAGAGTTGTTTGCCGGTATCCGCATCGTAACCGCGAATGGCTTTGGAGCCGTTGGTGGCGATCTCGGTGTGGTCCTTAGCCGGCACGATGGTTGGTGTGCCCCAGGACGGAATTTCCGTGCGCGCCGTGCGCCAGAGCTCGTGCCCGTTCTTCAAATCGTAGGCGGCGATGAACGAATCCTTCTGCCGGTCGCATTGCACGACTACCGCATTCTTGTAAATCACCGGCGAGCTGGCGGCGCCCCATTCCGAATCCGGATCGAAGAACCAGCCAGCATTTTGCAAGCCGAGGTCCGCCTTCCACAGCAGCTTGCCCGCGGTCGAGTAGGCATACAGCCCCTCCGAGCCGAAGTACGCCACTACCACTTTGCCGTCGGTGGCGGGCGACGGCGATGCCTGCGACGATTTCGGGTGGCGCTTGGTCTTGGGCACGCCTTCGTGAGCAGTCTGTTGCCACAAGATCTTCCCGGTCTTCTTGTCGATGGCCATCACCATCCACTTGTGCGGCGAGTTGTCGTTGACCGGATCGGTATCGCCATACAAGCCTGTGCGGAAAGTCTGCTTGGGATCGCTCGAAACCGCCGTGGTGACGAAGATGGTGTCGCCCCAGGCGATGGGAGACGAATCGGCCAGTCCAGGAATCTCGACTTTCCATAGGATGTGTTCGCCCTTGGTGGCGTCCCATTTTACCGGCGGCTTGGCGCCATCCCCGATACCCGAAGCAGAGGGACCGCGGAACTGCGGCCAATCGCTTGCCAAGGCGGTAGACACAGCCGCCAACAAACAAAGCATCGCGCGACTCATTGTGCGACTCATTGCGTCACCGCCTTCTTGAATTTGAATATTCCTCCGCCTTGCTTCAACGTGAAGCTAGCGGCTGAATCGAACTCGATCTCCAGACCGTATTGCGGATATGCGAAAGCGGTAGGGCTCTTGGGTTTGGGTGCGAATGCGTCCTGCCCGGTGGCCTGGAAGTACAGTTTTCCCTCCTTGACGAACACCTTGATGTCAAACGGAAGCTGGTCCGTCTTGTAGGCGCCCACGTAGGAATCGAGCACTTTGGCGTCGACCGCGACAGGCGGCGGCGGTTCGTGCGCGCCTGCTTTCTTCAGCAGCTCGAGGACTTCTGGCTTTTTCTCGTCGGCCTCTAGCGCCTTTTCATAGCTAGCGTCGAGCGCCGCCTGGCTGGGTTTGCCCTTCTCGATCACCGCGCGCACCAGATCGGGTTGACCCGCATCCGCGACGTCCTTCAGTTCGGTATCGATATTGCCCGACCCCTTGGCGATCAGCAGCTTGGCCACGGCATAATGCTTCCGCTCGAGCGAGAAATCGAGCATGGACGCTTTGTAGAAAGTGTCGTGTATGTCCGTCTTGGCGCCCTTATCGAGCAGATACTCGACCACCGCTTCGTGGCCGCTCATGGCCGCCAGATAGAGCGGCGTCTGCCCATACGGAGTCTTGGCCTCCACGGGCGCGCCCTTGTCAATCAGCGCTTTGACGGTGTTCAGATCCCCGTTGCGCGCGGCGGCTAGCAGGTCGTCGTTCACGTCCGCCGCGAAAAGCGCCGCTGCCGCTGCCAAAAACAGGCAGGCTAATCGATGCATAATTGCTCCCTTGAGAGTAGTGTACGACAGTGAGCGGGAATTGTTAGGAAAAGAGCGCTGAATCCCGATTGGCGACGGATGTGCAAACTTATGCATGGATTGTGCAGGAAAGTGCTTTGGAAGAGCGGAGCCATTTTCTTGTAACTCATTTGTTTTGGTTTAGCTTACGGTTCGTTTTGCGAAATCCGGTCGATTTTCGGCTCACTTTGGCCATTTCGGCTCGCTTTTCGGATACAGACGCGCGGGGTGTTGCACCAGGATGCCTTTCTCCGACGAGGCCGCGCGCATCGTTCTCCACTGGGTTCCGGCTAGCAGTTCGGCCAGTTCTTCTTCGTAGGCGTCTTCCGCCTTTGCATTGCGTCGATTTGCTGCGATTTGTTTCTTTGTTGCCATATATTTACACCCGTCGGAAAAGCAGAGCCATTTTGGGTCCCGGGCCCCTTTGGGGTGCGGGACGACCCAGGCTCGCGGTTTCGAAATTCGTTGGTTTTAGGGTAGCATCGAGAGGTGGAATACTGCGGGGACGGGAGGCGGGGGCGGTTTGCAAGTGATTAAGGCGTTGGGGGTTGGGCGGTGCGGGGGATTTGGCGGGTGTTGTCACCGCCCTGCGGGGTGCTTAGTTCCCGCAGGCTGGCTTAGGTTGTCCCAGTCCCAAGGGTAGGTCGGTGTGGCGGCCCGCTTTAGTTCTTCAGCCCGGCTCTGAGGGCCGGGCTGAAGAGGTTGTGGGGGCCAGCTACTCGACGCTAAACGATCTCGGCGAAGTGGCGGTCCCGTTCGGCGTGGTCACCACCACCGGACCGCTGGTAGCGCCCGGCGGCACGGTCGCCGAAACGTACTCCCTGGAAATATTGCTAAAGTTGCTTGCCGGGATTCCGTTGAATGTGACCGATGTCGTGCCCAGCAGATCATGTCCCCAAATTGTTACCATCGTGCCCGCCGGTCCGCTGGCGGGAACCAGCGCGCGTACGCCGGGCAGCGGCTTCGGCAGCCCCAGGTCCCAGACCCATGCGGTACCCAGGCCGACTGGTCCGCCGTTCATGGACGTGCCATAGAAGCGGCCATCGCTCCCCTGAGTGAGCCAGCATGGACAGGACCCGATAGCACCCGCCTTGAGCACCTGAAGTTGTTCGTAGCTTCCCGCCGTGGTGATGCGATACAGGGTGTTGACGGCGGGTCCAAATGAGCGGCCTTCGGTGACCCCATACAGATTGCCGTCGCTAGCCTCCGTGAGAAACGTCGGTGCACCTGTGGCGATGTTTGGATACTGGTGCAGCACCTTGTAGGTTCCGTCTAGCGAAACTTCAAAAATGGCGCCGGCCCGATTGTCGCCGCCGTATGCAGCGGTGCCATATAGTTTCCCGTTGGTCGCCTGTAGAATCTTTTCGTGGTAATTCCCAGGGGGTTCGTCGACGCCGCCTCCGTAGGGGTAGCTTGCCACGATCTTGAAATCGCCTTGGGGTGTCACCTGGTAGACCATGGCTCCATCGCTGCCCGGTGGGCTGCACGTGCTGACGGCTGAGATGCCGTAGAAGTTGCCGTCGGAGGCCAGGATTGCCTGCACGTACGGCACGCCCTCCTGGGGAGTGAAATTGTGTAGGACGGTTGTTTCCCCGCCTTGCGCGACCTTCACAAATGCGTTATAGGAGCCGCAGAGGGCGTGCTCGGTGCCATAGATGGGACCCTCCGGCGTCTGAACCGCCAGCAGCGGAGCTGAGGTGAGGGATTGGGGATAGGTCTGGAAGTTCCCACTTGGCGTGAAACTGAAGTTGACCTGCGGGGTCTGCTGTTCTCCGTAAAGTCTTCCGTCTACCGCCTGAACCAGCGTCTGTACTGGGCCTGCGTTGGCCGGGAACGTGTATATCGAAGTGAGGGTTCCCTGGCTGGTCAGTCGGAAGGCGTGGCCGCCAGGGGAACTCGGGGATATGGCGATACCCGCAAAAACTCCCGGCGAGACTTCGACTAACCATCCGGGCTGTGTGTATCCCTGGCTGAAGTCGTTCAGCAGAGTAAGTGTTCCCTGGTTCGCCGCCGGCGATTGGCCCGCGAGCGCGCCGGCCGCATTGAGAAGCGTAAGCGTTGCTAAGGCCAGCGTCGAGGCCGGCCCTTGAGTAGTGCGTAGGTGTGTCATTATCTTCTCCGTCCGGCTTTACTCGGGATAAAAGACCTGAACCCCGCTCTTGTAGGTCGGCACATACACATAGCCGTTGGCGACAGTCGGCAGGGCGAATATCGAGCCGAGGAATGAGGGGCTGGTGTACAACAGGCTGACGGTGAAATCCGGGGTTCCGGCTCCGCCAGGTGGAGTGACCAGACTGAACGCTTTAAGCTTCGCGCTGAAGTCGGTCGGATCAGTATCCGGTTCTACGTAGGCCTTGGCGCCCTTTGGATTGGCGACTGCCCAAAGGATAGCGCTGGCGGTAGAAACGTCGCACGTAGGGTCAACCGTCTGGTTGTAGCAATTGGCTGAGAGGGTGAGACTTCCGCCCGGAAACCCGGAGGGTCTGAGGTTATCGGTGGGTACCGGGGTGTTGTCGGGATCGCAAGAGAACAGGCTGGTAACGCTGTTCCAGGCACACCAGTCGACGTCCTCCTGTTGGGGCCATAGAAGGAGATAGGAATTCCAGTAGACGGCGCTGCTGATGGAGTCGCAGGTCGTGGCGGTGTTGCCGCAGGCGGGTCCGCTTAAAATGTCCGCGGTGAGTGAACCTTCGAACTTGCAGTTTGGGCTGCAGTCGGACGAGCTATAGCCAGGTAGGCTCGCGGCGTCAAGGACGTATCCCGTGCCGCTCTTGTCGAAGATGACCGTGCCCATGTCCGTCACCACCGGGCCGGACGTTCCCATATCCTGGTCATACTCGTTCATGGCGGCGTAGTTGCTAGGCGTATAGAACTGGGCGGGACTGCACTGAGTGGGCGAGCCCGTGGTGGTGCAGGTGGTGCTGTCGGTGAAGGCGAGCACGGAGTGCCCAGCTTGGGAGGGAGCCTCCCGCCAGCACGCCGCCGTTCCCCGATCCGGCGATGATGTAGGTACTGCCGCCGGTCGTGTACATTGCCGGCCCCTTGCCGGACATCCAGATGCCGCCGCCCAGGCCGCAGATGTTCTGATCGCCAGCCTCTGGGGGACTGTTGTACGGGCCAGCCGTACAAGGGGTCGTGGTGTTAGTGGTGTCCACGTTGGGGGTGGAGGCGAAGGCGAAGTTCGCGGTTGAGCTGACCGTCGGGATGACAGGGTAGCCGATCAGCCAGCCATGGTACGGGTAGACCGTCGGGTCGTACTCGCTTGCATTCCTCCCACCTCCAATCCCGAATGCGATGAAGATCTCTCCGTTGGGGGCTAGCGCCAGGGCGGCGCGCTGGAGTTCGTACTGGGCTGCGAAGGCCAGCGTACTGCCGCTAGCACCGTAGGCCCCGCCGGCTGAAGGGACGTAGACGCCCGCCCCGACGTCGATTGCCGTGAAAGTGTCGGACCCGTCGAGCAGGCTTAGTCCGTGCAGGTACCAGTGCTCGCTGCCGTCGGTGCTGTTCTTGCAGCCGCCCACCGCGTATACGGTGTTGCCGTAGACCACCGGCGTGGAGAGTACTCCGGCGAATGGAAGCGCCGTTCCCGGCCCCGTGATCGGCGAACCGGTGCTGCTCCCTCCGCAGTCGTTGAGATCGTTGATCAGGCTTTCCGACCAGTACGCCAACCCCGAATTAGCGATCGCCGAGTAGGTGGGATAACATGGGTTGCTGGCCGCCTGGTTGATCGCGTCGAAGAGGAAGACTTGGTCGTTTAGGGTCGTTACGACGACCACATTTTCCGAGGTGGGCTCGCCCTCAACTTCGACGCTCGCATTATAGACATAGAGCGGCTGCGTGTACACCGGGTTGTCGGTGCTCGGGCATCCGCTGGATCCGGGCGTTGGCACGACGAACTCTATCTGCGGCGCCAGGTTGGGTACGTTCGATGAGGTGAGGCAGGTCTCGTGCCAGTTCGTGCCGGTGCGCTGAGAGTTGTACTGGGATGTGAGCACGCTGGTGCTGTCAGCGCAATAGCTCTGGGCCATGGCTGGCGTCGGCGCTGACATCATAGCAGCCCCTACAAGCACAAACAGAGAGAGAGAGAGAGAGAGAGAGAGAGAGAAGTCCGAAAGAGATGCATGTGGCCTCCTTGGGTGTGGCGTCCTTCAGGTCCATCGGGCCGGCTTGCGGCGCCGCCGCGAGTTGGTTAAGTCTCCCATGCGCGCTGCAGTTTGTCAAGGAGTAAGTTGGCCCGGGGTGCGCGACACAAAATGGAACGGCAGGGCCACTTTCTTTTTTTGTGGCCTTAAACCTAGCGTAGTAGTACGCTAGGTATTAGGAGGTTCCCAATGACCGAAGCTCTTTCCGCGCTCGAAGCTCAGCGCGCGCAGACACAGTTCCAGATCAGTCGACTCGGCGATATGCGTTCTGGGTCGATTACCAGCACGGGCGGACGATGTGGCAACCCAGGGTGCCACTGCCGCCGGCCCGATGACCCGGGCCATGGCCCTTTCTATCGCTTGACCCGCAAAGTCAATGGAAAATCCGTTACGGAGACCTTTAGCACAGCGACGGCTCTGCGCAAGGCTCAGCAGGAAGTCGAAGAGTTCCATCGCTTCCGTCAGCTCGGTCACGATCTGTTGGAAGTCAACGAGAAAATCTGCAAGTTGCGGCCGGTGGAGGACACTTTGACCGCACAGGAAAAAAAACAGCAGAAGCGATCCAACAAGAAGTCGCCCAAGAAGTAGGTCGGACGGTACAGATCGTCCTCGGCGATTGGCATAAGACCGGCACGATCGATCTTGAGGCCGTCGAGATGCTGGTGCGGGACTCTATGCACCACGCCGGGGCAATAGCCATGCAGCGGTTGTTGTGTATGCCGGCGGCGCACGACCGCCAAGTCCCCTGCGGCTGCGGTCAGCAAGCTCGATACCGCGAAACGCGCCCGAAGCAGATCCTGACCATGCTGGGGCCTGTGGTCTACGATCGAGCCTACTATCTCTGTCCGAGTTGCCATCAAGGACACAGTCCCCGCGATCGGGAACTTGACGTAGTCGGGACGGAGTGTTCGCCCGGCGTGCGACGTATGATGGCCATGGTAGGAAGCGAGACCAGCTTCGATAGTGGCCGCCAACGGCTGCACCTGCTGGCCGGCCTGGAGGTCACTACCAAAGCTGTCGAACGCCACGCCGAAGCCATCGGTGCCGATATCGCCGAACGGGAACAGGCCCAGCGAGATCGCATCGTGCAATTGGAGTTTCCCGACATCTTGGGCGCTGCCGTTCCCGTGCTGGTCGTCGAAATGGATGGCACCCAATTGCCGATGGTACACGCCGAGTTGGAAGGGCGCGCCGGCAGATCCCAGGGGCAGCCGGCACGCACCCGGGAAGTCAAACTCGGGTGTGTCTTCACCCACACCACCACCGACGCGGAAGGCCGACCCATTCGGGATGCCGCTTCCACCACCTATACCGGGGCCATCGAAACTGCTGAACTGTTTGGCCGTCGGCTCTACGCCGAAGCCTTCGAACGGGGATGGGATCGGGCCAAAAGGAAAGTGGTGCTGGGCGACGGTGCCGAGTGGATCTGGAATATCGCAGACCAGCATTTTGCTGGCGCCATTCAGATCATCGACATCTGGCACGCGCGCGAGCATCTCTGGGATGTAGCCGCTAAGTTATTTCCCTCCGACGAGAAGCAACGGAAGCGTTGGGCCAAGAAGCTAATCCAAAAACTAAACCGAGGCAGAGTCGAAAACGTCGTCAGTGAACTGCGCAGCTTCCCCACACGCAAGGCACAGTTACGCGATGAGCTTCGTATCCAAGCCGACTACTTCGAACGGAACCGAAATCGCATGCGCTACCCCAAATTCCGCAAGCAGGGTCTATTCATAGGCTCTGGAGTCATCGAGGCAGGATGCCGAACGGTGATCGGGTCCCGTCTCAAGCAGTCCGGCATGTTCTGGACAGTGCGCGGTGCCAATGCCATCATCGCCTTGCGCTGCAACCGGCTGTCCGGCAAATTCGAGGACTACTGGGCTTCTCGCTCGGCGGCCGCCTAAAATCATCCACAATTATGTCGCGCACCCGTTGGCCCGGGATTGGACTAGGTACTAACGTGTACAACGGCCACTTCCGTGGGCGCAGTGGCCGCGGTTGTATAAGTTGCCTAACTCCAACTAAGCCATTATGTTCCCGCCGTAATCGCATTCCGCAGGATGTGCCGTCTCCAGCGACTTACCTACGTTGTGGGCACGCGACGACCGGTAGCTGGCCTATCGGTAATCTTACGATTTCGTTATGACCCGTGAAAGGTTGCGTTCTCGCCGTAGAATCAGAGCCCCAATCAGAGAGCAAGCGCTCGATTTTAGCTGTCTGGCTGGCCGTTGCGGAAAGAGGCCTGGCCGCACCGCTCCCCGATGGTCGCGGCTCGGTGAGTTGCACTGGTGTAAGGGGCGAAGGTTCCGGTGCGGGCGGTATGGCACCGCATTCAGCCTGGCGGTTCCGTGCCTACTGGTCCGATTCCGGGCTCTTCTTGCGCTCGTAGGGCGTCTTCAAATACTTCGCCGCTTCTTCCTGCGCGCCCTGCGTATTGTCTTTCGTGCGCACAGCCAGATTGTATTCGTTCACCGCGCGGTCGCGCTGGGTGGTGATGTCGAAAATCATCCCCAGGTGGATGTGCGCCCAAACCTCGGTCCACTTGGGCTCCAGATCGCCGTTCAACACCTCGCGAAACTCGTTGGCGGCCGACTGAAAATTGTTCTGCAGGAAAAACACTTCGGCAATGCGATAGTGCGCGAGCGAGCTGTTCCGGTTGTTCTCCAGCGCCTTCTGGTATTCCTTCAGCGCATCGCGCGAACTCGCTTACTTCCTGGAACTGCTCGCCGCGGCGGATGGCCACCGCCGTGCGCACCTGGTTGTTGAAGCGCAGCACGCGCTGATCCGGATCGATCACCACATTCTTGGGCTTGCCGAAGGTATCCACGCTGAACTCGGAAGATGTCCCGACGACTTCCACGCGCTTCTCTTCGGGATTGCCTTCGGTCTCGATCTTCAGGTCCACCGGCATGCGGAAGGTGTCCATATCCTGCGCGACCTTGCCCATCACGCGGAAGCCTTTTTGCGTGCGGAAAATGGTATACTCCAGCTTGAATTCGGGCGCGCCGCTGGATTCGATCCACTGAATGAAGAAGTAGCCCAGATCCTGCTTGGTCACATCCTCAGCCACTTTTTTGAAATCTTCGGTGGTGGCGGATTTCCAACTGTACCGGGTGGCGAACTCCTTCAGCGTCTCGAAAAAGGCTTTATCGCCGATGACAAAGCGCAGCATGTGGAGCACGGCCGCGCCTTTGCTTCCGGTGAGCGCCCACAGCTCCGGAGAATAGTCCTCCATGCGCGCCGCCTGGATGACCGGAACGTTGTCGACCGTGAGAGCTTCCACCGTATCGTCCTTAAACTGCGATTCGGCGGCGCCGGGACCGGCGGTATGCTCCGTCCACAGGATCTCGGAGTAAGCGGCCAGTCCATTGCTCAGCCACAGATGATTGCGCGTGCTGGGGGAAACCAGATCCTCCCACCATTCGCGCGAAATCTGGTTCGCCAGCAGCTTGCTTCCTACCTGCTTGCCGATGGCGTGCGGGTTCAAAAAGATCAACCCGGGCGCGGCGTAGCCGTTCGGCGCGCCGCTCTCCGTTTCCACTACGGCCAGGTTGGCGAAGGGCGGCAGGCCGTAATCGCCGGTGAAATAGCTCATCATCTGGCCGATTTGCTCGCCATACTGCTGGGCCATGCCTTTTTCATCGCCGCGGAAGTACATGGTGCTGGTCACGCCCTCGGCGGATACCTTGGCGCCCGGATCGTGCACCACGGCGATGCTGCCCGGGAAACGAGGTCTTCTCGAAATGAAAACTGTAGAGCACCTTGTCTCCGGCCGGCTGTTGGGTGTCGATGCCGCTGCCCAACACCTGGTATCCGGCGGGGACGGTGATGTGCATGTCGGCCGAGAAGCGGTCCGTGGTGTAGCCGTAGATGGGGAACCAGCGGGCGGGGTAGAGCAGGAAGGCGTAATCGTTATGGATGGCGGCGAACTTGATGCCGTAGATCGGGGAATCCTCGCTGCCGCTGAAGCGTCCGTCGTAAGTGAACTTCACGGTGACTGGCTGGTTCTTGGCGAGCGGCGGGTCGAAGGCGAGCTTCTCGGTGAAATCCTGCTGGCCGTGGGTGGCGTTGATCTTGGCGCCCTTGGAATCCACCACGCTGGTCACATTCAGGGCATTGTTCAGCTCGAAAGTGACCGTACTGGTGTTGTTGTCGAGCGGCACGAAGCTCACCTCGGCGGTAGCGGTGAGGGCTTGGGTGGCGGGCTGCACTTCGGCGTTGATGTTGTAGTGGTCGACCCGGATGCGCGCGCGGCGATCCTGGGCCTGCGCGGCGGCAGCCAGGGCGATCAGCACCAGGCCGGCGGTGAGACTACGAAACATGGGTGAGTTGTCCTTCCATCAATTCCTGGATTATGTCGGCGGCCTGTGTCATTGTCGCGACCGAGGGCTTGGCCGAGCCGGTCAGCGTGGCGGCTACGCCGGCCAGATCCGCGCGCATTTGGGCACGCGCGCCCTCATCGCGCAACAGGCGCTGGGCTTCGGCGGCCAGACGTGCGCCGGTCATTTCGGACTGCATCAGCTCCGGCACGATGGCGCGCCCCGCGATTAAGTTCACCATTGAATAAAACGGCACCCGGACCAGCATGCGCCCCATGAGCCAGCTTGCGGCTGTGACCTTATAAAACGTAACCATCGGGGTACCCAGCAAAGCCGCCTCCACGGTTACCGTGCCGCTGGCCGCCAGCGCCAGATCCGCATGTGCAATGGAATCCCAGCTTTCGCCGTCGATCACCTGGATGGGAGCCCCGCCGATCCGTTCCCGAAAAAAGCCGGCGCCGGCCGTCGGCCGATGCCGGCAAAATAAAACTGGCGGCCTGGTCGCGATAGAGGCGCTCGACTGCATCCAGCAGCGGCGGCAGGTGCTGGGCAGCTTCCCCCCGGCGGCTTCCAGGCAACACCGATATTAATGGACGGCCCACGGGGAGTCTGTGTTTCCGAAAAAATTCCATTCGGGACACACTGGGCTTCACCAGCCCAGCCAAGGGATGGCCGATGTAAGTGGCTGCCAGGCCGTGGCGGCGGAAGAATTCCTCTTCGAAGGGAAAGATGCAAAGCACGTGGTGGAGCGTGCGGCGCATGCCTGGTAAGCGGCCCTTGCGCCAAGCCCATACCTGCGGCGCTACCAGGTAAATTACGGGGATGCCCGCGCGATGCAGCTTTGCGGGCCAGCCGCAGGTGGAAATCGGGCGAATCCGTGAGGATGGCCAGATCGGGGCGGACGCGCTCGGCAGCTTTCAGAAGCTTGCGGTATTCGCGCATAGATGCGCGGGATGTGCGAAACGACCTCCACCAGGCCGACCACCGCCAGGCTGGCGGCATCCACTATGGTTTCGACGCCGGCGCGGCGCATGCGCGGGCCGGTGCAGCCGAAATATTGAGCATCCGGCCAGAGGCGGCGCAGTTCTTCCACCAGCAGGGCGGCGTATAGATCGCCGGAAGCTTCGCCGGCCGATACCAGGATGTGGCGGGGCACCTAAGGCCAGTCTAACTCTTACAAGGGAGATTAGTCCCGCACGGCCCAAGCTAGGCCGTCCGGTCCGCCGCCGGCGTCGATCTTCCCAGTGACCGTCAGCGACTTCAGATCGATTACCGCTACGTAATCGTCAGGTGTGCAGGCTACGAAAGCGCGCGCGCCATCCGGCTGCATCTGAATACCTGCTGCGCCTCGGCCCAGCTTGATGCGTTTCACTTCCTTGCGCGTGCGGGCGTCGAGGATCGTCAAATCCGGGCTGTTCAGGCACGAAACCAGCACCAGCTTGCCGTCCGGGGTGAATTTCAAGCGATTGGCGCTGCGCACGTTGGCCTGGAGCGTGGCGTCCACCCGTTTCGCAGCGAGATCGATCACCGAAATGGTGCCATCCTGCGCGGCGGCCACCCACATTTCCTTGCCGTCCGGTGAGACGTCGAAGCCCTCCGACCCTTTTCCCACGGGAACGACGGTTTGCTCCCATCCGGGCCCGCCGCCCGGACCACGCCCGGGCCCCGGCGCTCCGCCTTCAGTCTTTTGCAAAATACTGACCGTGCCCGAGCTGACATTAGTCGTCACGATCCGCTTCAGGTCGCTCGACACCATCACCATGTGGGTGCGGTCCTGACCGGTGCCCATCACCCAATCGATCTTGTCCGCCGCCGGATCGTAACTGCCGATCACCTTATTGGCTTCCGCGGTGAAGTACAGCTTGCCGCCGGCGTAATCCAGACCGTGAGGCCCGCGGAGCGCGCCCAGATCGATCGCCCGCAGCGTCTTTTGCGCCACCAGATCCACTACCGTGATGGTATTGTAAGCGCCGCCGCCATAGTTTGAGATGTACGCAATTTTGCCGTCGGAGGCCGCTTCCACTTCATGCGGGTCGGGCCCGGACGGCATACGCGCCACGACTTTCAATGTGGCGGGATCCACGATCGCAAGTGTGTGATCCTTCTTGGAAAGAACCAGCAGCGCCGCGGATGGAGTGCTCTGGGCCGGGAGTAGGGCGGCGCCGAGCGTGGCGGTCAGAAAAACGAAAACGAATCTGGCAAGCATCCTTTTGAGTGTAACGCTGTGACAGAATGGCCGTATGGAACAAGTGACCGGCATCGGGGGCCTTTTCTTCCGCGGGCGGGACCCGCATGCGCTCGGCCAGTGGTATCGCGATCATCTGGGCGTCGGGCTGGTGCCCGCGAGTTCCGACGATCAGCCCTGGCGGCAGGAGGCCGGGCCGACCGTGTTTACATCTTTCCCGGAAGACACCGATTACTTCGGCGACGGGGGGAAGGTGTGGATGGTCAACTTCCGCGTGCGGAGCCTGGATGCCATGGTGGCGCAACTGCGCGCGGCGGGCGTTTCGGTCACGGTGGATCCGGAATCGTACCCCAGCGGCCGTTTCGCGCGGCTGTACGACCCGGAAGGCAATCCCATCGAACTCTGGGAGCCGCTCGGCCGGGAACCCAGGGAACATTTCAAATACTGAACGCGTATAATTTGTACGAGGCGGGTATGAACAACTGGATCGACCTGACGCTAGGTGTGTTGATGATCGTCTCCATGGTCACCGGCCTGCGTGCCGGTTTCGCGAGAACGGCAGTTGGCTTCCTCGCCGCCATACTGGGGCTGGTCTTCGGTCTGCATTACTACCACGCCGTGGGGCACAGCCTGCACATCTCACAGAAGCCCGGTTTGGAAAACCTGGCCGGTTTCCTGATCGTTTTCTGTGGCATAACCCTGGCGGGGTCCGTGGTCGCGGGGATGTTGGCCAAGTTCATCACTTCCCTGGATCTGGTCTGGCTGGACCGTCTGCTGGGCGTCGCCTTCGGCGCGGTGCGCGGCTTGCTGTACTGCACTATCGCGATCTGGGGCATCATGGCGTTTTTCCCTGTACCGCCCAAGCTGGTTTTGTCGCAGTCGCGTCTGGCGCCGTGTGTCACGGATGCCGCCCGCTGGGTAGCCGAGTCCTCGCCCGATGAAGTGAAGCGGACTTTTCGCCAGAGTTACCGGGAGTTGAACAGGGTGCTTCCGGAGAACATCAAGGACCGGCTTTCGAACGTCCCGCCCGGCCAGATCTGATCGAAATCTGTCAATTCCATGCCGTCCGTTAACCTGCTACCATCACCAAAAGGAGGTTTCATGCGCAGCTTTACGACCGGGCGTATGGCCAGGATGTTTTGCTTAGCCCTTTCGATGGGGGCTTTGGCGATGGTCCCGGCACAGGCAAAAACAGACTTCAGCGGAACATGGAAGATCAACCCGGGCAAGAGCGATTTCGGACCGATGCCGGCGCCCGGCGGCATCACCGAAAGGATCGCGCACCACGATCCGGATCTGAAGGCCAGTATCGCGTCGACCGGGGGTCCGCAGGGCGATATGAGTTACGACGTGAACTACACCACGGACGGCAAGGAATGTACGAACAGCGTGGGCGGGAATGAATTCAAGAGCACGGCGACGGAAAGACTCTGACCGTGCATCAGCACTTCTCGAGCGCCATGGGCGAAGCGGACATGAAGATGGTTTTCGATAAACAGGATAAACAATAGGAGAATAGCAATGCGTAAATTCAGACTTATTACTTTGACGCTTTTGATTGCGGCCGTGTGTGTGGTCAACGCGCAGGCCAAGTCCGACTTCAGCGGAAACTGGAAGGCCAATACGGCCAAGAGCGAATTCGGCCCCATGCCGCCGCCCGACAGCTTCACCGAAAAAATAACGCATGAGGACCCCAGCCTTAAGGTCAGTATTGCGCAGAGCGGGGGTACGGGCGACATGAATTATGACATGGCCTATACGACGGATGGCAAGGAATGCGTGAATCACGTCGCGGACAACGAGTTCAAGAGCACACTCAAATGGGACGGGGACGACCTGGTGGCCGATACCAAAGGATCCTTCGGCGGCAACGACTTCACCTCCAAAGACCGCTGGACGCTCTCCGATGGCGGCAAGACCATGACGGTCACACGGCACATCTCGACCGCCATGGGCGAGTTCGACATGAAGGTTGTATTCGACAAGCAGTAGGCGAGCCCGATGCGTACCTTTACATTGAGACTGCTCTGCGGGGCGCTGGCGGCCGCGGCATTCGGCCTGGTCGGCGCCCAGGCGAAACCTAACTTCAGCGGGACCTGGAAAGTGAATGTTGCGAAAAGCGATTTCGGAGCGATTCCGGCTCCCGACAGCCGGACCGATAAAATCGTGCATGAGGATCCCGATTTGAAGGACACCATGACCCAGAGTGGCCAGATGGGAGAAGTGACCGCGGAATTGAAATACTCAACCGACGGCAAGGAGACCACCAACGCGATCCGCGGCAACGAAGTCAAGAGCACGGCCAAGTGGGATGGCGATGAGTTGACGATCGCCGGCAAAGGATCGTTCAACGGCTCGGATGTAACGCTTAACGATCGCTGGTCGCTATCGGCGGACGGCAAGACCCTGACCATTGTCAGGCACGTGGCGGGCGCGATGGGCGAAACCGATCAGAAGATCGTGTTGGAGAAACAGTAAGTGTCATGCGGCAAAACTACATTGCAAAACATATCGCGCTGCCTTTTATGGTGGTGTGTGGTTTGATGCAGGGGCAGACCAAAGCGAACCTGAACGGTACTTGGAAGATGGATCCGGCGAAGAGCGATTTCGGGTCTGGGCCCGTATCCGAGAGCCGTTTGGATCGGATCGGCATTGAAGGCACGACGCTGAAGGACACTATCACACAGAAGCTCCGCCGCGGGCCGGAGAACACCTACGATATGATCTACACGCTGGATGGCAAAGAGTCGACCAACCACGTGCGGGGCAATTTAGTGGAGAGCACCGCGCAGTGGGAAGGCGACGAACTGGTGGTCGCGAGCAAGGTGCATGCGTTGCGTCTGGCCATTATGAAGGATCGCTATTCGGTTTCGGCCGATGGCAAGACACTGACACTGACGCGGCATATGAGCGGGGCAATCGACGCCGAGCAGAAGATTATTTTTGACCGGCAGTAAGAGCCCGTAAATGCTGGTACACCAGCGCGACGGGTAATCCCATCACGTTGAAGTAACAGCCTTCGATGCGCTCCACGAACTTGGATGCCAGACCTTGGATGCCATAGGCGCCGGCCTTATCCAAAGGCTCGCCGGAGGCGGCGTAGTCCGCGATCTCGTCGCTTGAAAGCGGAGCGAACCATACACTGGTCTCGGCGCAATCTTCGATAGTGCCTGCCGCCGACCGCAGGCAGATGCCGGTCAACACCTGGTGCCGGCGCCCGGATAGCATTTCCAACATGCGCGCCGCATCGGCGGCGTCCCGTGGCTTGCCCAGTATCTCGCCGTGGATCTCGACGGTAGTATCTGCGCCCAGCACGATCTCCCCTTCGGTGGCGGCTGCCGCGCCGGCTTTCTTCCGCGCGATCCGCGCCACGTAATCCCGGGCAGGCTCGCCCTGGATTGGCGTCTCATCCACGCCGGCCGGCCGGATGACGAAGGGGATGCCGGCCTGCCGCAGGATCTCGCTGCGGCGGGGCGATCGGGAGGCTAATACGAGCATCCCTTAATGTTAGGCTAGGCCGCCACGGGGTGCGCAGCCGTCCGGCATTCAAACGCCAGCGCGTCGCCATGCATATGCGGCTGGATCGGAGAACAGCAGACAGTCAAGGCCCCGACCGCAATGAATACAATCTGCTGTCGCGTACCGCCGTGCGGTTGCGCCAACTCCCCAGCCGATGCCCCCGTGCGCTGGCGGCGAACGCCGCAATACGCTGGAGGACCGCGATTTGATTGGACATTTATAGTCTCCTTTCCGGCTACGCCGGTCTGGAACATGCATAGAGTGGCGTTAGCTCGCCGATTTTCTCGGCCGGATAAGGCCGCAGCAGGCAGATAGATTCATCCGGTCGAGCACGGCGAGATAGCGCGGATCGGAGCGGAACGGCTCAAAATACGGCTCTGCGTCCATACGCGTCAGGTAAGGATCGCGTTGATCCAGGGCAGCCTGGAGACACTCAAACATCCTGTCGGATTGCCCCAGAGCGGCATGATACACGGCAAAGCAGGCTGGCGAGACATAGCGTGCCGGGCTACTGGCCATGACCTGCTCCATCAGCTCTTCCGCGCGGCTCGGATTACCAGACCGCGCATACAATGCCGCCAAGAAACCGGCCGCCAGCGTAAAAGCAGGCGATAGTCGCATGGTGGTTTCCAGGCTGGCGATGGCTTCCCGTACCGAGCCCTTTTGCGATAGGGCCAGACCCATCGCGAAGTGAACCAGCCAATAATCGGGATAGAGGTCTACGGCCCTCGCCGCATGGCCGATGGCATCGTCATAGCGGCGGTCGCAATAGAGAGCGAAAGACAGGCCGAAGTGCACCATCATGGACAGCGGATCGGTTTCGAGGGCCTGCTGGTACTGCACCACAGCCTCTTGAAAGCGCCGCAGCGGCGTCAGAAAATATAATGCGTAACGCACGCGAACCAGCGGCGGTACGGGCGCGGCGGCCATCGCCGCTTGAAAATGAAGCGCCGCCAGCTTCCAATCGTATTCCACGGCGCCGGCCACCAATCCCAATACGCTATGCGCCTCACTAAGCGCCGGATCGATGGCCAGGGTCTTTTCCGCGGCGGACTTCGCGAGCGGCGCCATCTCCGTCATAGGCTTGATACCGAGGGCGCCCAGACCGAAACAGAACACGGCCAATCCGGCATGTGCCGGCGCGTAACCCGGGTCGAGAACCAGCGCCCTCTCGAACGACTCCCTGGCTTTGGCCAGGCTATCCGCTGTATAACGTTGATACCAATACAGCCCTTGCAGGTAATATTGGAACGCCTCGATGTTTGCCGCACGGCGTGCGGGAGCCGCGAGTGTGACCTCGAGCGCGTTGGCGATGGCCTGCGAGATGTCGTCCTGGATTGCGAAGATGTCCGTCATCTCGCGGTCATAGCGTTCGGACCAGAGATGCGATTCATCGGCAATCTTGATGAGCTGAGCGGTCACCCGAATGCGATTGCCCGCTCTGCGGACGCTGCCTTCGAGGATCGTGCTTACTTTGAGTCTTTGGCCGATGGCGCGCAGATCCTGTTCTTTGCCGCGAAGCGCAAATGCCGACGTGCGGGCGATGACTCTCAGTTCCGGCACCTTGGCCAGCGCGTTAATGATCTCTTCCGCCAATCCATCGCTGAAGTACTCGTTTTCCTTGTCGGCGCTCAGATTCACAAAGGGGAGTACGGCGATGGACGGCGCCTCCTCGCCTGCCACGGTGAGTAAGTCCGCCTCGACTAGAGCGCGCTTGACGTCCAGCATAGTCTGAAAGCGCTGTGCCGGATCTTTGCGCAGGCAACGCGCGACATGCCGCTCGAGGGAGGCAGGAACCGCCGCGCGGATCTCTCGGAGCGGCCGGGGTTCATCGCGCAGTATGGCCGCCAGCGTGGCAATCCATGTATCGCGCGCGAATGCCCGCTGCCCGGAGAGCATCTCATACAAAATCAGGCCGAATGAGAAGATGTCGCTCCGTGCGTCGAGGTTCCGGCCTTCGGCCTGTTCCGGAGACATATAAGCGGCGGTTCCCATAATCGCTCCCGGCAGCGTGCGCTGGGTCGCGGTTTCATCGCCGGGCAACACCGGCCCGATCAATCTGGCGAGTCCGAAATCCAGCAACTTGATCCGGCCGGAGTGTCCCCCGGCAGGTCCGGTGACCATGATGTTGGCCGGCTTCAGATCGCGGTGGAGGATGCCGGCTGCATGGGCCGCAGAGAGTGCGTCCGCGATCTCAACGGCATATTTCATGGCGTCCTGCAGCGGCAAACCGCCGCCCGCTTGCAGATGCTCCAGAGTGGCCCCGGCGACATACTCCATTGCGATGAAGCTGACGCTGTTTTCTTCCGAGATGTCGTAGATGGCGACAATGTTAGGATGATTCAACCGCGAGGCGGCCTGGGCTTCGAGCAGGAAGCGGCGCTTGCGATCGGCATCGGCGATGTGGTCCGCGGGCAGGGTCTTCAACGCGACGATGCGGCCCAGGCGGGTGTCGCGCGCCTGGTACACTTCGCCCATTCCTCCCGCACCCAGCGCGCCTACGATCTCGTAGGGGCCGATGCGAACCCCGGCGGAAAGGGTCATCACTTTCACGTCACCTCGCGCGCTCCAGCCGCCCACCTTCCCGGCGGTCGGCGCGCAGCAGCAGAAGCGAGAATATCAGGCCGCAGAAGCCCAGGCAGGCGAACATGATCTGGCTGGCCGTGTATCCGTGCGTGGCGTCGCGCAATACGCCGCTGGCTAGTGGAAAAGTCGCCAGACCAATATTTTGAATCGCGGTCATCAGACCGTACGCGGTGCCCACGCGCTGCGGCTCCACAATCAGCGCGACCGAGGGCCAGATGCAGGCGGGCACCAGCACAAATGCGGCCCCCAACACCATCATCGACATGACCGGAGAAAAGTAGGTAAGCCCCAGCAGCAGGTGCGCGGGAATCATCAGCAGCGAGCCGAGCACCATCAGGCGGGCGCGGTGGCCCACGCGGTCGACCAGGTTGCCCGCGAAAGGCGCCAGCACCATGGAGGCCGCAATGATAATCGACGTGGCTCCCTGCGCGGTGGTGAACATGTGAGTCAGGTTGTAGAACACGCCGGCCAGAAAGCCCAGGCCTTCGCCGGAGGCCATCTTCATGCCCCACTTATCGTGGAAGAAATCGGTGGCTAGAGCTGTGAAGGGGAAGATAGCGGAATAGAACGTCAGGCAGATACCCACGGCGAACCAGTAAGAAGGGCGGAACTTGCCGATGTCGCTCCAGGCGATCTTATCGCCGGAACCGGCTGCCGGCAATTTCAGAATTGGCTCGGCGTGGCGATCCATCAGGTTGAAAATCCAGTTGCAGAGCAGGCTGACCAGGCACATCGCCGCGGCGATCCAGAGCGCGCCGCGATAACCGTAGCGGGCCGCCAGCAACTCTTCCGTATTGAATGAAAAAAGGGTGCCCAGGCGCGAGAGGGTCAGCGTGATGCCGAATGCCATGGCCAGTTCCTTGCCGGTGAACCAGCGCGCCGTGATAGCGCTCTGCGCCACAATTACGGATTCCGAGCCGATGCCGAATATCACGCGGCCGGCATACATCACGGGCAGGCTGGGGGCAAACGCCACCATGCAGGCGCCTATCACCACCAAGCTTGAAAAGATCATGCTGGCCCGGCGGACGCCCACGCGATCGATGAGAAATCCTCCGGCCACCACGGCGAACACGGCGGCCACGCTGTACATGGTGTACATGGTCCCGATGGCGGCCCGGTCGGTGTGGAATACCTGGATCAGCGTGGTTTCGATGGCGCCCACGCTGTCATAAGCGAAGTAGGTGCCAAAGGTGATCAGGGCGGCGAATGCCAGAACGATGAACCGGTAGGGCCGGCCGGCGGGATCTATGAAGCCGTGTTCGGATTGGGGCATGGATCTGGGAGTATAGCATCGCGCAGAACTCACCGCGTTTGCGATTACAATGGAGGCGCTGTGATGAAAGCTTGCGTTTTAGAATCCCCTGGTCCGATTGAGGGCAACCCCCTAACCTTATCGGAAGCGCCGGTCCCGGAGCCGGGCCCGGACGAGGTGCTGCTGCGGGTGAATGCGTGCGGCATTTGCCGTACAGATTTGCATGTGGTCGAAGGCGAGCTGCCGCCGCGCAAGCGTCCGGTCGTTCCGGGGCACCAGGTGGTGGGTACGGTGAGCGCAGCGGCCGGCGGCGCGGCGTTTCGAGAAGGGAGCGCGCGTGGGAGCCGCGTGGCTGCATCGCACCTGCGGCGTTTGCGAGTACTGCCGCTCGGGCCGCGAGAACCTGTGCGCCGCCGCAGCTTTTACCGGCTACACCGTGGACGGCGGCTATGCCGAATACATGATCGCGCATGAGAACTTCGTCTATCCGATTCCCGAGGGGTTCGCCGATATCGCGGCGGCGCCGCTGTTGTGCGCGGGCATCATCGGATTCCGCTCGCTGCGCGTGTCGGGCATCCAGCGGGGCGGCACGCTGGGGCTTTACGGTTTCGGCGCGGCGGCGCATGTGGCGATCCAGGTGGCGCGGCATTGGGGCGTGCGGGTGTATGCCATGACGCGCGACGAGCGGCATCGGCAGCTCGCCCGCGAACTGGGCGCGGAATGGGCAGGCGCGAGTGACGATCCGCCGCCCGAGAAGCTCGATAGCGCCATCATTTTCGCGCCCGCCGGCGAGTTGGTGGTCTCCGCGCTGCGCGTACTGAAGAAGGGCGGAACGGTGGCGCTGGGCGGCATTTACATGAGCCCCATTCCGGCGCATGGACTACAACCTGCTCTACCATGAGCGCGTGATCCGCAGCGTAGCGAATAACACGCGGCAGGATGGCGAAGACTTTCTGCGGATCGCGGCGGAGATACCGATTCACACCGAGGTGCAAGAGTTCCCTTTGGCGGAAGCCAATGCGGCATTGAATATGTTGAAGCACGATGCGGTGCGGGGAGCGGCGGTGCTGCGGGTTCGCCGCGCGTGAACGCTGTTTCAATTTAGAACACCGATCTCATTTTCATACAGCAAAGGGCACAGAGCGCACTGCGTCTTGTTGCAGCTATTGAGGCTTCCTCGTTCCGCCTATGGTCATTCCAGTGCTTCTAGACCCAGTAACCGGTGATGCAGGACACGGCATCCGGGGACCAGAGTGAGACAATAAGGAGCCTATCGATGATAGAGAGTTTTTCGGATGTTTGTGGAGTGATGAACAAGGGCAGGACCTGATCGAGTACACGTTGATGCTGGCGTTTGTGGCGTTGGCGTCGGCGGCGTTGTTTTCGAGCGCTGGCACCAGCATTAATCAGATCTGGTCGAAAACCAACACTCAACTGAACACGGCGGCGGCCAGTTAACGTGTAAGCGAAGGGGAGCCAATGGTTTCCCTGCTGACATTTCAAAACCAGGATGGCGGTTGGCCGTACCAGCGGGGCGGCCCGTCCTGGACTGAGCCGACGGCGTACGCGCTACTAGCTCTGATTGGAGGGGCCAGGGAGTCCCAGCCGCCGCCGAGCCGGTTGCCCGGGCCCTGCGCTGGCTGCGCGCCGCGCAGCGTCCAGATGGCGGATGGCCTCCACAGGCATCTGTCGGGCAAAGTACCTGGGTCACGGCGGTGGTAGCCTTGGCCGGGCCAGCCGCGCTCGGCGCAGATGCTTACCGGCGCGGCTATTGCCTGGATTCTTAGCCAGACCGGCGCGGACACCAACCTGCTCAGCAGGTTGCAGCAGTGGTTAACGGGAAATGCGGGTCTGCATGCTTATCCCGGCTGGCCATGGTTTCCGGGGACCAGCGCTTGGGTCACTCCCACGGCGCTATCGATGCTTGCCCTGCGCAAGGCGATGCACGGCGCGCCGCTGGAGAATTCCGCGCAGTTCGCGCGCGCCTCGAAACGGGAGCAGCCTATCTGCTGGCGCATGTGTGCAGCGATGGCGGCTGGAACCATGGCGCCGCCCGCGCTTTGGATTTCGACGCGCGATCCTATCCCGAAACCACCGGCGTCGCGCTGCTCGCGTTGGCCGGTCATGACGCGCCGCCGGTGCGCCAGGCGTGCCGTTGGGCGCAGGCGCGGTTATCTGGGTGTCAGTCGTCGGAAGCCGAGAGTTGGCTTCGCTTGGGATTGCTCGCGCACGGGCAGCTTCCGGCAGATGCAAGAGCTCCCACGCGCACGCCGCGAACCGCGCAAAACACGGCTCTGGCGCTGCTCGCGACTGCCGCGGGGCAGGGAAGGCATCCATTCCTGTGAACGAGCTGAATCGGCGCGAATTGTTGCAAGGCAGCCTGCGCTCGCATTGGCTTTGGCCGGCTGTGCGACTCGACCCAGCGCGCGCGGCGCGAGACATTGGTTTCCATAACCCGCACGCCGGATTACAGCCAGGAGTTGTACGGGGAACTTCGCCGCATACTCGCCGCACATCGCCTGAATGTCCGCGGTAAACGCATCCTGCTGAAGCCCAACCTGGTTGAGTTCGAACCGGACCAACCAATCAATACGCATCCGCTGTTAGTCCACGCGGCACTGGAGGCGTTTCGGGAATTGGGGGCTAGTGTCTCGATCGGCGAGGGTCCGGGGCACCGCCGGAACACTTTGGACATGGCGGAGGCCGCCGGATACTTCCGGATCATTCCCCGATTCGAAGATCTCTTCACGGACCTGAACCTGGATGAAGTTTCCCGGTTTCACTTCGCGCGTCCGCAATCCCGGCTCGAGTCGATCTACCTGGCGCGGTCCGCGCTCGCATGCGATCTGCTGGTTTCCATGCCCAAAATGAAAACGCATCATTGGGTGGGCGCTACGTTGAGCATGAAGAATCTGTTTGGGGTGGTCTCGGGGGGAGTCTACGGATGGCCCAAGAACATTCTGCATTGGGCGGGGATCCCGGCGTGTATTGCGGATTTATACCGCGCCCTCCCGAAACATTTCGCCATAGTCGATGGGATCGTGGGGATGGAGGGCAACGGGCCGATTCAGGGCACACCCAAGCGCGCAGGCGTGATCGTAGCGGGTCGGGACCTCGCGGCGGTGGATGCCACCTGCTGTGAAATCATGTGCATCGATCCGCGCAAAATCGCATATCTCAAGATGGCGGTCGGAGATGTGGAGGAGTTGCGGCGGTCGGTCTGCTAGATCGGAGAGCCGGTCTCGAGTGTCAGAACCAGGTTCGACCTGCTGGCCGAATGGAACGAGATCCGCCAATCCTAATTGAACCGAAGTTAGCCGAGACCTCCACGTGTCCTGGCTCAGGCAGCGGACTCTTCGCACCACCGGAGAACACGACGCGCGCGCAGCGTATTCCAGCGACTCGGTTTGCTGTCGCCATCCTCGAGTTCAAAGTGAACTCGACCCTTGTGAGTGTTCTCCAGGAGCCAGACGCCATCTGGCTGCTGCCTTGAACGCAGGAGATGAATGGCTTCATCCAGGCGGGGATCGGGAGGCGCACCCACCGAGCGGAAGTACTCCAGCCCGCGCAGGACGTCATAGTGCCAGCGGGTTGGAAATGAAAACTGCAGCCAGGATGGGTTGACTATTTCGCCGGTGCTCCTGCGCCGGAAGAGTCTCCTCTCCAGAAGGTACTCTTCTCCGCGGCGCCGAGCCGCAACGGACTCCGGAGACCCGCCGGTGGCTCTCTCGTGTGCGAGCAGGCCTTCCAGGACGTTGATCGTGGTCGCGAAGGACGAACAAACGGAGCCATTCTCCGCCTCGCAATTCCATCCACCGTCCTCAAGCTGCTCGCCAAGTAGACGGTCGACCAAGGCATCACTATTCTGGCCGAAGTAAACACCGATGGCGATTGTCCTGCCATTGATGCATGGCTCTACCTCGCCGCTGAAGAAGGGTTGTCCCGCATGTTCCCAACGGCAGTTTTCGTTGACTCTGCGTATCGCATGCCGGACGCGGTCAGAATCCGGATCGATCCCGAAATCGATCAACAGCTGAACGGTCGGCAGCGTCGCGGTCCATGGCTGCCCCTGCCCTTCTTGGCGCCAGTTCCAACTATTCGCCGGGAAACAGGCACCACCAGCCCACTGGCCGTCTTCCCCTAGCAATGCAAGCAGCCTGGCCCCCCAACCCGCCGTCGCGGTGCGCTTGCGCTCTGCTGTAACGTGCTCGCTGGGCGCAGTGACGAGATCGCGCAGGACCTGCCAGCGAATCGCGGATCGGAATCGAGGAGCCATTCCACTACCGTCATGCGTAAAGTCTAGCATCGACGAATGTTCCCGATCAGTACCGCTAAAAGCGCATGTCGACAGAATGAATTGTACAATGTTCCCATGCGAACCATGGTTCTAGTAGTACTGATCCTCTACCTCTCGACCGCTGTCTTCGCTCAACCCGGCACCTGCGCAGGGATGAGCCTGGGCCCGCTCGCCTCGCTCAACGGCTTCGTGCCGTTCCCATCCGACAATCTCTGGAACACGGACATCTCGAACGCTCCGGTAGACCCCAACTCCGCCAACTATATCAACTACATCGGTTCCACCGTGCACGCTGCACCCGGATTTCGGCGCCGGGCTCTACGATGGCCGCACATGCGGCATTCCGTATCAAATCGAGGCCGGAACACAGGCTATGGTGCCGGTGAAGCTGACTGCATATGGCAGCCAGAGCGACCCTGGCCCATGCCCATCCCCGCCAACGCGCTGATTGAGGGCTACCCGCAGACCCGGCGATGGCGACCGCCACGTGCTGGTGCTCGACCAGGGCGGTTGCTGGCTTTACGAGTTGTATCACGCGCGCGTCACCAATGGCGCCTGGTCTGCCAGCTCCTCCGCCATTTGGGACATGACCATCAACGAGCAGCGCCCTTACACCTGGACCTCGGCCGATGCCGCCGGCTTGCCGGTCTTCGTGGGGCTGGTGCGGTACGACGAAGTGGCGGCCGGCGCCATCAACCATGCCGTACGGTTCACCGTACCCACCACGCAGGAGGCTTTTACGCCGCCGGCCTCGCATTGGGCATCCGGTGTGACCGATGCGAACGCGCCGCCGATGGGGATGCGGATGCGGCTCAAGGCCAGCTTCGATATCTCCGGCTTTTCGCCGGCCAACCAGGTAATCCTGAAGGCGCTCCAACACTACGGGATGATCCTGGCGGATAACGGCAGCGCCATCTATATCACCGGCATGCCGGATAGCAACTGGAGCAATAACGATCTCCACAACCTGGGCAGCATTACCGCCGCGGACTTCGACGTGGTCGAGATGAGCTCGATCTATACTCCTGCGAACGTGCCCACTGGTCCGTCGCCGGTGGTTGAGAGCTTTACCGCCAATCCAACTACGGCGAGTTCGGGCCAGCCGGTGACGTTGACCTGGAGTGTCACAAACGCTATTTACAACATCGTTACGCCGGACGTAGGCCCGGTTCGCGGGACCAGCGTGGTCGTGAATCCCACGGCTACCACGACTTATAGTTTGTACTCGACCAACCAGTATGGACGCAAGATCGTGAAGGCGACGGTTACGGTGCAGTAGGCGCGCGTCATATTATGGGTGCAATGCCATCCGTCGAGATCCGCCGGCTTGATTCGATTTTTATCGTAACGATTAACCGGCCGCGAAGTGCGCAACGCCGTGGATGCCGCCACCGCAGCCGCGCTGGTGGATGCTTTCCGGCAATTCGATGCGGACGAAACCGCCGACGTGGCTGTATTGACCGGCGCGGGAGATACGTTCTGCGCAGGCGCCGATCTGAAGGCGATGGCGTCCGGGAAACCCAATGAGCTAAGCGAAGAGGGCGACGGTCCCATGGGGCCGACGCGCATGTTGCTTTCGAAGCCCGTGATCGCGGCCATCGAGGGGCACGCCGTGGCAGGTGGCTTGGAACTGGCGCTTTGGTGCGATCTACGCGTGGCGGCGCGCGACGCCACGCTGGGAGTTTACTGCCGGCGCTTTGGGGTCCCGTTAATCGACCTGGGGACGATTCGATTGCCGCGGCTCATCGGACAGAGCCAGGCGCTTGACTTGATCCTGACCGGGCGCGGTGTCTCAGGCGAAGAGGCGCTGCGCATGGGGCTGGTGAACCGGCTGGTGGAATCCGGCCGCGCCCTCGATGGCGCTTTGGAACTGGCGCGCACGCTGGCAGATTTCCCGCAGATCTGCATGCGGTCCGACAGGCTCTCCTCTTACGAGCAGTGGTCGCTCTCTACGGAGCAGGCGATCCGCAACGAATACCGGCGCGGCTTCGAAGTGCTGCGTAGCGGAGAGTCTAGCGGCGGGTGCGCGGCGATTTACGGGAGGCGCAGGCCGGCACGGGCGCTGAGCGCATCATGCCTTAGACACCCTGGGCCTGAAACACCATAGACCTGAAACACCTTAGACCTGAAACACCTTCTCGCCGGAAACATACGTGGCTTCGATGGTGATGGCCTTCTTCTCGGGGTCAAACCGAAACTGAATCAAGTCTCCCCGCTCACCTGGAGCGAGCCCCTTTTCGCGTTCCGGCACACGCCCCGCCCTCGCCGCATTGGTGGTCGCCATGCGGACAGCGTCGGCCAGGCTCACTCCGGCGATACGCATCAGGTTCTCGACGCCGCGATCCATGCGCAAGGCAGAGCCGGCCAGGCGCTCCTGCCCCACCAGCATCACGCGGTTGTCGGCCGTGAGATCGACGGCCTGCTCGCCCAGTTGGTATCTTCCCGGTGGGCAACCGGCGGGCGCGGCGGCATCGGTGATCAGTACGGTCCGCTCCACGGTCTTGGCGCGGAGCGCCACTTTCAGGAATGACGGCGGCAAGTGGATGCCGTCAACGATGAAATCCGCCATTAGCCGGTCTTCGGCGAGCTGCTCCCAAATGTAGTTGGGATGCCGCCGCATGACGGGATGCGCGCCGTTGCCCAGATGAGTCGACAGGGTAGCGCCCGCGCTGACCGCATCGGCGATTTGCTGGGCCTTGGCGCTGGTATGCCCGATGCTCGCCACCACTCCTTCCGCGGTGATGGATTCGATATAACGGCAAGCTTCCGGCCAGTCGGGCGCCAGGGTTACGATGCGAACACGGTTGCCAGTGGCCTCCTGCCAGCGGCGGAATTCATCGAGAGCGGGAGGACGCACCCAGCGGCGGGGATGCGCGCCGCGCGGGCCATCTTCGGGCGATATGTGCGGCCCTTCCACGTGAAAACCGTCGATGGCCGCTCCCTCGGGGAGCGTTTCCTGGGCACGCCTGAGGTTACGCAGAGCATCCAGCATGTCCGCGGGCGATCCGGTGATGACCGTCGGATAGAAACGCGTGACCCCGGTCGCGAACATGCCGCGAATCGAGCGGGCGATCTCTTCCAGGGCGCATTTGGGATCGTTGAAATCCACGCCCAGAAAGCCGTTCACCTGCAGATCGATCCACCCCGGAGCGAGATAAAGCCCGCCCGATTGGCCCACCGGATCGATGGCGGAAATCGTGCCATCGAAGGTCACTTCGACCGGGGTTCCGCCGAAAGTTTCAATTCCAATACAATTCATGCGGGCTCTGCTTTATACACAGGATTGCCACAGTTCGGGGTTGGCAACCGCAAGATTTTGCTGCCTCATAAAGTTGTTGAAAAGGGCCGTGAATCCCCAAAACATTCTAGCAATGGCCGGCCCACATAGGCTAAAAAGAGATAGTCCATCGGCTGCAGCGCATCCTGGAAAGCAAATCTCGGGGGAGGTGGCTTTCCGGGGTGTGCGCGCAGCTTCCTTACTTGTCAACGCCCACTGGCTGTCGCGCGTGTACCGGCGACAGCCATCCATAACGGTCCGGCCGGGCGCCGCTGATCAACGAAAAGAACTCTTTCTGCAGTCTCTCGGTGATGGGGCCGCGATGACCATTGCCGATGGGGATGCGGTCGATGGAACGGATAGGCGTAATCTCCGCGGCTGTTCCGGTAAAGAACACTTCGTCGGCGATGTACAGCATCTCGCGCGGCACGATGGTCTCGACTACCGGGATATCCAGATCGCGCGCCAGCCGCAGCACGCTGTCGCGCGTGACACCCGGCAACACGGAAGCGCCCAGCGGCGGCGTGTGGAGGCGGCCGTCGCGCACCAGAAAGATATTCTCACCCGACCCCTCGCTGACGTAGCCGGCTTCATCGAGCGCGATGCCTTCGGTGTAGCCGTTGGTGATGGCCTCCATTTTGATGAGCTGCGAATTCATGTAATTGGCGCCGGCTTTGGCCAGCGCGGGCAGGGTATTGGGCGCGATGCGCTTCCAGCTTGAGACGCACACGTCCACGCCGCTGGCGAGCGCTTCTTCGCCGAGATACTTGCCCCAGACCCAGCAGGCCAGGTAGACATCCACGGGGTTGTTCAGCGGATTCACGCCTACGTCGCCGTAGGCGCGGATGGCGATCGGGCGGATGTAGCACGATTCCATGTCATTCACGCGGACCAGCTCCTGCATGGCTTCGGCCAGCTCCGCGCGCGTGTAGCCCAGATCCATGCGGTAGATCTTGGCGGAATCCACCAGGCGGCGTACGTGCTCCGGCAAGCGGAAAATGGCGGGTCCGGCGGGGGTGGCATAACAGCGTATGCCTTCGAAAACGCTGGTTCCGTAGCTCACGACGTGAGAGAGGACGTGGAGAGTGGCATCCTCCCAGGGTATGAAACGTCCGTTGTGCCAGATCTTGTTGGTGGGCGTCAGCATGGCTCAATTATAACGTAGGGCTGAAACCGGTTTACTTGTTATCTGGCGAGGCCTGGCCGCTGCGCGTGCCGAGGCTGACTTTGACCGGCGTATTCAGAGGCAGAACTACGTTGGCGCCGCGCGCGATGAAAGTCTGATAGACGCTGAATGCCGCCCCGGCGACCGCAAACCCCGAAGCCACGGAGCGCGGACCAATCTGCGCCAACGCCGTGCCAATCAGTCCCATGCCGACGGCGCCCGATTCGGCGCGGCCGGCAGAATCCAGATCCGGAACGCCTTGTGCGTTGTAATCCTGGTGAAACGATAGTCCGGCAACCGCGGCTGCGATGGCTGGAAAAATGAAACGCGTCTTGGAGCTGTTGACGCGCATACCGCCTTCCGAGTCGAGGGCCAGGTGCGCATCGAAATCCGCCTCGATACCGTCCAGGTAGCCTTGGATGCTTTGCGCGGCGCGCGCCGGTAACTGAATCTGGCGGAACTCAAAAAGCACTTTTCCGCTGCGGTGAAGGAAGCGCGCGGACCGCGCTTCTACCACGTCGCCCAAAAGGCGGGCGCCCTCCGGAATCAGCAGGGCATGATCGGCCGAGAATAACGGCTGGGTGACTACCGCTTCGACTGGCGCACCCCTGCGGGCGGTTTTGGAACTTAGCGGAGTCAGCAGGCGGGCGGTCAACTCTTCCGCCCCGGGCGCGGCAGCGATAGCCAGGTTCGACGCTGCCCGCTTCGGCATGGCTAAACGCCGGGCCGGCCAAAGATTCCTGCAGTACGCTACTGAATAGCGTCCCGGCGGGCCAGGCTTGGGGGTGGTAAGGAAACATCTCGAGCAGCCTGGACTTGAGCCGAGTCCATTTGCCCGGCTCCTTGAACGCTAGAATCGCCGGATCCATTTTGTCTGCCAGCATTTGGCGAGGGTCCAGCACGGAATTGTGATGGTCCGGTTTCTTCCGCGTCTTAGAGACACGCGCGGTGTGCGGCGTTCCGATCCCCGAAGACGTGCGCAAGGGCAGTCGCGAGCCATCGCTCAGCACCAGGGTATCGAACTGCGCTCGCACCCGTCGTGGCGGCGTCAGGTTGCCCGACATGAGCGCCGTGATGCGCCGCATAACAGGCACCCCGCCGATTTCAGCGATATGTCCTTCCACCACGCTGCCGGCCGGCAAGGCCACGCGGTCAAAAACATAAACCGGCTCCACAAGACGGCCCCGGACCGGTTCGCCCACATGCTTGATCCGGACACGTTGTTCGAGCGCCACACGCAGGGGAACGCCGGCCGCAACCGTCGCTCCAGGCTGCTGTGCCAGAGCTGCCGCGCCGATCATCAGCAGGATGAAGCCACGCCCATTGAGTTTGTCGGGAAAAATGCGCACAGTTACCCCTCCAAAGGAGTTTAATAGGAATCGGCGATTTTCAGCAACTCTAGTTGCCGGCTTGATTGACGATGAACGTCAACCCAGCAATGGTGATACTTCCGATGCGTGAGCCTGCGCTGGAGTTAGCTTCATACGTAAACTGGATCACTGCGTTACCGGAACCGCTGGCGCTGCCAGGCGCAAGAGATATCCAGGGCGCGTCGCTAGCCGCGGTCCACGAACCGGGAATGCTCAATGAGACGTTGCCGGCACCGGCGGCGCTGCTCGCGTTCATCGAAGTAGAACCCAAAGAAGCTCCGCTATTATTGTTGAATGGGCAGCCATCCACCCACACGTCAAAGGCGTCGAGTGACACGCTCTGGGCTACTGCCGGCGATGCCGTAATCGTGAAGGTATGATCGCCGCAGGCCAGCCCGTGCTGCTCCCAAACCACTTGCTGGAAGAGATTGTTCGGGGCGGTCAGAGATACATTGCCGAGCGTGACTCCATCCAACTGAATAGAGGCCGTACCTTGCGCGGGTCCGGTCCAACTGACCCATCGCACGCCGGAGCCGTTGAAGCTGAGAACGGCTGTATCTTGATCCTCGGGAGTCATATTGTATTGGTCGCTGCTCGAGAGCGCCTCAGTGACAAGATTCCATGTGCCCTGGTAAACGATGGTGGGCGGCTCCTGCAGGGGGCTCGTGACGCAGCGTGACTCCTCAATGCGCGCGGGACTCACCAGGTAAGTCCACGCAGACCCACCGTCGGTAGACTTGAACAATCCATGGTAACCCGCGGCGAACAAGGTGCGATCGCTGAGAAATCAGGAGAGATGCCGATGGCGCTGGCGAAGACGTCGGGGAACGATGTCACTGTTGAGAACGACGTGCCGCCATTAGCCGACATCATCACGCCATTTTGTATCGTGCCGATGAACATGGTTTGGTCGGAGGCGAAGTTCGGTGACAGCCCGATGTCGAGAACCCGAAGGTTCCCCGTATTGGGCAGCAGAGTCCAACTCGATCCGCCATTGCTTGACTTATAAAGACCGCCGTCGACCGCCGTGGTAAACACGGTGCTATCCGCCGCGAAGCCGGGAGAAACCACCACCTGTACCATCTGCGTAGCGCCCACCTTGAGCTGCGTCCAGGTGGAAGCGCTATTGATCGACTTATAGACACCATTCGATTCGGTCGCCACGAACACGGTTTTGTCGGTGGTAAAGGCCGGCGAAATGGCGATGGACATGACACCAATCCCATTCAGACCGGTGAGCGTCCAGTTCTTGCCCTGGTTGGTGGAGGTGTAAAAGCCGGTCGGGGTGTTTCCGATCTTCGCGATGTTCCCGGAATTGGGGGCGGTAGTGCCGAGATAAACAATCTGATCCTGGACGAAGTTGGGGGAAAGCGCCAGGCCTCGCGGATACGCAATCGTGCCAGGCCCAGGCATCAACTCCCAAGATGCGGCCCGATTGGTTGTCCGGTCGAGGCCCTTGTAAGTTCCGCCGAATGCCATTCCATCGTTTGCGAAGTTAGGCGAAATCGCCGCGCCATCGATGTACGGAGAAGTCATGCCCGTATTCTGCAGTGACCAATCTGCGCCGCCATCGGTGGTCCACAGGTTTCCGCTGCCGTAAGTGGTGACAAATACTGTCTGGTCGTTCGCGTAGTCAGGCGACGGAAGTATATAGCGGACCATACGCGTGGGGTTGAGATCTACGTACTGCCAGGACGCGCCGGCGTCACCGGAGGTCCAGAGACCTTCAAAAGTGCCCAGCAGTTGTAAGCCCTGGGTAGCGGCAATGGTCTGATAATGAATCGTCGTCAGTGGCGATAGGGTGCGCGGAATCGTAACGGGGCGGCCCCAGGAAGCGCCGGCGTTCGTCGATTGAAAAACACCGCCGGCGGCGGTGGTGTCCCACAGAGTAGAGTCCTGCGCATACGTCGGAGAGAATGCCATCGAGATTACGTTCGTATCCGTGAGACCTGAATTTGATTTCGTCCAAGAACCGCCGGCGTTGGTGGAGATCAGGACACCTGAGCCAAGCGTTGCCGCGAACACGGTCCGATCGGAATCGAATGAAGGCGAATATGCAAGCGCCTCGATCTTGGGCACCGTGCCGGTAGTGACCAGCGTCCACGCGCCTCCTCCATTCGTAGTTTTGAAGATGCCGTCCTTTTGCGTGCCCAGTATGAGGGTGTGGTCGGTGGCCAGGTTGGGAGATACGGCGATGGTGCTTAACGCGCCTGTGAGAGACGGCGGCGCGGAAATCGCGTTGAGTTTCTGGCCTCGATCGGTCGAACGAAAGATCTTCGCGGTGTTGGTGAGGATGAACAGAGTATTGTCGCTCGCAAAATTCGGAGAGAGCGTCAGGTGGATGATCGCATCAGTCGAAAGCGTGTTCCAGGTCGTAGCGCCGTCGGTCGAACGGTATAGGCCGGCGTCGCCCGCGACGATCACGGTCCGATCCTGCGCGTAAGCCGGCGAAAACACCACGGAATAGATGGTGGAGTTGCCGGGCAATCCGGGCAGTGGCGACCAATTTACTCCGCCATCGGTGGACTTAAATAGGAGAATGGAGCCGAGCTTGACAGTCATCCCGGTGGAGGCGGCGAGCAGAGTTTGATCTACCGCGAAGTTGGGAGAGATCGCAACCACCTGGATGGGATCGTGAGGGTCGTGAGCTAACAGGATGCCGGCGGCCAAAAACAGGCAGACGGCGAAAGCAGGAATTCGCATAACTATTTTGGTCCTTTAGCCTCCATCTATACTACACTGTGCCGGGACTTCACATCTTGATTCACCTTCGACCTGCGCCCATAATACTCTCGAGGCGTGATGATGCGAATCGTATTAGTCTTGGCTCTCGCGGTAACGTCGTTGGCCGCCCAGCGCCCAATAGTGCGGATCACGAACACGACCCGGCCTGACGGCAACGATTTTCACATCGGCGATCGCTATGAAATTGAGATTTCCGGTGTAGCACAGCAGCCGGTGAGCGTCAGAACGACAAGGAACGGGTGGACGGACTGGAGTCCTGTGATTGCTTTGACCGACGTGAACGGCCTATGGTCAACGACCGGACGGTTCGAGAAGGGCGACTTCGGCGATTGGAGCGAGGTTTGGACCGTGGGAGGCAAACTGGCCGCTCCTGCCATGCATTTTTCGGTCGGCGCGCCATGTCTGATCGGCGGGCAGATCATGATTTCCCAGATCAGCCGTTATATAGCCCAGACTTGCGAGACTCCCGAGGGACGCGAGACGTTCACCACCCCATCCGGCGAAGAACTCTTTCGGACACCCGACGGCCGAGTGGTTCCGGGGCACGCGCGCGCGGACATGACCGCGGAGCAATTCCACGCGGAAATTATTCAGGACTTTATTCTCGGCGACCGAGAGCAAGTTCACGCGAAATATACGGGAAGGGGAGACGAAGCCGGGAATCGAATCCTGCAGTTGATCGGTGTCAACGCGTTAAGCGAAAGTGAAATGCGGAAGGTGCTCTCCGTCATCCGGGTTGCGTTCGAACAGCCCGAAGCCATTCCACCGGGATTGAAGTATCCGTCCAGAACTTTGCTCTTGCTGCGGCAATTAGCGGATTCGACGGACCAGGAAGGCCTTAAGCAGCAAATCGCCGAGACGATCGCCCACGTTCACGCACAATAGACTGCGCGAAGTTTTCTTGAGATTTCGCCGGCTGTGCAGCCACTCTGAGCTACAGAAGATCCGGCCCAACCGGACCTGGTCGAATCCCGCCCACAGTTTGTCGAGTTTCCGCTTAAGGAGGCGGGTTCAATGAAGACGACGATCTTTCTGATGGGGGCGATGGTAGCGATGCTGGCGCCACTGCACGGAATGACGAATTGGTCCAGCCAGTACAGCGGCGTGACCTACGCGCCAGTGACGGAGAGTATGCACGGCATCGAATCACCGTATATCGGTGTGGTGTGCATTGACAGCAATGGGAACAGGCTGACCCTCGACCAGGTAAGCTGGACCGTGAACCAGACAACCTACGAGGTGGATGTCACCTTCACGAATAGCTTCACGGGCACGGTGCGGCTCAGCGGGCCGTGGCCCGCGAGCGACACGAGCAGTTCCACCGATTTCGAGGTGGCGATCGGCCAGAGCAACAGCTCGAAACTGAATGTTTGCGCGCAATGCGGCACGTATACGGCGCGGCGAACCTACGGCGGGACTACCTATACGGCTTCGTCGGGCGTGTCGCTGACATGGGTAAGCTTCACGGCGTCCACGGTGTACGTCTACATGGAGGAGAACATCGCAACGTATGGGCTGGATGAGACCGGCTGTCCGGTGGGCGGCTATACGGTAAGCGGCGTGGCAAACGTAGAGTGCGGCGTGAGCAGTATGCCGGCGGGTGTAGTGCCGCTGGCTGTGGCCTCGATCAGCGGCGGTGTGTTCACCAGCGTGACGGACATGCGACCGTGGTGAAGGGACGCTGGGGCTACTACAACACTTCCCATAACGAATATTATGTCAACTTTATAACGGCACACAAAAAAGTGGGCCCGCACCACATGTAGCGGGTGCGAGCCCGAGGGAAGAAACGCTGAAAACTGATCTTTACCGGTGGCTGGTGCTGTGCGATCCCCCGCTGCTGCTCTGCGAACCTCCACCACCGGTCGTGCTTTTTGTTGGATGGCTGGTGCTCCCGTTGGCCGGAGCGCTGCGGGTTGCAGGGCGTTCCCGAACCACCTGGGGAGCCACGCGGATCGATTGCGGCCGGTTGGCACTACCGCCAGAGGTAACGGACGAAACCGGGCGATACTGCGGCGCGCCAGACTGCGCATACGGTGGCCGCGGTGCGCTCCACGCGCCGGTAGCCGGACGGGGCTCACCAAAGCGCTGCCACCCGCTGCTGCTTGGGCTACCGGAACTCGCCGGCGCTGGCGTATTCACCGGGCGCCATGCGCCATGATTCGAAGCTGCCGAGGCACCAGGAGAAACCAGAGAAACCGGAGCGGATGTGCTCCGCCACGCGCCGCCGGGGTTAGCTGAAGGGCTACGCGCAGTCATGGCAGCCGGCTGACGGCTGAACTGTTGCATGGCCCGCTGCTGATCGGCAAACGGAACCCGCTGCACAGGGGCCGGCGCAGAATGGCTGAAAAAGTGAACGTTTTCCGAACTGCGCGGCATGCTGGCAAGCGCGCGGTTGGAATAACGGAGACTGGCGGCGCTGGGCGCCACCGGCAACTGGCCGCGCACCAACCCCGCCTCGCGTATCTGCGAGCCCGCCATGCGCGAGATATTGCCAAACCTTCCCTGCCGGAAATCTGCTGCGGAAACCGATGAAACGCCATTCGCCATCCGAGCATTACGATAAATGTTTGAGATATTTACGCTGGCAACATTCACGCCACGGTTGAAGTAACCGGGATTGCGGAAGCCGGCATAAAACCCATGGCCCCACCAGGCATACATCGGCTCAAAAGGCGCTAGCGCGACCCAGCCTACATTGCCGAAACCAAACCCCACGCCCACGCCCGGGCCAAAGCCGAAAAAGGCCACCAATCCGGGCGACCAGGTATGCACCCCGAAGCCGCCCGGATACCAGCACCAACCGTACGCCGCGGCGAATAGAACCAGCGGCCGTAATGAAACGGCGCCCAACCCCAGGGGTCGTAACTGACCCAGGTCCATCCATAATAGTCTTCCCAGACCCAGCGGCCGTTTTGATAAGGCGCCCAATCCGGCCGCCACCGTCGGCGCCCAAACTTCGCCGTAAGACGGATCGTCCACCCACTGGCCGTGATTATCCAGATCCTCGGCGCCATACACATCCTGCGGCACGTTGTTATAGCTCTGCGAACTCAGCATCTCCTGGTCGCGCTGTTCGTTCCAGCGATCCCACTCATCGATGGCGATAGCGGGCACGATGCGGAATTCGGGGTCGGCGGGATTGCCGCGCGCCAGCATGGTCTGTCCGGCCTGCAGTTGCTCGCTACCTTTGGGTGTGGAGATCTCCGCCGTCGCCCAGACGGACGGTAATTTCCGTCTGACCATCTTCTTGCACATAGATGCGGTAAGCGCCTATCTGGGAAGGTCTTACCGATACCGTAGGCGTGTCGAGTTCGATCTGGGCCTGCGATTCGCGCAGCACCCGGAAAGTCACCGTACCGTGGGCCACCTGCACGTTGTAGCGGCCTGGATCCAACTGCGCAAGCCGGATTTCGGCGTTGGCGCCGACGCGGATGAGGTTGGCGGAATCGAACTGCACTTCGGCGCGGGATTTGACGCCTGTGGAGACCCGATCCTCCACCATCAGCGGCGCATTGATGGCCGCCGCTACCCAGTCCCCGGAATCTCCGCGGCGCACGGAAACTTCGCCGTTGACGATACTGATGCGCGCCACGCCGCGCTCCGGCGCTCCGGGATCCGGCGGCGGCCCATCCTGGGCGCACAGAACGGCAGGCGTAGCGGCCATGATCAGAAGAGCGGGGGCGGCGAGGAATCTGAATGAACGGCCTGGGCGTCGCATAGAATCTCCGGATTGTTTGGTCTTCAGTGGCAATTGACGGTCCATAAACTAACTGCTGATTTAATACGCACTTACGTTCAGTTCCCTGCTCCCGCCCGATGGCTGAAAACCACCACTGTGCTTGGAAAGCAGCAACTTAGGTGGATCTGGTGGAATTTGCGCGGTAAGGGTTATAATGTGTGCGCGGATGGAATTACCAACTTTGCGCGACCCGTCGGCCGGGCCGATTCTGGTTGCGGACGACAGCCCGATGTTCCGCGACATGCTGCAGAAGATGCTGCTCGAGTGGGGCTACCAGGTGATGGTAGTGTCCGATGGCCAACAGGCCTGGGAACATCTGCGGCAAGAGAACGGACCGCGCCTGGCACTGCTCGATTGGATGATGCCCGGCATGGAAGGCGCGGAGGTCTGCCGGAAAGTGCGCGCCGGTATCCGCGACCGGTATGTTTACATGATGCTGTTGAGTGTCCGCGCGGATTTGGAAGACGTGGTGAAAGGTATGGAATCCGGCGCGGACGACTACATCGTGAAGCCCTTCCAGGTGGATGAGTTGCGCGCCCGCCTGCTGGCCGGACAGCGGGTGCTGGCATTGCAGGAGGAATTGGTGCGGGCGCGCGAAGCCCTGCGCGAGCAGGCCACGCGCGACGGCCTCACCGGCACTGTGGAACCGCACGGCCATCTTCGACATCCTGCAGAACGAACTGGCGCGCTCGGGCCGCAGCGGAGAGCCTTTGATCGTGCTGATGGCGGATCTCGACGGCTTCAAGCCTGTGAACGATCGCTTCGGCCACATGGCGGGCGATGCGGTGTTGCGTCAGGTGGCATCGCGCATGCGGGCTTCCGTGCGGCGCTACGATGCGGTGGGCCGCTACGGTGGAGAAGAGTTTCTGATCGTGCTGCCCGGTTGCGAACTTCCGGGAGGTCTGGCTGCTGGCGGAACGCATCCGCGGCGCGATCGCGGCGGAATGCTTCCGGGCCGGAGATGCCGAGATCAAGCTGACGTGCAGCCTGGGTGCGGCTTGCGCCATGCCGCCCGCGATTTACCACGCCGACGACTTGGTGCGTGAAGCCGACGCGGCGCTTTACCGCGCCAAGCGCCAGGGCCGGAACCGCGTGGAGGCCGCATCCGCATCGGCATCAGAGGACACCGCGCCTTTCCCCTTTTCGCGATCCTCGGCAACCCCCGAGCGGGCATAGATCCCCAGACAGTTTGGGACAAGCGCACAGGGATTGCTGGTATGAGGCTCACTGTGCCGGTGGGAGAGCGGTATTCTGAGCCACATACAGCACGATGGCGATCCTCTCCGAGTCTTCCAGCCGATGATAGACCAATGCGGCGCCACCCTTTCGTAGCGGTGTGCTCCTGAGTGGAACCTCTGCGCTGCCCACTTTGAGATGCAGCCGCTCCAGTTCCACGTGCATCGCCTCTCCCCCCTCATTTGGTCCGCCGACGTAACGCACTTGGCCTCCGGCTTTGGAACCGGCTTTGGCCACGAGCACTCCGCCCACTTGAATATCGATGGCAAGCACAAAATCGATCGGCCGGGCGCCTTCGGCCGTCTTGGAACTCAGCTCTTCGACGGAAATCAGGGATACCGGCGTTCCTTCGCGCAAAATCGGTTTGGACAGCGTCATCGCCGCTTTCGGCACATGCGTGGTTATCTTGCGCGACAAGAACTCTTCGAACAGGTTGCTCGCCGCACTCCCGCCAAAACCGAATAAAACATCATGAAAAAGCCGCAGTCCTGTTCGCGAACTGGCTGGATAATACAAGGTCGAGATCTCGCCGGCCGCCAGACTCCCCAGAACATCGGAATAATCGGGCTGCCAGTGCCCGCTATCACCCTTGCGGACGAAGGCGGTCGCGATGGCATACAGGGCTCGCGAACGAAAGCTGCCGGTGCCCTTATAAAAGTAGCGGGGATCCTGATGAAAGACCGTTTGCATGATGACGCCGCCAATGATGACGCCGTTGACTGCATCGGCGTACTGCGCCCCGAAACGCTTCCCATACCCCTCCATACCCTGACCGAACTGGTAGTAACTGTTCCGCGCCTGCTCGATTCCCGCGGCAATCGCGCTGGACAAGATAGTGGTCGGATCGATGATGGTCTTCCAGCCGAGCTGAAATTTCTGTGCGGCATTCAGCGGCGCCGCATTCGGGTCATAGGTAACAAAGTAGTTCGGAAAAACACCGAACAGACGCTGCTTCTCCTCCGTTTTCAGTTGCTCCACCGCGAGTTCCTTCGGCGATAGGCCGACATCCAACTTGGTGGACGCGGAAGCAACCTGTAATACAGCCGAGATCGAAAGCTGATTCTCGGCTGCACCGACCATCACGCTTGCCGCTGTCCACGGCGCAAAACCATCGGCGACGATTGTGATCGTGTAGTTTCCTGGCGCGACCGCGGTAAAGTGGAAGGATCCGGTTTCGTTCGTCACCGTCGTACGTTTGCCTGTGGAAGCGGTACTCCCCAGTGTGACAAGTGCGCCAACCACAACCGATCCGCTACTGTCGGTCACCATCCCGCCGACGGTTCCGGCCGCTTGGCTCAGGGCCGTCTGCAGGAAAAGGTAGGCTACGCCGAGGGCTTTCAACATGACGCGAGTCCCCTCTCGCCATCTTAGAATATTTCGTTCGGCCAATCGAGCCGCCGAAACGCCCACAGACCCCCTTGCGCGGGCCATTTGGGAAAATCGGCATAAATATGCTTGCATTTCGTTACAAGTGGGTTATAATCGTCCACGCCCTCGAGTTAGGGTCGAAGGTCGAAATGCTTACAATGGCTCCCGATACCGTTCCGCCCATCCCCGCCCCTGTTCGGCGGCAAGTGTTGACCGTAGTTTCAGAACTCGTGCACGATCTGCGCCAGCCGCTTAGCGTGATCGAGGCCTGCGCCGACTATATGGATCTGGTGTTGCCGGAGGATGACCGCCGCACGCGGCAACAATTGGAATTGTTGCGGCAGCAAGTGAGCGACGCAAATCGCATTATGCATGAGGCGCTGGTGAAGCTGCATTATGGGGACGCATCAGCCGATGTGTGCAGCACAGGGTGAGTGGCGGGCTTCTACAAACGCCGCCAGTTCGGGCGTCACATATTGCGGCGGACGCACCACAAAGCGCGGCAACGCCTCCCAAGCGTCTCGTGCCACGCCCTTCCACTGCGGCTCGTGCATGTCGCGCTCGATCACCACGCAAGCATCCGCCCGCTCCAGAAAACGCCGGCTCGACGTTTTGAAATCCGCTTGTGCGAAGTCCAACACCACCAAGTAAAGGTCGGGCGGGATAGAACTCGACGATGCTGTTGGATTCGACGATCAGGTTGTGGCTCGCGGCATAGATATCGCGAATGGCCGGCAGCGCGTTTTCAAGCTGGCCGGCAGCCGTGCGCACCCAGTAAGACAGGCGCGCGCCAGCCGCCAGGAAACGGCCCGTATCGGAATCGTCGGGCTGATGCTCCTGTGCGATAGCGTATGGACACTCGGGCTCGAGACAACAATCGCAGCTTTCGCCGGAGACCGAACAGATGCCGTGGCCGAACTGTGTGATCTTCATTGCCGTCCAGTTCCATTGCGGCAAGGCTCGGATCAGGCCAGCCACCACCGACGTCTTTCCGATGTTGCGCGAATGTCCGCCCACGGCCACCAGCATAAGGATCTCCGCCCAGATCTCCGACGCTCAGCGCGCGCTCTCCAGGTGCGCCAGGCGGCGCTTCAAATCGGCCAATTCGCGGCGCATTTCCGGCAGCCGCGCCAGGTTGGCGAGCTGCTCCAGGTGCTCCTTCAAGGGACGCGCCGGCGTGCCCCACACCGTCTGCCCGGCAGCGCACGATCTTGGACGTCAGGATGCCGCAGCCGGATCCCAGCACCGCGCGCGATTCGATGCGCGCCTTGTCGCCGATACCCACCTGTCCGCCGATCACCGCGTAATCCTCCACCACCACGCCGCCCGAAAATCCGGTCTGCGCCGCCACCACCACGTGCCGCCCGATGCGGCAATTGTGGCCCACGTGCACCATGTTGTCCAGTTTGGTGCCTTCGCCGATCACCGTGACGCCCAGCGCGGCGCGGTCCACGCACGAATTCGCGCCGATCTCCACGAAGTCGCCGATCTCCACGCGGCCCACCTGCGGGAACTTGTGATAGCGGTCGTTCTCGAAGACGTAGCCGAATCCGTCCGCGCCGATCACGCAGCCGGAGTGCAGGATCACGCCGCGTCCGATGTCCACGTTGTCGTAAATCGTGACGTTGGCGTGCAGCACGCAGCCTTCGCCCAGCACCACGCGCTTGCCGATGGAGCAGCCGGGGCCGATGCTGCTGGCCAGGCCGATGCGGGTGCTGTCGCCGATGTTGCACGTGCGCTCCGATGGCCGCCAGCGCGCCGATCTCCACGTCTTTTCCGATCACCGCGGTGGGATGAATGCCGGGCTTGATCTCCATGGTGGGATAGAAGCGGTTCATGGCGCGCGCGAAGGCCGTGCGCGGCTCCGGCGCGCGAATCACGGTGCGGCGGCTGGGGCTGGGATAATCCGGCGGCACGATCAGGCAGCCGGCCGCCGAGAAGTCCGCCTGCTGCATCGCCTTGCGGCCGCCGAGGAAGGACAGTTCGCTGCCGCCCGCGGTTTCCAGCGGCGCCACGCCCGTCAGCTCCTTTTCGCCGTCACCTTCGAAGGTGGCGCCCAACCACTCCGCCAGTTCACGTACGCGCATGTCTTATGATACAAGCTGTGATTGCGTCTACCGCTCGTATCCATCCGGACGCCAGGATCGGGCCGGGCGTCACGCATCGGCGATTTCTGCGTGGTGGAGTCCGATGTGGAGATCGGCGCGGGCTGCGTGCTGGAACCTTATGTCTATGTGAAGCGCTGGACCACGCTGGGCGAGCGCAACCAGATCTCGGCGGGCACGGTGCTGGGGACCGATCCGCTGGATAAAGCCTTCGACGCCGGCGCGCGCAGCTATTTGCGCATCGGCAACGGCAACCAGATTCGCGAGCATTACACCATCTCGCGCGGCACCGAGCCGGAATCCGTCACCGAGATCGGCGACGAGAACTACATCATGACCTCGGGCCACATCGCGCACAACTGCAAGATCGGCAACCGCACCGTGATTTGCAGTTGCGCGCTGGTGGCGGGCTATGTGGAGGTGGAAGACCAGGCGTTCATCTCCGGCGGCGTGGTGGTGCACCAGTATTCCAAGATCGGGCGGCTGGCCATGATTGGCGGCAACACGCGCGTGAACAGCGACGTGCCGCCGTTCTTTCTGTACTCGGGCTTCAACGTGGCGGCCATGGGCCTGAACCTGGTGGGCCTGAAGCGCGCCGGATATAAGCACGCCGACATTTCGGCGCTGAAGAAGGCGTACCAGATCCTGTACCGGTCGGGCCTGAAGCTGGAGGAGGCGCTGGCGCGCATCGAAGCGGAGATCCCCACGCCGGAGACGCGCCACCTGGTGGAGTTTGTGCGGCGCAGCGAGCGCGGGATTTGCCGCGAATAGCGAGTCTTGCCTATGACATGCTCATGACCTTCGAAAAACTGAAACAGTTTCTTGAGGAGATTCCCTTCAACGCGCACGTGGGATTGCGGCTGGTGCGGCTGCACAAAGACGGCGTGACGATCGAGTGCCGGTTGCGGCCCGAACTGATGAACGGCTCGGGCGTGTTGCATGGCGGGGTCACGGCCACGCTGGCTGACGTAGCCGTGGGCATGGCGCTGGCCCGGCACCTGGGCCGTCCGCGCGCCGCAACGACGGTGGAGATGAAGATCAACTATCTGCGGCCGGTGGCGCATGGCAAAATCACGGCGCGGTCGCACCTGGTGAAGGTCGGCGCGCGGCTGTGCTGCGGGCGCGTGGAGATCTTCGACGGCGAGAAGCGGCCGGTGGCGGCGGCGCTGATCACCTACATGATTCTGGACGGGTAAGTGGCCAGAGCTTAGCTTAGATGGGGATTTCTGCACAAATCCGAGATACGCGGACGGGCACAAAGTTCTCTCTTGCGCGGTCTGACTGGCCGAAAATCTGGTATTATGGAATCGAATTTGATTTGCCCGCAAAACCTGGCCGAGAGTTGCGCCTAGTCTGCTCGCTTTCAAATACGAGGAGATCACGTGAAGAAGATTTTCGTAGGCAACCTGGATTTCAAAGCGACGGAAGAATCGATCCGCTCGCTTTTCGAGCAGCACGGGACCGTGGAGCGCGTCAGCCTGATGACGGACCGCGATACCGGCCGGTCGCGCGGCTTCGCTTTCGTGGAAATGACCGACTCAGCCGAGGCGGAACGCGCTATTGCCGCCCTGAATGGGTTTAATTTCGGCGGCCGCGCGCTGAACGTCAACGAAGCCCGTCCGAAGGTGGAGGGCGGCGGACACGGCGGCGGTGGCGGCTTCTCCCGCGGCGGACGCGGCGGTGGTGGCGGTGGCGGCGGACCTCGCCAGCGCCGTGAGCCCCGCTGGTGAGCGGCGAGCGCAGCCGCTATGGCTGCGATTGAGTCAGTCCACGAGAAGAGCGAAAGAGGAACTTTATGGCCATGAGATCACGCACGACATTTAAGAAACGCCAGAAAGAACTCGCCCGCCAGGAAAAGCAGCGCGACAAAGCTGCGCGGCGGGTCCAACGTAAGCTGGAGAAAGGCTCTCCCGGATCTGGGGACGGTTTATCGGACGAAGGCCTGGACTTGGAAGACGATCTGGCGGAGGATGGCGACGACGAATTGGAACCAGTCGCGCCATCCGCCGCCAGCGAACACGCGAATTCGCAGATAGGACAGGCCACGGCGCTTGCGATCTGTCCTACTGGGCCAAAGCTTTTTCGATCGCGGCAGTCACCTCCGGATCGTCGGGCTTTACCTTGCGATTCGAAGCGGGCTACTATCGCGCCGTCCTTGCCGATCAGAAACTTGGTGAAGTTCCACTTGATGTCGCCGCCGGTGGATTTCGTCAGGTATTCGTACAGGGGCGCGATATCTGAACCCTTCACCGAGATCTTCGCGTACATCGGGAACGTCACGCTGTACTTGCGCGTGCAAAAGGTCTTGATCTCTTCGTTCGTGCCCGGCTCCTGAGCGCCGAAATTATTGGCCGGGAAACCCGCAATCACCAAGCCCTGATCCTTGTACTTCTCGTAGACCGCTTCGAGTTCCTTGTATTGCGGCGTGAAGCCGCACTTGCTCGCCACATTCACGAGCAGCAGCACCTTTCCCTTGTAGGCGGCCAGCGGCGCGGGCGCGCCGTCGATAGAGTTCAAAGTAAATTCGTAAACGCTGGCGGCGCCGAACAGGGCCGCGGCAAAGACAAGCAACGAGGCAGACAGCAGCATTTTGAGCATGCATACCAGTATACGACGTGGCAGGTTCAGCTAGCTGCTGGTGTGGTCGTGGATGATCTTCCATCCGGCTGGCCGTTTCCGCAGAATCAGCGTGTAGCGGCCCGACGCGTTTCCGCCGCCGGCGGTGGTGCGCTCCAAATGAAACTCACCGGTGACCAGCGCGACATCCGGCGCGAGCGTGCGCACGTCGACGTTCGAGAATGCCAGCGTGCCCATCGCCTCGCGGGTCGGGTAGGCTTTGCGATAGCGGGCCAGAATCGCCTGCACGCCGCCCCGCACCACTTCCGTGCCGATGAAAGTGGTTTCCGGCGAATCGTCGTAATAGGAGGCGAAGGCCGCCAGGTCGCCGCGGTTCCAGGCCTCTTGGGAATGCTTCAGCACCGCGCGCACATCGTCGCTTTGCGCGCATAGCAGCGGAATCCAACAGAAGAGAAGACTCAAGCGGAGCATACGGAATAGCTTATATCATTCGGCGCACACGTTCACGGTGGACGAACTGCCGAGCCCAATTGCCCCTCACCTATACCCTCGAATTCGAAGCGCGCGATGGTCCGGGGTGCGAAGTAACGGGCGGGGGCAGCGACTGCCTCGTGGACTTCCAGTCGCCCGGCCCATTCGGACCCGCGACGACGATTGTCATACCCTGACGCCCCGCGCCTGTCGTGCGCCGGAGGCTGCCACCCGGAACTGAACAACGGGCGTGAGGCGGTCGGGCTCGCGCTAGCAGCCACGTGGGGGGCGCTGTAGTACACCTACCTCTCAGGCGCCTGCCGCCGGCGGTCCCGTAGGTGCTGTAGTACACTGGTCGGCATGGAGGATCTGCGCATCGAGGCATCGCCGGGAAGCCGGGATGGCGTTCGCGTCCTGACACTGATAGGCCCGTTCACACTGAAGCACGTCTTCGAATTCCAGACGGCGGTGCGCCATGACCGTGCCGCGCTTACCATCGTCGACCTGAGCCAGGTGCCGTACATGGACTCGGCGGCTCTGGGCTCGATCCTGGGCCTCCACGTTTCCTGCCAGCGGCACGGGGTGCGTTATGCCCTGGCGGGCGCGTCCGATCGCCTGAAGACGATGTTCAAAGTCGCCGGGGTGGACGGCTTGGTGGTTTCATGCTCGACCGTGGCGGAAGCCGAAGGCGCACTGGCGGGCGGCCCTTCGGCGTAGATTGGCGGCCCCGCAGTTCAAGCTACTCGCGGCACTTTCCGTACGCGCCGGCGCGATAGATGGATCGAGTCTCCTTCCCGGTCAGCGCCCGGTGGTAGAAGGTCAGCTCATCGATATCGCCCTGGAAGTAGACCTCCTCGCGGTCCCGATACCCGTTGGCGTGATGCCGGCCCAGCCACAGCGGTTGGGAAACGCCCAGGTTCGCCAGAGTGGCATCCTGCATGGCCTCGTGCTGGTGGCGCACTCCGTCCACATAGATGGTCGGCGGCTGCGGAAGTTCGGAGGGACCGGCTCCATCCACGAGCCCAATGCCGGTTCCGTGTTATATCAGTGCAGGCCGTTCTTGTACCAATAAGGTGTCTCGCGCGCCGCCTTGCTATTCGGATACCGGGTGTGCAACAACTCGAAGGCGCGCTTCGCCCATCGGTCGCTTTCTGCGTCGCCGCCGCAGGTGTAGCGCAGGCCGCGCACCGCCAGGCGCAGGGATTCCGGCACGCGCGGGTCTTCGGAATGCGATCCGGCCCAGTCCACTGCCTGATGGGCCATAAAGGTGACCGCCGCGGGAAACGCGTCCATCCGTTTCTGCTGCCCGCGCGCCTCGGCACGCTGCGCGGGCGAAAGAAATGCGACCTCGGGCGAGTTACCCTGGTATAGCAAGTTAAGCGGCGCATTTAAGGACGGTCTTCCTGCATCTGTCCGGCACCACCAGTTATTGCGATAAATATCGAGGTGCGGGGTGGGCGCTTCGCGCCCGGCGCCTGCGTCGATTGCGGGCCGCATCCCCGGATTATTCAGCAGTAGCCATGCGGCCGCGAAATTGGCCGCTTTCTCATCGGCCGCCGCCAGATAACCATCGAGTTGCGCCTTCAAATATGGCGCCAAAGACGCTAATACCGGCGCGACGTCTCGGGCCATGTTTCGATTGCCGAGCATGATGGATCGCACCCATGCCGCCCGCGCCACTTCGAGACGTAGATTCTCGGGCAATAACGGGCTCTCCGCGGCATGCCGCAGCACGGCGAGCGGTGCTTCGCGATCGAGAATATACGCGGCGGCGTCGTCGAAGTATTTCATCGGCGGGCCGGTCACCGGTTGCTCGCGCGGCGTTCCAGGCCAGCTCGGTCCGCCGGGCACGGTCGGTATGCCGTCGACCGTGTTCCCTGCCGCGGTGCGCACCCCATAGCGGAGTATTTCTTCCCAATCGAGCGCCAGCCGCATGCGCTCCGCCAGGAACAGGTTGCGCGCGGAAACCGGCCAATTGCGGAAGTCGCGGCGCAGCACGCCGTCCAGGCGCGGACGCGCTTCATCCGCCGGCATCAGCCGCAACCTGTGGAACTCGACGGTCAGGTAACCGGGCGAGCGATCCGGGACGCGCGCGGCCGCCGCCATCATTTCCGGATCCGGCTTATCGGCCCAAGTCAGCGCCGCCACCAGCCAAGGGAGCGAGCGTGTGGCGCGCCACTTCTCCAGGCCGTGCCCGGTCGAATCGTTCTGGATGGTAAGAATCCAGTCCGTGATATCCGCGTCTCGCGGAACATTCTGTTGATGACTCTCAAACTGATCGAACATCGCACGGTAATCGTTCATCACATCGCCCGTCACATCGACGCCGCCGCCGTGCCCGGTCTCGACCAAATGGGCCAACTCGTTAAACGCGGCCGCCGGATCGCTCCGTATGCGCAGGTAACGCTGCAGGCCGCGGGCGCTCGCATGCCACGGCGCGGCATCCGGATCGGCCAGCACCGTACGCAACTGGCTCAGGGCAGCCGGAGCGGCGCTCGCATCGATCAGCGTCGTCTTGCGGATCAGGGCCCGCGCCGCCAGGTACGGCGCCACGCCGTGCCACGGCGAGGAGCGGTCCGCTGCAATGCGGCGGAAATCGGAAGCTGCCGCATCGAACTGGCCTCCGTAGAACTCCGCCGCGGCGATCTGGTAGGCGCGGTCCGCCCGCATCCAAGGCGCGGCTCCTGCCGGCAGCGGGGCCGGAACCTGCCCCAGCAAGTCGCAGTTCGCAAACACCTGGTCCTGTGCGGCGACCCAGGCTCTCAGGTCGTCATGCGAAAGGCCCGCCTGGAAATGCGCGCCCAGCGTGGCAGCCGCGTTGCGAAATGCGTCATCGCCGCAATTCAGGTAGTACGAATGCTGGCTGTCCGGCGCGAATCGATCAATGTGATCGATCGGCGGCGCGCCCACCATCACACGCATCCGCAGCCACGCATTGATCGCCGGAGAAGCCTGGTCGCCCCAGTAATTCGGCCCGGACTGCCGTGCGAACAAGGCCGCCCGATCCGCCGCGCTCAGGCCGGCGCCCGCCAGATAACGGTAAGCCGCGATCAGGTAGATGCGCGCGTAGTGCGGCTCGATGATATCGAGATGGCCTGCGAAATAGCGGGCTTCGTCGAGTGGCTTGCGTTTGCCCGAAAACAGAGTCTCGGGCGGGAACGGGCCGCAACTCGAAAGATCCTCCGGGGCTATCAGTGCTCCGGCCAAAACGAACAGAATCAGAATTGTCTTTGCCATCGGCCGACCTTGCTGAGAGCCGCTTGCACGTCGGCTTCCGTCCACGCGCGCGGATGGAACACATACACCCGGCGGCCGCGGGGCACGCGCTCGGGAAGCTCGTCGGTGGAGACGCCCACGCTGGAGCGGCACAGAGAGTTTCCGAAATCGCTGCCCGGAGAATAGTGGTCCGGCCCCATACGGAACAACATGGGCACCGCTTCCGCCACTGGCAATCCGGAGATCCAGCCGCCCAATTCGCACCATGAGGCCAACGCCGTGATGGAGATCGGCAGGCGTGCCGGCAGGCGCCGCCGCAGGTCTAGCAATACCGCGCGATAAAAATCCCTTTCGGAGGCCACCGCGTCGAAATCTACTTGCAGCGCACGCACACCGGGTTGATTCACGGCCTCGGCGATCGCTTGGGCCGTGCGAGCGGGATTCGCGTTCGCCGCGCGTCCTCCGCTTTCCACCCGGACCACCGCCATCAGGACCGCATCCGGCGGTACGAGCAGCGGTTGCATGCGTGGGCGTACGGCCACGCCGTCTTCCCGTGGACACACCGTGCGTGCCAGAAACGCCACGCCGGCCGCTCGCGGATCGAGCCAGCGCAGGTCTTCAGGGCGCTCCCAAGCCCAAATAAAGATACGCGGGAAGCCGGGCAGGGGGTCGGGACGTGTTGCGCACGCCGTTAGCAGCAGGAGTAGCGCGAGAATAATCGATTTAGTTATGGCTCAGTGATCCCGCTCGGTGACCAGTTCCGTAATGCTGTACAGCGCGCGCTGATAGGGCGAGTCTGGAAACTCGCCAATAATGCCGCGCGCCTTCTCGGTGAACGCTTGCGCGCGCTCCTTCACGCGTGCGATGCCCTGGTAGCGCTCCACCATTGCCAGAATCTGCGGAAACGGCACGCGATCGTAGTTCCGCTCGCGCAGGATGGTCTCCACGCGCCGGCGTTCCTCGGCTGAAGCCTGCTCCAGCGCGTAGACCAGCGGCAGCGTGACTTTGCCCTCTCGCAGATCGTTGCCCACCGGCTTGCCCAATACCTTCTCGCGCGACGTGAAGTCCAGCAGGTCGTCCACCAACTGGAACGCCATGCCCAGGTTCCACGCATATTCACCCAGACGTTCCTCGGTCTGCGAATCGGCGCCCGCCACCAACGCTCCCAGCTTGGCGCATACCGAAAACAGGCAGGCGGTCTTGCGATCCACCAGCTCCATGCAATCGGCTTCGGTGACCTCGATGCGGCCGATGCGCTCAAGCTGCAGCAACTCGCCTTCCACCATCATCTGCGTCAGCCCGATCAGCAGGTCCAGCACGTGGAAGTTGCGCTCCCGCAGCGCCACCTGGAAGGCCTGCATGTACAGCCAGTCGCCCGCCAGCACCGAAGTATGGTTGCCCCACTGCACGTTGGCCGAAGGCCGCCCGCGGCGGGTGCGCGCGTCGTCGATCACGTCGTCGTGCACCAGCGTGGCGGCGTGGATGATCTCGACCACCGCGCCCAGATGGATGGCGCTTTCGCCGCCGGTCTCCGGACCCTCCGATGAGCCTCGAGGCCAGCAGCAACAGCGACGGCCGCAACCGCTTGCCGCCGCTCTCCTGCAGATACTGGCCGATCTGAGTGACCACCTCCACCGACGCCACGGTCTCCAGGCTGATCTCCTTTTCCACGCGCTCCAGATCGTCGTGGATCAGGTCGAAAATCTCCTTGCGCGGTGATGGCCTGCCCAAGCTTGCCCAAGTTCATTGGAAGTACTTCAGTTTAGCGACATCAGCCGTTCGAAGTTCCGCGTGGTGACCTCGGCGATGTGCTCCGGCAGTCACGCCGCGGACTTCCGCCAGACGCCGCGACCGTCTCCACCATGAAGGCCGGCTCGTTGCGTTTGCCGCGCTTGGGGACGGGCGCCAGATACGGCGCGTCCGTCTCCACCAGCAGGCGGTCCTCCGGCGTCAGCGCGGGCCGCCTCGCGCAGCGCCTCCGCCTTCGGAAACGTGAGCACGCCGCCGAAACTCAGGTGAAAGCCCAGATCCAGCGCCTGGCGCGCCTCCGCCGGTCCGCCGCTGAAGCAGTGCATGATGCCGCTGCCGGACCAGTGCTCGCGCAGCAGGCGCAGGGTATCCTCCCACGCTTCGCGGGTATGAATCACGATCGGCTTCCCTGCCCTGCCCGCCAGCTTCAACTGCTCGACGAACACCGCTGCGCTGCACGTCGCGCGGCGAAAAGTCGTAATGATAATCCAGGCCGATCTCGCCGATGGCCAGCACCTTCTCATCGGCCGCCAGCGCCTCCAGCGCCGCGAACGTCTCCGGCGTGGCCTTCGCCGCATCGTGCGGATGCACGCCCACCGTGGCGTAAATGAATGGGTATTGGCGCGCCAGCGCGCAGCCCCGCTTCCAGATCCGGCGGACCGTCGCCCGTGCCGATCGCCATCATGCGCTCCGACGCCCGCCGCGAGCGCCCGCTCGATCACCTGCTCACGGTCGGCGTCGAACTGCTTGTCGTCCAGGTGGCAGTGCGAATCGACCAGCTTCACTTGAGGCGCGCCCCGATGGGAACGTCTTCCAGAAAGCCGGCCAGCACCGGCTTGCCGCCTTCGATGGAACCCGCCACGATCATCCCGTTCGATTCGATGCCGCGCAGTTTGCGCGGCTGCAGGTTGGCGACGATCACCACTTTGCGGCCGATCAACTGCTCCGGTGGATAAGCTTCCGCGATGCCCGCCACGATGGTGCGCGGCTGCGGCTCGCCGATGTCCACCTTCAAGTGCAGCAGCTTATCCGCGCCTTTAACCGGCTCGGCGGACAGCACTTGCCCGACGCGCATATCGACTTTGACGAAATCGTCGATGGCGATGCGATCGGAGGCTGGTGCGGCGGCCGGCGCGGCGGCGGGCGTCTCCACTTTACCGAGCATGGCGTTCTGCTCGGCGGTCACCTGCGCCTCCAGTTCCTTCATTTTTGCGATGGCTTCCTTCGCCTCGATGCGCGGAAACACGCCCGACACCTCGCCGATCTTCTGGCCGGGCGGCAACTGGCCCCAATGCGAGCGTATCCAGCCGCACCGATTCGAGCGGCTCCGTCATCCCAAGTTGCGCCCAGATCTTCGGAGCCGATTCCGGCAGCACCGGCGCCAGCAGCACGGTGGCGATGCGCAGCGCCTCGGCGGCGGTGTAAAGCGTGGCATCCAGCTCCGCCTGCTCTTCCGGTTGCTTCGCCAGCTTCCAGGGCGCACGTTCCACGATGAATTTATCCAGCTTCGAAAGCAGCCCCCAGATGGCTTCGAGTCCGCGGGTGAACTCGAACGCTTCGAACGCCGCCAGTCACGTCCGCGATGGTCTTTCGCGCCGCATCGGCGATTGAGTCCACCGTGCCGGCCGGAACCGCGCCGCCGCGATACTGGCCGATCATCGTCAGCGTGCGGCTTACCAGATTGCCCAAGCCGTTGGCCAGTTCCGAGTTATAGCGGCCGATCAGCGCGTCGTAACTGAAGCTGCCGTCCTGCCCGAAAACGATCTCGCGCAGCAGGAAATAGCGCAGCGCATCCGTCCCCATCACCTGGCGAATCGGCTCGGAACGCACGATGTTGCCGCGCGACTTGCTCATCTTGCTTTCTTCAAACAGCAGCCAGCCGTGCGCGAAGATCTTCTTGGGCAGCGGCAGGCCCGCGCGCCATCAGGAACGCCGGCCAAAAGACCGCGTGAAAGCGCAGAATCTCCTTGCCGATCAGGTGCAGATCGGCGGGCCACAGATCCTCGCTCTTCCACCGCCGTCTTATAAGCGATCAGCGCATCGAACCACACGTAAAAAACGTGCGGCGCTTCCCCCTCCACCGGAATGCCCCACTTGATATTTGTGCGGGTAATCGACAGATCTGTCAGCCCTTGGCGTCACGAATGACAGCACTTCATTGCGGCGACTTTCGGGCTGGATGAAATCCGGTCGCGATTCGTAAAGCTCCAGCAGTCTGTCGGTAAAGCCGAAAGCTTGAAGAAAAAGTTCTCTTCCGTGACGGTTTCGGTGGGCCGCCCGCAATCGGGACAAGGATCGCCCGGCTTGGCGTCGTTGACGTAGAGATTGTCGAAGATGCAATATTGGCCGGTGTACGAACCCTTGTAGATATAACCGTTTTGGCGGCAACGCTTGAACAAATCCTGCACCACTGCGCGCGTGCTTAGGATCGGTGGTCCGCTGGAAGTAATCGATATCCAGGCCCAGCAGCTGCCATTGCTTTCGGAACTCCGCGGCGATGACGTCGCAGAATTCCTGGGGCGTCTTGCCGGTTCGCTCGGCGGCCCGCTCGACGTTGACGCCGTGCTCGTCGCTGCCGGTGGTCAGCACCGCGTCATAGCCCTGCATGCGCTTAAAGCGTTTGATGAGGTCTGCGACGATGGTGGTGTAGGCGTGGCCGATGTGCGGCGCGGCATTCACGTAGTAGATCGGCGTGGTGAGATAGTATTTCATCTCGAATTTTCATCGTACTACGCGCTGTAAGTACGCGTAATTGGCTTCCGCGATCACTTGCTTCAGCGGCACGCCGGATTCCTGGGCGATGCGGCGGCAGTCTTCATACTCCGGCGCGTAGGCGCCTTCGCCCGATACCTTCATGCGGACTTTGCCGTGCGGCGTCTCCACGTCCACCCAATGGCGCGCCTGCACGCGGCGCTCGGCCGTGTACATGCGCAACCCCAGCGTGGACGTTTCGGCGAAGATCGCCTGCGCCATCGCCTCGCGATCCTCCGGACGCGCCAGCACGCGCAGCAGCGTGCCGGGCCGGCCCTTCTTCATCTCGATGGGCTGCAGCGTCACGTCCAGCGCGCCCTTCTCCAGGAGCCGGTCCATGGCGTAAGCCAGAATCTGCGGGCTGAGATCGTCGATGTTGGCCTCCAGCACCGAGATCGTGGTGGCCTCCGCCGCGCCGGTCTCTTCGCCGAGAATCACGCGCAGCACGTTGGCGCGATCCGGAAAATCGTGGCCGCCCGCGCCATAGCCGATGGCCGCGATCTTCATCGGCGGCATCGCGCCGAAGCTGCGCGCCAGCGTCGCGGCCAGCGCGGCGCCGGTGGGCGTGGTCAGCTCCACCGCCGGCCCGTCGGCATAAATCGGCTTGCCGCGCAGCAAAGCCGCCGTCGCCGGAGCGGGCACCGGCAGGAGGCCATGCGCGGTCTTCGCTGTGCCGCTGCCCACATTGAGCGGCGCGGAGACGATGGACGTCACTCCCAGCAGCTCGAACGCCACGCAAGCGCCCACGATGTCCGCGATGGAATCGGCCGCGCCCACTTCGTGGAAATGCACGCGTTCGATGGGCACCTGGTGCACGGCCGCTTCCGCCTCGCCGAGCCGCTGAAACACGGCCGCGGCGTTTTGTTTCGCGCGCTCCGGCAGCGCCGCCTTCTCGATCATTTTCAGAATGTGCGCCAGGTGCCGATGGGCGTGCGTCTCCGCGCTAACGACGTGGAACTTGGTGGCGGCGATGCCGCAGCGCTTCACCCGCTCGAACGAGAGCGCCGCGCCGGTTTCGAGCGAGCGCAACGCTTCGATGATGGCGGCCTGATCCGCGCCGGCATCCGCCAGCGCGCCCACCAGCATGTCGCCGCTGATCCCGGAGAAGGCGTCCAGATAACAGAAGCAAGGGCACAGTCTCTCCATTATGTCAGCCCTTCAGCTTCCGGATCTGCTTCTGCGCCAGCCGGCTCCACTTGGCAACGACCCGCCTCCGGTAGCGCGGCGCAGTGCTGACCGCTTCCGCCGCCCGCGCATACGCCTCGCGCGCCTCCGCTGCCCTGCCCAATCCCTCCAGCGCCTGTCCCAGATAGTACAGCCCCTCCGGATCGTACGGCCGCCGCTCGATGTATTCCGCCAGAAATCCGCGCGCATCCTCGTACTGCCGCGCGGCCAGATACACCGCGCCCAATTCCCGCAGAATCTCGTTCTGGCTGTGCTTGTCGTTCTGGTCCATCACCGTCTGGAAGTGCGCCAGCGCATCCTTCAGTCGGCCCTGCTCGCGCGCGATGCGGCCCAATTGGAAATGCGCGTCGGTCTCTCCCGCATCGATGGCCACCGCCTTCTTGAAGCGCTCGAATCGCTTCCGTATATTGGCGCCGCTGCTGGTAAATGAGTCCGAGCTGATATTGCGCCTCGGCATCGTGCGGGTTCAGCGGCCGCGGCGCGTTCAGCATCCGGCGGAAGTTCTGGCCGCTGCGCAAGCCCGCGCCCAGGTTGCCGATCTCGCCGCCCAGATAGTAATACGCGAAGAACAGGAAGAACGGCGACGCCAGCCATCCCAACAGAAATCGCAGCGGCCCCCACAGGAACGACGCCGCGACCACCGGAATCCACGACAGCGCACACCACGCGCCACCGCGATCCTGTTTTCGGTCCCGAAAACCGTGCGCACCACGAAGAACATCAAGCACCAGAAAATAGAGCTGCGCCGCGGCGATCAGATCAGGAGACACGGCCAGTGGAAGCATCCAGCCAGATCAGCGCCAGCGGAAGATTCGCGGCGGCCCACGCCATCGCCGTGCAGGTCAGCAGCGGCGAATAATCGCGCTGGAAAACGCTGCCAAGACCTCCTCCCAAGCGGCCCAGCAACCCGCTCAGCAGCAGCACACCCGGGCACATAAGCGACTGCCAGCACCAGCAGCGGCAATAGAAGCTGATACCGCAAGCCGGATTTGAGAACAAGGAGACAGCCAGCACCGCCACGCTGGCGAAAAGCAGGCTGCCCTGGTCCAGGATCGCGCTCATGGCCGCCGACGGCTGCCAGTAGATGCGCAAGCAGGAGCTTGATGTTATCGATCAACACAGCAGGATAGCAACTCCGCGCTTGCCAACTCCTCCGCGTGATCGCGCCATAGTAGTCCGAATGGTCTAATCATGGAAATCGAGATTCTCCGTTCGCCTGTCGAGCTTCCTCGCAACACATGCTCGGGGCGCTGCCCCACGAGCGCGTGCTACGCGAATACGAATCCTGGTGGGAGAGCGAAGGCAAGCACATCTCCGATGCGACCGACCGCGCCGGCACGCCCTGGCTGCGCATGTTCGATCGCGGCGGGCGGCGCGTGGATGAGATCCTTTTCGCGCCCGAATACTGGCGCAGCTCTGCGCCAGGGATACAAAGCCGGCGTCGTATGGCGCGCCTTTGAGGACCAGTCGCTTTCGGCCAGCGCGCTGCTCGACTACATCACCTGCTTCTACGATCCGGGCCTGACCTGCCCTTATGTCATCTCGCTGGCCACCGCCGTGGCGCTCGACCAACACGGCAGCGAGGAACTGAAGGCGCGCTTCCTGCCGCAGCTCCTGCGCCGGGACGACACCGTCTGGCAAGGCGCCACCTGGATGACCGAGATCAAGGGCGGTTCCGACCTGGGCGCCAATGTCGAAACCGTCGCGCGCCCGGCCGGCGGCCGCTGGCTGCTCACCGGCGACAAGTATTTCGCCAGCAATGCCGGCGCGGATCTGGCGGTGGTGGCCGCACGGCCCGAAGGCGCGCCGCACAACGTGCGCGGCCTGGCCCTGTTCCTGCTGCCGAAGCGCCGCGAAAACGGCGAGTTGAACTACACCATCCGCCGCTTGAAAGACAAAGTGGCCACCCGCTCCGTGCCCACGGGCGAAATCGAATTGCGCGACAGCGAAGCTTGGCTGCTCGGCTCGACGGGACCGTGGCGTGCATCTGATTCTGGAAGTGCTGAACCTCTCGCGCGCCACCAATGCGCTCGGCAGCGTGGCCATCGCGCAGCGCGCCCTGGCCGAATCGGCGGACTTCGCCGGCCAGCGCATCGCTTTCGGCAAACCGGTCTTCGATCACCCGCTGATGCGCAAACAGTTCGACGAACACATCGAGACATTGCAGGACGCGCTTCGCGCTGGGCTGGGAAAGCATCGTGCGGCTGAACGAAGTGTGGCGCGAAAAGCCGCCGTATTCCGATCGCTATCACTTGTTCCGCCTGGTCGCCCACCTGGCGAAATATTGGACCTCCGACATCGCGCCGCAGATCGCGCGCTGGGCCATGGAGGTGCATGGCGCGCTCGGCGTGCTGGCGGAATTCCCGGTGGAGCGCTGGTTCCGCGAGGCCATGGTGCTGACCATCTGGGAAGGCACCTGCCATCGCCAGATTCTGGACGGGCTGGAGGTGATGGAACGCAAAGGCGCGCACCGCCTGCTGTTCGAACAGTTCCCGAACGACGGACTGCGGGATGCCGCCGTGTGGAAGCGCATCTGGCTTTGCCGCAGGCGGAGCGCGAGGCGGGCGCGGAAGAGATTTTCCGCGAGCTGGCGATTTTCGTGGCGCGCGCTTGCGCGAGGCGCAGTGCATGCCCGGCGATCGTTTGAGAGCGTGGTTCTGTACCCAGTACTATACGTGCTTTATTTGACACGAGAAACTTAGAAGTGGCAGAATCGGCCATGACTTGCGCCCGTTCGATTGCCCGCATTGCCCCGATCCTTTGTTTCTGCGGATTACCCGCGTGGGGCCAGTTGTTCAACGCTCCTAGAGCCTTTCCGACCGGCAAGGCAAGCGAGCCTCTCGCGGTAGCGTCCGGTGATTTCAATAACGATCAGAAGCTGGATCTGGCAATCGCTAATTCCGACGGTAGTGTAAGTGTCCTGCTTGGCAATGGGAACGGCACTTTTCGGGCAGGGCGCAGCTTTGAAACTGGAGAATCCAATAGCGCATCCCTCGTGCTTCAGGACTTCAATCACGATGGAAACCTCGATATAGCGGTGATCTATGGTGATGGCGTAGCGATACTGCTGGGAAATGGGGACGGTACTTTCGTGAAGCCTGTGCGCTACCGGACCAGTTCCGGCGTGGTTTTCGTGGCGTCGGCCGACTTCAATAAAGACGGCAATCCGGATCTGGTGGTGGTCGAGAAGACCTCCAATAAGATCGCGATGCTGCTCGGCAATGGTGACGGCACTTTTCAAGCGCCGAAATATTTCGCCGTGGACCAGGGTCCCAACTTTGCCGCGATTGCGGACTTTAATCTGGATGGAAATCCTGACTTAGCAGTCAGCGATGGAACTTCGGGCACTTTCTCGCTGCTGCTGGGCAAGGGCGACGGCACATTCCAGCCCGCCGTCAACTATATATTATCCGCGAGCCCTTCGGCTATTGTAGCGGGGGATTTCAACGGCGACGGCAAGCCGGATGTGGCAGCGCTATCGGGCGGCTCGATTTCTATTCTGCTGGGCGAGGGGAATGGGAAATTTCAGCCCGCGGTAACGATCAATTCTGGCGAGTCCAATTCGCCTAACTTTCTGGGGGCGGCGGATCTGAATGGCGATGGCGCACTGGATTTGTTTGTAACTAGCGGACCCGCGGTCTCGGCGGCCCCCTACCAACAAATATCCGTGATATTGGGAGTCGGCAACGGCACCTTCCAAGCGCCGGCCACATATCTCTCCGGCGGCGCTTCTGTTTCCATGGCGGTCGGGGACTTCAACCAGGATGGCAGACCGGATCTCGCGATTGTAAATCCCGAATGCGATAACGTCTCCATTCTGTTGGGTTCGCCCTCCGGGGTGTTCCAACAGCCGATCGCGCACGGCGCAGCCGGGGCAGCGGCCTACACTGTGGCCACGGCCGACTTTAACGGCGACGGGAAACTGGATCTGGCCGTCAGCATCGCAGGAACCGCGGGTGCGGATGTAGAGATATTCTTGGGCAATGGCGACGGCACGTTTCGGGCTCCGTTATACGTCTATGGGAACTACGCCGCCAAGTCCGTCGCTGTTGCAGACTTCAACGGGGATGGCATACCCGATCTGGTAATCGGCACGGGAGAGGCCAGCGCGGTTTACGTGCTGCTCGGGAACGGCGATGGCACCTTTCAGGGACCCATCAGTTATTCGATTACACAGGAAGCTTGGTTCGTAGCCACGGCGGACATCAACGTGGACGGAAAGGCGGACATCGTGGCAATCGGCTCGGCGGGAACAGCCTACGTTCTATTGGGCAATGGCGACGGCACATTCCAGCCTGCGATGGGTTACAACGCAGGGATTGGGGCGCTTACGGCGGCGATCGGCGATCTGAACGGGGATGGAGAACCGGACTTGGTGGTGGCATCGACCGATGCGATCTCAGTGCTACTGGGCAACGGCGACGGAACCTTTCAGTTGGGCGTGTCCTACCCTGTTAGTGGAGGCAGCCCTACATCGGTGGCGATAGCGGACCTGACTGCCAATGGCATACCTGACTTGGTGGCCGCGGCGGGCAACAACGTGGTGGTGCTGCGGGGGAACGGTGACGGCAGTTTCCAGAAAGCCCAGAATCATGCTTTGTCATCCAGCGTGGATGCAAGTTGGATCGTGGTTGCGGATGTGAATGGCGATGGCAAATTGGATGCCGTTACGTCGAACGGGAATGCGGATAGCGTGGCGGTGCTTCTGGGCAACGGCGGCGGGAGCTTCCAGGGCACCGTCACTTACTACATCGCCGGATATGGTATGACGGGCAACCCCCCGCTAGGCTTCGGCATCGCCCAAGGCGATTTTCACGGCAACGGGAAGCCGGATCTGGCGGTGGCGAACACGACAGCCAACTTGGTCAACGGGGCGCAACTGTTCACGCTATTGACCAACACCGCTCCGTAAAGATCGTCGCAGGCCGAGTACAGGCGCGCCGCTAAGCGAACGGCTGCTCCAGCGACGGGCTCTGCCGCGTCAGCAACTCTGCCCCGCCTTCCGTGATGTGCATATCGTCTTCCAACCGCACGCCGAACTCGCCACGAATATAGATCCCCGGCTCGTCACTGAAGGTCATATTAGCCGCTAAAGGCAACGCATCGCCTTTCACCAGATAAGGCCACTCATGACCGTCCATCCCGAGCCCATGCCCTACGCGATGGGTGAAGTACTTATACCCCGGCCCGTATCCGGCATCCACGATCACCTTGCGCGCCGCCGCATCCACCGCTTCGCAGGGGACGCCCGGGCGCGCCGCCGCCAAAGCCGCGCTCTGCGCCCGATGCACAATATCGAAGACCTGCCGCATCTTGTCCGGCGCCTTTCCCAGCACGAACGTGCGGCTGATATCGGATTGGTAGCCTTCCACCGTGCAGCCGTCGTCGATCAGCACGATGGTGCCTTCCTTTATGATTTGCGGCTGGCGCGAGCCGTGCGGCAGCGCCGAGTATTCCCCCACCTGCACGCTGGCAAACCCAGGGAAACCGAGCGCCTGGTAAGCGGACCCGATCGACTCACCGAATTCCCGCGCGGTCATGCCGTCGCGCATGGATTTCCAGGCCGCCTCGTAGGCTTGAATGGTCACGCTCGAAGCCAGACGCATCAGCGCCAGTTCGGCGGGGCTCTTGATCATGCGGCATCCGGCTGTAACCGGTGTGGCGCTGGTCACACTGGCCGCCGGAGCCGCCTTCGCCAGGCTGTCGGCGAAAACGAAAGGCGTGCTCTCCTCGATGCCGATCTTGCCTGTGCTGAGGCCTCGCTCTTTCAGACCGAACGCCGCCAGCGCATACGGGCTGTCGTCTTCCTGCCACGTCAACACCTGCGCGCCAGCCATCGGCCCGGCGTCGATCTGCTCACGCGCGCGTCCCTCCTCGAAGCCGGGAGACACAAAGAAAGCGTCGCCGCGCGCCGGAATGATCATCATGAACAGCCGCTCGCTATTGCCCCAATGCACGCCGCTGAAATAGTTGAGCGATGTCCCGCCGGCAAGGCAAATGGCGTTGATCTTGTTCTCCGCCATCAATCGTTGCGCGCGTTCGATGCGGGCGCGGCGCTCTTCCGCGGCGATGGGTTGCGCTTCGCCGCGCCGGTTCTTCAGTTGCGCGATCGGCGAGCCGGCCGGAAAGGCCTTCATGGCGGCGGGCGCCAGTCCCGCGAAAACCAGGAACGAACGGCGTGTGGGCATCCCTGTAGTTTATCCGATACGCTACAGTCTTCAGGTGCGGCTCCTGCTTCACTTACTGGTGAAAATGATTCTGGGCCACCGTCTGGGCCACTGATTTCGAGCGGCACTTTCGAGCCGCGCGTTATAATAAAATCCTGCAATGCCAGTAGGAACCCCACAGTTCGATCGCTTGCGCGCGGCGACCGTTCGCGTGCGCGCACGAATGGAGCGCTTGATCTCCGGCCGCGCTCCCACCGATCCACTTTACCTCACTAACCGCACCTGGCAGCAGAAGCTGAAGATCGGCGCGCTGGTGGCCGTGCCATTGCTGATCTTGATGGTCACCATCGCGATCGGCGCCACCGACGTATTTCATCTGCACAAGGCGGATCCCTACGACCACCCGCTGACCGACGGTCAGCCGCTGGCCGGCTCACAGAAGCGGCTGCCCGAACCTAAGTTGGAGCCGGCGGACCTGGAAGTAGTCAACATCCGCATCGCCAAAGACGCGCATCCGCCGGTGATCACCGGCACTGTCCGCAACAACACCAACGCCAAGGTTGATTCCGCCCAGGTCAGCTTTTACCTGGCCGATACTGGCGGCAGTTTGGTCGGCACGGACACCATCGATGTACAAAACGTCCAGCCGCATGGCAGCGTCACCTTTCACGGGCCGCTTAAGACAGCCACTGCGCAGTATGTGATCGTGCGCGAAGTGCACCCCAACTGAGCCTCTCCCCGCCGCCATGGAGCGCATCCCGTTTCAAGCCACGCTGACTGGCGCGGCATACCAGGACATTCGCGGGCTGCCTGTCTCGATCCTGCTGGATAATGTGCGCAGCATGTACAATGTCCGCGCGTTTTTCCGAACCGCCGATTCCGCGGGCGTCGAGAAACTGTACCTGTGCGGAATCACCAGCCATCCGCCGAAGAAAGCCATCAGCAAGACCGCACTCGGCGCGGAGGAACGCGCGCCCTGGGAACATGCCTGGGACCCTTTGCCGTTGATTGGGAGCCTGCGCGCCCGCACCTATGAGATCGCGGCCGTTGAGACCAGCGTGCATGCCGTGGACTTATTCGATTGGAAGCCGCGCTTTCCCGTTTGCCTCGTCTTCGGGCACGAAGTGGATGGCATCCGGCCGGAAGTCGCCGGGCTTTGCGACACGCACGTGCGCATCCCCATGCTCGGCATCAAGCATTCGCTCAACGTAGCTACCGCGGGTGGCGTGGTCGTCTACGAACTACTCCGCAAATATCGCGAATTGTGTACTCAGGCATGAGCATGCGCCAAATAATGCTGCCGCAGCAAATCCTTGCCGCAATCGTTGCCGTTCGGCGTCCGCACCACGCAGTGAATGTGTTGGCGGGTCGGCAGGGGGGGCCTTGGCAAATCCCCGCAGGTTGGCGGGACCCTGGTGATCGAATTCCACCAGGATCACGGGTTGTGCACGCGGTAGTAGTATACGCTCGACGAGTCCGCGCCGCAGGGAAATCAGCAACGCGCGCCCGCGTAATCCAGCACCACGTTATCCTGAAACGCCTCCGTCAGGTTGTAGTTCTCCGTCTTAGTGGATTTCAGAACCGCCTTGGCGCGCTGGGTCTCATCGAGCGCCTGTAGCATCGCGGGGCCCCGATCCTGTTCACCCTGCAGGTAGAGCTTTGTGGACCGCAGCCCAGGGGCAAACCTGTTATCGCGGCAGCTTGTCTGGTGTGTAGCCGTCCGTGCTTTAATTCTACTCCAAATGGAGAAGACTTATTTGGCTCGCGGACACTCCGATCCGGACTGGCCATCCCCGCGCTCATAAAAACTCAGGGCGTTGTCCCCCTGTTTCACCATTCGCCACCGCCGCGACAGCCCCTGTGACTCACCGGGATCGAAACGGATCGAATGCTGCACGATGGCCAGCGGCGCGCGCACTTGCTCCATAGCCGCCGCATATTCCGTGGCCGCCTCATACGGCGGATCGAGGAATACAATATCCGCCGATAGCCCCGCGAGCGCGGTCAGCACTTTTCCTTGGATCACGCGCGCGCGCTGCTCAACCCCCAGGGCGCACAAATTTTCCCGGATGGTCTCCGCGGCCCTCCGGCTGATCTCCAGAAACACGCACCGCGCGGCGCCGCGGCTGAGCGCCTCAATCCCCACCGCGCCCGTGCCGGCGTAGGCATCCACAAACACGGCGCCCTCAACCCGCGCCCCCAGAATATCGAACAGCGTCTCCCGCAACCGGTCGGGCGTGGGCCGCGTCCCGAGACCCGGAATGGTCTTCAGCCGCCGCGACCGGAACTCGCCCCCAATCACCCGCATCAGCCCACCGTCACCAGTCCGTACCGCCGCTGCCAATGGTCGCGAATATACTCGACGGCCCGCCGCATCTCTTCATCCCCCGGCGGATGGCTCACAAAATCCAGCGCCTCATGCCGCGCCGCTTCCAGAATTTCCTTATCGCGCAGGATGTTCGCCACGCGCAGCGAAGGCAGCCCCGACTGCTTCGTCCCGAAGAACTCGCCCGGCCCGCGTAGCTTCAAATCCATTTCGGCAATGTGGAATCCATCGTTCGAATCGACCAGCGTTCGGATGCGTTCCCTCGCCGCATCGCTCATACGCTCGGTGATCAGGATGCAATAGCTCTGTGCCGCGCCCCGCCCCACGCGCCCGCGAAGCTGGTGAAGCTGTGCCAGCCCGAAGCGCTCCGCCTGCTCGATCACCATCACCGTCGCGTTAGGCACGTCCACCCCGACTTCGATCACCGTCGTCGAAACCAGGATCTTGATCTCGCCCTGTTTGAACCGCGCCATAGTGGATTCCTTCTCATCGGAAGGCAAGCGCCCGTGCATCAAGCCCACTGCGACGCCCGGAAACACTTCCCGCGACAGGTGTTCGTGCATCTTCTCGGCGGCTTTCATCGCGTTGGTCTCGGATTCCTCAATCACCGGATACACCACGTAAGCCTGCCGCCCCTCATCGATCTCCTTCTTCACGAAGCTAAATACGCGCTCCGCATGGTCGGCGGTTCTATGCTTGGTCACGATGGGCTTGCGGCCGGGCGGCATCTCGTCGATCGTGGAAACATCCAGGTCGCCGTAGAGCGTCATCGCCAGCGTGCGCGGAATGGGCGTAGCGGTCATCACCAGCACGTCCGGGTGCACACCCTTCTGCAGCAGCTCGAAGCGCTGCATCACCCCGAAACGATGCTGCTCGTCCACAATCGCCAGGCCCAGCTTGCGAAACTCCACGTCTTTCTCCAGTAGCGCGTGCGTGCCGATCGCCACCTGCGCCATGCCCGCCGCGATCAGCTTCTTAAGCTGTCCCTTCTCCCGGCTGGTGAACGATCCCGTGAGCTGCAGCACCACGTAACCCAACCCGCCCAGCAGTTGCTTGAAGTAGAAATAATGTTGCGCCGCCAGGATTTCAGTGGGCGCCAGCACCGCCACCTGGTAACCATTCTCGATGGCGATCACGGCCGCCTCCGCGGCCACGATGGTCTTGCCGCTGCCCACGTCGCCTTGCAGCAGCCGGTTCATGGGCCGCGGCGCTTTCATATCCTGCGCGATCTCGCTGAGCACCCGCTTCTGCGCGCCGGTGGGCTTGAACGGCAGCATGGCCTTGACCTTTTCGCGCACCCGCTCGGTCAGATCGAACGAAATCCCTGGCACGGTGCGCGCCTTGCTGCGCTTCAAGGCCACGCCGCACTCCAGCCAGAAGAACTCCTCGAAGATCAGCCGGAACTGCGCCTGCGAGCGAAAGGCGTTCAACAGGCGCATGTCCGCATCCTGCGGCGGGAAGTGCGTCTCCCGGATAGCGGTCCAGCGGTCCGGCAGTTTCAAGCGCCCCCGGATCTCCGCAGGAAGATGGTCTTCGACGGGCGACAGCGCCTCCAACACGCGATGTACCATCGTCCGCAGCACCCGTGTGCTGATTTTCGAAACCGCTTCATATACCGGCACCACTCGCCCCAGATGCAGCGCCGCCTCCGCCGCGTCGTCATCTTCGGACAGGATTTCGAACTCCGGATGCAACATCTGCAGTTGACCGGCGTAGCTATCGAACTCCACTTTGCCGTAGAGTGCCACCTTCTGCCCCGGCGCCAGCACATTGGCGAGATAGCCGCCATGAAACCACTTGGCCGTCAGAATGCCGCGCGAGCGGTCCGTGAACGAGGCTTCGAACAGTCCCAGGTTGCGCCGCTTGAATCCCGAAAGGCTGGCCGAGCGGACTTCGGCAATCACCGTCGCCATCTCGCCCGGCGCGAGTTCGTTTAACGCCTTCACATTGCTGCGGTCTTCATAGCGGAACGGCACGTAGGCCAGCAGATCCTCCACCGTGCTCAGGCCTTTAGCCTCCAGCATGGCCGCGCGCGCCGGCCCGACGCCTTTGATGTAGGTAAGAGAGGTGGCCAGATCCATGAAGCGACGGGTTAGGCGTGAGCCTCCCACCACAGTGTACAATGCCGGAAGTGAAGCTCATCGCCATCATATTTTTGTGCGCGGCCCTGTCCGCGCTTCCCGCGGCGGGCGCCAATCTGCGCCTGGGCATCATTGGCACCGATACCTCGCACGTCACGGCGTTCACGCAAATCCTGAACGATGAATCTTCGCCCGATCACGTTCCCGGCGGCCAGGTAGTCGCCGCGTACAAAGGCGGCAGCCCGGATATCGAATCGAGCGCCACGCGCGTGGATCAATACGCCGAAGAGTTGCGCACCAAGTGGAAGGTGCAATTCGTCGCCAGCATTCCGGAGTTGTGCCGCCGGGTGGACGCCGTGCTGCTCGAAAGCGTGGATGGCCGCGTGCACCTGGAGCAGGCCCGCCTGGTGATTGCCGCCCACAAGCCGCTGTTCATCGATAAGCCACTGGCTTCCACGCTGCAGGATGCGCGCGAGATCGCCCGGCTGGCCAGTGAGGCCGGCGTGCCCTGGTTCAGCGCCTCCAGTCTGCGCTTCGGCGAAATCGCCGAGACTATGAAGTTCGCCGACGCCACAGGCGTGGACACCTGGGGGCCTGGCCCTCTGGAGCGGCACCATCAACTCGAGCTTTCGTGGTACGCCATTCATCCCATCGAGCTCCTTTACTCGTTGATGGGTCCCGGCTGCGAGGAAGTCAGCCGCACGTTTACGCCGGATGCCGACGTCATTGTGGGGCGCTGGCGCGACGGCCGCATCGGCACCGTACGCGCCTTACGCCCATACAGCGACTATGGCGCGGTGGTTTTTCGTCCCAAACAAATCATGGAGAGCCCCTCCCGCCCCGCCGATAGCTATCGCCCGCTGGTGGTGGAGGTGATGAAGTTCTTCGAAACCGGCCAGCCGCCGGTGCCCAACCGCGAAACGATTGAGATCTTCGCCTTCATGGACGCCGCCCAGCGCAGCAAGGAAGATGGCGGAAAACCGATGCGGTTACGATAGAATGGAGGGCGGTCCACCCAATAAATTCATGCCAAATCTGCTAGAGGGCAAACTGGCCCTTATTCTCGGAATTGCCAACAAGTGGAGCCTGGCTTACGCCATCGCGCAAGCCTTCTGGCGGGAAGGCGCCACCCTGGCGCTCACCTATTTGGGAGACCGCCAGAAGGTGGCCATCGAAGAGTTGTCGCATGGCTTGCCGGTAGCCGGCGTGTGGCCCTGCGACGTCACCAAGGAAGAAGACCTGCTCGCTCTCACCGAGTTCTTGCGCGCGCTGGACCGGCCGCTGGATGCCGTGGTCCACAGTCTGGCGTTCGCCAATCGCGACGACCTGTCGCGCCCCTTCGTCGAGACCGGACGCGCCGGCTTCCTGCTGGCGCAGGAGGTCAGCGCATATTCGCTGGTGGCTGTGGCCCGTGCCACCACCCCCGTGATGACCGCAGGGGGCGCGCTGATGACCCTCACCTATCTGGGCTCCACGCGCGTGGTGCCCCACTATAACGTAATGGGCGTGGCCAAGGCGTCGCTCGAGGCTTCCGTCCGTTACCTGGCGAGCGATCTGGGACCCCAGCGCATCCGCGTCAACGCCATCTCCGCCGGGCCCGTGAAGACCGCCTCCGCGCGCGCCATAAAAGATTTCACCTCCATCCTCGATTACGTCGCCCAGCGAGCCCCCCTCCGCCACAACACCGATCCCGCCGAAGTCGCCGACACCGCCGTGTTCCTGGCCAGCGACCTCGGCCGCGGCGTCACCGGCAATACCATCTTCGTCGACGCGGGCATTCAGATCATGGGTTTATAGTTGAAGTAGACTGATGAAAATTGAAGTCGTCCTCACCGAGGCGGAGATTGTCCAGGAGTTGGCCGAAGCCGTGGAGTCCCGCGACCTTCCCGAAAAGTTCTTTTATTGGAGTCCGCTCGCGGTTCGCGCGTGGCTGGCGCGCGCGGCCGATCCCACATTCGCCGGCTTGCGCAACTGCTGGAAGCAACTCGCGGTGAAGGTCAACTGGCTGCTGGAGCCCTTCCCGGAACACCTCCCGGTGATCAGCTTCGGCGCGGGCGATGGCGCCACCGACCGCATCCTGCTCGACGTGGTGCAATATGCCGGCCGGGAGCTCAAATATTATCCAGTGGATGCCAGCCAGGCGCTGCTCGAAATGGCCTGCGCCGCGGCCGAGGATATGGATATCGAAACCGCCGGGATCAAGGCCGATATCTCGAGCCCGATGCACCTAGTCTTCGCCTCCGACGCCGCCGAATCGCCCAAGTTGCTTCTGATGTCCGGCAACACGCTGGGCGGATTCGATCCCCTCGATCACATCCGGCACTTGGCGCAATGCCTGCATTCGAACGACCGTCTGGTGCTGGACGCCGAGATCCATCACGCCAACGGCTCGTTGCCGCCGGAAGAATGCCTGCGGCAGTTCGCCTTCGCGCCGCTGGCCGCATTGGGCGTCTCCTCCGACGACGGCGAGGTGCGTTTCGAGCATAAGCGCGATCATGGCTTTGCCGGCCTGCACGTGACCGCCTCGCATTTCCGCCCGGATAGCGATCTGCGCATCGCCACTCCCGATCGCGAGGTGTTGGTGGAGCGCGGCGAGCATATCAATTTGAACTTCCGCTACACGTTCACGCCGGAGGGTTTTCACGAGCTGCTGGAGAAGCATGGCGGCCTGCGCATCCTGGAAGAAATCCCCAGCGAGGATGGACGCTATTTACTGGCCGTCTGTTCGCGCTAAAATCGGGGAAGCGCGCGCCCGTAGCTCAGTTGGATAGAGCGGCTGGCTTCGAACCAGTAGGCCGGGGGTTCGAGTCCCTCCGGGCGCGCCAGATTCCAAAGGCTCTTAACCTTTAGTTCGCCTTCGCAGCCACCGAATTGACAGCCACGGGGATTCAAGACGTCATCCATCTTGCGCGCCGTCTCATGTTTCATCTCCTCCAGAACGTGCCTGTACGTGTTCATCGTCAGGCTTATCGAGGCGTGCCCTAACAGTTCCATGATGGAGCGCGGGTGGACGCCCTGCAAGAGGAGCAACGTCGCGGCAGAGTGGCGCAGATCGTGGAACCCGGCCCGACCAGCATGACGGCGACAGTCATTCCCCTAGCACCTGAGACGGTTTGGGAGCCCTCCAGCACAGCACCTTGCTGTCCGCGCTCTCGCGCCGGTGTTGCCGCCGCCAAACGGCGCGGGGTGAAATTCGGGCCGAAGCCGAAGCTAACCACCGCACAGATTGAACACGCCCGCAGGCTGATCGACGACGGCGAAAGCCGCCAGTATGTCGCTGACTTGCTCAAGGTGGGCTGCGTCACGGCTGTACCGGGCGCTCGCTACGAATGCGTGAGCCGCCATCGGCGCTATGTTCCGCTCACTGTGTTCCGGGCATTACCCGCCGCTTTGGATCACTCATTCCCCAGACTCCTCGGTTAAGTTCTGGCATCAATCCGGACACCTTTGAGTCAGCCGATTGCTGGAGTTTGGCTCATTGTTTTTTGGAGTGGATCGAGCCTTTGTAAAGAAGCGTTCAAGCTGTTTGCTTCCTCTTGCGAATCAAACAGGATCTTGCTTCCGTCGCGTTGGGAGATCCCCAAAACGATCATAGAGACGCCGTGCGGCGTCCGACAATGCTTTCTTTTGTTAAGTACTGGGGTGATCGGCCAAAAAGATACTCGATTCGCCGATGTTGTGCTGTTATGATCCAGCCAATTCTGCGCGCGGGTTTGGAACGCGTCTTCTCGGACACGCCGGCCTCTTTCAGAAGTGGCAAAGGGAACGCGCCTTGTGACGCCGGTCTCATCATCTATAGCACGCAGTGTTATACTTATTTCCGGAACAGATATTTAGCCACGTCTTGGTGAGGATAGGTGCGAACGTTCAAAACCAAAGCGTTCACGCGCTTTGCCGACAAGGCCGACATCTCCGATGTTGTGCTGTGCCGGGCTGTGACGGACGCAGAACGGGGTTTGGTTGCTGCCGATCTCGGTGGCGGGGTAATCAAACAGCGGATCGCGCGTCCTGGCCAGGGCAAGTCCGGTGGATTCCGAACGCTGATTGTGTTCAGGACGGGCATCACGGGCAATTTTCGTTCACGGTTTCGCGAAGAACGAAAAGGACAACATCGAGAATGACGAACTGGCCGCGCTAAAAAGACTCGCGGCCGAACTGTTGGCCTACGATGACAATACCCTTGCGCGGGTGATTGCATCGGGAACGTTGGTGGAGGTGAACTGTGATGAGAAAACAATATCGTAGTGCTCTGATGGCGTCGATCCACGAAACCGCCGAAGGTTTGCATGCGGCCGGAGTCATGGACAAGCGCACGATGCGGGAGTTCGATGAGTTGTGCCTCACGCCGGTCCGTCCGCTGAAGCCGAAAGAAATCCGCGCACTCCGTCTGCGGGAAGGCGCCAGCCAGGCGGTGTTCGCCCGTTATCTCAACGTGACGACGGGAATTGTGAGCCAGTGGGAACGCGGAGAAAAGCGCCCGCAGGGGGCTTCACTGAAGTTGCTTTCTCTCGTCGCCAAGAACGGGCTCCAGGCCGTCGCGTGATTCCAGATGATGTTGATTCTGAGTCGGTTCAAAACGTGGGATCTTGATTTCACATGCCTGAGTATGTAATCGCGTCGGTGATCTCAGGTCAGTCGCCCGGCGCTTTGTCATCTTCGGCAAGGTCCGTTCCACTGGCGACGACCGAATTGGTTCATGGCGCGTTCCTGGTGTGTCTTCGGTCTCTTGTGAATTCGACTGTGGGTCTCGGGATTCTCAAAGAAGAATCGGACGCCTTCACTGCCTTTAGCAATCAACGAGTCGGGCGTCTGCAGTCCGCGGATTTGGCAACATCCTCCAGCGGCTTGAAGACGCCATTCTCGTACGTAGCGGGAATCGTCATGGTTGCCTTCCCTCCCCAACTGTAGCGCGTCGGCCGCGAGCGATTGCGCCGCGAGCACAGCCGCCAACGCGGAAGAGGAATTGGTAGCATAAAACATTGCGAAAATCCTGGAGGCTGCACCAATGAACGGAACCCGGAAACTTAACATCCTGCATCGATCGCCGGCGATATTCGCCGCCGGCCTGTTATTCTTGGCCGTGCATGCGCAAGCCGCGCCGCGCACGGCCATGACGGCTCACGTGCCGCCCGCTGTGGCTAGCGGGCAAGCTCGCCTCATAGGCCAGCTTCCCTCCGATGAGCGCATCAGCCTCGCCATCGGGCTGCCCCTGCGCAATGAATCCGGCCTCGATGAGCTATTGGGCCAACTCTACGATCCGCGGAGTCCAAATTATCGTCGGTATCTGAGTGTGGCGGAGTTTACCGAGCGATTCGGCCCGGCCCAGGACGATCATGACGCAGTGGTTCGCTTCGCGGCGTCGAATGGCCTGGCGGTGACTGGTACCCGCGCCAACCGGTTGGTGGTGGATGTCGAAGGGTCTGTGGCCAACATCGAAAGAGCCCTGCATGTTGTCATGGGCATCTATGCGCATCCGGTGGAGAATCGCGCATTCTACTCTCCCGACCGGGAGCCCACTCTCGATTTGGATGTCCCGGTCCTGCACATCTCCGGTTTGGACACCTACACGCTGCCATATTCCAAGATGGTCCGGTCATCGCCGGACGCGGAAGGGGCCAAAGCCACCGGTTCCGGCCCCAAGGGCCAGTTTATCGGCAGTGACATGCGAGCGGCCTACTACGGGTCCGGACCCCTAAACGGCGCCGGCCAGTCGGTGGGGTTATTCGAACTTGCCGGATATGAACTCAGCGACGTCCAGCTTTACTTTCAAAAGGTAAATGAGCCTCTAAACGTGCCGGTAACCGGTGTTTCGTTGAACGGCCAGTCACTGAGTTGCCCGCCGTCAAAGTGCGATGACAGCGAACAGGTCCTGGATATCGAGATGGCCATCTCCATGGCCCCGGGCCTCAGCCAGGTGGTGGTTTACGTGGGAAAGAAAGATGTCTCCATCTTTAGCCAGATGGCGGCCGACAATACCTCCAAGCAGCTAAGCTGTTCGTGGGGGTGGGATGACAATGAGAGCAGTCTCGATCCGATATTCAAGGAGTTCGCGTCCCAAGGCCAAACCTTGTTCGTGGCCACCGGCGACAATGGTTCCCGCACTCCCGCCGGTACCGTCTGGCCCGCGGACGACCCTTATGTGACCGCGGTCGGCGGCACGGACCTGACCACCAACGGTCCCGGCGGTTCCTGGGCGTCGGAAACCGGCTGGAGCGGCAGCGCCGGCATGCCTTCCAAGAACAACATCCCCATCCCCGCTTATCAGAAGTTACCCGGTGTCATTAACTCGTCGAATCAAGGCTCTACCACTTTGCGCAACATTCCCGATGTGGCCGCCGAGGCGAACACCAACCAATATAGCTGCTATGACGGTGGCTGCAGCGGCGGTAACGGCGGCACCAGCTACGCCGCGCCGCAATGGGCAGGCTTCATGGCCATGGTGAACCAGCAATCGCTCGCCAATGGCGGAGGTACGGTTGGCTTTCTCAATCCGGCCCTCTACCGGATCGGCGTCGGATCGGGTTACGACAACAACTTTCACGATATCGTGAGCGGCAGCAACGGCAAATATACCGCGGTCACCGGCTACGATTTGGTCACCGGATGGGGCAGCTTCATCGGCCCCAGCCTGATCGATATCCTGGCCGGCTCCCAGTAGCGCGGGCTCCGCGTGTCTTGACATATAGATAGGCTTCATATAGACTCTCTCTATATGGACGTCCTGCAGGGAACGCTCGAAATGCTGGTGCTCCGCACCCTCATCGCCGGCCCGCTTCACGGCTACGGCATCGCCAAAAATATCCGCAGCACTTCAAACGAAGCGCTCGATATCGAGTTCGGCTCGCTCTACCCCGCCCTCAAGCGGCTCGAAGCCAAAGGCTGGATCGCTTCCGGGTGGGAGATGTCCGAACACAATCGCCGCGCTAAATATTACCGGCTCACCGCGGCAGGCCGCCGGCAACTGGTACGGGAACACTCCCGGTGGGCGGACTTCGTCACCGCCGTCGGCCTGGTAATGGGCGCCCTGCCGGAGGTCAGGGGAAAATGATCCCGAACCGGCTGAAATATCTCTGGCCGGCATGGCGCCGCCGGCAAGAGCGCGAGATGCACGAGGAGATGGAATCGCTTACCGCCGTGGCGGACGGCGAAAAACTCGGCAACCTCACGCTGGCGATGGAGGATGTCCGCGCATCCTGGGGTTGGACCTGGCTTGAAGGCATCCTCGCCGATATCCGCTACTCACTGCGCACCCTCCTCCGCCAGCCCGCTTTTGTGGCTGTGGCGGTGTTCTCACTGGCTCTGGCCATCGGCGCAAACACCGCGATCTTCAGCTTCGCCGATGCCGTGCTCCTGCGGCCGGTGCCCGTGCCTGACCCATCCGGCTTGTTCGATGTCACTTATACGACGCCCGACGATCCGTTTGAGGGAATATCCTTCCCCGATTATCGCGATGTGCGCGATCGGAGCCGGTCTTTCACCGGCCTGGCTGCCTATCGCGTCACCACCGTCGCCGCCGCCACCAACCCCGCGGCGCCGGCGCGCATCCGGTTTGCCGTGCTCGTCAGCGGCAATTATTTCTCCGTGCTGGGAGTGGCGCCTGCCATCGGCCGCGCTTTTCTCGCCAGTGAAGCTACGGATCGCGCCGTGGCCATAATCAGCTACGACTTCTGGCAGGAGCAATACGCGGGTGAACCGTCGGCGATCGGCGGCGTCCTGCGGATCAACGGGATTGCATTCACGATCGTCGGCATCGCCCCCCGGTCCTTTAGCGGCCTCGACCGCTTTATTTACCCCAGCATTTACGTTCCGCTCGGGATGTCCCGGCGCTTGGGCGCCGAGCCGATGGATCCTCTTGAGGACCGCGGGCGTCGTGATTTAGTAGTCAAAGGCCGGCTGAGCGCCGGTCAATCCCGGGAGCCGGCTCAGGCTGAACTGGCCCTCATGGGCGCAGCCCTCGAACGCGAGTTTCCCAAGACCAATCGCAGCCGGCGTCTCGCGGTTCGCACGGAACTGCAAAGGCGCATCCAGCAGGGTCCTCAACTGCTCGCCCTCATCAAGATGCTGATGGGGCTGGTGGCGCTCATCCTGGTCATCGCGTGCTCAAATCTCGCGAACTTGATGCTTGCCCGCGGACGCGCCCGCAGCCGCGAGATCGCCATCCGCCTGTCCATCGGGGCTGGCCGCGGGCGCATCGTGCGCCAGTTGATGGCCGAGAGTTTCATCGTGGCCGTCTGCGGCTGCGCGGTGGGATTAGCCTTCGCGTTCGGCGGAATTCTGTTACTCCAAACCCTTAGCGTGCCCACCGAACCGCCCAATATCCTGGCCGTACAGTTGGATTGGCGGGTTGTGAAATTCAGCCTCCTGGCAGCCGCAGCGAGTTGTCTCATCTTCGGCCTGGTTCCGTCGTGGCAGACCGCCCGGACGGATTTCCTGCGCGCGCTGAAATCCGGCGGAGGCGGCGGCTCCGGAACACAGAACACGCGCGGCCGCGATCTTCTGGTCGTCGGGCAGATCGCCCTGGCCATGGTGATTCTGATCGCCGCGGGTATGTTTCTCGCGGGCTTTCGAAAATCGCTCGTGATGCCCGCCGATTACCGCACGGACCATCTGATCGGCATGGATACCGCGCCCACCTTGCTGCACTACTCGCCGGAACAGACGAAGGTGTTTTACCGCCAGCTTGTCGATCGCGTGCGCGCGCTGCCGGGTGTGGTAGGCGTAGCCATGACGGAGGCACTGCCCCTTGCTCCTGCGCAGACCGGGCTGACCGTGGTGCCCGTCGGCTACCAGTTTCCCAAAGGCCGCGAGAAAACGGCCGTATTCGGGGCGGCCGTGGACGCCGGCTACTTCAGCCTCCTGAAGGTCGAAATCCTGCGCGGCCGCGCCTTCAACACTGGCGACCGCCCGGAATCGGCGCGCGTGGCGATTGTCAACCAGAAATTCGCCAGCACCTACTGGCCGAACCAGGATCCGATTGGACAGCGCATCCGCCTGGATACCCCGGCCGGGCCTGAGGCTCAGGTCGTCGGCGTCGCCAAAACCGGACATTATCTGAGCATCAACGAGGCCCCGCAGCCGTTCGTCTACGTTCCCTACGAGCAGAACCCGCGCTCCCGGATGACGTTGGTGGTGCAATCGGCGGGCGATCCGGCTGCGCTCGCCGCCCCCTTGCGCGACACGGTTCGGTCGCTCGACCCCAATATGGCTTTGTTCAATCTGCGCCCCGTGGCGACCCTTTACGAAAGCCGCGTCACGGATACGTGGATACAAATGCTGGATATGACCGGAACCCTGGGCTTCATCGGCCTGGTCCTCGCCACGACCGGTCTCTATGGCCTCATCGCGTATACCGTGAGCCGCCGCGTAAAGGAGTTCGGCATCCGCGTGGCGCTCGGCGCAAGCCACCGCGATGTGGTGTGGCTGGTCGAGCGCCGCGGGCTGACTATCGCCGCCGTTGGCATCGCCATAGGCGCGGCTCTCGCGGCAGAGGCGGGTCCCATGCTCTCGGCGGGCTTTATCGGACTAGGCGAATCGTCCCCTGCGGTGTACGTCCTGGTTCCCCTGGCGTTGCTGATCGTGAGCGTCGCAGCCAGCTATCTGCCGGCCAGGCGCGCCGCGCGCATGGATCCGCTACAGTCTCTACGCAACGATTAACTGGACAGCGAGGAGTCGTTTTCGCCAACGAACATCCACTCGGGCCAGATACGCAGCCAGGCCACCGTGGACCGCATTTCCAGCGAATTTGTTCTTGAAGAGGCGCGGGAGGCATACCGGCAACTTGCCCACACTCTTCACGTTCCAATAAGGCCTCTGTCCTCAAGCACTTTCCTGATTTCGTCCGACTTGGACATAAGGTCCCCTTTCGGGAACCGGAGAACTGTCAGGCCGTCGATGTTGCTAAACGTGTCGCAACCTTCCTCGACGAGGATCGCCACTCGAGTGGTTCCAAGACACGCCTGGGCATATCCGATCTCATGAATGACATTATTTCTTGCCTGCCCTTCCTCCTCCGCCGTCATGACAAGAAAGGCGAAACCAGCCGCGTCCATCATTTCCTTCAGGCGCTGCTGTGGGTACTTGCCAATAGGAGACACACGGTTGAATTCCTCCCATTCAAGCTTCAGACGGTCCCGAAGAAAATCCCGTAACGTCTTCCAACATTCTGCGTGGCCGTGGCCGATAAATACACACCTGGAGGCCTTTGCTGTAGGGAAGCCACGCGCGCCCCCAGAGGAGTAAAGTTGGCGAAGCAAATCAAAGTACTTCTCAGGGTCTGCTATATCCCAGTGGAATCCTCGTTCCTCGTCCACAAAGGAAGCCATTGTGCGGAGACCGGAGGAGGGGGAAAGTGCGGCATCAATTAGAACCCCGAAAGGAAGGTCGCTATAACGTGGACCTGTCCTTGACGACAGAAAGTCGTGGATGAATTCGGTAAATCGAGAACTCCAACAGGCGATCGCCCATAGGTTGTCTGCGCCCGCTGGAAAGCCCGAAGATGTGTGGTCGACATGGGACCGAACGTCCTTCGTGCGCGCGTCAAACTGGATGTATCCACCTCTGTTACGGGAGTCTGTCTTGTAAAGGCCAAGAGCGAGATCAGCCCGCTCGTTTCGACAAAATTGAAGCACTATTTTGAAGGATTCCGGAGGCTCGATGAAATTGTCAGGGAAACCCATTACGACGTAATCGAACTCCCTCGTTTGGTTGTACAAGTTATCAATTGCGTATGGAAGTCCAGTCCGCTCAATCTCCTTGGATATGTAGTTGAAGTTCACGCGGCCGGTGAACAACTCTTGTCTGGCATAATACTCGGCAATAAATGACTTTTCGGCGCTCAACAAGAAGTGAACTGATGACGCCCCGGCCTGTAGAATGCCTTCCAGAATGCGTTCGCTACTTACGACAAACTTGGATTTGTCGCTTTCGTTAATGCCAATCGGCATCATCTCCTTAAAAAATCCGTGTATTCGCCGAGCCCGGCCGCCTGCCGGGACAACCCCAATCACACGCTCCATACGAAGGATTCCCGAGAGTTCACGGCGAGATTGTAACATGATACGCAGCTCTGAACCTTGCGTCCGACGATATAGCCATGGAGGTCCGGACGATCAAGGACTCCAACTTCGAGTACGGGTCCTGTCCAAAAGTTCTGGAATAATCGGCATTCCCGAATTCCACAAAGGTCTTCCGGCCGAGAGCCTGTCGGTTGAGGTCAAGGACCTTGCCAGGGTATACATTAAAGGTTTCATGCAAACACCCATCGCGCCATTACTCCTCCTCCTCACCGCCGCCATCGCATTCCCCCAGCTCCCCCCGCCCAACGCGGCAGGCGTCAGCATGGGGCACCTGCACCTCAACGTCCGCGATCCGGCCGCGCACCGCGCTTTTTGGACCACGCTGGGCGGAAAACCCGCCAAGCTCGGCAGCATACAGGTAATTGTTTTTCCCGACGTGCTGGTGCTCTATCAGAAAGCCGAGCCGTCCGGTGGCACTGACGGCAGCGTCGTCGGCCATATCGGATTTCGCGTGAAGGATCTGCACGCCTCGCTCGAAAAATGGCGGGCGGCGGGGCTGAAGATCCTGCCCGGCGCAAGCCCGCACCAGGCATATGTCATCGCGCCCGACGAGATCAAGGTCGAGATCACCGAGGACCCTTCCATGGAAGTCCCCATCGCCAACCACCACATTCACTTCTATACCCCCTCGGTGGATGAAACCAAAGCCTGGTACGTGAAAATGTTCGGCGCCAAGCCGGGGAAACGCGGCCCGTTCGAGGCGGCCGACCTGCCGGGCGTGAACCTGACCTTTTCGCAGTCGACCGGCCCTGTAGCGGGCACCAAGGGGCGCGCCCTCGATCACATCGGCTTTGAAGTGAAAGATCTGGAAGCATTCTGCAAGAAGCTGGAGGCGGATGGCGTGAAATTCGACGTGCCCTACCGGAAGATCCCCTCCCTGGACCTCGCCATCGCTTTCCTCACCGATCCCTGGGGGACGTATATTGAATTGACGGAAGGTTTCAACCGTTTATAAACATTTTGCCCGGTGGCTCCGTCTAACCACTTTAAGGTGAAACGCCGATCTATGCGACTGCTCGCCGAAACCGTGGTGGTGTGCGCTTCGGCCGCCTTTTCTGCATCCTGCGGCCGCGGTCCGGCGCCGGTTGTCCATGCGGCCGGCGGCGATCCCCAGCCGGCAAGCGCCCTCCCCGTGAGCCATGAAGTAAGGCTGACGGGCATCGTCCAGGCGGTCCACTTCTTCACCGTGCAGGTGCCGCAAGTCATGGGCCAGGGCGGCACCGTCACGCTGACCAAGATCATCGCCAACGGCGTGCGGGTGAAGACCGGCGATCTGCTGGCGGAGTTCGACCGCACCCAGGAACTGGACAATGCGCGCGATGCGCAGCGCCAAGTTCGACGATCTATCGCATCAGGTGGAGCAGCGCCAGGCCCAAAACCGGGCTGACGCCGCCAAGCGCGCCTCCGATTTGCAGTCCGCCGAAGCCGATCTGGCCAAGGCGGAATTGCAGTTGCGCCTGGGCCGTTGCTGAGCGAAATCGACCGGCTGAAGAACGAGGCTAAGGCCGAAGCCGCCCGGGAGCACGTAGCCAGCCTCAAGAAGTCCAGCGGATTTCACGATCAGGCCGACGCGCCGCCGTGCATATTCTCGAATTGCAGCGCGACCGGCAGAAAGTCGGCCTCGATCGCGCGCTCTCAAACGCCGACAAACTACAAATCCACGCCACGCTCGACGGCATGGTGGCGCTCGAGAACGTGTGGCGCAACAACAGCATGGGCAAGCCCCAGGAAGGCGATAAACTCTGGACCGGCCAGGCCCTGATCCGGCTTTTCGATCCTTCCGAAATGGAAGTGCGCGCGCAGGTGGGAGAGCCGGACGATTTGGCCTTGACGCCCGGTTGCCCTGCCATCGTGCGGTTGGATGCTTATCCGGACTTGACGTTTCAGGCGCACATGGTTTCCGCCAGCCCGGTGGCCGCCTCCGCTTTGGGAACCCCCATCAAGACGTTCGCGGCGCGCTTCCGGTTAGACAAAAGCGATCCGCACCTGCTGCCGGACCTGACTGCCGCGGTGGTGCTGGCAGGCCAGCCCTCGCCAGCGCCGGCGGCCGGTGTAACCCCCGGTGTAACGAAATGAGCCGCCGTCTCCGCACAGTCCGCTTCTGGATCGGTCTTGCCGTCGTCCTGCTGGCGCTGGCTGCGGCTGCCGCGGGCGTATACCGGTTGCGCCAGGTCCAGGCTGCGGGCACCCTGCCCGTGGCGCCCGCGCGCCAGGGAGATTTCTCCGTCATCGTGCGCTGCCGCGGCGAGCTCAAGGCGCGCCGCTCGGTACAGATTATTGCGCCGGTGAATGTGCCCTCCCTGCGCATCGTTTGGCAGGCGCCTCCCGGCAGCGCGGTGAAGGAAGGCGAGCCGGTGGTCCGCTTCGACCCCAGCAGCACGCAACAGCAGTTGCAGGAAAAGGACGCCGCGCTCAAACAGGCGCAGGCCACTCTCGACCAGGCCGTGGCCGACGCCCGCATCACCGCCGAGCAGGACCAGCGCGACCTCAGCACCGCCAAGTACGACCTCGAAAAGGCCAAGATGGAAGCCTCCAAAGCCGAAATCGTCAGCCAACTGCAAGGCGATGAGAGCCGCATCGATCTGGGGCTGTCCGAACAGAAACTGAAAGTGCAGGAGGCCACCGTGAACCTGCATGAGACGTCCGATAAAGCCAAGATGGCTTCGCTCAAGCGCCAGCGCGACCAGGCGCAGGGCGAAGTGGATCTGACCAAGCACCGGTTATCCGAAATGGAGCTGAAAGCCCCGCTGACCGGCGTCGTCATGTACATGCAGAACAACTCCCAGGGATGGATGAATGCCAAACCGTTCCAGGTGGGCGACCAGGTCTGGCCCGGAGGTGTGGTGGCCGAGATTCCCGATCTGACCACGCTCGAAATGGAAGGCAAGGTGGAGGAGATCGACCGCGGACGCATCGAAGTGGGCCAGGAAACGCGCGTGCACATCGATTCGCTTCCGGAACTGACCATGCCCGCCGATCTGATCGCCATCTCGCCCCTGACCGAGCAAAGCTTTGAATGGCCTCCTACCCGCAGCTTCCGCGCTTTCGGCCACATCCGGCAGCCGGATTCGAGGCTGCGGCCCGCCATGAACGGCAATATGGACGTGGTGGTGAGCCGCATCCCGAACGCCATCAGCATTCCGGCCAAAGTCGATATTTACCCGTAACGGCAAGCCCATCGTGTATCTCGCCGAAAAGGGCGCCTATCGCGCGGTGGAGGTGGAGTTGCTCGCGCGCAATCCGGACGAAGTCGCCGTGAAAGGAATCCCTGCCGGCGCCATGGTCACGCTGGTGGATGCCTCCGTCAGTGAAAAGGAGGGCGGACTTAAGCCAGGCGCTAGTCCCGCATCCTCGCCGGGCGCGAAGGCGAACAAATGACGCGCAAACTCATCATCGGCCTGTGCGCCACCGCTGCTCCTGCTAGCCTTCCTGGCCTGGGGCGGAGCCCGCCTGATGAAAGCCGTTTCGCCGGCCTCATCCTCGCGCGTCCCCGTCACGCGCGTGAAGCGCGGCGACGTGACCATTACCGTCAGCGCCAAAGGCGAGCTATCCGGCGGCCATACCGAAATGCTCTCCGCTCCCATGACCGGCGGCGGCGACATGGCCATCATCTACCTGCGCGAGGCTGGAGAAGCTGGTGAATCCCGGCGACGTGGTGGTCAAGTTCGACACCACCGAGCAGGAGTTCAAGCTCAAAGAGGCGGAAGCGGATCTGGCCGAGGCCCAGCAGCAGGTGATCCAGACGCAGGCCGATAATCAAGCCAAGGAAGAAGAGACGCGCTATCGCCCTGCTGCAAGCCAAATCCGACGTGCGCATCGCCGAGCTCGAAGCGCGCCGCAATCCCATCCTGGCCGAAATCGTGGCGCGCGAAAACACGCTGGCTCTCGAAGCCGCCAAAGACCACCTCCGGCAGCTCGAACACGACGCGGCCAACCGCCAGGCCACTTCGGCCGCGGCCGTTGCCATCCAGGAAGCTGCTCTGAACAAAGCCAAAGTGAAAGCGGAGACCGCCCGCCAGAATATCGACAACATGGTGCTGAAGGCCAAATCCGGCGGCTACGTCAGCATCCAGCAAAACAGCAACGGCAACTTCTTCATGTACGGCATGCAACTGCCCAGTCTGCAAGTGGGCGACACGGTGAATGCCGGCATGGCGGTAGCGCAGATTCCGGATTTGAGGAATTGGGAAGTGACCGCCAGTATCGGAGAGCTCGACCGCGGCCACTTATCGCAGGGCCAGAAAGTGCAAGTGGCCATTGTGGCGCTGCCGGGCAAGAGTTTCACCGGCACGGTGAAGGAGATCGGCGGCACCGTCGGCGCGTTCTGGAACCGCCATTTCGATTGCAAAATCGCGCTGGAGCAGGTGGCTCCCGGCGTGCGCCCGGGCATGAGTTCCAACATCGTGATCACCACCGGCACATTTCCGAATTCGCTTTGGGTGCCCTCGCAAGCGCTGTTTGAAAGCGACGAGCGCTCGTATGTCTACCTGGAGACGCCTGCGGGCTTCGTGCCGCACGACGTGAAGATGGTGCGCCGCAGCGAGAGCCAGGTGGTGCTCACCGGCATCCAGGAAGGCCAGGTGGTGGCGCTGGCCAATCCCGATCAGCAAAACCAGAGCGCGCAGACCAAGGGCCCCGCGGGAAGCGCCATGAAGGCCCTGTCGCGATGAAGTCGCTGGGGCGGATCTTTTCCGACATCGCGCAGGCGTTCGATAATCTGCGCGCGCAGAAGACGCGCACGCTGCTGACGGCGCTGGGCATCGTGTTCGGCGTCGGCTCGGTGATCGGCATGCTGGCTATCGGCGCCGGCGCGCGCGAGGAATCCCTGCGCTTCATCGAACAGTTGGGCGTGCGCAACGTGCTGGTGGATTCGCGTCCCGCGGCCAGCCAGGAGGAACTGCAGCAGCGCCGCCGCGATTCGCCGGGTCTCACCGACCGCGATGTGCGCATCCTCAGCACGAATATCGACGGCCTGGAAACGCTGTCGCCGCGGCGCGGCCTGCATCCTGCGCGCGTGCTGCCGAAGCCGTCGCACGAAATGCCCGAGCTTTATGGCGTGCGGCCATCATATGCCATCATTCACAGCTCTGCACGTGGCAGAGGGCCACTTCTTCGATGAGCAGGATGACGCCGCCAGCCGCGCCGTCTGCGTGCTCGGCGAAGGCGCCAAGGTAAGTCTGCTGGGGTATGGTCCGGCGGTGGGCAAGTTCGTCAAGGTGAATGACAACTGGCTCGAAGTGGTGGGGGTGCTGGGCGAGCAGTTGATTTCCACCGGACAATCGAGCGGCGGCAAAATGCAGGATCTCAACAACATCGTCTATATCCCGCTGAACACCTTTCAATACCGCTATTTCGACCGCAGCAATTTCATGAAAGACGATCTGGATGCGGTGGATCTCCGCCTGAAGCCGGGCGCCGACAGCCTGGAGGTCGCCAAGGTAGTGACCGCCATCCTGAACTCCACGCATCACAACACGGAAGATTTCACGGTGACCATCCCGGCGGCTCTGCTGGCGCAGCAGCAGCGTACCCAGACCATCTTCACTTACGTGATGGTGGCCATTGCGGCCATTTCGCTGCTGGTGGGCGGCATCGGCATCATGAACATCGTGCTGGCCACGGTGCTGGAGCGCACGCGCGAGATCGGCGTGCGCCGTGCCACCGGCGCGCGCCGCACCGACATCGTGCGCCAGTTCCTGACCGAGTCGGTGCTGATCTCGGTGGGCGGCGGCCTGTTGGGAATCGCCTTCGGCTTTTTTCTGGCGTGGCTGATCGCCCGCACCGCGGAGTGGAAGACCATCGTAACCACGGCGTCCGTGTTGATTGCGTTCGGGGTCTCGATGGCGGTGGGCGTGGTCTTCGGAATTTATCCGGCCATGAAGGCGTCGCGGATCAATCCGATCGAGGCGTTGCGGTATGAGTAAATCATGGTCGCCCGGACCACAACGACGGATGAAAATGGCATTGAGCTATTGTTTTCGTACCTCATTCGCAATCTCAGGAGAGATACTCTCCACTTCCGCAACATCCTTGGGTAGTAATCCAGGCCGCCCGATGCCTCCGCAAGCTGCCCCAGCGCGAGTCTTGCCGCCTCGGCTTGGCCTGGGTCGTCTTCATTGAGCAACCCGATGCAGTAGATCAGCACACCGCTGTTCTTGACCGTGCCCAGCAACTGCTCCTGAGTTACCGTGCTGGAAGTATCGTTGCCATCGGTGACCAACACGAGGACCTTTCTGTCATTGTGAGCCGTCTGTTTAACGTGGTCGATTGACATCCTGATCGCGTCTCGCATAGCAGAGCCACCCCGCGAGTCGATATGCGTGAGCGCATCTTCCATTTCATTGATACCGTTGGTAAAGGCTTTGTCCACGAACGTCTCGTCGTTAAAATCTACAACGCAGACCTCGTCGTGGGGTTTGGACGCTTTCATCAAGGCGAGCGCAGCGGCCTTCACTGTGGCTCGCTTCTCGCGCATGCTGCCGCTATTGTCGATGAGGATGCACATCGCTATGGGCGGATCCTTACGTCGAGACGGGGTGAGCGGCGTGGCAGGCCTGAAGGGTCGATTCGGAGCCGCTTGCGCGACCAGCGTCATCGAGGATTTCTATTCGCGCAAAAAGGGCTGGCGCGCCCCTTCGGTAGGGCGTGGAACTGCAGTGTGCTCCAGCACGGCCGAATCCTGATTTGCCGAGGCAAGCTTTACTGCCGCGGACAGATAGATTACCGGCAGGCCGCACGCAAAGAGCGTTACCCAAGCGAGACGCCCGAACGGCTTCGGGACCTGAGGCCTCCGGTTGAGAATTCGATTCACTCTCCGTATCACATTTGACTCCTTTGCCATCGAAATAACTCGCCAATTCAGAACGCCGCCGTCAGCCGCAGCGGCGTGGGCAATATCCACCAAGGTTGCCGCATATTCTTCCCTATCCTCTGTCTCGGAGAGAGCAACATCGTCACAGGCTTCCTCTGCCAGCCGCGCGAGTTCGCGCTTCATCCACCAAGCCAGCGGATGAAACCAAAAGATGCAAACATTGACGTGTGAGGCGACACGGATAAGCCAGTCCCGTCGCCGGATATGAGCTCTCTCATGCGCCAGAACGGCTCGAAGCTTTACGGCGTCCCAATCCCTCCAGGCTCGTGGCAGAAGGATCCTCGCCTGGAAGCACCCGACCGAACCTGGTACCACGAATAAGACCGATTCGAAGATGCCGGGGCCCAGGATGGGGATGGGCTTGGCGCCTCGCAAGATTCGGCGCAGACCCCAGGATCCGAGGGCCATCCGGACAAACAGCAGCATCGAAATCGCAAGGTATAGGCCGGTCAGCGTCCCGCCCGATGACACCCATCTGCGCTTCGACTCTGTACGCGTGTGACTCGGCGGCGCAACGGTTTGCTCCGCCGGTACGGAAATTCGTGCCGATTCCATCACTGCTACACCGTCAGGGAGGACGAATCCGCGAGTGATCGCAGTCTATGGACGATCCAATTGTAAGACCTGCCTTTTACTATCCGCTCCGGCAAGTTGGACAATCTTCACCACCCGGAAGCCAGCCTTTTTGAAGGCCCTCAAAGATGGGAGATTGCTCTCCTCAGGATCGGTAACGACGCCGCAAACGGCGGGGTTTAGAAAGACGAACTGCTTTGTGAACTCGCGGATCGCAACCGGACCCAGCCCCAAGGCTGTCATCTTGACTTCCCCAATTGCGAGATCGATGCCAGCCGAAGAGGGTGCCGCTCCTAACTGTCGGGCGTGCTCTGGATAGTCAGCCCAGAGGTACCACTGAATCCAACCAATGGGTCTGCCTTCCTGCTCAACCACGAATACGTGGGTGGGCTCGGTACCGTCAACGCGCGGGCCGTATTTCGCCTCAACACTCGCCAGATCAAGGCGCTCCTTCCACCAGACAGCCACGTGCGGGGCGGCGAGCCATTCTTGAAGCAACGGGAAATCGGATCGTTCAAGCGGTCGAAATGAGATGGAAGCATGCATCGAACTGGGGGTTCCAACCAACCTATCATCCTCAATTTCAGGTTGCTGGAGCAACTGTTCCGGATGCTTTGACAAGTCGAGCTTACTGGCGCCCCAGTCGGGCCGCCGTCCGTCGGCATCCGTGAACCGGTATTCACGCCCGAGCTCCCAAGAGCTGAAAAGCTGTCCCGAACGCTCTAAGATCGCCGGGTCTCCGGCCAATGCCACAACAGCGCGACCCACGAACAACGGCGACTCCGATTCCAGGAAGTTCCGGTCTTTCTTCCCGCCTTCGCGCCAGGTCTCCTCTGTGACGCCGAATCGCTCCAGCATCGTCTCCGACCTGAGAAAACCGGGGGTAACTGCAACCGCGGCTACGCCATGCGGACGTAGTTCCGCCGCCATGTTAAGAGCCAACCCTTTGAGCGCGAGCTTCACCGTCTGGGTCACCGGATTACTTCCGGCGCTGAGCACGTCATTTTCCGTCACCTCCACAATAAGCCCGCGGCGGTTGCGAATCATATAGGGAGCCGCATGCTTGGCTGTGATGATGTGGGACAGGAGCGACTGCCGGAGGGCTGCCTCCGCGTTCTTGAGATCCGTCTTCCAAAAAGAGCACCACTGTGCCATCAATGGGTCTTCGCCGGCTATGCTGTTAACAAGTACATCCAGGCGGCCACGCTCGCGTTCCACTCGTTGGAAGAGGGCCTCCACCTCTTCCTCCACTGTGTGATCGACGCGAACTGCGACGGCGGAGCCGCCGACCGCGCCGATCATTTCAGATGTCTCTTCAATCGTTTCAGGACGATTGTACGGGGAGCGGTTGGCACGCACGCTTCGTCCAGTGCAATAGACCGTCGCACCAGCTTCTCCGAGCGCCCGAGCGATGCCGCGACCTGCGCCGCGTGTCGCGCCGGCAACCACAGCGACGGCGCCTGCAAGTGATTTTTCTGCCGTGACTGGACGGCTGCGCGAGGCAGACATGTGAGTGGACCGTCGAGGCCGCCCCGCCATCGGCGAACCTCCGGATGCGGATGATAGCTCAGTCAGGCAATGCACATCAACATGGAATAGGCGCGTGGTCGTCATTCCTGGAGTTGCTCTTTGGTGAGGGCGCGGGCTTTGCTGCCGAAGATGAATCGCCAGCCTGGGTGTAGCGGCTGCGTTGGGGTTGGAGGATAATTTTGTTGGTGCCGGGCCAGTGGAGGCGAAACCTTCAAAACGCTTCTCCCCCACACCCCCCTTTTCCAACGCTGCAGCCTCACGGGCACCCGCTGCATCGGCTGAGGGCGAGTCCTGCTTTTGCCGCCAGATTATTTGTGCAGTTGTTCGCTGTCTGCTGTTCAGCCCGCTTTCTTCAGTCCCTCACGGATGGCTCGTTTGATCACGGTCTGGTAGCCGACGCCGGTCCCACCGGCGATCCGTTTGGCACGCTCCAGATCCGCGATCGGTATTCGAATCGAAATGGCCTGCGTGGCGGTTTCCTTGGCCTGTGCCATGAGTTTTTCGAGCGCCTTCGGATCTGTCTTCGCGACCTTCAGACCGGATGACCGGCCGAGGGTTCCTGCCCGCAGCGCACGCACGAACTCGCGCTGCGTCTGCCGGCGGCCATCTGGGGTGGCATACCAGTCGGCTTCCTGTGCTTCGGATGTGAACTTCGGAACGCTAGTCGATTTGCGGGGCATATTTCCTCCTACGGCATTCATTTCGGCGGTGTCCCAATCGAAGCCATGGATTTCATCCATTCATGTTAGTATATACGACAATCGTATATACGTACAGGAGATCGATTCCTCCCGCAGCCGCTAGTGCGCGGCCGCCACCATCCGCTCACCGCGTTATACTGCGGTCGAATGCGCGTTCATGCCCTCACCCTCCCCGCCTGCGCCGCCCTCCTGATTTCCTGCGGCGCCGAGCCCCAACCCGCCCCGTCCGGGCCCGCGGCATCGAAGGCCGCTCCCAAACCGGGGGATGAGTCGCGCCGTCTCCCGCTCGCCGATCGTGTGGATGCGCAGGTCGTCGACAACCACCTCCTCGGCAAGTCCTTCATGCCGGGCGGCACGCTGGCTCACTACCGAAAGGGCAAAATCGAATACAGTATGTTCATCGCCAAACTGCCCAACCCGCAAGATGCGGCGTTCCTGCTGCTCGATTGGAACAAGGCGATGAACGGCGCGAAAATCGAGCCGTCGTTTGGCGGCTACTTCGGCCAGGACGCCGGCCACCCTGTGTTCGTCTTCGCAAAAGGCGCATGGATCGCCGGCGTAGCCGGACTACAGGAGAAGGACGCGGACCTCGCCGCGCGCACTCTGGCCGCGCATCTGGATTTAGGTAAATAAGAAAGGAGCATCGTGCCAGCAAAACACCTGATGGATCTTGCCGGACGCGTGGCCGTGGTGATCGGCGGCACTTCCGGAATCGGCCGCAAGCTTGCCGTGGGTTTGGCCGCCGCCGGCGCGGACGTAGTGCCCACCGGCCGCCGGGAATCGCTCATCGAAGAAGCGTGCCTCGAAATCGAACACGCCGGCCGAAAGACGCTGCGGCACGCGTGCGATGCCGGTTCGCGCGAGTCCATCGATCGCTTTCGCGATGACGTGCTCTTGCAGTTCGGCCACGTCGATGTGCTGCTGAACGCCGCCGGCCAGACCTTCCGCCAGGCCACTGCGGACGTGGCGGAAGCCGACTGGAATCGCATCATGGACGTGAATCTCACCGGCATGCTGCGCACGTGCCAGTCGTTCTACCGGGCGCTCGCAGCCACTGGCCACGGGCGGATCGTCAACATCGCGTCGCTCACCTCCTTCGTGGGTTTTTTGGAAGTGACCGCCTATGCCGCGTCGAAGGCGGCCGTGCTTTCGCTCACGCGCAACCTCGCCGTCGAGTGGGCGCGCGACGGCATCAACGTCAACGCCATCGCGCCGGGAGTCTTCCGCACGGACCTGAACGCCCAGCTTCTCGACGGCACCGAACGCGGCCGCGAGCTGAAATTGCGCACTCCCATGGGCCGGTTCGGACAGCCGGAAGAACTGATCGGAGCGGCCGTGTTGCTCTCGTCCGGCGCCGCCAGTTTCATCACCGGCCAGTGCATCGCGGTGGATGGCGGCTTCCTGGCTTCGGGCGTCAATCAGTGACGCTACAATGGAACTCATGCCGTCTCCAACCTGTGACATGGGCTTGATTGGTCTGGCCGTAATGGGCCAGAACCTCGTGCTGAACATGAATGACCATGGCTATCGCGTGGCCGTTTTCAATCGCACCGTCTCCAAGGTAGACGATTTCATCGCCCACGAAGCGGCCGGCACCCAGGTGGTAGGCACGCACTCGATCGAGGAACTGGCGCAGGCGCTCAAAAAGCCACGCCGCGTGATGCTGATGGTAAAAGCCGGCGAAACGGTGGACGACATGATCGCCCTCCTGACGCCGCATCTCGAGAAGGGCGACATCATCATCGACGGCGGTAACTCCCATTATCCGGACACCAACCGGCGCACCCGCACGCTCGCCGAACAAGGCATCCTGTTCGTCGGCACCGGCGTTTCAGGCGGTGAGGAAGGCGCGCGGCACGGCCCTTCCATCATGCCCGGCGGAAATCCGGAAGCTTGGCCGCATGTAAAAGAGATCTTCCAATCGATCGCCGCCAAGGTGGAGGATGGGTCTCCCTGCTGCGACTGGGTGGGAGAAAACGGCGCCGGCCACTACGTGAAAATGGTGCACAACGGCATCGAGTACGGCGACATGCAATTGATCTGCGAGGCGTATCAACTGCTGCGGGATGGCCTGGGCCTGAACGCACGCGAGTTGCACGAAGTCTTCGCCGAGTGGAACACAGGCGAGCTCGACAGCTATCTCATCGAAATCACTGCGCAGATTTTCAACAAAGAAGACGAAGACGGCACGCCGCTGGTGGATAAAATCCTGGACACCGCGGGCCAGAAAGGTACCGGCAAGTGGACCGGCATCAGCGCGCTCGATACCGGCACGCCGGTCACCCTCATCGGAGAAGCCGTGTTCGCGCGCTGTCTCTCCGCAATGAAAACCGAGCGCGTGGCCGCCTCCGCCATTCTGAGCGGCCCGCGGCCCGCGCCTGCCGCGTCTGGGCAAGCTCGCATCGACTTTATCGAGGACGTGCGGCGGGCGCTATATTGCTCGAAGATGATCTCGTATGCGCAGGGCTACATGCTGCTGCGCGAAGCGGCCAAGGAAGAAGGCTGGAATCTGAACTTTGGCGGCATCGCGCTCATGTGGCGCGGAGGCTGCATCATCCGCAGCCGGTTCCTCGGCAAGATCAAGGAAGCTTACGACGGCAATCCGCACCTCACCAACCTGCTGCTCGACGATTTCTTCAGCCGCACGCTGATCGGCTACCAGGATTCCTGGCGGCGCGCTATCATCAAGGCGATCGAATACGGTGTGCCAACGCCGGCGTTTTCCACGGCGCTTTCGTTCTACGATGGCTATCGTACGGCGCGTCTGCCGGCGAATCTGCTGCAAGCCCAACGCGATTTCTTCGGCGCGCACACTTACGAACGGATCGACAAGCCGCGCGGCCAGTTCTTCCACACCAACTGGACCGGACGCGGCGGCCGGGTTTCTTCAGGCACCTACAACGCATGAGTACGCTTCAGATCCCCCAAACCGGCGCCCTGGATTTTCTGTCACTGGGCGCGCTGATCCACCGCTTCGACCCGGGCATCATCCCCTTCCGCAAGGCCACCGAGTGCCGCATCCACGTCAGCGGCGGTGAATTCAATTGCGCGGCGAACCTTTCGGATTGCTTCGGCATGGCGTCAGGCATCGCCACCGCTATGGTCGGCTATCCCATTGGCGACCTGATTGCCGAGCGCGTCAGGGCCATGGGCGTCAAGCCCTTCTACAAACACTTCGAGCACAATGGCGCCACCGGTCCCAACATGGCGGCGGTCTACAGCGACCGCGGCTTCGGCGTGCGCGCACCCGTGGTCTTCTACAATCGCGCCAATGAGGCAGCCGCGCTCTTGAAGCCGGGCGATTTCGATTGGAAGACAATCTTCAGCGCGGGCGTTCGCTGGTTTCATAGCGGCGGTATCTTCGCCGCGCTTTCTCCATCCGCCGCCGAGCTGATCGTCGAAGCCATGCAAGCGGCCAAGGCGGCCGGCGCGGTGGTTTCTTTCGATTTGAATTATCGGGCGAAACTTTGGAACATCTCGGGCGGGCACGAGCGCGCTGCGTCCGTGATCCGGCGGATCGTCGAAAACGTGGACGTGCTGGTAGGCAACGAGGAAGATTTACAGATGGGCCTGGGCATCCCCGGGCCTGAGGTGGCCGCCAAATCCAAGCTGGATCCCACCGCCTTTTTCTCCATGATCGGCAAAGTCGTGGAGCGGCATCCGCAGATCAAGATCGTGGCGACGACGCTGCGCGAGGTGCACTCGACCAACCGGCACAGTTGGGGCGCGGTGGCCTGGATCGGCGGCGAGACCTTTGTCTCGCCAACCTGCGATTTGGATGTCTTCGACCGGGTCGGCGGCGGCGATGGGTTTGCCGCCGGATTCTTTTATGGTGCGCTCACGGGCGAGAAGCCTGCCGATGCCCTGAAGCTGGGTTGGGCGCACGGAGCGCTGTTGACCACTTTCCCCGGCGACACCACCATGGCCACGCTCGACCAGGTGCGCTCGTTTGCCAAGGGTGGCTCGGCGCGCATTCAGCGATAAGGCATCAGTCGAGGAAAAGATCGCGCCTGAGCGGCTTGCCCGGCGACACCGCATAGCGCGCGAAGTCGGTCACTCCAGCGGCCGCCAGAACGTCTTCGTCGATAAAGAAATTGCCTGTGGTGCTTCGGCTGTCCTCGGTCAGAATCTGCCAGGCGGCATCCGCCATGATCTCCGGCGTGCGGCCCCGCTCGGGCTCGGCGCCCGGAATAATCTGCAGCGCCACCGTGGCGATAATGGTGCGCGGCCACAGCGCATTCACGGCGATGCCCTGGCTGCGGAATTCCTCGGCCATGCCCAGCACGCACATGCTCATCCCGAACTTCGCCATGGTGTAAGCCAGGCACGGCGCGAACCACTTAGCGCGCATATCGAGCGGCGGAGACAACGTCAGGATGTGCGGATTGGCGGCCTTGGCCAGATGTGGCAGGCATGCCTGCGAACAAAGAAATGTGCCGCGCGTATTCACGCCCATCATCAGATCGAAGCGCTTCATGGGCGTAGCGAGCGTACCCGTAAGGCTGATGGCGCTGGCATTATTGACCAGAATATCGATGCCGCCAAAACGCCGCACGGCTTGCTCCACGGCGGCATAGACCTGCTCTTCATAGCGGATATCCACCGCCATCGGCAGCGCATGGCCGCCGGCCGCTTCGATTTCGGCCGCGGCGGTATGGATGGTGCCCGGCAGCTTGGGATGCGGTGTTTCCGTCTTGGCGGCAATCGCGATGTTGGCGCCATCGCGCGCCGCGCGCAACGCGATCGCGAGGCCGATGCCGCGACTGGCGCCTGAGATGAAAATAGTCTTACCGGATAGTGAGGGCATAGGTGCTGTCGCTATAACTCTATTCTGTCCCGGACCGCGAAGTGTTGCGCCGGTAAACCACCTTCCCATCGAAGATGGTAGTCTCCACTCGCGCCTTCTCGATCTCGGCCGGCGGCATAGTCAGGATGTCTTCCGTCACCACCACCATATCGGCCAGCTTGCCGGGTTCAATCGATCCCTTGATCTTCTCATCGAAGCTGGCATAGGCCGATCCCATAGTATATGCGCGAATCGATTCAGTGACGCTGATCTTCTGTTCTGGCACCCAGCCTTCGGGATGCTTGCCGTCCAGCGTGCGGCGCGTGACGGCGGCGTAAATGCCCATGAGCGGCACCATGGGCGCCACGGGCCAATCCGACCCGAAGGCCAGCACCGCGCCCGTATCCAGTAGCGTGCGAAACGCGTAGGTGCCCTTGGCACGTTCCGGCCCGATGCGCTTCTCCGCCCAACGCCCGTCGTCAATGCAATGGTACGGCTGCATCGACGCGATCACGTGCAACTTGCCGAACCGCGGAATATCGCCGCTGCGCAGATGCTGCGCGTGCTCGATGCGGAATCGCCGGTCGCGTGGGCCATCGCGCTTCTCGGCTTCTTCATACATATCGAGGATCATGTGGTTCGCTTTGTCGCCGATAGCATGAATGTGCACCTGCAGCCCCGCGCGATCCGCGCCCAGGATGTTGTCCAACATTCTGCTCTCCGGGATCATCTGGCTGTTCGCCAGACCCGACGTGTTCGGCGCATCCAGGTAGGGCTCAAAAAACAGCGCCGTAGTCGATCCCAGCGAGCCATCCGCGAATCCCTTCAGCCCGCCTATATGCAGCTTCTCCCCGCCAAACGCCGCGTGCAGGCCGATGGCGGCCAGCCGCTCCCATGTGGCCAGCGGTTGCTGGCCCGCGATGCGCACGGTCAGTTCGCCGCGTGCGAGCAGTTCTTGATAGACGCGTAGAGTCGCCGGCGCCGCCGACATATCCTGTACGCTGGTGACGCCATGCTCTGCGGCATAGCGCATGGCCGCCCGCACGGCATCCGCGATCTGGTCCGCTGAAGCCGCCGGCATCACGCGATCCACGGCCCCCATCGCGGCGTCCTTCAGTACGCCCGTAGGCTCGCCCGATGCATCGCGCACGATTGTGCCACCGGGCGGATCCGGCGTATCGCGCGTGATGCCCGCGAGGCGCAACACTTGCGAATTGGCCAACGCCATATGGCCGTCCAGCCGCTCGACGAAAACAGGATGCCCGGCGCTCGCCTCGTCGATCAACTGCCGCGTGGGCAGGCGGGCCGGCGTCCAGTTTTCATGATCCCAATCGCCGCCCGTGATCCAGCGGCCGGCCGGCAGCTTTGCGGCGAACTCCGCAATGCGCTCGCGGAACTCGGCCTCAGACTTGGTGTCCCGCAATTGCACGCCCGCCAGATTCTCGCCGCCATCCACAAAATGTACATGCGCGTCGTTGAAGCCAGGCAGGACCAGCTCGCCGCCCAGTTCGATCACTTGCGTGGCCGGCCCGATCCACTTGCGGATGTCAACGTTCGATCCCACCGCCACGATGCGGCTTCCCACGCAGGCCACCGCTTCCGCGCGCGGCTGCGCATCGTTCACCGTCCAGACCTTTCCGTTCACCAGGGCCAGGCTGGCCGCGGGCTGCGCGCCCGCGAGATGAAGGCTGGCAAAACATAACAGCGCCGAAAATTCCACCCAAGACTTGAACACACAATGATTGTATCGAATAGAACACAAGCAGAATCCTGTGTCTGCTTTCTTAGCGGTCATAGCGCCTTAGCGAGAGAGGCCGGCCGGTCTTGACGCTGCTATAATTAAGCTGAACTAATTAATCAGTTTGAAGAACAATTATGACCAATGTTGTTTCGGCCTTAACGGCCCGCACCCAATTCGGGCAGATCATAAAAAGGGCTACTCAAAAAAACGAGCGGTTCGTGGTCGGCCGCCGTGGCGAACCAAGCGTGGTAATCATGAGCATGAAGGACTACATGGACACGTTTGCTCCGGCCCCCCAGGAATTACGCGCTATGCAGGCCACGGCCAAACGGACAGGGGCCAACAAGCTCAGCCCCGGCCAGATCAACAAGATTGTGGCGGCAGTCCGAAAACAACGCAAGCCCTCACCAGCTAAACGCCGGTCCAAATGATCCGCCTGGTTCTGGATACCAATATCCTGGTGTCTGCCAATGTGAACCCCGAGGGACTGGAAGCCCTGGTCGTTTCTTTGGGTTTGCACAAAAAGGTCCGGATCTGTGTATCGGAACCGGTTTTGAAGGAATACGAGCAAGTGTTGTCGTACCCGCGGCTGAAGTTCGTTCCCAAAGAGATTACTGCTTTTCTGGAACGTCTGCGCTCTGCCGGCATGCTGGTTGCTCCCACCCACAACGTCTCAGCGTCGCCTGACGGGCCGGACAACCGTTTTTTGGAGTGCGCGGAAGCTGCGGGCGCCGATTTCCTGGTCACCGGCAACAAGCGGCACTTTCCCAAACACTGGAAGAGCACTGGGATAGTCAACGCCAGGGGGCTGCTTGGCATGATCGGTTCCAGCCTACTAAAGTGAGAGATGGATGCAGTCCTTATGAGAGAAATCTTCCGGATCCTAGCAGTCTCCGCGGCGCTTTCATTGATCGCCTCCGCGCAGCCTGCCGCATCATTGCGCGAGCGCATCGCGGCGATTATGAGCCGCCCTGAATACCGGCACGCCCGCTTCGGCATGGAGTTCCGGGCCCTCAATGCGGACCAGCCCGTCTACCGGTTCAACGAGCAACAATTCTTCGTCGCCGCCTCCACCACCAAGCTGCTCACCGAAGGCACGGCGCTGGCGCTGCTCGGTCCGGACTACAATTTCAGACGCGCGTCTTCCGCACCGGCCGCTCGGCCGCGGACGGTACCCTGAATGGCGATTTGATCCTGGTGGCCGGCCGGCGATCCCAATTTGTCGAACCGCATCCGGCCTGACGGCACGCTGGCTTTTCAAAACCAGGATCACTCATATGACTCGCTGCCTGGCGGCGCGCATGTGGTCGCCGGCGACCCCCTGGCGGTCATCCGCGAGTTAGCCGCGCAGGTCGCCCAAGCCGGCGTCAAAGAGTCGCCGGACATGTCCTTGTGGATGTGAGTTTATTCCCCGAGGGAGAGCGGGAACTCGGCACAGGCGTGGTCATTTCGCCGATTGTGGTCAATGACAACTTGATCGATGTGACCATCGCGGCGGAAGGCGAGGGCTCCGCACCCAGGCTGACCTTATCCCCGGCGACGGCCTACGTACACATCGCCAACCAGCTTAAGACTGTCTCTTCCAGCGCCAAGACGGCTAACATCTCGTTCGACGACGAGCGGCAACCCGATGGCACTTACTCGCTGACCGTGCACGGAACCGTGCCTGCCGGATCTTCCCTGCTGCGAACCTATCGCGTCCCCGAGCCGGCCCGCTTCGCTCAAATGACTTTCGTGGAAGCGTTGCGTGATGCGGGTGTCTCCGCGGCAGCCGATCTGAACCTGAAGCCGCCCGATGAGGCTGTCCGCGTGTTCTACAAAACTGAGAATCAGGTGGCCATGCATGTCTCGCCAGCCTTCGCCGAAGAGGTCAAGGTGACTCTGAAAGTCAGCCAGAACCTGCACGCCAGTATGACGCCTTACCTGTTGGGCGCCGTGCTCGGAAAGGACCGCGAAGACCCGCTCCAGGCCGGCTTCGATATGGAAAACCAGTTCCTGCGCAAGGCCGGCCTGGATCTCGCGGGCGCCAGCCAGAGCGACGGCGCTGGCGGCGATGCATTCTACACGCCGGACTTCATGGTCGGCTACCTGATCTACATGGCGCGCCAGGAGGCCATCTTCCCCATCTTTATGAAGGCCCTGCCGGTGCTGGGCAAAGACGGAACGTTATGGGATATTCAAACCGATTCCCCTGCGGCCGGCCACGTCTACGCCAAGACAGGCACGCTCGCGCGAGCCGATATGCTGAACCATTCGCTGATGATCACCGGCAAAGGTATCGCGGGGTACCTCGACCGGAAAGACGGCCGGCGTCTGGCGTTCGCGGCGTACATGGGTATGGCGGATGGCGACCCGCAGATTATCATGCATCTCGTAGGCAACGTGCTGGGTGAGATCGCCGCCGCCGCGTACGATGCTCCGCTCGAGCCGTAGGCGGTGTCCTTTCGGTAAGGCTGCACAGGGCGATAATTGTCTGGGGGCCAGTTCGGTGAACTGGACGCGTCTACTTGGCGAAACACACCAAACAAGAAGAAGCTACGTGGTGCGGCCATTTCCAAACGAGCTTTGACGGTGGTCCTACACTGTCGGCAACCTTACTTTCCAGACTCGGCGAGTTCGGCGCCGATTTGTTCATTGACAACTTTTTTGACAACCAACCGGATCAATCTCGGGAAAGTCAACCCTGACACACGCGCCGAGCCGTGTTGTTGGGCCGTTCCATTGTTCGTGCCGGCTACCGCAGCGCCTGATCCAGGTCGGCGATGATGTCTTCCACCGCTTCGATGCCCACCGACAGCCGCACCAGGTTGTCGCGGATGCCCATGCGCTCGCGGTGCTTGCGGCGAAATCTCGCGGTGCGAGCTCATCGCCGGATAGAGCATCATGGTGTGCACGTCGCCCAGCGATGTGCCGCGCACGATCATCCGCAGCGCGTTCATGAAGCGGAATACCTCTTCCCGGCCGGCGCCCTTCAGTTCGAAGCTCACGATGGCGCCGTAGAGACCGTCCGGGAACAGGCGGCGAATGGTGGCGGCATCGGGATGCGCCGGGTCGGCCGGGAAGTACACGCGCTCGACCGCTGGGTGCGCGGCCAGCCACGAGCGACCCGGCAGGCATTGGCGCACTGCCGCTCCATGCGCAGCGGGAAGCGTCTTGATGCCGCGCATCGCCAGATAGCATCTCGAACGGTCCCAGCACCGGACCGATGGTCCGCGACAAGGCCGCGCAACGCTGTCAAAATGCGCCGCGTCGGTGACCACGATGCCGCCCAGCACGTCGCCGTGGCCGGCCAGATACTTGGTCAGGCTGTGGACCACGAAGTGCGCGCCCTAGTTCGAGCGGCCGCATCAGCAGCGGCGTGGCGAAAGTGTTGTCCACGATCAGCGCGGCGCCGGCTTCGCGCGCAATTGCGGCGATGCGGTCGAGCGGCGCCACGCGCAGCAGCGGATTGGAGATGGTCTCCATCAGCACGCAGCCGGGCTTGGCTTCCGCCATCGCCGTCGCGGAGCGCGTCCAGTCGCAGAAGTCGACGAAGCGCACACTCACGCCGGCCGGCTCGAGCACGTTCATCAGCATGCTGATGGTGGCGCCGTAAAGCGCATTGGCGGCCACCACCGATTTGCGCCGGTCGGTCAGCGCGGCGAGCAACGCCATGTGCATCGCCGCCATGCCCGAGCTGCAGGCCAGCGCGCCGTGCCCGCCTTCGAGCGCCGCCACCAGTTCTTCCAGCGCGGCGTTGGTGGGATTGTCGTAGCGCGCGTAGCAGTAGCCCGGCTCTTCGTGCGCCGAAGACGCGGTCGAGCTGCTCCATGCTGTCGTAGAAATAGCTGGAGGCGGTGTAGATCGGCGTCGTGACGGGGACATGCCCGCCGGCCTTCTTCCGGTCGCCGGCGTGAACGGCTTGGGTGTGGATCTTCATGGTCACTTCCTGGTTACTTCCTCTTCCAGCGATCCCGTCCTTCGTGTCTTCCAGAATGATGCCCTGCTCCAGCAAGCTGCTGCGCGGATCTGGTCGGAGCGCGCGAAATCGCGCGCTTTCTTGGCGGCGTGCGCTCGGCGACCAGCGCCTCCACCTCGGCATCGGAGATGGCTGTCCGGCCGCCGCGGCCGCGTCGCAGTACGTCGAACACGGAATCGAATCGCTCCAGGAATTCGCAGCGCGCGCGGCCGCGATTGCCGGCGCGGAACTCGCCCGCATCCATGGCGCTGTTGGCGTCGCGGACGTATTCGAACACGGCGGCCAGCGCTTCGGCGGTATTGAGATCGTCGTCCATGCCTCGCGGTGAATTGCGCCTGCGCGGCGGCGGTGCGCGCGGCCAGTCGCTTCGTTGCATGCCTTCGGCGAAGTTCGCCGGTCTCCAGGCGCAGCTTGAAATTGCGCAGCCGGTCGATGGCGGTGGCGGCGGACTTCAGCCCATCGAAGGTGAAGTTCAGCTGCTTGCGATAGGGCACCGACGCCAGCAGATAGCGCACCGCTTCCGGCGCGTAGCCGCGGCCCAGAATGTCGCGCAGCGTGTAAATAGTTGCCCAGCGACTTCGACATCTTCTGGCCTTCCACCATCAGAAACTCGGCATGCAGCCAGAAGCGCGCGAACGGCTTGCCGGTGAGCGATTCCGATTGCGCGATCTCGTTTTCGTGATGCGGAAAAATCAGATCGACGCCGCCCGCGTGAATATCGAGCGTCTCGCCCAGATACTTGATCGCCATCACGGAACACTCGATGTGCCAGCCGGGGCGGCCGCGGCCGATCTTCGTCGTCCCAGAACGGCTCGCCTTCTTTGGGCGCTTTCCACAGCGCGAAATCGCGCGCGTCGGCCTTTTCGTATTCGTCCACATCCACGCGCGCGCCGGCGCGGATGCCGCTGAAATCGTTGTGCGAAAGCTTGCCGTATTCCGGAAAAGTCGAGATGCGGAAGTAGACGGAGCCGTCGCTCGCGTAGGTGTGGCCGCCCGTCGTCAGCCGCTCGATGGCCTCCGCCATTTCGTGAATGTGTTCGGTGGCCGGCGCCACGTGCTCGGGCGTTTCCAGGCGCAGCAGCCGCGCAGTCTTCGCAGAAACGCCTTGGTGTAGATGCGCGGTGTATTCGTCCAGCGATCTGCTGCTGCGCCACGGCGTTGCGGATGATCTTGTCGTCCACGTCGGTGATGTTCATGACGTGGTCGAGCTGGAAGCCGCTCGCGCGCAGCCACCGGCGCAGAATGTCGACGAAAGTGAAGGTGCGGAAGTTGCCGATGTGGGCGAAGTCGTAGACGGTGGGCCCGCAGGTGTACATGCGGACGGTGTTGTCGCGCCGTGGGGCAAACTCGGATGTTTGCTGCGTGAGTGTGTTGTAGAAGCGCAAGGACATAGCTAGGGGAATTTTTATGGTAGCAGGTGTATCCTAGCGGAACCAGGATTCGACGCCCTGCTGCAACACCGCGGCCCCGGCTGCGCCTGTCAGGGCGGTAACGCACGCGGGCACCGGACCGCGCCGCTTCCACTCCTCGTGGACGGCGTGCGCGCCCAGGTAGAACAGCCATCCGGCGGCCATCCCTAGCGGGTAGGTGATCCAGGCCGTGCCCAGGCGCGGCGCAATGGCCAGGCCCAGAACGCCGCCCACCAGCGTGGCGGCTTCTACCGACACGCTCCAAAACAGCGCGGTCGCGCGCGACGCCACCGACGCGCGCACAATCGCGCCGAGCGCCATCCCCTCCGGAATTTTGTGCAGGGCCACCGCCAGGGCCACGGCCAGTCGAATGCCGTGGTGCGACGCAAGCTGTACCGTGGCCACACTCCATCCGTCGAAGAAGCTGTGCAACATGCTGGCGCCGATCAGCGGCGCGGCGAATCCGTGGAGTGCCGTATCGCAGGCCCCATGATCGTGATCGTGCGAGCACGTGGGGCAGACTGGCGCGACATGCCGGTTGATCCAGAAGAGCAGGCCATAACCCACGGCGAAAAACAGCACAGTCAACGGCCAGCCGGTCTCTTCGATCAGTTCCGGCAGTAGGCCGAACAAAACCACCCCCAGCAATACGCCCGCGCTGAATGGGATCACCAGGCGTGTGCGGCGTCCGGCGCTGGTGAGCCACAGGCCCAGAAACACGCCGGCCACGCCTATAAGCGTAGCGAACAGCGGCGGCCCGATCCCAGTGGTGAGAAACGCGGACAAGCTTCCACGCTAACACACGAAGCTTGCGGCCCCCTTGATATCCACCGTGGCCAGCTAACGGACCACCTTGTAGTGGCGGCTAGGTGGATCTTTAGTAGCTCGATAGGCTCCCAATTCACGTAGGGCCCAGCGAAGCGCCGCCGTCTCGTCGCCGTTATTCTGTGTCAGAATGGCGGGCTCCCAGCGGAAATGACCCCGTAGACCGAGCCTACGCCGCACTCAATGCTCAAAACCGTCCAGGTCGGCGCATTCTGGGTGCCCCTGCTCGATGGCTGCAAGACTGTAGCCATCCAGGAAGGCTCGCAGGCATCCGACCGAGGCTCGCCGAAGAAACATTCCTGGCCGCTCCGCCAAGACGTCCAAAAACGCGCTGGTAGGCTGTGGGCTATCCGCTAACGGGCCTGGTCCGCGCGCCACCAGCTTGTCGGGTTGAGCAGCGATTGCGGCATCCAACGCCCTAAAGAACAGTTCAAATGCCTGTTCGTCGTTCTGCGAAACGTCAAGCAGAACCTGGGCGGCGTCCTTGGTGGTCTCCTCGGCCGGTCCATAACGCGCGAGGACCCAATCGCGCAGAGCTTCAAATTCGTAGTCCGTCTCCACGCTGGTTCCTGCAAAGAGACCGTACCCGAGCTCAAAAGCGTAGAGCCGCGTGAGGGAGCGCTGACCGAGATAAGTCTCGGGAGAAGCGTTGATCCTGTACAGTAATCCAATACGCACAAGCCGTCCGAATCGTCAAGCAGCGGAGGGCTCAACTGTACAACCGCACCACCCACTCCGCGTACAGCGCCGGTTTGCGGCCGCCCTCAATATCCACCGTGGCCAGCCACACCACCTGATACCCACCCTCTACCGCCTCGAGCGATTGCAGCGTGAAGCGCGCCCTGATGCGCGCCCCCGCCAGCACCGGCGACGGGAAGCGCACCCGGTTCAGTCCGTAGTTGATGCGCATTTTGAAATCGCCGCGGATGTCAAAGCAATCGTGCGAAAGGCTGCTCAACAGCGACAGCGTCAGGAATCCGTGCGCGATAGTCGTCCCGAAAGGCGATTCGCTCTTGGCGCGCTCCACGTCTCGATGGATCCACTGGTGGTCGCCCGTGGCGTCGGCAAACGCGTCGATGCGCGATTGCTCCACCGTGAACCACTCGCCCACGGCCACTTCCTGGCTAACCAGCGAGCGAAGCTCTTCGACAGTTTCAATAATCTTCATGATATTTACCGGAAAGTGCGAAGCTGCGAATCGTTCAAATGCGCCACGCCGTTGTAACTGAACAGCATCGTATCTCCATCCCGCACGCGAAGCGTAGTCACTGCCGAATTGTAGATCACGCCTGCGAGGCGCATGATGTGGCCGTCGGATACACCCAACGCTGCCGCCGTCCAAATGGCAATGGGCGAGGCCGAAGTGAAAATCGCGAGCGATTCGCCCGGCTGATAGGCGCCCAGTGCCGCGCGGTAACTCAACACGCGCTGGCGGAAAGCCACCCAGGATTCCGTGCGGCACGCGAAGCGGCCCTCGATCCAGGCGCGCATGGCCTGCGTGTCGCACTCCGTCCAGGCGTGGTGGAGGGGCGAATCCTCATCCGTTTCCTCAAGCTTTCGCAACAATTCCTGGTAATCCTGTTTGAACTGGGGATCGGCCTCGGCAAGCTGCGACGCGAATTCGCTGAAGACGCCAGTCATATCGAACTCGTTCCACGCCGGCTCCGGCACGATATCAGGCACGACCATGCCCGCCATGCGATAAGCCCTATGAACCTCCGCCGCGGTCTGCTGCTGCCGGTTCAGGCATCCGGCGATGAACGCCTTGAACTGCACCTTCTGCGCCACCAGGTATTCGCCCAGCAGAAAAGCCTGGCGGTGGCCCAGCTCCGAGAGTGCATCATACTGGCCGCGCGTGCCGGCCTGCCCATGGCGGATCAGGTAAATCGAACTCAACCGGGTATTCTCCTCAACCGGCTCGCTCCGCCACCCCGGCCGCAATCTCTATCAGTCCGCGCACCCGCTCGTCGAAGTGGCGAAAGCGTTCGTCGCGCGTCTGCCCGCGCCGGTATCGGAAAAAGATTTGCTGCAGCACCACGGCGATCTTGAAAATTCCAAACACTTCATAATAGCCGAGGCCGGATACGTCGCGTCCGGTGAGGCGCGCGTACCGTTCCACGACCTGCGCGCGCGTGAACCACCCGGGCAGCGTGGTGATATCGCTCAGAGCATCGCGCCTCACCGCCGGATCGCCCGCCTCCGGCCAGTAGCACATCACGCAGCCCAGATCCACTAACGGATCGCCCACGGTGGCCATTTCCCAATCGAGCACGGCTTCCACGCGGCCCGGATCGGCGGCATCCAGCATCAGGTTATCGAGCTTGTAATCGTTGTGTACCATCGTGGGCGCGGGCGAATCGGGAAGGCGGCGCGTCAGCCACTGGATGAGCTGGTCCATTTGAGGGAGCGTTTCGGTTTGCGCCCGCTGCCAGCGCTCCGCCCAGCCGCTTACCTGGCGCCCAAAAAGCCTGCGGGTTTACCCAGCGCCACATGGCTCACATCCACTGCATGCAGCGCCGCCAGGCAATCCACAAACGCTTTGCTCACCCGCGCGCCGAAGCCGGAATCCCCTGCATACTCCGCCGGAATTTCGCGCCGCAGCACCAGCCCGTGACGGCGCTCCATCACCAAGAATACCGCTCCAATCACGCCCGGATCGTCGCATAGCAGAAACACGCGCGGCGCTTGCGGAAACAACGGGTGAACCGCTTCAAGCACCTGGTACTCGCGCGCCATGTCGTGTGCCTTGGGCGCCACCGGGCCGAGCGGCGGACGGCGCAGCACGTATTCCCGTCCGCCGGCCTCCAGCAGATACGTCAGGTTCGAGTGCCCGCCGGGAAATTGGCGCACGGTCAGCCCGCGTTCCGCGCCTTCCAGCTTGCCGCGAAGATAGATGGCCAAGGCTTCGGCGTCGATCTGTTCTCCTTCGCGGACGGGTGCGGCGTCGGGCGGCATCGGACCTTAAGCAATGGCCAGCGGACGGATGGGCGATCCCGTGCCGCCGCGGATTTTGAGCGGCGTGGCCACGAAGAGAAAAGTATAGCGGCATTCGGCGGCCAGTTGTTCCAGGTTCAGGCACTCGATAATGTGAATCCCGCTTTCCACCAGCAGGTGGACGTGCACCGGCATGTTGCTGTCCGGCACTCTTTCAAACGCCACTGTGTCCGACCCGGCGGCGAATATGCCGTGGCCGCTGAGCCAGCGCGCGCCCGGCTCGCCCGGTCCCGGCCCGCGCACTTGGGCGATGAAGCGCGCTGCGTCATCCCAAAAGCGCGCCCATCCCGTGCGCAGCACAACTACATCGCCCGCGCGAATCTCGACCTGCTGCGCGGCCGCGGTGGCTTCCAGATGTTGCGGCGTGATCTCGAAATCCGCGGGCAAGGCCTCGGTGCCCGCCTGTTTGGCGATGTCCAATAATACGCCGCGCCGCAGAATGGGCGCGATCGTATCCACCGTATGCCGTTCGAGGCCGCTCGCGTAGCTCTGCAGGTCCGCCGCGGCTTCGCCGCCATGCAGCTTTCCGCCGCACGAAAAATGGCAGAGCGCGTCGATATGCGTGCCTACGTGCCCGCCTAAAGCCAGGCCTTCCGAAGCCGAGCTCGCGCCGTTGCGCGCCACGTAGTCCCCATGCTTCTTGCTCAGCCCGAACAGGAACGGCGGATGGTTGGGATGGTGCGGCATGCCCGGGTAATATGGCTGCGCCAGATCGTAAATCCGGGCCGCTTGGACGGCCGCCAGCAGTTGCTCCATTTGCTCCATAATCGCAAAATCCGTCAAGCGTCATCCGCCTGCCCGGGGTTACACTCTCAGCTTGGATGTGAAGCCATCCACGGAACAGGATTATCGCGAGCGCATCGTGCGCACGCTCCTGTACATCCGGCGGCATTTGGATGACGATCTGGATTTGGACAGGCTGGCGGCCGTAGCGGCCTTCTCCAGTTTTCATTTCCACCGCATCTTCCGCGGCATGGTGGGCGAAACGTTGAAAGAGCACATTCGGCGGCTGCGCCTGGAGCGCGCTGCGCGAGACTTGAAGCAGACTCGCGAGCCCATCGTTCAGATCGCGCTCCAGGCCGGCTTTGAAACGCACGAATCGTTCACGAGGGCATTTAGCGATATGTTTGAAACATCTCCTTCCGCATACCGGGCCGCGCATAAGCCCGCGCCCGAGCCGCTGTCCGGATACCACGCACCGCATTACGATATTCCACCCGTAGAAGTGAAAGACCTGGCGGCCATGCGGTTGGTCTTCCTCCGGCATGTGGGCCCGTATACCGCCGTGGGCGGCACGTGGGGCCGCCTGATGGCCTGGGCAGGCATGCGCGGGTTGCTTGGGCCGGGAATGATGATGATTGGGATCGTGCATGACGATCCGGATGTTACCCCGGCCGATAAACTCCGGTACGACGCAGCGGTTACCGTGAATCGCCCTGTGCAGCCCGAAGGCGAATTTGGCGTGATGGAACTCGCCGGGGGCCGCTACGCGGTAGTCATGCACAAAGGTCCGTATGAGGAATTACCAAAGGTGTATCAGCGCATCTACGGCGGCTGGCAGCCGAAGAGCGGCCATCGGCTGCGCGACGTCCCGACCTTTGAGCAGTACCTCAACTCACCGCAGAATACCAGGAGTGAAGATCTGCTGACTTTGATCCACATACCCATATGAGCACGCGAAAAAGCTGGCGGCAGAAGATGGATAATCCCAACTTGCCGAAGGTGGCGCCCGTTCCGCCTCACATGCGGAAGCGATTGGGCTCGGGGACCATGTTAGTGCCCAGCCCGCGCGAAGTGGAAGCCGTGATCCGGACCGTGCCGCGGGGCAGTGTGATGACTGTTGCCCAGATCCGCGAATACCTGGCCGGGAAATATGCGGCCGATGTAACTTGTCCACTCACCACCGGCATCTTCGTCCGGCTTGCGGCCGAGGCAGCCGAGGAAGACGCCCTTGCCGGCAAGGTCGAAATCACTCCTTATTGGCGGATCGTGAAGGATGATGGTTCAATGTTTCCGAAGTTTCCCGGCGGCGTCGGCGGGCAGGCCGATCGGCTCCGCGCGGACGGGTGCCGGGTGCTTCCGGGCCGCGGCAAACGACCTCCGCGCGTGGCGCTCAGTTAAGACTTCTTCAAAATCTTTTCCACCGCTTTGGCCAGTTCGCGGAACTCCTCGTGCGCCGGCGAATTGGGTGCGTATTCGGCCACCGTCAACCCGCTCGACACCGCCTCCGCCACCACCACGCGTTGCCCGATGGGCGGCAGCACTTTCTTCCCCATATCCTTCAATGAGGACGCCAGTCCCCGCCCCAGGTTCGTGTTCATCACCACCCTGGACGGCACGAAGCGGATACGAGGCTTCTTGGAGCGTCGCGCCGCGCGCGCCTTCAGCGCCAGTTGTAAAGCCTGCTTCACGGCGAACAGGTCTAGCGGCGACGGCCCGCACGGCAACAGCATCAGATCGGCCGCCAGAGCCGCTTCGTAAGTGGTTTCGGGCGCGCCTGGCGGCGTGTCGATCAGCACGATATCGGCGTCCTTTTGAGCCTGCCGCGCGCGCGCCCGCAGCGTGCTCGCGCCATCCTCCACTTTCTCCACCGAGCGCGCCAACATGCCATCGCCTTGTGCGGCCCACGCCGCCAAGCTGTGCTGCGGATCGGCGTCCAGCACGCGCACGCTGTGTTTCATGTCCGCAAACTCCGCCGCCAGGTTTCCGGCAATCGTAGACTTTCCGATTCCGCCCTTGCGCCCGGCGACGGCAACGATGGCCATATTTAGACTCTACTTCAACACGATGAAATGCTTGCCGTGATACAACCGCGCGGACCCGTCCTTCGCCACAATCACCTGCAGCGGCCGCGGCAGCTTCAGATCCGCTTGCCGCTCCGCCGTGCACTCCGCCACCGCCGCACCTGCCTGATTGTACAGCGAGAACTTGCCCGGCGCGTCCACGCCCGTGGCCGGAAGCGCCCATCCGAAGCCGTAGCTCCCCACCCCGATCTTATGTCCGCACACGGTCAAGTCCCCTTCGGTGATAATCATACCGACGTACTTGGCCTGTACGCTGGCCGCGTAGCCGGTGGTGTCGATCAGCGCGAACAGCGCGCGCGCCCCCGCTGGCGTCTTCACCAACGCGGCATTGCGCTTCTCTGTGGGGATGGCGTTGCCCTCCAGGTAAAAATCCTTCGGCATCGCCGAATCGAAAGCCTTCCCTGTGACTGCCTCAAATCCACTCTGCGCCCGCGCACCGGACACAACCATCACGGCAGCCAGCCACAATCCAATTCCGTATTTACCCATTCCCACCTCGGCAGGCTATTGTATCAGGCCGCGCCCGACGGCTTGTTTTACCTTTGCGGGCTTAGCGCCTTAGCGAGAGATTCCTCAGGGCCAGCCACGACACGATAGCCGCGTTAAAATAGTCGCTAATGACCCGAGATTCAATAACGCTTGCTTCACTAGCCGTCCTGGGACTGGGCGCCGGCATGTACGCGCGGTCTCACAACGCCGATGATCTGGTGGATCGCATTCAAGGCGTCCGCATCGCAAGCCGCATACCTTGCGATGGCGCCACCAATCCGCAGGAAGAACTGGGACTCGAAACCACCTTTTCGCCGGCCGGGTGGCAGCGCGCGTTCCACCTGGACGTCTTCGAGAGCCAATACTGCAAGCGGCTGGATCTCTATTTCTTCTGCCTGACGCATGGCCATGATCGCTGGAAGCACGACTGGGTAAAGGATAATCGAAGCACCGGGGGCAGCGGCAGGTATTGGATCGATTCGTGCGCCGCATGGGAATCCAAGGATGCTCCCGAGTACATCCTGAGCGGTTGGTATCGGGAAACCGCGGGGAAGAAAGACCCGTGGAAGCAGGCGACCCTCAAGAGAGTCTCCGACACCCCCGAGATCTACGAATTCACCGATCCCAATGGCGGAACGGCGCGGATTGAAATCAAGCGGAAGTAGGGCAGGCGCATCGGCCTGCCCCAAAATCCTTACGAGCGCTTGGTCCCCTTGAGAGTGCCGGAGGCTTCCGGCCCCTTATACTTGCCGTCGAACTTCGCGCCGTCGATAGTGGTTTCGACAGTGTAAGTCGCCTCGTTCACCACCACCTTGAAGCTGAACATATTTCCATCCAACTTGGCGTCCACAATGGGGAACTCGCCCGGATCGCCGCTCAGCGTGCCCGCCAGCTTGCCGCCATCGTCCTTGACGGTCAGCGTCCAATTGGATGCTTGGCCGGCTTCGTCCGTGCCAACGGCATCCCATGTGCCGATCGCCGGGTTCTCGGCCGCCCAGGAAAATACGGACCCTACAGATGCGAATAATAGGATCGTCAGAAACAGAGTTAATGTGCGTGTCATTTGCTTTCCTCTTCCAAAACGGAATTGCCCAGTCTCCGCTGTAGCCTGGTTTGGCCCATTGGAGCGCTTTCATGTAGCATACCGCAACCCGTGAACGGTAGGGCGGGCATCACACGCCATACCGGCGCAGCATCTCGACCCCGCGCGGATTGCCGTGTTCCTCGGCTTTGCGCGCGTGTTCCCGCGCGGCAGCGTAGTCGCCGCGCACCGCGTAAACCTCCGCCAGCGCCGCGTGGGCGTCGGCGCACGCGGCATCCAGGCGCACGGCTTCGAGCAGCAGCGCCAGCCCTTCATCCTGTCTCTGCTCCATGCGGTAGAGTTGCGCCAGGTTGTACCACGGCCGCGGATTTTCGGGCTCGCGCGCGATCCATTCCTTCTGCTCGCGAATGTGCGCCACGGTTTCGCGATCGAGAGCCGCATCGATCACTTCCTTGCGCCAGAAGCTCATCGCCCTGCTCCTACCAGGATCAGCCGCACGTCCATTACGTTGGTGTTCGTGGGACCGGTGACGACCAGATCGCCCAAGCCTTCAAAATAACGGTACGAATCGTTGCGTGCCAGAAATTGCGCAGCACGCGGGTCGCGCTCGAGCGTGCCCCCGTCGGCGATCGCTCCGGCAGCATCCGTCGGCCCATCCGAGCCATCCGTGCCGGCGCTCAGCACAGTCACGTTTGGCAGGCCCGCAATGTCCATCGCCGCCGCCAGCACGAACTCCTGGTTCCTCCCGCCCAAGCCATCCCCGCGCAGCGTCACGGTGGTCTCGCCGCCCGTGATCACGCAGGCGGGCGGCCGTACCGGCCGTCCGGAATCGACGATCTCCTTGGCGATGGCCGCGTGCATGCGGGCGATCTCGCGCGTTTCGCCCTCGATGAATGTGGAGAGCATCAGTGTGTGAAAACCCAGTTCTTTCGCGCGCGCGGCGGCGGCGTCCACCGCCAGGCGGTTGCTGCCGGTCACCACGTTGCGCACCCGCGCGAAGATCGGGTCGCCCGGTTTGGGCGTCTCGGGAATTTCGCCCCTCTCGCCACGCTCTATGCGCCGCCGGACCGAAGCGGGCACGCGTTCGAAAATCGCGTACTTCTCAAGAATCTCGCGCGTCTGCGCGAAGGTTGAGGCATCCGGCGCCGTCGGGCCGGAGCCGATCGTGTCCAGGTTGTCGCCGATCACATCGGAGAGTAACAGCGCGAGCACCCACGCGGGATATGCCAGGCGCGCCAGTTGCCCGCCCTTGATTTGGGAGATGTGTTTGCGGACGGCGTTGAACTCGTGGATGCTGGCGCCGCAGGCCAGCAACAATTTCGTAGTTTCCTGTTTTTCGTCCAGCGTGATCGGATCGGCGGGCAGCGGCAGTAAAGCGGATGCGCCGCCGGAGATCAGGCACAGCACCAGGTCATCCGCGCCCGCGGCGGCGGCCAGTTCGGCAATGCGCCGCGCGCCTTCGACCCCGCGCTGGTCCGGCACGGGATGGCCGCATTCGTTGAGTTCGATACGGCCCAGTTCGATCCGGTGAGGTCCGGCGGTGTGGCCATATTTCACGTTCACCAGGCCGCTTGTGATGCGGCGGCCCAGCGCGCGCTCTGTGGCGCGCGCCATCGCCGCGCCGGCCTTCCCTGCCCCGATTACATAAATATTGCGATAGCGCGTGAAATCCTCGCGCGCCAACTGCCGCGTGACGCCCTCAGCCGGATTGGCTGCCCGCAACGCGGCCTTGAAAATGTCGCGGGCCTGGCGGCGCAGCTTAGCTTCCCGCTTCATTGGAATAGCGGCAGACCGAGCACGGCTTCGACAGCCACCGCTGGATCGTCGGACTCGATCGCAATGCGGTAATCGGCGCGGGCGTACGACTCGCGGCGCGCCTCATAGATCCGAGCAAGGCTCTCCAGATCGCGCGCCAGCGGCCTGTGCCTGGCGGGCTCCACGCGCCGGCGCACCGTCTCCCAAGGGCAATCCAGCCAAATCGTGATGCCGTTGTTTTCCACCAGCGCCCACGCTTCGGGCTCCACTACGGCGCCGCCGCCTAGCGCCACCACCGTCGGCCAGCCGCGCTCGATAGCGCGCACCCGCTCGCGCATGGTCTCGCGCTCCAAACGCCGGAACTCCGCTTCGCCGCGCGTTTCGAAGATGTCGAAAATACTCATGCTCGCCGCGGCTTCTATCTCCGCGTCCAGATCGGCGAAATGCCATCCCAGCCGCTCGGCAAGCAGGCGGCCGATAGTGCTCTTGCCGGACCCCATGAATCCGGCCAGGTAGATGCCCGGCGTGCGTTTCAGTTTCAGGATCATACGTTTCAGCCCGGCGCGTCCGGGACCGGTTTCTCGTGCAGGATGGCGGAAAGCTGCGCATCCACCAGAGACGGAAACAGGCGTTCGGCCAGTACGAACAGCCAGCCGGACCGCGGCGCCATCACCGTGCGCGCGCCGCGCTCCACGCCGCGGGCGATGGCTTCGGCGCACTGTGCGGGCGTGATGGCGAATTGCTTGCTTCGCGCGATTTTAGGCGGAGGGTCCCCGCCCAGCGCGTGCGCCTGGAAATTCGTTTTCACGTATCCGGGGCAAACCGTAATGGTGTGGATGCCGTCCTTTTTCAACTCCATGCGCAGGCCGTCCGTGAGCGAGCATAGCGCGTACTTGGAGGCGGAATAGAGCGTAAGCCACGGCAGCGTGGCCTTTCCCGCTATGGACGAAACGTTCACGATCACTCCGGCGGCCCTCTTGCGCATGTGCGGCGCCACGAGCTGCGTCATGGCGAGCGGCACGAAGAAATTCAGCTCGAATAAGGCGCGGGCGTCGGCCAGTGGCGTCTTCCAGGCGGGATCGTACGAGCCCATACCCGCGTTGTTGATCAGGATATCGATGGCGCCGAAGCGCGCCATTGTAGCCGCAACGGCCGCCTCCCGGATTTCCGGCGCCGTCAAATCGCCTGCGGTCACCAGCGCATCCGCTCCGCCCACCGCGCGTAGCTTCTCTTCCGACCGTGCGATCAGCGAGAGGCGCGCGCCGCGCTTTTGGAATACCGCCGCGCAGGCCGCGCCGATGCCCTCGGAAGCTCCTGTGATTAGAGCCACTTTGCCGTCGATTTGCATTTCCCCGTTTGAAGCGATGGTTTGCCGCGACCGGCCTGAGACGCAATAATAGTAGCATGCCCTCGCGGTTTCTTCCCCTGTTCCCGTTGCACGTGGTAGTCTTCCCGCGCACCCGTCTGCCGCTGCACATCTTCGAGGACCGCTATAAGGATATGATCGGCAATGCGCTCCAGGAGAACTCCGAGTTCGGCATCGTTTTGGCGAAGGACGAGGGCATCGTCAACACCGGCTGCACCGTAATTGTCGAGAAAGTGCTGAAGAACTACCCGGACGGGAAACTGGACATTATCGCTGTGGGGCGCAGGCGCTTCGAAGTGGTCATGCTCAACGAAGAGAAAGACTACTTGCAGGGCGAGGTGCAGTTCTTCGACGACGACGAAGGCGGGCCTGCGCCGCTCGAAGTGCAACACATGGCGTTGACGCAGTACAAAAGCCTGCTCGAATCGGGCGTGCTCCGGCAACTCACCCCCGAGCCCGATCTGGACGATCCGCAGCTCAGCTTCCAACTGGCGCAGGGCTTGCAGGACATGGATTTTCTGAACACGCTGCTGCGCGCGCGCTCCGAGACCGAGCGTCTGCGCGAGTTGAGCGAGTTTCTGGCGCAGTATATCCCCAAACAAAAACATATTGTGCGCGTCCGCCAGGTGGCCCCTGGAAACGGATTCGGCGGCAAGCCGTCAGGCATTTGAAAAAAAATGTTCGTGCCATCCAGGCCGGTGCCGTTTACGTTTTCGCTGTTGACGCACGGCATTATCCTGGTGTGGGTGGCCTCGGGCCCTGTGCGGGAGAAACCCAAGTCGCTGTATGCCGAGACCATCGCTCCGCACGCGAGCAAACTGGTGTGGTACGACTTTCGCCAGAAGTTGCCCGAGGTGTCGCCTGCCGCCGCGAAGCAAGCGATGCCGCCGCGCGCGGAGATGAAGATCGCTACGCAGGAGATCGTGGCCGGTTCGGCGAAAGCTCCTCACGCGCGGCAATTCGTCTGGCAGCCCGCACCCAAGCTGGAAATGAATAAGGATCTGCAATCGCCCAATCTGCTTGCGATTCATACCGCACGCCCACAGCCGCCGCCCAAGCCGAAGCTGTTCGTGCCGCCCCCGGAAGTGCCCAAGCCCGCGCCGGGCGCGCCCACGTTGGCCAAGCCTCCTGAGATCCGCACCGCGCGAAACTTGAGCGGACCGGGAAACCTGCTCGGCATGCATCCTGTGAAAGCCAGTCCGCGCACCTTCGTGGCGCCGCGCGCCGGACGCCCTGTGGACAAGCCCGCGCCCACGCTGCCCGATGCCCCCACCCTGTCTGCGAATCTGGCCGCGAATGCCCCGCTGCCGCTTGCAAAAGCGCCCGCGCCGCCCCCGCGCAGAGCATTTGTGGCGCCCGCCGGAAGCCGCAAACCGGGACCACCGGAACCTTCCCTGCCCGACGCTCCGGCGCTGCCGGCATCGGCGTCGACGGCCGCGGTCAGCGTGGCCATCGTGGGCCTCGATCCTAAACCCAATGCGCCCGCGCCTGCCCCCGAGGGCTCCCGCGACGCGCAGTTCTCAGTTGGTCCAGAACCGCGCTCCACAGGCGGCACGGATGGCTCCTCGCCAGGCGCCCTGTTGACCGTGCCGGGTTTGCTGGTCCACAACGCGACTGCCGATGCCAAACCCACGCTGATGGCTCGCGTGGCGCCTACCGAGGCCAGCAACCTGCGCGCGGCCATGCACAGCACCAGCCTGCCATCCGCGCCGCCCGCGCCGGTCGCGGGATCGCATGCGGCGGCCATGCGCGTCTCCAGTGCGCCCGACTCTCCTCTGAACGGCCGCGTCACCTACCAGATGTCCATACAAATGCCCAACACCACCAGCTATACCGGGAGCTGGATGATCTGGTTCGCGGAGCGGCAGCTTGATTCCGGAGCCGGCGGCGCGCTGAGTGCGCCCCTCCCCGTGCGCAAAGTGGACCCCAAATATTATCAGGCGGCCGTCGCGGACCGCGTGGAAGGCACCGTCCGCCTCACCGCCGTCATCCGCAAAGATGGCACAGTCGACTCCATCACTCTGCTCCAGCATCTGGACGATCGCCTCGACCAAAGCGCCCAGGAGGCCATGGACAAATGGCGCTTCGAGCCTGCCTTGCGCGATGGCCAGCCCGTGGACGTGGATGCGGTCATCGAGATTCCTTTCCGCCTGGCGCCGAAAATTGGAAAATGACCCCAAAATGACCCGTCAATACCTGATCGTCGACGCCGACGATACGCTATGGGAAAACAACATCTATTTCGAACGCGCGTTCGATGAGTTCGTGGCGTACCTGGCTCATTCCAAGCTGACGCCGCCGGAGATTCGCGCCGTGCTGGATGAGATCGAGCTGGCCAATTCGAGGATTCACGGCTATGGCTCGCTCAACTTCGGGCGCAATCTGCGCGAGTGTTACCAGCATCTGGTGGAGCGCGACGTCGGTGAGGACGATCTACGCACCGTAATGTCGTTTGCCGAGCGCATTCTGGATTGCCCGATGGAAGTTATCGACGGGGTGGCCGGGACGCTCGAATACCTGGCGCGGCGCCACGATTTGACGCTGTTCACCAAGGGCCATCCCGAAGAGCAGAAGCTGAAGATCGACCGCTCCGGCTTGGGGACTTACTTCGGCCACACCGCCATCGTGAAGGAGAAAGACGTGGACGCTTACCGCGCCCTCGTGGCCGATCGCGGCATGCATCCGAAACGCGCCTGGATGGCGGGCAACAGCGTGAAGTCGGACATCAATCCGGCGCTCGAAGCGGGATTAAACGCGATATTCATCCCGCATCCGCATACGTGGACTCTGGAGCGGGAAGAGATCCGGCCCGGAAAAGGACGCCTGTTGACGCTAGAGCGGTTCACGGATTTGAAGGCGCATTTTTAGCCCGCCCCGCATCCAGATGACGGTAATTCATAATGGCGTTGAACAACAGGGAGTAGCTGCCCGACGTTTCATTTCGCCACATGGGATTGTTGGCGAACAGCACGATGTGCCCCTGCCCGTGCGGCACGTCCACCACCGCCGGCTTCTCCGCCAATTCCGAACCGCCGTCCAGCAGCCCGCTGACTAACAGGTTCCCCGCTTCGGCAAAGCGCAGGATCACCCGCGGCAGTTCATTGGCGGGCGGAATCCGCCAGCTCATGTACGCGCGGGCTTCCTCGGGAACGTACAACTCCCGTTCGCGCGGCGTGCGCTTGGGCGTTTTTTCCGGCGCCGCATAAGTCCGCCCCTGAATCACGTCGGGATCGGTTGCGGAGCCGCGGCCGCTGCTGCGGCTCTCGGCCCCTTCTCCGCCGCCGAAACCCTAGGCCCACATTGAATACCGGATTTTCGGCTGTAATAAACGTAGAGTTTCTCGCCGTATCCATAGGCGATGGGACTCTTGGAATCCTCTACATTAGCCAGCAGCACATCCCCCGGACAGACGAGTTTTTGCGCCCTGCGCAGCGAAACGGCCCGGGTCATGCCGCCTTCTACAGGCAGCGCCGCCGAGTCGCCCACCGCTACCAACAGGCCGCCATCCCGCACGAAGCGTTCCAGATTGGCGACGCCGCTGTAGCCCAAGCCGCCGCGGATATCGTCGCTCTCATCGAGACCGGCGTGAAGAAACTGGGCGTCTCGGGCGTGTTTTTCCAAGGCATGGCCTCGCCTTTCATGGGAATCCCCTGGATGGTGGAAGCCAGTTCCCCCGCGTACGGCGGCATAACGATCACATCGAACTGGCTGCGCAGGTCGGCGGTTTCGCGCACCTTGGTGTCCGCCAGGTAGGTGTAAGGAATCTTAAGCTGGTCTAAAGTGATGCGGAACCAGCCGCCCTCCTGCGTATTGGTCCAATTGTGCAGCAGGGCCACCCGCGGCGCGTCGAGCGCATGCCGCGCCACGCTGAGCTTGGCATCCGTCGAGAACACGGTGATCCCCAGATCGCGCGCCGCGGTTTCGATTTGGCCGCGGTCCGCGTTGGAGATCGCGAAACTGCCGCGATTGAACTTGTGGCCGTCCACCTCGAAAGGCTCCTCGGCGGTCTCCATGGGTACGGCCGCCAGCCGGAAGCGGAAGCTGGCGAGCACGCCGTCCGCATTGTTGTTCACCAGGTAGGTGGTAGCGCCGCCGCCTTGCAAACCCCCGGCCGGGTTGATCGCACCGGTGAGCTTCGCCATGGGCACTGCAAGCACGGATGTGTCCATCACCCGCACGGTCTTGATGTTCGCCAAAGCTCCCAGCGTCCAACCGGTGTCGTCATAAGGCCGGGGATCTTTCGTGCTGAAGTACTGCGTGTCGAGCAGCGTGTCGGCGAACCGGCTGTACGGCTGATCCATGCGCACGATGTAACTGCCCGCCGGAAAGTTCACGCTGGTCGAAACAGCCGGCTTTTCGTCGCCCGCCGGCTTCTTGTCTTTGTCTTTGTCGTCCGCCGCCGGTTTGCCCGGTCCGCCGATGGCCGCGCTTTCGACATTCAGCACGGGCGCGGAGAAAGCCTTGTCGGCGCGCGAGATTTCGATGCCCTGCGCGATCAGCACATTCAGCAGGCGCGCCTGTGCCCCCGGTCGTGGATCGTCCGCCGGCAGCACCCAGGCCGCCGGCCCTTCCGTGCGCGCCTTGGTCACCGCCCGTTGGCTCTTCAGATAGAAGTTCTGTAGAAATTCCTGGCCGTGCGACGCCACGTTGTACAGGCCCAGCAGCACTCCGCTTTGCTGCAGGTTGATGTTGTCGCGCGCGGACCACTTCACCTTCGCGAGCGGCGGATTCGGGCGATACCATTCGCGGCTGGTGGCGTTCGCCTGCAGCGTCCGCACCTGCGTGTCCGCGCCGCGATTTCCAAAAGTCTCATAAAACCGGCCGATAGCATTGTGGCCCGTAGCAGCCCAGATCAGGTAGTTGGGCGCCCACCCGTCATAGAAACCGTGCGTCCACACGCCCTCCACCCCGCGCCGGGTCAGTTCCTGCACCTCATAAAACGCCAGGCGCTGCCACTCGCTGGTCACGATGGGGTCGAGCCAGGCGTTGTACGGTCCCGTCCCAGTCGAAATGTAAAGGTAGGGGACCGATTCATGCAAGTCGTGCATCACCGTGGCGTGCCAGTCGAAGTATGTGCGCGTCACGTTTTGCGAGAGCGCCAGCGACAGCGTGATGCCGTCGCGGTTGTTGTCATGCCCCACGTAGTGGCCCCACCATGTCAGCGGATAGGCCATCGCTTCGGGATGGTGTTTGGCGTACATGTACACATCCACGAAACGGTCGTGCCCATCGGTCTCGATGACCGGCGTCAGTAGCACGATCGAATTCTTGCGGATCGTCTCGATCAACGGCGTATCTTCCACCGCCAGCCGGTAGGCCAATTCCATCAGCATCTCGGGCGAGCCGGATTCGGGCGAGTGGATGCTGCCATCGGCCCAGTAAATGGGCTTGCCCTGTTGAATAAGCGATTGCGCTTCGGTCTCGCTCACGCCGCGCGGGTCCGCCAGGCGGGCGGCGATCTGGCGGTAGCGATCCAGGTTCCCGATCGTGGTTTCATCGGCGATGGCCACCAGGATCATCTCACGGCCTTCTTCGCTTTTGCCCATGGAAAACACGCGCACACGCGGGCTGCGGCTGGCGAGCTGTCGCATGTAAGCGTTGATCTGCTCCACGTGGTCCAGCACGTTCGGCGCGCCGATGATGTGGCCGAGAAATGTGTCCGGCGCCGGCACGCAGGAGCTCCACGGCAGGTGATCGACTAACTCGGTCGAGAAGAAGGTCTCGGTGGTCTCTTTGCGGATGGCCGCGGTATAGGTGGCATCGTCCTTCGTTTCGCAGCCGGCCGCCTGTGCCGCGAAGGCGATAAGCGGGCACACGGCGATTCCCAGCGCGGCTGGCAGCCAGCGCAGCACAAGTTGTTTGGGCATAGATTTCTATCTATATCACGGAGGCAACTACGGCTTCGCGGTGGCGGCCAGTTCGTCGATCTTGGGCAGTTGCTGGCGCACTACGGCGGCGTCGTTGGCATTGGGCGCCAACTCCAGGTACTTCCGGAAGCACTTGGCCGACTCGGAGTATTCTTTCTTGTCCATCAGGATGAGGCCCAGCACAAAGTTCATGCGCGGGATATGCTGGTCTTTATCCACGCGCAACCCTTCCCGCGCTGAGTGCTCGGCCGCGTCCGGCTTGTTCAATCTCGAGTTAGCCACCGCGTTGAAAAGGTATGCCCCGGGAAAGTCCTCCGGGTCGAGTTGGATCCACAAGCGCGAATACTCCTCAGCCGCCGCCCAATTTCCCTGGTGGTCGGCCATGGCCGTCAGATTCTCATAGGGCTTCACATACTTCGGATCGCTGCTCTGCGCCAGCTTCCAGGCCTCCATGGCGCCGGCTGCGTCATTCCGGCTCTGCCGCGCCAAGCCAAGTTGATACCAGGCCGTGGCATACTTCGGATAAGTCGTAACCGCCTTGGTGAACTCGGCCGCTGCCGCGTCCCACTTTTGCACCCGCATGGCTTCCAGCCCCTTGACGTACGCCTTTTTGGCATTGGAAGGCGCTGCCAGGCTGGTGGCGCTCACCGTGAGAGCGGTGGCCCGCGAGAGCGGATGCAGGATAATCGTCCCCAGGCGCGTACTGTCCATCATGCTTTTCAGACTCAGACTGATACGTGCGGACTGGTAGCCCGATAGGGCCGCCGCTATTTCACAGCCCTTCAGCCCACTGGTAATCGGCGTGGAATACTGGCTCGCGGTGCCGTTGATGGGCTTGTTCATATCTTCCGCTTGACTGGTCGTCCGGCTGGCGTCGTCCGTCGAAGCGTCGCTCCCGCCAAACGACACTTTAAAGTTGAACTCGCCCCTTTCATCCGTCCACGCTGCGAAAATTGCGCGGCCGTCGCAAACCCTCTCGATACGCACCGGATCGGAGGGGGACGTCCCATCGTCCAGCATCACTCTGCCGGAAAAGAAAACCGCGTGCTCGGTACTTGTCTTGTTGAGGTCCGGTAGTGGGATGCCCTGGCCTCTGGCCGTCGCCACGACGCCCAGCATCATCCCCGCGTATACCAACGTTCGGCAACCCATCCCCGCCTCCTGGCACACTTTATTCAATTATGCACCCGCCGAACGGCGGTAGGCGCCACTGTTTAAAATCCCCCGGTATCGCGAATCCCTTTGCCCTCCACGCACTGATACATCCGGCCCGCGCGAAGATTCTTGAACTCCTGCACCTCGCCGCTGGGCCATCGCAGCACGGCCCGCTCCACGCTTTCCCGCTTCCCCAGCCCGAACGTCACCGGCATTTCGGATTGTGACAAATAACTGGACCCGCTCTTCACCATCCTCGATCCGGTTTCTCCGCCGCTGGTCACGCGCACCGTGGCCCCAATGGCGTCCCGGTTCGATTTGGTGCCCACCAGGCGGAAGCGAATCGCGCGATGGCCGTTCGACTGATCGTTGCGGTACAGATATGCGGGCCCCTGGTTGGTGGTGATCAGCACGTCCAGGTCGCCATCCCGGTCGAAGTCGCCGAAAGCCGCGCCGCGCCCCACTTTAGGGTCCGCGAAGCCGCCGCCCAATCGGCTGGCGGCGTCCTGAAATCCGGCGCTGCCTTTGTTCAGGAACAGGTGGGGCGGCTGCGCATATGCCGTTTCCGGCCGCGTTTCCCGGATGCCCGGATCGATGTGGCCGTTCACTACCAACAGATCCAGCAGGCCGTCCAGGTCGGCGTCGAAGAAAAAGCAGCCGAATCCCAGGCTCCGGCGCGATAGCCGGCCCACGTCCGAGCCCGCCGCCTGGTCCACATACAGGCCGCCGCGCGTCCCGCGGTACAGGCCGATCATTTCGTTATCGAAATTCGTGATCGCCAGGCCCGCGATGCCCGAATTCTCATAGTCGGCCACGTCCACACCCATGCCCGCGCGCGCCTTGCCGTCCTCGCTGAATGCCACCTCCGCCTTCACGGCGATGTCTTGAAAGGTGCCGTCGCGCTGATTGCGGTACAACTTGTTGGGCTGCGTGTCGTTGGCCACCAGCAGGTCGATCCAGCCGTCCTGGTCGTAGTCCAGCATAGCCACGCCCAGCGATTTCGAGCTGCTATCGAAAATGCCGCTCTTCGCCGTCACATCTTCGAACTTGCCATTGCCGAGATTGCGGAATAGCCAGCAGGTCGCGCCGCGGTACGCTTCCGGCGTGCAGTACGATTTGTGCTTGGCGTCCACGCCGCAAAACACGTTCCGCTCGGGCGACCACTTCACGTAATTGCACACGAACAAGTCGAGCAGCCCGTCGCGGTCGTAATCGAACCACAGTGCGGAGCTGCTCAGACCCTGATGGCCTCCCATCCCGCTGCGCTCCGTGATATCCACGAACCGGCCTTTGCCGGTGTTCTGAAACAGCCGGCTCTGGCCCACGCAAGTAACGTACAGGTCCGCAAAGCCGTCGTTGTTGAAATCGCCGACCGCCACGCCCATGCCGTACATCTCCACATCCAGGCCGGCGGCGCGCGTCACGTCCGTAAATGTGCCGTTCCGGTTGTTCCGGTAAAGGTGCATGGTGCTGCGCTGTTTGGTGTGGCCCGGCCAATCCATGCCGTTGATCAGCAGAATGTCCTGCCATCCGTCGTTGTCGTAGTCCAGGAAAGCGCATCCCGGACCCAGCGTTTCCGGCAGATACTTCTCGCCGAAAGCGCCGCTGTTGTGCCGGAACGGAATGCCGGCGGGGGATGTCACATCGGTGAACCGGAAGCCCGGATCGTTGCCGGTGCCCGCGGCTCCGAACGCGCTCCATAGGAATTCCCGGCGGTTCACGGCAGATGCACCAGCCCCTTTTTGACCGCCCAAACCACCAGCTCCGCCGTCCGGTGGATGCCCAGCGCGGACATCAGATTGGCGCGATGCACCGAAACCGTATTCACGCTCAAATTGAGAATCGCGGCGATCTCTTTATTCGAATTGCCCTTGGCGATCAGCTCCAGTATCTGCTTTTCGCGCGGGGTCAGCCGTTCGTAATCCGGATCGGGCCCGCGGTGCGGCGCCAGCACTCCCGGGCCGAACACATGCTTGCCGGCCGCCAGGTCCTTGATGGCGCCTGCCAAGTCCACGTCCAGGGCTTCCTTCAGCAGATAACCGCGCGCGCCCGCGTCCAGTGCGTTGCGCACGTAATTCTCTTCCGAATACATGCTCAGAATCAGCACGGCGATCTCCGGCGAATTCTTCAGGATCTCGCGCGTGGCCTGCACGCCGTCGAGTCCGGGCATGGCCATGTCCATCACGATCACGCGCGGCTGCAGCTCCTGCGCCAGCTTGATGGCTTCCTGCCCGTTGGTGGCTTCCCCCACCACGTGTATCTCGGGGTCGTCTTCAAGCATCCGCCGGAAGCCCTTCCGCACCAGACCGTGATCGTCCACCAGCAGTACTGCGATTTCATTGCTCATAGGCATCCGTTAACGGAACATCCAGCCGCACCAGCGTACCGCCTCCGCCGCGGTGAAGCACCTCGAAAGTGCCCTGCAACAGCTCGGCGCGCTCGCGCATGGCCGTCATGCCAATACCTTTGCGCGTGCTGCCGTTGGAGGGCTCGGGCATGCCTGCTCCCCGGTCTTCCACTTCCAGTGTCAGCCGTCCGGGCGGAAACTCCAGCCGGACCACCGCCAGCGGCGATCCCGAGTGCCGGGCGAGGTTGTTTAGCGCTTCCTGCAACACGCGGTACACATGAATGGCAACCCGGTCTGTGACCGCCGGGCCTTCCCTCTTTTTCTCGTATCGTACCTTAATTCCAGTCTGCTTCTCGAAGGCCGGCAGATACCAGTCGATGGCTTTCTCCAGGCCCCCATCGTCGAGAATGCTGGGATGCATCAACTGCGACAGGCTGCGCGTTTTTTCAAGCGTCGCCTGGGCCACTTCGCGGACTTCGCGCACCTCCGCGCAAAAGGGCGAATCCGCGGGCAGCCGTTTTTCGGCGCGGCGTAACATGGCCCCGATCGCGGTCAGCACCTGGCCGAATTCATCGTGCAGTTCGCGCGATAGCGAATGCAGCGTCTCCTCCTGTACCGTGATCAGCTTGCGCGCCAGATCGCTGCGGTGTTCGGAAACCATGGCCAGATGCTGAAACAGGCGGCGGTTGGAATAAATGAGGTAAAGCGTGGTGCCGGCGATGGCCACCAGCATGGCCGCCAGGAACAGGTAGATGTTGCGTTCGACGCCCAGATAAATTCCTTGAATACGCCACGCAGCGGCCTGCTCGGCTTCATTGTTCTCCTTGAGCAGCCGTGCGACCGTGCTGGTGAGGGCGGCGGCTTGCGTTTCGAGAGAATTGCGAATCAGGTCGCGCGCGGCCGGGTCGCCTTGTTCTGCGGCAGTTCCAAACATGCGGTCCGAGGAGGTCCAGAACTGCGCCAGCGAATCGGCGACATACTGTTGGCTGTTGGGCCCGCGCTCCACCGGCGACAACTGCGCTTCCAGGCGTAAAGCGGCCTCCAGATCGGTGCGCTTGTTATCGAACTGTTTCCTAAACGCCTGCAGCCCGTAAGGCTCGTCGCCGTACAGCATGTCCCGCATGGCGATGCCCAGTTGATTGAGATCGTTCTGGATGCGCAGAAGCTGCAGTGAGTCCTTGCGGTTGCGATCCACGATGCGGGTCTGCAAATCCTCCAGGCCGCGTATCTGGTGGAGGGCATAAAAAGAAAACACGCCTACAGCCGCCAGCGTCACCGCCAGACCAGCGAGCAGGCGGCCCGTGGGTGACTCGACGGACTTCTTCATGAGGACCGTGGCACTATTCACAGTTTACCCGAGCGGGTATTCGAGCGGTATCATGACGGCAGATGCCGCTCCATCGAGCCTGCGCTTGCGTGCTGTTGATGTGAGCCGCGCTGCCGGCCCGCTCTACCGGCGATTCTCCTGAAGCTCTTCAACTGGCACGCTTCAGAGACCACCGGCTGGAAACAGGCTCTACGATTGCCGAGATCGCGCGGGCCTTTGAAGGCAGGCTGCGCATCACCGCCGAGCTGCGCCGCCGGGGGATGGAAGGTGGGGCCGAATCGCGTATACCGCATCCTGCGCGAGGACAACCTGCTATCCCTCACGCGGCGCCAGTTCGTAATCACCCCCAATTCTAACCGTGGCCGGCCGGTGTATCCGAACCGGGCGCGGGAGATGGTGTTGACCGGGATCAATCAACTGTGGGTGGCGGATATCACCTAGATCCGGCTGGAGGTCGAAAGACAACCGATCATGGCTTCCCCTGGGGCGCGGCAGACGGATCTACCCACGCCATGGGCTCCTTCGTGGTTACGCCATTCAACTCCCGCCGCACGGTGGAGACCGCTTCATACACCACGCGGCGAATCCGGTTCGTGCCGCCGAGAGGGCGATGTTGCGGCAAGGCATGCCATGGATTGAACGCGAGATTCTCCGCCAGGGCGTCGCGCTCCGGCGTGGCAAAAACCTGCTTCGGAATGGTGATGGTGGCAACCTTGTGAAACGGCGCCTGGGCTTCGTTCCACTCCGTTTGGCAATCTTCGACGCTCATCGCGTCCGAAGCGCGAGGCTGGACGACGAAGTCGAACAGAACGTCATGGGCCTGCAACTGATCGATCATCACCTGTCGCAAGAAATGCGGATTTGAGTGGTCGGATGGCTGCCAGTCCGCGGGAGAGTAGGGAATCACGGAGAATTTGACCGCCTGCTTGAAGGGCGCGTCGCCGAGCCGGTAGGGCACGGCCGACCAATAGCGAATCCCAAACGGATTCCCGATGTGCGCCGCCGCCATTTTAAAGGCGATTTCGGCGCCCTTAAAACCAATCGCGAGGAGCCCCGAGGCTTTGACAACGGGGTTGGGGCTGGCATTTCGTTCCACAAGCTTCAAATAGTCGGATGCGTCGTCGGTGAAAAACACCGGGCTGTTGACCAAAATGAAATCCTGCGTGGGGGCGGACTTCTGCTCTTCCAGAATTTTGTCGCCCGGAACGTCGAGGAGCTTGATCGCCATGGCGCGGACGTCGCCCTCGCTGTCGGGGCGTTGGACATTCGCGTCTCCGTTCGAAAAACGGATCCAGGCGGGGTAGCGTTTGCCCGGCACGAAGACACCTTGTGCAAGATTGGCTGGAAGTTCGTCCTCGACGCGAAATTCCGCGGCGACGCAGCCATGGGCCCTGGGATGGGCATCGCGGCGCGCCGGGCGGCCTTCCTTTTGGAACTGCTGGCGCACGCCCGCAGCGATGAACCCGGCGATCTTTTGCGCAATTTCGATTTCATTGGGATGAAGCGCTTCTCCGAGTTCGGCGTCTAAGGCAAAATTATCAATCATGTTTCTATCCTATTGATCATGTTTCTATCCTATTGATCCAATGACGGTCACGTTCGGTCTGTGGGGTCTAACCCCCTCAGGTGTGGTCACCAGCCTATCCTGTTGCGTAATATTAACAATACCTTAGCCAGAATTTCCATTTTTTTGCTCCCGGCTTGTGAAGATTATACATCCAACTCTGTCGCTCCGGCGCTTTCATTAAAGCGGTATTCCGCCGCGGCTCAGCTTCAACAGCGCTTGCGCACGCGTGCTATTCGCCCCAATTTGCACTTCGGCATCTGAAAATTCGCTGGCAGGAGTCTGTTTTAGGGCGATTTCGTGGCTGGAGCGCTGCTTACCTCATGCCAATCGCCGACTGCTACTGCGGACATCCGCGTTTGCTGCTACGGAACCAGGCACGGTCTGAGTGGCCGTAGCTCTTCCGGTAGCGGGATCGATTGAGGAAAGTGTAATCTTGAAATTCTTGGCGGCGCCAGCACTCCGGGGCCGAACACATGCTTGCCGGCTTGCGTATCGAGGGAATTGCGAATCAGATCGCGCGCGGCCGGGTCGCCCTGTTCTGCGGCGGTTCCAAACATGCGGTCGGAGGAGGCTGCGCCAGCGAATCGGCGACATACTGTTGGCTGTTGGGCCCGCGCTCCACCGGCGAAAGCTGCACTTCGAGGCGTAAAGCGGCCTCCAGATCGGTGCGTTTGTTATCGAACTGCTTCTTAAACGCCTGCAGCCCGTAAGGCTCGTCGCCGTACAGCATGTCCCGTATGGCGATGCCCAGTTGATTGAGGTCGTTCTGGATGCGCAGAAGCTGCAGTGAGTCCTTGCGGTTGCGATCCACGATGCGGGTCTGCAAATCCTCCAGGCCGCGTATGAGGACTGTCGCACTAATTCACAGTTTACCCGAGCGGGTATTCGAGCGGTATCATGACGGCAGATGCCGCTCTATCGATCGAGCGCAGCCGTGCTGTTGATGTCAGTCGCATTGCGCGCCCCCGGCGATTCTCCCGCAGCACTTCAACTGGCCCGCTTCAAAGAGCAGATCACGCAGGATTTGGCCCGCGTGCCCGACTACACCTGCCTGGAGACCATAACAAGGTCGGAGCGCAGGTCTAAGTCCCGCCCCTTCGATCCTGTGGATACCGTTCGCGTCGAGGTCTCGAGCGTAAACGGAAAGGAGATGTATGCGTGGCCCGGCGCCCGCCAGTTTGAAGACAAGGAGTTGACCGCCTTCGTGTCTAGCGGCGCCACTGCCACCGGTCTGTTCTTCTCGGCCATCCCGCACGATCTCTTCTCGAGAGCCGTGGGCGTTTTCGAAGATCGCGCCACTGAAAACCTGGAAGGGCGCAGCACCGTTCGTTACGATTACCGGATGCCGCAATCTGTCGGCGGACTGATGCTCCGCATCGGCGGCGCCCAGGCGACGGTCGCTTTGAAGGGCTCCTTTTGGTTCGATCCCGCATCCGCGGACCTGGTCCGCCTGGATAGCTACGGTGACGAAATGCCTGCATCCCTGGGCTTGGCGGAAGCACGGGCGAGTGTGCGCTACGCCCGCGTGCGCATCGGCAATTCCAGCGCGCTGCTTCCCCAGCAAGCCGAAATGCAGTTGACCCGTTTAACCGGCGCGGCCAGCCTCAATGTCTTCGAATTCACCGCATGCCGCGCCTACCAGACCGAATCGGCCATCTCGTTTGAACCGCCCGCAACTGCCACCGTTCCGAAGCCGGAAGTGCGCGAAACGGATCTGCCTGCCGGCCTGCTGGTTCCAGTCGTGCTGGAAACGGCCATCGATTCGAAGACCGCCGCCGTGGGCGATCCCGTGCGCGCCAGGGTTCGGGCGGATGTGCGGAGCGACGGGAAGGTCGTGTTGCCCGTGGGCGCCGTGATCAACGGGCGCATCCGCCGGCTCGAGCGCAAGTCCGCGGGCAGACCCTACTTCGTCATCGGAGTGGAGCTGTTCGAAGTGGAATGGCAAAACACGCGCGCCGACTTCTACGGCGAACTGGTGGAGATCGACGAGCGGAAAGGCATGACCGCGGGTTATGCCGTCCGCGGGAGTGTCACCTGCATCCTGCAGGGCAAGACGTTCCGCATCGATCCGGGTCTCGGCTTGCTCTGGCGCATTTTGGAGCGTCCGTCAGACCCCACGCGGCCGCTACACTAAATGAAGGAGTAAAGACAAGTGTTTTCGCCAAGAACGTTTTTGCACGCATTCACAGCGATGCTACTGCTCTTCATCAGCACGCTAAAAGCCCAAACCGTAGACTGGACTCAAGTCGGATATTCCTCGGCTCCATCCGCTCGGGAGAACTCGGCCATGGCGTATGATGCGGCCACGCACTCAGCGGTGCTCTTTGGCGGATCGGTCGGAGATTCTGTTTATGGCGACACCTGGACGTGGAACGGGACTTGGCACCCGATGTTCCCGGCCACTTCGCCTTCCTCACGTCAAGGCCCTGCCATCGCGTTTGATGGCGCAACGGGCAACGTTGTGCTTTTTGGAGGTTCGCCCACTGTCCCGGTCGGCAAAGGAACAGCTTTCGGCGACACATGGACTTGGGACGGAATCAACTGGAACCAGCAATTTCCGCCGGTATCTCCACCTGCACGGGTTTGGTCGAGCATGGTGTACGATCCGATGACCAGGACTGTCGTCCTCTTCAGCGGCACCAATACGCCCGCTGGTGATGATGCGTTCAGCGATACCTGGGCGTGGAATGGGGTAAGCAAGACTTGGACCGAGCTACATCCCGTCTCACACCCTCCCGGGCGGACAATGAATCAGTTGGTTTACCATCCGGCGAGCCGTAATGTTGTCCTATTCGGTGGTGTCACAACCAACCTCACCCCGCTGAATGACACGTGGACGTGGAACGGGATCGACTGGACGCAGCAATTCCCAACATCTGCCCCGTCCCCGCGTAACGGACCTGCCCTGGCGTATGACCCCGGCCTAAGGGAGGTCGTGTTGTTCGGCGGAGCTGTCGGGACTTGTTGTTCCGATAATCTGAATGACACCTGGACCTGGAACGGCGTCAATTGGACCCAGATCTATCCGGCAACCCCACCCTCAGCCCGGAACGCGCCGGCCATGGTTTACGACACCCGCCACAACGTCATACTCATGTTCGGCGGCGACGCCGACTCCGGCGACTCTCCATGACACATGGTTCTTCACTGTGGCTCCCTGACGCCGGCAGGCGCCTGCACGCTAAAGCGTGCGCCGCCCTACGGGATGACTTCGTAGACTGTGCCACAATTACAATCTGGATCGCCGCCGTATTCGGCCACACCATACAACTCGCCGCCCTTCACCCGTAGCAGACTTCCGTTCGGAGTGTACCCCTCCGCGCCGGAGAAACTGTTCAGGACGGTTTCCTTCCACGGATTCCCGGCTGTCGTGGGCTTCAATTGGAATACTACGCCTTCGTTGCTCGACCCGCCGCCATACGTAGTGCCATCGAGGCCCCCGGACGCGTTCAGCGTCACGAGGTTGGGAGAAATTCCACGCTTGGAACCAAAGTTGGCGAGTGTGGTATAGACCCAGTCCCCTCCCGTCTCGGCAGGCGGCGCCAACTCGAACACGGTGCCGTACAGGCTGCTTCCCGAGCCGCCGGGTGTAGTGCCGTAGAGCGCCCCGTTCTTACTGGCGATCAGGCCATACTCGGGCAATGAGCCACCGGAGGTATCCGGAAAGTCATACAGCACTTTCTCGGTCCACGCTCCACTCGGCATCGCAGGTCGCGCGAGTCGAAAAATCGTACCCAGAGAACCGGCGTCCCCTCCCAGGGAGGTGGTGCCGTATAATTCCCCGCCACGGCCGAATACCAGATTGCCGTTTGGCCCAGACCCGTCCATCGAACCGAAGCTTCCGCCAGTAAAGGTGTAAAGGAGATTGAAACTCCATAGCCCATCGGGACCGCCGGCCGGTGGTGTCAGGGAAAAAATCGTGCCCGCCGTGTAGGTTCCGCCCTCCACTGCGCTGCCGTAAAGGACGCCATTAGAATCGAAAACCAGGCCCCCGTTCGGAACCGAACCATCGTCACCGCCGGTAAACGTGTACAGCACCCGCTCGGTCCATGGCCCGCCTGTCGAGGTGGGCGCGAGCAACTGGAATACCACTCCCGAACTATCGGCGCCATAGTTTGCGGCTCCATATAGGTTGCCGCTCTTATCGAACACCAGCGGTCCGCGGGGACCGCCTCCGTCCGTGCTTCCCATAAAGCTGTAGAGCACGCTGCTCGACCACCCGCCCCCCGAATTAGTCAACTGGTAAACCGTGCCGCAACCGCACCCGTTAGTGGCGCCGCCGTTTATAGTCACTCCATAGAGCGAGCCATTGCTATCGGCCACCACACCTCCCAAGGGGTAAGCTCCGTCCGGGCTACCCTGAAAGGCGTAAATAGGGGTCAAAGTGGACGCCGCCGGTTTCGGTTGTGCCTGCAGGCTTGGCGCCATTAGCCCTCCCAAAACAGCGAGTGCGGGCCAGATATGTTGGATCGACATTCAGCGTCTCCTTGGATCAATCGGAATTTCCATTTTGGAACCCCACAAGTATACACCTAATCGCCATGCCGCCAGAAGTTCCTCGCCATGGCACAATGCTTATGCCTGAACTCCACGGATTGCCCCCGAGCTTCCAGTGTCCAATCTCCACAACTCCCTTGCGTACTACGAGGCCAAGCTGGGTTTCCGAACGGTCATGAGGATGCCGGATGCGGACTACGCGGTGATCGAGCGGGACAAACCAGGCCCCGTGCAGACGGCGTGCCAGTCCCTATAAGCGATTCGAGGCCAGTCCCCCTAAATCTGGGGGCTAAGGAAGAAAAACGAATGCATTCCAAAACAAACCTGCAAGCACTCACGGTGATCCTGTTGCTCGTTGGTGCAGTGATAACGCCCGCGCGCCTGCTGGAAGCCCAAACGGTGAACCGGGTTACATTGGCATCCCCCCAAGCCCGGTGCTGTATGGGCATGGCGTATGATGGCGCGACCAAGTCAACGGTGCTCTTTGGTGGCGTGGTTTTCCATGGTGGCGTCGGAACATATTTCAACAACACGTGGACTTGGAATGGAAGCGCCCGGGCGCAGCAATTTCCGCCGGCATCTCCGCTCGCACGTTCATCGGCCTCAATGACCCATGACGCGCTCCTGGGTGCGGTTGTGCTATTCGGTGGTTTTGCCGGTAGTTGGGGAAATTTTCTGAACGACTCCTGGCTGTGGAACGGAACGACCTGGAGACAAATCCATCCCGCCACCGTACCTCACAACCGGTACTCTTTCGGTATGGATTACGATCCCGCCGGCAAGATCGTGGTCATGTTTGGCGGGTTCAGTTCGAGCCCCGAATTGGGTGATACCTGGCTCCTTGCGCTGCTCCCATAAAGGCGTATCATTCGTCGAAACCCGATGGAAGCATGGTGTCGTCCGGCGGCGCCGTCATCACCCAGGACGGCCCCCATAGCGACGATCAGAAGGAACTGCCCGTCAGGCTCGTCAGGCGGAACGAGCGATAGGCGGTGTCTCCGAACCAAATCGAGTAGACCTGAGTGCCGCTATAAGTGGACGGATCGTAGACATACTCGTAGGCGCGGTACGGATAAGTGGTCTTCGGGGAGACGGCGCAGCCGGCCTGGAACCAGTAATTTCCATTGTCGAGTAACTGCGCGGTCCCGAAGGCTTGCGAATAGAAAGTGAAATCGACGTTCATATAGACGTCCGCTGTGAAGCTGGTCTCGTCGATCGAGATCACCTGGCCGCGGCTATCCGCGGAAGAATCCGTGGCGTGGCGGGTATTGCCGTTGTCGAAGAGCATGATGAGCTTCGGCACGACGGTGGATTGGATCTCCACATCGTGCTGGTGGCTGAACCAGGGCGACGGAATATTGGGCGTATTCACCATGTTGAAATTGCCCCCGTTACCCAAATACCAGATGACATGGCCGTCCCCGGCGCCATTTTCGTAGTCGATTTTGATCACCCAATCCTGGCTGCGCAGCGACATCACGAGATTGCCATCGGTCGAGTCGTACGCCAGGGAATTGCCATGCAACCAATCGTTGGCAACCGAAGCCAGGGTGAGGGGGCAGCAATTCGGGTCGATATTGTCTGGGTGATCGTCCGGGCCGTCCGAGGGGCAGGCGCCGCAGGTTTCCCCCAGGATCGCCGTCCGGCTGATCGGCAGCCAGTCGAAAGCGTTCCAACTCCACACCAGGTTCCAGTTCGTATCCACTACCAGAATCTCGTCGCCCATGATGTCCACCGGGTTCTGCGAAGTTCCGCCCTGCTCCGAACTGGATAGCATCTCGTTGTGCGCGATGGCCGCGGTGTACCCGTTGGGAAGCCGCATGGCTTCGTGGTTGAAATCGATGATACTCGGCTGTCCGGCCTTAGCGAGCTGCTTGTTCGCCTTGCTTTCCGGATAGGAATTGAGAAACTCCCCGTTGAGGTTCATCTCGCCGAACTTGAAGTCGGTGTAATTGGCGTTGGTAATCGCGAGGATGGTTCCGCCGGGCACCCAGCGGGTCATGAACAAGTTGTTCTTCGAGCAGTAAGCCCACTGAGTGGCGCCGGCCTGGTTGGTGTCGGCGATGCTGCGATTGACGCCGTCACCCTTGAAGAAACTGGTGAAGAGCAGGCCCTCGCCCGTATCGGATTGGCTGGTGGGGGCCATCTTCAGCTCGAAGGGGGGCACCGCGCAGGCTTCCGATTGAGCGCGGGCGAGCCCGGCCTGCGCCGCAGCGAACACCGATAAACAGGCTAACGTTGTCAGGAATCTCACTTGCCATCCTCCGTAGACTAAGCTTATGCCAACGAGGTTGCGAAAACAAGCATCAAGCGTGCTTTTCGAGATTGAGGCGCAGCAACCTCGAAGCGCGTACTAGAACCGGTTTCGTTTCGAGAGTAAATCCGCGAACGCACGTGGGTGTAGAATCACCGTGGGGGATCGCTCAATGCCACGGTACATCATGTCGAGCTGGAAACGGGCCCGCGCACTAGTCCTGCTCAGTGCAATGACGGGGATCGCCGCGCACTCGCAGACCTTCACCACCCTTGCGAGTTTCCATCCATATCAGGGGGCGAGCGCTTATGCCCCACTGGAACAGGGCATCGACGGAGATTTCTATGGGACGGCGCCTGAGGGCGGCCATGGCTGGGGTACTGTCTTCGCGGTGAACCCGCAGGGCCAGTTGAAAACCCTGATCGCCTTTACCGGGCCCAACGGCAACGGGCCGGAGGGTGGGCTTTTAAGCCACCCTCGACGGCAAGCTCTACGGCACAACCGCAGGCGGCGGGACCAATGGCTACGGGATTATCTTCGTAATCGATCCCGGCGGAGCGGTGACGACTCTGCACAACTTCAACTTCTCCGACGGCGCATTCCCCCACGGCCAGTTGATCCAGATCTCCAACGGGATGATTTTCGGGGTAACCAGTGGAGGAGGCCCGAATAACGACGGCACGATTTTCAACGTGACTCCCAGCGGGAACCTAAGCATCCTGCATATCTTCAGCGGGCCTGATGGCGCCGCCCCCACCACCGGGCTGGTGCAAGCTGCCAATGGGACGCTTTACGGAACCACATCTGCGGGCGGAGTGTACGGAGAAGGCACAGTCTACAGCATTAACTTTAGCGGAGATCTCAAGACCTTGTACAGCTTCAATAACGCTCAGGGCTCCATTCCGGTCGGGCTGATTCAAGCCACCGCCGGGAACCTCTACGGGACAACCTCATCTTCCGAGATGGGCGCTTCGGGCACCATCTTCCAAATAACCCCCGCTGGCACACTGACCACGCTGCACACCTTTGACAGCAAGGGCGCGTATGCGCCGAGCGGGTTGGTTCAAGGGACCGACGGGAACCTCTACGGGACCACTCAGTTTGGACCACCCGGTACCGGAGGAACGATTTTTCAAATGACCCCTTCAGGCACGCTGGCAATCGTGCACAGCTTCGCCTACGCCGACGAACGTGGCCCCGGCAACCTGGTTCAAGGTACTGATGGGGATTTCTACGGGACAACCGGCGGCGGCGGGACCCACGACCAAGGCACCGTTTTTCGCCTTTCGATGGGCCTAAGCCCCTTCGTGCAGCCGCTCCCTGCCTTTGGTCAAGCAGGGGCGCAAGTGAAGATCCTCGGAACGGATCTCACCGGTGCGACCAGCGTCACCTTTAACGGCACGCCGGCCGAACTCAGCGCAGTCTCGCCCACCGCCATCACGGTGACGGTTCCGTCGGGCGCGACAAGCGGCAGCGTCCAGGTCGTCACGCCCGCTGGTACGCTATCGAGCAACGTAGCCTTTCAGGTGCTGCAGTAACTCGCGCTCGCGCCGATATTATCCACCCTTCAGTTTTGAGCTAGTCCAACACACCCTTCAAGAAGGCGAAGACAACTGCAAGTCTGGCCCGGCCGGCGGCGACATTAAGGTCGATTAATTAGTCCGGCGGAGCCAACGGTTCTGGATGTACAATACTCGGAGCCCGAAAGCCCAAAATCGAAATCCTGGATGTTACTCAAAGCTGGTATGCAAAGACGGAAACCCAATATAACTCAAAGAACCCACCCAGACGCAAAGGCGGAATCGAGGTAAGAACGTGCGCGCCGGCTATCGGTCGATCCTAGTCGTAGGTGTCCTCTGCTATGCTCTTTGCGGCCAGGTGACACCACCCGTAGCCGGACCTCCGGCCTCGACAACCGGGAATACAGGGGCTGCTACACCTACCGCCGCGCCGGCCGCGGTGACGCCACCAGCAGCCGGATCTCCAGCCTCGGCAATTGGGGATACAGGGGCTGTTACACCTGCCGCGAATGGGTGCCAAGCCAACGAAGTCTACATGCCCGATGGCCAGATCGCATCGCACTCGATTCAGGTATACGTCCCGCGGAACATACTGCTCGCCCAGAACCCCACGCTGCGTTTGCTGCGAAGCCTGCAGTCACGAAACAAGACGTACAAGGTGCCGAACCCCAACTGCCGGGTGTCGTAGCGCCAGGGCAAGTCTGGAAGGAGCGTATGAACGGACAGGACGCGGCCTGTTCAGGAACTCTTCTGCTGTTCGACCTCGGCAACATGAAGTTCCAGTTCAAGGCGATGGTTCCTCCCTGATTCCATCATTTGCCCACTCAGACCGAAGACATCGCTCAGTTCATTGCCCAATTTCACGTTCCCGTACTCCAGTTGCTTTTGTACGCGATTCCTTTCGCTGGCAGCCTGTTCGATCAACTTCTTCCGCCGCCGCGTCAGTTCCCGTAAGTTTCGCGTGACCTTTTCCGGAATGAAACTTGCCCGAACCATTCCGTGCCGCAGCAGATGCGCTAACCACCAAGTATCTCGCGCATCCGTCTTGTGCCCTTTCCGGTTCTTCACCTGTTCCGGGTTGGCCAATATCACCTTCACATCCTGTTCCAGGATGTTGAACACCTGCACCCAGCTACGGCCCAGTGCTTTCCATTACTACGTGCGTTATACCTTCCGCCTTCAGCCACTGCCTGAGTTCCTCCAATGCACTATTCGTGCACTCTGCCCTGCGAGTCTCAGACCTTGGCTCTTCGCTCAGGGACCGATCATCACACATACTTTCAGGAACTTCTTGTGTACGTCAATGCCAGCGCCCTTCTCCACCACCGCTGCAATCATCGCCTGCTCCTTTCGGTGCACGGCTGCCGCTTAGGGAGTCATGTTGTTTTGGGGCTCGTTGGCTCAATCTCTTGTTCAATAGAGCAACCCGGGTCAGGTTCATCATCGGGTTTCCCCAGACGCATCGACCCTGTCTGCACCTTTTACCCATCTAGCACGTTTTCATCGTCTCTTGTGGGCCGCTTGCCAGCGGCCCATGACGGTTCATCGGCGGCCAATAATAATCTTTGAGAGTCCTGGCGGAGAGCATCACTTCATTTTGATTGGCCGCTATTCCCGCCGCCACACCACCGCGCCCCCCACTACCGTCCCGACCGCCCCCCCCCGGAACACATGCCCGTCGAACGGAGAATTGCGGCTTTTCGAAAACGACTGATTCACGTCGTAGGTCCACTCCAGATCCGTGCTGAAGATGGTCACGTCACCCGCCGCGCCCACCGCCAGCCGTCCCGCGATCCAGGCGCAGCACTCCGGCTGGCCCGGTAGTAAAAAGCGCCACCAGCCGCTCCAGCGAAATCTTGCCCGTGTGGACCAGGTGCTCCAGCGCCAGCCCCAACGCTGTCTCGAGGCCGATAATGCCGAATGGGCATCGCTCAAATTCCTGCATCTTCTCGCTGCCGGGGTGCGGCGCATGATCGGTGGCGATCGCGTCGACCGTACCGGAGACGATGCCATCGACCAGCGCGCCCGCATCGCAACCCGTGCGCAGCGGCGGCTTCATCTTGTAATTGCTGTCATAGGGCCGCATTTGCGCCTCGGTCAGGGCGAAGTGGTGCGGGGTGGCTTCACAGGTGACCGCGCAGGCCGCGCTGTTTGGCGTAGGCCACCATGGCCATGGCGTTGCGCGTAGAGATGTGCGCCACGTGAAAGCGCGCGCCCGGTGAGCTGCGCCAGCAGAATATCGCGCGCCACCATCACGTCTTCGGAGCTCGCCGGGATGCCGCGCAGCCCCAGCCGCACGGATTCAAAGCCCTCATGCATGTCGCCGCCGGCGCTCAGGTTCAGATCCTCGCAATGATCGATCACCGGCAGGTCGAAAGCCCGCGCGAACTCCATGGCGCGGCGCATCACGCGCGCATTCATCACCGGGCGGCCATCGTCCGAAATAGCCACTATGCCGGCGGCCTTCATGGAGCCGATGGCCGACAGTTCCTCGCCCGCGCTGTTCTTGGTGATGGCGCCGATAGGAAACACGTTGGCGACGGCGAACTTGCGCGCGCGCTCCACGATGTAGCTGGTTACCGTGGCGCTGTCGTTCACCGGCATGGTGTTCGGCATGCAGCAGATCGACGTGAATCCGCCGGCGGCCGCGGCGCGCGCCCCTGTCTCGATGGTCTCGGCGTGCTCGATGCCGGGCTCCCGCAGATGAACGTGCATGTCGATGAAGCCGGGCGCCACGATCAAGCCTGTGGCGTCGAAGATCTCCGCGTCCCGCGCGCCCGCACGTCAATGCCTGCGCCTACAGCCGCGATGAGGCCGTCCCGAATCAGAACGTCTGCGTGGCTGTCGGTGCCCGAAGCCGGATCGATAACGCGTCCATTCTTGATGAGAAGTTGTGGCATCTAACCGATCACCCGTTCCAGCACCGCCATGCGCACGGCGACGCCGTTCTCCACCTGGTTGAGAATCACGGAGCGCTGGGAATCCGCAACTTCCGACGACAGCTCGCGCCCGCGGTTGATCGGACCGGGATGCATCACGATGGCGTCCGGATGGGCCAGCGCCAGGTGCTCCAGCGTCAACCCGTAGAACTGGAAATATTCGCTGGAGGGGAATGCGGCTTCATGCTGGCGCTCCAGTTGCACGCGCAGCATCATGATGACATCCGCGCCGAGAATCGCCTCTCGAATGTCGTTGGTGAGCGTGACGCCCGGCGCGATCCGGGCGAGTTCGCGCGGCAGCAGCGAAGCCGGGCCGCACAGCACGATCTCCGCGCCGAACTTCGAAAGCAGATAGACGTTGGAGCGCGCCACGCGGCTGTGGGCGATGTCGCCGATGATGGCCACGCGCAAGCCTTCCAGGCGGGGCGCGCCGGTCGAGGATGGTGCGCGCGTCCAGCAGTGCCTGCGTAGGATGCTCATGCGTGCCGTCGCCCGCGTTGATGATCGGCATGGCCAGGTGGCGCGCCAGAAAGTGCGGCGCGCCGGAGGCCGCATGCCGCATCACGATAGCGTTCGGGCGCATGGCCGCCAGTGTGTTCAGCGTATCCACCAGCGATTCGCCTTTCGAGACGCTGGAGCCGGAAGCCGCGATGGAGATGGCGTCCGCGCCCAGCCGCTTGGCGGCGATCTCGAAACTGGTGCGCGTGCGGGTGGACGCTTCGAAGAAGAGATTCACGATCATCTTCCCGCGCAGCGTGTCCAGCTTTTTCTGCGGTTCGTGTTGAACGGGCTGAAAGTGTTTCGCGCGTTCCAGGATAGCTTCGATCTCGGCGCGATCGAGTTCTTCGATTCCGAGCAGTCCTGCCGGCATGGTTTAAACGGCTTCGCTCGCGGCTCTTTCGACGAGCAGCACCTTTTCCATCTCGTCGATCTCCTGGAATTTCACTTCGATGATTTCATCGGCGGTAGTCTGCACCATCCGGCCGATGAACTGCGCTTCGATGGGCAGCTCGCGGTGGCCGCGATCGATCAGCACCAGCAGGTGTACGCGCGCCGGCCGGCCGTGATCGAACAGCGCGTCGAGCGCGGCCCGGATGGTGCGGCCGGTGTACAAGCACGTCGTCCATCAGGATGATATCTTTGCCCTGCACGGAGAATTGGATTTCAGTGGCGCTGACCACCGGCTTGATATCCACGGTCGTCAGATCGTCGCGGTAGAGATTGATGTCGAGAATGCCGACCGGGATAGGGCGTTGTTCAAGCGATTCGATCTTGCGTGCCAGGCGCTGCGCCAGCGGTACGCCCCGGCGGCGAATGCCGATGAACGCCAGCTTTTCCAGATCGGTATTTTTCTCCAGGATCTCGTGCGCCAGCCGCACCAGCGTGCGGTCGATTTCCGAGGCGCTCATCAGTTGGCCTTTGACACGAGTGAGGGGCATGTGTATTAAGGATCAGATTAACATAGGCGGTTCAAGCCGGTTGCTGCTGTGTCATACAATGCAGCGCGCCCAGTCCCCACACCAGCTCCACCGCATGAATTCCGGTCACTTCGCGATCCGGAAACACGCGCGCCAGCGTATTCAGGGCCACCCGGTCGTTAGGATCGTTGAATGTGGGCGCCAGCACCAGCCCGTTGGCGATGTAAAAATTAGCGTAGCTGGCGGGCAGCCGCCGCCCGCCAAAGACCAGCGGCGCGGGCATCGGCAGCTTCACCACGCGCAACGGCTGCTTACGCAGCAGGGTCAGGTTTTCGCGCAGCGGCTCATAATTCGGGTCGGAGCGGTCCGGTACGGAGGCGATCACCACCGTATCCGCATTCACGAAGCGGGCCAGGTCGTCCACGTGGCCGTGCGTATCGTCACCCGCGATGCCATTGCGCAGCCAGACCACCCGGCGCACTCCCAGATATTCGCGGAACGCTTGCTCGATCTGACGGCGGTCGAGCTGTGGATTGCGCGCCTGCACGGGGCTGAGCAGGCATTCTTCCGTGGTAAGCATCAGCCCACGGCCGTTCACGTCGATGCTGCCGCCTTCGAGCACCAGGCCGGCGTCCCACGCGCGCAGCTTTAGCGCGGCCGCCAGCGCGGCGGGAATCGCGGCATCGTTTTTCCAATCGTCGTATTTGGCCCAACCGTTGAAGCGCCAGTTAGTGAGGGCGATCTCACCCGCGCGATTCTTGACGAACAGGGGACCGTAATCGCGCGTCCACACGCGATCGGTCGGCGCATGGAAGAATTCGACCGCTGCCAGGTTGGCGTCAGCCTTGCGCAAAATGCGGCGCGCGGCCTCTTCGCTTGCGCGGTCCTCGACCAGAATGCGGACACGCTCCACGCGCGCCAGCTTGCGCACAATTTCGGCGTATACCCACGGGATGGGCGCGAAGCGGCCCGGCCAGTCGTCGCGATTGTGCGGCCAGGCGATCCAGGTAGCCGCATGCGGCTCCCATTCGGCCGGCATGCGGAAGCCCAGCGTGTGCGGCGTGTGCGTCGCTTTCAACATCAGTCGATTACACGCTGCGTAATGCCGCTGTACGCGTCAATCCGCCGGTCGCGCAGGAAGGGCCAGTTGCGGCGCACATCTTCGATGCGGCGCGGGTCGCATTCCGCGATCAGGATCTCTTCGCTGCCGTGCGAGGCTTCCACGACCAACTGGCCGAATGGATCGGCTACGAACGAAGCACCCCAGAATTCCAGGCCGTGTTCCGGCGGGCCTTCGTAGCCCACCCGGTTCACAGCCGCCACGTAGACACCGTTGGCAATCGCGTGTGCGCGCTGTATCGTGCGCCAGGCATCGTGCTGCGCCGCGCCGTATTCGGCCTTCTCGGCGGGATGCCAGCCGATGGCCGTCGGGTAGAATAGCACCTGCGCGCCAGTGAGGGCCGCGAGCCGCGCGGCTTCCGGATACCACTGGTCCCAGCACACCAGCGCGGCCACGCGGGCGTAGCGCGTATCGAAACTGCGAAAGCCCAAGTCGCCGGGTGTGAAGTAGAACTTCTCGAAGTAGAGTGGATCGTCGGGGATGTGCATCTTGCGATAGATGCCCAGTAGCGAGCCATCGGCGTCGATGATGGCGGCTGTGTTGTGATAGACGCCGGCGGTGCGCCGCTCAAACAGCGAGGCGATGATCACCACCTCCAGTTCGCCCGCCAGCCGGCAAAGCGCATAGGTGGATGGCCCCGGTATGGACTCGGCCAAGTCGAACAGCCCGGCGTTTTCTTCGCGGCAGAAATACCGCGAGCGGAACAGCTCCTGCAGACAAACGATCTGCGCGCCCCGTCCGGCGGCCTCGCGGATGCGCCATTCGGCTTTGGCGAGGTTTTCGTTGGGATCCACGGCGCAGGCCATCTGGATGAGGCCGATGCGGAATTTGGCGGCGTGCACCTTACCATTTTGCACTTTTCGCTGCGTTAGCGTATATCTATGACCTCCGTCACACCATTCGAAGATTCCGCCGGCGCCCCCGCCGTCCGCGGATATCTGCACACGCCCGACGCCCCTTTGGGCGACGGCCTGGTATTAACGCACGGCGCCGGATCGAACGCCAACGCGCCCCTGCTGATTGCTGTGGCGGATGGGTTCGCCGCCGCGGGGATAACTGTTCTCCGTTGCGACTTACCATTCCGGCAGGCGCGTCCTCACGGATCGCCTTACCCCTCGATCGCGCCGCAGGATCGGGCCGGCCTGGCGCGCGCCACGCTCCTTATGCGCGGCCGCCTCCCCGGCAAAGTATTTCTGGGGGGCCATTCCTACGGCGGCCGGCAATCCACCATGCTGGCTGCGGAACAGCCGGATGTAGCCGGCGCGCTGCTGCTGTTGTCTTATCCGCTGCATCTGCCGGGCCGCCCCGAGAATCTGCGCACCGCGCACTTCCCGCAGCTTTCGACACCGGCGGTGTTTATGCACGGCACGCGCGACCCGTTCGGTTCCATCGACGAGATGCGCGCCGCCCTGGATCTCATCCCCGCGCCGCATCAACTCCACGCCATCGAGGGCGCGGGCCACGATCTCAAGGGCAAAGCCTCGGCAGCCAGGATTGTGGCCGCGGCGCTGGACTCAATTCAGAATCTGTTAAACTACAAGATTCGACCGGCATAGACATACAGGATGTTGCTTCCCAGGGAATTCATCGCCTATCTCTCCCGTCAATTGGTCAAGAAGCTGACCCCTGCTGCGATTGAGACAAACAATCCGCAGGCCGTCGCGGAGATCGTCGCCAGCATTATCACCGAAGAGTTGGCGGTAGAGGACCGCCTGAACGACGAAGTGCGCGAAATCCTCCAGCAATACGCCGATTGGATGCGCCGGGAAGGCGTCAGCTACCAGGAAATGTTCCGCAAGGTCAAGAACACCATGATCGCGGAACGCAAGGTGATCCGGGCCTCTGGGCGCGATACGCACGACCAGATGAAGCTGTCTCGCGACAAAATCAACGACATGTCGCACAAGATCATCGTGGCGCTGCGCAAGACGCGCGAGGTCCGCGTGAAAAAGGACCTCAACGAAGTGCGCCTCGAAATCGTGCGCGACATTACCGAGGTTCTGACGGCTGAAGAAAAAGTGGACCGGGTCGCGCGGACGAAGATCCGGTCGCAGAAGCGCGAGATTCCCGAGGGCAGCGAGGAGTGGGATCTATTGCACCGGAAATACTACTCCGAAGAACTGAAGAAACTAGGCATTGACCTTGGCAGATAGCGCGTGTTCCTCAAGAGGTTGGATAAGTAATGCCCGCATTGGTGGTGGTTGGCAGTCTGAACATGGATTTCGTGGTATCCGTGGATCGGCTGCCGGCGCCCGGCGAGACGGTGCTGGGCCGGGATTTTAAGCTGATTCCAGGCGGCAAGGGCGCGAACCAAGCCTGCGCGGCAGGCAAACTGGGGGCCGGCGCGGTCGTTGTGCGCATGATCGGGCGCGTTGGGTACGACGTGTTCGCCGATCACTTGAAGGCCAGCCTGGCGGCGGCCGGCGTGGATGTCAGCGCCGTCAACGCCACCAAGTCGCAGCCCACCGGCGTGGCCCTGATCTGGGTGGACCTGCAGGGCCAGAATTCAATAGTGGTGGCATCGGGCGCCAATCATGCGCTGGCTGCGGCGGATGTGGAAGCCATGCGCAAAGTCTTTCGCGGCGCGAGTTTGGCGCTGTTCCAATTGGAGACTCCGCTCGCTACCGTAGGGGCGGCCCTGGCTCTCGCGCGCGAAGAAGGCGCGCGCACCATGCTCGATCCGGCGCCGGCGCAGCCATTGCCCTCCGAATTGCTCGCGCGCGTGGATATCCTGACTCCCAACGAAAGCGAGGCGCTGATGCTGCTGGGCCGTCCGCCCGCGCGCGTCTCTCGCGAGGAGGCGCCGGATCTGGCCGCAGCCTTGCGCCATCTGGGTCCGCGCACCGTAGTTTTGAAGCTGGGAGACCAGGGTTCTTACTATTCGGGCGATATGGGCTGCTTTCACTCGCCCGCTTTTGCGGTGGAATCGCGCGATTCGACGGCGGCAGGCGATACCTTTAACGCGGCGCTCGCGGTGGCCCTCGCCGAAGGACAGCCGGCCGGGCGCGCCGTCCTGTTCGCCAACGCCGCCGCCGCAATTTCGGTTACGCGTATGGGCGCGCAAGCTTCCGCCCCTACCCGCGCGGAAGTGGACCAATTCATGAAGATGTAACAAATCCGGAGCCAGCCGGCTAGTGTATACTGGCGAGAGTTCCAAAAAAAAAGCGCAAAAGGGGCGCGCCTTGCCGCGCCGCCGTACAGGACAGAAATTCCGCAGATCCAAGCGGCGCGGGACGCCCCGTTTTGCGCGAGTTCCTTAAAGGAGGAATCTTGATTCGAAAACTTGAAACGTCTTTACTCGCCGTAATCGGACTGATACCGGCCATCAATATACTTTGCCAGGCGCAATCGCCGCCCCCGCTCACGCGTCACGTACGCGATGTGATAGTCAGCGGGGAGGCTAAATCTATCGGGCGCATGCCTGCGACGCAGCCTATGCGGCTCGTTCTGGCGCTGCCGCTCAACAACGAGGCGGCATTGGACGGCCTTCTTGAAAAACTCTATGATCCTTCCAACCCGTCTTACCGCAAGTTCCTGAGCGTGGAAGAGTTCACTGCGATGTTTGGCCCCAGCCAGAGCGACTATGACGCGGTGATTGGTTTCGCGCATGCACACGGTTTGGCGGTAGTGGGCACTTCGCGCAACCGCATGAATGTGGATGTGACCGGGCCCGTGGCTAATATCGAGGAAGCGCTGCATGTGACCATGGGCTTATACCAGCACCCCACCGAGAACCGCACATTCTACGCCGCGGACCGTGAGCCCACGCCGGACATGCCCGTCCGGCTTTGGCATATCTCCGGCTTGGACAACTATTCCATCCCGCAGCCCCTATTGGTGCGCAGACCTCCGGGTGTGCAGCCCGCCGCCACAACCGGCTCCTGCCCTGAGCAGTCTTTCTGCGGCAGCGACATGCGGGCGGCATACTACGGTGGAACGGCTCTTACCGGCGCCGGCCAGTCGCTCGGGTTACTCGAGTACGTCGGCACCGATCTAGCCGACCTCACTACGTACTACACCAACGCGGGTCAAACGCTCAAAGTCCCGGTCACGCTCGTCTCGACGGACGGGACAAGCACCAGTTGCCTGGCGGCGGACAAGTGCGACGATACCGAACAGACCATCGATATGACGCAGGCGCTCGGTATGGCCCCGAACCTCTCCAGCCTGGTCATGTACGTGGGTTCCAGCGATTCCGCCATCTTTAACGCGATGGCGACCGCCAGTCCGTTGAACGCGCAATTGAGCTCATCGTGGGGATGGGGACCGCCAGACCCCTCGACCGACAACCCATACTTCAAAGAATTCGCGGCGCAGGGCCAGAATCTATTCCAGGCGGCCGGCGACAGCGGGGCATGGGGGCCGAACTCCACCTTATACCCGGCCGACGAACCCCTTCTCGTTTCGGTCGGCGGGACGGACCTGGTCACGCAGAGCGCAGGCGGCCCCTGGGCTTCTGAAACCGCATGGGCCAACGGTGGCGGCGGTATTTCCGGGGACAAGTTTAAGATTCCCGCCTGGCAGGTAGCCGCCGCCGCTCAATGCTCCGTCTGCTCGCAGACCTATCGCAACGCCCCGGACGTATCGGCCAACGCGAATTATACCTATTACGTGTGCGCCGACCAAACCACCTGTTCCGCCAACGATTACGGGGGGACCAGTTTTGCAGCGCCCCTGTGGGCCGGCTTTCTGGCACTCGCCAACGAACAGTCAGTCTCCAATACCGGTACTACGCTGGGCTTCATCAATCCCACGATTTATTCCGCGGGTCTGAGCTCGACCTACGACAACATCTTTCATGACATCACCAGCGGCAGCAATGGCTATGTGGCTACGATCGGCTACGATCTGGCGACCGGCTGGGGCACCCCGAAGGGCGAGCCGCTCATCAACACGCTAAATGGAAAAGTCGGTCCCGGCTTCAGCCTTGCCGCATCTCCCGCATCAATCACGCTGGACCAGGGCAACTCGGCGCCCAGCACCATAACCAGCACGGTGACGGACAAGTTCGACTCCGCCATTGGATTGACCGCGACCGGACAGCCCACCGGGGTGACTGTAGGCTTCACTCCCGCCTCGATTACCGGGGCCGGAACCGCGACCATGACAATCACGGTCGGCGCAACCGTAATCCCCGGCACCTACGCCATTATCGTGACCGGGACCTCAAGCAGCGGCTCGGCGAGCACCTCGGTGGCGTTGACGGTAAAAGGGACGGCGACTACCTTCTACCTCACGGCATCGCCCTCTTCGGCGAGCGTTGGCACGTTGGGCCAAGTAACTTACACGGTGACTTCCCAAATCTCCGGCAGCTTCGACGCGGCGGTTACATTGAGCGCTTCGGGCCAGGGAAGCTCGGAATCCGTGAAGTTCAAACCGGTAACGATCGCAGCACCCGGCGCGGGCAAGTCAACCATGACTGTCACGGTTGGCCAAAAGGCGCCGAAAGCAACCTACACCATTACGATTACGGGCGCCGGAGGTGGCATCACACAGACCACTACGGTCACGCTCAACGTCGTCGATTAGCGGGCAAGAAGACCCCGTCAGCAGTCGTTGCTTCGGGATTGGGTGCTGTCGGTGGGGGCTTGCCTGCGGCTGAGAGGTGGGGGTGGGAAATGAGGACGAACAGAAAAAAGGCGATGCCCGCGTACTGCGGACATCGCCGTAAACGTAAAGTAGCTACTCGCTTGCGCTGAGCAGGATAACTGCTTTGCCGGTGGCCGTAGAGGTACCGATCTTGGTGGTCGTGGTGATAGTCGCCGCGCCCGCCACGGGAGCGACGCAAGTCACGCCGGCGCCGCAGTCGCCAACACCGAACCCGACGTTACCGGAAATGATCTCCATATAGCCCTTGCCCGGGTTATCGCCGACATCGATCGGTGCAGATCCGGTCGAGTAGATCGTATTGCTTCCTTGCGTGACATTCAGTGTGATCTCTATTTTGGCGGTGGTGCTGGGTACATCGGTTTCAAACGCCCAGAAGATTTGCCCGCAAGCTTCCGAGCTGCTGGTGCAGCCCGAGAGCGACCAGGTATAAAAAGGAATGCCGACGACCAGACCGCCAGCCGTAATGCTGGAGCAATCGGGATCGCTGCCGCCCGTAAAGCAGGGCCACGTGGGTAGGTCACTTGCATCCGCCGGCGCAGCGACGCCCATATTGGTCATTAGCTGGTGCACCTTGGATGCCGCGTCGGGCACTACGTCGGTATGCCCGGCCACGGGTCCGACGGTCACGACCTTAAAGTGCGGGTCTACCGCGAACGCTTGCCCGGCCACGCCCAGCGCTACGATTACCGCCAAGGCGGCAAATGCAAACATACGAATTTTCGTCATTTGGTTCTTAGTTCCTCCATTGTGGAATTGCGAAATCGCCGGAGCACCCGCGGATTTCTCCCTCATGAGTTTTCCAGCGTCATGCCAGTATGCTCCACCCACCACCCATCTGTCAATGGGGATTGTCTCGGACTTTTCGCAAATCGTCAGGGGAATTGGCCTGAATCGCACCCGGCTGCCTCAGCCCCATCCTGCCACCGGCTTGACGTGGCAGAATGTTCCAAGCCGTTTATGGGGCTGCCGGAGCAACATCGAGAACGCAATTGGCCGCGCCAGGGAAACCGGTGGAGTCCACGGCTTCCACGGTGAATGTAACATTTCCGCTGGTCGTTGGTGTGCCGCTAATCGCGCCCGTGGAACCGTTAAGCGTAAGCCCGGGCGGCGGAGATCCGGCAGTGAAGGGAAACCAGTAGAAGCTGTACGGCGCCACACCGCCCTTTACAGTTAATGATGAAAGGTACGGCGCCCCTACTTGCGCGCTGCTCGTGCCGCAGGAGACAGGCATCACGGAGCAGGTGCGTGGCTGAAGGATCAGCGGCGGTACGGGATCCTCGGTGAAATCGAAACTGTCCGCCGCGTTGTTGGCCAAAGTATCGGTCGCGAGAAGCGGCGGCAGCCCGAAAACGTTCTCCGCGAAGCTCAACAGGGACGCGGCGCTATAAACCGTGGAGGAAACATTCGCCGGTTTCGCATAAGGCGAAATGATCACCAACGGCACTCGCGGACCTAAGCCGTATATATAGATCTGTGGGGGCGGCAGGTGATCGTAATATCCACCGAAATCGTCCCAAAACAGAAACATGGCCGTCGAGCCCCACTGCGGCCCCTGCATGACGGCATTAATCTTTGAGACGGAATCGTTTTCGCCGGCACATACGCTATTGGGGGGGTGATCGCTGATATCGTCGGGGGTGACCACCCAGTTGACGGACGCCAGATTGCCGTTCAGTGCGTCTGTCACAAACTGCGTTTCCGGAACAATGTTCACGTTCCAATCGGGACCGTACCGGATGTGATTGATCGCGTCATAGGCATTCCATTCGTAGCCCGCTTCACCCCCGCTCGGTGAGTAGTACTTCCATGTGAGCGTGGAGTTGGAAGCCTGAGCTTCGTCAATGCGGTCGCCCAATGTCGTGAACTCGAAGCACGGGAATGCGGTTGTCGTGGTTCCGAAGTTGCCCGACAGGATCAGGACGGAGGTATCCGGCGATGCGTCGCAGCCCCAGTCGTAGCTTCCCGATCCGTGGAAGCCGCTCGAAGAGGGTATATCCGGATCGCCGATCACACCGCCGTTTTGCGCAGCGATGGTAAACAGGTGATTGGGAAAGCTGGGCCCCCACATGGAAGAGAACATGTGATCGGCGAGTGTGTACGTGCTGGCGTAGGCCCAATAATTGGGTATGGTGCTCTGGTCGAACTGCACATAACTGCGCAGGTTTGGAGTCACCGGGATTGCGGGTCCCGGCGGCGCCATGATATCGAACTGGTCCATTTTCCCGTTATCGATGGCCGTGAGAGCGCAAGATTCCTCATGGCAAAGGTCGCTCGGCTCGATGTCGGGGTCGGGCAACAACGGCACGGTCTGTCCCGTTGAGGTCACCCCGGTGGTGGCCCCCGCGGCTCCTGGGAACTTTCCGAAATAGTCGTCAAACGAGCGGTTCTCCTTCACGAAAAAAACAATATGTTGAATCCGGTTCGTGTACAAAACATCCAGCGTGGTGGATCCCTGGTACTGGCCGCCGTTGGCGGAAAAATTCACGGTAAGCTGCACTTCCTGGACATTGGATGGCCAGTTGAATACCACGGAACCGGAGCCGGTCTGGCCGCTCTTCAGAGTTCCGGCGGGCATGGGGATGCCGCTGGCAACGGAAACCGTGCCGCTGCCCGCAATCGTCGCAATCGAACCGACGGACGTGATTCGCGAATGTCTCGCCGGGCCATACGCGATGGTATCGGTCAGACGGAGATCCAATGTAAGCTGGTGGGGGCCGGGACCCGGCGTGCGGGTGCCCGTGGAGGCGAGCAGCAGCGGTTCCGCGGCCACCGGCGCGAAATTGGCGGTCACCGTGGTATTCGCATTCACAAACAAAATCTGCGGATTGAGCGCACCCGCCAGGCCGCCGCTGAAATTCACGAAATAGTAGCCATCGGCCGGGTTCGCTCGCACCTGGACACGCGCCCCTTGATTGTAGGTCCCCGCTCCATTCACGGTCCCCGCGCCGGCGGGCTGAACATTTGTGGTCAAAGTGACCTGGGCAGCCAGGGCGCCCGTTAAAACGAAAATATTAATTACAATCCGGCCAACCACAGTGAGGTGCATGAATGTCTGCCAGAATACCATGGCATGTGCTGCTAATGCGCCGCGGGAGCCACAGTCATCACGCAAGTGGCAGCTCCCGGGAAGCCCGTCGAATCCACCGCCTCCACTGTATACGTGAGATTGCCGCTAGCCGTGGGCGTGCCTGTAATGGCGCCTGTTGAACTGTTCAGCGTCAGCCCGGGCGGCGGAGTTCCGGCACTATAAGGGAACCAGTAAAAGGAGTACGGCGGCGCACCACCGTTTACCGACAATGAAGAAGAGTACGGTACACCCACCTGCGCGTTGTCGTTTGGGCAGGAAACCGGCATCACGGAGCAAGTGCGCGTCTGAAGAATCAGCGGCGCTACGGGATTCTGCGCGAAATCGAAACTATCCGCCACGTTGTTCGCCAGTGTATCGGTATCGAGAAGCGGCGGGAGGCCGAACACGTTCTCCGCGAAGCTCAACAATGACGCGGCGCTGTAAATGGTCGGCGAGACATATGCCGGTTTCGCATAGGGCGAAATGATCAGCAATGGCACCCGCGGACCTAAGCCGTATGTATAGATCTGGGGCGCAGGCAGATGATCGTAATATCCCCCGAAATCGTCCCAGAACAGAAACATTGCCGTGGAACCCCATTGCGGCCCCTGCATTACGGCGTTGATTTTCGAAACCGAATCGTTCTCGCCGGCGCATACGCTAGCGGGTGGATGGTCGCTGATATTCTCGGGGGTGATCACCCAGTTGACCGATGCGAGGTTGCCATTCATGGCGTCTGTCACAAACTGCGTTTCGGGCACAATGTTCACTTTCCAATCGGGACCATACCGTATGTGATTGATTGTGTCGTAAGCGTTCCATTCATAACCCGACTGCCCCTGGCTGGGCGCATAGTATTTCCATGTAAGAGCCGCGTTGGAACTCTGAGCTTCATCGATGCGGTCGCCCAATGTCGTGAACTCGAAGCACGGGTACGCCGTAGTCGTGGTTTGCAAGTCGGCCGACAGTATGGATACCGTGGTGCCCGAAGGAGAATCGCACCCCCAGGCCGGCAAAAGTTGCACTCCGGCGGAATCCGGATCGCCGATCACACCGCCGTTTTGCGCCGCGATAGTATACAGATGATTCGGAAAGCTGGGCCCCCACATGGAAGAGAACATATGATCGGCGAGAGTGTAGGTGCTGGCGTAGGCCCAATAATTGGGGATGGTGCTCTGGTCGAACTGCACGTAGCTGCGCAGGTTCGGCGTTACCGGGACTGTCTCGCCCGGTACGCCCTGCATGATGTCGAACTGGTCCATCTTTCCGTTATCCATGGCCGTGAGGGCGCAGGGCTCATCATGGCAAAGATCGCTCGGCTCGATGTCTGGGTCGGGCAATAACGGCACGGTCTGTCCTGTTGAAGTCACCCCGGTGATGGCTCCCGCGGCTCGCGGAAATTTACCGAAATAGTTGTCAAACGAGCGGTTCTCCTTCACGAAAAAAACAATATGTTGAATCCGGTTCGTGTACAAAACATCCAGCGTGGTGGATCCCTGGTACTGGCCGCCGTTGGCGGAAAAATTCACGGTAAGTTGCACTTCCTGGACGCTGGATGGCCAGTTGAATACCACGGAACCGGAGCCGGTCTGGCCGCTCTTCAGAGTTCCGGCGGGCATGGGGATGCCGCTGGCAACGGAAACCGTGCCGCTGCCCGCAATCGTCGCAATCGAACCGACGGACGTGATTCGCGAATGTCTCGCCGGGCCATACGCGATGGTATCGGTCAGGCGGAGATCCAATGTAAGCTGGTGGGGGCCGGGACCCGGCGTGCGGGTGCCCGTGGAGGCGAGCAGCAAAGGTTCCGCGGCCACCGGCGCGAAATTGGCGGTCACCGTGGTATTCGCATTCACAAACAAAATCTGGGGATTGAGCGCACCCGCCAGGCCGCCGCTGAAATTCACGAAATAGTAGCCATCGGCCGGGTTCGCTCTCACCTGGACACGCGCCCCCACGGCATAGGCTCCCGCTCCATTCACGGTCCCCGCGCCGGCGGGCTGAACGTTTGTGGTCAAGGTTACCTGCGCGGCAAAGGCGTTCGGCAGGACTGCTGCAACAAAAATGGCGCAAACCCGGGTCGACCGCATAAAGGTCCTGCCAGAATACCATGTTGGAGGAATGTGAGTTTCCGCTCTCAACCGCTTCCCCCTTGCTTTAGCGGCTTTCCGCTCTTTTGCTAAACTGGTTAGCCTGTATGATACCGAACGCGGAACTGTCTCAAGCTCTCTCGCAAGCGCGCGCACAGACCGACAGCCTCTTCGATCTGGTGCATCCAGATGCGCTTTACGAACGTCCGATCCCGGAGCGGCATCGCATCGTCTTTTATCTGGGTCATCTGGAAGCGTTCGACTGGAACCTGCTGGGGCGCGCTCTGGATAAGCCCGCTTTCGATCCGAGCTTGGACCATTTGTTTTCGTTCGGCATCGATCCGGATTCGAGCGATCTGCCCACGGACCGGCCGTCGGACTGGCCCGCCGAAGCCGTAGTGCGCGATTACAATGCGCGCGTCCGCGGCGAACTGGATGCAGCGCTGGCCTACGCGCCCGAGGAACTGATGCACGTGGCCATCGAGCATCGCCTGATGCACGCCGAAACATTCGCCTACATGCTGCATCACTTGCCGTTCGAACAAAAGGCCGCCGCCGCAGTTTTCCGTAGCGCCGGCCGGACCCACGCCGCAGGACCGCATGGTGGACATCCCCGCGGGCGCCGCTACGCTGGGCCGCAAACATAGCGACGGGTTCGGTTGGGACAACGAATTCGACCAGCATGAGGTGGCAGTCGCCGCCTTTGCGGTCGGCCAGCACAAAATCACCAACGGCGAGTATCTGGAATTCGTCACGGCCGGCGCGTCGGCGCCGCATTTCTGGATCTGCCACGACGGCGAATGGTACTATCGGGGCATGTTTGAGGACATCCAGTTGCCGCTCGATTGGCCGGTGTATGTGTCGCACGATCAGGCGCAGGGCTTACGCCCGATGGAAGGGCCGATCGCTGCTCACGGAAGCGCAATTCCATCGCGCGGCATACGGCGGCGATCCGGGTTTCGCGCACGAAAATGTGAATTTTCGAAGCTGGGATCCGGAGCCGGTCACGGCTTCGCCTCCAAACGAATTAGGCGTTTCGCAAATGGTCGGCAACGGGTGGGAATGGACGGACACGCGCTTCGAGCCGTTCCCCGGCTTCGAGCCCTTCCCTTACTATCCCGGCTATTCGGCGAATTTCTTCGACGGCCAGCACTTATGTGCTGAAAGGCGGCTCGCCGCGTACCGCCCGCAGCCTGTTGCGGCCTAGTTTCCGCAACTGGTTCCGCCCGGCATATCCGTACATTTACGCGACTTTCCGCCTTGTTGAGAATTGAGCTTGGAGAGGTTCAATAATCATGTTTGCACCCGATGTGCTCAATAGCTTTGCGCGTGACGTGCGTAACGGCCTGAGCCAGCCTGGGCAGAAACAGCTACCCTGCGAGTACTTCTACGATGAAGTCGGCTCCGCCCTGTTCGAAGCCATCACCGTGCTGCCGGAATATGGGCTCACGCGCGCCGATGCGCGGCTGGTCCGGCGCCTGGCGCCGGAATTGGCAGACTACCTGCGCGTGCCCGCAACCATCACGGAGCTGGGCAGCGGCAGCGGTTCAAAGACGCGCTGGATTCTGGAGTCGCTGATGGAGCACGGGCGCGGTGACCTACTATCCGATCGATATCTCGGCCTCCGCCCTGGCCCAATGCGCGCGGGAACTGAAAGCCTTTCGCCGAAGTTCATCCGATCGAAGACACGTACTTAAACGGCCTGCGCGAGGCAGTTTGCAGGAGAGGCCCCGGTCAGCCGATGCTGGTGCTGTTCCTGGGCAGCACCATCGGCAATTTCGACGCGCGCCACTGCGCAGGATTTTCTGCGCGACATCCGCGCCTGCCTGATGCCAGGCGACGCCCTGCTGCTGGGCACGGACCTGATCAAGCCCCTGGCCCGCATGATCCTGGCCTACGACGATCCAGCGGGCGTCACGGCGGCCTTCAACCTGAATCTGCTGGCGCGCATCAACCGCGAATTGGATGGCGACTTCGTGGTGAAGCATTTCGTGCACGAGGCGCGCTGGAACGCGCACCACCGCCGCATCGAAATGCATCTGCGCTCCCTGGTGGCGCAGACCGCCTTCATCCGCGCCGCCCATCTCGAATGCGAGTTTCGCGAGGATGAAACCATCTGGACGGAATCCTGCCATAAGTTCCACGCCGCGGAGATCGGCGAAATGGCCTCGGCGGCGGGCTTCGAATGCGCGGCGCAATGGCTCGACGAAGCGTGGCCCTTCGCCGAGAGCCTGCTGATCGCGTGAGCGCGATCGTCGAGTTCCGCGCCGTGACCTACCGGATCGGAACGCGCGAAATCCTGAAGAGCCTGACGCTCCCGATCGAGGCCGGTGAAACGCTGGTGCTGCTGGGCCGCAGTGGCTCCGGCAAAACCACCGCGCTCAAGATGGTGAACGGCCTGCTCTTCCCCAGCGCCGGCGAAGTGTTGGTGGATGGCATCGCCACCACCGCCTGGGATAAGGTGCGATTGAAGCGCCGCATCGGCTATGTCATTCAGGACATCGGATTGTTTCCGCATTACACGGTTGCCGAAAACGTCGGCCTGGTGCCGCGTCTGGAAGGGTGGGATGAGCCGCGCATCCAGGCGCGAGTAAAAGCTCTGCTCGGCCAGGTAGGCCTCGATCCGGACGCAATTTGCGGCGCGCTATCCGCGGCAGCTATCCGGAGGGCAGCGCCAGCGCGTAGGCGTAGCGCGCGCGCTGGCGGCCGATCCTTCGGTTCTGCTCTTCGACGAGCCTTTCGGAGCGGTGGATCCAGTTACGCGCCTCGATTTGCAGAAGCAGTTCCTGGCGCTGCGGCGGGATTTGGGAAAGACCGCCATCTTCGTCACGCACGATGTACGCGAGGCGCTAATGCTCGCCACCCGCATCGCCTTGCTGCGCGATGGGTCGCTCGAGTTGGTGGCGGCACCGCAGGAGTTCTTGAAGGCATTGGGAGATGAAGCGCGGGCCTTCCTGGCATGTCTCGATTGGAAAGCGGAAGCGCTATGAATTCCGGTCTGGCAAGCGAAATCGGGCAACTCACCATCGAGCATCTGACGCTGGTGCTGGTCTCGCTCGCCATCGCTATCGCAATCGCGGTGCCCGCGGGCATTTTGATTGCGCGCCGTGCCGCGCTGGCGTCCTTGGGTGGTGGGATTCGCCAATGTGATGCAGACCATCCCCAGTCTGGCGTTGTTCGGCTTTCTGATTCCCGTGCCGCTGATCGGCGGCATCGGCAAGCGGACGGCTATCGTGGCGCTGGTGCTCTACGCGCTGCTGCCGATTCTGCGCAATACGATGGTGGGGATTCTGGGCGTGGATGCCGCGGTACGCGAATCCGCCGTGGCCATGGGGATGACAGGCAGCCAGCTTCTGTGGCGCGTGGAGATGCCTCTGGCCGCGCACACCATCCTGGCAGGCATCCGCGTGGCCACCGTGACCACCATCGGCACCGCCACCATCGCGGCGGCGATCGGCGGTGGAGGCTTGGGCGTGTTCATCTTCCGCGGCATCGCGTCGGTGGATACGACGCAGATCCTGGCCGGCGCGGTGCCCGCGGCATGTATCGCGCTGGCCGCGGATGGCGCCATCGGGTGGGTGGAGCGGCAATTTACTTCTAAGTAACCGCCGCAAAACGGCGCGTGGGCAGTTATTTGACGGAATTGAGGCGCCCACGCGCCTTGGCTGGCTAACTATTGACTGATCCCGCCAATGGCGGGATACTTGTCTACTAAACATGAAGGCCCGTTACGTCGCTATTCTATGGCTCGCGGCGCTCACCTTGCGGGCGGCCCGGCCGCCTTCCGATCCCGCCGCCGCGCAAGAAGCCGAGAAAGAGTTGTTTGCGGCGCGTTACGATCGGGCCGCCGAGCTTTACTCCAAGTTACTGCGCGACGATCCGGCTTGGGGGCCTGGTTACTATGGCGAAGTGCGCGCCCTGATCGGCGCGTACCGTGCGCATGAAGCTTACAGCGCCGCCGCGGATGGATTGCAGCATGCGCCGGAATCCGCCGAAGCCCAAACGGCGGCCGGCCTGGCGGCGTATCGCCACGGCGAGCTGGCCAAGGCCGAGGCGTATTTCCGCAAGGCTCGTCAGATCGACCCGCACTATCCGTATGCCTTGAGCGGCCTGGCATCCATCCACTATGCCGTTTCGAAATTCAAAACCGGTCATGCGCTCATCAAGCAGGCTTATCTCGCTGCGCCGGGCGACCCCCGCCTCATCACTGCGTGGGCCGGCACCTTGCACGGCGCTGAACAGATCGCCGCGCTGGAACGTGCGTTCACGATTTACGACCCCGCCAGCCGCGAAGCACGGCGCCTGCGGGCCCGCGGCGCGATAGGGAAAACCGCGGGCGGCCGCCCGTTGCAGCGCCTGGCCAGCCCCTACCAAAGCTATGACATCGAGTTAGTGCCGATCGGCGTGGGCCGGTACACCCACGGACTTGGTTTGCGCGTGCGGATAAACGATTCGCGCACCCTGCGGCTGATGCTGGATACGGGCGCCCCCGGCATCGCCATTTCGGCGAAAGCGGCTGAAAAAGCCGCACTGGAGTCTCTCAGCGACGAGAGCACCGAAGTCCGCGGTATCGGCGACAAGAAACCCCAGGAGGCTTTCGCGTATCTGGCAGCTTCGGTGGATATCGGCGATCTGCGGTTCACGGATTTCCCCGTGGCAGCCTCCAAAGCGGCCGCGACCGAGGACTACGATGGCCTGATCGGCGCGGATGTCTTCCGCATGTTCAAGGTCACCGTCGACTTTGAGAAACGCCGATTGCTGTTGACGCCCAATCCCGATGGGCCGCCCGGCGAGGAGGCGGTGGATTCATCCGATCCTCTGCCCGCGGGTTTCTCGCGCATGCTTCGTTTTGGCCACATGCTCACCGTCCAAACCTCCGTGAACCAAGGCTCGCCACAACTGTTTCTGGTCGATTCCGGATCGACCACGAACCTGATCGATAACGAGATTGCGCAGGAATCCACCAAGGTCCAGCGCGATTACAATGCCGGGTTGCGCGGCCTTCAGGGACGCGTGGACAACCTTTCCCGGGCCAGCAAAGTGTCGCTGGTATTCGCAGGCTTCCGCCAGGACAATTCGGATCTGCTGGCAACCAGCCTGCAAGGCCTGGGAGACGCGTCGGGCGTGGGCATCGCCGGAATTCTCGGCATGCCGGTGCTGTGGCAGATGAAAATGACAATCGACTACCGCAATGGAGCTCTGTGTTTTGAAAGAACAGGGAGAAAATGACACGCTATCTGGTCTGTCTCGCGATACTGGCCGCGCCGGCCGCGGCTCAAACCCTCACCGCGGAGCAGGTGCTCGAAAAAACCCGCGCCGCCTATGCTTCTCTGAAGGCCGTGCATATAGTCGCGGAGCGGGAGGAAGCCGCCTATGGGGGCGCGCGGTCGTTCAGCGCCACCTCGGAATGCGAACTGGCGGCCAAGGGCAATCGCTACTACGCGCGATTCAAGCTGGCCAATAACGATGCCATCGTGGTCAGCGACGGCAACAACATCTGGCGCGTCCTGGCATCCCGGAAACAATGGACCCAGGTTTTGGCGGCGTCACTCGAGGATTCGAGCGACGAGGAAGAGGGCGCCGATGCGTCCCCTCAAGATCTGCATGGGATTTTGGAAGGCACCCTGCTGACCCACTTCCTGATGACGGCCAAAACCGCGCAGAACCCGGTGCTCGTCAAGGAAGAAGATTTCAAGATGGGCCGCGCGAAGGTGCGCTGCTACCTGGTGCGCGGCCAGAACGATAAAATCAACTTCGAATTATGGATCGACCAGCAAAGCTTCCTGGTGGTGCGCGCCAAGGAGCAACGCAAAACGGCGGAAGGTTTGATGGAGGTTTCGACCAAAGTAAAAAGGCTGGATATTAACCAGGCAATCGACGATTCGCAATTCGCGTTCGCGCCGCAGCCGGACTGGAAGGAGGTGGAGATGCTGGTCCTACCGGGCGAACAACGCATGCTACTGACCGGCGAGCGCGCCGCCAACTTCGCGCTCAAGACCTTGGATGGAGAGCCGGTGACGCTGGCGGGCCTGCAGGGCAAGGTGGTGGTTCTCGATTTTTGGGCGACCTGGTGCGGACCCTGCCGCGCGGAGCTGCCTTCGATCGAAAAACTGCGCGCGGAATTTGGCGATTCGGTCCAGTTTTATGGCGTCAACGACGAACAGGCATCCACGGTGAAGAAATTCATCAGCGAGAACAAATACCAGATGCCGGTACTGCTCGATTCCAAGCGGGATGTGCATAGGAATTACGGCGTCCACGCCATACCCAACATACTGATCATCGGTCCCGATGGGGTGATCCGCCAGCATTTCATCGGCGGCCGCGATGTGCTGGTGCTGCGCAAGGCGATCCGGGCAGTGTTGGACGGCAAAGCGTAACGGCCTACTGGGCGCTGTCCAGGTACCCGAGCGCAATCCCACACTGCCCAAGATAATAAGTGATCCAAACCAGATAATCGCGCAGCGGCACGGGCGTCTTGAATTTGTGAATGGCCAGCAGCGAATCCGAAATGAGAAACAAAACGGCCCCCAGCGCCACCCACGGTCGTGAGAATCGCGCCAGAATCGCCGCGCAAACCATCGTTGTGATGGCGCAGATATAGAGAACCACGGGCAAGGCCAGTTCGCCTACCGATGGAACGATCCAGGCGGAGAGCGTGGTGCTGAATGCCAGGATCGCGAACACCGCGGCCAGATGCGCCGCGTCGAATCGAGTTCCCGCCGTCCGGTTTCGCACAAACAGACAAATATAGGTCGAATGTGCCAGCAGAAACGCGGCGAGGCCGAAGACAAATAACCGCGGATCCAGGTCCAACAGAACGTCGCCCGCTGTGGAGAACGCCAGGCCCAGCGCCAGCACTCCGGCATCGTGCCGTACACCGCGCGACCGTAGCGCCAGCACAGCCAACGCGCCCACGGGGACCGCTTTCAGCACTGCGCTCGCGGGGAACGGCTGCCACGCCTGGGCGAAAAAATAGATGGCGCCGGCGGTGGCCGAGACTGCAATGCAGGCCTGCCGGCCCGTCATCCGTGAACTGCGCGCCATAGGCTCGCAGTATAGCGCGCCGATGTTATGGGAGATGTTATCTCGGGAATTCACCCAGGGTTAAGGTACGATTGAGAGCGTTGCTTGTCTGCCGAAAGGTAGTTACGCTTGAAACCAGATAAAGCCGGGATTTCATGGCGACTCTACTCTGGATTCTTGTTCCGGGTTTCACCGCGGCCGGTTCCGCGCTGCTGATTTGTTTCATGATGCGCTGCCGTATGGATGAGGCCATTGCACGGGAAAAAGGAGCGCTGAAGGAGTTGCAGAGCGCGTTGGTGGTGCAGAGGCAACTGCTGGAAGGAGCCATCTGCGACGCCAAAGCCGAGGCTAAGCGCGCCGCATTCGATGAATTCCTGAATGATTTCCGCGTGGAACAGCGCCAATATGTGCGGATAAGCAAGCTGTTTTTCATGAACAAGCGGACGCTGGTGTTGCGCGAGCGGATCCTGTTCCGCAATCTTCCGCTATCCAACTGGACGGAACAAACCATCACCCTGGATGAAAGCGTGGGCGCGCCCTATCCCAATTCCGGCCTGACGATCGAAGCTATGCTGGGGACTTGAAACGGCTCATTATCCGGCCCGGCGCCATCGGCGATTTCATCGTTTCGATTCCGGCCATGGAGTGCCTGCGCGCCGCCTATCTGGAGGTTTGGGCGGCGTCCACTAACGTGCCGCTGGCCGCCCGTTTAGCATCGCGCGCACGCTCCATCACGGCTACGGGCCTCGATCTGCTGGAGTTGCGCGAGCCGGACCCGCGCCTGCTGGAAACGCTCCGCGGCTTCGATTCGATCGTTTCCTGGTACGGCGCGAATCGGCCCGAGTTTCGCGCGGCGGTGGCCGCGCTGGGCTTGCCATTCCACTTCTTTAACGCCCTCCCGTCCGCAGGCTGCGGCTCGCACGCCGTGGATTTCTATCTGGAGCAGGTGCGTTCCATCGCGGCCTGTACAAGCGACGGGATTCCGCGCCTGGCATGCGAGGGCGCCTGCGAGGCGGCGCGCGGCGACTACGCGGTAATCCATCCATTCGCCGGGAGTCCGAAGAAGCGCTGGCCGGTGGAGCGCTTCCGGGATCTGGCGCATAGGCTGGAGCGGCGCATGCCAGTCGCGTGGTGCGCGGGACCGGAAGACGAGTTTCCCGGCGCCGCACGCTTCCGAGACTTATACGAATTGGCTTGCTGGCTGGCCGCCGCGCGGATCTACATCGGCAACGATTCCGGGCCTACGCATTTGGCCGCCGCGGTGGGTACGCCGGTGGTGGCGCTATTCGGGCCTTCGGACCCCGCGGTATGGGCGCCGCGTGGACCACGCGTGGCCATTGCGGCCGCGCCATCCATGGATGAGATTGCCGTGGAGCAGGTCGTAAATCTGGCTCAAGACGTGTTATGATCCGGCCATGTTCTGCCCCAAGTGCGGTACCGAAGTCAGCTCGGATGCTCAGTTCTGCACCACCTGCGGCGCCTCGTTCGCGCAGAGTCTCGGCGCGCCGGCGATCCCGTGGACGCCACCCGCCGTCGTGCAGGTTCGTGCGAGTTATTGGATCGGCCAAGGGTGGGAGTTGGTGAAAGCAGACCTGCTCAATTATGTTCTGATGGCCCTGATCTTCACCTTTCTGGGATCGATGGTGCCGATTATTCTGCAAGGGCCGCTGTTTGCCGGAATGCATATCTTCACGATGAAGAAGTTGCTGGGCCGTCACGCCGAATTCGCCGATATTTTTACGGGCTTCAACTTCTTTGTGCCCACCCTGGTGGCTTCGCTCCTGATCGCGCTTTTCGTCTCCATTGGCACGGTATTGTGCATTATCCCCGGACTGGTGGTGGCGGCGATGTATAAGTTCACCTACTTGTTCATCGTGGATAAGCGCATGGACTTTTGGCAGGCGATGCAAGCCAGCCACGCCATAGCGAAGCGCGATTATGTCGGGTTCACCATGTTCCTGGTGCTGATGGTGCTGGTGGATCTTCTCGGCGTGCTGTGCTGCGTGGTGGGTATCTTCGTGGCTATGCCGGTTACCATCGCAGCCATCACGGTGGCCTACAAGGAAATCGTGGGCTTCGATCAACGGACCGTGGACGCATTGTGACCCCTTCGGCCAGACTCCGCGCGGCGGCAGTTGTCCTGTTATTCGCCGGGCTGTGGTATTTCAGCGTGCCGCCCGAACCGGCCGTGCGGCTCTGTGGATTCCACTGGCTCACCGGGCGGCCCTGTCCGCTCTGCGGCATGACGCGGGCGTTGTTCGCTTTGGCTAAAGGGCGCTTCGCGGAAGCGCTGCATTTCAATGCGCTCAGCCCGCTAGGCTTCGCCATGGTGTTCTCGCTGTTCTGGAACGGGCGGCTGCGTGGCCGGCTGCATGGATGGTTGTGGACCGGAGGCGCGGCGGCGTTCGCGGTTTATGGGGTTTGCCGGATTTTTGTGCCGGCGGTTTAGCTTTCATGACTGCTCAGGCGCGGGCGATGGTTTAGAAATGAAACTTGACCGCGGCTTGAATCAGCCGCGGCAGCGGCCGCGCTCACCACTCTGCCGAAATTCGGATCGTTGATCTCGCCATCGACCGCCGACGGGCCGTAAAACTGCGCATGGTTGAACACATTGAACGCCTCCATGCGAATATCGAACGACTTCGATTCCGCGACCGTCACCGTCTTGCTGATCTGCATGTCGAAGTTCTCGATGCCCGGGACCGTAGAAGAAGCGGCGCGCCGCATTGCCCAACTGCCCCAGCGTCTCCGGCGCGAACAGGCTGGTATTGAATTCGGGCCGGCCATTGCGGGGATTCGTGTTGATCTCGAGCGGTCCCGACGATCATCTGCGGCGTGTCGAGCAGTTCATTGTTGACGCCGTTGCCGAGCGTTCCGAGCAGAGACCGGTCCGAATCGTCGGCCAGCGTCACCGGAAACCCCGTACTGAACCGCGTGGTTCCGGAAAGGCTCCATCCTTCCGTCAGCCGGTTGCGCCGGAATAACCGATCGAACGGCAAGGCATAAGTAGTAAGTCGCCACGAAGTTTTGCGTCATGTCCCACGAGGAAATCACGCGCGTGAGGTTCGCATTGAACGGATTGGTCTGCTCGCCGAGATTCGACGCCTGATCGATCGATTTCGAATAAGTGTAACCGACCAGCACCGTGGTTCGCTTGCCCGGCGGCATATCGCAGATTGACCTCCAGGGCGTTGTAATTCGAATTGCCGACGGACTTTTGCGCGGTCGCTCGATCCGAAGTTCGGACCCAGGCCAACCCGGGTTCCCTGGTACACTTTGCCCGACGCGGATGTGTAGGCGGCGTCTTCGCCGAAAGGCCCGCAGGTGGAGCTTCCCGGAGCCACCTGGCTCGGCTGGCTGAGGCTGAGACACAGCGCCGGATTGCCCGGGTTCGCCGGCACCAGGACCAGCAGATGATGGCCCTTGATTGCCCGCATAGCTGACCGTCAGCAGAGTGCTCCGCGCCGATCTGCCGCTGCATCGAAAACATATAGTTTTCGGTGTAAGGCACGCTGTTCCGGTAGTAGAAGTAAGGGTCTGCGCTGATCGGAGTGACGGCCGCGAAATTGAACCCCGTGTATGGATTCTGCGCGGACACATTATGCGGCGGGAAGTTCAACGGAAATGGATCGGTATTCTGGGCGCCATCGGCAGAGTTGATAAAAGGCGTCGCAAACAGCGGCGGCTCCGGGCTCAGATAGTTGTATCCATACGGAGGCACGCCATACATGATCCCCGCCGCTAACCCGGGAAACGCCGTGTAGAACATGCCGTAGCTGGCGCGAATGCTGCTCTTGCCCGGCTCGCCGAAGAGAGCCTTCAGAAATCCATTGTCGAAGCTGGGAGAATATGCCAGGCCGAACTCTGGGAGCGAAGTTGTGCAACTGCGACGGCGACAACGTCGATGGAATGCCGGGATCGCCGGGCACCACCAGTCCATTCATGGCGTTGGGATAAAGCACGGATTGCTCGCCCGGAACAACGGTCTGGATCTGATTGTATTTTTCCCACCATGGCATGATGAGATCCCAGCGCACGCCGACGTTCAGCGTCAGATTGCTTCTCGCCCGCCAGCTATCTTCCACAAAAGCCGCCCCGTACCGATTGCGCAGGTAGAAGTGCTGACCCGAGGTCTGGGTGAAGTTACTGGGAAAGCCCAACAGAAAATCGGCGAAGGCCGAGCCGGTTTCGGTGCCGTCGATATTGAACGTTCCATTGAACGTGGCATTCGGATCTTCATTGACCTGATCGGCGTGAAACTGGCCGCCGAATTTGAGGGTATGAGCGCCAATCACCTTCGATACCGTGTCACTGAGATAGAGCGTGTTGTTCCATTGGTCGACGTTTGTGATCGGAACGCCCATGACGAAAGAGGGAAACACGATATTCTCGACGCCTTCGAACTGCGGCGCCTGCACGACGATGCCCGGCGTGCCGCACGCCCGTCACGAAGCCTTGCGACTGAAGAGTTACTCCCAGGCCGCCGTGCGGCTGGCCGATGTTGTTCACATTGCGCAGAAAGCCGATGTGAAACTCGTTCACGGTCGGCTGGCGCCAAGAACCTTGGTATCGCCGATCGTAAACATCTGCGCCTGGCCGATGGTCAAGGCATCGAAGCCGGGTATGCTCGCTCCGCCCTGGCCGCCGGGATATGGATTATCCAGCCGGTAATTATCGACGAAGTAGTAACCGGAAAGCTGACCGAAGCGCGTATTGGCGTCGAGACGCGCGCCGCCCTTGTCATCCCGCACGGTCTCCGGATAGGCGGAGGTGGCGAACAGATTCGTCCCGATGTTGGGCTGCGGAATGTATTTCAGAAGATTCACCGCCGGCGACGACCACGCCCTCGTCGGGATCACGGCGTTCGGAAACACGCAGTTCGACGTGCTGGAGCAGCCGGGCGTGTAATATGGCTCGCCTTGCGGAAACACCGTAGCCCAGCTTTTGCGTGAGCAAGCTGGCGCCGTATAGGTCCGCTCACCGTCCCCGTCAGCGTACTCGCCATATCGCTGAGATTTCCGGCGCGATCCTGCAGGGAGGGCACGGACGTTTCGGGCGAAGTCGATGCCCTCCACCGTGCGCGTTCCCTGGTAGTCGACAAAGAAGAACACCTTGTCCTTCTTGACCGGACCGCCGATCACGCCGCCAAATTGATTCTGCCGGAAGGCGCCGCGCGTACTGTCGAAGAAATTCCTCGCGTCGAGGTCCGTGTTTCGCAGAAACTCGAACGCGTCGCCGTGAAAGGCGTTGCTGCCGGACTTGGTCACCACGTTGATCATCCCGCCGTTGTAATTTCCGTATTCGGGATCGAAGTTGTTGGTCAGAACGCGGAACTGCTGGATCGAATCCAGGTTCGGGATGACCGACGTTCCTCCGTTCATGTGCTCCTGCACGTCGATGGAATTCATCATGAATCCGTTCGCCGATTCGCGCTGGCCGTTGATCGAGACATCGCCCGGATTCAGATCGCCGGAGGGATTGATGGTTCCCGTCACGCCCGCCATGATCACCGACGTCGGCGTCAGTGTGCGTCACCGGAGTCACGCCGGGTTGAATCGCGAGCAGGTCCGTGTAGCTGCGCCCGTTCAGGGGCAGCGCCTCAATCTGCCTGCTCGGATACGACCTCGCCGAGATGCGTCGCCACCGTGTCGACCTGTGTCTGGACCGCATCCTCGGATTCGGTCACCGTGACGGCGTCGGTTCGCTGCCCTACCTCCATCACGGTGTCGATGCGGAGCGCGGCATCGGTATCCACACTGAGATTCGTCTTTTGCTGCGTCTGGAATCCGGCCGCCTCAATCGTCAAATCGTAATGGCCCACGGGAAGCGCCGGGAAGGAGTAGAATCCCTGCGCGTCGGAGGCGGCTTTGAATTCGGTCCGGAGCGTAGTGTTGATCAGCGTGAGTTTGGCGCCGGGAATCGCGGCGCCGCTCGCATCCTTGACCACGCCCGGAGACGCTGCCCGCGGCGAAAGCCCAGACGCAGGCCACGCAAAGGACAATCGGGGCAAGTACCATCGGGGCGAGCCGGCCCGATCGTTTCACCACTTTGCGCATGATCGTCGTCCTCGCTTTGCCAATGCTAGCAGTCAGTGCTACCATTTTCAAGTACGTAATACGGATGGATCTGGATCTCCCGGAGTACGGGAAGCAATCCGGATCGCTTCCGGATGCGTATTTGTAATAAGGTAGCCATATGAAAGACCTGTGCCGGATTGGGGTGGCCATCCCCGGCGATCTGCTGGCGAAGTTTGACAAGGTCATTGCGCAGCGCGGCTACACCAACCGCTCGGAAGCGTTCCGGGACCTGATCCGCAACGAACTGGTCCAGGAAGCCTGGAAATCTTCGGATTCCGAAGTGTTCGGGACGGTCACGCTGGTGTACGATCACCACGCGCGGCTGCTCCCCGAAAGGCTTACCGAACTGCAGCATCACTATCACGCGGCGGTGCTTTCCGCCCTGCACGTCCACCTGGATCACGACAATTGTCTGGAAGTCATCCTGGTGAAGGGCAAGGCCGGCCTGGTGCAGAAGCTGTCGAATGCCCTGATCGCCATCAAGGGCGTCAAACACGGCCGTTTTACGATCACGACATCCGGCCATGACCTACCCTGACCATGCACATTCCTGACGGCTATCTCAGTCCATCGACCTGCGCCGTCCTGGCCGCGGCCGCCGCGCCCTTCTGGTATGTCGCACTGAAGCGCGTGAAGGCGGTGTTGCATTCCCGGCTGGTCCCTTTGCTATCCGTCTTCGCCGCGTTCTCCTTCGTCATCATGATGTTCAACCTGCCTTTGCCCGGCGGCACCACCGGACATGCGGTAGGCATGGGGGTCGCCTCCATCGTACTGGGGCCGTGGGCCTCCATCATTGCGATCTCCCTCGCGCTGACCATTCAGGCGGTATTCTTCGGCGATGGCGGCATCACCGCGATCGGCGCCAACTGCTTCAACATGGCGATTGTGGGGTCGCTGGTGGGGTATGCCACCTACCGGCTGGTGGCGTGGCGCGCGGCGCTCGGATCCACGCGCCGCGTGGTGGCCGCGGGCCTCGCCGGGTATACCGCCATCAATGTGGCCGCCTTGTGCGCGGCGATCGAGTTCGGAATACAGCCGCTGCTGTTTCGCGATGCCTCGGGAGCGCCGCTCTATGCACCCTATCCGCTGCGCATCGCGATCCCCGCCATGATGATCGGCCACCTGACCTTGGCGGGCTTGGCGGAGTTGGTCATTTCATCCGGCATGCTTGCCTATCTGCAGCGCACCGATCCGGAGCTGCTGCGCGGGACTGCGCCAGACGCACCCATCACCGCGCCCATCACCCCCGAGAATCCGCGCCGACGCGTTTCCGCGTCTCCGGGTTTCCCCGCCACCGCACGCAAGCTATGGATGGCGCTGGCGGCGCTTCTGATCCTGACGCCGCTCGGCATCCTGGCGGTGGGCAGCGCCTGGGGCGAATGGCGCGCGCGCGATTTCTCAGACCCGCAGTTGCGCAGCCAGATTGCCGCAGCGTCCCAAAACCAGGCGGCTCCCGAAACCGCACCGCGCGGCCTGGAGCGTCTCTCTTCGATTTGGACCGCGCCGCTTTCCGGCTATGCGCCCTCGTTTATCCGCAGCGCAGCCTTCGGCTATGTGGCCTCCGCCGCGGCAGGAGTGGGTCTGATCATCGCACTGGGCATGCCCCTGGGCTGGCTGCTCGCCAGGCTGCCGTCCAGGCTGCCCGCAGGCGCGGGCCGCCGGCGCGGAAGGAGCTTTATCGAAAAGACCGCCCGCGGCTTGCTGAATACCACTGAGCAGGCTCTCTTCGCCGAGGATATGGCCGCTTCCGGCGGATTCCTGCAGCGCCTTGACCCGCGCGTGAAGCTGATGGGCATCGGCGCACTGATCCTGGCTACGGTGGCCGTGCATCGACTTTGGGTGGCCGGCTCGATCCTGGCTCTGGGTGTGGCTCTGGCGTTGGTTTCGCACATCTCTATCCGGCTGCTGGCCACGCGCGTCTGGATTGCGGTTCTGGCATTCACCGGCGCGGTCGCGCTGCCGGCCGTGTTCCTGACGCCCGGCACCATCGTCTATCGCATCCCACTGGTTGACTGGCCCGTGACGCAGCAAGGATTGCGCGCCGCGGCGTTCCTGATTCTGCGCGGCGAAACGGCCGCCACTCTGGCGGCGCTGCTGGTGCTCTGCACTCTCTGGACTCATCTGCTGCACGCGCTGCGCTACTTCCGCGTGCCGGTGTTAATCGTGGCCCTGCTGGGCATGACCTACCGCTATATGTTCCTGTTCCTGGAAATTGCGCGCGCCATGTTCGAATCGCGGGAGAGCCGCATGGTGGGCATGCTGGAGCCGTCCGACCGCCGCCGCCTGGCCGCGGCCAGCGCCGGTGTGCTCCTTGGCAAGACGCTCCAGGTAAGCGGCGAGGTGCACCTGGCCATGCAGGCGCGCGGCTATCGTGGCGAGATCCGCCTGCTCGACGAACCGCGGATGGGCCGGAACGATTGGCTGCGGCTGGCGGCTTTTGCCGGCGGCCGCCATCCTGGCGGTGTGGTTGGGACGATGAACGAACTGGCCTTCGATGTCCGCGAGGTATCGTACCGCTATAACCAGGTGGCGGCCTTGAATAGGCTATGCATGCAGGTGAAGCGCGGGGAACGTGTGGCGCTGCTGGGCGCCAACGGATCGGGCAAGTCTACGCTGCTGCGCCTGCTGGGTGGGCTATGCTTCCCCGAGCACGGCGAGATCTCATTCCTGGGCGAGAGCCTGACCGAGCAATGCCTGCAGAATGAAGAATGCTTCTTCAGATTCCGCCGGCGCGTGGGCCTGGTGTTTCAGAATGCCGACGTGCAGTTGTTCTGCCCCAGCGTATTCGATGAGTTGGCGTTCGGACCGCTGCAACTCCGCTGGCCGGCGGCGAGAATTCGGGAACGTGTGGGAGAGGTGCTGCGGGCCATGGATATCGCGCACCTGACGGATCGCGCGCCGCATCGCCTGTCCGGCGGCGAGAAGAAGCGGGTGGCCTTGGCGTCCGTGCTGGTGCTCGATCCGGAAGTGCTGCTGCTGGACGAGCCGAGCGGCGCGCTCGACCCCAGCAGCCAGGCCCGCATCGTCGATTTCCTGGTTTCCTGCAGCAAGGGTGCGAAGACGGTAATCACAGCCACGCACGATCTGGATACATTGGAGGATATCGCGGACCGTTGCTACGTTTTCGCAAACGGGCGCGTGGCTGGTGAGGGCACGCCGCTACAGATCCTGCACGACGTCGCGCTGCTGGAGCGCGCCAAGCTCATCCGCCCGCACGCGCATGCGCACGATGCGGGCGAAGTGCAACCACACCCGCACCTGCACCAGCACTGATCAGCGCAGCGTTCAGCGCAGCCAGTCATCCAGGTGCTCCCTCACAAACGCATCGTCGTTGAGATGCGGATAGGCGCGATACACGCGGTCGATCTCTTCCGCCTGGCCGGGCGAGAGATCTTCATTCGGATCGAGGCACCAGCCGCCCGCCAGCAGACCCTGCCGGCGCAGGACATCATGTATCCCCGCGATGCAACCACGGAACTGATGAGCGGCATCGAAGAACGCGGCGTTGGCATCGGTGATTTCCGCCCCAAGGGTCAGCCATGATGCTTTTTCGGAGCCCGCCGCGCCGTGGATCTGTTCCAGCATCTGCACGGCCCGCAGCGTCCAGACAGCCCAATGTCCGAGCAATCCGCCCACCATGCGGAGGGGGCGCAGCGTTTGCGCGCCAAAGCGGAACGGCGTCAGCAGATCGCTCACGATGCTATCGTCGTTGCCGGTATAAAGCGCCATCTCGTCCGCGCGCCCCGAATCGGCCACCGCGCGCAGAACGTCCAGGGTCTGGTAGCGGTTGAACGGCGCAATCTTGATGGCGGCAACCCGCGGAATCTCCACAAACTCGCGCCAGAAGGCGTAAGGCAGCGCGCGGCCGCCCACCGCCGGCTGCAGATAGAAACCGAATAGCGGGATGACTTCGGCCACGGCGCGCGCGTGCGCCAGCAATTCTGGAACAGACGCATCCGCAAGCGCGCCGAGGCTGAGCAGCCCGATATGGTAGCCGCACCGCGCGGCGAACTCCGCCTCACGGACAGCTTGGGGAGTGCGCCCCACAATGCCCGCGACCTTAATCAACTGGCTCTCGCGCAGATCTTCCGCCGCCAGCTCCAGCACCGGTTCGAAGAGGCCATGGCGTGAATCCCGAATCGCGAACTGGGTGGTGTGAACGCCCACCGCTACGCCGCCGGCGCCCGCGGCCCGGTAGTAACGCGTGAGGGCGCGCTGGCGGCACTCATCGAGCCGGCGCGCGGACGTCAAGGCCAGCGGATGCGCGGGGATGGCCGCGCCTTCCCGCAGCCGAGCGCGCCAGTTCACCGTTTGTAGCCGATCTTGCGCAGGAAATCGTGGCGAGTGCGGGCATCGGCATCGGTTTCCACGCCCTTGGGTGGAAAACCGTCGATCACACCCAAGACACCGCGGCCCTGCTCCGTTTGGGCGATCACTACCTCAACCGGATTGGCAGTGGCGCAATAAACCGAGCAAACCTCCGGCACCTCTTTGATGCGGCCCAGCACGTTGATGGGATAGCCGTTCAACATGGCGATCACAAAAATGTGGCCGGCGGCGATAGCTGTGGCGTTGCGCGCGGCGAGCGCCGTGAGCGCGTCGTCATTGCCATCCACGCGCGTCAGGCAGGGGCCGGAAGCCTCGTTGAAGGCGATACCGAATTTCAGGTTCGGCACGGTGTTCACCAGCGCCTCGTACAAGTCTTCGACGGACTTGATGAAGTGCGTTTGGCCCACAATCAGGTTGCCGCCGTCGGGAATCTCCAGGCGAACCGTCGTCAATTCCATGGCCACAGGATAACGAGTTTTCACTCTTCCCGCAGCGCCAGCGCCGGATCGATCCGCGCGGCCCGCCACGCGGGCACGATACCGGCCATCAAGGCGATCGCCAGCATCAACGCGGCGACACCCAGTAGCACCAGCGGACGCCCCGGCCCGGTAAGCAGAAAGCCGCGCAGGAACCGCATAGCCAAAGTAGCCGTCACCGATCCCATCACAATGCCCGCACCCGTAAGAATCACGCTGCGGCGTATCACCAGTCCGATGATTTCACCCTGCGCGGCGCCCAAGGCTATGCGCACGCCCACTTCATGGCGGCGCTCGGCGACAAGCTGCGAGAGGACGCCATAGAGGCCAATCGCGGCCATCATCAGCGCCAACGCCGCGAACACCCCCAGCAGGGCGGCGCGGAACCCGGGCTTCGAGAATGCATATGCGTTCAAGAATTGCCGCATGCTGCCGATCTCGGGCATCGGCATGGTGGGATCGATCTGGCCCACGGCATGCCGCACAGCCGAAACCAGCGTGTCGAGCGGCCGGTCGTCCGCACCGAGCCAACGCGCACCCGCGCGCATCATGACGACCAACGTGCGACCGCCGTCCGGCTCACTCTGCAGGAACGGGACGTAAACGTGCGGCTGCACCTTCCAGTGCATTTCATCGAACGGGTTCGTCTCCCGGATATCGCCCGTCACGCCGGCCACTGTGCGCCAGGGCCGATCGCCACCCAGTTCGCCGAGCCGGATGTGTTTGCCCAAAGCTTCCTGGCCGGGGAAATAGCGGCGTGCGAATTCGCGGTCCACGATGGCGACGGGTTCGCTTTGGGCGGTATCCAGCGCTCCCGAATTCGCGGCCCTCGAACAGCGGCATGCCGGCTACGCGGAAGTATTCGGGGAAGATGAGGTCGTTGGCTGACAAAGCCGGTCTCGCGCGCCGCGCGGCCGCCCGCAACTTCGGCATGCGTCAGCTTACCCGACCGGATGGCCGTTTCGAGCGCGGGCAGAGCCGCCAGCGAATTCGAGAGCCGGTAGCAGAACTGGAACCGGTTCTCCAGCGCCGGATAAGCGGCCTTCGGCAGATCGAGCCTGGCTGTCAAGAGACCGTCCATGCGGTATCCCATGGGTTCGGCGCGCAACCGGAAGAGGCTTTCGATCAGCAGCGCCGCGCCCATGAGCAGAGTAAGCGATAAAGCCACTTCGAGGATCACCATCAGGCTGCGGATGCGCCGCTCGGCGCGTCCCGGCGAAGCGCCGCGCCCGCCCTGCTTCAGCACACCGTAGAGGCGGAGCCGCGTCGCCGCGAGCGCCGGCAGCCATGCGGAGAGGACCGCGGTCAGTACGGCGAGAGCCGCGGCAAAGGCGAGCACGCGCCAATCGAGAGACACCGTTGCTCCGACCGGCAGTTCCACTGGCTCCGCCGCCAGGAAGTAGCGCAGGCCTCCATAAGCCAGCAGCATGCCGGCCACGGGCTCCCAGCGCGCAGAGCAGGAGATTCTCGGTGAGGATCTGACGGACCAGGCGTCCGCGTCCAGCGCCCAGCGCCGCGCGGATGGCAATTTCGCGGCGGCGCTCCAGCGCGCGGCCAGCAAGCAGGTTGGCTACATTGGCGCACGCGATCAGCAGCACGAAGGCGACGGCGGCGAACAGCAACAACAGTCCAGAGCGCAGTCCCCGGCCCGCCAGCCAGGTGAGCTCCTCTTGCAGGCTGCGCACCATGGCGCCCGCATGCAGAAACTCGTCAGGGTCGGTCTTCTCGAGCGTGGCGCGCAATGCCGCGATGTCCGCTTCGGCAGCGGCCATGGAGACGCCGGGACGTAACCGCCCCACCGCGCCCATCGAATGGAATTTGGCGGTCGATTGCCGCGCCACATCGGCCGGCGTGAGGAGCGTCCAGAAGAGGGCCTGCCGGGGATAGAACTCGAAGCCTGGGGGCATGATGCCGAGCACGGTGTAAGCCCGGCCGTCGAGCGTGAGCGCACCGCCGATGGTCCCCGGCGCGCCACCGAAAATGGACTTCCACGCGGCATCGCTGAGCACCACGGCCGGCGCCCCGTTCAGATCCGCGGGACCAAACGTGCGCCCTTGCGCGGCGGTCACGCCCAACGTTTCAAAGAAGCGCGCCGTCGCGGCCTCGCCAAGCACGCGGCGCGGACCGCCCCGGCCGGTGAGCGTATACTCGACCCATTGCCATCCGGCGACTCCATCGAACGAGCGGCTCTGCCGGTCGAAGACTTCGACATCGCGGTAGCAGGCGAACACCTTGGGATCCCAGTTGCGGGTAGTTTCCCAGATGGCGGCCAGGCGCTCGGGATCGCGGAAGGGCAGTTGGCGAAAGAGTATGCGGTCCATCAGGGTGAAGACCAGAGCATTGGCCCCGATCCCCAAAGCCAGCAGCAGTAGGGCGATGGCGGCAAAGCCGGGATTCCTGCGCAGCGCGCGGGCAGCGTAGCCTAGATCTGCGAGAAAGTCGCCCATGGGATTCCGCGTCCCTATGGCCATCGTACGCTGTCGGGCGGCGTGTTGTGGCACTGGTTGGAATCGGTCACACCGGAGGAGATCAGCGCGCAGGCGTTGTCGGTGGCGGTGCGTAGCGCCAGATCGCGGGTGCTGGCCGAAGCCGTCCGGCAGGCTTGCCGGCCTCGAAAGGTGATACAGACCTGGCAGCGGATGCGGCCGGTGTTGATGGTGGAATAGACCACGAAGCCCACCACCAGCGCGATGAACAGAATGCCCAGCCAGACGCTCGATTTCACGCGAAGAAATTGCCCATGTGGCGGAACTTATCATAGCGTTGTTCCACCAGTTGATCCGGACCCAGCTTGGAGAGGCCGTCGAGCGCCGCGAGCAGGCTGTCGCTCAGAGCGTGCGCGGCGGCTTCCGTATCCTCCTGCGCTCCGCCAGCCGGCTCGGGGACCACCGCTATCGATCAAGCCCAGCTTCAGCAACTCCTCGGCCGTGAGTTTCAGGGCCGCCGCCGCCAATTCCGCTTTGGTGGAATCGCGCCAGATGATGGCCGCGCAGCTCTCGGGCGAGATCACGCTGTAGATCGCGTTTTCGAGCATCAGCACGCGGTTGCCGACTCCCAAGGCCAGCGCGCCGCCGCTGCCTCCTTCACCGATGACGACCGCGACCACGGGCACCGCCAGGCGCGCCATTTCACGGAGATTGCGCGCGATGGCTTCGGCCTGGCCCCGCTCTTCGGCATCGATTCCCGGATAAGCGCCGGGGGTGTCCATAAGGGTGAGCACGGGCCGGCCGAATTTGGCGGCCAGTTGCATCACCCGCAAAGCCTTGCGATAGCCTTCCGGCTTGGGCATGCCGAAATTGCGATGGAGCTTCTGCTTGGTGTCGCGGCCCTTCTGTTCAGCGACCACCATCACCGGCCGGCCTCCCAGGAAGCCGGAGCCGCACACGATGGCCGGATCGTCGCCGAATAGACGGTCGCCGTGGATCTCGCGAAAGTCCGGTGAAAATCCGCTCGATGTAGTCGAGCGATGGGGGCGCTTGGGATGACGCGCCAGTTGCACGCGGCGCCAAGCGTCCGCCCGTACCTGGTCGGATGCGGGGGTCTGATGGGGTCCTGTGGGTTCCGGGGACACTTCTCACCTATCTTAGCAGAGGCAGGTCCGGGTTTGGCGATGACCGGCAGGCGCCGCCGCAGGGTCGCGCCGACTGCTCGCAACTGATTGTAAAACAAAGCGCTTACAGGTTATTTGGCCTGGAGTATGGGGGCTGGATAAATAAAAGAGGTCTGCGGTCGCGTAAGCGCAGATACGGGGCGAAACAAATTTTGGGGCGACTGAGCCCGATATTATAAGGCTTTGGCCAACTCGGCGCCGAACGCCGTTTTGGGGGCTGCGTCTTTGCCGCGCCTTGGCTTGCGGCCATTGCGCTGCACGGGACGCCTCCACGGGCTTGCTGGCTTCTTTGCCCTTGGAAGGCTGCGCCGGATTTGCCCGCAACAGCCGGTCTTCCAGGGGTGCGCGATCGAAGCGGCGGATGATCGCCTGCATCTCGTCGGCGGTAGGCGCTTCCACAAATGCGAAGCCTTTGGATTCTTGCGTTTCGTGATTGCGGATGACTTTAACCGAATCCGCCACGAGCCCTTCGGCCGTTAGCCATGCTTTAATATCGTCGGCAGTTACCCACGTGGGCAGATTGCCTAGAAAAACAGTGAAATTCATTCAGTGATCTGATCTCTCCTCTGGTTGGTGTTGTGGTACTTCAAGGGAAGGATTCCGCGCTGCCACCTAGATAGTATCAGACGCAAGCGGTGGAGCGCAAACAAATTACTTCCATGCGTCCATGACCAGGTGGGCGCGGTTGCGCAAGCCCAGACGGCGCAGATAGCGGTCCGCGAAGCGCAGATACCCATAGCTGGCCGCTTCGCCGAAGGCGCGATGGACGCGGCGCAGCCCGCGCGCCCAGGGAAGATTCCCGATGCGCACACGCGTAAAGGGCGCAATGGCGGCCAACTGCCGCAAAGAGGAAGGCGTAAAAGGACGAATATGGGTGTAATCGGCATAGAACGCCTCCATATCCGCCGGCGTGGGCACCACAATCGAACACAAGCCGCCCGGCTTCAGCACGCGGTGAAACTCGCGGATGGCGGGCACGGGATCCGGAAGATGCTCGAACAGCCAGCAGCAGAAGACGCCTTCGAAATAGGCGTCCGGAAAGGGGATGGCCTGGGCGCTGCCTAAAGTTATCCGAAGCTGCCGGGAGTAGTGCTCCACCAGGTCGGGCGCATTGTCGATGGCCACAATATCGGCCTCGTTCTGGCGGGTGAACCAGCAGCGGCCGGGCCCCACATCGGCGATCGGCCGCTTGCCCCGGAATCGCGACTCGTAAAAGAATCGGCCCCATACCATTTCGATCTGGCCGACGATTCCGTCGCCCGTGGTGAGGATGTACTGTCCGTAGGAGGTTTTGGTTGCTGGCTTAGGCGCCATACGGGGAAAGTGGGGTGGGCGGCGGCAAGTTCTCAGGGCAAGGTGTGGGCGGCGAAAACCGCCGTCATGGATTACGCTCTTCGGCGGAGAGTTTTTTGAGTCTTGCCTCTAGGGAGAGACCTTCGGCCGCCGCTATCGCTCTCAGCGCCGCCGCTTGCTAATCGGGAAGCTCGACTACCGTCATTAGAAAATCTCCGGTGCCTTCATGGTATCAAGGCTGGGCGCAGTCCAACGATGGAGGCTTATGCACGATTGTGCATGGATTGTGCAGGAGGCGCTTTGGAAAAACAAAGCCATTTTTCTTGCAACTAATTTGTTTGCCTAATCTTACGGCTAATTTTAGCGGATACAGGCCATTCGGCGAGCTTTTGTGGTGCAGACGCGCGGGCGGGCGATTTTCGGGGCGAATGTACGCGCGTGAGCTTAGGCGCCATACGGGGAAAGTGGGGCGTGGGGCGCGAAGTTCTCATGGGAAGATGTAGGCGGTTGGAATCATGAATGGGCTACGGCTGAATATTGAAAATCGTGCCCATTTTGTTGGCGCCGCCCGAGTATGTCGTGCCGATCAAGGCACCAGTGCGCGTCAACGTTACTGGCCCGAAAGGCGCGAGGCCGTCAGGGCCGTGGAAGCGGTACAGTGTGGTCTCGATCCAGGGGCTGCCGGGAGCTTCCGGCGGCGACAATTCGAACACCGTCCCGCAGCCGCCAGGGTACTTCTCTATGTCTTCGCAGGGAATGCCTCCCCTTTCGGTCGTGCCGTAGAGTTTCCCATTCTGGGCGATCACCACGCCCGCCATTGGGTTAGCTCCATCGTAGCCCCCATTCACGCCGCCAAAGTTGTAGATGATCGTTTCGGTCCAGGGCCCGCCGGGCGAAGTGGGCGGCGCCAACTGGTAAACCGTGCCGCAACCGGGGTTACCGTTGCTGCAGATGCCACTGCCGCCGTACACTGTGGTGCCATAGAGCGACCCATCCCAACCCACGGCCAGGGTCGCCCACGAACCGCAGCCGTCATTTGGTGGGCCCGCGAAGACGTGAATTGCGGATCCCGCCCAGGATCCGACGCCCCCGGCCGGTGGCACGATCTCATTGACCGCCCCGCAGGACGGATTGGCGGACGGAGCGGAATGGAAAGTGGCTCCGTATAACGCACCACCGACAGGCGTGAGGCCGAACACCTCATTACCCATCTCAGGGGTGAACGTGAACGGCGAGCCTTCTCCCCAATGGCCCTCGGGCTCGGCCGGGGGTGTAAGTACGAAGATCTGGGCGGAGAGGGTAGAATCGTTACTCGAAACGGCGCCGTAAAGCATGCCATCAGGGGTGTAGAGCAGGGGGCCACTCGGCGAATTCTGACCTGAGTTGCCATGATCATTGAAGCTATGGATGGCCGTACCGGTCCAGGGTCCGCCGCCGGCACCAGGGGGCGACACCTGCAGCACACCGCCGCCTTTCGTCTCATCGCCGTATTGAGCCGTAATGTAAAGCGCCCCGTCTCGATCCGCCACAATTCCGCCGTCTGGGGCGTAGAGGGCATCCGAGCCGCTAGGGCCGCCGACGTTAAACACAAGGTTATAAGTCCATGATGAATCCGACGGTGCCAACTGGAAAACAGTGCCGCCGCCGTACGTTCCTCCAAAGTACGTAGTGCCGTATAGTGAACCATCCGGGGCGAGGATCATACCGCCTTGCGGCTGTTGGCCGTCGGTGTAGCCGCCGACAAAGCTGTAGATCAATGTGAATCCCGGGGCTTGTGCCGCGGCTGGCGGGGTGAGGCAGGCACAAACCGTACAGGCGATCAAGAGGCCTACTGCCCGGTGCCGCATTGAAATCATTTGGTTGGCTCCTCGTTGTGCATCAGTATATAACAGCCGGAGATTTTGGCACTCTGAATCGCTAGCAGGCAGTACCATTGATCCTCGGGGGCGAGACAAGGCGCTAAAACCTTCGTGCTCGAAGTGCCGGTCATTGGTGAGCGCTTCGGCGGCCTGGGAGCGTGACCGCACTTACCCTTATTGATCACGCTTCGGATACCCGTAGAGATAGCGATCGACCTGGCTGGCGCCGTCTTTCGGAAGGGCCGCGAACTCCCCAGGCTGCGCGTCCTTGACGTTGCCGAGCATAACTTCCCAGATTGGTCGTGTATCGGGCTGTTCCTCTTCGGCGGAGAGTTTTTTGAGCCATGCCTCTAGGGAAAGACCTTCGGCCGCCGCTTTCGCTTCCAGCGCCACCGCTCCGGTGCCTTCATGGTGTCAAGGCTGGGCATGGTCCAACGGTCCAAATTGTGCGTGATTGGGCATGGATTGTGCATTGGAAGAGCAAAGCCATTTTCTTGTAATTCATTTGCTTTCGAAAGCTTGCGGTTTGTTTTGGCGGACACAGGCCATTTTGGCTGCTTTTCAGATGCGGACGCGCGGGCGAGGGCGAGTTTCGGGGTGAATGTACGCACGTGAGCTTAGGCGCCACACTGGGAAAGTGGGGCGTGGGGCGGCAAGTTCTCAGACGGAATCGCTTTGATGTATATTGGCTGAGACAAAAGGAGCAAAGCGATGAACCGAATCGTCCAAGACGCAGGCAAATTGAACGGTCTGCGGTTGCTGTGCGCTGTTTTGGTACTGCCCGCCGCTACGGCGATGGCCCAACCCGCGGCGCAAGTCGCTACGCTGTTCAGCTTCAACTACACAGACGGCGCGTCTCCGTATTATGCCGGGCTGGTGCAGGGCGCCGACGGGAACTTGTACGGCACCACTGCGAGCGGCGGGGCCAACCAAGGTGGGACAGTTTTCAAAATCACAACGGATGGCTCACTGACAACGTTGTACAACTTCTGCGCGAATGCCGTCTACCCTGAGTGTCCGGACGGTTTTCAACCCACTGCCGGACTCGTCCAGGCCGCCGACGGTTACCTCTACGGCACCGCGTACTATGGCGGCGCCAACTATTCCGGGACGATCTTCAAAATCACGCCGCATGGAGAGTTCACGACGGTCTATAATTTCTGCAGTCAAAGCAACTGCACGGATGGCGCATATCCACTGGCGGGACTCATCCAGGCCAGCGATGAGAGTTTCTACGGCACCAACTCGCTAGCGGGAGCTTACGGCGGCGGCACGGTTTACAGAATCACTCCAGATGGTAAGCTGACCACGCTCCACAGCTTCTGCGCGCAAAGCGCCTGCCCGGACGGCGTCTTCCCAACCTCCGTGCTGTCTGAGGGCCCCGACGGAGGCTTCTACGGAACCACCGAGTGGGGTGGGGCCAATGCCACGTGTCCCAGTCTTCCCTTCTTGCCGGCAACCTGCGGCACGGTGTTCAAGATCACTCCGGAGGGCGCATTTAGCATGGTGCACAGCTTCGAGGGCGCCGACGGCGCCAATCCCTATGGAGGCGTGGTGCACGCCGCGAATGACGAATTCTACGGGACCACTTCACTCGGGGGCGATTCCAACAGCGGGACGATTTTCAAAGTTACTGCGAGCGGCGCATTCACTACACTGGCCAGCTTCAATGGGACAGACGGCGCCTTTTCTTATAGCGCTCTGATTCAGGCGAACGACGGGCTCCTGTACGGCGCAACGTCAAGCGGGGGAACCAGCGGCGATGGAACGCTCTTCAAAATCACACCGGATGGCGCGCTGACTTCGCTCTACAGCTTCGACGGCACAAACGGCCTCTACCCCCAGGCGGCACTGATTCAAGACACAAACGGCAAATTCTACGGAACAACGTACGGCGGCGGGGGCAACGCCACGTGCTCCGGCTACGACGGCTGCGGCACGATCTACGAGCTGTCGGCGGGCCTCGGCCCGTTTGTAGCTCCGCTGCCCATGTCCGGTAGGGTTGGATCCGCCGTCAGAATCCTCGGCACGAACCTGGGTGGCGCGACAAGCGTAACCTTTAACGGCACGCCGGCGGAGATTACATCGGTTTCGCCCACCGAGATCTTGACGACGGTACCGGCTGGCGCGACCACCGGCAAGGTCGAGGTTACGACCAAGAAGGAGATTCTGCTAAGCAAAGCGCCTTTTCGGGTGATACGGTAAGCGCGGCATCGCGGCGCCGCACGGTAGAATAGACTCAAATGGAGCAAGGTCCAGAAGAGTTTTACCGCATTCAAAAACTGCCCCCTTACGTCTTCGCCGTGATCAATGACATGCGTGCCCAAGCGCGCGCCGCGCAGCAGGATGTGATCGATTTGGGCATGGGAAATCCGGACGGCGCGACGCCTCGCATCGTGGTGAGCAAGATGCTCGAGGCGGCCCGCAACGCCCGCAATCACCGTTATTCCACATCGCGCGGGATTCCGCGGCTGCGCGAAGAGATCACGCGGCGCTACCAGACCAACTATGGCGTGACGCTCGATCCCGATAAGGAGGCCATTGTCACTATCGGCGCCAAAGACGCGCTGGCGCACCTGTTGTTTGCGGTGATTGGGCCGGGCGACGCGGTGGTGTCACCGAATCCGGCATACCCCATTCACCAGTACGGCGTGATCATGGCCGAGGGACATGCCTGCCTCTTGCCGATGCCCAGCCCGGCGGAATTTCTGAACCGGTTGGAGGACCTGTACAGGATGTCCACGCGGAAACCCAAGTTGCTGCTGATTTCGTTTCCGCATAACCCGACTACGGCTTGCGTGGAGCTGGATTTCTTTCGCGAGATCGTGGGGATGGCGAGCCGCCATGGCACGCTGGTGGTCCACGACTTCGCGTATGCGGACCTGGGTTTCGACGGCTACAAGCCGCCCAGCATCCTGCAGGTGGAGGGCGCCAAGGAAGTGGCGGTCGAGATTTTCTCGATGTCCAAGAGCTACAACATGGCGGGTTGGCGGGTGGGATACTGCCTGGGCAATCCGCGCATGATCGGCGCGCTGGCGCGCATTAAGAGCTACCTGGATTACGGTGTTTTCCAGCCGATCCAGATTGCGTCGATTATCGCGCTGCGGGAGTGCGAGGAGGAGACGCGCAAGATTTGCGCCATTTACCAGAAGCGGCGGGACGTGCTGGTGAGCGGCCTGGAGCGCGCCGGCTGGCCGGTGGAGAAGCCGCGCGGCTCCATGTTCGTGTGGGCTCCGCTGCCGGAGCGCTACCGGGCAGAGGGATCGCTCGAGTTCGCGAAGCTGCTGATGGAGAAGGCGCTGGTGGCGGTTTCGCCGGGAATCGGCTTCGGTCCGCTGGGCGAGGGCAACGTGCGTTTCGCGCTGGTGGAGAACGAGCACCGCATCCGGCAGGCGACGCGGTCGATCGGCAAGTTTTTGAAGGCGTGACGGGATGCCGCGATTTTACGCGACCCGTGTAACTGTCAACCTCACCCACCCCGAATTATTAAAATAAAACCCCGAAAGATCATTGGCAAAGCCATAAAGCATCCCATCGCACGTCACTTCGTAATTGCGCCCAGGGCCAATCGGGAATAACATGCCCTTCTCTTTGCCGACCGATCCAATCAGGGTAAACCAATCATTACCTGGCGATCTGCGCAAGCGTACCGTGAGGCGTTGGAAGAGATTCTGGCTGGGATACCCGGCGGGGCCGCTCCGAATCGTCGCGTCATACCATGTTCCGGCGGCGTCAAACCGGTACTTCTCCCCGCGGCGCAGGAGCAGGTGCGTATCGTTCCACTGCACGACGGCGTGCACTCCGATGACAGTCTGCTGCCCCGGTTCCAGATGGGTCTGCGAGGGCGCGCTCGGCGGCCCATCCTCCACTTGAAATTCGTGCGGCAGATTCGACGGCGCATATTTGGGCAGCAGTTTCCGGCGTTCGAAGACGCTGGCATGAACGGTAGAGCCCTTCGCGATGAAACGCCGCTGGAAGAGGTTGAGGCGCACGCGGTGTTTGAACTCCACAGGCTCGACATCCGGGGGCGAGACCCGCTTCATGTAGGCTTTTGGCCAGAACTCGGCCAACGGCCAAATGCCTTTCATTGAATTGTGCATCGCGGCATCGGCGGTGGGCTTCGCATATTGCGGCGCGGCGCCGAGGATGTCAGCCGCCGCGCTTGGATCGATAGATAGACCAGCCGCCACTGCCTCGCGCAGCATCCAACCCAGGGTGATTTTGGACAAGCCGCTTTCGCCTTCCGGATAACTGCCGCCTACATCGGAATGCACGCCCGCAAACCAAACCTGTTTCAGATCGCGAGGCGGGTCCGGGTTGACGAGATTTTGGCGGAAGAACGCCCGGCGTTCATCGATCGACACCGCATGGCGGATGGTCGCGACACCTTTGAGATCCGCCGTGTGGGGAAGCCGCCCAGGTTTCAGTCCGATGGGATCGAGTATCCACCCAACGGAGCTGACCGTATCGAAGAGGCCGGCAAAATGCGGCCGGCAGTCCCGGCAAAAAGTCTTTTTGAAACGCGCGGCGATGACAAACTTGTTTGGGCCCCCACGCAGGGCTGATAGAATGGCGCCATCGCTACGCTTGAACAGACGCAGCGCATAAGGTATCTGCCCCTCATTGTCTTCATAAAGCAGGCCCACCGTGGCCAGCATGCCGCAGACAGCGCGTGCCGTGTATGCGCCGCGGCTGAAGCCGAAGACGAACACGCGATCGCCTTCCTCGTACTCGCGCATTAAATACCGGTAGGCGTCCGCAATGTTTTCGGAGAGACCGTACCCGAAGGCCAGGCCCCGGAATTTGGTCCAGGCTTTGCCCGCCCAGGTAAGAGCATTCATAGCGCCTATGGTGCCGACGCCCGGATGGTAATACGCGATCTGCCCGGAGCCCCGTACGAGGGTTTGGTAAAGCTTGATCACGTTGGAGTTTTGGTCGCCGAATTGGTTCCCCGTGCCGTCGGTTCTTCATGATACATATAGAATGCGAAAAATCCGTCCCTGTCGGGACATGCCCTGCGGGAAGTGCATAATGGAAAAACGAGCCGATGTGGAGCTTAATCTTGTGGGGCGGTATCGGGTTTGTGGTAGCCGCGGCGACGCTGTTCTCGGTCCTGGTTGGCAAGATCAAGGAGGCTAAGCGCACGTCCAAGCAGCCGCAGTGTTACTACTGCGGCAACCTGGCCGTGCGGCCCTCAGCACCGAACGGCATCTTTGACTGGATCTTGGAGAGCTGGAATTGCGTGCCGCACCGCTGCGAGGTTTGCTTTCGGCGGCATTACCGGTTCGTCCGTTAGTGCGCCACATGCTCCCAAGCGCCGGTGCGGGCCGAGCGTAGCACTGCATCGGTGACGTAGTCGGTGGCCAAGGCGTCGCGGAATGAGGGTCCGGGTATGCGGTTTCGCCTAAGCCTGCTCAGGAAATCGGCCACCTGGTGGATGAAGGTGTGCTCGTAGCCGATCTGCAATCCCGGCACCCACCAGTGCTTCATGTAAGGATGGTCGCCATCGGTGATGTGGATGGAGCGCCAGCCGCGCAGGCGGCCCTCGTCGCGATGATCGAAGTATTGCAGGCGATGCAGATCGTGCAGATCCCAGACGATGGATGCGTGCTCGCCGTTGATTTCGAACGTGTAGAGCGCCTTGTGCCCGCGCGCGTAGCGGGTGGCTTCAAAGGTGGCCAGCGAGCCGTTGTGAAAGCGCGCCAGAAAAGCGCTGGCATCGTCGATGCCCACCTTCTCCACCTTGCCGGTCAGGTTGTGCTTGCGCTCCTTGATGAACGTCTCGGTCATGGCGGTGACCTGGTCGATGCCGCCGTTGAGCCAGATGGCGGTGTCGATGCAATGGGCCAGCAGATCGCCCGTGACGCCGCTGCCGGCGACGTTGACATCCAGCCGCCAGAGGCCCGCGCCGCCCTGCGGCAGATCGGGCTGAGATGGTCCAATCCTGCAGGAACTTGGCGCGATAGTGGAAGATGCGGCCCAGGCGGCCTTCGTCGATCAGCTGCTTGGCCAGCGTCACGGCGGGCACGCGGCGGTAGTTGTACCAGACCATGTTCGGCACGCCGGCCTTCTCGACCGCTGCGCACCATGCGCTCGGCTTCGGCGGCGTTGCAGCCCAGCGGCTTTTCGCACAGCACCATCTTGCCCGCCTTGGCGGCGGCGATGGCGATTTCGGCGTGGGTGTCGTTGGGGCTGGCGATATCGATCAGGTCGATGTCCGGCGCGCTCGACCAGCTTGCGCCAGTCGGTTTCGACGGATTCGTAGCCCCATTTTTCGGCGAAGGCGCGCGCACTTTCGCGCGTCGCGCGCGCAAACGGCCTTGAGCACGGGCTGGTACGGCAGATCGAAGAAGTGGTTCACCTTGCGCGAAGGCGTTGGAATGGGTGCGGCCCATGAAGCCGTAGCCGACCAAGCCGATGTTGAGCGGTTTCTTCATGATCGCCATGCGCTATCCACCAGCCGTGCGCCTCGCGCACTGCGATCATGGCGGCGAGGATATTGTTCCAGGTTTCCGGCTCCATCATCACGGCGTTGGGGAACATGCAGCCGTCCCAGCAGATGTGGCGCATGGACGCGGGTCAGGTTGCCCTGTTCGTCGCGCAGCCAATAGCCGGCGTCGCGCACGATGTCGAGCTTGCCGTTGGGATCGCGCGGGCAGGCAATGGCGGCCGGTCTTGTCGTGCGAGCCGGAGCCTTTCACCGTGGCGTCGTTTTGCGCCACGTGGAAATCGATGGTCCAGGGGCGCAGCGCCGCGGTCATTTGACGCAAGGCCGCCTGGAAACGCTCGGTCTGGTCCCAGTCGAAATCTTCGGGCAGGATGCGATCCTCGGGGGCGTTGTAGCCCAGCGTGAAGAGCAGCGTGTGCGCCATGTCGGCCTGGAAGCCCAGGGTCCGCGGGCGGTCCACCATTTCCAGCAGATTGCACCATGTGTCTCCAGCTATGCATGCCGCCCCAGCAGATCTCGCCTTCGGCGGCCAGCCGCTCGCCATGGTCTTCGGCCACCTCGCACGCCTCGCGAAATGTCTGCGGCGATCAGCCGGGTGTTGCCTTCCGGATCCTTGGCCCATTCGGCCGGGCTGGCGGCGGAATCGATGCGCACGACGCCGTACGGCCGCACGCCCAGCTCGCGCAATTTCGCGCGCGATGCGGCAGGCTTTGCGCACCTGCCCGACGAATCGCTGGCGTCCTCGGCGCCGCCCATGGCCGACCCGCCGCCCGTCGGCGGCCAGACCGGCGCCACCACCGATCCCACCAGCAGGCCGAAGCGCGCGCACCTTGTCGGCCAGTCGCGCCAGGTCGTCATCGCTAGGATCGATGCTGACGTGCGGTTCGAACAGGAACAGATCCACGCCATCGAACTTCACGCCATCGTTCACTCGCGCGCGGCGGCCGTGAGGTGGAGCATGGTATCCAGGTCGATAGGCGGCTCGGAATCCGGGCCTTTGCCGACCAGGCCGGGCCACATGGCGTTGTGGACGCGGGGGAAATTGGATGCGGATCTGGCGCGCTCATGATGCGCCATATTAGCACGCCATATTAGCAGGCATGGTCTGGATTATCGCGCTCGTAGCCGGAGCACGAGAGGACCGGGAGGCGCGGGTATTTCGGGAAGCTTGGATCGATGGTCGAGAGATGGCAGAGGTAGAAAACGGAGCCGCGATCCGAGCGAATCAGGCGGACATGCCGGCAGGTGGCGCACAATCCCGCCGAGCCTGCCGATTTCGGGCGCTCTTCAGCCTCTTCGCGCATTCCCAATTCGTTATCATAGGTCGGAATCCGAATGCTCACCGATCTGCTCGCCCGCCTGGAAGAATGGAAGACGCGGTTTGGATCGCGATCCGCAGAGCTCGCATCAACTGCTGGCCGATAGTCGCCGGCCACCGGTTCACCGATGCCGCCTCGCTGATCCGCCTGCACGAGTGCCTGTTGTTTCTGCGCGCTTATCCAGCCGATGCGGAAGTCGTGCGGCTAGGCGGACGGCATCCTATTCTCGTTCGCGCAGCGCATCGGCGCAATTGGGCGATCTGCCGCATTTGAAGATCGCGGAGGCATCGGGCATCGCGGGCACGTCGTTTTCTGCGGTCTTCAGCTATGAAGTCGCGAGGCAACTCTGCGCCCGCTATCCGCGCCATATCGAGATCGACTGGGAGAACTACGCGCAGACGGACAAGCTAGGCCCGGTGCTGCGCCGCTTTCTGCCGCTGGTGAACGAAGATTGGCCGGTGGAAGCGCACGTCCCGTTCCGCGCGTGGGTGGATGCCGCGCGTGCCGCGGCGGTCGAGCGCGCTTGGCTGGCTGCTGGAGCGCATTGCCGCGTCTGCCCTTGAGCGCGCGCGAACGCGCGGATCTCTACGAATCGCTGGAGCTTCTGCTGCTGTGGCGAATCGGGCCCGCGGCCGCCAGCCGTTCGCGCATGCGCCTGCCGGCGCGGAAGCCGTTCTATCCACCTCGACCCGCTATTGCGGCGCAGAGATATCTTTCTGGCGCGGGAACTGCATAGCGCCGCCTCTGCCCGTGACAGCGGCTATCCAAGCCGGAGGCGCGCAAGGTCCTCGATTTGATTCTGGACACTTCTGCGATGCGCTATCGCGAGTTGTATGGCTTCACGCATCCGGACGCGCGGCGCGTCTTCCGCGCGGATGCCGGCCGCGGCGTCGAGATCGTGTTCTTCGGCGTGCCGCCAGAGTGGCGCTTGCCCCTGCGCGCCTATCATGCCGGTGATGTTTTTCAAGAACGGCGTGCCCGCCGGTTATGTGGAAGTGCTGTCGCTATTCGAGCGCGCCGAAGTGGGCTTCAACCTCTATTACACGTTTCGCGAAGGCGAATCGGCCTGGATCTATGCGCGCCTGCTGCGCCTTTTCCGCCAGATGCTGGGAGTTACGCTGTTTTTCCGTGGACCCTTATCAGATCGGACTGGAAAACGACGAGGCTCTGGAATCCGGCGCGTTTTGGTTCTATCGCAAGCTGGGCTTTCGCCCGTTGGATCCGGAAGCCGTCCAGTTGGCCGAGCGCGAGGAACACCGCATACGCCAGATGCCCGGTTATCGCAGCTCGCGGCGAACGCTGGAGAAGCTGGCCCATTCCTACCTATTGTATGAGTGCGCGGATGCGGAGCCGGGCGCGTGGGACCGTTTTCGGGTACGGAATCTGGCGCTCCGGTGCACGGCCACGCATGCGGGTGACGATGTGTTACGCCGGATCGCTTTCCATCGCGCCAAGTGCGGGGCTGATGAAGCGCAGTACCTGCGACTGATGCAGCGGGACGCGCGGCTGCGAGCGGCGGTAATCAAACTGGGGTCCGCTCAGAACGAATAAGTACCGGAAGTACTGTGCAACTCGTGGGGTATCGTGTCAGACCCCGGATCTGATATTCTAAGCCCCAGAGAACCCGTTCAGGCTTCCGCGAAATTAGCGATCCGCATGACAAAAGCCGTCATTTTTCTTATTCTGGTCCTGCCGGTATACGCTCAGGTAACCACCGGAACCATCACGGGCTACGTGCTCGATCCGGCAAACCGGCCCATCGCCGGGGCCAAGGTGACGGCTTCCGATGCCCTGCGCGCGACTGTTCGTGAGGCGAGTCACGGACAGCACGGGCCTTTACTACTTCGCCGATCTGCCGCCGGCGGCATACACCGTGGATTGCTCGGCTGCGAGATTTCGCCACCGCGGCGGCACGCGTACAGGTTGCCGTGAACGCGAACGCCCGCGTGGATTTTCATCTGCCCATCGCCGCGCGGCGCGGAAACAGTCACGCTGAAAGGGCGTGGCGCACGCGACTGCAGACCGAATCCGGGGAGCTGGGCACGGTGATCGACCAGAGCCGGATCGACAGCCTGCCGCTCAATGAGCGCGATTTCCTGCAGCTTGCCCTGCTGACGCCGGGCGTGCTGCCGCCGGTCCAGAATTCCGAGCTGTCCACCCGCGGACTCGTTCGCCATGCACGCCAACGGCGGCCGCGAAGAGTACAACGACTATCTGCTCGACGGCGTGGATAACAACGATCAGGATGTGAACCGGTTACGTGCTGCAACCCTCGGTGGACACCATCCAGGAATTCAAAATCGCGACCAACAGCTACAGCGCCGAGTACGGCAGGAACGCGGGAGGCCAAGTGAATGTGATCACCCGCAGCGGAACCAATGACTGGCATGGCTTCGCTTACGACTACCTTCGCAACCGCGATTTGGACGCGCGCAATTTCTTCGATGGCAGCACCAAGCCCGAATATGATACGCAACCAGTTCGGCGGGGGCGTCGGCGGAAGCATTGTCAAGAACCGGACGTTCTTCTATGTCATTACGATTCGTTGCGGGAACTCTCCGGCGCTTGAGCCAACTGGCTACGGTGCCCACGGCGGCCGAACGCGCCGGAGATCTTTCAGCGCTGGGCACGCCGGTCGTGAATCCCTTACACGCAGGCGCCTTTCCCCGGCAACCGGATTCCGGCTTGCGATGATCGATCCGCTGGCGGCCAAGATCCTGGCGATGTACCCGCTGCCGAACCTGCCCGGCACGGTGGGGAACTATCTGGCCCAGCCCATCGGGCAGACAATACACTGGCAGTTCAACGGGCGCCTCGATCAGCGGCTGACCGATAGGGATCAACTTACCCTGCGATATAGCTATGGCCACAATAATCTGTATGAGCCGTATGCCGAGAATTCCACGCAGGTGCCGGGATACGGCGATTACTTATACGACCGGGGACACAATGCGCTGATTCGACTACGAACACGTGTTCAGTCCGAGCACGGTCAACTCCCTGGTGCTGGGCCTGAATCTTGCCACGCGGCTGCTGTTGCCCCAAAACTACCAGACGAATGTCAATCAGCTCTGGGGAGTGAACTACCTGCCGACCGATCCAGGGACTACGGCTTTCCGAGCATCAGCGTGGCGGGTCTGTCGCCGGTGGGCGATGTGACCAGTTTGCCTATCAACCGGCATCCGACGCACATACCAGGTTACCGACGCGCTATCCACTCAGCGCGGTAACCATGCGCTGAAAATAGGCGTGGAGTATCGCTGGCTCGCGCAGAACGGCATTCTGGATGTTTACGGCCGCGGCTCGATGTCGTTCGCCGGCGCGCTTTCCGGCAGCGGCCTCGGCGATCTGCTGCTGGGCCTGCCGGCTTTCGACATTCAATCCACGTTCAACAACACGCAGACCCTGCGCACCAGCGCCACCAACGCGTATTTCCAGGACGATTGGAAAGTGGCCCCGCGGCTGACACTCAACCTGGGGCTGCGCTATGAATTCAATACGCCGCCGACCGATCCGACCAACCGCATGTCCGCCTACGATTTCGCCACGGGCCAGGTGGAGCAGGTGGGAACCGCATGGGCTTGTCCCGCTCCGGCATCCAGCCGGATTACAAGGATTTCGCGCCGAGAGTGGGCTTCGCGTGGTCGGTCACGCCGCACTACCGTGATGCGCGGCGGCTACGGAATTTACTACGACGCCGGCATGGTGGTAGTGAACTCCGCGCTGTACTTCAATCCGCCTTACTTCAATATCCGCGTGTTCTTTCCCAGCCAGAACGGTTTGTTGACGCTGGCCAATCCTTTCCCGCTGAACCTATCGTACGTGCCGCCGGCTTCGCTCTCCACGCTGAGTCCGAACCTGACTACGGCCAATATACAAGCCTGGAATTACACGATCCAGCGGGAGTTGCCGTCGGCCGGAACGACTGACTGTTTCCTATGCCGGATCGAAGGGCACGCACCTGATTTACTCGCGCAACATCAATCAGCCGCCGCCGGAGCCCGGAGACCCCAGCACGAACGCGCCGAATCCGGCCTTCGGCGGAATCGATTATATCGACAGCGGCGCCAACTCCAGCTTCAACTCGCTGCAAGTCACTTCAACCGTCCTTTACGGCGCGACCTTTCGGTGCTGGCGGCTTATACTTTCTCGAAATCGATTGACGACACGTCCGCCTTCGAGCCGGTCCAAACGGACCAGAATTTTCCGCAGAACAGCTACGACTATCATGCGGAGCGCGCGCTATCGAGCTTCGACATGAGGAAGCGGCTGGTGGCGGCTTATGTCTACCGCCTGCCTTTCCGCAACCGCTGGCTGCGGAATTTCGAAAACAGCGGGATTATAACGGCGCAGTCGGGCCAGCCGTTCACGCCGATGCTGGAGTTTGATAACAGCAACACCGGCAATACCGGCGGCGCCGGAAACGGCTACGACCGGCCCAGACGTGGTGGGCGACTGGCATCTGGCGAATCCCTCGGCGCAGGAGTGGTTCAACACCGCCGCGTTCGCGATTCCGCCGCAGTACACTTTCGGCAATGCCGGACGCAACATCCTGATCGGCCCCGGGCTTGTTCACGCGTGGATACATCCCTGGCGCGCCGTTTTCAAGTGGGCGAGCGCAGCGCCATCGTTTTCGAGGCGCAGGCATTCAACGCGCTGAACCGCGTGAATTTCCAGATGCCCCAGAACTTCGCCGACGTCCCCAGCACTTTCGGCCACATCTTCTCGGCTAACCCGCCCCGGCAGATCCAGTTCGCTCTACGGTATAGTTTCTGATAGAATCTATTGAACCCGGAAGCCAAAATGAAAATTCCGGTTGGGAGGAGAGTCTATAATGCGCCCGTGGAAGCTCGAATCGGTGGCGTTGTCATGCCTATTGCTGGTTATCTGTCTCGCTGCACCAGCCAAAGCCGATCAAATCATCAATCTGTCGGTAGCCGGCACGGTTACCTGTAACTCGTCGACATGTGGGGTCAGTGGTCCTCTTTCCGGCGCTTACAGCCTCGATGTCACGACACAGACGATTGTTGGACCGTGGTCGTTTTCCACACCTTTTGGGACGTTTTCCTCCAGCGAGGCGGGTGCGTTCGCTAATTTGACATATTCCGCTGGTTACGTCGGCGCTAACATCGGAATCAGCACTGCCAGTCCGCCGGTTTTCGAGTATGTCCTATTGTATTACCCCGCATCGGATACGCAACAAACTGGCGCCCTGGGCCCTTCGTACGCCTGCAGCCCAGTGCCTGGGGCGGAGAGTTGTTACCCCGAAAACACGGTTTCAGGAACGACATCGGCAGCGTCCGCCAACTTCACCAGCCTCCAGGGGGGCGCGCACTCCGCACCCGTACTTATGCCGAGTGGCGCCCCAGTCGCGGGGGTCGGCGGAACGCTCGCGACCGGAGCGCAAAACTATTATGAGTTTGTGTGGCCTGGTGGGGATTTCGAATCCGGCCTTTCCATGCCGGACCTGGTTGGATACCCGGACACCGGTTCGGTCGTTTTCGAGTTGACCAGCGCCAAAAGTGCGTCAACCATCATCGCAAAGTATGTGTTTCTGATTAAGCAAACCAACGCGATAAACCAACTGATCATTGCGGATGGCTTGAATCCCGGTGCTTATATCATTGGCATGCAGGAGATTGAGAAGGGTTCAGGCGCAGCGGCCAACGCTCCGAGTACTGCCGCTCCGGCATTTAATCTCACATTCCAAACTCCCGTTAACGGCTTTGACACGCTGTACAACTTTAATATCAAGCACAGCAAGACTGAATATCTCCAGTTCGGGACGCTGGTCCAGGGCACCGATGGAAATTTTTACGGCATCACATTTTATGGCGGGGTCAACAGCCTTGGAAGTTTCTACAAGATCACCGCTAGCGGCAAGGCGACGACACTTTACAGCTTCTGCTCTCTGGGAGGAAGCGCGTGCACGGACGGTTCGTACCCCAAGGCTACACCGGTTCAGGCCTCGGACGGGAACTTCTACGGAACCACGGCGGGCGGTGGCGCCGAGATCCAAAACGGAAAATATACTTCGGGAACCATCTACAGAATTACACCCAGTGGCCAACTGACCACGTTATACCTGTTTTGCTCCCTAAGCGGCTGTTCGGACGGCTACGAACCCGAAGGTGGGCTAGCCTTGGGCTCGGATGGGAATTTCTACGGGACGACGGTGGATGGCGGGGCCTACAAGAAAGGCACGATCTTCCAATTCAACCCGAATGGCACCCTGACTACGCTGTATAGTTTCTGCGCCCAAGGCGGCTCCCCCGATTGCGTGGACGGCGAAAACCCTTTCGCAGCGCTCATTCAGGGCACCGACGGGAACTTCTATGGCACAACGTCAAATGGCGGGGCGTACAACTATGGCACCGTCTACCGAATCACGCCGGGGGGTGCACTGACGACGCTATATACGTTTTGTCCCGAACTCGGGTGCCCGGGTGGCTTTGAGCCTGGCGGGACACTCATCCAGGCCAGCGATGGCAACTTCTACGGGACGTCGGACGAAACGCTCTTTCAAATGACCCCGAGCGGGGCTATGACATCGCTGTACACAGGCCCGTTCACAGGGGGACTGGTACAAGGCTCAGATGGGAACCTCTATGGGATCGCGGGAGGAGGGGCCAACGGTGAGGGAATCGTCTTCCAGGCGAATTTGAGTGGCACTTCTCTGACGACACTGTACAACTTCTGTTCGCAGGGAGGAGCCACCTGCACGGACGGCGAACTGCCCGAAAGTACGTTGCTCCAGGCGACCAACGGAGACTTTTTCGGGACGACGACCGCTGGCGGAGCCCACGGTGACGGCACGATCTTCACGCTGTCCGCGGGCTTGGGCCCATTTGTCGAGGCCCAGCCGACTCCGGTAATGTGGGAGCGCCCGTCACAATTCTGGGTACCAAGCTGACCGGTGCGACCAGCGTAAGCTTTAACGGAACACCGGCGGTCTTCACAGTGGTTTCGGCCTCCGAAATCACGACCAGCGTACCTGCCGGGGCGACCACTGGCACGATCCAGGTGACGCTTCCAGGAGGCACGACACTTTCGAGTAACGTGCCTTTCGGTATCGGAAACTAATCGGAACCACGATCAAAACGGTTGCTTCGGACGGAACACGGGCCGGGATACAGGTGAGCAATATCCGAATGCGCTTTGTGACGCGCGGAGCCGCGAGAGCACATTGAAAGACCTAAGTTGGAAGTGGTAGAATTCTTTACTTGCAGAAGGCGCCGGCTGGATCGGCGTGATTCGGGTTTCGGAAGATCATGGCTCCCACGTTCTTTGCCTGTTGTCTCTTTCTGCAAAGTGTTACGCCTGAAGTGATCGAGCACGCGCAGGCGGGGGCGGCTGCGGCGCAGCAGGGCCGGCTGGATGTGGCCATTCAGGAGTACCGCAAAGTAACTGAGTTGCAGCCTAACTCCGCGGCCGATCACGCGCACCTCGGCGATGCGTACTTCCGAAACGGCCAATATACCGAGTCGCTGGCGGAACTGAAGACTGCTCTGCGGCTCAATCCCAACATGATCGACACGCATCAAACCTTGGGCGTTTTATTGTTGATTCAAGGAAACCCCGAGGACGCGCTGCCCCACCTGGAGAAGATGCGCACCCCGAGTTGCTGGGTCTCGCGTATCTGGAGACGGGAAGACTCCCCGCCGCGATTACGGCGCTGCAGGCCGCTTTGGACAGGCAGCCCAACGATCCTAACCTGCTTTACTATTTCGGCCGCGCGACGGCTTTAGCTTCGAAACGGACTCTCGATCAGCTTACGAAACTCAATCCCGACCTGGCACGCAAGATCGACGCCGCCGCGGACCATGAGAGCCAGTCACCCCAAAGCGTGGTCACCCTGCAAGACGCGCTCGCCAAGCAACCCAACGATACGAGACGCGCTTTTCGCCTTCAGCCGCGCGGCGGCGCAGGCTTCCAAACATGCATTCGATCAGATCTTGCAATCGCACGCGGACTCGGCGCGGGCGCATCAGATCTTAGCCGAACGATACGTGGAAAGCGGCCGTCTTGCCGAAGCGGAGCGGGAATACGTGGACGCGTTGTGGCGGAAGCCCTACACGGCTCAGTGTGCACCTGGCGCTGGGAGATGTGTTTGCCGCGGAGCATAAGTGGTCCGAGGCCGTGGCGCAATATCGCATGGAAGCGCAACTCCGGCCAGCCAGCGCCGACGCTTTCTATAGCCTTGGCTCGGTGTTTCTGCAACAGGGGCAGGGGCGCGCCGCGGTGCAGGAACTGACCCAAGCCGATCGTCTGCAGGCCCGATTCGCCGCAAATCCTTCTGGCGTTGGGGAGGGCCGCGTTCGCCGCACAAGATCCCGCGCGCGCAGAAGCGACTTGGATCAAACTGCTGGGCATCGACAAGAAGAGCGGCCTGGCCGCATCGGCCCACCTGGGATTGTCGGACGCTATACCGGCACGCCGGGAAATCGCAAGAAGCGGACCGCGAGATGGCGGCTTACGAACAACTAAAGGAAACCAAGAACGGGTCACTAACTAACGTGCCAGCCAATAGTGACCCGATACATCGTCACCGGAGCGATCGCCGCCGCCGTTTTCGTAGCCGTATATACCCGCGGCGCCGCGGCGCCCGCCACGCCGGAGGTTCGTTATCCTCCGGAAGACGCCTCAGCGCTGTTGGCCGCGCGAAAACAACAGCAGTTGAAAACCGTCGATCAGTTCAAGGTGTTCTATCAGTTTCAATTCGAAGACCAGCTCCCGCAGAGCGGCATCACCTTTGTGAATCACGTCGTCGACGACGCGGCAAGCAACTATCAACCGGCGCACTATGACCATGGAAACGGAATCGCTGTCGCGGACGTGGACGGCGATGGGCTGTACGACATCTACTTCGTAAGCCAGACCGGCGGCAACGAGCTTTGGAAGAACCTGGGCGGAGGCAAGTTCAAAAACATCACGGCCGAAGCAGGCGTGGGCGTGCCTGGCCGCATCAGCGTCTCCGCCGCTTTTGCGGACATCGACAACGACGGAGACCCCGATTTGTTCGTGACCACAGTGCGCGGCGGCAATCTGCTTTTCGAAAACGACGGCCACGGGCACTTCCGCGACATCACGCGCGAAGCCGGCATCGAGGGAGCCGCGCATTCCTCCGGCGCCTTTTTCTTCGATTACGACCATGATGGGCTGCTCGATCTGCTGGTGTGCAACGTCGGAAGGTACACATCGGATCAGAAAGGCGCGCAGGGGCAATACCTGGCGCTGCCGGATGCGTTCTATGGGCATCAGTTTTTCGACCGCTACGAATTTCCGGTCCTGTATCGCAACCTGGGACACAACCGCTTTAAGGACGTAACCGCCGAAACCGGTTTGAAGCCCGTCGGGTGGTCGGGCGACGCCACATTCACCGATCTCAATGGGGATGGCTGGCCGCAAGTTTACTTCCTCAACATGCAGGGCGCGAACCACTTTTTCGAGAATCACGAAGGCAAGTTCTCCGAGCAGACCAGCCGGTATTTTCCGAAGACGCCGTGGGGCGCCATGGGGATCAAGTTCTTCGACTACGACAACGACGGCCGCCTGGACCTTTTCATCACGGATATGCACTCGGACATGTGGGGGGACGCAACCCCGGAGGAGGAGAAGAAGAAGGCGCCACATCCTCTAGGCGAGGACATGCTGATGGGGCCGACCGGTAACTTTATTTTCGGCAATGCCCTTTATCACAATCTCGGCTCCGGTAAGTTCGAGGAAGTTTCGGACCGCATGGGTGTGGAGAACTACTGGCCCTGGGGGCCCAGCATCGGCGATTTGAACGCCGACGGCTGGGACGACATCTTCATCGCTTCGAGCATGAATTTCCCGTACCGCTATGGCATCAATTCCTTGCTGTTGAACAATCGCGGACAGAAGTTTCTGGACGCCGAGTTCCTCGCTGGGCGTGGAGCCGCGCAGAGGGGGCCAGACGCACACACCGTGGTTTGAGTTGGATTGCTCGACAGTGCCGGCCGACGCAAAGAAATATTACAAGGACCCATGTAAGGGACAAACAGGCAAAATCATGGTCATGGCGGCGTTAGGCAGCCGGTCGTCCGCAATTTTCGACCTCGATAACGACGGCGATCTGGATATCGTGACTAACGACTTTAACTCGCCGCCGCAGATTCTAGTCAGCAATCTGTCCGAGCGCAAGCGGATTCACTGGCTCAAAGTGAAACTCATCGGCACGGCCTCAAACCGTGACGGACTGGGCGCATTTGTGCGCGTCACCGCCGGCGGCCGGACGCTGATGAAGTACAACGATGGCAAGTCCGGTTACTTGTCGCAGAGTTCCCTGCCCCTGTACTTTGGCCTGGGAGACGCACAGAAAGCCGATCGTGTGGAAGTCGATTGGCCTTCGGGACGCAAGCAGATAATTACCCGCAATCTTCGTATTAATGAAGTTCTGCAGATCACGGAAACGAGATAAATGGCGTGGCGCATGACACGGCGCGAGATGCTGTGGCTCGCGGCGTCCGGCGTCTCGAGCGCCCAGGAACCGCGGTCGACCGGAATGGCATCGCGGGGTGTTGCGCCGCAGCCGCGCGGCAAGCCCTCCGGCCTTCCCTTTCATGCCCGATTCACGGACATTGCCGCACAGGCAGGCTTGCGCGAGCCGGTAATTTACGGGCCGGTGGGCCGGGTGGATTACATTATCGAGTCGATGGGGTGCGGCGTCGCATTTTTCGATTACGATAACGACGGCTGGCTGGATGTGCTGGTGCTTTCGGGCACGCGCCGCGAGGGTCCGGTAGCGGGGGCCACCAACCGGCTCTACAAGAACAATCGCAACGGCACTTTCACCGATGTCACGCAAAAGGCCGGTCTGACGCACCAGGGCTGGGCGTGCGGCGTGACCATAGGCGATTACAATAACGACGGTTTCGATGACATCTTCATTTCGCAGTGGGGCCAGAATGTGCTCTACCGCAACAACGGGGATGGCACGTTCACGGATGTGACGCGGGCAGCCGGACTGCTCCACGAAGGCACGCGCTGGGGGACCGGTTGCACCTGGGTCGACTATGACCGCGATGGCTTGCTGGATCTTTTTGTATCGAACTACCTGGTGTTCGATTTTCAGTCGGTTCCAGCTACCGGCAAGAATCCCAATTGCAACTTCCTGGGCGCGCAGGTGTATTGCGGGCCGACCAGCCTTGCAGGCGAGCGATGCTTACTCTATCGCAATAACGGGGATGGAACGTTCACCGATGTGACCCGGTCCGCGGGAATCGACCGGGCGCCGCCTACTTACGGGCTGACGGCGATGGCGGCCGATTTTTTCGGAAGCGGTTGGCCGGATATCTATGTCGCCTGCGATTCCAAGCCTAGCCTGCTGTTCCACAATCAGCGAGATGGTTCGTTTATTGAACAGGGCCTGGAGCTGGGGCTGGCCGTGAACGAAGACGGAATCGAGCAGGCGGGGATGGGGCTGGGACTGGGAGACTTCGACACCGATGGGGCGCTCGATATCCTGAAGACGCACTTCAGTGGGGACACCAGTGTGCTCTATCGCAATGCCGGCCGCGGCGGTTTTGAGGATGTGACCATGCGCGCGGGTCTGGGCGTGGAAACCAGATATGTAGGTTGGGGCGCCGGCATTCAGGACTTCGATAACGACGGATTGCCGGACCTATTCTGGGCAACGGGAAGCGTCTATCCGGAAGTGGAGAAGGTGAAGCCCGATTACCGGTTCAAGACACCGCGAGTTTTGTTCAGGAACCTGGGAAATGGCAGGTTCGAAGAGCTGATCGCCGGGGCCGGCCCTGGAATTTCCGAAGCGCACTCCAGCCGCGGCGTGGCGTTCGGAGATTTCGACAACGATGGCGATATGGACATTCTGATTATGAACGTCAACGAGCCGCCATCCCTTTTGCGGAACGACGTCAGCGGCGGCGGTCATTGGCTGAAGGTCAAACTGGTCGGCACAAAATCGAATCGGAGCGCCATCGGGGCTACGGTTATTGCGACTTACGGAAGCCGCCGGCAAGCGCAAGCAGTTACCGCGCAATCGAGCTATTTGTCGGTCAACGACCGCAGATTACATTTTGGCCTGGGCGCGGCGCAGTCGGCGGATCTGGAAATCCGATGGCCGAGTGGCCTGCGGGAGTCCGTGAAGGCTGTCTCCGCTGACCGCCTGATCACGTTACGCGAAGGCGCGGACGTGGAGAAAGTCGAGTCCTTTGCATGAGAGCCGTCGCCGCAGCATGTGCCGCAGCCTGTATGGCTCTGGCGATTAAGGCTCAGGTGATTGCCCGGCCGGATGCGTCACCGGGCGCGTCGCCCCATGTCGGCAAAGCGGTCCAATTGATGGAGCGCAGGCTTTTCAGTGAGGCGGCGGCCGAGTTCGAGCAGGCGCTGGCTGCCGATCCCAATAACGACGTCGTGCGGCTTGAATATGCCACGTGTCTGTTTGCGCTGGAGAGGGACGGCGAAGCGCGCAAGCAATTCGAAATCGAGCGGCAGCGGCTGGGCGACCGGCCGGGCCTGAACTACTACCTGGGACGTCTGGATCTGCGGCGAAACGATTTCGCAGCGGCCATTAACAAGCTTGCACCGCTCGAATCGGATCCCAAACTTTCCAACGTTTCTCTTTATCTCGGCATCGCTTACCTGTCGGCGGGACAAACCGCGCGGGCGCTCGAGTGTCTGGAGCGGGCCGCCCGGAACAATCCGCGGGATCCCGAGGTGCATTACCGGCTGGCGCGCGCCTACTCCATGGCCGGCCGCACGAGCGAAGCGAATCGTGAGTACAAGCTTTACCGGGATCGGAATGAAAGCCAGCAGGCCGCGCAAGAGGATGGCCACGAATGCCGGGATGCATTGCGCACGCAGCCCATCGCGCAGGCGCGCATCGTCTGCCAGCGCATTGCGGACCCCAACGACCCACACCGGCTGATTTTGTTGGGCCAATTGTATTTCAAGAATGGCGCATTCTCCGATGCCATAGAGCCGTTACGGCAGGCCGCTCGGCTGGAGCCCGAATCGTTCGATGCATGGGACGGCCTGGGCCGGAGCCTGTTCTCGCTGAAGCGCTACCAGGAAGCGCTGCCGCCGCTGCGGAAGGCGGCCAACTTGAACCCGCAGAATTTCCAAACACTGACTCTGCTGGCTTCCACGCTGCATGCCCTGGGAGACGATGCCGCGGCATTGCCGGTTCTCGAACAAGCTCACAATCTGAATCCGGCCGACGCGCAGGTGACGGCGAGACTGGAGCAACTGCGCTCGGCATTGAAAGGGAAGCAATAGACCGGCGCGCAGTGGGCGGCGGAGAGTATGGCTAAAGCTCAGCACACGCTCTGTATTGCTTACTACCATGGCCATGGTCTGCCGCAAGATTACGCCGCGGCGGCCAACTGGTGGCGCAAGGCCGCCGGGCAGCGAAACGCTGACGGGCAGTTCAATCTCGGCTACGCGTGCGCCGAGGGCAAGGGTGTGCTGCAAGACTCTGTACTAGCCAATATGCATTACAACCTTGCGACTTCAAATAGTAGTAGGGAGGATCGGGAACGACGAGCCAACGCGCGAGAGTATATTGCAAAAAAGCTAACTCCTCAACAACTCGCGGAGGCTCAACGTTTGACCAGACAATGGAAGCGAGGGTCAAGAAGAATGGTGAGATTCCGAAGCTCGCGAACGGCGCGTCCAAACTAGCGGGCCGAATTTGGTGCGCCCAGGCATTACATCACGAATTTCCGCGTAAGGTCGTAGCGCGACCGGGCTAAACCCAGGAAGGCGTCGGCGCGGTGGGCGTTTTCCAAGCGGTTCTGGTCGGCCCGCCAAAGAAACAGTAGTCGCACAGCACCCCGTGTCGCCAGGACTCTACGTTTTCGAAGGTCCCGTACGAGCTCAGCGAATCGACATAGCTTAACTTCGGCGGAGTCGGAGGCGCGATTACGCCTCCATGTTCCGCCAGCAAATCCGCAACCGAGTTGTCCAGCACCGAGCAGCGAATAAGAACGTCGGTGCGGTGCACGCGTGAATGCCGGCCACGATACCAAAGTCTATGATATTTGAGCGGTAGACCGGGCGGCATCGAGGTCGGATCGTGAAAGAACGCCGTGTGATCCCAGCGCACGTAGGGATGGTGACGATCCACGGCGTCGGTGACGCCGACGCTCAAGCTTTGATTGAAATACGTGCTTTGAGGCGCGCTGGCGTCGGACGGGTGGTAGAGCCGGCACGTCACGATCCACGTGTTGTTGTAAACGAGCGTGCCCGTCCATCGGTCAATGTCGACGGTAAGGACGCTCGCCGAGAGCGGCGTCGTTTGACTCAAAACCGTCTCGCCGGTGTCCTGCCGAACCGCCGTCCAAGAGATGCTCAGTCCTTCCACGAGTCCTAGCGACGGATCCAACACGGCGCTATCGGAGATCGAAAGCGTGACCGGGATGGGCGACGGGTCAGTCAGTCGGTGTTTCGGAGAGTTCAAGGTGAACGCCGGCAGCGATATGTCGACATTCATGGTCTGGTTGAAATACGCGTATTTCGGTGTGATTGGATCGGCCAGATGGTAGACCTCGCACGTGACCGTCCACGACTTGTTATACTTCAGATCGCCAGTCCATCGATCGATTTCGATTGTGAGCTCGCTCGTCGTCAGAAGCGTATCCCGACTCAAGACGGTCGCGCCGGTGTCGTTACGAACGACGAGCCACGATATGTGCAGGCCCAGGATTGGATCGAAGAGGGCGCTGTCCGACACCGATAGCGTTAACGGTATGGGGGTCGGATCCGTGAATGAGCGCGCCGGTGCGGTCAACTTGAAGGTCGGCGGCGACGGTGTCGAAGGGCTCGGGGCCCCGGAGACGCTCGCGGCCAGAAAGAAATCGATCTCGGGATCCCATCCAGCAACGATCCCATTAATCGTGTAGCTTACCGAACAGCCACTCAAGCCCGGAATCGGCTGACTTCCGGTATAGCCGAAACCGAGAGAGGGCAGTTGCGCGATGGCGTTCGCCACCATGCTACTCACGATGGAGTTGATGACCAGCGGAGCAATCAGTACCAAACCGCCGGAGATAAACTCGATCACGTCGAGCACCGCGGAACCATAGGAATACGTGACGATCGGGAACTCCCAGAACGTCGACGTTTCGAACTCCCCGGACGTCGACGTTTCCTGGATGAGCACCGGCGTGACAGATCCGCTAAAGTGGAAACCGATTGAATCATAGTCGCCGGAGCCTGAGACGGTGACGCTGCCGTACCAGTTCGTCGGCAAACTGCTGGTGAGGTCCGATTCGACCGTACCGATCGACAAGGAAATGCTGTTCAACGTTAGACCGCTGACGGTCGTCCCGCCGACCTGGGAGGAGATCGGCCCATTGACGACCGCCGACAGGAAATTCGCATTTACGGTCGCGGCGAGATTGGTACCTCCGGCGGCGTGCCCTTCGAACGTACCGGGAATGAAGGCTTGGGTCTCGGTGTAAGGATCCGTTTCGAAGCCTGAAGGCCCCATTGACGCAGTGGTTATCAGGTTTACGAGCGCTGATTCATCGCCCGAGGTGTAGCCGCTGACGTCGGCGGCAACCGTCAATGCATTGGGATTCATCGGCACCGCGACCACCTTGGTGAAGGGCAGCGTGAGATTCACTCCATAGAGGCTGACATCGATGGTACCCGTGGCCCCCGGAACGGTAAAGGTGACCGACTTTTGCGGAATAGCACGCAGTGCGGACGTAATCGCATTAAGGGTGGCTGCGCTTTTGATCGCTTCTTCGAAGACCGGAGCGAGCGGCGGCCCGAACTCCACCACGACGCCGAGGGCAGATACGGTCGCGTCGGAAAAATCGGGACCGAGCGCGATTGCAGAAGGCGAAACGTCGATGAAGAGTCCTACGTTCATCGAAAACGTTGCCGTGATTTGCACCTCAATCGCGTCCGCGCCGTTGGCCGTGAGCTGCAGCAAGCCGGTTGCGCCGGCCGCAACCTCGATGAGGTTATCCGGATTTGCCGAAAATGAGAGCGTCGGCGTCAAGAACGAAACCGATCCCGAAATGCCGATCTCGTCTGAGCCTACTGTAACTAGATCAGGCAGGGAAAAGCTTGGAGCTGGGAAGAGCGCCGAGGCGGCCGTGAGCATTTCGTTCACGAGGCCGGCGTCAACCGTTACGACTGATGCAAAACCGGCGGTCCGCACACTCACATCGCCACCTCGCAGATATGCAGGGGGGCGAGCCGCAGTTCGCGTTGCTACGATTCACCCCCACGAGTTCCGTATGGGAGACCCGCTGCAGGGACATTCTCCTCCCGCACATGCTCCGATGTCAACCTTCCGCTTGCGGACAATGGAGGATCTCGTTAATTGCGGGAGGCTCAGGCAGGGAGAGATCGTCCACCCCGGAAGACGGCTCCCAGCAGTCGGATCGACACTTCGCTGCCGCGAGTGGGAGCTATCGTTGAACGACGCAGCGGCCGATGTGCTCCGCGATGGCCGGGCTGCCCGCCAGCCTTCCGGCAGCTCTTCATTCGCCGGCCCCGGCCCCCGAGGGTCGCCCGCCAGCCGTCGGACGATTGGCGGTTTGGAGGAGTTCGTGGAGTTCTGCCTGCGCGCGCCAGTTGCCGCTCCAGTTCTTCGATCTGCCTCCCGGCATCCGCGATCTGCTTCTTTTTCTCGGCGATCTCCTCAGATTGCTCAGAGAGTTGTCGCAGATGCTCCCCTTCGCGGCACAGACGTTCGTTCTCGCGACGCAAGGCTTCGCCGACCGGCGCTGGACGCCGTCTGGCGCGCGAAGCTCGATGCGGGGGAGTCAACGGCTTCTAAACATTCAGACCGCCGAATGTTTCGGCCCGCGTCCACTACTTTTTTCCGGAAGTTCCCTCCCCGTCCCACGCGAGCTTTTACGAGTACTACAAGTACCTGCGGGACCCGCCAACCAAGAGGACGCGTGTCTCCAGCGCCTTCAAATTCGGCTTCAATTCAGAGGGGCGCGACCTCCTTTTAGCCTTATTTAGAACCGGTGCGGCGCTATTTGCCGGTATTCTCCCCCGGTAGAAACCGCAGGGGCGTGAATAAGTATCAACAAGTACCGCCAACGTATGAAAAGCGGTTGACAGCCACAGGTTCATTTAATACACTAAATGCGCACAGTGGATTGGTGCGGTTACCCGGAGGAATGTTTACATGAAGCGCTTATTGATTTTGGCTCAAATCGTTATGGGTGTCCTGGTACTGACGCCAGCGGCGTTCGGCGATATCGTCGACTACATGCTGAACGTCAACGGGACGACGTTCTGTCCCAGCTACTCGGGCTATTCGGGCACATGCTCGAGCTACGGGGGCTTGGCGGCTGCTCCAGTTTCCACCACTCTCGATTTAATGTTTGGTGGAACCGGGCTCGGAGCGGTGTCGCTCACCTATAATCCGGGCTCCGCGGGCACCTACAATGTAGGCCTCTGGCTATTTGAAGAACTGGTCCCCGCGGTCGGCGGAGACGAGTACGGCACCAGCGGTGGAACAGCCGCGGCGGGCCAAAGCTGGCAAGTGGACGTGCCGGACTACGACTATAATTCTTCCGATCCCAACTTCGGGGGGCTACCCACCGGCGCCGGAACCATCATCGGCAACACGGCCGGATCCACGCTTGCGAATTTCAACTACATAACGGGCAATACCTCGCAATTTTCTTTCAACTGCTCCGGTTCGACTACTTGCAACGATTACACCTCGATGGCGATGGGCTTCAACTTCACGCTGGCGTCGGGCCAGGAGGAAGTCATGAACTTTAATGTGAGCACTACGGTTCCGACAAGCGGCTTCTACCTGGAGCAGATTGCCCCGGTGGACCCCGGCAATCCGACTGAAGTGGATTACTACTACACTGCCAATGCCAGCACGCAGCCGGTTGGATCGGGCGTCCCCGAACCAGGATCCGGGATGCTTCTGGGAAGCGCCATGGCGGGCATCCTGGGCCTGGCGATCTGGCGGCGGGCCAGCGTTTAGATGTGGAATAGTCAGAAGGAGGGCAAAGGTGCTATGAAAAAACAGTATTGGTTTTTGTCGTTGGCGTTGCTTGCGGCGCTACTAGTGCCGCCCCAGGGACAGGCACAGTTCAAAGGCGTGAGCCAGAAACCGCAGACTAGCCTGACGGTCTTGACTGTGCCGTGGGTTCCGGCGACTCCGCTGAGTCCGCACACAACCTACCCGATCAATACGACCACCGAAGCAACCGTGGTGCTGGGCGCAACGGTGCCGAGCGCGGTCGGATCTACAGATTCCTACACGGTGAAATGGTGTTTTGGAGATCCCTCGACGGATTGTACGACGTTTGCGCTAGTTAGCCCTTACAGCCCTTACGACATCTCGGTCACTCATCAGTATCCCGCGAGCGCGGCTGCCGGTACGGCCTGGACGGCTGTGGTAACCGTCACGGACACGACCAGCGGCGCAACTGGAACGGCCAACTATTATGTGACGCAGGCGGAAAACAATCTTGCCTCCCGCGTGAATGTGGCGATCGATTCCGGCCTCTGGTATCTGCACCAGACCATGTGGCGCAATTCCACCGTGGTTGGTAGCAACACCGTGCAATGGGGTGGCTGGGACACCCAAACGTACGCATGCAACAGTGTGAACGGCGAGGCCTATGATTGCCTTTACTACGGTTCGATTAACGCAACCAACGTACAGGCCTTCGAGGTTGCCGGGCATTATGCCAGCGGCCCCAACTCATCTGCCACGGACCCCTATACGGACGACGTGGCTCGCGGTCTGGCGCGCATGTTCTACTTCCTGCAGAACCAAGCCAACGCTGCCAATGTGTATGAATATAATCCGGCGGCGGTGAACTACGGTTGCAGCAGCGGATACCCGGAAAGCAGCAACCCGGCAAGCAACGGTTATTGTGCGACGGGAACGACTCAGATATTTTACGACCCCACGTCGACTGCCTGCCCCAGCGGGTCGTGCAGCATCACCTATGACGGCAACAGCAACGGCCAGATGATTTACTCCAACGATGGATCCGGCGAGACGATCTATACCACGGGCATGTTCGTGGATGCCCTGGTCGCCAGTGGCACTCCGACCGCGCTCGCGCCGACTGGAATCGCAATGGGCTCGGGGCTGCCGGGCATTATGGGGCAGACCTATCAAAATATCGTGCAGGACATGGTCGATTGGTACGGCGCCTGCCAGTATGAGTACGACTACGATATTGGTAACCCCGGCTACAGTTCTTACTACCGCGGCGGCGCGTTTTCGGCGTCGGGCGGCGGCTGGTTGTACACTTGCCAGCAGGGAGACGACAATTCCACCTCGCAGTGGGCCGCGATCGGCTTGATCGGCGCCCAGCGGGGATTCAATATCTCGGTGCCACAGGCGATCAAAGATTTTAACAACGTGTGGGTAACCAACAGCCAGGATGTTCAGGACAATCCTCCGACCGGCTCGGATCCCTATGCCAGCGGCGACGATTACGGCTCATTCGGCTACCGCGGCTCTTTCTACTACTCGAACGGTTGGGGAAACTTCGCGTTAACTCCTTCGGGCATGGTGCAGATGGCGCTCGATGGTGTAGGCAGAACCAATAATACGGCGTTTGGGAACCCGACGAATGCTCCCGATCAACGTTTCAACAATGCCGAGACGTATTATGCAGACAATTTCTGCAATAGCACGTCGGGCGGATCAACCAGCGCCCCCAGGGCATATAGTTACGGCATGTTCTCCTTTACCAAGTCCATGCTGTTGCACGATCCAGGCGGGGTGTTGACGCCCATTCAGTACCTGAGGACGGAGACTCCGAACGTGTTTACGGGCGACTCCGAAGATCCGCCAGACACCATCGATTGGTACGCCGCGCTGTCGCCGTCGAGTGTGTCCCTATGGCCGGGCGGGACGAAACCGGTAGTATACGGCACGGATCCATGCGACGGCGTGGCGCAGACGCTGGTGTCGTTACAATTGGCTCCCCCGTATGGCGTTTCAGACGGCCACTGGTGGGGAAACGACTATGACGGTTACCAGTATTATTATGAGACCGGCTGGTCGGTGATTATGCTGAACAAAACGGTATTTGTCTCTTGCGTGAACAACCTGGCTGGGCGGGGTAATCCTTCCGGCCCGGGCGGCGCGCAAGTGAATCTATCGTGGTCGGCTCAAACCAACGCCACGGGTTATGCAGTCTTGCGTAGCTCCGCTAACGGCGGGCCATTCAGCCAAGTGGGAACTACAAACATCACGGCATATCGGGACGGCAATGACGGCCTGTTGCCAGGCTCGACGTATTACTATGAGGTGCAGCCGCTGCAAGGAACGACGGAGGTCTGTACATCCAATAAGGCCACGGTTGTCATTCCGCCTAAGTAACGTCCGGTTGTAACCGGGCAGGGCATGAGGCCCTCAAGGCGGCGCCAGTCCGCTGCCTTGAGGGCCTTCTCAATTTATGAGCGCGTTACGTTTATCATAGGAGCATGAGCATGAAACCTGGCAATCGATGGAATTGCCTTTACTACGTTATACCTGCAGCCGCACTGCTTTCTGGAACTTACCTGGCCGGATCGGCCGGCCAGCAACCGGTTTACATCTACCTATACGCCAAGGCGACGGATCACGTCAACCTCGAAATGACCGAAGACCGGCTGCGCCACATCCTGCCGGCGGTCGAGGAGTATCGCAAGACGCATCCGGAAGCGCATGTTTCCGCCACCGTGCTGTTCTCGGGAGCGGTGAGCCAGGCGCTCGAGCAACGGAATGCGCAGACCCATATTTTGGATTTTGTAAAAGACTATATCCATCGTGGAACTATCGAGGCGGGATACGACGGATCGGACGAACCCACCTATGACCACCGTCCCCTGCTGAGGTTCTCAACGGCTCAGTCGCCAAAGGACCGCTGGAAGATGCGGCAGGCGGTCGCGGACAAGTTTCTGGCCGAGGCGCGCGACCCGCTTACGGGTTTGCCCGCGAGCGGTGCCGGCGGCTTGAAGAAGATGCAGGAGGTTTTCGGGCCGGCTGCGTACATTAAGGGAATCGAGCAGGCTGTGGAGACTTACCGTCCGCCACAGAAGGTGAAGCCGCCGCCCACCGCGATCGGCGCCCCGATTCCGGGCGCCACCTTTGCGCCGGTGTTCGGAGTCTTCAGGGAATCTGGCGGCGATACCGAAACGCTGCAAATGCTGCGTAAGTACAACACGTCGGCCATCATGTTCGGTATACCGGCCGCGAACCCGGGGCAACTGCCCGGTTTCGGGGAATCCTCGATTCACTTCAGCAAGATTATGGGCGCGGCGCCGGATACGGCTCCGGAGGTGTATTGGCAGGATTATGCTCTGCGGATCTCGGAAGCCGCCCCGCCGGTGCATGGCGTGAAGGCCCTGGAAGGCGTAGAAGCTTTGAAGGGCGTCCTGGATAAGGCCAACCGGTCTACGATTAATATGGTCGAGGTAGAACTGGGAGGGGTGGAAAATTACCTCCAGGCGGGGTTTGCGAAGACCGCGCCCAATGCCGCAATGAAATACGCCTACGACCATCCGCAGTCTCCCAAACTGCCGGCTGATGCGATGAGGCCCGATACGGAGGTCGCGGCGGGGTGGGCGAAAGAGGACGCGCTTTTGAAATGGCTGGCCGACGACTTTTTCCGGAACAATCCGGGCAGCCGCTTTATGTCGAACGCCGATCTCTCGAAGATGGCAGGGGCGAGCACGGGATTCACCATCTCTACCGCAAGCCTGCGCGCTGAGATTTCCGATGCTCTGAAAAATCTGGGCAACGATACGCATCCGTTCAGCTACCTTCGCGTGGATGGCCATTACCTTTCGCTCGCCGAGCTGTTCCAGGCCATGACCGATGAATTGGCGGAATTTCATCGCACGGGCAAGCTGCCGGATTCCGTAAAGCTTGTCAAAGTCTATGGACCATTTCGCCTGGTTACAGGCCATGGCGTGAATGCAGGCGAGCTTACGGCGGGGGACATAGAGCGTACCTGCGCGGAAATCGCCGGCCCGCTGCATGAAGAGACCGGGGATGAAGTTCCCAGGAATAGTATTCCACCTCTGCTGAAGATCAACGATATCCAGTTGAACCCGGCTCAAATGATCCGGCTCATGGGACTGGCGCTGGCCAATCCCGCTCCTGAAACCAAGTTCCCCGTACGAATGCTTTATATGCTTAGCGAGGCGGGCACGACGCTGCCCAAGACACGGCCGCTCTGGGATATAGGGTTTGTATGGACAGTGAAACCGGCGCCGCTATCGGTCGCCAATTAATAGCGTGAATCGACGCGAGTTTCTGGCCGGCGCCCTGCTCTCGGGAGCTTCGTTGGGCCGGGCGGCTGAAGAGCCCGTGAAGCCAAAGGTGCGCGCCATTACGGCATTTGTGAAGCTGGATCGCGCGCACCACCAGCAGCAGATTCAAGACACCCTGAAGATACTCCGCCAGGCGAAGGGTATCGTGGAAGCCGGTGGCTATGCGGTGGAGGGTGTCCGCATCACAACACAGCCTTTCTCCGATTACACGCGCGGCCTCTCGCGGGCCGAGACGCTCCGCTTCTTTCGCGATTACGACGCGCTGGCTGCCAAGGAAAGCTTCGATGCGAACATCGGCCCCGCCATGCTGGGCGATGGCGACGACCCGTTGCAAGCCGAAGTGCTAGGCGAGATTCTATCTGCGACGAAGATCCTGGAAGGCAGCTTGATCGTGTGCGGCGAAGGCGGCATCCAATGGAAGTGCGTGCGGGCCGCCGCCAACCTGGTGAAGTTCGTGGAGGAAAACAGCCCGGGCAGCGCCGCTAATTTCAATTTCGCCGCCACCGCCATGCTCGCACCGTACGCGCCGTTCTATCCCGGCTCGTACCACTTGGGCGAAGGACGGCGCTTTGCGATCGGGACGGAAGGGGCCAATGTGGTGGACCACATCTTCTCACAGACTACGGGCAACGCGCCGCTCGCGGCCGAGCAGCTTACCGCGGCTTTGAGCGGCCACGCCGTGGCGCTCGAGAAGCTGGCGCGGCAGGTGGAGAAGGAAACGGGATACATGTACATGGGCGTGGACGCGACGCCCGCGCCCCTGCGAGAAGTCTCCATTGGCGCAGCCATCGAAAAGTTTACGGGCGCCAGATTCGGGTCGAGCGGCACTATGACGGCGGCCGCTATTATCACCAAAGCCGTACAGTCGGCGCCCGTGAAACGCGTGGGCTACTCCGGTCTGATGCTGCCGGTGCTGGAAGACAGCCTGCTCGCGCAGCGGTGGAGCGAAGGCGCCTATGGTATCGATGCGCTGCTGGCTTACTCGGCCGTTTGCGGCACCGGGCTCGATACCATCCCGATGGCGGGCGATGTATCCCTGCAACAGATCGAGCGCACGCTGGGTGACGTGGCTACGCTGGCATTCAAATGGAACAAGCCGTTGACCGCGCGGCTGCTGCCGATCAAAGGTAAGAAGGCGGGCGACCGTACGAACTTTGACGATCCGTTCCTGGTGAACACGGTACTTCAGGCGTTAAAGTAGCCTCACCGATCTCGCTTCCGACTCCACCCCGCCGCACGCAATCCGCAATAGATGCTCACCCCGCGCAAGATCGCGCGGAACGGCTGCGTTGATCTGAGTGTGGCCTTCGGCATTCGGCTCTCCCAGCCAGTGAATGCGCAGACGCGTGTCTCCCAGAAACACCCGCACGTTATGGCGATCGGCATTTTCGGGCAGTCCCTCTACCCAGCAGGTGACGAATCCGGACTCCACGCGCAGTCTCATTGTCTTTCCAAGTGACGGGGTCTTTCACACCGGCGCATACGATACGCTGGACATTTAGCGGAAGGTCCACCGCGATCCGCACGGCATTGCTGAACCCACTGTCGGCGAAGCGCAGGCGCGCGGACCGCCATCCCGGGCGCAAGCCGCGCGGCAAGGGGAAATTCGCCACCCACCAGCCATCTTCGACGGACTTCGAAAAATGCGACGCCACGCCGAACCCGTCTACTTCCAGCCTCAGGTCCTTGTGCGCGATCGCCTGGCGGGGACTGCGAAACCAACACGATAAGTATTGCTCCTTGTGCGTGGAGAAATTGATCCCCTGGTTGGCGCTATCCACTACCGAAGCCAGTTGCGGGGCGTCGGCGGCCGGGACACTCCCGGATACTGCGGGAGGCGGTTCCCACTTGCGGTAACACGCTACCAAAGCGTTGAAAGGCTCGGCGTGCAGCAATTCCACCCGCGCAAATCCGGCAGCGCGGCACATCGCTAACAGGCAGGCCACGCTGGGGCCGACCCAATTATCGAATTGATTGGCCAGCTCGTAGCCCTCATAAAACTCCAGCGTGGGGATGTCTTCGGTGTGTTCATGCCAGGCATCGCCATCGGTGACGAACGATTCGACTATGGCCACTTCGGCCGCCAGGCTGCAAACTATTTCCAGCGCCAGCAGAGGGTGCCGCAGGTGATAGAGCACGCCCAGGAAAAACACGATGTCAAAACTTCCGAGGCCCGCATCCGGTAACTCATATACTTCGAGGATGCGGTAATCCACGCTGGAAGCGAGCTTACGTTGTAACTCGGTGAAGTGCTCCGCCTCCGTGCAATCGATGGCCGTCACCGCGGCGCCATGGCGCTCCGCCTCGAAGCTGAACCAGCCATCCCAGGCGCCGATGTCCAACACGCGCTTGCCGTGCAAATCGGCGGGAATAGGGAAGCGGGCGTAGCGTTCACGCAGGCGCGGCAGCGGATTCACGCCTTCGATTACCGCGCCGCCGGGCAGCTCGAAACTGTGATACCAGCCCTTCTCGGCCAGCTCCGGCTGCGATCCTGCCCGAGGCGGGCATCGCGGATGGTGTCTGTCTGCATAGTTTCACACAGGAGCCAACTGCTCCTCCATAGGCTCCGCTCAACAATACCAAGGCTCGGTAAGATACGGGATCGTCACTCGCGGGCGGCCCGGCGGCACATCCGGAAGCGGCGGCGCCGGCGTCGACCATCGCACGTGCGCCATCTCCCAGGCGCGGCGGAAAATCGTGCGCCGGTCCTCCTTGGCCGTGACCGCGCGCGCGATCATCGTCTCCAATTCCGATGCAGCTCGTCGACACCCCGGCACCGATGGACCCAGCGATAACTCAGGGCGGCCTCGTCGAACTCGCCGATCAAGGCGCGCGCTTCCGGCAGTTCCAGCAGCCGCGATCCCGCCGGAACCAGCAAACGGATAGCAAGCTGAACCGGCGATACGTGCTCCACCAGATCCAGGTCCGCGATCGACGCCAGCAAGTCCACGTAGCTTTCGATCGTGATCCACGGATGGAAGGCGACGAAGGTCGGCGGAGCACCAGGCCCGCATCGCGGAACATTTGCGCGACGCGCACGAAATCGGCGCGCGTGTGGCCTTTATCGAAAATGTGCCGCAAGACGTAATCGTCCACCGACTCCACCGCCGACACCACGAACGCGCAGCCCGTCTCGCGCAGCAGCGGCAGGCAGCCGCGATGCTGCAGCAGATGTTCGACCTTGATAGTCGCATCATAAGTGACCTCGGGAAACTCGCGATGGAGCGCCTGCACGATTTCCGTCGCGTGGCCGATGCCGTTGAAGAAATCCGGATCGCCAAACGTGATATGCTGCGCACCCGCCGCGACCTGCCGGCGGATATCCTCCAGCACGATCTCGCGTTGCACGACCCGGAATTGTCCCTGGTAAACCGGCACCACCGGGCAATGCCGGCACAAGTGCTTGCAGCCGCGGCTGGCTTCCGTATAGCCCACCGTGCGGCGCGCTCCGCCCGGCAGCACCAGTTGCGCGTACTGCGTGAGGGGCGGCAAACCGCTGCGATCCGGCACCACAAACTGCTGCCTCGCGAGCGAGATCAAAGGCGCCGAACCGGGCCGCACCAGCGTCAGCAGGCTCTCTTCAAACTCGCCCCCCGCGATCGTTCGCACGCCCAGTTTGCGCAGCAGCCCCGCGTTCACCGGCGCGTACAAGCCATACGCGCAGAGATGCGCCGACGGGTTGATCTCGCGCGTTCGCCGGATCACGGGAATCGCCAGACGCGTGGCGGTATGCATCGGCAGGTAGAAAGCCACGGCATCGGCCGTTCGCAGAGCGTCTTCGTCAAGCGGTTGGCGCGCCAGATCCAGGCAGGTGACTTCGGCGCCTGCATTGCGCAGCCAGGCCGCCGGCGACGCCAGTCCAAATGGCTGGCGCCCCAGTTCGTAGGTGGAGATCAGAAGGATATGCAAGTGCTTCTTCCAGTCTGCCACAGGCGGCTTCGGCGCGACTCTGTAACCTTTTCCCCCTTACCCGGTATTATTGGGTGAATGCCGGAAACGCGGGCCGACAATGTACTGATGCAGAAGGTCCGGGATGGCGATCTGGCGAAGATGGCGGTGCTGTTCGAGCGCCATCATCGCCCGCTGTTCCGCTATTTCCTGCGGCTCACCGGCAATCGCGAGTTCAGCGAAGACCTGGTGCAGGACGTGTACTTTCGCATGTTGAAATACCGGCACACATATCGGGACGGCAACCCATTCACGTCCTGGATGTACCAGGTGGCGCGCAACGCGCACCTGGACGGCGCGCAGAAGCGCAAGGGGAAGCTCCCATGATCGAGGAGCGCATGGACGAGCCGGCCGCCAGCGGACGCCGGATCCCAGCGAGATCCTGCTCCGCCGGCAGGATCTGGGCCTGCTGCGGCGCGCGCTGGCGGCTCTGCCCGTGGAAAAGCGCGAGTGCTGGTGTTGAGCCGGTTTCAGAACCTCAAGTACGAGCAGATCGCGGACATCCTGGCGTGCGACGTGGGAACCGTGAAGGTGCGGGTTTATCGCGCCATCAAGGCGCTCAGCCAGATCTTTTTCGAGTTAGCTGGAGAGAAGGCGTCATGAAGTGCGATCAGGTAAAGGAACATATCGCCGATTATCTGGCGGGCATCCTGAGCCCGGCCGAAGCCGAGGAACTGGACGAGCACTTCGCCCGCTGCGCCGCGTGCAAACAGGAAGCCGCGGCGCTGTCGGAAACCTGGGAAATGCTCGGACTGCTGGAGCAGGAGCAGCCCAGCGCCGAGATGCGGCCGCGCTTCTATCAATCGCTCGAAGCTTACCGGCAGGGTCTCGCGGCCGCGGCGCCAGCCCCCGCCAAGCGCCGGTTCTTCGATTGGGGCTGGCAGGGCTGGGCGTGGTCCGCCGCCCTGCTTGTGTTGCGGCCTCGGCGCAGGTCAATGGCTGGGCCAGCGCGACAGCGGCCAGCGCGACCTGGCGCGCCTGCAGGATGAAGTGCACCACATGCGCCAGTTGGTCACGCTGTCGCTGCTGCAGCAGCAATCCGCCAGCGAGCGGTTGCGCGGCGTGGATTACGCTTACCGCGTGGACCAGTCCGATACGCAGGTGCTGGCGGCCTTGCTGCACGCCGTGAATCACGATCCGAATGTCAACGTGCGCCTGGCGGCGGTGGACGCGCTGCGCAAGTTCGCCGGGAGCCCTGCGGTCCGGGGCACGCTCGATCAGTCGCTGGTCGAAACAGGATTCGCCGATGGTGCAGCTCGCGCTGATCGATTTCATCGTGGACATGCGCGACAAGGCCGCGCTTGCCGCTCGCTGGCCCTGGAGCGCAACCCCGCCACGGACAAGAATGTCAAGGAAAAGGCCCTATGGGGGCTCTCCCAGTTGCAGTAAAGCGACGCATCATGCAGTAATCGATTTCTGCATCGGATTATCGTTCACAATGGCAATCGCCATTGGTCGCTCTCGCTCGCCTGCCCTTATGGCGCGCCGAGGTGGAGCAAAACGAAACCATCCAGAAGACCTATCCGCTTTCCGGCGCCGCGCCGAAGAAGGTCATCGTGGATAACGTCAACGGATCCATCCACGTTACCGGCTATGCGGGCAGCGAGGTCCGCCTGGTGGCGCACAAGCGCCTGCGCGCCGATTCGCCCGAGAAGGCCGAACGAGGCGCGCCGCGAAGTCACGCTGGATATTTCGCAGGATGCCAACACCGTGCGCTTCTATGTGGACGGGCCGTTCCGCTGCCGCGATGGCGGCATCCACATCACACGGCCGCCAGGGGTACGAGGTGAAATACGACTTCGAGTTGCAGGTGCCGCAGGACACGGCGACCGAGCTCAAGACCGTCAACGACGGCGAGATCAAACTCGAAAACGTGGCGGGCGATTATGAGGTGGATAACATCAACGGCGGCATCGAAATGACCGAAGCCGTCCGGCTCGGGCAAAGTTTACGCGCTGAACGGCCGCGTGAGAGTGCTGTTCCGCGAAAACCCGCGCGCCACGAGTTCCTTCGGCTCGCTGAACGGCGAAGTCCGCGTGACCTTCCAGCCGGACCTGAACGCCGATCTGCGCTTCAAGACCTTCAACGGCGGCGTTTACACGGATTATCCGGTCACTTACCTGCCGGTGCCGGCCGCGGCAGGCGAGCGGCGCGACGGCAAGTTTGTTTACAAGAGCAACGAGTGGTCCGCGGTGCGCGTGGGCCGTGGCGGGCCGCGAACTCAGTTTCGACGCATTCAACGGCAATATTCGAATTCTCAATCGAGGACAGTAATCATGCGAACACCAATTCAACTATGTGCATTTCTTCCTGGCGGCGGCCTGACCGGCCTCGCGCAGGATGCTACTCCGGACCGGGTCAACGTCCCGCTGAGCGATCCGTCGCGGCCGGCGGTGGTCCATGCCTCTCTGATGAACGGCGGCATCACGGTGACCGGCTACAACGGCAAGGAAGTGATCGTGGAGGCCCGCCCGCGCGGCCACGAAGTCCGAACGGGAGTCAAGCCGGACCGTAAGGCCGAAGGCATGCATCGCCTGGATAGCCGCGGCAGCGGCCTCAGCGTGGAAGAGCAGGACAACGAGGTCAACATCGGCGTGCGCGCCATGAACCGCACGGTGGACCTCACCATCCAGGTGCCGTTCAATACTTCTCTGAAACTGCGGTGCCTCAACGACGGCGACATCCAGGTGGAGCATGTCAGCGGCGAAGTCGACGCGGACGACTTGAACGGCGGCGTGAAGCTGCTGAATATTTCAGGCGCGGTGGTGGCGCATTCGCTCAACGAGGACGTAATCGTGACCCTCGATCAAGTGACGCCGGGAAAATCGATGTCGTTCAGCACCATGAACGGCGATGTGGACGTGACGCTGCCGGCGGACGCGAAGGCGCGCGTCAAGATGAAGTCCGATAACGGCGAGATCTACAGCGATTTCGATGTGCATCCGGAGAGCAATCCGGCCAGCCCCAAGGTCGCGGAGACCCACGGAAAGGACGGCCGCTTCAAGGTGCAGTTCGACAAGGTCACTTACGGAACCATCAACGGCGGCGGCCCGGAAATGCAGTTCACCACCTTCAACGGCAAGATCTACCTGCGGAAAAAGAAGTAAACAAGGGGCTGGCTTTTACGGCGGGGCTGGCTTTACCGTCGGTCGCCCCGTTGTAGGAAGCCAACTGGTCGAAATCGATATTTCCACCCGTCAGAATCACGCCAACATTTTGAATATTGCGCGGCGCTTTGCCAAAAAGCAGGGCCGCCGCGCCCACGGCTCCGCTGGGTTCCACCAGGATCTTGAGCCGCGTCAGCAGGAACTTGACGGCCTCCCGGATTTCATCGTCGGTCACCAGCAGAATCTGCTCCACCGATTCCCGCACGATCGGGAAAGTAACCTCACCGGGCTGGGGTGAGCGCAGACCATCGGCAATGGTCCGCGACATGGGGATGGAGCGCCGGTCGCCGGCCTGGAGCGAGAGGAATGTGTCGTTGGCGTCTTCCGGCTCAACACCGAATATCCGGATCGTGGGGCGCATCTCCTTGGCAATGGTGGCAGAACCGGCAGCCAGCCCACCGCCTCCGACAGGCACGATCAGGGCATCCAAATCCGGCGCCCCCTCCATTAATTCGAGCGCCGCGGTTCCCTGCCCCATCACGATCATTGGATGGTCGTAGGGCGGCGCCAGCGTAGCGCCGGTCTCCTCCAGCAGGCGGGCCGCGATTTCCTCACGGCTTTCCGTGAAACGATCATAGAGCACGATGCGGGGGCCGTACGTGCGCGTGGTTTCGAGCTTGGAGCGGGGTGCGTCGGAGGGCATCACGATGGTGGCGGGAGCGCCCGCATGGCGGGCCGCGATGGCTACCGCAATCGCGTGATTGCCGGAGGAAAAGGCCACTACGCCACGCGGCAGATCCGCGGGCGGAATTGACAGGATCAGATTCGAAGCTCCGCGGATCTTAAATGCGCCGCCAGTCTGCAGGTTTTCGCATTTGAAGAAGACGCGCGCACCGGCCGCGGCGTCGAAGTCCGGCGAAGTGAGCACAGGCGTGCGCCGGGCGAGCGGCCGGATGCGGGCAGCGGCGTCGCGGACGCCGGCGGGGGTTATCGAGGGCACCGTTCGATTGTAGCGTGTAACCCAAGCGTGCAGCTTTAGGATAGTACCCCCAGGCGCCTCACGCCCTTGGCCGGCGGATTCGTAGACCGGCCCGGCCAGTCCGGCCTGTCCGCGACCGTGACCGTCTTGGGTAGGCACCGCCCGTCCTCAACGCCACCAGTAAACTGGCCTTACGGCGGGTCACCCTGGCGCGTTCCAATAATTGCAGAATTTGCTGGATTTCGGCGCGCAACCGCCTTTCAGACAAAGGTCTCTTCGGCTGTAATCTCAATGCTTCCCCCACCGTCAAACGCGGATTTGTTCGAATCCGTACCAGACGTTTCCAAAGGGTAGTGTATTGAGTTGCGCAAACGTTGCAAAAAAAATGACGGATTTTGTGTAAACAGTTAGGCCTGCCCCTCGTCGAGTGCGCACTTGAGCGTGTTCAAGTACTCGTCCGACGTGTAGAGCGAGAAACCGAACGACTCGAGCGGCAGCCGGGTAAACGGTTCCAGGCTCTGGTGGCAGAGGAAGAAACTATCGGCGTATGTATAGTAATTTTCCAGAAAACCTGTCGAGACCGCGCCGAAATCCGGCGGCAATGGGAAAACTGCGTTGATTCCGATGGCTCGTGAGAGGAGGCGCCGGTAGTCGGTCACTCCCCAGCTTTCGAAGCGGGCGGCCACCGCAGCCGGCGTGCGATTAATCAGCAGGTCGGCGAAGCTCTGCGGACGGATTCCGGCATTTGCCAAGACGGGATCGCGGCCGGCGAAATCCAAACCCTGCGCGATCCAGCGCATCACATCCTTACCCACCAGGCAGAGCATCCGAAACTCGGCGCATCTCCCGCGCAGCAAAGGTTCCTTGTCCACGCCAAGCTCGCCCATGCCGCTGAGATAAAGGGCCAGCTTGATGCTGTCAAAAGACGCGGCAGCCTCCGCGCCCCGGCCGAAAGGATGCAGAATCAAAGGCGGCAGGTCCCACCACCTGCCCCGCCAGAAGCTGTCGGAGTGCTCGCTCATCTCTCCCTGACCTATCGTCGTTCCGCGCAAAAACCTTAATGGGAGAAATGCCGATTCCTTTAGCGGTCACCCCTCCAGCTTGTACCGCGTCTGCGCCAGCCGGTACAGCCGCCGCCACAACAGCCGGTTCACCGACACCACCAGCGCCGCCATCACGATGGTCGAGAGCAGTAACAGGTTCCAATTGCCTGCCTCCGACGCGGCACTAATCTGCGCCCCCAACCCCACCGTCTGCAGGGTCTGCCCCTTGATGTGGAAATATTCAGCGACAATGCTGGCGTTCCAGGCGCCGCCCGACGCCGTCACCATGCCCGTGATCAGGTAGGGAAAAATCCCGGGCAGAATGACGGTGCGCCAGCGGTCCAATCTCCGGAAGCGGAAAACATCCGCTACTTCCCGCAGATCCGAGGGGATGGCCATGGCGCCCGCAATCACATTGAACAGGACGTACCATTGCGTGCCGAGCAGCATCAACAGGATCGATCCCACCCCCAGCCCGCCGCCTACGCGGATCAGCGCCAGCAGGATGACCGGAAACAGCGCGGTGGCCGGCACCGACGCCGCTACCTGCGCAAAGGGCTGCGCGATGCGCGCCAGCCTGGGGTTGAAACCGATGGCCACTCCCACGGGAATCGTCCAAAGGGCGGAGATCGCGAGCGATGCCCACACGCGCGCCAAGCTTGGCGGCGGCGCCCTTTAGCGTGGATAGCAGTTCGGCCACCGTCAGGGTTTTCAGAGTGGACGCCGCGCTATACAGGGCATAGAGGATGACGCCGCCCAGCAGAGCGCCAGCCACCATGGCCGCCACGGTCTTCCAGGGCGGCGCATCCGCCGGAGTGGATTCGACTACCGCGGAACTCTGCGCCAGGCGCAGGCTGAGGCGCTCGGACACCGGCGCCATCACAGCCAAGCGGAATCGCGCCAGCAGGTTCGACCGCCGCAGCAGATTGAGCACCGCGGATGTGGGCTGCGCCGTCGCCTCCACCTGCTCGAACTTGAACTTGTCCGACCAGGCGATGGCCGGCCGCCACACCAGTTGGTCGATCAGCAGAATCACGCCGATCATCACGCCCAATCCCCAGAAGATGGAGACCGTGTCTCCCGCGTCGGTAGCCATTTGCAGGTACGAGCCCAAGCCCGGCAAGCGAAAATCGCGCTTTTGGAGCACGAACATCTCGCAGACCATGAGAAAGAACCAGCCGCCGGCCACCGACACCATGGAATTCCAAACCAGGCCGATTGCGCCATAGGGCAGTTCCAGCTCCACAAACCGCTGCCACTTGCCGAACCCGTAAATTTGGGCGGCTTCGCGCAGCTCGCGCGGAATGGATTTCAGCGACGCATAGAAGCTGAAGGCCATGTTCCACACCTGCCCGGTGAAGATCAGCACGATGGCGCCGAACTCCACGCCGAGCTGCCAGTTGGGAAACAGCGCCACCATCGCCAGCATCACGCTGGGCAGAAAACTGAGCACAGGAATGGATTGCAGAATGTCCAGCACCGCCACCATCAGCCCTTCCAGCCGGCGATTGTACGCCGCGACATAGCCGTACACCAGCGCGAAAAGCAGGCTGAGCACATAGGCGACCGCAATGCGCACCACGGAATAGAAAGCGTACAAGGGCAAGGCGCTGGGCGAGCGCGATATATGGGCCGCCGGAGTCACGGCGCTGAACCAGTAGCGCGTGATCACCAGCAAGCCTTCGATCCCCGCCAGCAGCGCCGCGAAGACCGCCAAGTCCAACAGTAGGGACCACGTGCGCTCCGGAATCACCGCGCGGGAAAGCAAAGGCCGGAGCGTCAACGCGGATCCTCGGGCTGGTTTGGCGCGGGCGCTTCGGGCGTGGGCGTTTCTGGAGTTTCTTCGGGGAGGAAGAAGCGGTGTGTATCGGAATCGTGATCGAACAACTCCGCGTAGCGGCCCCAACTGGTGGCCGTCTCAAGCTGTGCTTTGGCCTCCTCCTCACTGAAGTGTTCGTCCAGCAGATCTTCGAAGACGCCGTCGGGGAGCGAATGATCGGCGCGGGCCTGCAGCGAGCGCGCGATCTCGCGGATCAGGGAGATGTTTTCGAGCACGGCGGCGCGGAACAGCTCCTTGCGGCGCAGGATGTCCGCTTCGGCGAACGCGCGGCCCGCCGGGGTGAGTTCCGCGTCGCCTTCCTCGACTTTGGCGAAGCCCAGCATCACGGAAGCGTCCACCACCGGCAGCAAATCGTCGATTTCAAAATTGAGCGCGCCGGCCAGGCGGTACATGTCGTCGCGGCCGTTGCGGTCCGCCAGCATTTCGAGCAGACCGGCCACCGCGCCCCGCCGCGCATGCGGCAGCATCTGGTATTTGGGCTTGGGGGGCTGGGCCGCGGGCATATCCGGCTGCCGCGCGGGCGTCAGGTCGGGCCGCGTCAACACGCGGTATATGTAATCCACCAAGTTGGTGAAGCGTGCGTCTTTGCGGTCGCGCGGGCGTTCCAAATTCACACGGAAATCCGTCCGGATGGTAGCCGGATTCTTGCCCAGCACCACGATGCGGTCTGCCAGCAGAACAGCTTCCTCGATGTTGTGGGTGACGACAAACACCGCGCGCGTGGGCATTTTGTGGTTCTGCCAAAGCTCCAGAAGCTCGCCGCGCAGGTTCTCGGCGGTGAGCACGTCGAGCGCCGAGAAAGGCTCGTCCATAAAGAGCACCTCCGGCTCCACCACCAGGGCGCGCGCGAAGCCTACCCGCTGCTTCATGCCGCCCGAGAGTTCCTTGGGATAAGCGTTTTCGAAACCATCCAGGCCCACGGTATCCAGGATCTTGACGCTGCGCTCGGTCCGCTCGGCGGCCGGCACGCCGCGCGCCTTCAGCGGCGCTGCGACGTTTTCAAGCACGGTCAGCCACGGGAAGAGCGCGAAGCTTTGAAACACAATTGAAACATTCTCGCAGGGGCCACCCACTTCGTGACCATGATGGATGACTTCACCGGCGGACGGCCGCGCCAAGCCTGTTAAGATTCGCAACAGCGTGGATTTGCCGGAGCCCGACGGCCCCAGTACCGCCAGGATCTCGCCCGGATAGATGGCTAAGTCGGTGGGCGCGATTACATGGATGAACCCTTCTTCTTTCGAGCCATATGACTTCTCGACTTTGCGGGCTTCGATGATGGCTTGCATGGCGGGTCTCAATGAATGTAGCACAGGAGGGGGGCGTACTTATGCCGAGGTGCGGCGCGGCTGTCGCAGTCCGACGACTGGCGCGTGTGTAGGGTTGAGGCCGATTTGCGCGAGGTTAGCGGGTCGAGGAGTGCGGGCGTGGTCGCGGACCAGTTTGCCCCGGTAGTGACGGATGGTCATCCAGGGCGGCGCGCCCTTCTTGGCTTCCCAACGGACCTCGTTGCGTTCCTGCATGGTGTGTTGTCTTGCTTGTCGGTCATGACGCCCATTCTTCGGGTGTGCCCATCCGCGTTTGATGGTGTCCTGGGCCGGGGTGGATTTTGGGGCGGCTGGCTGCCCGGCGGGCTCTCCGGCGGGCTTTGTTTGCGGGGGTTGCGGGCTGGGGGCGTGCTGCTGGGATTGCTTGATGCGGGCGGCGCGGATGCTTTGCAACTCCTTCGAGAGCTTGAACCAGACGCGCTGGTGGCGGCCTTCGGTGCGCGTGGCACGGTCGTACGGGGATGCCAGGCCGTCGGGCGGCTCGCCTCCGTATTGCTCGTAGATGACGGAGCCCAGCCGGTCCGCACGCATCATTTTCCACTCGGCGCCGGCCAGGTAGCGCCGCGTGTGGTTGCTGTCGCGGCGGTGAATGGTGACATCGGCGGCGCGCACAAGGCGGCCGTTCCGCACGGCACGGTAGTGTCGTAGTGGCCCGCGACAACCCCGGCTGCATAGATGGAAGAGGGGAGTGCCAGGCGCCCCACTTTCAAGTGGTAATCCCGCAAATAGGCACCCGGCCTGACGAATATCCCGATAAGGCCTTGATTATGCCGAAATGCGCTCGAATTAAACTAAAATTAGACCTTGACAGGCCGTTTTCTCGGGATATAGTCCTCCCATGCCACGAAGCCTCAGATGAACTTGTCAAATTTTACGGGTCACGGCGGCGGGCCCGCATTCTCTACAGGCTATCCACTCACCATGGTTATTAGGAATACCCTGCCGGGGAATGGGTTCGCCTGTTCCGGTTTTTCCGTTCCATACTTTACGGCGGAATATACTACCGGCGGCGGGATGATGGGGCCATATGTTCCATTGGTCGATTATGTCGATCCGAACGATACGACTATACTGCCGCACAGCGCACCAAGCTCTACGAGCGGGTTGCCGTCCGCAGGCGCGTGTGGACTGCTACCAGCCAAGGTGCCGGCCGGAAATGGCCCCCTGTATCTTAGCAGCACGACGCTAGATTGCGGCTCGGGAAGCAACTGCACTAACTGGCCTAACCAATCTTGGCCGGGCGTCACAGGAGGAGTGTCGCCGCCTCTCGTCTGCTCGACTACAAGTCCCAACACCCCGCAGATTGACTTCGTCGCGACGCAGTTCCCGGTGCCTGTCGACGCCAGCCTGACAACCTACCCAACAAGCCCGCAAAGCTGCAATACCTCTTATTTGACCCAGACGACGCCTTGCAGCCAGATCGTCTTCCAAACTCCGCAATCGACCGGCGTATCAAGCGGCACCCTCCCGCCGCCTGTCCCGATCACGCTGATGGGCGTCGGATTTGGCTACCTTCCGAATCTACCGCAGCTAATGACGAGTTGCACAACCTCTTGCAGCTCCAACTATCTCGAAATTATCGATAATGGCGCGGGATCGGGCACGTCGGGGTGGGATACGAGCAACGGAGCGAATTGTCAGGTGTACATCGCCAATTGGACCGACTCGACAATCTCAATACTCGCGAATCTGCCGGTGAATGTTACGGATAGTTACAATAGCGGCACGACCCCGGTCTCGCCGTTGTCTGATTTCACTCCGTGGACGCTCATGCCAACCTCGACGCCACCGTGTCCCATCGGCTATAACGTAACGACGCTCACTGGAGACCTGCTAAAGTTCATAGTTACGAATCCGCAAAGCGGCTCCTCGATTAATATTCCGTGGACCGTCTCCTCGTCAACGGTCACGCTCCACTAACCTAAGAGTCCGTAAGGCGCCAAGCTTCTTGACGCCTTACGGATTTGCAATCTCGAACAAGACTCCGCCGTCGGGGAGGCCGCCGAACACGGCCGCGCCGAAGAGGTTTCCGGCAGAGTCGAGCACGACCCCGGAATAGGGGTACCCGCCATTCACACCATCCGTAAAGCTGTAGAGTACCGTCTCCTGGCCCGCCTGGGTTACTTTGTACACCACGCCACACCAACTCGTGCATCCTGCGGGCCCACCGGCCGACGTTGTTCCGTAGACGTTCCCCTCCGTGTCGAGGACGACGCCGGAGAACGGGATGTCCCCGTCTGCGCCATATGTGAAGCTGTACAGGACGCTGTACTGGCCGGCAGGGCTAAGCTTGTATACCCGTCCTCCGTTTGGAATACCGTTCGACGTCGTGCCGTAGATGTTCCCTGCGGAATCGAGAGTGACGCCCGCGGTAGGGTTGGATCCATCAACCTCTCCGGTAAAAGTATAGAGCACCTTAAATGTTCCATGGTTGTCTATTTCGAAGATGACCCCGGATCCGTCGCCTCCATAGATTGTGGTGCCGTATAAGTTGCCGCTCGGATCGATGGCAATCTCCGGGTTTGGATCGCTTCCATCGGACCCTCCCGTAAATGTGTAGAGCACTGTGAATTCTCCCGAGTTGTTAATCTCGTAAACCAAGCCCGCTGGAGCCGTGCCGCCTGCTCCCGTTCCGTAGAGGTTCCCAGCGGAGTCGAGCGTGACCCCGTCCGAGCCTGTGCCGTCCGCAGCGCCGGTAAAGTTATGCAGCACGCTGTACTCGCCTGACGCCGAAAGCTTGTAAACGGCGCCCAGTCCTGGCGTGGCGCTGGCGGCAGTTCCGTAAATGTTCCCGGCTGAATCGCGGGCAATGTTCATACCGGGTCCGCTGACTGGGCCTGGGAAGTCGTACAGCACCGTTTCGTGGCCCGCCGGATCCACCTTATACAGCACGCCCGCATTCGGCGGCCCTCCGCTTCCGGTGGTGCCGTAAAGATTCCCCGCGGCGTCGATGATCACCTTGCCGAAGGGACTGGTACCGCTAGCGGCGCCCGGGAAGGTGTAAAGAGTCTTCTCTTTTCCAGAGGCGTCCAACTGGAACACGATACCCGCAACTCCGGCATTCGGCGTCGTTCCGAAGAGCTGGCCGCTCGGATCGATTATCAGGCCGCCCGTCGGGACCTCGTAGGCAGGGCCCCCTGGAAACGAATACAGGGACGTGAGCGTGCCAGCGGTGTCTAGCTTATAAACGATCCCCCGTAAGGGCTCGCCCCCGCCATCGGTGGTGCCATAAATATTACCGGCCGAGTCAAGCACGACGCCTGCCCGGGGGTCCTGCGGTCCTTCGCCAATAGCAAACTGATAGAGGGTGGTGAACTGGTTGGTTGCGCTGAGCTTATAAATGATGCTTGAGGCCGTACCATAGAAGTTACCGGCTGAGTCGCGGGTGAGGCCCGCATATGGGCTTCCGTTGCGTTCGACGAAGTTGTAAAGCACGGTTTCTTGCGATGAGGTATTCAGCTCGTATATGGCGCCCCTCGCGTTCTTGCCTCCGCCATATGTAGTTCCGTAAAGATTTCCGCTGGGATCGAAGATGAGCCATCCATACGGGTTCGCGCCGTCGCCTTTTCCCGTGAAGCCGTGCAGGATCGTTTCCTGCCCAGCCGGGCTAATTATGAAAACGACGCCTGCCTTATCCGTTCCGCCGTAGACCGTGGTTCCGTACACATTGCCTGCCGAATCCAGCGTCACGCTTGCGTAAGGGTTCGCGCCGTCGGCTAGGCCGGTGAAGGTATAGAGGACTGTCTCCTGGCCTGCCGCAGTTATTTTGTAGACGGTGCCTGCGTTCGCCGCGCCGCCAAAATACGTCGTCCCGTAGATATTTCCAGAGCTGTCAAGGGTGACGCCGGCGTACGGGTTGGCGCCGTCCGAACCGCCTTGGAAGCTGTGCAAGGTCTGGTACGTTCCATTGTGGAGCTTGAAGACGACGCCTAAGTTGGCCGTGCCGCCGAGATACGTTGTTCCATAGAGATTTCCGTTGGCATCGCGGGCCGGCGTTCCATACGGATTCGCGCCGTGCGTGAAATTCCCGAAGGTGAGGACCACGTGCTCAACAGGCGCTTGCGCGTGCGCAGGTGTCAGGAATGAAAAGAGAATTGGGGAAAACGCTGGGAAATTCTTCACGATAAACTCCATTGTCAATAATAACCCTCTTAAGTTGGAACTGGCGCTATTTAATCGGACTTGGCGTACTATTGGAGGGGTACTCGGCCCGGACGAGACGTCGGGCGCTTTTTGTGGCCGGGAGCCGGCCCGAAGCCATGATCAGTTGATAAATGCCGGCTGAGATGGCGAACGCGGGGCCTGCAATAGTGAAAGATTTCGATAACGAACCCCCGGGAAAGGCGCCGTACAATCCCGCCACCAGAAAGACTACCCCCTCAATCAGGAAGAGACGTCTGGCGGGGTGCGGGCCGCAGTCCGCAGAACACTGGCGGCAGTACTTATTCCATAGACCCATGCGCCCAGGAACAGCAACAGCGTCAAGGCCCAGAGGATGCCCCACGCAAGCCAGAACGACTCCCAGAGAGAGCGGTGGGAGACAAACGATATCAGACCAGCCGTCAACAGACCGCTTACGAATAAGATCAAGCCGCAAATCGGGGCGTTATTTGCGCCCCGGCGCCAAGCCGTCGGTGTCATTCGCGGTTATGATACCATTTGTGAAACGTTTAGCCTCCACGAATCACTAACCTCTTAACAGGGTCAATCACGATGAACGCTCGCTCGGGACTGCTGGTCGCGCTACTTGCCGCGGGCTTCGTGTATCATCCTGGGAGCTCAGGCCCCCCGTCTCAAGCCAAAAAGAACTTTCAGGCCCCGTCGGCGGCCGGCAGCACGGTAGCTTACGGCGACAAACTGGAGGTCGAGGACTGGCCGCGCGAAACCATGCATCAGTTCTTTGCCACGCGCGCCATCGCAAAGCAGGAAGCGGCGGAGACTGTGTGCCCGCTAGGGAAAGGGTTCCAGGTCGACTTCCTCATCGCCACGGTGGCCGATCCAGCGAACTCGCACTACCAGTACATGTTCGACCGGTCGGTCGAAAGCATCATGCTGGCATTCGGGGATAGCGGCTACACGCTCGATCGTTTCTGGCTGCCCTGGGAGTCCGGAGGCGGTTCCGACAACTCCGCGGACGACTGGGTGAAGCGGGAACAGCACGCCGATTGGCACTCCAGGAAGCAGGATTATCCCGGAATTCTGGTGCTTCGCGGCCCGGAAAAGAAAGTGATGGGCGTGCTGTTGGTCGGCGAAAATCCGGTGAACGGCATCAATAAGCAGGAATTCGATAATGCGCTCGATCTGATTGCGCATTTTAAAGGCGAGGCCGGGGAAGTGAAGGTGGTGGGTCCGACATTCTCCGGTTCGATTCCCACGCTGGGCATGGCCATGCGCGACAGTATGGCCGGGGCGCTCAAGAATCGGGCAATCACTGGGTATCAAGTGATCACCGGATCGGCGAGCGCGGAGAACAATAAGGAAACGCTCGAGGCCTACGATAGTAAACGGATCCATTACAGCGCGACGATTGAAAACGATGCGGTGGCTCTGTCCGGATTCCTGGCGTACCTGGAGAGCCATGAGCGGGCGGACCGCGTGGCCATCCTCACCGAGTCGGGTTCCGACTACGCCAGCCAGTTCGTCAAGAAGACAAAGCGCAAGCACCAGCCGCTGATTTTGCAGTACCCCATGGAAATCTCGCGGCTGCGGAACGCTTACGAGGACGACTCGGAACTGAGCGCTATGTCCACCAGTAGTGCGGGCGCCGCACCGCGCCAGGGATTGCAGATCAGACTGAAAGACTCGCAGCCGGCGGCGGACATCATCCCCGCATTTTCCCCGGATCTTTCGCCGGTCGCGCAGGAGGCTACGTTATTGGACACGTTGGCCATCATTTCGCGCCAGCGGATCGAATATACAGGCATCGTGGCCAGCGACATCCTGGACGCCATTTTTCTCGGGCGCATGCTGAAGCAGCATTGCCCGGATGTCCGTTTATTCATTTTCAATTCGGACTTGGTCTATGCGGGGATCGCCCAGAACCGCGCTTTTCAGGGAATGCTGGCGGTGACCAGCTATCCGCTGTCTCCCGCTAACCAACTGTGGACCGGATCGTGGGATGCCAGCCGGCCCTTGAACGTGTTTTCGAGCGAAATCAGCGAGGGGATTTATAACGCCTGCCAGAGACTGCTCACCAATGACAAGCCGGGTGTGCCGCTGGCCGAATACGCACCGCCCGAATGGGAAAGGCCGAGTGGCTGGAAACCGGACTCGCCGTCCCGGCCGGCTTTGTGGCTGACCGCAGTGGGGCGGGACGCCTTGTGGCCGCTGCAGACGCTTCCAGTCGAGGGAGTTTCGGCGACGCCGGTGAAGCAGCCTTTACGCGCCAAGCGGGTCCCCCGTTTGGCGCCCAAGGGCTGGACCATCGGTTTCTATCTGTTCACGTTAGTCTGTGGTCTACTCGCGGTGGAGATCTGGTGGCGCAACCGCCGCCCGGACGATGGCAAGAGCGTGGAACGCGGCTTTCTGGCGCTGTGGCAAGTTACCGATGGCAGCAAATCGCAGGCCAAGGTCTCCCTGACCGGGGCCGCTTTCGCAGTGTTGGCCGCTTACGGATTCATCGCCGCCGTGCAAATCAGGTATCTGGCTTGGAACCATCTGTTCGATTCGTCCTTGACTTTGCCTGGCGGACCGTTGCTGACTTGGTTCCAAGCCGCCATGTGCGCAGTTGCGCCGGCGTTGCTGCTGGCGGCTGTGGCCTGGTGTTGGCGGCCGCCAGTGAGCTGGTGGATCGGGATCGCGCCGGTCTGCCTGGCGGCCAGTGCGTTGTTCAGCCTGTGGATGTACAGGTTCGATGCACTCTCGCTCCCGTATGTCTATCGCAGTGTCAATGTAGGCGATGGCGTCTCGCCGGTGGCGCCGATGCTGTTCCTGTTGAGCGTATTGTTCTGGTACGGGTGCGCGCACTTGAATCGCATCCGCCTGCGCCGGGCCAGGCCCGCGGATTTGCCGTCGTTCGCGGGCGACGTGTACCTGGGTGGCGCCGCCGGTCCGGGCCCCTGCACAAACGCTCCCGGCAGCTTGCGTAAAGCCTGTGCCGACATGAGCCGCGCGTTCGATGACTGGTGGTTTGGAAGATGGTCGTGGCGGGCGCTCGGGATATGTGGCTTCGCCGCCATCCTGTGGCCGCTTACCGCCACGCGGATCGGATCGCTCGAAGGGCTCGCATTCGGGTGGTTTTACACGGTCGGCTTGTTTGCCGTGTTCCTGTGCCTGCTATTTGCGTGTGCGCGTTTCGTACACGCCTGGCTCGGTCTGCGCACGATTCTGCATATGGTCGAGTCCCATCCCATATGCAAGGCATTCGAGCGCCTGGGGCAGGAGAAGGGTCTGTCGCCCGCTTTGGTCTGGCGATGGGGCGGCGGCCGGCAAACCGAAATTACGCTGGCCCGATCGATCGACCGATTGCGGGATTTGACCGATGAGCGGATGGTGCACCGCCTGGATGATTGGAGCGGCGCCGACTATGAGAGGAATCTGGAAGATCTGGAGAAGAACGCCAGACAAGTGATTGCGGCAGATTCTTCCGGCCAACCTGTCGAAACGGCCGCGCTCGATGCGATCAGTGCGACGCTGTCGCACGTTTCCGAGCATCTGGTCACTAACGTACTGGCGCCCGCGCGGTGGACAGGGGCGCACGAGGTGCGGCAGGTTGCGGCAGCCGCCGGAGCCGGCTCGGTAATGGGAGGCGCCATCTCACTGGCTCCACTCTCTTCGGCCGACACCAATGCGGCCGAGGATTTTGTGGCGCTGCGCTTCGTCGCTCTGATCCGTTATGTCACACTGCACCTGAAGAACCTGCTCGAGTTCGTAGCCGGCGGTTTGATGCTGGCGATCGCCTCGCTGGTCTCCTATCCATTCGAGCCGCACCATCTGATCATGACGGCGATCTCGACATGCTTCTTCATCATTGGCGGCGTCTTTCTATTTGCATTTGTGCAGATGAACCGCAATAAGATCATCAGCGACCTGAGCGGCACCCCTGCCGGCAAGCTCGACGGTAATTTGCTGCATCTCATTTCGTTTGGCGCATTGCCGTTGGTTACGGTGCTCTCGGCGCAATTCCCATCCATCGGCGGCTTCTTGTTCTCCTGGGTCAAGCCGGCGCTGGAGACGATGAAGTAACGGAAGCGCCCGCCACCGGTTAGAATCGGTGCTCTGTGCCGAAACCATTTCCGCGGACGCCGCGCGCCTGGTGGCTGATATTTCCTCTGCTGTGCATCCTTTATTTCTCGGGACTCGCAGCAGCCGGTATGCTGGGCCCCGACGAGCCGCGCTATGCTTCGATCGGGCGCGAGATGGCGCGCTCCGGCGATTGGATCACGCCGCGGCTGTGGGGCGCGCCGTGGTTTGAAAAACCCGCGCTGCTCTATTGGATGACGGGCGCGGCCGTTCAAACTGGGATTGAGCGAAGACCTGGCGCCCCGCGTTCCCGTGGCGCTGGTGTCGGTCGCCTTCCTGATCTTCTTCCAGTGGATTCTCGGCCGCGAATTCGGCGCGCGGGCGGCATTGGCCGCCACCATCGTCCTGGGTACTTCGGCGGCGTGGCTGGGATACAGCTTTATAGGCGTAACGGACCTGCCCATGGCGGCGGCCTTCTCCGCGGCGATGCTGCTCTCGCTCGATTGGATTGAGACGGGCGAGCGGCGCCGCTTGCCTTTAGCCGCCGCCTTGCTGGGCGTCGCGGTGCTGGCCAAGGGACTGGCGCCGCTGGTGCTCACCTTGCCGCTGGTGTGGTGCGGGCGCCGCCGCTGGCGCGACCTGGTACGCCGTACGGTACTGGCCGCTTTCCTGATCGTCGCGCTGCCGTGGTATGTGCTGTGCTACCTGCGCAACGGCGCCGTGTTCCTGCGGACATTCTTCTGGCAGCAGCATTTCGAGCGCTATACCACGGAATCGCTGGCGCACGGGCAACCGTTCTGGTTCTATGTGCCAGTGCTGCTGGGGGCGTTGCTGCCGTGGACGCCACTGCTCGCGCTGCTGGCGCGGCGCGCTCTTTATACAGATGCGCGGCGCCGGTTCCTGCTGCTCTGGTTCCTCTTCGTCTGGTGTTTTTTTCGTTTTCGAAGAACAAGCTGCCCGGCTACCTGCTGCCGCTGGTCCCGGCAGGCGCGGCTCTGATGGGGATCGCTCTCGCGGAACCTGCAACGCGCCCGTTGGGCGCTGCCGGCGGCGGCGCTCTGCCTGACCGCCATACCGGCCGCGCTACCGGTGCTCCCGCAGGCCCTGGCAGTGGGTCTATCGCGGGCGCCTCTGCCCGCCTTTCAATGGACCTGGCTTCTTCCGGCGATACTGTCGCTGGGTATCTTCTGGCTGGAGCATCGGAGCCATCGGACAGCCGGGCATCGGACAGCCGCGCTAGGCGCCATGGCCGTGGCCGCCGCAGTTGGGGTACTGGCGCTCAAGCTGATCGACCTGCCCGCCGTGGATCGCTGGTATTCGGCGCGGCCTTTGTGGTTGGAAATTGCGAGCCAGCGGGACCGCGTCTGCGTGGCAACTATGCACCGGAGCTGGCGCTACGGGCTGAACTACTATTCGGTCACGCCGCTTGCCGGATTGCAGCCAGTCGCCACTGCCAATCCAGATCCGGCAGGAGCCGGGGCATCCCCCGGAACTCACCGTTAGATAACGCCCGGGCTGCCCTTGGCCCGCAGGATGTCTTGGGCGCGCTGCGCAGTCTCCTGCACCAGAAATCCCATTTTGGGATGCGACGGTTCGAGGTCGGGGTGCACGCCGGCTTCTTCGAGCGCCTCGCTGGTGGTGGGGCCGATGGACGCAACCACCATCTTGCCGAATGCTGCGCGCACGGCATCTTCAATTCCAGCCTCGGCGGCGATGCGCAGCAGGTGGTCGATCTGAATAGAGGTAGTAAAGAGCGCCGCGTGCAGTTCGCCGGCGGCCAGACGGCGCGCGGCGGAGCGCAATGGCTCCACGTCCTCAGGCAGATCCCACTGGTAGACGCGCACCGAGGTGACTGCGGCTCCCCGCTGGTGCAAAGCGTCGAGCAGCGCGGTGTTCGAGCGGCCATATTCCTGCACCGCGATACGCCGTTCCGGGCGGCCGTCAATGGCGGCCAGCAGTTCGCGCCAGGTGTTGGGCTCCGGCACGGCAATGGTCACCGGCACATGCAGTCCGCGCAGCACGGCGGCTGGCTTGGGTCCGCGCGCCACGACGGTGATGCGGCGCAGCGCTTCGGGAAACCGCTCCGGCGCATAGCGCGTGGCCAGCGCCTGGTTCAGCAGGCGAGTGCCCACGCCGGTGAGCAGGATCATCATGTCGAACTCGCCGGCAAACAGGCGTTCGGCGAAGCGGAAGGCTTCCTCGTTCCGCTCGAGCGGCGCTTCCCGCATGGAGGGCGCCAGCACGGGCTCGCCTCCCTGTTTGCGGATCAACTCGGCCATCTCGGCGGAGCGGCGGCTTTCAAGCGATAAAACCTTCATGCCAGCGAATGACATGGCGCGTCTCTCAGCGTTCCGGAGGCCGTCCGCCGGCGCGGCGGATTTCGAGCAGCAGAACCGCGCCCTTGGCCAGTTCCTTCAACTCGTCCTGTTGGGGCGGCGTCAGCTCCCGCGGCTTGCGGTCGAGCACGCACAGCGTGCCCAAAGCGAGCCCCTCGGGCGAAACCAACGGCATGCCGGCATAGAATCGCAGGTGGGGCTTCTGGGTCACCAGGGAGTTATGCGAAAAGCGCTCGTCGGCTAGCATATCGGGCGCTACATACAACTCATCCTGGCAGATGGCATGCGCGCAAAACGAGGTTTCGCGGGGGATCTCGCGCAGTTCCCATCCGACGTTGGCCTTGAACCACGCGCGGTCCCGATCCACAAAACTAAGCAGCGCGATGGGGGTCTGGCAGACTTGGGCGGCGCGCGCGGCGATCTCGTCGAATTCGGGTTCGGCAGGGGTGTCGAGGATGTCGTATTGCCGTAACAGCTCCAGGCGCGCGTGCTCGTTAAGCGGGATGGGTGGCTTCATGCGCTGCTTCTATCAGGATGAATGTAACAGATTTATGACGCGCAGTCAGCCAACTTCGCTTGCGGGTCGACCAGCAGCCAGGCGAGGGATCCGGCGGCGCACAGGGCGGCCGCGACCAGAAACGAGGCGGTCCAACTGAATTCGCGGGCGATCAGCGGTGTCAACGATGCAGTGACGATGCCGCCGATCTGGCCGCCCATGTTCATTACGCTCGACACCGAACCGGCCGACGAGGCCGCCATATCCGCGGTGACCGACCAGAACGAGCTTTGCGAGAGATACAGCGCGCCCGCTCCGCCGGCCAGCACCACGCTAGCCATGCGCGCACTCTCCACCTGTGTTCCCAAAGCGATAAACACGGCCGCCAGCGCGATGCCGGCCACCGCTACCCCGCAGCGGCCGATGCGCTTACCGTAGCGCCGCGTGAGCAGATCGCTGATGTGTCCGCCCAGCGGCGAGCAGACGGCAATCGCCAGGAACGGAAGGGTCGCGTAGTGCGAAGTGGATTTCAGGTCGAGGCCGCGCACATCGCTCAGGTATTTGAAGAACCAGGCGAAGAAGATCCAGGCGGCGTAACCGTATGCGAAATAGCTGAACGCGATGGCCTGCACGTCTTTGCTGCAGACGATAATCTTCCAGGGCAGCGGGGCAGGCTTGCCGGCCGGTGTTTCGACGGGCGGGGCTTCGACCGGAGGCTCTGGCAATCCTTTCTGGATGTAAGCTTTCTCCTGCGCACTCACCCAGGGGTGATTCTCGGGACGGTCGCGGGCCAGCCAATACCAGACGGCGCCCGCCGCCAGGCCGATGAACGCGCTCATCCAGAAGGAGGCGCGCCATCCGTAATGCGTCATCACGTAGGTAACCAGGGGCGGCGTAATTCCTGCACCCGCGCCCACGCCCGCGAAGATCAAGCCGTTGGCCAAGCCGCGCTCGCGCGACGGAATCCAGTTGGCCACCAGGCGGTTGGACGCCGGAAACATCACGGCTTCGCCCGCGCCCAGGGAGAAGCGCACGGCCAGCAGCAATGGCAGCAGGCCGGAGATACCCGAGGGCACCATGGCGGTGAGGGCCGTAAACACACCCCACCAAACGGTACCCAACGTCAGAATCAGGCGCGGTCCAAAACGGTCGGCTAGGCGGCCGGAGGGCGTCTGAAACAGCGCATATCCCACCAGAAAGAGGCTGAAGACCGGCCCGAGCTGTACATCGCTGAGGTGGAACTCCTGCTGGATGAAGTGGGCGGCCACCGAGATGTTGACGCGGTCGAGAAAGGAAATTGCGCTTATGGTGAATACCCAGAAAATGAGCAGCCAGCGGATGGGCATGGGAACATACATCATACCCGCATGACCGGTGTTGGGAAGCGCTCACATTGCCCAAAGGGCTGAGAACTCGGCGTCGCTCGCCGCGGTACAAGCGGAGACCTTTCCTTGTGGAGATTGGATGAGCGGGTTCCCGGGAGAAGCACAAGAGCTTCAAAACGGGAAAGCCCGGGATAATAGCCCGGGCCTTCCACTCGAAGCAGAAAGGAGGATCAAATCTATGATCCTAATACTAGTGGACTTTCTTCGGAAAGTCACGGTTATGATCGTTTGGACCCGTAAGGGCCGACGGTAATGACCGGACAGGGTCGGGGGCCGTCCCCCCGATCCTGTCACTAGCATACTCCAAGACGGCGCATTTGAGAAATCAACCGGCTGCAATAAATCCCAAAGCAGGGGTTGACAGGCTGACGGTTCGATGCTACTTTTGAAGCATGATGCTGCTTTTGCAGCATTTAACACATGGCCAATAAAACTCTGAGCCGCCGCGAACGGCAAATGATGGATATTCTTTACACCCGCGGACGGGCCAGCGCCTCCGAGATCCTTGAAGCTCTGCCCGACCCGCCGAGTTACTCGGCGGTGCGCGCCAAGCTGCGCGTGCTCGAGGAGAAGGGCCACGTGCGCCACCAGGAGCAGGCCCTGCGCTACGTGTATCTGCCCATCGTGCCCCGCGACAAAGCCCGGCAGTCCGCCCTGCGCCACATGCTGGCCACGTTTTTCGACAATTCCACCGAGCAGGCCATCACCGCACTTCTCACCTTGAAGGGCGGGGGCCTGGCCCGCGACAAACTGGACCGCCTTTCCGCTCTCATCGAAAAGGCCAAACGAGAAGGGATCTGACGCATGTCTTCGATCGCATTCCTATTCGATAGCGCAGCCAAGGCGACCATCGTGCTCGGCGTGGCATGTTTGCTCATGCCGACGATGCGCCGCGCATCGGCGGCCGCCCGTTATTTCACGTGGACCTGCGCGCTGGCCGCCCTGCTCGCCGTTCCTACGCTGTCGCTGCTCTTACCCGCGTGGAATCTGCGCGCGAGTATGCCGCAGACGCGATCCGTCGCGGTGCAGGCGGCGACTGCCGAAGCCGCGCCTGTGTATGCCGCTCCGGTCCGCGCGAAAAGAACCATACCGTGGCCGGCTATGATCTGGCTCGCCGGGGCCTTGATCGCGCTGGCCCGTCTGGGCGCGGGGCACCTGCGATTGGCGTTGTGCCTGCGCCGCGCAAAGCCTATCGGCGCGCCCGAATGGGTGGCCGCTTGCTCTGAGGCAAGCGCGCAAATCGGCCTGCGCCGCGCAATCAAGCTGTGGCGGAGCGGCGAAACCGACGTGCCCCTCACCTGCGGCGTGTTCCGTTCCGCGGTGGTGCTACCGGACGCCTCAGAGGAGTGGGACGCTGAGCGCCGCCACGTCGTGCTGCTGCATGAGCTCACGCATGCGCGCCGCATGGATCCGCTGCTCTGGCTCATGGCGCGGGTGGCGGCAGCCGTCTACTGGTTTCATCCGCTGGCGTGGCTGGCCGTAGCGCGTTTCCGCCGCGAGCAGGAGCGCTCCTGCGACGATGCGGTGGTGCGGGCCGGCGCCGGCCGGTCGGCCTACGCCGGTCATCTGGTGGATCTTGCCCGCTCTGTTGCGCCCAGTCGGGCGTATGCGGCGGCGCTGGGCATGGCGGCCACTTCGGATCTCGAGCACCGGGTGCGCGCGCTGCTCGATCCCGGCCGCAAACGCGAACGATTGCGCCGCAGCGTGTGCCTGGCGAGCGCGGCTGCCATATTGGCGGCCATCCTTCCATTCGCCGCGGTGCACGCCCAGCAATCCGGCCAGACGCCATCGCTCGCTGGGACTGTGCGGGATCCCAGCGGCGCGGTGGTTCCGTTCGCACTGGTGCTTCTGAAGAACAATACCAGCCATCAGGAGGCGGCGCGCGCGAATGCCGCCGGCGAGTACAAATTGTCCGTGCCGGCCGGATCGTACATGCTGGAGGTACATGCACCAGGTTTTGCCGAATTTCAGAAAGCCATCGTGTTGCCGGCCGATAGCCTGACAAATATTTCGCTGTATCTGGGACAGGTCAGCGAGTCGTTGGAAGTGGTCGGCAAGGCGCCCGTTCCCGAAGCCATCGGCACGCCTCGCCGGATCCGCGTCGGCGGCAACGTGCAGGCGACCAAACTGCTGTCGTCCGCCAAGCCGGTTTATCCGCGGGGCGCCGAGGCCGCGGGCATCGAAGGCACCGTGCTGCTGCGCGCAGTGATCTCGACCGGCGGCGATCTGTTGGGTCTTTCGGTGGTCAATGCATCGGCCGACGCCGATCTGGCCAAGGCTGCCATGGACGCTGTGCAGCAATGGCATTATCAACCGACCCTGCTGAACGGAGAGCCAGTTGAGGTGGTGACGACCATCGCGGTGACGTTCCGGTTGGAGCGGTAAGCGGTCAAGCCCGAGGACTAGGAGCCGGCCCCTATCTCAACAACCGATTCCCATTCGGCGCCTGCTGGCCGACGCTAACGACATCCACGAAAGAAGTCAGGCCGCGCGCGGCTTTATCCGCGTCCTCGCCTTCCTGCAGCACGATCTCGTGCTCGATCCAATTGGAAAGCGGAATATTGCGGAAGAAAATGCGCTCCTGCAGCACCAGCGCTTTACGGTTCTGGAATAGCAGCTTATTGTCGCGAACGTAGTGCCGCTGTTCCACGTGCACGTCGGCCAGGAATTCGTCGAGCGCCTCGCGCCGCGCGGATTCCTTGGCGCCCCGCAGCGCCTGCTCGAGCGAGTTCTTCTCCGCTTCCATTGTGCCGCGGGCTTGCGCCATGGCTTCCCGCTCGCGGGCCAGGGCGACTTCCATCTTGGACTGCATGATATAGAACGCCAGCAGGCCAGAGCCGACCGCCACAAAGCCCGGTAACAGGATCCAGAGAATTGCGTCCATTGGCTACATGATAGCGGAAAAAGACCCCTGTTGGGGTGTTTAGCACTACTCCTGTTGACTTCCGTCGATCTTTTGACCTGCCAAAAGATACTTGATCAGGCCGAACTGGAACGACCCCAAAGCGCTGAAGATAGCCCCAATCCGGGCCCGCAATCCGCTCCAAAAACCGCCATACTTGCCGATCCAGGCCGTGGCGCCCTGTTTTCGATCGGCCGTGCGCAGCGTGGATTCCGCCGCCCTGCCCGCGTGGCGCGCGCGCGCATCGGGCGCCAGCAGGATTTTCTTGCCGGCCCGGCGGATCTGGTAGCACAGGTCGGCGTCGCTGCCGAATTGCCCATAGCGCTCGTCGATCTGGCGTATGGCGGTGAATAACAGGCGGCGCATCATCATGGCCGCTCCGCGCGGGTAATCGACCGGCATGGGATCGGGCCCCGGCTGCGCCGGCTGCCAGGTGTCGTCCGGCGGATAATGCCCCAATTGCGGCGCCGGCCGGTCTTCGGCATCCACCAGCAACGGGCAGACGGCGCCCGCTTCCGGCCGCTGGTCCAGGGTTTCGGTCAGGACGCGCACCGTCTCAGGCATGACCTCGGTGTCATCGTGCAGGAAAAGGATGTACTCGCCCTCGGATCCGCGGACGCCTATGTTGAGCGCCTTGGTCAAGCCGAAATTGCGGGGAATGCGGATGAAGCGCACCTTGGGGAAATCGCTTTCGAGCGACTGGCTGCCATCGGAGGAGCCGTTATCGACCACCACAATATCGAAGGTTTCGCGGGCTTCGGACCGCTCCAGCGCCTCGATCGCACGCTGCAACAAGTCTTTTCGATTGTAGGAAACTACCAGGGCCGTTACCTTGGGCGGCTTGGGCGCCTGGCCGGAAGGTTCGGCCACTCCAGCAGCTTAACACGGGGGGAAACCGCCGAACGCCGATATGATGATGCATTTGCGAGCATCATTAAACGCGCCGGGTATGGCAAGCTTGTTCCCACACGGGGCGCTTGGTCGCCATGACCTGGACTTCCTATTGAGCGATAATGTAAAAGAAAGACAATCCGCTATGAAACCCGGCACCGAAAACGAACCGTTCCCGTTGCCGCCCGCTTTACTGGCGCAAGTCCAGGTTGCAGCGGAGGAAGAACACCGTCCCACGGATGAAATCGTGCGCGAGGCGGTAGAGCGCTATCTCGCAAGCCGCCGCCGCCAGAAGCTCCGCGCCTACGGCGAAGCGCAGGCGCACAAGCTCGGCATTAGTAGCCAAGAGGACGTGGAGCGGGTTGTTCACGAATACCGCGAAGAGGAGCGGGAACGTCAGAACAAAGAGCACGGTCGCTAACCGGTGCCCAGCGCTACCGCCGATACCAACGTTTACATTTCCGGGTTGCGGTTCGGCGGTGTGCCGGAGCGTTTCCTGGACCAGGCGGCGTCGGGAGATTTCCGCTTGGATATTTCGGATGCCATCCTGAATGAAACGCTTGGAGTGCTGCGCGACAAGTTCCAGTGGAACGCAGAGGCGCTGCGGGAAGCGGAACAAGACATCCGCAGCTATACGCACCACGTCACCCCCACGGAAACGCTTGACGTGATTAAGGGCGACCCGTCGGATAATCGGATACTCGAGTGCGCCGCCGCCGCAAATAGCGATTACATCGTCACCGGAGACACGCGCCATCTACTTCCGCTAGAACACTATGACGGCATTCCTATCGTAAAAGTGGCGGAGTTCCTGAAGCAGCTACAAGGGCACGCGAGCCAGTAGCGCTACCGCCCCGCAAGTCGCAATTTACGCCCGGCTGCGCGTGCGCGGGCTTCATCCGTGCTCTGCCAAAGCAGGAGGGAGGAAATGGGAAACCCGCGATAAAGGGAATCGATGAGGTGAGGGGATTTGCTTCGTTTCCAAACGTACTCCCGCTGAAATTCAGGGATCACGATGCGGCCAGCTCGATAGTCCTCGACGAGTTGCCTCACCTTCAAATTGTGGTGCTCTAATCTTGCCTCGGTGGACATTCCGCCGTCGGACCTCCTGCGATGAGGCGTTGACGCGTAAATCACCTTCGCGGCTGAAATGTACGCCGCCTCACAGATCAGATTATCAAATATTGGGCCTAAATCAGCTTTCGCCCAAGAGCGTTCTCACCCCCTGCCGTTTCGTAATTCCCGCAGGCCCATCCCGCGTACTGTGCTCGGCCCACTTGGTCACTTGGCCAAGCTTGATCTTGTGCTCCACAGGATTTCGGTAGACTGCGACCGTGAACGCCGCCATCGGGCCGGGGCTTAACGGGCTGATGTCGTCCCCTCGGAATTGCACCACGGCAATCGCCACCGCCTCGTACAGGCTCTCGGCGTCCACATCGACGCCATGAAGAACGCCGTCAGGATCGGTGAACGAAACTCGGCAACGGGAACCAGCCATCGGATAGAGTATAGCGCATGTTTCGCTTTTTGTTCGCTACTCATACTTCGGGCGAAGCCCCATCACAATCGGAAAGGAGCTTCAGGGCTGCGTGGGTGGCTTGACTACAGGCGCAAGCGGTTGAGGAGGAGAATCTGCCCGTGTGCAAGTCAGGCTGATCGTCTCTCCGGCGAATCTGCCGTGGGGACCGTCCGGGAAGTAACGAAAACCGTGGCCGCTGGCGGCGGCGGTCCGCTCCATCGGGTCGAGAACCCAAGCGAACGGTATAGATCCGCGGTCGAAAGTCTGCGGAGATAAAAAGCTGAACATGAGCCCGGCATCCACCACTTGTGATGTCTGCACAAAGGGCGTGGCCGATCAATCCATCGGGCCGCGCACCGCCGAGCATCTCTCCGATGAGCGGCAATCTCCGTTCACCGACGAATTGATTGGCACTACCAACACCACTGGCGCCGTCAAGCGCGATGTATTGGCGGATGTTGGCAAACTGCGGCTCGTGACCGGTGCATTCCGGGAATTGAGACAGGAAATAATGGAACCCGATTTTCGCAACGCCGCGGAAGTAACGGTCCGTCAGACCGAAACTGATAACGGCGCCGGGATCATACTTGGTAGCTCCGGCGATTCGCGGACCGAATGTGACGGAAGGTGAAGCCGCCTTGACGAGGTCATGGACCCGCTCTTTCTCTTCGTTCCCGCAAACCACGTACATTTCGTAAGGCGGAGACACATTAAGCGCGTTAAATGCGGAGCGTAATTGCTCGGGCGTCATGCCCTCCAGGATCGGAAGCTGATGCGTCTTCTTGGCGGGCTGCTCAACGAAAACAAGCTGGCGGAGCTGCCGGAAGACTGTATCAGTACATTCGACCAAGATCTCACATCCGAGATTGGGATCGTAAACCTTCATTTCCAGTCGCTGGCCGCCGGCGCTACCGCGATAGAACGGGTTGACAGAGTCGTGGGCGGTGCGGCCGGTGACGCCGTAATACCTGCGGATGAACGCATCGGGTCCGGATCGCGCGATCTGTTCATCAAGGACCCCCAAGCGGTGGTTATTGCATTTGCGGCAGATGCGATTGCGAAGATAAGGAGCGTTTTCGAACTCCCCAAAGGCGGCAGGAAGGGCGTGTTCCAGCGATGATGGAGGCGCTGGGCAATACAGACAGACGGTTTCCGACATGATGGTTCTCTCAACTGACCCGAACCCCGCTGGGTTTCCGATGCGGTCGGGCCTACCTCGCATTGTACCACAGGGCTTCGCTTTATGTTCGCCCAATTGGATGGCAAGCGATAGCACGAAGGTTGGATTCAGAATCGGATTCGATAAGCGCCCGCCACGCCGAAGACGCCAAAAAAACGGGGCTCTGGCCTAATTGAGAATCAATAGCATTGAAGGGGAGGGGTAAATTACGAATCAGCCGCTCTACCAACTGACCTAGAAGTGGCGCAATGAGTTATCTTTTCCGACGAGGCCCGCGCCGATATCCGGGCGATTGATCGCGACACAGCGTTGCGGTTGCTCAAAACGCTAGCCCGCTTCCTTGAAACCGATGCCGGCAACGTCAAACAGTTGCAGGGTTTCGATCCGCCGCAATATCGCTTCCGGATCGGCGCCTGGCGCATTATTTTTCGCAGAAATCGGCGCAGAGACCGTTGAGATCGTCCGCGTTCGGAATCGGCGCGAGGCCTACCGCTGAGCCCCCAATAACGTGTCCGGTTCCGTTTTGTGATTCCTTTTTCTGGTTCCCCCGTCCAGAGTGGTATGATGAGGAAATTAAAGGGTTGGTGCGTGCCCATGAACTCCGACAAACGTGGAAAGACCCGTTCGGCGGTATTGGTACCGCTGGTGATCGCGGTGGCCGGCTTAACGGCCGGATTATGGGTGCCCGGCGTAGCCCATACTGCCACCGGCCCGACGGAAGGCGACCTGCACGGCAACGTGAAGTCGTTCGTCTCCGCGTATGCCCTCATCGAGGCCAATTTCGCCGATCCGATCGCGCCGGAAAAAGCCATCTATCAGGGCGCCATTCCGGGAATGCTGCGCACCCTCGATCCGCACTCCAATTTCCTCGATCCCGAAGAATACCGCCTGCTGCAGCAGAACCAGCGCGGCCAGTATTACGGTGTGGGCATGGAAGTAATGATGGACGGCCCGCATGTCTCGGTGGTGCAGGCATTTCCGGATTCGCCTGCGGCGCACGCCGGGTTGCGGCGCGGGGACGTGATTGTGTCGGTGGACGACCACAATGTAGAGGGTGAAGATTCGGGCGCCGTTGCCGACCGGCTCAAAGGCCCCCGCGGCACACAGGTGAAAGTCGGCGTATTCCGCTATGGCGCTCCCAAAACGGTTTCGTTCATGGTCACGCGGGGCGAAATCTCCCCCAGCGTAGTGGACGCTTTCTGGGTACGTCCCGGTATCGCCTATGTGAACATCAAGACGTTCGAAGCCCAGAGCGCCGGCCGCGATATGGAAGAAGATCTGCGGCGCATGGGCGAGGATAACTGTAACGGCATGATCCTCGACCTGCGGGAGAACCGCGGCGGCCTGCTGAACGAAGCCGTGGCCGTGGCCGGGCACTTTCTGCGCAAGGACCAGACGGTGGTTTCGCATCGCGGCCGGGCCGAACCCGAGCAAGTGTTCCGCGCCAAGATCGGCAACCATGGGCGGCAATATCCGGTGGTGGTGCTGGTGGACCGCAATACGGCTTCCGCCTCGGAAATCGTAGCGGGCGCGCTGCAGGATCACGACCGCGCCTGGGTGATGGGCGAGAGCACCTTCGGCAAGGGGCTGGTGCAGGCGCAGTTTCCGCTCTCAGAAGACGCGGCGCTGCTGCTGACCATCGCCCGCTACTATACGCCCAGCGGACGGCTGATCCAGCGCGATTACGCGCACCGCTCGTTTTTCGATTACTACTATCACAATCGCCAGGATGACGCCCAGAATTCCAACGACGTGAAGATGACAGATAGCGGCCGCACCGTATACGGCGGCGGCGGCATCACGCCGGACGAGAAGTTCCCCGTGGAAGTGCTGAACGAGTTTGAGCGGAAGTTGGCTCTTCCCTACCCCGGCGCTTTCTATCATTTCGGTTCGATCTATTTCGGCGCCGAGGCGCCGCACCTGCCGGAGGGCTGGTCGCCGGACAACGCCGTGGTTCAGCGCTTTCGCGATTATCTGCGCCAGCAAGGCGAAGTCTTCACGGACGCGGAATTCAACGTGAATCGCGCCTGGGTGGAGGAACGCCTGAAACTGGAGTTCTACACGCGCGCGTTCGACAAGCGCACCGCCGAGCGCACCGCCTGGAGCGCCGATCCGGAAGTGCAGCGGGCAGTCGACAGCCTGCCCCACGCACACGCTCTGCTGGAGCAGGTGAAGCGGGCCATGATGCGCCGCACAGCAGGCTAGTTTTCGGGCGGCTTTCAGGCGGGCCTCGCAGCATAGGTACGGGGCATGTTTATCTCCAAGAGGCACATCTCGCGCCGCGCCCTTCTTCGCGGAATGGGCGTAAGCGCCTGGTTACCTCTTCTCGATTCCATGGTTCCCGCGCAAACTCCACTGCGCAAGACCGCCGCGTCTCCCCCCACGCGCTTGGCGTGCATTGAAATGGTGCATGGTGCCGCCGGCAGCACCGATGAGGGCGCCAGCAAACACTACTGGAGTCCTGAGCAAGCCGGCCCCGATTTCGATTTCTCCGATTCCCTGGAGCCGCTCGCGCCTTTTCGGGAATACATAACCGTTGTGACCGGCACGGACGCCCGTCCGGCGGAGCCGCAGGCGCTATCCGAGAGCGGCGCCGATCATTTCCGGTCAAGCGCCGTATTCCTCACGGCGGCGCATGCCAAACAAACAGCGGGTCCGGATATTCTGAACGGCATTTCGATCGATCAGCTCTACGCGCAGAGCGCGGGGCGGGATACGCGCCTGCCATCGATTCAGCTTTCGATCGAGAACCTCGCTCTGCCCGCTTCTTGCGGCGCCAACTATAGCTGCGTTTACTCGGAGACGATCAGTTGGGCTTCGCCGACCGCTCCCCTGCCGATGCCCGTTAACCCGCGTGTCGTTTTTGAGAATCTCTTTGCCGCGGCGGGACGGCAGGCAGGCCGCAGCATTCTGGATGAGATCGCGCCCGATGCGTCCCGGCTGCAACGCAATCTTGGCGCGCGGGACCGCGGCCGGCTGAGCGAATATCTGGCGGACATTCGGGGCATCGAGCTACGCATTCAGGCAATCGAGAAACGAAACGCCGCCGCCCATGATAGAGAGCTGGCGGCGGCGCCGCTGGGCGTGCCGGACTCCTGGGAGGAGCACGTGAAGCTGATGTTCGACCTGCAAGCGCTGGCTTTCGCGGCGGATGCGACGCGCGTTTCCGCCTTCAAGATGAGCCGCGACACCAGCAACCGGATTTTCCCGGAGAGTGGTGTAACAACTCCCTTCCACACCCTGTCGCACCACATCGAGAAGCCGGACCTGATCGCCGAATTTGCCAAACTCAACCGCTACCATGTCAGTTTGGTTCCCTATTTCCTGCGCAAACTGGCGGATACGCCGGATGGCGACGGCAACCTGCTGGATCATTCGCTGGTCCTCTACGGAAGTCCGATGGGCGATTCGTATACGCACAACCATCGGCGCCTGCCGCTATTCCTGGCGGGCCATGCCGGTGGCCAGTTGAAGGGCAATCTGCATTGCGTCTGCCCGGCGGGAACCCCGCATGCCAACTCTTTGTTGACTGTGATGCACAAACTGGGCGTGGACATCGAGAGCATAGGGGACAGCACGGGCGAGATCGATATTTAGTGCGCCACATAGGGAACCGGACGCGGCCGCAGAAGCTCGCGAACGCGGCGCAGCAGCTCGTGCGAAGCCATCGGCTTGGCGATGACCGCCTGGGCGCCGAGCAGATCGGCGTTCCTCAGAGTGTGGGGGCCAAGCTCGCGAGCGGTGGCGACGATCCTTAGCTGCGGCCGCTCCGCTTGCATCGCGCGAATGGCTTGTAGCCGCCGATCGGCAGGTAGCGTGAGGCTGCAAATCACCAGGTCGATGGGATGCTGACGAGCCTGTCTGATAGCTGCCCCGAGATCCAGTGCCGTGGTTACCTCATAACCCGCGCCTTCCAGCACTTTTCTGAACCAACGAAGAGCAGCAGGATCGGGATCGATCGCCAGAATTCGCTCGATGGGCGATCGAATAGCCATGGTCACTCCGTCCAGGCTGCGGGAGCTGCCTACCATCAGGATCACGGGAACCGCATCGCCCGCCGGCGCGTTGGCGGGCACGCGAAAGTTCACTTGCAACAGGCCCGCAATCGAATGCGGCGCCTCACCCGCAAAGACAATCTCGGCCGGTTCACCACCCACTGTTACGCTTACCGGCAATTGCGGCACGGGATAGTCGGCAATCTTGTCATAATCGGAAACCTTTCCGGTGACACCGGGCGGCATGGTTTGGCCCTCGCCCGTGGCATAGAGTGCCGCGATGCTGCCGGGCGCCGCCGGATTCCGCACGGAGTTACAGCAGCCCGTTTCATTGAGCATCGAGGCTTGTCCCGTGCCCGAGGGATCGAGCGTAAACAGCGCGGGCGCGCTATCGACTACTGCCAGCGTCACAGGAGGCGAGCGAGCGCCCTGGTACTCCACAACCACTTCGGTTGTCTGCCGGTTGGCTATTTCGTATGGGACAAAAGCGCACAACTGCCCTTTCACGGAGAAGACGATAGGGGCCGCGATGTCATCGAACAGGACGCGGGTTTCTTCCCGCCGATCGCCGATATTGGTGGGATAGAGAAGTACGATCTCCCCGGGTGCCACTCTCCCGGAGGAATGATCGGCTGCGCTCACGATGTTTCCTGGCAACAGTTCCGGTGCGCCGACTGCGCTCAGCGCCACCGGCAACAGCAAACAAACAAGGCCCGCGGCACATCGTCGCACTATGATAGTATGGCTCTTTTTTAAGCTGCGAGCATGGACCTCCCGCACGATTTTCGAGCGTTTCGCGGCTATCACGCAGGCGAGACCATGCTGGTCTGCGGATGCGGCCCCTCGCTCTCTCAGATCGTCGCTCCCGAACGGCTGATCACGATCGGCGTTAACGACGTGGGAAGACTCTTTGACCCCAATTACCTCCTGGTCGTGAACCCGCCGAGCCAGTTTGCGCAGGACCGGTTTCGCTACGTGGCAGAGAGCCGCGCCGATGCTGTCTTTACGCAGTTCGACCTTGGAATCTCTCATCCACGCGTCGTGCGTTTCCGCTTGGGCGCCAGAGGCGGCGCGGATCTTTCCGATCCGGATACGCTGCCCCACACCCGCAACTCTCCTTACCCTGCATTGTGCCTCGCCGTGCACATGGGCGCGCGCCGGATCGGCTTAATCGGCGTGGATTTCACCGACAATCATTTTTTCGGCCCCACGGGAAGACACGCGCTCGCGGGAGAGTTTCCTCAAATCGACCGGGAATACCGGCAGTTATACGAGAATCTCTCGCGCCAGGGCATTGAGATTTTCAACCTGAGCCGAGAAAGCCGGCTCACTGCTTTCCCTAAGATCGCGCCGCAATATTTCATGTGCTCCGCGGTCTCCCCTCCCCATTCCGCGGGACGCAAGGTGTTCTTTGTCAATTACAAGTTTCAGAGTTGCGGAGATGTGTTTACCGATGGCTTGGCGCACGCGGCGGACCAGCTTGGCCTGTGCTGGCGGCAGGCACACTGGGACGATGCGCAATTGCCGCGCGCAGTAGAAGACTTCCATCCGGACGTGCTGTTCGTGGTGCATGGCAGAAAATTCAGCGCGCGCTGGGGCTCGCAGTTTGCAAAGTACAACTCGGCTGTCTGGTTGCTCGATGAGCCGTACGAAGTGGACGACACCAGCACGTTTTCACCGCTGTTCCGTACGGTCTTCGTGAACGATCCGAACACGCTGCATCGGCACCGCAACGCGCATTATCTGCCGGTCTGCTACGATCCCGCGGCCTATAGTTACAGCCCGTCGGACCCACGGCCGCATGCGGTTGCTTTCATCGGAGGCTTCAACCCGTGGCGCGAGCAATCCCTGGCGCGACTCCAGCGCCGCGGGCTCCTGTCCTATGTGGCCGGAGGTCCCTGGAGCGATCCGGCGATCCGCCAGATCTGCCTGGCGCCCAACATTCCGGCGGAAGAAACCGCACGGCTTTATCGTGGAACTCGCATCGTCGTGAATCTCTTTCGCATCCGGCATCACTACAATCGCGACGGCATTGCGGCCACTGCCCTGAACCCTCGAGTGTACGAGGGGCTCGCGTGCGGCGCCCTGGTCATCTCGGAGCACCGGCCGGAACTCGATACCGTCTGCCCCGAACTGCCGGTTTTTCGAACGGCGGAGGAAATGGAGTTTCAGATTGATCGCCATCTCCGCGATCACGAACTTTTCGCGCGTGTCCGGAAGGCCTGCATACGGCGTCTGGCTTCCCACACTTACGCGCAACGCCTGGCAATGGCAATGTCCGCCGTCTTAGGCGAAGTAGAGGTTACTATATCATCGTCGCTTCGGGCTGCTCCCGTTCCGCCACTGCCCGCGTGGCTCGCGGATTGGGAAGCCGACCCGCAATGCGTACAGGTGGATGCCGATGCCTGCGTGGTTCTGCGGAAGCTGCCCGACGGCGCGCCTGGCAGCGAGCGCGGTTTGGTGGGCAAAACCAGTCACCGCGGTGTGAGCCTTGAGTTTGAGGTCCAGTTAGAGGCCGGCGCGGAGTTTATAGCCAAGATCCACCAAGTGGAAGCGCACAATCAACTTACTAATTCGTATCATTTGATGTGCCGCGGGAGCAGCGCTTACGTGGCGCGGCACAATCTTGTTTTTTCCAGGCTTGACGTGCCCGTGGGCGCGTGGGCGGCAATGGCGCTCTACTATGAACAGGGTGCGCTGGTGGTGCGCATCGACGGCGTGGAGGTGGCCCGCGCCAGTGATCGGATGCTCGCGGCGGGTTATTGTTTCCTCGGCGTGAAAGGCGGCGCCGCCCGGATTCGCAATGTAAGGATCGTCACTCCGCAACCCGCTCCGGCGGCGGCCGGCCGCGAGGGCGTGCCTCCGAAAGTCAGCATCGTGACTACGGTGTTCGATCGGGTAGCTTGCCTGGAGCGCTGCATCCAATCCGTGCAAGCTCTCAGTTTCAAGCATTACGAGCACATCGTGGTAGCCGATTCGCCGCCCTCTCACATTCTGGATCAGATCGAGAACCTGATGGCGGTATACGGCCGCGGCGGCCATCTGACCTTTGTCACATTGCGCGAGCGGAAGAACGATTGGGGCATCTCTCCGGCGGCGGCCGGCCTGGAGTTAGCGCGCGGCAAGTATATCTGCTTTCTCTCGGACGATAATGGCTACCTTCCCGGACACTTTGACAAGCTCGTAGAAGCGCTCGATGGCGAGCCCGGCCTCGGGTTCGTCTATAGCTCCTGTCTCTACGACGGCCGCGCTACACTGAACTCGCCTATCCCCCGTCCGGGAAGAATCGATCTCGGGCAGCCCTTGTTCCGCCGGGAACTGTTCGATAAGTATCTGGGCGGCCGATTACCGTTCCACGAATTCGGCTGGGATTGGAGAATGATCGAGCAGTTCTTGAGGAGCGGCGTTCGCTGGCGGCACGTGAATGACGCGACGTTTGTGTTCCGGCTTGCCCAGTATCCGCATCTGATTCCCGATCCGGACCGCGTCGGGATCTCCTATTGCATCGCCTGTTACCGCCCGTCTTATGCCCGGCAATTGATAGACGATCTGATTCGCAAGACTTCGGCGCGGTACGAAATCCTGCTCTGGATCAATGTGGTCAACGCCGATTTCGAGCAGTTTGTCGCGGAGAGAATCGCATCGGGGGCGCCGATTCATGTTATCGGACGCAGTCCCGAGAACATCGGCATGGCTGCTTATCCTAACCTGTTTGCCGCGAGCCGGGGTGAGATGGTCGCGCAGATTGACGACGATGTCGTCTGCGTCTCTCCCCGCATCGCCGAAACGGCGAAAGAGATCTTCGAGCGCTTCCCGGAGGTCGGGATGCTGACCGCGGACGTTTGGCAGGATGAGTACACCACCGGGGCCAGACCTCCGCTCGATCAATACCGGAGCTTCAACGCCGAGTTCGGATTGTACGACGGCCCAATTGACGGCTGGTTCGCGGTCTATAGGAAATCTTCCCTGGCTGCCTGCAAAGATATTCGGCCTGGCCGCTACTCATCTCTCGGCTGCACGGTAAAGGGCCGCCTGGGCGCCGTGGGCCAGCGCGGGCTGCTCTGCACCCGAATGAAGGTGTTTCACGTAACCGATCCCGCCTACGTGGCGCACTTTGGGATGCTGGACGCGGAATTGGCCAAGTATCGCTTGATCGGACGGCAAGACCAGGTCGACGTCTACACGGCGGCGCGCGACAAATTGCCGCCCGCGGCGGAGCTATCCAGGCGCGTCGAGGGGATTCGCGAAAGCCTGGGCATCTGACTAACTGCGCCGACTAACTCCGCCTGGCCCTACTGCGTCGTGATGCTGGTCACCGGAAACGCGGTCATTTGCGATGCACTCGCGGTCAACGCTTCGGTGCTATTGCTGTAGCTGCAGGTGAGCGAGACGGATGATGTTGTGCTGAGGGTCATAGCGGATTGTAGCGACATCGTTGCGAAACCCTGTACTACCGTAAGCGTGTTATAGGAAGTGTAGTCGCTACCTATTTGGCAGTTAGCGTCTGGCTGGCCCGCGGTCGAGTTGGGGTTGTTAAAAAACAGCTTCGCCGAAATCCAATACGACCCGGCTGGCAGAGTCAAAGATACGATGCTACTCATGGAGGTCGTAAGCGTCACCGTAGAATAATTCGCCGTGGTATAGATATTCACGGGTCCCGGCGGTCCGGTGGGCCCGGCTGATCCCTGGGGTCCGGTGGGTCCCTGTGGTCCAGTGGGCCCCGCTGGGCCCGTTGCACCTGTTGAACCCGCCGGCCCCTGCGGGCCAACCGCTCCGATGGTTGCGTCGAACGTAGCCTTCGTTTGCGTTGTGTTGTTAGTCAGCACCACCACATACGAGCCAGCAGAGAGGTTGGCCGGAAGGTTTCCTATCGCTAAATTCGACGTGTAAACCGTCACGTCAACCGGTTTGCCGGCTATCGTGACAGTGGGTGTGACGAACCCAAAGTTAGTTCCAGAGATGGTGATCGTGGTTTCCGCGGAATTCGCCGTCACCTTAAGGATCGATGTCGATGTCGATGCGGCCGCGGCTGTTGCCGCTGCCAATATAGAGAAACTCCCCAGCACTACGAGACATTTCGATATTTGGTTCATTTTTCCCTCAATAGGCGTATTCTACACCGGCTCTCCCCGAAGAATAACGGGGGCTGTTACCATCAGGATCGTGATCCTCGATTCCGGCGATCCCTCGCTCTTCGATGTGCGCTCCAAAGCCCCCGGCCCTCAGGGCACTCTTCCTATCACCGCCGAAATGCTCCTCACGCGCCCCTCCGGCGACCTCTTCGGCTGGAGCCAGAACGCGGGCATGGGTTGGGACCCGCGGGCGATGGGTGGCGCGGAGATCCTGCTGCTCAGCACCCACGGCGGCCTTCGCGACCCCTCGGGCGCGCCCGTCGCGCTGGGCTTTCACACCGGCCACTGGGAAGTTGGACTGCTGGTGGAGGCTGCCGCTAAAGAGCTCAAGGAACTGGGCGCGGTTCCGTTCGCAGCCTATTGCACGGATCCCTGCGACGGCCGCACGCAGGGCACCACGGGCATGTTCGATAGCCTGCCCTATCGCAACGATGCCGCCACGATTTTCCGCCGATTGATCCGCTCTCTGCCCACGCGCCGCGGCGTGATCGGCGTGGCCACTTGCGACAAAGGGCTCCCCGCCATGATGATGGCGCTCGCCTCCATGCACGATCTGCCGTGCGTGCTGGCGCCCGGCGGTGTCACGCTGCTGGCCGAGGAAGGCGAAGATGCCGCGCGGGTGCAGAGCGTGGGCGCGCGTTTCGCGCACCACCAGATTGCGCTCGAAGCCGCCGCCGAGAACCTTTGCCGCGCCTGCGCTACCCCCGGCGGCGGCTGCCAGTTCCTCGGCACCGCCGCGACGTCGCAGGTAGTGGCCGAGGCGCTGGGAATGTCGCTGCCCCACTCCGCTCTCTCTCCCTCGGGACATCCCATCTGGCTGGATATGGCGCGCCGTTCGGCCCGCGCCGTGATGTCGCTCGAAGCGCGCGGCCTCAAGATGCGCGACATACTCACGGATGCCGCAGTGCGCAACGCCATGGTGGTGCACGCCGCGTTTGGCGGTTCCACGAACCTGATCCTGCACCTGCCCGCCGTGGCGCATGCCGCCGGTCTGGCGCGCCCCACCGCCGCCGATTGGACGGCAATCAATCGCCGCGTGCCGCGCCTCGTTGACGCGCTGCCCAACGGCCCGCGGTCGTTTGCCACCGTGCAGGCCTTCCAGGCGGGAGGCGTCCCCGAAGTGATGCTGCACTTGCGCCGGGCCGGTCTGCTCGATACCGGCGTCCTTACTGTCAGCGGCCAGACGCTCGACGCCACGCTAGACTGGTGGGAAACCTCCGCGCGCCGCACCGCGTTACGCCGGCTGCTCGAAGAGCGCGACGGCATCGATCCGGACGACGTGATTATGGACCCTGCGCGCGCGCGGCGCGCCGGCCTCACCTCTACTGTCACTTTTCCCCATGGCAACCTTGCGCCCGAAGGCTCGGTCATCAAAAGCACGGCCATCGACCCCACCGTGGTGGATCCCGACGGTGTCTACCGCATGACCGGGCGCGCGCGCGTGTTTCGCACCGAAACCGCCGCCATCGCCGCCATCAAGAGCAGCGGCCCGGATAGCGTCCGCGCGGGCGATATCGTGGTGCTGATCTGCCGCGGGCCTATTGGTTCAGGCATGGAGGAGACCTACCAGATCACTTCCGCGCTGAAGTATCTGGATTTCGGCAAGCATGTCGCAGTGCTTACGGATGCCCGTTTCAGCGGGGTTTCCACGGGTGCGTGCATCGGCCACATCTCTCCCGAAGCGCTGGCCGGGGGACCCATCGGCAAGGTTCTCGATGGAGACACGATCGAAATCATCGTGGACCGCAGGAAGCTGGAAGGCTCCGTCAACCTTGTGGGGCACGGCGCGGATTTGTTCGGCGCCGCGGAGGGCACCCGGGTGCTGGATGCCCGCTCACCGCGCGCGGATCTTGCGCCCGATCCCGCGCTGCCGCCCGACACCCGTCTCTGGGCCGCCCTGCAGCAGGTCAGCGGCGGGACGTGGGGCGGCTGCGTCTACGATCCCGACGCCATCCTGAAGGCGCTCGGATCGGGAACTCCTACATTGCGGCAATTACCGCGTCCGTGAACGCGTCTGTACCGGCAACGCCGCCCACATCCCGCGTCAAATGCCTGCCCTCCGCGTAGACGCGCTCCACGGCCCCTTGCAGCTTCTGGGCGGCGGCCGCGCTCGCCCATGTGCGCCAGCATCAGCGCGGCCGATTGCATCAGCGCGGTCGGATTGGCCATGCCTTTGCCGGCGATATCCGGCGCCGTGCCATGCACCGCTTCGAAAATCGCGTGACGGTCGCCGATGTTCGCGCCCGGCACGATGCCCAGCCCGCCCACCAGCCCGCCGCCAGATCCGACACGATGTCGCCGTACAGGTTCGGCAGCACCAGCACGTCGAAAGTCTCCGGCCGCATCACCAGTTGCATGCAGGCGTTGTCCACGATCAACTCCGTGTACTGGATTTCGCCGTATTCGCCGGCCACCGCCCGGCAGCATTTCAGAAACAGGCCGTCGCTCATCTTCATGATGTTGGCCTTGTGGATGGCGGTGACCTTGCGCCGCTTCTCGCGCCGCGCCCATTCGAAGGCCGCCCGCGCAATCTTCATGGATGCCGTTTTGGTGATGATCTTCAGGCTCTCGACCACGTCCGGAACCACTTCGTGCTCCAGGCCCGAGTACAGGTCTTCGGTGTTCTCACGAAAGATCGCCAGGTCCAGCGCCAGGTCGCTAAAGCGCGTCTTTAGGCCCGGCAGCATGCGCACAGGACGGAAATTCACATACAGCCCCAGCTTCTTGCGCAGCGCCACGTTGATGCTCTGAGTGCCCGCCGCCGATGGGCGTCGCCGTGGGACCCTTCAGCCCCACGCGGGTGCACTCGAGCGAAGCGAACACGTCGTCCGGAAGCAACTGTCCCAGGTCTTCCAGCGCCTTGGCGCCGGCCTCCACGCGCTCCCATTCCACATCCACCCCGGTGGCTTCGACCGCGCGCACGGTGGCCTCGGCCACTTCCGGTCCGATCCCGTCCCCTGGTATCAGGGTGATTTGGCGCGCCATTCCCGCTATTATAAGGTGGGCGGGCAGGTGAAGGCGGGTGAGCCCAAATGATTCCCGATTGGCCCTCCGAGCGGCGGCGCATGGTGGACCGCCAGCTTCGCAAGCGCGGCATCCGCGACCCGCGCGTCCTGGATGCCATGCTCGCCATCCCGCGCGAGGAGTTCGTCCCGTCAGAATGCCGCGTCTGCAGCTATCAGGACGAGCCGCTGCAGATCGGATACGGCCAAACCATTTCGCAGCCCTACATGATCGCACTGATGGCCGAACTGCTCGAATTGACCGGCACGGAAACCGTGCTGGATGTAGGCGGCGGGTTGCGGCTATCACGCCGCGGTGCTGGGGGCGCTGGCGGCGCGCGTGATTTCCATCGAGCTCGATCCCCGCCTGGCCCGCCGGGCCAAAAGAACCTGGCGCGTACCGGCGCTCGGCGGCAATATTACGGTGGTGTGCGGCGATGGCTCGCAGGGTTGGCCGGAAGCCGCGCCTTATGCCGGGATCTCCGTGGCCGCGGCCGCGCCGGATATTCCAGCGCCTTTGCTGGACCAACTCGGCGATCCTGGCCGGCTGGTGATCCCAGTGGGCGACAAGCGCGATCAGGAACTGCGCGTGATCGAAAAATCGGACGGCGTGACCAGCGAGCGCGTGGCCACATTCTGCCGCTTCGTGCCCCTGCGCGGCGATGGAGGTTGGCGTTGACGCCACCCAGAGTTACACTGTTAGTCCATATGTCGAAATCTGATTATCACCCTCGCTCTCGCCGCGTCCGCGCTTCTGGCGCAAGCCCCGGCGCCGCCCGCCCTCATCCGCCTTTACCCGGTGGCGCTCGACGCCAGCGGCCAGCCCGTGACCGACCTGACCGCCGCCGATTTCAAAATCGTCGACCAAAGCAAACCGCAAACATCCTTTTCTTCCGCAAGCCCGTCACCGGGCCGGCCCCGGCTCTGGGGCCGCTGGAGTATCACCAACCGGCCCGGCGGCGCGATGCCGCACTCCACGTCATCTCTTCGACATGATTGAACGATGAACCAGGCCGACAGGCTGGACACCTGGCAGGATCTCGACAAATCGCTGCCGCAACTGGAATCCGGCGAGTACCGTGTACTTCTACTGTCTCAACCTGGAGGGCGTGCTGATTCCGATTCACGCGCTTCGGCCCGAAGTCGCCCGACGATCATACCTGGCCGCAGCAGATGTAGCAGGCGCTCGATAAGGCTATGAAAGCCGCACAGCCATGGGCGGCCGGTCCAGATCGGGCATGGAAGAGCAGGTAAAGAAGACCTACCACGATGCTCGAAGTTACCTGGGCACCCAACTGGCCGGGTCTTCCCGGCCGCAGGGACATCGTCTGGATCACCGACGGATGCATAACGTTTATAACACCAAGCAACCTTGCAACGGCGATTGGGTCGAGTGCGCGCTCTACGTGCCGCACCTGGCGAGTCACGCTCGAAAATGCCAGAGCGTGGCGGTGAATCCTCTGTCGTATAGCCGCGAGACCTGAATCCGGACATGAACCGCGACCTGGAACAGATGGCCCTGTTAACCGGCGGCCACACCTACTTTCGGGTAAGACATGCCGCGCCGTGCTAAGCAGATTTCGGCCGGAATGCCGCCAACACGTTACGAGATTGCCTACGATCCTTCGGCGGAGAACTGGGACAATAAGTTCCACCAGATCCACGTCACCTGCGAGCGCAGCCGGCGTCAAGCTGCAAGTCCGGCAGCGCTATTACGCGCTGCCGGATTCGCGGCCGGCCGCGGACAGGATGAAAGCGGTACTGATGCGCGGCCTTTCAAAGCCCCTCCGATGCCGCCGACATCGGCCTGCGCATGAAAATCGTCGCCCGCGGAAGCCGGAAAGGGCGTGCATCTGGACATCCGCATCAATCCTGCGGACATCTGCTGCGCGAGCAGGGCGGCAAGTTCACGGGCGCCGTATATTTGCTGGTTTCCGATCGGAGCGCCTCGGGCCCGCTCGGCGAGCCGAGCCTTGCGAGCCTACCCCCTCGAGCTGACGGCGGAGCAGCACGACACGTGATGAAGGAAGGCATTCCGATTTCGCAGGATCACCCGACTGCCGATGCGGTGCAGCAGGTCCGGGTCGTGTGCTCGATGAGAGCACTAACGCGGTGGGTTCAGTAACGTTTCCGGTAAAGTAAGCCGCACTTGTTCCAATACCTGCGCCGGGGCTTGGTTTTCCACGCGGATTACCCGCCCGGCGGGGCGCCAGCGCGCGAACATGCGCGCGCACGAGAATCCGGCAAACACGCTGATCAGCGGGACGCCGCATGCCGCCGCCACGTGCTGGCCGGCGGAATCGTACCCGACGTATAGCCGGCTGCCTGCGATGATCGATGCGAAGCCCGCGAACGATCCGCTCCAGCGTTCGACCTCTGCGCCGGACCCGCGCCGATCACAGGCCCGCTCCACGCGCTCGGCTTCTTCGCCTCCCGCGCCTTGATCGATGGACAGCGGCTCGCCGGTCTGCGCCAGCAGCGCCAGCAGCTCCGCTTCAAACGGATCGGCGATTCGCTTGGCCGGATTCTCGCCCACTCCCAGGCTGATGGCGATGCCGGACGGGGACAGGCCGGAGGCCTGTCCTACCGCTACGTATGGGCGCGGCGTCCGGGATGCCGAAGGTTTCCGCCGCCCAGCGGCTGGCCAGCACCGGCAGCGGATCGTCGCCATCGCCGCCGTAAGCGCGGCTTTCGAAGAAGTAATAGCGCTCTTCGGGGCACACCGGCAGCAGGCCGAGCTGCGTCAGGCGCGAATCCGGATCGATGACGATGCTGTCGGGCCGGCGGCCGCCAGACGCCGCGCGCAGCTCGGGCCACGGCGGCCAGGCGCTCGCGCAGCGTGCCGCGGCGATAGTTCACCGGCAGGTGCAGGATGCGCGGATCGGCGGCGAACAACTCCCAGTTCTTGCGCGGGCCGGCCAGGTAGATGGCCGCCTCCGGAAAGCGGCGCTTGGCCGCATCCAGGATGACGCTGGTCACCGCGACATCCGCGCCCAGCGTCACGCGCGAGAGCACGAAGATCGGTCGCGGCTCGCCCATCAATCGGGGCGCGGAACGCGCACGCGCCGGTAGCGTTCGCACAAGCGCGGCGCTCTCGCCCGGCGCGATGGCTTCGGCGAACAGCGCCGCGTAGGTATCGCACAAGCGCCGGCTCGAAACGGTCCGCCAGGCCTTCGGCGACCACGCGGAAAAGCGCATCGGAACACTCGTCGTCCGCCAGTGCGCGCAGCAATTCCGGCGGCCACGGCTCGCCGCGCAGGCAGTAGTCCAGCAGGCTCGCGCGGCGCGTTCGTTACACGAAGTACTTGCCAACGATCAAGTCCAGTTTGCGCCGCGTGGCTTCCGGCACCAGTTTGCGGTCGGTGATGATGGCGTGCGCCAGCGCCGACCCGCACTTGCAGCTTCGCTCGGCGGGCATGCGCTCCACCGCCGCCGCCACCACTTTGCAGGCGTTCTCGGCGTTCTTCACCAGGTTCGCGATGATATCCGTCACGGTGACGGCGTCGTGCTCCGGATGCCAGCAATCGTAATCGGTGACCATGGCGACGGTCACATAGCAGATCTCGGCCTCGCGCGCCAGCTTGGCCTCCTGCAGGTTGGTCATGCCGATCACGTCCATGCCCCAGCTTCGGTAGAGGTTCGACTCGGCCCGGGTGGAGAACGCCGGGCCTTCCATGCACAAGTACGTGCCGCCTTTCTTGCACGTTGACTCCCGCCGGCGCGCACGCCTGCGCGCACGACTTCGGCAAGCTGCGGGCAGATGGGATCGGAGAAGCCGATGTGCGCCACCAGGCCTTCGCCGAAGAAAGTGGAGATGCGGCCGCGCGTGCGGTCGACGAACTGATCGGGGATGACGAAATCGAGCGGCCGGTGCTCTTCCTTGAGCGAACCCACCGCGCTCAGCGAAATGATGCGCTCCACGCCCAGCGACTTCATGGCGTAGATGTTGGCGCGGAAGTTCAGCTCGGATGGCGAAATGCGATGCCCGCGGCCGTGGCGCGCCAGAAACGCGACGCTGCGGCCGGCCAGCTTGCCGACCACCAAGTTGTCGGAAGGCGCGCCGAACGGCGTCTCCACCACGACTTCTTCCTGCGCTTCGAAGCCGGGCATGGAGTAGAGACCGCTCCCGCCGATGATGCCTATCTGTGCGTTGTGACATGTTGACCTCCTTGCGAGTGAGCGCGACGAGTGGGCGAGCGCGGACGACGCGGCGAGCTGACCGCTTGCAGTAATTCGCGGAACTCCGGTTCCTTCCGTGGCGACGGTGCGAACGATGGGCGGCTGGTGGCCGCCCTGGGCCAGGCTGAGCATGCCTTGAATCTCGTGCTCCATGCGCTCGGCGCCGGGCTGGTCGGATTTGTTGATCACGAAGATGTCCGCGATCTCCATGATGCCCGCTTTGATGGCCTGTACGTCGTCGCCCATGCCCGGCACCAGTACCACTACGGTCACCTGCGCCACGCCCGGCGATCTCCACTTCGTCCTGCCCCACGCCCACCGTTTCGATGATGACGAAGTCTTTGCCCGCCGCATCCAGCAGCGTGGCCAGTCGCGCGGTGGCCCGCGCCAGTCCGCCGGATGCGCCGCGCGTGGCCATGGAGCGGATGAAGATGCCCGGATCGGCATGATGGTCCAGCATGCGGATGCGGTCGCCCAGGATCGCGCCGCCGGTGCGGCGGCTGGTGGGGTCCACGGCGATGATGCCGACGGTGCGGCCCTGGCGGCGCAGCTCGCGCGCCATGGCATCCACCAGCGTGCTCTTGCCCGCGCCCGGCGGTCCGGTGATGCCGACCACCACGCGCATGTCCGGCGCGCGGCTGCAACTCGCGCAAGACCTCCAGCGCCCGCGGGTCGCGATTCTCGATCCCGGTGGCGGCGCGGGCCAGCGCGCGCGCATCGCCTTCCGCAATCTTGCGCGCCCAATCCGTCATCAGCTTTTCAGAAGTTGCCGCGCGATCACCAGGCGCTGGATTTCGCTGGTGCCTTCACCGATGGTGCAGAGCTTCACGTCGCGGTAGAACTTCTCCACCGGATAGTCCTTGATGAAGCCGTAGCCGCCGTGGATCTGCACGGCCTCGTTCGCGACGCGCACCGCGGCTTCGGAGGCGAACAGCTTCGCCATGGCGGATTCCCTGGTCACGCGCTGGCCGTGGTCCAGCATCCAGGCGGCGCGGTAGTTGAGCAGGCGCGCGGCGTCGATCGACGGTGGCCATATCCACCAGCTTGTACTGGATGGCCTGAAATTCGGAGATGGGCCGGCTGAACTGGCGCCGCAGCTTGGAATAGCGCAGCGCCGCATCGTAGGCGCCCTGCGCCATGCCGATGGCCAGCGCCGCGATGGAGATGCGGCCGCCATCCAGCACCTTCAGGCTGTCCACGAAGCCCTCGCCGCGCTTGCCGAGCAACTGCGTCTGCGGGATGCGGCAGTTCTCGAAGATCACTTCGCCGGTGGCGCTGGCGCGCAGGCCCAGCTTGTTTTCCTTCTTGCCGGCGCGGAAGCCGGGCGTGCCCTGTTCGATGATGAAGGCCGAGATGCCGTGCTGCGCGGCGGCGCGGTCGGTCACCGCCATGGCCACGCAGACGTTGGCGTAGTGCGCGTTGGTGGTGAAAGTCTTGGCGCCGTTCGAGCACCCAGCAGCCGTTTTCGAGCGCGGCCGAGGTGCGCGTGCCCGCCGCGTCCGAGCCGGCCTCGGGCTCGGTCAGCGACCAGCAGCCGAGCCATTCGCCCGATGCCAGCCGCGGAATATAGCGGCGGCGCTGCTCGTCGCTGCCCATCTTATAAATGTGGTTGCTGCACAGCGAGGTGTGCGCGGCCACGATGATGCCCACCGAGCCATCCACGCGCGACAGTTCCTCGATGATGATGCTGTACTCGATGTAGCCCAGGCCGGCGCCGCCCAGATCTTCGGGAAAGATGGCGCCCATGTAGCCGAGCTTGCCCAGCTTGCGGATGACTTCCGCGGGGAAGATCTGGTCTTCGTCCCACTCCATGACGTGCGGCGCGATTTCGGCTTCGGCGAATTCGCGCACGGATTTGCGGAGCTGAATCTGTTCGGGAGTGTATTCGAAATCCATGGCGAACGGCGCTAGACGATCTCTTCTTTGGCGGCGTCCCAACGCATGGCGCGCTGCTGGCGATAGCTCTCCACCGCCATGCGGCAGGCGATGGAGACGCGGAAGCCCAGCTCGAACGGGCAGTTCGGCTCCTGCGCCCGAGCGGATGCAATCCAGGAAATTCTGCATGTGGGCGTTGGGCGCGGTGCGCGTGGATCCCACCATCTCCGCGCCGTCCGGCCGGTTCACCTTCTGCGGCAGATAGCGGATCTGCTGGCTCTTCGAAATGGTGCCGTCGGTGCCCAGCACGTCTTCGGTGCTGCCCAGCTGATTGTTGCCGAAGCCCGAATCCCACGAAAACAGAATCTCTTCGGGATGTTCCAGCGTGACGTTCATGGTGTCGGGCACTTCGCGGCCGTCCTTCCACAGATAGACGCCGCCCATCATGTTGGCCGTGTGCGGGATCTTCAGCCCCATCACCTTGTACCAGAAGGCCAGTTGGTGGCACATGTTCTCGTAGACGTTGCCGCCGGAATAATCCCAGAAGAAGCGCCAGTTGATGTAGCGGTTGGCGTCGAAATCGCGCGCGCGGCGCTTCGCCCAGGAACGACTTCCAGATGATGTTTTCCGGCGTCATGTCGGGAAAGACGGGCCGCGCCCACTGCGGCTTGCCGTGCGGCGTGTTGCGGTACATGTGCGCGTGGATGGCGGTGATTTTGCCGACGTCGCCGGTCTGCAGAAAGTTGACCGCGTCCGTCACCTGGCCGGAGGAGCAGCCCTGGTGGCCGATCTGCACCGTGCGCTGGCCGGCGCGCTGATACGCGGCGCGCATGCGCTTGGCGTGCTCCACGCTGAACGCCATGGTCTTTTCCTGGTAGACGTGCTTGCCGGCGTCGAGCGCGGCGACGAAGTGCTCGCAATGCAGGTGCTGCGGCGTGGCGATGAGCACCGCGTCGATGCTCTTGTCGTCCAGCAGGTGGCGGTAATCGAGATAAGTCTTGGCGCCGGGCGCGATGGCGCGCGCGTCTTCCAGGCGCTTGGTGTAGATGTCGGCGACGCCCACGAATTCGGTATTGGGACAGGCCAGCGCCTCGCGCATGATCTGCGTGCCGCGGTCGCCGGCGCCGATGATGCCGAGGCGAATGCGGTCGTTGGCCGCCAGCACGTTGGGCGCGGCGATGGCGCCGGCCAGACCGCTGGCCACTTTGCCGATGAAGATGCGGCGAGACTGCATGGAAACTCCTTCGAGAGCACACGTCACGCGCAGGCAGACGGGCGGAAGATGACTAAGGATCAGGATAGCACCGCGAGCTTTCTGGATCTGCCGCCACTCTTTGTGCCCAAGTGGCTGAGAACTCGGCGTCACTCGCCGCACTGTAGAAGCGGAGATCTTTCCTGTTGAGATTGGAAGAGCGGGTTCCCGGAAGAAGCACCAGAGCTTTAATCGGGAAAGCCCGGGGTCACAGCCCGGGCCTTCCACTCGAAGCAGAAAGGGGGATCAAATCTATGATCCTGATACTAGTAGACTTTCTTCGGAAAGTCACGGTTATGATCGTTTGGACCCGTAAGGGCAGACGGTAATCACCGGACAGGGTCGGGGGAACGCACCCCCGATCCTGTTACTAGCATACTCCAAAACGGCTGATTTGAGCAAAGCCGGTCTACCCCCGGAAATACAGGTACCCGCCCAGGATACACACCAGCACCACAGCAGAACCCGCCACTTCCTTCCAGCCCCAGCTTGCGCTGGTGGCGCGGCGATCCTCTGCCGTCTTGGTTGCGAAAGTCAGACTTTGGATCTGCTTCATGTCGGGCGCGCTGGTCATGTAACTGGCAGCCACCATGACGATCGCGGACACGATCGTGATCAGCACGCTGAAATACTGGAAGTAGATGTTATTGACGATCCACAAGAACGATCCGGGTTGGTATCCGCTGAATCCGCCCACACCCAGCGTTACGGGGGTATCCACGATCATGCGGAAAATGCCCAGCGCGAAGCCGACGATCATGGCCCACAACGCGCCCGCTCCGGTCATGCGCTTGAAGAATACGCCGAAGAAGAAGACCACGAAGATGGGCGGCGCCAGATAGCCCTGCACCGATTGCAGGTATGTGTAGAGGCCGCGCGCATTCTTGATGACGGGTATCCACGCCAGGGCGATCACCACCATTACGGTGGTGGCGATGCGGCCCATGCGCACGAGCTGATGCTGCGAAGCTTTCTTGTTCCACTTCTCATACAGGTCGACTGTGAACAGCGTGGAACAGGCGTTGAACACGCCGGCGAGCGAACCCATCAACGCGGAAAGCAAGCCCGCCACCACGATACCGCGCACGCCGGCGGGCAGGAGATACTCCACCATCATAGGGAAGGCGCCGTTGGAAGCGGCGGGGATGGCGTTGCCGTCCGGCCCGATCATCGACGCCAACTCCGGAACCTTGCCGCTTTTCGCCAGCGCAAAACAGATGAGGCCGGGGATGAGGAACAGATAAACGGGGAACAATTTGAGAAACGCCGCGAAGATGCTGCCGCGCCTGGCCACCGCCTGGTTGGGAGCACCTAACGCGCGCTGGACGATGTATTGATCGGTGCACCAATACCACAGCCCGATGATCGGCGCGCAGAACAGCATGCCGAGCCACGGAAAATTATCGTTAAAGTACCAGGCCTGCTTGACCACGTGTCCGGCCGTGTCCGTCTGCAGAACAGGCGACCACGTACCCTCGACACCGTGGGGGATCAGCGGCTTCCAGAGGTTCAACATGTCGGATCCGACATAGTGCCGCATTTCGCCCCAGCCGCCCAACCGGTGCAAGCCGTAGCCTGTCAGCAGCGCCGAGCCGACGATGAGAACGGTCACTTGTACGGCGTCGTTATAAGCCACCGCGCGCATGCCGCCCAGCGTGGTGTATAAGCCGGTGAGCACGATCACCAGCACCGAGCCGATCCAGAAGCTGTCGATAGTGGCGCCGCCGAGAGTGATGGACATTTCCGGGAAAAGGGTGCCGAAGACCACGCCGCCGGCGAAGATGCCCACGGCGATCTTGGAAATGACGAAGGTAATCAACGAGACGATGGAGAGCACATACCGGCATTTCTCGTTGAAGCGGCGCTCCAGGAATTCCGGCATGGTGAACACCATGGAGCGCATGTAGAATGGCACGAAAACCCAGGCCAGCACCAACAGGCACCAGGCATGCAGCTCATAGTGCGCCATGGCCACGCCGCTGGTGGCGCCCGATCCGGCGAGGCCGACGATGTGTTCCGATCCGATATTGGAGGCGAAGATGGAAGCGCCGATGACCCACCAGCCCAGGTTGCGGCCGGCCAGAAAGTAGTCGGTGGCAGAATCCTTGGCCTTGTGGATCACCCACCAGGCGACGCACAGCAGAACACCGAAGTAAAGCGCGATCATGAGCCAGTCGAGCGCCGTGATGCGGGACGGGCCGGTGGAGGCAAACAGCAATAGGGCGGGCGTTGCCATCGTTTAGGATTTCCTCTCTGCCAATTGGAATCACGAACTGGAAGCCCGATTATACTGCGATAGCGATTAATAGCGAAACAGTCACGTTGAACAGCACCAGCCAGTACTGGACGGATTGTAGCGCGAAGCCGATAAGAATCAAGCCAATTCCAAAAACGCCCATGCTCCGCGCGGGCACATGATCCACAATCCATTCAATGAGCGACGTGCATGCGCCTGCCATCACCGTGACCACTCCAATGACTAACCCGGTATAAGCCCCAACGCGCAGCGCGTTTGCCCGATGGCCCGATATTAGAGCGCTGATATATCCGGTTATCGCGTAGCCGACCGTGCGATTGGCTCCCGCGAGCAATTGAAGTTTGGTCAAACGCGGGCGGGCTACGGGTTTGTAATCGAGGGTCGGCCGGATGCCGGCGCGGTATGCCACCGCCTGCCCCACCGTGCTTAGTGCGCCGAATGCGATTCCAAATCTGCCGCCATATAAATATGCGGCGCCCAAAGCGAACCCGGCTCCACGAATGGCGCTCATGGCCGTGTCATACCAAAATCCCGGCTTCGGCCCATGCCTCGAAGCGCGGGAATACTCCCAGGCGAGTGTAATGCCGTGCGCCACGCCGCTGGCCAGCCCGAATACAGGTCCGAACGCGAGGCCATACCCGCCTCCGAAGAGCGCGCCGTAAGTGACTCCTCTGGTGAGAGTCCGCAGCGGTCCGTGTTCGCCGCCCAACAGATCGTAGGCCAGGTATAACGCGCCGAGCACGTCAAGTGAACTACCGATGATGCTGATCGCCGCGAGGGTGTGCTTGTCGATCGTCATGGAAGGTCAGGCAAATCGGCCGTTATTGAGAACCAGAAAGGGCTCGCGCCCCGCATAAGCGCGGATTTGATTCGCCGGAGTGTCGAGCCCCTCATCCGCCAACTGGAAAGTTCCATGGTGAATCGCGATGCTGGTCCCGGCGGCCAGGATCTCATGCGCTCGAATCGCGTCATCGGGGCTCATATGAATCGGCGACATGAACCAGCGCGGCGCGTACGCTCCGATCGGTAATAACGCGAGGTGCGGAGGTCCGAACTTTTCCCGAATCCAGCCGAAGTGGGGTCCAAAGCCGGTATCTCCCGCGAAATATACGAGCCGGTCAGGCGACTCGATCGCATATCCGCACCAGAGCGTGAGATTTTGGTCGGAAATTCCTCGGCCCGAGAAATGCACTGCCGGGACGCAGTGGACGGTGAAGCTAGCGAGCGATATGGATTCGCCCCAATCCAATTCGTGCGCCGGCCCTATTTTTTCCGACCGAAGCAGCCGGGCCACGCCGGACGGAGCAATGAATGTGGAATCACCCAGGCCGGCCAGCCGGCGCAGCGTGGGTAAATCCAGGTGGTCATAATGATTGTGGCTGAGCAGCACAGTATCGATCGGCGGCAGATCCTCCAATAACACCCCCGGTTTTCTGCGACGGCGCGGACCCACCCACGATAGAGGACCCGCCCGTTCGGACCAGATGGGATCCGTCAAAATATTGAAGCCCCGCTCCTGCAACAGCACGGTCGAATGGTTCACCAGAGTGACTCGCAGCCCGCTCGCTTCCATGCGGCGGGGCGGCCGGGATGGCTCCACGTCCGAAATAAAGCTGGGCGACGGTTCCGGCCGGCTGGTCAGCTTCCATCGGAGGGCTGCGGCAAACCCGTGCGCCTGGGGCGCATCCGGATTGTAGAAGCGCTTTCCATCGAAGTGCTTCGGAAATCGCGGGTCCAGCCTACCCTCCTGCGTCACGCGGTCCAGGGTTTGACTTCGCCGCCCAGGCCTTTGTAACCGTGCTTCATGCGCCGTTCGATTTCGGCCCAAACGGCGGGATCGCAGCCTTTCCACTCGGGCACGGCAGTGTTGCCGAGATACGGCAGATCGCCGATGCCCATCTTGCTTGAATAGAATCCGTTCGCCGTCAGGTCCCTCAACCTGCTGAAGAACCCAGCCCAGCGGCGGTCTTCCGCCGCGGCTCGCTCCGGCCAGGCAATGCGATCGAGAATCTGCTTCTGCAGGTCCGCCGGCGTGGCGGCGAAATCCTTGCCGGACAGCCGGACCGATTCGTGGTCGAGCCAGGCCAACCCGCCGAATATCTCCGCCGTCAGGTTGTCGTTGCCGTCTTCCTGTTTGCGAAAATCCAGCCAATCGTCGATGAACTCCGGGACGCCCGCCTGGGTGGCGCTGCCGCTGTGTTCGTCGGCGGGGAGAATGAGGTCGCAAAGCACCTGGACCATGCGCCACTGATGGTCGTCGAATACCTTGCGCTGGTACGCTGCCGCGTGTGTTTGCGCCAGGCCGGAGCCTGCCGCCAAACCGGCCAGAGCGGGCGCCGAGGCGGCTATTTGAAATAGATCGCGGCGGCTGACTCCGGCGCGATCGTGCTTGTTCTCTCCCATGACAGTCTCCTCAGATCGACTCAAGCGGGCAGATTTCTTTTCTTCACCTGCTCGGCGATATACTCCGACGTGCGCCAGCCGAGCGCCGTAATGCTGAGGGTCGGATTCTTGTCGGCGTTGCTGACAAACGGCGCCGCATCGGTGACAAACAGGTTCTTGCAGTCCCATGCCTGGCAGTACGAATTCAGCACCGAGGTCTTGGGATCGTCGCCCATGCGCGCGGCGCCCACTTCATGGATAATTTCTCCTCCCCGCGAGATTCCCCAGTTGTTTTCGGCGGTCGCCGAGGTGAAGTATTTGCCGCCCGCCGCAGTGATGATCTCCTTGAAGGTATCCTGCATATGTTTCGCCTGCAGGATTTCATCCTGGCTCCATTTGAAGTGGAAACGCAACACCGGAATGCCCTATTGATCCACCCGGTGGGGATCCATATCGCAGTAGCTATCCGCATTGGGAATCATTTCGCCGCGGCCCGCGAAGCCGACATAGGCGCCGTACGCTTTGCGCAGATTGCGCTTGAACTCGGCGCCATAGCCGCCGCCCAGAATCTGCTCGGAATCGCCGAAATCCCCGGCGTCCGGCAGCCCGCGCCCGCCGCCGAATTCGATGTGATATCCGCGCGCAAACGGCATCTTGCCGGCCTTCTGTTCCTGGTAGCGCCACCAGGGCATGTACATGTGCATGCCGCCCACGCCGTCTTCGTTGCGCGGAGGCAGATCCTCCAGGATCGGCAGATAGCCGCCCACGTCCGATCCCACCGTGTCCATCAGGTACCGGCCCACCAGGCCGCTGGAGTTGCCGACGCCGTTCGGAAACTGGCTGCTTCTGGAGTTCAGCATGATGCGCGCGGTTTCGCAGCAACTCGCGGCCAGAACCACGATCCGGGCGTTGACCGTCACCTCGCTGCGGGTCTTCTTGTCGATGTAGGAAACGCCGCGTCGCCAGACCGTCCGGTCCCACCACGACTTCGCGCGCCATGGCATCGGTACGCACTTCCAGGTTGCCGGTCTTCATGGCGGGGAAAATATGCACGCCGGGAGAATTGAAGTTGGCGTTGACGCCGCAGGCGCGCCCGCATTGCGCGCAATAATGGCAGGCGGCACGCCCGTGGATGGAGCGCGTGAGAATCGCCAGGCGCGAGGGGATGCAGGGGACCTTAATCTTGTCGCAAGCCATCTTGATCACGCGCTCGTAGCCGCGCGGCGCGGGCGCCGGCAGAAACTTTCCGTCGGGCGTATTCTCGATGCCTTCCTGGGTTCCGAAGACGCCGATCAGTTCTTCGGCTTTGTCGTAGTAGGGCGCCAGCTCTTCGTAGGTGATGGGCCAATCGAAGCCCTTGCCATCGCGGCTGTAGGGCTTGAAATCGTACGGCCCCATGCGCAGCGAGATGCGGCCGTAATGGTTGGTGCGGCCGCCCAGCATGCGCGCGCGCCACCACATAAAGTCGGTACCTGCCGCATTGGTGTAGGGCTCGCCCGGCACCTTCCAACCGCCCAGCAGCGTGGCGTCGAAATAGCCGAAAGGCTTCTCCTTAGTGCCCGCCGCGCGATGCGGCGCGTTGTAGGGCCACTGAAGCATCTTGGACTGCTTGGTTCCGTCGTACCATCCGCCGGCTTCCAGCATGCAGACCTTGGCGCCGGCCAGCGTCAGGACGTGCGCGGCAACGCCGCCGCCCGCCCCGGAACCGACCACCACTACGTCGTATGTTTTGGGAGTTGCTTTAACCTGCGCCATTCCGACTATTTTACGCCTTCGGTAATGCTACGGCGAAAGTAGATTCTATGGTGGCGCAGCAACCCTACTCGCTCCGCAAGGCGGTCATCGGATCAAGCAAGCCTGGCGCCACCGCGGCGTCAGTTTGCTACGTCGGCCAGGTCGGCCTGCAACTGAGCCATGTCGAAGCCGGGGGCATAACCGGGATCTCTGGCTTCGGGCGGAAGAATGGCGTACGCTTCGTCCACGCACTCGTCCCACCAGGCCCAGGTGCCCTGCTGCGTATTGCCCCAGGTCAGCACGGTCACACCCGTATGGTCGTATCCAACCGCAAACACGGCATGGCCGTCGGTCGTCAGCGGGCCAGGTGTCCACGGCTGGTGGGCTTCGAACTCCTGCTGGGCGTTCTGCTGCACCTGGAAACCCAGGTAGACGCCGCCGAACAGTTGAATCGCCTGCTGCACATGGACGTGATCCTTCGGATCGATTTTGATGAACGCCATGATCTTATCGCCGCCCACGGCGTTCGTTTGCCAGTAGTTCAAAACGTCCAGTTCGTTGAGGCCGCTGTCCACGCCGCCTGTCAGGTGCATGTACAACTTAACCACGGCCTGCTTGGCCAGGATGTCTTTCTTCTTGCCGATCAACCCGCGATAAGTGGTGACCGCGTGCGCCACCGCGCAAATGGTGCAGTCTCCCAGGGTATCGTTGCCGTCCATGGGGAACAGTTTTGTCGGGTCGGTCGTCTTCAAATTGGCGTATACGCGGGTTAAGCTATTCGCCGACGCTGGTGGCGGCGCGGTAGCGGAGGTCAGATAATTCTTGAACCGCAAAGTGCGATAGTCCTGCTTCGGTGGGTGCTTCCCAAATCTAAAATTCGGCATTTTGGAACATTCTCCTTCTCTCCACTTATAGTGACTGTGAGAGCGGAAATCATTTCACTCATCGCAACGCATGCCATAATGCCCATATGCGGGAAGTGCACGTCGGCATTGTCGGCCTGGGCAACGTGGGCTCCGGCACGCTCGCCATCCTGGCCGACAATGCCGACCAGATCGCGCTGAAGCTCGGCTTCCGGCTGAAGGTGGCGGCGGTTTGCAGCCGCTCGGTGGCATCCAAGCAATCCCCGAGGCGCTGGGGCCGGTGTTCAAGACCACGGACTGGCGCGAAGTGGTCGACGCATCCCGACGTGGATATTGTCGCCGAGCTGGTGGGCGGCACCGGCGTGGCCGCCGAGATCGTCGAAGCCGCCATCGCCAATCGCAAATCGGTGGTCACGGCCAACAAGGAACTGATGGCCGCCTGCGGGCCGGAGATCTGGGATCGCGCCATTCGCGCCGGCATCAACCTGGCGATGGAGGCCAGCGTGTGCGGGCGGCATCCCCATCCACGCCGTGCTGCGCGAAGGCATCTCCGGCGACCGCGTCACGGCGCTTTACGGCATCCTCAACGGCACCTGCAACTACATCCTCACCGAGATGGAAAAGCGCGACGCGCCGCTCGAGACGGTGCTGGCGGAGGCGCAGCGCGCTGGGCTACGCCGAAGCCGATCCCAGCGCCGATATCGACGGCTTCGACGCGCGCTCCAAGCTGGCGATCCTGGCGGCCCTGGCGTTCGGCGAGAAGATCACGCCCTCCGATATTTTCATGGAAGGCATCCGCCGCATCTCGCCGCTGGATTTCCGCTACGCGCACCAGCTTGAACACACCATCCGGCTGATCTGCGGCGGCGCGGCAAACGCCCGAGGGGCTGATTCTCTCGGTGCGGCCGGCGCTGATTCCGCGCTCCACGATTCTGGCCGGCGTGCAGGGCGCGTATAACGCGGTGTGGGTGAAGGGCGAGTACGGCGAAGACACTTTCTATTACGGCCGCGGCGCCGGGCCGCTGCCCACCGGCGTGGCGGTGGTCAGCGACCTGATGCGCGTGGCGCGCGAGATCCGCAGCGGCAGCCCCGAGCGCGTCTCGCCCTTCGCGCACGAGCGGCTGGGCGAATACAAGCCGGTTTCGGTGACCCTGCAGAAGCGCGCCTACTATCTGCGCTTCCGCGTGGACGACCGGCCGGGCATCATCGCCAGGCTGGCCGGCATCCTGGCGGCGAAGCACATCAGCCTGGAAGCGGTGCTGCAGGAGCCCTGCGAGACCAAGCACGACCTGCCGTTCGTGATCACCGTCGAGCCCACCTACGAGCACGCCATGCGCGAGGCGGTGGACGCAGATGGCGCAGCTCGACTTCCTGCTGGAGCCGCCGCTGGCGCTGCCCATGGAGACTGCCTTATGAAGATTATCGACTGCTCTTGCGCTGGCCGCCTTGCTGCGCCACGTTATGGGCGCAGGTGGCCACCGACGCCAATCAGCGTTACCAGACCGCCGAAGGCCGCAAAGCGATCGCGGCGAACTTGGGCGAGTCCGGAGCGCGACGCCACCGAAGCCGCAGGAACTCATCGATGCCATGGCGCTGAAGCCCGGCATGACCGTGGCGGATATCGGCACCGGCGTCGGCTACATGCTGCCCTATCTGAGCCGCGCCGTGGGAGCCTGCCGGCCACGTGCTGGCGGAAGACATCTTCGACGATTTTCTGAACGCCGCCAGAAAGCGCGCCGCGGATGACAAGCTCGACAATGTGACCTTCATCAAAGGCACGGAAACCGACCCGCGCCTGGCCGCTTCCACCATGGACGTGATCCTGGCGCTCGATTCGTACCACCACTACGATTATCCGGAGAAGATGCTGGCCGCATTCCGCCATGGCCCTGCGCGATGGCGGACGGCTGATTGTCGTCGAGTATTACAAGCGGCCCGGCGCCATGCCGGGCGGCGACGCGGTAAAGCACATTCGCCTCGATGAGCCGGACCTGGTGCGCGAAATCGAGCGCAACGGTTTTCGCAAAGTCTCGGAGCACGAGCATATCAAGGGCAGCCAGTACATGGTGGTGTTTGAGAAGAGCCGAGCCTGGTCGCTACTCCGAGCCCCTCACCCTACAGCATCATGAGCTTTTGGCTATAGACAGTCAGAAACGTATGACAGACGCAATACGTCTGCTAGACAAGCGGCTGAGGTTGTGCTACCAACGCCAAACCCGTCGCAAGCCGGGAACGCGAAAACAAGGAGCGAAATATGAGAAACAGCCCAAAGGCAAGACTGCCCCTTCATGCGGTTAGCGCCGCTGCCCTCATCTTGTGCGTCGCCTGTTCCGCCCCCGCGCAGAACTGCCCTGGCGGAAATCCGCCAAGGTCAAACAGAAACAACCCAACCGACGCTACCTTCTGCTGCAACAGTCAGTGCTGCGCGCCGGCGCAGGACGCCAACGGCAACTGGGTGCTGGGGCTCCCCGGAGTCAGCGGCGTCGAGAGCACCAATTCCTTCGCAACCAACTTCATCACCGGTTCCGCCGCGACCGACTACGAAACAATGTTCCCCTATTTCCAAACCGGCTCCACTGGCGCGGGGGACATGAACGCTAGGTACGGCGCGCTGTATTACAGCATCAGTTCTACTGACTCTATTAACAACTACCAAACCAACCTGAGCAACTGGGAGAGCACGTGCGGGACCGGGCCTACCGGCGCCGGCTGCACGGACATGACACCCGGCAACCTCCCGTTCTGTGCGGTCGAACTGGTGGTGGCCGGTCAGTACCCCAACGCAAGATATTTTTCCATCTCGAACTACGACGACCACTACACGATCTCGCAGCACATAGCCGATCTGGACGTCGACACGTACAACACGACCACAAACAGCCCCTTCCAGAACGGCGGCACGTGGACCAGTTCCGACTATCTACATGGTGCCGGTTATGCGGTCCCGTATAGATTCCCGGCAGAGTCCATCGCTACGCCCGCGGTCGGGTTGCCGCCATCAGTACCGCCGCTGAACGTATAAAGCACTGTCTGGCTGCCCGAGGGCTCGAGCTTGAACACCACGCCAGCGTTGTACTGGCCCCCACCGTTCGTTGTGCCATAGAGATTCCCGCTGGAATCGAGATACAGCGGCGCGTAAGGGGTAGCTCCGTGCGGAAAGTATTGAAATGAGTGCAGCACGGAAAACGTTTGTGCCGGCGCGGCTCCTGCGACGCACAGGCACCCGAGCGCGAAACGGATGATCCTCATGCTTGCGCCTCCTCAGGACCGTGGGAGTAATATACCATTAGCCCGCGCGGAGACGACGTGATTGGCATTACGGATTCAACAGGCGGTACTGCCCAAAAGGGAATGGATCTGCCATTGGTGGTAGGATCTTCCGCCGACGGCTGTCTTTCCGTTTTGCTGGTCACGGCGACAGCCGTTGCCCAACTCGTTGGTCTTTTTTGTGGCGACAGTTGATCGTTCGGATTGAAACGCTCTTCGGAATTCTAGCCCCAATGACGATCATTTCAGCCGGAAGTTTGGCGCTGTGTGCGAGCACCTCCAAAGCGCAGAGCGAAGCCGTAGCACTGCAGTACACTACAGGTTTACCCTTGTGGTTCCAACGGCCACCGGCGAGCCGGGCGCCCTCGCCATCGTTTGCGGGGTGTTTTGCCTTGCAAATCCGGTAGACCGTCAATTACCAGACAAGGTGTTCCATTTGCGTAAGAACGTCGTTTACGCGGGTCACGCCTTGGGGGGTGCCGAGGACGGAGACCGGTGTCGCGTAGTCCAGCGCGGCGACAGGTGTTCCAAGCCATCGGAGCGCTGCATCCTGGTCACCCAAAACTTCCGTGGCTCTGGCGACCGCCTTCGTCAATTCCTCGGGGTCTGCATTTTCTTTCCGAGGGACAAGGTCTGCCATAGCGAGCGCACCAGCCGCAATCCGAGCATCCAGATTCGCGATGGCGCTCGACCGCCTCGACCGCACTCCCTTTCTCGTCCTCAGCATCAATTCAATTCTACCTCCGCTACCTAAGAGGCTGCATTGCAGCTTTCGCTCTTCGAGCGCGCGGGACCCGCCGTGAACTTCAGGTGGTGATTTTCTTCCCTGGGTTCTCGCGTTCACCCGTTGTCAATCACCACCCGCGGGTCACCACGCTAGCCAAATCCCGTCGTCCTCTCAACCCCTTACCCCTCAATCGCTTGCACACCGCCCCCGCCCCGAGCCCCCGCATCTCCGCCACCCCTCGATGCTACCTTGAAACCGGGGATTCGGAATCGCGAGCCGTTGGCCGTCCCCCACCACCAAAGGGATCCTGGGACACCAAATGGCTCTGCTCCTCCAAAGGCACTTAACTATATGACAACAAAGAAGCAAATCAAGGCGAATCGCCGCAATTCCAAGCGCTCCACGGGCCCCAAAACACCCGATGGCAAGACCGTCTGCAGCCTCAACAGCCTGCGCGACGGCCTCTACGCCACCACTCTTATCCTCCCCAGCGAAAATAAGGAGCAATTCGACCACATCCAAGCCCCCGCAATCAAAGGTCGACGGACAGCCCGCCGCCCCAAATTCCATCTCACCCGAGACCGACAAGCAAAAAGAAAAAGTTCTCCCCGAACACCACGAGGTCAATTGGCGAGCCGAAAAGGGCGCGCCGCCCTGGCAGACCATCCGTCTCTACCGCGGCAAACCGGTCGATGAATTCCCGCCCGACGAGGAAAAAACGCCGGAGACAACGCCGTGAACCCGCATCCACATTATCGCGCGGCCAGATCCCGCTGAAAGATGCCCCGCGCCTCTTTGAATTCTTCCGGCAGCATGGGACCCAATTGCGCGGATTGATCGGCGGCCTGGCGCTCCTCCGCGAAGGTGGTCGAGAGCGACTGAAACGCCAGAATGCAGGCCTCCACCACCTCGCCGGAGTACCGGTCGGCGGTATCCATCAGCTTCATTGGCGCGCCCGAGGATAGCTTCGGCCGTGCGGACGCGCTCCGGCGCTTCATCCACGATGGCCTTGTAGCGGCTGAGCGCCAGATGCGGTCCGAAAGCGGCCACCAGCGCGCCCCACCGGTCAAGCACCGTCAATGCGCCGTAGCGATGGCGGTCGAGCGACATCTCATAAGCGAAAGCGCGCGCCCTTGGGCTGGTCTTCGAGCTTGCGCAGGTACATCGCGGCGGAGTTCAACTCGCCGGCCAGCGCATCCGCGAAAGCGCTGGTGCAACCCAGAAACTGCGGCTCGGAGAGGCTGGCGTAGCGGGTGATTTGCACCGGATTCTCAGGCGATGTGATCGCCCAGGGCGCGCTCGATGTCTCCGCCGTCCAGCTTCTCGCCGCTATTCAGGCGCGTCAGGCAGGCCTCCATGATCTCCTTGGCCTCTTCCTTGCGGTAGTTCTTGATGAAGCCGTCGTAGAAGTGCTCGCCGTTGAGCGCGTGATTGATCTCGGTTTCTTTGTTGTGATCCTGCAGTTCGGTAAAGTAGACCACGCGGTATTTGCCGGAGTAATCGGTATCGCGGTAGATCTCGAACATCACTTTATCGGACTCGAACGCCATAGATAAAAGTTAGCACAGCGACGCACTCAGTGCATGGCCGCGGCGATGATCAGGCAGATGCCGATGGCCGCCGCGCCGGCGAAGATGGCCACGGCTATATTGCGCTCTTCCACTGAGTTCCCGCCAAAGATTGAGCGGCGTCAGCTTCAGCAGGATCGCATAAGCGACGGCGAACACCGCGACGCCCAGCAAAGCGAAAATAACGGCGTTCACCAGCGGATGCTCAGTCAGCATGCACCCGCCAGAATATCAGGATTTATGCGAGCCCTCGTCTAGCATGATGCGCGCCGCATCCGCTAAAATCATAGAACCCATGCCAAACGACTCCGCAGCCATCGAAGTCCGCGACCTGGTGAAGCGCTACGCAAAGGCCACCGTCAACGCCGTCGATGGCGTCAGCTTCAGCGTCCGCCCCGGCGAGATCTTCGGCCTGCTCGGACCCAACGGCGCCGGCAAGACCACCACCATCGGCGTGCTCATCACCAGCGTGCTGCCCACCTCCGGCGGGGCGGCCATCATGGGTTTCGACGTAGCGGGCGACCCAATTAGCATCAAGCAGCGTATTGCCGTGGTCCCGCAGCAAAGCAACCTCGACCGCAGCTTGCGTGTGCGCGAGATTCTCACTTTTCATGCGGCTTATCACGGCGTGCCGCTACGCGAGCGCGAGCAGCGTGCCGACGCTCTGCTCAATGAGCTGGGCTTGGGCGAACGCAAGAATGACAAGGTGGCGCGCTATTCTGGCGGCATGGCGCAGCGCCTCATGATCGCGCGCGCGCTCATGCACGCACCCGACGTGCTTTTCCTCGATGAGCCGACCAACAACCTGGACCCGCAATCGCGCCTGTTTCTCTGGGACCGCATTCGCGCGCTCAATGCCCAAGGCCTCACCATTCTGCTGACCACGCACGATATGAATGAGGCCGACCAGCTCTGCGGCCGCATCGCCATCATGGACAAGGGCCGCATTCTGGTGAATGACACTTCCGCGGAATTGAAGAAGCTGATCCCCGGCGGCAACGCGGTGGAGGTGCGCGTCGGCTTGCCCGCGCCCGATGCGGGCGCACGTGTGCTGGAGGCGTTGCGCGGCCTGGAGGCGTCAGTAAAGTGGACCAACTGGATGCCGGCGCGGCGCCTGCGCCCGATGACGAGATGGGCGTGGTCACCTACCGGCTGTACGCCGAGAGAGCCCCCGCGCTGGTGGGCCCCGCCACGCAGGCGCTGTTGCTGGCCGGCGCGCAGGTGCGCGACTTACACGTCAAACAGCCCAGCCTGGAGGACGTTTTCATCTATTTAACAGGGAGGCATCTGCGCTGATGACTGCTCGCACATAACAATCGCCTATGGCTGGCTGCCAACGCTTTCGGAGCTACCTTGGGGCGCGATCTTGCCGTTACCCGCCGCGAGTTGCCTCAGTTCCTGGTGCAAGCTCTCATCCAGCCGATGTTCTTTCTTCTGATCTTCTGCAAGATCATGCCCAGCATCGGACTGACGACCGCTAATTTCGCGTCTCTGATGTTGCCGGGCATCGTGGGATTGACCGAGCTGATGGCCGCCATCCAGGGAATTACGCTTCCCCTGGTGCTGGACCTGGGCTTCGCGCGCGAAATCGACGACCGGTTGCTGGCGCCCATGCCCGTCTGGCTGGTGGCCGCCGAGAAAGTGCTGTTTGGCGCCGTGCGCGGCATGGTGGCCGGCGCGGTGATCTTCCCGGCGGCCTGGTGGGTGCTGGGCAGCCGCTACGCCGTGCGCGGCGACCGCATCGGCATACTGATCGGCATGATCGTGCTGGCCGGCTTTGCCGGATCGGGCATCGGCCTGCTTATCGGCACGATAGTGAAGCCCGAACAGATCAGCCTGATGTTCGCCCTCATCCTGACGCCTTTGTTGTTCACCGGCTGCACGTATTATCCATGGAGCGCGCTCAAGACCGTCCGCTGGTTTCAGATCGTTACGCTGTTCAATCCGCTGACTTACGCCGCCGAAGGGCTGCGCTACGCCATGGTGCCGCCCACGCACGGCCACGCCATGCCTACGCTGCCTATGCCCTGGGTATTGCTGGCGCTGGCCGCCACCATCGCGCTGTGCTTTGGGTTCGGCGCACGTACGTTTCGGTCCCGTGTAATCAGCTGATTCCGAAATTTCATCTCTTCGTAACGATATCGCAGCATTAATGGTCTACAAATGTAATATGGGGACCAAAACAATCCCGCTGCTGTTTGTTCTGGCGCTCGGCTGCCTTCGAGGCGCTTGGGCGCAAACCGCCGGCCCACACTTCATCATTATCGGCGTGGACGGCCTGAGCGTCGATGCCGTTAACAACGCGCACGTACCGCGCCTGCGCGAACTGATGGCCCGCGCGGCCTGGACGCTCGAAGCCCGCGGCGTCATGCCCACGCTGAGCAGCCCCAACTGGGCTTCGGCCATCAACGGGGCCGGACCCGAGCAGCACGGCATCACCTCTAACGGCTATCTCCGGCACAAAGTCGAGTTCCAGCCCGTCTGCCAGACCGGCGATGGCAAGTTTCCCACCATCTTCGGCCTCATGCGCGCCGAGCATCCCGTCGAGCAAGATCGCCGTGTTTCACGATTGGGATGGATTCTCCGACCTGCTCGAGAAGCAGGCCCCCGATGTGATGCGGCACGTGGCGGGTGCGGCCCAGACCACGCTCGCGGCCATCGCCTATTGGACCGCGAACCGCCCGGACCTGATGTTCATCCATCTGGACAATGTCGATCACGCCGGCCACGCCCACGGATGGTTCAGGAAGCAGTATTACGAAGCCGTCGAAGCCGCCGATGGGTATGTCGGACAAGTGCTGGATATGATCGACGCGGCCCAGGCCCGGTCATCCACTTTCGTCCTGGTCACGTCGGACCACGGGGGAACCAATCACGGCCATGGCAAGAACTCGCTGGCCGAACTGCAAATCCCGTGGATCTTCTCGGGCCCGGGCGTCACATCCGGGCAAATCAACGCGCCCGTGAATATCTTCGATACGGCGCTTACGGTGGCCTGGATCTTCCATCTGGATCCTCCGGGATGCTGGATCGGCCGTCCCGTAATGGCGGCCTTCAGCCCAGCGCTGGTTGCAGCGCACACCAGCCCGGCGGCAGGTGGCACGCTCACGGACTGCGCGCAGGGCGGCCAGTTGGCCGGCGCGGTGGCAACCAGATGAAGCCAAAGATCGACGTCATCTTTATCGACGCGGGCGGAGGCCATCGCGCGGCCGCTGCTGCCCTCGAAGCGGTCATACGCCAGCAGCAGCGCCCTTGGGACACACGCCTGCGTAATATCCAGGACATGCTGAATTCCGTCGACGTGATCCGTAAACTGACCGGTATTCAGTTCCAGGAAGTCTACAACATCATGCTGCGGCGCGGCTGGACGCTGGGCACCGCGCAACTGATTCCGCCAATGCACCTGGCCATCCGCATGTTTCACGATGCAGAAGTGCGGGCAATCGCCGGGCATTGGACCGAGGACCCGCCGGACATGGTTGTTTCGCTCATTCCGCACTACAATCGGGCCATCAAACAAGCGATGGCGCGCGTGTGTCCGGGCGCGGCTCTGGTCACCATCCTGACCGACATCGCCGACTACCCGCCCCACTTCTGGATCGAGCGGCAGGATCAGTACGTGATCTGCGGATCCGCCAGGGCACAGGAACAGGCGCGCGCCCTTGGATACCCGGATAGCCGGATCCTGCGCACGTCCGGGATGATCCTGAATCCGAAATTCCACGCTCCTTTGGCCATCGATCGCGCTGCCGAGAGGGTCCGCCTCGGACTCCGGCCGGATCTGCCCACGGCGCTGGTGTCATTTGGCGGCGAGGGATCGATGGATGCGTTAAAGGTAACGAAGGCCATCAACCGTTGCGGCGCCGAAATCCAGATGATCGTTCTTTGCGGGCGCCATCAGGAAGCTATGCGGAAACTGCGCGCCATGCGCCATCGCGTTCCGGTGCACCTCGAAGGCTTCACCGCCAACGTGCCCTTCTACATGGGCCTCGCCGATTTCTTCATTGGCAAGCCCGGCCCCGGCAGCATCAGCGAAGCGCTGGCCATGCGGCTGCCGGTGATTGTGGAACGCAACCCGTGGACGCTGGCGCACGAGCGCTACAACGCGGATTGGATCATCGAGCAACAGCTTGGGATCGTCGTCAGCGGATCGTCGCAGATCGGCGGCGCTGTGGCGGAAATGCTGTCGCCCGAGCGATACGCGCGTTTCCGGGCAAACGCCGCGGCCGTCAAGAATTCCGCGGTGTATGAGATCCCCGAATTGTTGGCCGGGATTCTCGCTGCACACGCCCCGCGACAGCGCGGTATAATTCACGCGTGGAAAGCTATGCCCGCGGCCCCGTATTGCCGCTCTTAGATAAGACTATCGGCCAGGTGCTCGCCGATGCGGCCGCTCGCAACCCGGGCGGCGATGCGCTGGTTTCCCGCCATCAGGGGATCCGGCTCTGTTACAGAGAACTGCTCGAAAACGCCGAGCGCACCGCGCGCGGTCTGTGGGGAATGGGCATCCGGCCGGGCGACCGGGTGGGCATATGGGCCTGCAACTGCGTGGAGTGGGTGTACCTTCAGCTTGCGACGGCCCTGACGGGCGCGGTGCTGGTGAACGTCAACCCCGCCTACCGCGCGCACGAGCTGCGGTTCGTGCTGCGCAAGTCCCGCATAAGGGCGATGTTCCAGCACGAGTGTGACGCGCGCGTCGGTTATCTGGATATCCTGAACGAGGCTCGCGCAGGCCATGATCTGGCGCTGGAGCGAATAGTTTTGCTGGGCTCCACCGCTTGGGATGAGATGCTGGCTGGCGGCGCGGACGTGCCAGCCCTCGCACCCGCGCCCGGCGATGTGGTGAATATACAATACACCTCCGGCACCACGGGTTCGCCCAAAGGCGTACTGCTCACGCATCGCAACCTGGTCAATAACGCCTACGTGGTGGGCCGTGCACTGCGGCTCACGGCCGCCGACAGGCTGTGCTCGCCGGTGCCGCTCTATCACTGCTTCGGGTGTGTGATGAGCTCCCTGCTGGCGGTGGTGCACGGCATCGCGCTAGTGATGCCCGCCGCGCAATTCGATCCCCTGGCTACCTTGCAGGCCATTGATGCGGAGCGCTGCACGGTAATTTACGGCGTGCCCACCATGTTCATCGCGGAGATGGAACATCCGGACTTCCGCAAGTACGATATGCGCACGTTGCGTACGGGACTGATGGCCGGCGCGCCGTGCCCCGTGGAAGTTATGAAACGCGTCATAGCCGACATGCACTGCGCCGGCATGACCGTGGCCTATGGACAGACGGAGAGCTCCCCGGCGATTACCGGCTCGGGCGTGGACGACGACCTGGAGCATCGGGTCGGGACCATAGGCAAAGCGCTGCCCGAGACCGAAGTGAAGATCGTCCAGCCGCGGAATAACGAGAGCGTCGAGACCGGCGAGCGCGGCGAATTATGCACGCGGGGCTACCTGGTGATGAAGGGCTATGACGGGGAGCCGGAGGCCACCGCACACGCCATCGATGAAGAGGGCTGGCTGCACACCGGCGATCTGGCGGTGATGCGCGACGACGGCTACTTCAACATCGCCGGCCGGCTGAAGGAGATGATCATACGCGGCGGTGAAAATATCTACCCGCGCGAAGTGGAGGAATTCCTGCACCGGCATTCCCGGATTGCAGATGTATACGTGGTTGGGTTGCCGGATGAAAGGCTGGGCGAGGCAGTGCTCGCGTGGATCAAGCTAAAGGCCGGCGAATCCATGAGCGAAGACGAGGTGCGCGATTACTGCCGCGGCCAGATCGCGCATTTCAAGATTCCGCAGTATATCAAGTTCGTGGATGCGTTCCCCATGACGGTCACGGGCAAGGTACAGAAGTTCCGCATCCGCGAGCAGGAGATCGAGGCGCGGGGTTTGCAGGCGGCCGCGGAGATCCGGACCGCGTAGATCGAGCGTCAGCCCTTGGCAGCCGCTGCGGCGCCCTTCTCGATCGGCGCGCCCACCAGGTTGCCCCACTCGGTCCACGACCCATCGTAGTTGGTGACGTTGTCGAAGCCGAGCAGGTATTTTAGCACAAACCAACTGTGGCTCGATCGCTCGCCGATGCGGCAATAAGCGATCACCGGCTTAGAACCGTCAATGCCTTCGCTGGCATAGATCGCCCGCAGTTCATCGGCCGTCTTGAATGTGCCGTCGTCGTTGCACGCCTTGCCCCACGGAATGCTGCGAGCGCCCGGGATGTGCCCGCCGCGTTGGCACGTTTCGGGTAATCCGGGAGGCGCCAGAATCTCGCCGCTGAATTCCTGCGGGCTGCGCACGTCCACCATTCCGGCCGAGCGCGCCGAAACCGCCGCTTGCACTTGCGGCAGGAAAGCGCGGAGGGACAGGTCGGGCTCCGCGGCCTGGTACTGGGTGGCCGTAAACTGCGGCGCGCCGGTGGCCAACTCGCGGCCTTCCGACAGCCACTTTTTTCGACCGCCGTTCATCAGACGCACGTCGCGATGGCCGTAGATTTTGGCCTGCCAGAACGCCCAGGCGGCAAACCAGTTATTGTTATCGCCGTAGATCACGAGCGTAGTGCCGGGGGTAATGCCGGACGAGGACATCAATTCTTCAAACTGCTGTTTGGACAGGATGTCGCGCCGGATCGGGTCGGCTAGCTGCGAATTCCAAGCCCAGGCGGCGGCGCCCGGGATGTGGCCCTCCTCGTAGGCCTTGGTATCCACATCTACTTCCACGATGCGGACTTGCGGATCGCTCGTGTGGGCCGCCGTCCAGTCGGTGCTCACCAACGTTTCGGGATGGGCGTATGCTGCCATAAAGGGTTCCTCCATTAAACTACTAATTATATCGATTGTTGGGCCATTGGTGTAGCCTGCTCCTGCTTTGTTCCGGGGATGACGGCTTTCGAGTGTAGTCGTTCGCTCTTCCAAAGCGGCGATGATGTCGATCTAATCAGCCCAACGCGAATATATTTAGTAACACACACAGCCACAAAGTAATGGGACTAGACCACTTGTCCGGTTTTGTGGCCACTGATACGATTCCTTAGGAATATAAAAGGAACCATGAAATTCATTGTGTGTTTATTCGTGCTTCTAACCAGTTTAACCGTCTGTCAGGCGTCCCTCATCGACTTTGAATCGATGGTGGGGCAGACCGTGAGTCTTACGGTGGAACCATATTCGTCCGGAGAGAACAACAGTCTCTACTACGTCGGTTTGACCGAGGGGTATATCAACAACAATCCCGCGCAATCATTCTGGATGTTCTGCGACGACTTCTTCGATCAAATCAAAACGCCGACGACTTATGACGTTTCCATTGTTAGTCTTGTGAACGCCGACTTCACCGGCGATAATCTGGGATTGAGTCTGGCGCAACTTCAACAGCAAGCCACGCTGGGCCTGAATTTCGGCGCGACGCCATCGGGGAATTCCCAGGCCGATTCCGATACGCAACAGGCGATCTGGAATTATACGGGCGGCAACTTCACGCCCGACGCCGGCATGCTAGCCGATACGGCGGCGATGCAGGCAACCTATCAGACCGGTAATTATGCCGGGGCGTTTCTGTTGGAAACCACTTGTGAGCCGGGGCAGCAGGCATTTATGCCGGCCTATTCGGCGACGGCTCCTGAACCAGTGTCGTTGGCGCTGTTAGCCTCGGGCTTGGCAGCTCTCGGGCTGATCGGCAGACGGCGGCGGCGCGCAAGCAGGTAATCCTCCTTGGGGGAAGCTGCCCGAAAATCAATGACGCGTCACCATTGATTCGAGAGAGAGTGACCGAGTGAGGCAACCGTTGAAAGGCGATGTTGCTCGGGAGCGTACCGCCGGGTGCGGCGACCTGGACCTGCCCTGTAAAAGCCCCGGCTGGCACGATAGCTGAGATTTCGGGGGCGGAGACGAGTGGGAACGCGGCGGTGCCCCCATTGAAGGTGACGCTGGTGGCGGCGTTCCGATCCGTTCCCGGGATCTTGGCTGCCTTTCCGGTGAAACCGTACAGCGTGGTCAGCGTACCGGCGGCGTGATCTCGAAGATGGTTCCGCAGCCGCAATACCCGGGGCAGGGATTGGCCCCGCCCCGAGAGGTCGTGCCGTACAAATCTCCGTTGGCGCCTTGGACCAAGGCGCCATTAGGCGTCGCCCGTCGCTATTCTCAAAACGGTGCAGCACGGTCAGCGCGCCCTGTAAGCGATTTTGAAAATCGTGCCTTGGCCCCCGCCCTTCGCGGTTGTCCCATACAGATTCCCATCCTTAGGCCTGACTCGGCTCGGCGCCCCCATGCTATCCTGTCATGCGGATGTTCAGTCGCCAGCACCGCAAAGCCCGGGTTTTGTTCGGGCTGTCCGACATCCTCCTCACCGCCCTGGCATTCGAGGCCGCCTATCAAACCCGCCTCCTGCTCCACCTGGAGCACACCTTCTTTCTGATCGTCCCCATTCATGCCCTTGTGCTGGGCTTCGCCGTCGGTGTCTGGCTGCTCATCGGCCTGTGGCTGGGCGTCTACGATAAGGTCGATTCCGGCGATCCGCGCGTCATTCTCCGCGACGCTTTCCGCCAGTGCGCCTATGGAGCCGTCGCGTTAGTGCTGTTCGAATTCATGCTGCGCCTCGACCTGAGCCGCCCCTTTCTGGCCCTTTTCGTAAGCTACGCATGGGTATTCCTATTCCTGTTCCGGATGCTTTCCGGCCGCATGGCGGGCGCCCTCCTGCGTGAATTCGGCGGCCCGCACTTCGTCATGGTAGCCGGCACAGGCGAACGCGCCTGCAAACTGGGCGAGGCGCTCGAAGGTTCCGCGGCCTATGGCATCCGCCTCACCGGTTTTCTGGCGCCCGAACAAGATGGCGCGCCCGCCGAGATCCATCTGGCGTCCACTTACAAGGTGTATCCCATCGCCGATCTGCCGGAACTGCTCCGCAATCGCGTCATCGACGAGATCATCTTCTCGGTGGGCAGCGAGACCCTGGCCAAACTGGAAGACGTCTTCCTGCTCTGCGATGAAGAGGGCGTGCGCACGCGGGTGGCCGTGGATTTCTTTCCGCATGTGAATAGCGAACTTTACCTGGAGCGCCTGGGTTTCACGCCGCTGCTCACTTTCTCCGCCGCGCCGCACGATGAGATCCGCCTGCTGGTGAAGCGCGCCACGGACGTAGCCATCGCCGCGGCGGGCCTGGTGGTTTTGCTGCCCTTCATGACCGCGGTGGCGCTGCTGATCCGGCTTACTTCTCCTGGCCCGGCCATCTTCAAGCAGGTTCGCTGCGGATTAAACGGCCGCCGGTTTCTGTTCTATAAATTCCGCTCCATGTGCGCGGACGCCGAGCGGATGAAAGCCGATGTCATGCACCTGAGTACGCGCAAGACCGCCACCAAGATTCCGGAGGATCCGCGCCTGACGCCGGTTGGCCGCTATCTGCGCAAGTTCTCGATCGACGAATGGCCGCAGCTTTGGAACGTACTGAAAGGCGATATGTCGCTGGTGGGGCCGCGGCCGGCCGTTCCGGACGAGGTCGAACAGTATCAGACGTGGCAGCGCCGCCGCCTGCGCATGCGTCCCGGCCTGACCTGCCTCTGGGCCGTATCCGGCCGCGACAATGTGGATTTCGAAACCTGGATGCGCATGGACATGCAGTACATCGATAACTGGTCGTTGGCGCTCGATTGGAAGATTATCCTGCGCACGATTCCTCGTGTCCTGACCGGACAAGGAGCCACTTAGCGGTAAGCTGAAAGTTGAAAGCCAATCAACAATGCATCTGTTGCCAACCCAAGACGAAGTCGTCCGCGTTCTGCGCGATACCGGCGCCCTGCGCGACGGCCATTTCGAATACACCAATGGCCTGCACTCGAACGAATACCTGCAGGTTCCGTTGGCCATGCGTTATTACCAGCACGCCCGCATGCTAAGCGTGGGATTGAGCCGCCTGCTGCGCCAAAATGCCGAGATCCGCGCCATCGTCGACGACCTTTCCATCGTGGCGCCGGCCAACGCCGGCCTGCCCGTGGCCTATGGTGTCTGTGAGGCCTTGCGAGCCCGCCAGGTCTACTGGGCCGAACGCGAGGACCACGACCAGCCCATGCGCTTCCGCCAATTCCTGGAGCAACATCCGAGTGAGCAGGTCGTGCTGGTGGACGATATCCTGCGCACCGGCCGCAAGCTGAGCGAGATGAAAGCGCTACTGGAATCGCGCGGCGCACGCGTGGTCGCGTTGGGCGTCATCATTTATCAACCCAATCCCCGCACCTGCGATTTCGGCGATTTGCCGCTGTATTATCTGGCCAGGCTCAACGCCAGCTACTACGCCGACGCTGCGCATTGCGATCTCTGCAAGCAGAACGTGCTGGTGCAAAAGGTCTGGGTATAGGAGCCGATGTATGGAATTCCTGCCCGGCAGCCTCCTCGAACTCATCACCCAAACATCCACCAATCTCCCGCCCGACGTGCGTGCGGCGATGTCTCTCACCGCTGCCTCGGAAACGCCCTCCACGCAATCCGCGCAAGCGCTCAACATCATCTTGTCGAACATCGACATGGCTACGGATGACGAAGGCCCCATCTGCCAGGATACGGGCATGCCCACCTTTGTCGTACACACGCCGGTGGGCGTCAATCAGTTGGACATCAAGCGTGCCATCCGCGCCGCGATCGCCGAGGCCACGCGCCTGGGCAAGTTGCGGCCGAATTCAGTGGATTCGCTCACCGGTAAAAACAGCGGCGATAATCTGGGCGAGGAGACGCCTGTGATGCACTTCGATCAGTGGGAGCGGAATGACATCGAGGTGAAGCTGATCCTGAAAGGCGGCGGCTGCGAGAACAAGAATATCCAGTATTCGCTGCCTATGACGCTCGATAACCTGGGGCGCGCGGACCGCAACCTGGAAGGCGTGCGCAAATGCCTGCTGCATGCGGTGTGGCAGGCGCAGGGGCAGGGCTGCGCGCCGGGAGCGCTGGGCGTGTGCATCGGCAGCGACCGCGCGCATGGCTATGAGTTGGCGAAGGGCCAGTTGTTCCGCACGCTCGACGATTCGAATCCCAACCCGGAGTTAGCCAGGCTGGAAGCCGAAATCATGGACGAAGCCAACAAGCTGGGCGTAGGGGCCATGGGTTTCGGCGGCAAGGCTTCGTTGATCGGTTGCAAGATCACTGCCGCCAACCGGCTGCCGGCCAGCTTTTTCGTCTCCGTGGCGTACGATTGCTGGGCGTTCCGCCGCTTGGGCGTACGGCTGGACGCCGCCAGTGGCGCCATCGTCGAGTGGCTGTACCGCGATCCCAGCCGTCCTGTGGAGCGCATGGCCAAAGCCGAGGGATTCCCGCTTACCGGCCGCGAAGTGGTGCTGACGGCGCCGCTCAGCGAAGCCACCGTGCGCGCCCTCAAGGTGGGCGATGTGGTGCTGATCAACGGCGAGATGTTCACGGGCCGGGACAACGTGCACGCCTACTTGATGAAGAATCCGCCGCCCGTGGATTTGCATGGCGCGGTGCTCTATCATTGCGGCCCGGTGATGCTGAAACAAGGCGGGAACTGGGTGGTGAAAGCGGCCGGCCCCACCACCAGCATCCGCGAGGAACCGTATCAGGCGGATGTGATCAGGCGATACGGCGTGCGCGCTGTGATCGGCAAAGGCGGCATGGGCGCGAAGACCCTGGCCGCGCTCGCGGAGTGCGGCGCGGTATATCTGAATGCGATCGGCGGCGCCGCGCAGTATTATGCGCGGACGGTCCAGGAGGTGCCAGGCGTCTACCTGATGGAATTCGGCATCCCGGAAGCCATGTGGCGCTTGAAGGTGAACGGCTTCGCGGCGATCGTGACCATGGACGCGCACGGCAACAGCCTGCACGCCACCGTGGAGAAGGCCACCGCGCGGGAACTGGCGGCACTTGAAGCCGTGTAGCGAAGCGATTTCCAAGCATGCGTCTGTTACAATAATCGTTTACGGCCAGGTAGCTCAGTCGGTAGAGCGCAGCCCTGAAAAGGCTGGCGTCGGCGGTTCGATTCCGTCCCTGGCCACCATAAAATCAATAACTTAGAAGTAGCCAGAAACATCGGGTTTCAGTCGAGGGAACAATAAGGGAACATTCAGACCGCGGTTCCCTGAACCTGTTCCCGCCTCTCTCCTTCCATTAGCTTCCACATCTCGCGGGCCGTACTCCCCGTCTTGGCAATGTGACTCCGGGCGAGTTTGGCGTACCGCTCCGTCATTTTGATGTTCGCGTGGCCCAGGATCTTGGCCAGTTCGTAAAGATCTCCGCCGTTCATCATATACCACGAGGCGAAGGTGTGCCTCAAATCGTGGAAGCGGAAACCCTCGATACCGGCCAACTGCAGGATGGTTTCGAAACTCTTGTCCACCCTCTGGCGTTCCCGCTTGGCGCCCGGTTCCGGTGGGAAAATCCGATCCTCCCCCAGGATCACCGGATAGCGCTTGAATTCCAGGGCCAACTCCGGGCACATCGGCGCGTACCGAACCTTGCCACGCTTCAGTTTGGCCCGGACTGCGATCAGTTCTTCCCGAAATAGCAGGTCGCTCCATCTGAGCGAGAAAATCTCCGCTATCCGCATGCCCGTGGTCAAGGCCGTCAGGACGATCAAGCGCAGATGAAAAAACGTCTGGTTGATGCCCTTGCCAGCCTTGCGGTACATCTTCTCATCGAGAACGGCCTTGAGCCTGACGATCTCCTCCACACTCAGGTACCGCTCGCGTTGGTCATCCGGCCGCTTCACTTCCACGTCATCAGCCGGATTCCGGTCTATGCCGGTTTCCTTGCTCCAGATCGTGGCGGCCTTCTCCATCATGTGGTGCATGACGTTGAAGTGCCGGACGGCCGTGCCCGCTGACAACCCTTTCGCCTCCGAAAGGCCTTGGTACCAGCGTTGAATGCTGGCGCCGTCAACCTCCCGGACAAACAGGTCCCCAAGCTGGCCGCGGATTCCCTCCAGAACAGCTTTCTCGCGGTCCTGAGATTTTTTCTTACTGGCGTACTGCTCCCAGTACCGATCAATCAGCGCGGACATTCGGAAATTGACCTCCCGCCTGATATCGAGGTGGCGGTTCTCATCGCGCGCCGATAGCCGCTTGCGGAGGATCTTCCTGGCCAACTCGTGCGAGCCATGAACGCTCAGGCTTCGGTTCCTGCCTCCTTCCCTCCAGCGAATTTTGAAAACTCCGTCTTCAACTCTGTGAATAGACACTCTGCGTACTCCTTTCAGTCGATGGTTTTGATTGTGTGCTGTTCGATCAGGCGATCTAACGCCTGTTTGTCGAACCGCAACGCTCGCCCCACCTTGACGAAGGGAAGCTCCCGGAGGCGGGCCTTCTTGTAGACCGTGTCCACCCTCAGACCCAGGTATCCGGCAGCCTCCTCGACATTCAGGAGCCGCTTACCGACGCCACCATTAAACACCATTGCGGATGTGACTGGCAAGCTACTTACCTTTCTCCGAAGGATCTCCGGCTCAGGTTGAGAAGCATATCATCCAGGACGCTGTTCTGACGCGTGTCATCGTCAAGTTCCGAAAAGGATCGACGTCGTCCCCCGCATCTCGTGCCACCGATGGCAACTGCTTTCTGGAGTGCAGGGAGCGTCCACATCCTGTAGGCCGCCAGGTGCCGCGGCTGTGACATCCGCAAGGTTAATGACAAGCGGTACGGACCGGGAGCCACCCGGTAAGTTGCTTACTGGAATTGTCGGCCACGGGTTAATCCCCGCGAGGGGAAAGGGTGCGCGACAGTTTATCTCAGCAATTCACCACAAAATCCCACAAAAGTTTCACATGCGCGGCGATCCAACGAAGAATCTACAGAAAGTCTCAGATTTTCACCAAATTGTCTCGCCGCAACAGGCAACCCCCATCATCAGGCGCG